>CAVRKF010000018.1:0-146402 GCA_963721625.1 uncultured Alphaproteobacteria bacterium
CAGCTATTTCCGAGTTTGATTGGCCTTTCACCCCTAGCCACAGGTCATCCCCTACTTTTGCAACAGTAGTGGGTTCGGTCCTCCAGTGGGTGTTACCCCACCTTCAACCTGCCCATGGCTAGATCACCCGGTTTCGGGTCTGATCCCGGCAACTCATTCGCCCTCTTCAAACTCGCTTTCGCTGCGCCTACGCCTAGCGGCTTAAGCTTGCTGCCGAGACCAACTCGCTGACCCATTATACAAGAGGTACGCCGTCAGACCGGGGACCAGGAACCAGCGCCCGCCGCCGCCGCTTGATGCGTGCGACCCCGGACCCTGGTTCCTGGCTCCCGACCCTCCGACTGCTTGTAGGCATCCGGTTTCAGGAACTGTTTCACTCCCCTCATCGGGGTGCTTTTCACCTTTCCCTCGCGGTACTGGTGCACTATCGGTCACTGAGGAGTACTTAGGCTTGGAGGGTGGTCCCCCCATCTTCAGACAGGATTGCACGTGTCCCGCCCTACTCGAGGACCGCATGCCGCGTCTTCCCATAAGGGGCTCTCACCCGCTTCGGCCCGCCTTTCCAGACGGTTCTGGTAACGCAACGCACGGCCACTGGCCTGGTCCGCTTTCGCTCGCCACTACTCGCGGAGTTCTCGGTTGATGTCCTTTCCTCCGGCTAGTGAGATGTTTCAGTTCGCCGGGTTTGCCTCCCGGACCTATGGATTCGGTCCGGGATATCCCGGGTCAAGCCCGGGATGGGTTGCCCCATTCGGAGATCCAGGGATCAACGATCGCTCGCATCTCCCCCTGGCTTTTCGCAGCGTGCCACGTCCTTCATCGCCTCTCAGTGCCAAGGCATCCACCAGATGCCCTTCCTTGACGCTTGATCGCAAAACCCGTCGCTTGCAGGGACAAGCCCCGCAAACCACAAAGCCTCGCATGAAGACACTCTCTTGGAAGCCCTCACAAACCGGCACCGCCGGCGTAACGGCTTCCACCTCTCACTCCCTCTTCACCCTGTCAAAGAACCCGCCGGCCCGGGACCATCGCCCCAACCGGCAATAAAGCGTCGCCCGATCCCGCCCTGCCCAGGCCCCGGATGCCCCGGGGCGCGCGTGGTGGAGGTGAACGGAATCGAACCGTCGACCTCCTGCTTGCAAAGCAGGCGCTCTCCCAACTGAGCTACACCCCCGGCGCGCGCCGCGCTTGCGCCGCGCTTGCAAGGACCCGGGCCGCTCAGCGCTCCGCGCCGCTGGTGGGCCAGGGAGGATTTGAACCTCCGACCTCACGCTTATCAAGCGCGCGCTCTAACCAACTGAGCTACTAGCCCCGCCGCGCCGCGCCCGATCGCGGCGCCGCAGCCCAGCACCGGCGGCGGATCGCAGACGGCGATCGGGGGAAAGGCGATCGGGGAAGGGATGCGCGGACGGCGACGCCAGACGCGGATCGCGGTGCGACCCGCGCTCAGAACACGGACCGCCTGCGCGATCCGCTGATGGATTTTCCGGGGAACTTGGCCCCGACCCCGGTCTGCACCGCGGTCTCGGCCCAAGCCTGCCCCGATCATCCAGAAAGGAGGTGATCCAGCCGCAGGTTCCCCTACGGCTACCTTGTTACGACTTCACCCCAGTCGCTGACCTTACCGTGGTCGGCTGCCTCCCTCCCAGTTTCCTGGACGGGTTGGCGCGCCGCCTTCGGGTAAAGCCAACTCCCATGGTGTGACGGGCGGTGTGTACAAGGCCCGGGAACGTATTCACCGCGGCATGCTGATCCGCGATTACTAGCGATTCCAGCTTCATGCTCTCGAGTTGCAGAGAACAATCCGAACTGAGACGGCTTTTCGAGATTGGCCAAGGGTCGCCCCTTCGCGTCCCTCTGTCACCGCCATTGTAGCACGTGTGTAGCCCAGCCCATAAGGGCCATGAGGACTTGACGTCATCCCCGCCTTCCTCCGGCTTGTCACCGGCAGTTCCTTCAGAGTGCCCGGCTTGACCCGATGGCAACTGAAGATGAGGGTTGCGCTCGTTGCGGGACTTAACCCAACATCTCACGACACGAGCTGACGACAGCCATGCAGCACCTGTGTTCCCGCCAGCCGAACTGAAGAAGCCGATCTCTCGACCCCATACGGGACATGTCAAGGGCTGGTAAGGTTCTTCGCGTTGCGTCGAATTGAACCACATGCTCCACCGCTTGTGCGGGCCCCCGTCAATTCCTTTGAGTTTTAACCTTGCGGCCGTACTCCCCAGGCGGTGTGCTTAAAGCGTTAGCTGCGACACCGGAGGGCTAGGCCCCCCAACGTCTAGCACACATCGTTTACGGCGTGGACTACCAGGGTATCTAATCCTGTTTGCTCCCCACGCTTTCGCGCCTCAGCGTCAGTATCGGTCCAGAGAGCCGCCTTCGCCACCGGTGTTCTTCCCAATATCTACGAATTTCACCTCTACACTGGGAATTCCACTCTCCTCTCCCGAACTCCAGCACCAGAGTATCAAGCGCCATTCCCAGGTTGAGCCCGGGGCTTTCACGCCTGACTTCCGGCGCCGCCTGCGCGCCCTTTACGCCCAGTAATTCCGAACAACGCTCGCCCCCTTCGTATTACCGCGGCTGCTGGCACGAAGTTAGCCGGGGCTTCTTCTGCGGGTACCGTCATCATCGTCCCCGCCGAAAGAGCTTTACAACCCTAAGGCCTTCATCACTCACGCGGCATTGCTGGATCAGGCTTGCGCCCATTGTCCAATATTCCCCACTGCTGCCTCCCGTAGGAGTCTGGGCCGTGTCTCAGTCCCAGTGTGGCTGATCATCCTCTCAGACCAGCTACGGATCATCGCCTTGGTGGGCCGTTACCCCACCAACAAGCTAATCCGACGCGGGCCCCTCCCAGAGCGATAAATCTTTCTCCCTCAGGACGTATGCGGTATTAGCCGAGGTTTCCCTCGGTTATCCCCCACTCCAGGGCAGGTTCCCACGCGTTACTCACCCGTGCGCCACTCGTGGATTGCTCCACGCGTTCGACTTGCATGTGTTAGGCATGCCGCCAGCGTTCGTTCTGAGCCAGGATCAAACTCTCACCTTAGCCTCGATCCGTCCCAAACCCTCAAGGGTCCCGAACCGACCAAGCCCGGCCACCGTACGAACTACGCATTCTCGGAATTGACTTCCTAAAATGCACAGGACAAACGGCACCAACAGCGCCGCCGCCTGCGCATCCCTTCTCCCTCTCAACAATGTCAAAGACCAAAACAAAAGCCCGCGCTTATAAGCGCATCCGCCAAAACCGTCAACACCCTTCCACAAGGGCCGATGGCGAACGCATGTCAACCATGCGCCTGGCATCGCCCGAAGCCGCGGAAAGCGCCGCCGGTAGGGGGACGGCACATATAGGACCGCGCTTCGCCCGTGTCCAGACCCCGTTGCGCGATTGAACTCGGCGGAGGCGCCGGGCATCGTGCACCAACCGCTTGCAAACAAAGAAGAAGGGCGGAGGCGACGGGCGCTCGTCGGCCCGGCGCGCCGCCGGCCCTGGAGGGACGATGAAAACCCGCCCGCAGCACGAGACGGTCGAGCGCCACAACGACGACATCGGCGCGGACAAGCGCCTCGAGCTCTACCGCCTGCAAGTCGAGATCCGCGACTGCGAGCAGCGCGCCTACGAGCTCTTCCTGCAGAACCTCGTCAAGGGCACAAGCCATCTGTCGCTCGGCCAGGAGGCGGTGGCGGCGGGCTTCGCCGCGGCGATGGAGCCCGGCGATCTCAGCTTCTGCACCTATCGCGGCCACGCCCACACGCTCGCCCGCGGCGTGCCGATGGCGCAGGTGCTGGGCGAGCTGATGCAGCGCGACAACGGCCTGATGCGCGGCAAGGGCGGCTCGATGCATCTCACCTCGGTCGCGCACGGCGTGATGGGCTCCTATGCCATCGTCGGCGCGCATCTGCCGATCGCCTGCGGCGCCGCCTGGCGCGCGCAGTATCACGGCGACAAGGAGGTCGCGGTGTGCTTCTTCGGCGACGGCACGACCAATATCGGCGCCTTTCACGAGGCGCTCAATTTCGCCGCGACGTGGAAGCTGCCGGTGGTATTCGTTTGCGAGAACAACCTTTATATGGAATACACGCCGATCGCCAGCGTCACCGCGGTCGCGCATCCCGCCGCCGACCGCGCCGCCGCCTATGGGCTTGCGCGCATCGTCATCGACGGCAACGACGCCGACGCGGTCTATCGCGCCGCGCGGCGCCGCCTATGCCCGCGCCCGCGCCGGCGAGGGTCCGTCGCTGATCGAATGCATGACCTATCGCCATAGCGGCCATTCGCGCGCCGATCCCGCGAAATACCGCCCGCCGGGCGAGCTCGAGGACTGGCTTGAAGCGCGATCCGGTCAAGCTCTACCGCCAGCCGCCTCATCGAGTTCGGCTTCGCTGCGGCGGCGATCGCGCGCGATCGAGACGGAATCGCGGCGCAAGGTCGACGAGGCGACCGAGCTGTGCAAGGCCGCGCCGCCGCCGCCCGAGGAAATTCTCACCACCGATGTCTATGCCGACGGAGGCTGGGCATGGCGGAACTGACCTATCGCGACGCGGTGGCGCGCGGCATCGCCCAGGAGATGGCGCGCGACCCCGACGTCGTGTTCCTGGGCGAGGACGTCGCGGCCGCGGGCGGCGTGTTCAAGGCGACGGTCGGGACTGCTCGAGCAGTTCGGGCCCAGGCGCGTGCGCGACACGCCGATTTCCGAGCAGGCGATCCTCGGCGCGGCGATGGGCGCGGCGATGACCGGGCTTGAAGCCGATCGCCGAGATCATGTTCTCGGACTTCCTCGCCGTCTGCTTCGACTACATCGCCAACGAGATCCCGAAGGCGCGCTACATGTCGAACGGGCAGATCAAATGCCCGCTGGTGGTGCGCACCGGCAACGGCGCCGGCTCGCGCTTCGGCGCCCAGCACAGCCAGAGCGTCGAGAACTGGGCGATGATGATCCCCGGCCTCAAAGTGGTGGCGCCGTCGACGCCGCGTCGACGTGATCGGGCTCCTGGCCGCCGCGGTGCGCGATCCCGATCCGGTGATCTTCTTCGAGCATAAATCGCTTTATGCCACCAAGGGCGAGGTGCCCGACGGCGAGATCCTCGACCGGCTCGGCACGCGCGAAGATCGTGCGGCCGGGGCGCGACGCCACCGTGCTGGCGCTGGCGCTCATGGTCTCGCGCGCGCTCGCCGCGGCCGAGATCCTGGCGCGCGAGGACGGCATCGAGGTCGAGGTGATCGATGTGCGCTCGCTGGTGCCGCTCGACACCAGGACCATTCTCGCTTCGCTCGCCCGCACCGGGCGGCTCTATACGGTCGAGGAGAATCCGCGGCTGTGCGGCTGGGGCGCGGAGATCGCCTCGATCGTCGCGGACGAAGCCTTCTGGGACCTCGACGGGCCGGTCGTGCGCATCACCACGCCCCATATTCCGCTGCCGGCGGCGGACAATCTCGAGGATCTGGCGCTGCCGACCGTGCCGCGCATCGTCGAGACGATCCGCCGCAGCCTGAAACCGTGAGGGACATGCGATGAGGAACGAGCCCAAGATCGACGCGCCGACCGACCTCTATATCGGCGGCAAGTTCCGCCCCGCTTCGGACGGCGGCCGATTCGATGTCTACGATCCCGCGACCGAGCAGGTCATCGCGTCGGTCGCCGACGGCACCATCGCAAGACGCGCAAGCGGCGGTCGATGCCGCCGCCGCCGCCTTCGACGGCTGGGCGGCGCGCACGCCGCGCGAGCGCGGCGAAGTGCTGCGCAAGGCGTTCGAGCTGTTCACCGCGAAGAAGGAATATTTCGCGCGCCTGATGACGCTCGAGAACGGCAAGGCGCTGCTCGATTCCCGCGCCGAGGCCGCCTATGCCGCCGAATTCTTCCGCTGGTACGCCGAGGAGGCGCCGCGCAACATCGGCGAGGTGTCGCGCGCGCCTTCGACCGGTGCGCGCATCCTGGTGCAGCACAAGCCGGCGGGCATCGCGGTGATGGTGACGCCATGGAACTTCCCCGCCGCGATGGGCACGCGCAAGATCGCGCCGGCGCTCGCCGCGGGCTGCACCATGGTGCTGAAGCCGGCCTCGGAGACGCCGCTCACCATGCTCGCCGATGGCCGAGCTTCTCGCCGAGGCGGGCGTGCCGGCGGGCGGCGGTCAACATCCTGCCGTCGCGCAAATCGGGCGCGGTCGTGCGCACCATGCTGCACGACCCGCGCGTGCGCGTCATCTCGTTCACCGGCTCGACCGAGGTCGGGCGGCGGCTGCTGCACGAGGCGGCGGACATGGTGGTGCGCCCGGCGATGGAGCTGGGCGGCAACGCGCCGTTCCTGGTGTTCGAGGACGCCGATCTCGACGCCGCGGTCGAGGGCGCGATGATCGCCAAGATGCGCAACATGGGCGAGGCCTGCACCTCGGCCAACCGCTTCTATGTCCACGAGAGCGGTGCATGACGCGTTCGTCGCGAAATTCGCGGCGCAGATGAAGGCGCTCAAAATGGGCAACGGGCTCGACGACGGCGTTGCCGTCGGCCCGCTCGTCAATGCCGACACGCGCGACAAGGTCGCCCATCTCGTCGAGGATGCGCTCGGCAAGGGCGCGCGCGCCGTCGTCGGCGGCGAGCGGCCGCGCGGCACCGGGTTTTATTATCCGCCGACCGTGCTGGTGAACGTCCCCGACGATGCGCTCTGCCTCGAGCGAAGAGATTTTCGGGCCGGTCGCGCCGATCGCAGAAATTCCGCACCGAGGACGAGGCGATCGCCAAGGCGAACGCCACCGAATACGGCCTCGTCTCCTATCTCTACACGCGCGACTTGGCGCGCGGCCTGCGCCTGTCCGGAGCGGCTCGAGGCCGGCATGGTCGGCCTCAACCGCGGCGTCGTATCGGATCCCGGCCGCGCCCTTCGGCGGGGCCAAGCAGTCGGGGCTCGGCCGCGAGGGCGCGCATGAGGGCATGCTCGAATTCCTCGAGACGCAATACGTCTCGGTCACCTGGTAGCGCGCCATGGACGTGATCATGCCGCAGCTCGGCGAGACGGTGACCGAGGGCAAGGTTGCGGCCTGGTTCAAGACCGTGGGCGACACCGTCGCCGCCGGCGAGAACCTGTTCGAGATCGAGACCGACAAGGTGACGATGGAGGTGCAGGCGATCGCAGAGCGGCATCCTCGCCGAGATCCGCGTCGCCGCCGGCGAGACCGTCCCGGTGGGAACGGTGCTCGCGGTGCTGGGCAGCGCCGCCGCGGCGCCGCGCGCGGCCGCGGCCGCATCGGGCGGCAATGGCGCGGCGCGTCTGGCCCCGACGCTGGCGCCCTTCGCCGAGATGCGCACGCCCGAGCGCGGCCTTTGGCGGCGCCGGCGCGCCGCTCGGCCTCAAGGTGACGCCGCTCGCGCGCCGGCTCGTCACGGAAGGCGGACACGATCTCGCCGCCATCGCCGCGGCGGTGCAGGCGCGCGGCGGCCGGCGCATCGCCGCGGCGGATGTGCGCGCGGCACCGGCGCAGACCGCGATCCCCACGCCGCGCGCCGCCGAAGCCCCGGGGCCGCGCGCGGCCGAGTCGATCGAACCGTTGAACCGCATGCGCGCGCAGCACCGCGCTCCGGCTCGCCGAGGCGTGGCGCACGATCCCGCACGTCTATCAGGCGGTGGAGATCGATTTCTCCGCCATCGAACGCGCGCGCCAGGCGGCGAAGGAGCGAATTCGCGGCGCGCGCACGGCATCGCGCTGACTTATCTGCCGTTCATCGCCCGCGCCGCCTGTCTCGCCATCGCCGCGTTTCCCCGCATCAACGCCGCCTTCGAGCGCGACCGATCTCGTGCTGCATCGCGACGTCCATCTCGGCATCGCCGTCGATCTCGCGCATGAGGGACTGATCGTGCCGGTGGTGGCGCATGCCGACGAGATGACGGCGGGCGGCCTCGCCAAGGCGATCGCGCGCCAGGTGGCGAAGGCGCGCGAGGGCAAGCTCATGCCCGCCGACATCGAGGGCGGAACCTATAGC
Organism: uncultured Alphaproteobacteria bacterium; assembly: GCA_963721625.1. GTDB lineage: Bacteria > Pseudomonadota > Alphaproteobacteria > ATCC43930 > CGMCC-115725 > DATJLY01. The sequence continues at coordinate 7,990 of CAVRKF010000018.1, forward strand.
GATCTCCAACAACGGCAGCTTCGGCACGCTCTTCACCGCGCCGATCATCAACATGCCGCAGGTCGCGATCCTGTCGCTTCGACGCCGTGCGCAAGCGCGCCACCGTGGTCGAGACCGAGCACGGCGACGCCATCGCCGCGCGCCCCGTCGCCATCGTCGGCCAGAGCTTCGACCATCGCGCCTTCGACGGCGCCTATTCCGCCGCGTTTCTCAATCGCCTGAAGACGATCGCCGAAACCCGCGACTGGGCCGGCGACCTCGCCTGAGAAGTCCTCAATTTTGCGTGATGCCGGCGGGTTGCGGCTGCGTCGCGGCAGCTTGACCGGTATCGTCCGTGCCGCATCAGGATCGGAAATCAGCCATGGAAGACGCAACGGGCGAGACGCGGCCCTTCATCCCCGCGCTGAAGCCGCTTTACGACATCCTCGGCCAATTCTCCTACCCTTTCATCCGCGTCGCCGTTGCCTTTCCGATGGTGCCGCGCGGCTGGCAGAAACTCACCGACCCGAAGACGCACCAGGCGGTCGCGGCGCTCATCGGCAAGCTTGGCTTTCATCCGGCGGGGGGCTGGTTCTGGTTCATCGCCGGGCTCGAATTGATCGGCGGCGTGATGCTCGCCGTCGGCTTGCTGACGCGACTCGTCGCGCTGCTGTTCACGATCGAGCTGGCGGTGGTCATCTTTGCCGTGTTCATCCCCAACCACCGCGCCATCTCCGACATCACGATGTGGGCACTCGTCATGTTCGCCATCGTCTGGGGCGGGGGCGGGCGCTATTCGCTCGACCGGCTGATCGGCCGCGAGGTTTGAGCGCCGATCTCAGAAATGTTTGTAGGGGAGGAATTTGCCGCTCATGACGACGCGCACGCGGTCGCCCTTGGGATCGGGCTGGCGCTCGAGCGCGAGATCGAAATCGATCGCACTCATGATGCCGTCGCCGAACTCTTCCTGAATGAGCGCCTTGAGCGTCGTGCCATAGACCTGCATGATCTCATAGAAGCGATAGATCAGCGGATCGGTCGGGATGGCGGCCGGCAGCGAACCGCGCCAGGGACTCTCCTGCAGCAGCAGCACCTCGTCCTCGGTCAGCCCCAGCACGCGCCCGGCCGCCGCCGCCTCTTCGGGCGCAAGCCGCATCTGGCCCTGCAAGGCCGCGGTGTAATAGACCGGCGAGCCCGGCCCCATCGCGGCGCAGATCGCGCGCCAGCTGAGCCCTTTCTTGCGCCGGATGACGGCGATTTTCTCCGTGAGTTCGGCACGCGTCATGGCTCGCCTCCTTCAGGCCTCCTGCGCCGTGCCGCGACGCAAGCGCCGTGCCAGCAGGAATTCGCCCCGGCCGCACGTCCGCGCCGGTGCCCGTGCCCTCGCAATAGGCAGCGCGCATGTTGCCTGGGCAGGAAACGCGGCGCGGCGTAACCTCGCGGCGCAAAGGGGTCGGGAGCCCATGTCCCATTCCGAGACGCAGGCCGGCGGCGCCGGGGTCGGCGCGTGGCGGGCGACGTTCGCGGCGATGTGTGCGCTCTTCGTCGGCATCGGTCTCGCGCGCTTCGCCTATTCGCCGCTCATTCCGGCGCTGGTGAACGCGGGCTGGTTCAGCGCCGGCGATGCCGCCTATCTCGGCGCCGCCAATCTCGCGGGCTATCTCGTCGGCGCCTTGCTGGCGCGGACGTTGACGAAATTTGCGCGGGCGCCGGCGCTGCTGCGCTTCATGTCGGTGCTGGCAACCGTTTCGTTCTTCGCCTGCGTCGCGCCGGTGTCGTTCTCCTGGTTCTTTCTCTGGCGCTTTGCCGCGGGTTTCGCGGGCGCGGTGCTGATGGTGCTGGCGGCGCCGCTGGTGCTGCCGCATGTGCCGGCGGCGCGGCGCGGGCTCGCGGGCGGCATCATCATGACCGGCGTGGCCTTCGGCATCGCCGGGTCGGGGAGCCTGGTGCCGCTGTTGCTGCAGTGGGGCCTGGCGGCAACCTGGAGCGGGTTGGGCGCGCTCGCCCTGGCGCTGACGCTCGTTGCCTGGCGCGGCTGGCCGCAGCAGGCGGCACCGGCGATGACGACGCTGGAACGGCGCGGCGCGGCCTGGCATCCGGCATTGCTGGCGCTTTACGTCGGCTACGCGCTCAACGCCGCCGGGCTGGTGCCGCACATGGTCTTTCTCGTCGATTTCGTCGCCCGCGGGCTGGGCCGAGGCATCGACGCGGGCGCGCATTACTGGGTGCTGTTCGGCCTCGGCGCCCTGTGCGGACCGGTCATTCTCGGGTGGCTGGCCGATCGCACCGGCTTCGTGGCGGCGGTGCGGCTCGCCTATATCGTCCAGGCGTTCGCGGTCGCGGCACCGGCGGTCGCCACCGCGACCGTGGCGCTCGTGCTGTCGAGCGTCGTCGCCGGCTTGTTCGTGCCCGGGATCACGGCACTCGTCCTCGGCCGCGCCCGCGAGCTTGCCGGACCCGACATCGCGACCCAGCAGTCCGCCTGGAGCATCGCCACCACCGCCTGGGCGCTGGGCCAGGCGGCGGCGGCCTATGGCTGCTCGTTCCTCATTGCCGCGAGCGGCAGCTATGCGCTGCTGTTCGCGCTGGGCGCCGGCGCGATCGGGCTCGCCCTCGCGCTCGACGCGGTGCCGTTTGCGCGCGCTGCCGCTATGCCGCCTTCGCCACCGCGCCGGCGATGGCAAGTCCGCCTTCGCCGGTGGTGACGGCGACGGTCTCGCCATCGACGATCTGGCCCTTGAGGATCAGCTCGGCGAGCGGGTTCTGCAGCGAGCGCTGGATCGCCCGCTTCAACGGCCGCGCACCATAGACCGGATCGTAGCCCGCCTCGGCGAGCCAGGCCCGCGCCTTGTCGTCGAGCGCGAGCGTGATCTTGCGGTCGGCGAGCAGCTTGTCCAGCCGCCGGAGCTGGATGTCGACGATCCCCTTCATGTCGTCGCGCGACAGGCGGCGGAAGATCAGGATCTCGTCGAGCCGGTTGAGGAATTCGGGCCGGAACGCGGCGCGCACCATCTCCATCACGCTCTCGCGCACCGAGGCGACCTCCTTGCCCTCGGGCAGCGTGGCGAGAATCTCGCTGCCGAGATTCGAGGTCAGCACGATCAGCGTGTTGCGGAAATCGACCGTACGGCCCTGCCCGTCGGTGAGGCGCCCGTCATCCAAGACCTGCAGCAGGACGTTGAAGACGTCGGGATGCGCCTTCTCGACCTCGTCGAACAGGATCACCTGATAGGGCCGGCGCCGCACCGCCTCGGTGAGCGCGCCGCCCTCGTCATAGCCGACATAGCCCGGCGGCGCGCCGATGAGGCGCGAGACCGAATGCTTTTCCATGTATTCCGACATGTCGATCCGGATCATCGCGCCGTCGTCGTCGAACAGGAATTCGGCCAGCGCCTTGGCGAGCTCGGTCTTGCCGACGCCGGTCGGACCGAGAAATAGGAACGAGCCGACCGGCCGGTTCGGATCCTGGAGCCCGGCGCGGGCGCGGCGGATCGCGTTCGCCACCGCCACCACGGCTTCGTCCTGGCCGATGACGCGGCGGCGCAGGTTGTTCTCCATCGACAGGAGCTTGTCGCGTTCGCCCTCGAGCATCTTGTCGACCGGAATGCCGGTCCAGCGCGACACCACCCCGGCAATATGCTGGGCGGTGACGGCCTCTTCGATCATGCGATGGCTTTCCGCGCCCTCGGCCTCCTTGAGCTTGCGCTCGAGATCGCGGATGACGACGTGGGTCAGTTCGCCGGCGCGGGTGAAGTCGCCGCGGCGCGTCGCCTGCTCCAGCTCGACGCGTGCCTGATCGAGCTGTTCCTTCAGCTTCTGCGCGCTCGCGAGCTCAGCCTTCTCGGCGCGCCATTGCGCGGTCAGCTCTGCCGATTCCTTCTTCAGCTCGTCGAGCTCCTCGACCAGCCGTTCCAGCCGGTCGCGCGAGGCCGCATCGTGCTCCTTCTGCAGCGCCGCCCGCTCGATCTCGAGCTGGACGATGCGGCGATCGAGCTCGTCGATCTCCTCGGGCTTCGATTCCGCCTCCATCCGCAGCCGCGCCGCGGCCTCGTCCATGAGGTCGATCGCCTTGTCCGGCAAGAACCGGTCGGTGATGTAGCGGTTCGACAGCGTCGCGGCGGCGACGATGGCGCCGTCGGTGATGCGGACGTGGTGATGAAGCTCGTACTTCTCCTTGATGCCGCGCAGGATCGAGATCGTGTCCTCGACCGAGGGCTCGCCGACGAAGACCGGCTGGAAGCGCCGGGCCAAAGCCGCGTCCTTCTCGATATGCTTGCGGTACTCGTCGAGCGTGGTGGCGCCGACGCAATGCAGCTCGCCCCGCGCCAGCGCCGGCTTCAGCATGTTCGAGGCGTCCATCGCGCCTTCGGCCTTGCCGGCGCCGACGAGCGTGTGCAGCTCGTCGATGAAGACGATGATCTCGCCTTCGGCGGCGGTGATCTCGGCGAGCACGGCCTTGAGTCGCTCTTCGAATTCGCCGCGGAACTTGGCGCCGGCGATGAGTGCGCCCAAGTCGAGCGCCAGGAGCCGCTTGTCCTTGAGGCTGTCGGGCACGTCGCCATGCGCGATCCGGAGCGCCAGGCCCTCGACGATCGCGGTCTTGCCGACGCCCGGCTCGCCGATCAGGACGGGATTGTTCTTGGTACGGCGCGACAGGACCTGCACGGTGCGGCGGATCTCTTCGTCGCGCCCGATCACCGGATCGAGCTTGCCGTCACGCGCCTGCGCGGTCAGATCGCGCGCGTATTTCTTGAGCGCGTCATAGCCCTCCTCGGCCGAGGCGGTGTCGGCGTGCCGGCCCTTGCGCACCGTCTCGATGGCCCGGTTGAGGTTCTGTGCGGTGACGCCTGCCGCCGCCAGCGCCTTCGCCGCCGGCGTCTCCTTTTGCAGCGTCATCGCCAGCAACAGGCGCTCGACGGTGACGAAACTGTCGCCGGCCTTCTCCGCGACCTTCTCGGCCTCGCCGAAAAGCCGCGCCATTTCCGGTGCGAGGAAAACCTGGCCCGCGCCCGAGCCCTCGATGCGCGGCAGTTTGTCGAGCACGGCGTCGGCTGCCGCCGCGACCTCGCGCGCATTGCCGCCCGCCGCGCCAATCAGATTGGCGGCAAGCCCTTCCTTGTCGTCGAGCAGAACCTTGAGGAGATGCTCCGGCGTGATCTGCTGGTGTCCACGCCGTTGCGCCAGGGTTTGCGCCGCCTGCACGAAACCCTTTGAGCGCTCGGTATATTTCTCGAAATCCATGACCGCCCCACACGTTGAACCGACGCACGCGTCCCTCTTCGAGGCAACGCCACACGTCCTTCACCTCAGATATGGGTGCACCGCCGCGGCACGCAAGGTCTCAACCCTCGCGTGCCCCTTTGTCGCGGCGGTGCTGCGGCCGTCAGTTCGGCGGTGTGTCCGGCTCGGCCGGCGGCGGGACCGTGGCTTGCGCCTCGCTGCCGTCGCCGTCGCCGTCAAAATCGCCGCCGTTCATCTCGGTATCGGCCGGGGTCATCGGCCGCGATGACTGCGAATTGCCGTAACCTTCGCCGTTGGCATTCATGATGCGGAAATAGTGCTCCGCATGCTGATATAGATTTTCTGCCGCGATGCGGTCGCCCGAGGTGGAGGCTTCGCGCGCGAGCGCGATGTAGCGCTCGAACACCTGATAGGCGTTGCCGCGAATTTTCACGTTCGGCCCGCTGCTGTCGAAGGTCTGCATGCGGTTGGGCGGCCGCGGACGGTTGTTGGGGTGCTGCTGACCGTTCATGTTGTTGTTGTTGCTGCGGTTGCGAGACCGCTTGTTCTGACCTGGTCTCATGACGCCTTTGAAATCGCGATGCATCGTTCACGACTTTGTTTTGTTGAGTAGGACCCCCTGGTGTCCGTCGCACGGGACGGGCGGCACCTGACGGGGGGGAGGTGCCGGCGCCGAACGGGCGCAAGAGCCTGTGGCTCGATGTCGTTAGGTCACGCCCACCCTAGACGGGAAGTGTGGCTATTCCAATAGTTTTTTGCAGTAGGGGGCTCTCGGCCCGACTGCCGGGGCGCCACGACGATACAACGCTCCGCCCCTCCCAAGTCGCGATGAAGCGCGACAGCGTCAAGTCCCGCGGCGGCAAATATTTCGGCCACGGCAGCAGCCTGCCCCTCACCCAGTTCGAGACAGGCGAAGCCCGCGGGCAGGAGCAGGCCGGCGATTTGCGGCGCGAGGTCGCGATAGGCCTGCAACCCGTCGCTGCCGCCGTCGAGCGCCTGCACCGGATCATAGCGCGCGACCTCGGGCGCCAGCGTCGCGATGGCGGCGGTCGGGATATAAGGCGGATTCGCCACTACCACGTCGACCTTCGCGGCCAGCCCCGACGCCCACCGACCGGCGGCGAAAAAAGCCCGTGATTCCAAGCCCATGGCCGCGGCATTCCGGCGCGCCATGGCGGCGGCGGCGGGCAGGAGGTCGATGCCGAAGCCGACCGCCCGCGGCACCTCGCTGAGCAACGCCAGCAGCAGGCATCCGGAGCCGGTGCCGAGGTCGAGCAGCCGGATGGCCGCCGTGCGATCGGCCAGGCGCGCCAGCACCGCCGCCACCACGGTCTCGCTATCGGGCCGGGGCTCGAGCGTGGCCGGCGACAGGGCAAAGGCGAGGCTCCAGAATTCGCGCTCGCCGGCGATGCGCGCCACCGGCTCGCGCCGGGCGCGCCGGGCGACAAACTGCGCCAAGCGCTCCGCTGCGGCCGCCGGGAGCGGCACGTTCCGGATAGCCCAATATCGCGGCATCATCGAGCCCGGCCGCCAGCGCCATCAGCCGGCGGGCGTCGCGCCGCGGCGACTCGACCCCGGCCGCTTCGAGCCGCGTCTGGGCCGCCGCCACCGCGGCGCCGATGGTGGCTTCCGTCGCGATGCCGGTGCCGGCGCTCATTCGGCCTCGGCGAGGCGCGCCGCCTGGTCCTCGGCGATCAGCGCGTCGATGAACTCGTCGAGCGCCTCGCCGTTCATGCACCTTGTCGATCTTGTAGAGCGTGAGGTTGATGCGGTGGTCGGTGACGCGGCCCTGCGGGAAATTATAGGTGCGGATGCGCTCCGAGCGGTCGCCGCTGCCGACCTGGCTCTTGCGCGACTGCGCCCGCGCCGCGGCCGCCGCCTCGCGCTCGCGCTCGTAGAGGCGCGCGCGCAGCACCTTCAGCGCCTTGGCCTTGTTCTTGTGCTGCGATTTCTCGTCCTGCTGCTGCACCACGATGCCGGTCGGCAGATGGGTGATGCGCACCGCGCTGTCGGTGGTGTTGACCGACTGGCCGCCCGGGCCGCTCGAGCGGAACACGTCGATGCGCAGGTCCTTGTCGTCGATTTGGATGTCGACCTCCTCGGCTTCGGGCAGCACCGCGACCGTCGCGGCCGAGGTATGGATGCGGCCCGATCCCTCGGTCGCGGGCACGCGCTGCACCCGATGCACGCCCGATTCGAATTTCAGGCGCTCGAACACGTTGCGGCCGGAGACCGAGACGATCGCTTCCTTGAAGCCGCCGATGCCCGGTCTCCGACATCGCCATCACCTCGAAGCGCCAGCCGTGCAGCGCGGCATAACGCTGATACATGCGGAAGAGATCGGCGGCGAACAGCGCCGCCTCGTCGCCGCCGGTGCCGGCGCGCATCTCGAGGATGGCATTGCGCTCGTCGGCCTCGTCCTTGGGCAGCAGCATCAGCCGCACGCCGTGCTCGAGCGCGGGGAGGCGCTTGTCCAGCGCGGCGAGCTCGCTGGCCGCAAGCGCCCGCATCTCGGGATCGCCCTCCCCGGCCAGCGCCGCGAGCTCGGCGCGTTCGAGGCGCGCCTTCTTGAGCCCGGCGATGGTCTCGACCAGCGGCGCGAGATCGCTGTATTCCTTGGACAGCCGGGCAAAGTCGCCGCCGAGCCGCGCCGGGTTGGCGAGCACATCGGCGAGTTCCGCGTGCCGCCGCACCACCCGGTCGAGCATTCCCTCCAAAGCGCCTTCGCTCACCCCTCATCCTCCTCGCCGTCGAGCCGGAACAGCCGGCGCAACAGAGCCTCGAGCCCTTCCCGGTCGCCGGCGCCGGCGGCGAGGTCGCGCAGCGCCGCCACCGGTTCGTGCAGCAAGCGGTTGACCAGGAGCCGCGTCGCCGCCTCGGCGTCGTGCCCCTTCTCCGCCATCACCGCCGCGCGCACGCGCTCGAAATGGCGCCGCAGCGCCACCACCGCCGGGACGATCCGCCGTGCCGCGTCATCGGCCCGGAAGGCGCGCAGCTCGTCGGCGACGATGCGCCACGCCGCGGCAGCGGCGGCGGCACGATCCGCCCGCCCCGCCAGGGCCACCCGTTCGAGATCGGCGAGATCGTAGCGGAAAACGCCGTCGAGCGCGTCGATCGCCGGATCGGCATCGGCGGGGATCGCGGCATCGATGACGAAGATGGGCCTGAGCGGGCGCCGCCGCAATGTCGCGGTCATCAGCCGCGGGGTCAAAACGGTGCGGCCGGTGCCGAGGGCGGCGATGACGATGTCGGCGGCGGCGAGCGCATCATCGAGCGCGTCGAGCGGCTCGTAATTGCACGCGAGCCGCACGGCCGCGCGTTCGGCGCGGATGTCGGGGCCGCAAACCACCAGCCGCTGCAGTCCGGCGCGGCGGAACTGCTCGGCCATCAGTTCGCCCATCTCCGAGGGGCCGAGCAGCACGGCCGCGCGGCGGTCGAGCGCGCCGTGAATGTCGCGCGCGAGCGCGAGCGCCGCGGCGGCGAGCGAGACCGGCCGCTCGGCAATGCCGGTGTCGCGGCGCACGCGGCGCGCACAGGCGAAGGCGGCGGCGAATTCCAGCTCGAGCGCCGGCCCGGCGAGGCCGAGCGCCGCCGCGGCGCGATGCGCCGCCCGCACCTGACCCAGCACATGGGGTTCGCCGACGACGGAACTGTCGAGCGAACTTGCCACCGCGAAAAGATGTTTCAGCGCCGCGTCACCCTCATGGCGATAGAGGGCAGCGGCGACGGCTTCCTCCGACGTCCCCAGGCGCGCGGCGGCCAGCGCCACGAACAGCCCGCCGGCACGATCGTCGTGGCTCCACAGCTCGATCCGGTCACAGGTCGCAATCAGCACCGCCTCGTGCAGTCCGGCCGCCCGCAACGCCTCGAGCGCGCCGTCGCCGTCATCCTCGAACAGGGTGAAGCGATCGCGCAGCGCCGGCGGGCTGGTACGATGATTGAGGCCGACCACCGCAAGGGCACGGGACATCGCCGCGCCGCGGTCAAGCGGCCACGCGAAGCCCGGGCCGGATTACAGCGCCGATCGGGTCCTCGAAAACCATCAACGCATATTACTGCTTCGTCCCAACGGTTCCAGCCCTGCCGGACGCGGTCCCGAATGCGGCGGCGATGCCGCCCCTCGCCTTGGGTTGTCCTTTTCTTTGGCGTGACGCAGCCCGGCGGCATGCGCGATCTCGTCCCGTGCGGAAAGCGCGGCAAGCTCCACCAGGCTGGCGGCCTCAGCGAAGCCGGCGCTGCGAAGAAAGACGGCCAGATCTTCCAAGCCGCATGCGATCGTAACCGGCCGTCTTTGAGGGTCTTCCATCAGACATATCTCCGAGGGTCTTCCATCAGACATATTTCCCGCCTGTGTGCCCCCACGCGAAACTAGTAACATTGGGTTCGCAAGTAAATCAATAATAGTCTTTTACCATACGATCGAATGCGGCGGCGGCAAGGGGCATTTTTGGCGCCTGCAGCGCCGTTTCGGGCCGGCGGCGCCGAACCCGCGCGATATTTATCCGGCGCTAATTTTTTCTAGCGAAAGGATATCAGCCGCTCGGCAAGATCATCGAGCGGCACTTCGGTCTGCTCGCCGCTGTCGAGGTCGCGGAGCGTGGCCGCATCGCGGGCGAGTTCGTTGTCGCCGAGAATGACGGCGGCGCGCGCCTTGATCTTGTCGGCCCGCACGAGGCGGCGACGCAAATTGCCGGAATAGCCGAGATCGACCGAGAAGCCCGCATGCCGCAACTCGTACGCCAGCACCAGCGCTCGCGTCTCGGCGGCCTCGCCCAGCGGCACCAGCGCGATCGGGCGCAGCGGGGCGGCCGGCTCGGCAATGAGAAGCGCCAGGCGCTCGATCCCCGCCGCCCAGCCGACGCCCGGCGTCTCGGGCCCGCCCATGACGCCCATCAGCCCGTCATAACGGCCGCCGCCCAGCACCGTGCCTTGCGCGCCCAGCGCCCGGGTCACGAACTCGAATGCGGTGTGGCAATAGTAATCGAGCCCGCGCACCAATCGCGGATTGAGACGATACTCGATGCCGAGCCGGTCGAGGCCGCGGCGCACAGCGGCGAAGAAATCGTGCGCCTCGGTGGTGAGAAACGCGGCGAAGGACGGGGCATCCTCGTTGACGCGCTGATCGCCGGGATCTTTGGAGTCGAGAATCCGCAGCGGATTGCGCTCGAGCCGCTCGCGGCTGTCCTCGCTCAATTCGCTGCGGCGCCGCTGGTAGAAAGCGACGAGTGCGGCGCGATAGGCGTGCCGGCTTGCCGCGTCGCCGAGCGTATTGAGCTCGAGCTCGGTCTGCGCGCGCACGCCCAGCGCATCGAGAATGTCGGCGCCGAGGGCGATCGCCTCGACATCGCCCAGCGGCTGCGCCACGCCGACGAGCTCGACATCGATCTGATGGAACTGGCGGAAGCGGCCCTTCTGCGGGCGCTCGTAGCGGAACATCGGACCGCTGGCGAAGAACCTGAGCGGCAGGCTTTGCGTCAGACCGTTGGAGATGATCGCGCGGACGATGCCGGCGGTGTATTCCGGCCGGAGCGTGATCTCTTCGTCGCCGCGGTCGCGGAAGGTGTACATCTCTTTTTGGACGATGTCCGTCGCCTCGCCGATCGGCCGCGCGAAGACCTCGGTGAATTCAAAGATCGGGGTGGCGACCTCGGTATAGCCATAGCGCGCGGCGACCGCGCGCGCGGTGTCGATGACGAAGCGATGGCGGCGCTGCTCGGAGGGCAGCAGATCCTGCGTGCCGCGAACCGGCTGGAGGGCGGGCATCGGTCGCGGCAGCGGTTCAGCGCGTCATTCGGCCGGCGCCTCGGCCGGCGCGGCTTCGGTCTTCGCGCGCTCGATCTCGGCCGCCTTCGCCTCGACCAGCGCGACGAGGTGATCGACGATGCTCTCGTCCTTGAGCCGATGCGCCGGCACGCCGGCGAGATAGACCTGATGCGTGCCGTGGCCGCCGCCGGTGAAGCCGATATCGGTCTCGCGCGCCTCGCCCGGCCCGTTGACGACGCAGCCGATGACGGACAGCGTCATCGGCGTGGTGATGTGCGCCAGACGCAGCTCCAGCGCCTCCACCGTCTTGATCACCTCGAATTGCTGGCGCGCGCAGGAGGGGCACGAGATGACGGTGACGCCGCGCCGCCGCAGGCCGAGCGATTTCAGGATGTCGAACCCGACCTTGATCTCCTCGACCGGATCGGCCGACAGCGAGACGCGGATCGTGTCGCCGATCCCGGCCCACAGCAGCGAGCCCATCCCGATCGCCGACTTCACCGTGCCGCCCATCAGCCCGCCGGCCTCGGTGATGCCGAGATGAAGCGGATAGTCGCACGCCTCGGCAAGCTGCTGATAGGCCGCCACGGCGAGGAACACGTCGGACGCCTTGCACGAGATCTTGAACTCGAAGAAATCGTTGTCCTCGAGAATCTTGGCGTGGTTGAGCGCGCTCTCGACCATGGCCTCGGGGCAAGGCTCGCCGTAGCGCTCGAGCAGATCGCGCTCGAGCGAGCCGGCATTGACGCCGATCCGCATCGAGCAGCCGTGATCCTTCGCCGCCTTCACCACTTCCTTGACGCGCTCGGAGGAGCCGATATTGCCGGGATTGATCCGCAGGCACGCGGCGCCGCTCTCGGCCGCCTCGATCGCGCGCCGGTAGTGGAAATGGATGTCGGCGACGATCGGCACGCTGACCTGCGGCACGATCTGCTTCAGCGCCAGCGCCGATTCCTGGTCGGGACAGGAGACGCGCACGATGTCGGCGCCGGCGCGCTCCAGCGCCTGGATCTGCGCCACCGTCGCCTTCACGTCATGGGTCAGCGTGTTGGTCATCGACTGCACGGTGATGGGTGCATCGCCGCCCACCGGCAACAGAACCGACATAAATCTGGCGGCAGCGCCGCCGCACGATATCGCGATAGGGTCTGATGCTCATCGCCTCGACCTTGCCTTTCCTGCGTCCGCACCCGCCTTATAGCGCGATTCGCCCGCAGCGGCAAAGCCGCGCTGCCTTGCGCGATCGATGCGGTGCGCTTTACAGCGCCCGCGCACGCCCGCCATCATCGGCGGGCGAAAAATGTCACAGCGCACGCCACACGATCACGGACCAAGCGCGACCCGACCGCGGCTCTTCATTATTCACCATGGACTGGTCGATCTTCATTCCCACCATTACGGCGAGGCGCGGGCCTGGGCAGCATCGTGCCGCAGCCATGGCATCGACCACCGTCTTTACGTCAATCGTCGCGCGCTGCCGGCGATCGTGCAGGAATTCGCGGCGCGGCCGGTGTTTGCCCATGTGCCCGATGCCCTGCTCGAACCCGATCCGACGTGCCGGGCGCTCGCGGATTTTCTCACGCTCGGCAAGGAATTCGCCGCTGCCTGCGGGGCGCTCGAACAGGACGGCGTCTCGTCCGCGGACATCGTCGTCGTCACCTTCGCGACCGAGCGCGACCTGTTCGGCGCGGCGCAATGGCTTGCCGGGCTTGCCCCCGGCGACCGGCCTGCCGTCGCGTTCATCTTCCACATCCCCGGCCTCGATTGGGTCGCGGACGAAAACGGCGCGCCGACCGGCGGCACCGTCATGTACCACCGTTACGCCGTGAAACGGCTTCTTGCCGTGCTGCCGATGCAGCGGCTGGCGCTGTTCGCGACCAATTCGCGGCTGGCGCGGGCGCTGACGCTGCTGCTCGGCGTACCCGTGCGCCGACGGCCCGCTTGCCACCCTTCATGGCGATGACGACGCGCTCGCGGCGCTGCCCGCCGCCGATATCCCGCATGTCCATGTCCGCGTCGCCGGCGAGTACCGCGCCGAAAAGGGCAGCGACATCCTCGCCGACATCATCGCGCTGTTCGGCGCCCGGCGGCCGGGCCGATCCTTCGGCATCCAGCTCGGCACCAGGAGCGAGGCGGAGGCGCTGGCGGCACGTGTCGCCGGCCGTTCCGTGACCGTCCATCTGCATTACGGACCGCTAGGCCAGGAGGAATTCCTGCGCCGGCTCGCGCGTTCGGACATCGTCCTGCTGCCCTATCGATGGCAGCGTTATGCGATGCGGGCATCGGGCGTCTTCTCCGAGGCGCTGGGGCTCGGCCGCGTCGTCGTTGCGCCGGCGGCGACGGTCATGGGCGACGGGCTCGCCGCGGGACAGGGTGCCGGCGTCACGTTCCGCGGCTTCTCGGCCGCAGCGGTGGCCGAGGCGCTCATCGCCGCCAGCGACGGCTTGCCGGGCTTGAGCGCCCTCGCACAAGCGCGCCGGGCCGCGTGGCGAACGGCGCAAACGGCGGATGCCCTGCTCGCGCAGGTGCTGCGCCGCTTCGGCCGGCTGTGAGCCGGGCGCGGAAGGCACCGAATTCGAGAGCAAGGGCCGGAGTTTCAGCACCCGCGTCCGCGTTCATATTGCGCTCCAGACACGGTTCTGATGGAGTCGAGCGATGACAGACTATGGGACTGCGGACGAGCGCTGGCAGGCGGTGCTGCGCCGCGACCCGGCGGCGGACGGCGAGTTCTATTATTCGGTGGCGACGACCGGCGTCTATTGCCGGCCGTCCTGCGCCGCGCGCCGGCCGCGGCGCGACGAATGTGCGCTTCCACGCGACCCGCGCCGCGGCCGAGCGCGCCGGCTTCCGGCCGTGCAAGCGCTGCCGTCCGAACGGGCCGGGCTCGAGGCGAGCATGCGGCGGCGGTGGCCACGGCCTGCCGCCTCATCGCCGAAGCCGAGGAGCTGCCGAGCCTCGCGGCGCTGGCCGCGGCGGCGGGGCTCAGCCGGTTTCATTTTCATCGCGTGTTCAAGGCGATGACCGGCGTCACGCCCGCGCCATATGCGGCGCAGAACCGCGCCCAGCGGGTGCGCGCGGGGCTGCGCGGCGGCGGCACGGTGACCGCGGCGATCTATGACGCCGGCTTCAATTCCAGCGGCCGCTTCTATGCGGCGGCTCCAGCGATGCTCGGCATGACGCCGCAGCGCTTCCGCGCCGGCGGCCGCGGCGCCGCGATCCGCTTCGCCGTCGGCCAATGCTCGCTCGGCGCGATCCTGGTCGCCGCGACCGACAAGGGCGTGGCGGCCATCCTGCTGGGCGACGATCCGGCGAAGCTGGTCGCGCGAGCTGCAGGACCGCTTTCCCAAGGCCGAGCTCGTCGGCGGCGACGCGGCTTCGAGCGACTGCGTCGCGAAGGTCGTGGGCTTCGTCGAGACGCCCGCCGCCGGTCTCGACCTGCCGCTCGACGTGCGCGGCACCGCGTTCCAGCAGCGCGTGTGGCAGGCGCTGCGCGCGCATCCCCGCCGGCACGACCGCGACCTATGGCGAGATCGCGCGCCGCATCGGCGCGCCCAACGCGGTGCGCGCGGTCGGCCAGGCCTGCGCCGCCAACACGCTCGCGGTCGCCATCCCCTGCCACCGCGTGGTGCGCATCGACGGCGGGCTTTCCGGCTATCGCTGGGGCATCGAGCGCAAGCGCGCGCTGCTGGAGCGCGAGGCGGCGCCATGACGCGCTGCGGCCGCGCGACGTGCCGCGTGCGCCGACGGCGTCGCCGCGCTCGACTGGCGGCAGCGTCGAGGCCGAGCTCGATGCCGACGGCTATGCCGTGCTGACGGCGCTGCTCGCGCCCGACCGAATGCGCCGCGCTCGCCGCGCTCTATGACGATGACGCGCGGTTTCGCAGCCGCGTCGTCATGGCGCGCCACGGCTTCGGGCGAGGCGAGTACAAATATTTCGCCTATCCGCTGCCCGATACGGTGGCGCGGCTGCGCGCGGCGCTCTATCCGCCGCTCGCCGCCATCGCCAACCGCTGGAACGCGGCGCTCGGCATCGCCAGCGCGCTATCCCGCCGATCATGCGGCTTATCTCGCGCGCTGCCATCGCGCCGGGCAGACCAGGCCGACGCCGCTGCTGCTGCGCTATGGCGCCGGCGACTACAACTGCCTGCACCAGGATCTCTACGGCGAGCATGTGTTTCCGCTGCAGGCGACGATTCTCCTGTCGTCACCGGGCAGGACTTCACCGGCGGCGAGTTCGTGCTGGCCGAGCAGCGGCCGCGCCGGCAGTCGCGCGCCGAGGTCGTGCCGCTGGCCCAAGGCGACGCGCGTCGTCTTTGCCGTGCGCGAGCGGCCGGTGCAGCGGCACGCGCGGCTTCTATCGCGCGATCCATGCGCCACGGCGTCAGCCGGGTGCGCTCCGGCCCGCGCATGACGCTCGGCATCATCTTCCACGACGCGCAATGAGCCGGATCCGCGGCGCGGCCGCGGGCGACCTGCTGCACGATGGCGGGGCCGAAGGCGCTCGGGCCGGGCGCGGTGCTGCTGCGCGGCTTCGCCGCGCAGGAGGCGCCGGCGCTGCTCGAACGCGATTGGCGACGATCGCGGCGGCGGCGCCGTTCCGCCACATGACGACGCCGGGCGGCTATCGTCATGTCGGTGGCGATGACCAATTGCGGCAGCGCCGGCTGGATCACCGACCGGCGCGGCTATCGCTATGCCGGCGCGCGATCCCGATCGACCGGCACAGCCGTGGCCGGCGATGCCGGCGCTGTTCGCCGCGCTGGCCGCACGCGCGGCGGCGGCCGGCCGGCTTTGCCGGGTTCGCGCCCGATTCCTGCCTCATCAACCGCTACGAGCCGGGCGCGCGGCTGACGCTGCACCAGGACAAGAACGAGCGCGACTTCGCCGCAGCCGATCGTCTCGGTCTCGCTCGGCCTGCCGGCGGTTTTCCTGTTCGGCGGCGGCTCGAGCGCGGCGACCGGCCGCGGCGCCTGCGGCTCGTAAGCGGCGACGTCGTCGTGTGGGGCGGTCCGGCGCGGCTCGTCTTCCACGGCATCGACCCGCTCGCCGACGGCGTCCATCCGCTGACCGGCCGCTGCCGCATCAATCTCACCTTCCGCACGGCGTTGTGACGCGGCCGCGGCGCTATTCGAGGCTGCTGTTGCCGACGCGCAGCCGGGCGGGATCGAGCGCCAGATTGCGCACCGTGCCGCCCAGCGCCGGAACGGGTTTGCCGTCGACCGTGACCGCGAGGCCCGAGGCATTGCCGGTGCGCAGCACGAGCCCGGGGCGATCGGGCACCCGATAGGTGTCGCCGGCGTGGAGCGTCCGCTCGGCGACGACGGTCGCCGCCGCATCGGACTCGCGCACCAAAATCCAGCAATCCTTGACGGCGCGAAGGGTTATCCGCGACGGCCCGTCGACCGCGCCGAAGACATGGGGCGGCGCTGCCGGTGGCGGGGCGGCGGCGGGGAGCGCGGCCGGCGCCGCAACGGCCACCGCTGGCGGCGTCTCGGCCGGCGGCGGCGCCACGGTCGCGGCGGACGGCGGCGCGGGTGCCGGCGTCGTCGCCGGGGGCGGGAGCGTTGCGACAGTCACCGGCGCGGGACTCGGGATTGGCGGCAGGCGGCGGCGGCGCAGCCGGTGGCGCGAGCGCCGCCCTCGCGGCAGCGCCCGGCGGCGTTTCAGCGATCGCCGACGGTGCGGGCGAAGGCGCGCTGGCGGCGGCGGGCGGCGGCGTTGCGGCGGCCGGAGCGGCCGGCGGCTGCGCGTTGGTCGAGGCTGGGGCCGGGACGGTGGCAGGCTCCGGGACCGTCACCGCTGCCGGCGCAGGCGCCGGAGATGCCGCCGCGGCCGGGGCCGGGACCGGGGCAAGCGGGGGCGGCGGCGGCATCAGGTCGCTCGGCACTGCCGCTACCTGTTCCGGCCGGTTGCGGTCGCCGGTCGACAGATAATGCCAGATGCCATAGGCGCAGACCGCCAGAACGAAAGCGGCGAGCAGCGTCCGCCCGCCGGGGACGTTGCGCGGCGTGAGCGGCATCGGAAAGGACAGGTCGCGCCGCCGGTCGAGGCGCCCCGCCGCCTCCTGCTTGAAGCGCCGCACCGCCTCGTCGCCATCGAGGCCGAGATGGAGGGCATAGGCGCGGACGAAGCCCAGCGCATAGACCGGGCCCGGCAGGCGATCATACCGCCCCTGTTCGATCGCGGCGAGATAGGGGGCGCGAATGCGCAGCGACGCGGCGATGGTCTCGATCTCGACCCCGTGCTCGACCCGGGCGTCGCGCAGCAGATCGCCGACGGTTGCCCGCGGCCGCAACACCGATCCCTTGTCGTCGCCGGCAGGGCCCTTCGGCTCCGGAGCGGCAGCAATATTTGCCATGCGCAAGACGTCCCGAACTGCCGATTCCCTTGTACCAAATCACAGCGCGCCGTCAAATGGCGATGCTATGATCGGCACAGAAATCGCGCAGTTTGTCGCGCAGGCTGTGGCTGGGCCGGGCCTCGCAGGCGGCGAGGAATTGGCACAGCGCCGCGAGATCGAGGCTGCGAATAGTCGCCTTCACGCGGCCGAGCGAGGCCGGCGACATCGATAGGGTGCGGAACCCGACGCCGACCAGCGCAGCGGCGCCGAGCGGCTCGCCCGCCAGCTCGCCGCACAGCGCCAGCTGCACCCGGTGCCGCGCCGCCGCCGCGACGACGGTGCCGAGCGCCCGCAGCACCGGCGGCGACAGCGGATCATAGCGCTCGGCGAGCTGCGGGTTGCCGCGATCGCAGGCGAAGAGGAACTGCACCAGGTCGTTGGTGCCGACCGAAAGGAAATCGATCCGCGGCATGAGCGCGTCGAGCTGAAACAGCAGCGACGGGACTTCAAGCATGGCGCCCACCTCGACCGAGGTCGGCAGCGGGTCGCAGTCGCGGCGCCAGGCGCGCTCCAATTCGAGATCGAGGACAGCGCGCGCCGCTTCGAGTTCGGCGACTTCGGCGATCATCGGGAACATGACGCGCAGCCGCCGGCCCGAGGCGGCGCGGATGAGCGCCCGGAGCTGCTGCCGCAGGATCGCCGGCCGGTCGAGCGCGATGCGGATGGCGCGCCAGCCCATCGCCGGGTTCTCGTCGTCGCTGTCGGGCATATAGGGCAGCAGCTTGTCGCCGCCGACGTCGAGGGTGCGGAACGTCACCGGCCGGTCGCCGGCCTGCTCCAGCACGCGGCGATAAAGCTGGGTCTGCTGTTCGACCGTCGGGAAGCGGTCGCGCAGCATGTACTGCAGCTCGGTACGGAACAGGCCGATGCCCTCGGCACCGGTCTCGTCGAGATAAGGCGAGATCGATGAGCAGGCCGGAATTGAGCTGCAAGCTGACGCGCACGCCGTCGAGCGTCTCCGCCGGCACGTCGCGCAGCGTGGCATAGCGCAGGCGATCGCCGCGCACGATGTCGAGCCGCTGTTCGATCGCCTGCTGCACGTCCTCGCTCGGGCGCAGCACCACCACCGCGTCGTCGCCGTCGACGGCGACGAGATCGCCGGTCTCGACCCGGCTCAGCACGTCGTTGACCCGACCGACGACGGGAATGTCGAGCGCCCGCGCGACAATGGCGACATGGGCGGTGGGCGAGCCTTCTTCGAGCACCAGCCCCTTGAGGCGGCGCCGGTCGTAATCGAGCAGCTCGGCCGGCCCCATCGCACGGGCGATGAGGATGAACTCGTCCGGCAGATCGGCCGCAGCCGCGGTCAGCTGACGGCCGCTGAGATGCTGCTGCAGGCGGCTGGCGAGATCGTCGAGATCGGCCCGCCGCTCGCGCAGATAGGGATCGCTCGCCTGCGACAGCCGCGCGCGGGTGTCTTCCTGCACCTTCTGCACCGCCGCCTCGGCGGTCAGGCCGCTGCGCACCGCATCGGTCATGCGCTGCACCCAGCCGCGGTCGGCGGCGAACATGCGATAACTCTCGAGCACGTCGCGGGGTTCGCCGTGATCGGCCACGTCGCTCGCGGCGAGGAGATCGTCGATCGCACTCTGCATCGAGGTGACGGCGCGGCGCAGCCGCTCCAGTTCCTGTTGCGGATGCTCGGCGACCACCTGCCGGATGACGACACGCGGTTCGTGCAGCACCGCCGCGCCTTGCGCCAGCCCGCCATTGATGCGCACGCCTTCGAGCCGCAGCGGCTGCGCGCCCCCGACCACGTTGGCGGGCTGCAATTCGTGCGGGTTGACCAGTTCGCCGCTCGCCACCATTTCGGCGACGATCATGGCGATGGTCTGCAGCGCCTCGACCTCGTCGTCGGTGTAGTGGCGCAGCGTCCGGTTCTGGACCACGAGCACGCCCAGCACGTGCCCGCCGCGCAAGATCGGCACCCCCAGCAGCGAGTGGAAAATCTCTTCGCCGGTCTCGGGCCGATAGGCGAAATCGGGATGGGACTGGGCATCCGCCAACGCCAGCGGCCGCGCCGTCGCGGCGATGACGCCGACCAGGCCCTCGCCGACGCGGAGCCGGGTGCGGTGCACGGCCTCGGGCCGCAAACCCTCGGTGGCGAACAGCTCCAGCACCTCGCCCGCGCGCATGACATAGCACGAGCACACCTCGGCCACCATGTCGCCGGCGATGATGTGGACGACGGCGTTGAGACGCTGCTGCGCGGTTCCGGCACCGGCCATGGTATCGCGCAGCCGGCGCAGGACGCGGCGATATCCCCCCGGAGCCGCCGCGGACGGTTCCATCAGACCTCTGCCTCGTACGGCAGGAGCGGCGCCTCGCGCCGGGCAAGAGCCGCGGAAGCCTGGTCCACCAGCTCGGCGACGATCTCGCGCGTCGATTGCGCGCGCGCGACCATGCCGACGCTCTGGCCCGCCATCAGCGAGCCGCGTTCGACATCGCCCTCGATCACGGCACGGCGCAGCGCGCCGGCCCAGAAATGCTCGATCTCGAGCTGCGCCTCCTTCTG
Organism: uncultured Alphaproteobacteria bacterium; assembly: GCA_963721625.1. Taxonomy (GTDB): domain Bacteria; phylum Pseudomonadota; class Alphaproteobacteria; order ATCC43930; family CGMCC-115725; genus DATJLY01. Next base: position 27,888 of record CAVRKF010000018.1, read on the forward strand.
CAGCATCTCGCCGCGGTTGACGCGGTCGATGACGCTGCGCTGCAGCGCCACGAACGCCTGCAATCCGTCATTGGCGAGCGCGCGCACCGGGATCACGGGAAAACGCGGGTCGAGCTGCGGCGAGAGCACGGCATCACGCGCGCCGGCGCGGATGAAGGCCTGCTTGAAGCGCGCATGGGCGATCAATTCATGGGCCGCGACGAAGCGCGTGCCGAGCTGCACGCCGGCGGCGCCCATCTCGAGATAGGCGACGATCGCCTCGCCGCGGCCGATGCCGCCCGCGACGAATACCGGCACCTCGGTGATGTGCGGCAGGATTTCCTGGGCGAGCACGCCGGTCGCGACCGGGCCGGTATGGCCGCCCGCCTCCATGCCCTCGATGATGATGGCGTCCGCGCCCATGCGCACGAGCTTCTTCGCGATCGCCAGCGCCGGCGCGAAGCAAATCACGTGCGCGCCCGCATCCTTGAGCCGGGTCACCGCCAGCGCCGTGGGCAGGCCGCCGGCGAGGACGACGTGGCTGACGCGCCGCGCCGCGCACACCGCGATCAGCTCCATGAGGGCGGGATGGAGCGTGATGAGATTGACGCCGAACGGGCGGTCGGTCCGCTCGAAGGTCGCGGCGATCTCGGCATCGAGTTGCGGCGGCCCCATCGCGCCGCAAGCGATCACGCCGAACCCGCCGGCATTGGAGATCGCGGCAACGAGGTTGCGCTCCGACACCCAGGTCATGGCGCCGCCCATGATTGCCGCATCGCAGCCGAGGAAGTCGCGTCCGCGCCGCCACAGCAGATCGAGCCGGCGCCGCCCCCTTGAGGCTGCCTCAGCTTGCATCGAGCCCGTAGGCCGTGTGCAACGCGCGCAGCGCGAGCTCGGTGTATTCCTCGGCGACCAGCACGCTCACCTTGATTTCGGAGGTCGAGATCACCTGGATGTTGATGCCCTTCTCGGCAAGCGCCTGGAACATCTCCTTGGCGATGCCGACATGGCTGCGCATGCCGACGCCGATGACCGAAATTTTGACCACGTTGGGATCGGGCTTGAGCGCCGCATAGCCCAATTGCGCGCGCCGTTCCTCGAGCACCTTCACGGCACGGTCGAGATCGGATTTGGCCACGGTGAAGGTGAGGTCGGTGGTGCGGCCGTCATCGGAGATGTTCTGCACGATCATGTCGACATTGATCGCGTGATCGGCGAGCGGGCCGAAGATCGCCGCCGCGACGCCCGGCCGGTCGGCGACCTTGATGAGGGTGATCTTGGCCTCGTCGCGGCTATAGGCGATGCCGCTCACGACCTGCTTTTCCACGATCTCGTCCTCGTCCACCACCAGGGTTCCGGGCAACATCGGCGAAGCTCGAGAGCACCTGCACCCGGACGCGGTGGTTCATCGCCATTTCGACCGAGCGCGTCTGCAGCACCTTGGCGCCGAGAGTCGCCAGTTCCAGCATTTCCTCGTAGGTGATCTTATCGAGCTTTCGCGCCTTCGCAACGATGCGCGGGTCGGTGGTATAGACGCCCTCCACATCGGTGAAGATATCGCAGCGGTCGGCGCCCAGCGCCGCCGCCAGCGCCACCGCCGAGGTGTCGGAGCCGCCGCGGCCGAGCGTGGTGATGCGGTTGTCGGGGCCGAGCCCCTGGAACCCGGCCACGACCGCAACCTGGCCCGCTTCCATGCGGCGCAGCAGCTCCGCCGTCTCGATCCCCTGGATGCGCGCCTTGCCGTGAACGCCGTCGGTGCGGATCGGCACCTGCCAGCCGAGCCAGGAGCGCGCGTTGACGCCGAGCTCCTGCAGCGCCAGGGCGATAAGCCCGGCGGTGACCTGCTCGCCCGAGGCGACCACGGCGTCGTATTCGCGCGCGTCGTGCAGACGCGAGGTCGCGCGCGTCCATTCGACGAGCTGGTCGGTGGTGCCGGCCATCGCCGAGACCACGACGGCGACGGTATTCCCGGCATCGACCTCGCGCTTGACGCGCTGGGCGACATTGTGAATTCGCTCGATGGTGGCGACCGACGTGCCGCCGAATTTCTGCACAATGCGTGCCATGCTATCGCCGGTGCGGGAGTGGGCGCCGGCACGGGCAGGATTGCCGACGGTCGGGCCGCTATTCATACTCAATCGGACGGCGCCGAGGCAAGCCGCGGTCTGGCGGCGGCGGCCACGTTAACCCGGCCGGTCTCGCTGCCCTTGCCGGATGGTTGGATTTAGTCCATCATTTCGACGTATCTTGGGTCATCAAGTCGCCATCGGCGCATGATTGCTTCGTCCTCGGGGGGGATTGGGGTGAAGGATTCCGGCTGGATTGCTGGTCTTGGGAGCGCTTGCGGCCTGCGGCGCGCAGACATCCGCCGGGAACCCGGCGAGCGCGGCAAGTCCGAGCCCGAATGCGATGGCGCTGGCGCAGGCAAACACCGGGGCGGCCATCCCGGCCGCGATCAGGGAAATCGTCGCCGATCTGCAAGCGGCCGGGTTTCAGGCGCGCTTCCCAACCTTCCCGATACCCCCCGGCGTCGCGGCAAAGCTGGTGGGCACCGTTCAGACCGGCACCGGCGGGTTCATCGTGCTCATCAGCGCATTCCGGTGTCCCAATGATGCCCGCGACGATGTCTGCAGCCTCACTCTCTATTCCATCTTCAACGACGTCAAAAAGCGGGTGAATCCCGACTTCCTCGCGCGCGCAAATAGTACGACGGCCTTCATAAAGGTCGCCGAGGGGCACCGCCCGGACGGGACGCCGACAATGGTGATAACCTCGCAAGTATTCTGCCCGGCGCTCGATTATTCCAAGACGTTGCCGCGCTTCCTGCCGGTTTTCGGGGCCGAGATTTCCAAGGTCCTGGCCATCTATAACGCGCCGCAGTCGGGGGCGTGACGGCCGCCAAGAAGCGCCGCGCGGCAGCTTTCATCATTTTGGTTCGAAGCCATTCTCCCTCGGCCCGAGAGGGCCGCAGGGCATGTCATCGCGGCAGTCGTGTTGAAAGCCGGCCGGCGCTATTCTTGCGTGGCGATGACGGGCGGCGCGTCGAGGTCGATTGGCATGATTTCAGACACATCCCTGGATATGGGCGGCACCCGGCCCGGCTCGGTCGATGCCGACGAGGTCGAGCGCTTTGCCGGCGCGGCCGCATCGTGGTGGGACCCCGCAGGCGCGTTCGCGCCGCTGCACCGGCTCAACCCGGTGCGGATCGGCTTCATCCGCGACCGGCTGTTGCGGCATTTCGGGCGCGATCCGCGGTCGCTGTCGCCGTTCGCGGGGCTGAGCCTGCTCGATATCGGTTGCGGCGGCGGGCTCGTGGCCGAGCCGATGGCGCGGCTGGGCTTCGCCGTGACCGCGATCGATGCCGACGCGACGGCGCTCGCCGTCGCGCGCGCCCATGCCGCAGCGATGGGACTCGCCATCGATTATCGCGCCGCCGCGGTCGAGGATCTCGGCGCCGGCGCGGGCGTCGATGTCGTTCTTGCGCTCGAAGTGGTCGAGCATGTGCGCGCGCCGCACGATTTCCTGGGCGCGGCGGCGCGCCTGGTGCGGCCGGGCGGGGCGCTGATCGCCGCCACGATCAATCGCACGGCGCGATCATTTCTCTTCGCAATCATTGGCGCGGAATATGTCCTGCGCTGGGTCCCGCGCGGCACGCATCGCTGGGAGAAGTTCGTGCGCCCCGCGGAGCTCGCCGCCGGATTGCGCGCCGGCGGCCTGGTGCCGCGCGAAATCTGCGGGCTGGTCTTTGCGCCGGGAAGCGGCTGGGCGCTCAGCCCGGACCTTGCGACAAATTTTTTACTAATTGCAATCAAACCCAAGCAGAAATAACTTAGGATCGAGCATCCTGGGGGAATATGCCAGGGACTGCGCTTGGAATTACGGAATTGCCCGCATGGCGTATGGGCACCGCCCATGCCGAGGGGAGGGCGAGGGGTCGACGGATGGTGCACCCATGACCAGTGATTATGCGCCCGGCGAGGCTTTGCGGCTCGCCGGCAAGATCAAATGGTTCAATCGCAGCAAAGGTTTCGGCTTCATCGTTCCCGAGGACGGCACGGCGGACGTGTTTCTGCCGCTGACGGTGCTCGAACGTTCGGGCTTCGGCGAGGCCCCCGACGGCGCGAGCGTGGTGTTCGAGTGGGTGCAGGGACCGAAGGGCCGCGCCGCGACGCAAGTTCTCGATCTCGACGCCTCGACGGCACAAGCGCGCCCGCCGCGCGAGAGCCGCTTCCGTCAGCGCGACGACGGCGGCGGCCATGGCGGCGGCGGCGACATGGGGCAGACCGAGATGCTCGACGGCGTCGTCAAGTGGTACGACCCGGCGCGCGGCTTCGGCTTCATCCTTCCCAATGACGGCGGCAAGGACATCTTCGTGCACGTCACCGCGCTGCGCCGCTCCGGCCTTGACGGGCTCGAGCCGGGCCAGCCCGTGCGCATGACCGTGGCGCAGGCGCGCCGCGGCCGCGAAGCCTCGCAGATCACGCTTCTTTAGAATTTCCGCCGCGGAGCGGACCGCCCGGACCGCCGGGCGGCTGCCCTTGCGCGCGCCGGCCCGATTGGAGCCGCAGAAAGCATTGGCGCCGTCGCCGAGTCGTGCTACTGTATCTAGTAGGCTACGCATGGCCAGACCACAGGATACGGTAGGACGCCATGGACAGCATTTGGACGCCCGAGCTCATCGACCAATTGATCGCGCTTTGGGTCCGAAGGTCTGCCGACGGCCGAGATCGGCCGCCGTCTCGCGATCAGCAAGAACGCCGTCATCGGCAAGGCGCACCGGCTGGCACTCATGCCGCGCCCGTCGCCGCTGAAGAGCCCGCCGGTTCGCCGCCGCGTCATCGGCTTGCCGCCGCCGGCCTGCACCTGGCCGCAAGGCCATCCCGGCGACAAGGATTTCCGCTTCTGCGGCCGCCGCCCGCTGCCGGGCAAACCTTACTGCGCCGAGCACGCGGCCATGGCCTATATTCGTCCGAAGAGCCACAGCGCCGCTTAGAAATACGCCGCTGTACCTTTACCGCCGCCCGCCGCCGTGCGAGCCTTCGCGGCGGGGGCACAGCGGCGGAGGAAGCGATGCGGGCCTTGCAAACGGCAGTGCAGGACGTCACGGCGGCGATCGCCGCGAAGAGCGCGGGATTGCAGTACGCCGATCTGCCGGAGGCGGTGCGCGCGGTCGGCGCGGCAATGCGTGCTCGACTGGTTCGCGGTGACGCTCGCCGGGCGCGGCGAGGAATTGTCGCGCATGGTGGCGGCGGAGGCCGCGCTCGAGGGCGGCGCCGCCGCCGCGACGCTGGTCGGATTGCGGCGCGCGCGCGCCGATGCTGCTGGCGGCGCTGGTCAACGGCACGACCTCGCATGCGCTCGACTACGACGACGTGCATCTCTCCTATATCGGCCATCCGACGCGTCGACGCTGCTGCCGGCGCTCCTGGCGCTGGCCGAGGCGCGCGGCGCCTCGGGCCGCGACGATCGTCACCGCCTTCGTCGCGGGCTACGAGACCATCTGCCGCATCGGCGTGCTGGCGGCGCCGGGGCATTACGCGCTGGGCTTTCACGCGACCGCGACGGTGGGAAGCTTCGGCGCCGCCGCCGCCTGCGCGCGGCTGATGCGGCTCGATCCGGCGCGCACGGCGATGGCGCTCGGCATCGCCGGGACCCAGGCCGCCGGGCTCAAATCGATGTTCGGCACGATGTGCAAGCCGCTCCATGCCGGCAAGGCGGCGCAGAACGGGCTGCTGGCGGCGCGGCTGGCCGCGCGCGGCTTCACCAGCCGCGCCGACGTGCTCGAATGCGCGCAAGGGTTTCGCCGCGACGCACGGGCCCGATTTCCATCCCGAGGCGGCGCTCGCCGACCCGCCGGGCGGCTGGTATCTGCGCGGCAATCTCTTCAAATATCATGCCGCCTGCTACCTCACGCACGCGCCGATCGAATGCGCGCGCACGATCGCGGCGCGGCCGGGCTTCGCCGCGGATGCGGTGCGCGAGGCGGTGCTGCACATCGATCGCGGCGCCGACACGGTGTGCAACATCGCCGTGCCGCGCACCGGGCTCGAGGCCAAATTCTCGCTGCGCCTCACCGTGGCGCTGGCGCTTGCCGGGATCGATACGGCGAGCCTCGCTACCTACAGCGAGGCGCACTGCGGCGAGCCGCGGCTCGTCGCCCTGCGCGACAAGCTGCGGATCGTGTTCGAGGACGGCTGGCCCAGCTCGCGCGCGGCGCTGCGCGGTGACGCTGCGCCGATGGCCGACGTTTCGAGGCGCGCCACGATTCCGGCATTCCCGCCGCCGACGTCGCGGCGCAGGGACGGCGCATCGAGGCGAAGTTTCTCAGCCTCGCCGTGCCCGTCCTCGGCGAGGCGCGCGCGCGCGGCGCTCGACGACGCGGTCGGTGCGCTCGACGAGCGCGCCTTCGATGGCGGAGACTGATGGCGCTCGCCGGCGGCTGAGAGCGATGGCACGCGGTGGCGGCCGATCCTCGCGATCGAGCCGCAGCTTGGCGCGCTGTTCGACTATTGGGAGCTGCAAGCGCGGGGCGCGCGCGATGCCGCGGCGCCGCGACATCGATCCCCTCGACATGCCGCCGCGCTGTTGCCGCATGTCGAGCTGATCGAGTCGTGCGGCGGCGGGCTGCGCTATCGCCTCGTCGGCACCGCCGATCGTCGATGCGATCGGGAAGGACGCCGACCGGCCGCTTCCTCGACCAGGTGCTCGACGGGCCGAGCAGCGGGAGTTTCGTCGAACGCTTCTTCGGCACCGTGTTGCGGGCGAAGCGCCGGCCGTCGGCCTCTGCCTGGCTGCGCAACGGCGCGGAGGCCCGGACCTGAGCTGCGGCGTGGATCGTGACGCCGCTTTCCGAGGACGGCGGCGAGGTGCAACATGATGCTGAGCGCGGCGAGCTTTCGGCGCCGGCCGCGCGGCGCGTCGCCGCCGAAGGCCGCCCGCGAGATCGAGGACGGCGCATCGAAGTGCTGTAGCCCGGCGATTAGCGCCGCTTGGCTTGCTTTCGCCGGCCTTGGCGTTTGGCCTTGGCGTGGCGCGTGCCGCGCGGCGGCGGCGCTTGATCTTGAGGAGGCGCGCGGCGTTGCCGCCGAGGATCGCCGCCTGGTCGGCGCCGGCGAGATCGGCGCTCTCGACGAAGCGCACGGCGTTGGGCAGCGCCATGTCGTAGGGATAGTCGGTGCCGAGCAGGATGTGGTCGCTGCCCCACACGCCGCGCCAGGTATTCGAGCTGGTGATGGGTGAAGACGATGGTGTCGAAATAGAGCTTCTTCAGATAGCTCGTCGGCGCGCTTGTGATGACGCGGCGGCAGTCGGGGCGCGCCTGGTGCCGTGATCGATGCGCCCGGAATAGGCCGGCAGATAGCCGCCGCCATGGGCGACGACGATCTTGAGCCGGGGATAGGCCTCGAGCACGCCGCCGAAGATCAGGTGATGCACCGCGACCGTCGAGTCGAGCGGGTTGCCGATGACGTTGATGAAATAATGATCGCTGAGGCGCCGCCCGCTCGGTGAAGCCCGACGGGTGCATGAAGATGAGGATGTCGAGTTCCTGCGGCCTTGGCGAAGAACGGGCGGAAGCGCTCGTCCGACAGCTCCTCGCCGGCGACGTTGGTGCAGATCTCGACGCCGCGCATGCCCAGCTCCTTCACCGCGCGCGTCGAGCTCGGCGCACGGCGAGTTCCGGCTCCTGCAGCGGCACCGTCGCCAGGCCGACGAAGCGGTCGGGATGGTCGTGGCAGATCTGGGCGATGTTCTCGTTGATGAGGCGCGACGGTCTGGCGCGCGAGCTCGGGCTCGGCCCAATAGTAATACTGCCCGGGCGCGGTCGAGATCGCCTGGATGTCGATGCCGTTGCGGTCCATGTGCTTGAGGCGCTTCTCGACCGAGGTGAGGTCGAGATAGATGCGTCTCCTGCTGCTTGCGGTTGACCTCGCGCGAGGCCTCGTTGGCAAAGGTCATCGCGTTCTCGATCGGCGTGGCGGTCGGAGGTCTTGATCAGCGCCGCCGCCTCCGGGCGTTTCGACATGGCAATGGATGTCGACGGTGAAGTGCCGGCGCGGGCCGCTGCTCGCGCCGGACGGCGATGGGCGCGCTGCGCGCCGCCAGGGGCCGCAAGAAAACAGCATGATCTTTCCCCCCAGGTTCAGTAGATGCCCAGATGCTGGCCGCAGATCGTCGCGCGTCGCGCATCGCCGCGGCGCGTGCCCGCGGCGACGACCCGGCCGTTGTTGAGGATGACGATGTCGTCGGCGACGGCGAAGGCGAGCTTGACGTTCTGCTCGACCAGCACGATCGACAGCCCCTCTTCCTTGAGCCGGCGGATGGTGGCCATCACCTCGGCGACGATCTGCGGCGCCAAGCCCTTCGGACGGCTCGTCCATCAGCAGCACGCGCGGATTCGACATGAGCGCGCGGCCGATGGCAAGCATCTGCTGCTCGCCGCCCGAGAGATAGCCCGCCACCTGGCTGCTGGCGCTCGCCGAGCCGCGGAAAGGTTGCGAGCGACGCGCTCGAGCGTCCATGGCGCCGCGCCGCCGCCCGCGCGGCGGACGCGCCGCCACGATCAGGTTCTCGCGCACGGTGAGGCTGCGGAAGATGCGCCGCCCCTGCGGCACCAGCGCCACGCCGGCCGCGGCGATGTCCTCGGGCGCGCGCCGCGTCAGTCACCGCGCCAAAGACCTCGACCGTGCCGCGCCGCGCCGGGACCACGCCCATGGTGACGCTCATGCAGGTCGACTTGCCGGCGCCGTTGCGGCCCGAGCAGCCCCAACAGCCGCCCCTCGCCGAGGCGGACGCTCACGCCGTGCAGCACGTGGCTGTCGCCGTAGAAGGCATGGATGTCGGCGAGCGCGAGGGCGTCACGCGCCAAGATAGATCTCCGCGACGCGCGGGTCGGCGACGACCTCGGCGCGATTGCCCTCGACGACGATCTTGCCGAAATGCATCACCGTGATGCGCTCGGCGAAATCGAGCGCCACGTCCATGTCGTGCTCGATCATCACGATCGTCACGTCGCGCGGAATGGCGTTGAGGAGGCCGAGCACGTCGCGGCGCTCTTCGCTCGAAAGACCCGGCGAACGGCTCGTCGAGCAGCAGCACCTTGGGGCCCTGCGCCAGCGCCATCGCGATCTCGACGCGGCGGCGCTCGCCATAGGAGGTCTCGGCCAGCGGGCGGTGCGCCGAGATGCTTGAGCCCGACGCGATCGAGCGCCGCCTCCGCGCGCGACACCAGCGCCCGCTCGCGCGCCAGCAGCGCGAACGGGTTCCAGCGCATCGCGATCGACGCCCAGGAGCGACAGCGAGGACGTTGTGGAGGAGCGTGTCGCGCGCGAAGAGGGTGATGATCTGAAAAGTCCGGGCGAGGCCGAGATGGGCGCGCGCGCGGCTCGGCAGGCGGGTGAGCTCGCGCCCGAACAGCACGATCGAGCCCCCATCGGGCGGAAGTTCGCCGGCGATGAGGTTGAAGAGCGTCGTCTTGCCGGCGCCGTTGGGGCCGATGATGAGCCGCCGTTCGCCGGGCGCGACGTCGAACGACACCTCGGCGGTGACGCGCAGGCCGCCGAACGACTTCTCGAGACCGCGCACCGCCAGCGCGTTCATGGCTCGCCTCGCGCCGGCGCCGGCGCCGGCCGGCGGCGCAGGCCGCGCATCGCCCAGCGCACCAGCCGCACCGAGCCGGGCACGAAGCCTTCGGGCATGAACAGGACGATGGCGACGAAGATCGCGCCCAACAGCAAATTCCAGCGCGCGATATAGGCGCTCGCCACGCTTTTCACCATGACGACCAGCGCCGCCCCCGCGATCGGCCCGAACAGCGTGCCCGAGCCGCCCGAGATCACCATCAGCAGAACCTCGGCCGAGCCGGCGAGCGAGATCGCCTCCGGGCTGATGAACTGGTTGTAATAGAGGAAGAGCAGCCCGGCGACGCCGCTGACGAGGCCCGAGAACAGGCAGGCATAGAAGCGGATGAGCCAGACGTGATAGCCCAGCGCCGTCATGCGCCGCGGCTGGTCGCGGGTGCCGCGCAGGCTCGCGCCGAAGGGCGAACGCACGAACACGGCGACCGCCGCGAGCGTCAGCAGAAACACCGCCAGCGTCGCGTAGTAGAACGGGATGGCGCCGTTGAGATTGATCCCGAACGGCGCCGGCCGCCCGGTGACGTTGATGCCGTTGTCGCCGTTGGTCACGCTGAGCCAGCGATAGGCGAGGCCCCACAGGATCTGGCCGAGCGCGAGCGTGATCATGACGAAGCCGATCCCGGATGCGCGCAGCGCCAAGGCGGCGAACGCCGCCGTCCCGACCAGCGTGACGACCAGCCCGCCCGCGATCGCCGCCGTCTGGCTCCAGCCATGCGCCAGCATCACCGCCGCGCCATAGCACGCGAGGCCGAAGAGACCGGCATGGCCCAGCGACACCAGCCCGGCATAACCGACCAGCACGTTGAGGCCGAGCGCGAACACCGCCGAAATCAGGATCTGGCTTGCGACATTGACGTAATAGGTGCCGCCGATCCACCGCGGCAGACTCAGCGCCAGCACCAGCCCGATGACGACGGCGAGCAGGCGCGTCTTCACGGCGCCCGCCTGCCGAAGAACCCTTGCGGCCGCAGCGCCAGCACCAGCACCATCGGCAGGAAGAGCACGAAATAGGCCAGTTCCGGCAACAGCGCCTGGCCGAAATTGTAGAGCACGCCGACCACCAGGCTGCCGGCGAGCGAGCCCAGGAGACTGCCGGTCCCGCCGAGGATGACCACGACCAGGGCGAGCGGCAGCATGTCGGTGTCGAGTCCGGGATAGACCGAAAGGATCGGGGCGCCGATCATGCCGGCGAAGCCCGCGAGCCCGGCGCCGAGCGCGAATACGAGGGTGAAGAGCCGCGACACGCGAATCCCGACCATGCGCGCCATCACCGGATCATCGACCCCGGCGCGGATCATGGCGCCAAGCCGCGTGCGGTCGAGCAGCAGCCACAGCGCCACCGCGACAACCAATGCGATGACGATAATGGCGAGGCGGTAGATCGGAAACGCCACGCCGAAGATATGCGTCGCGCCGACGAGTCCCGAGGGTGTCGCGACCGAGATCGGATCGCCGGTCCATTCCATGAGGCAGAGATCGGCGATCATGAACGACATGCCGAGCGTGACCAGCACCTGGGCCAGCTCGTTGCCGGCGAGCCGGCGCAACACCAGGCGCTCGATTACGCCGCCGAGCCCGGCCATCAGCGCCGCGGCCGCCAGCGCCGAGAGCCAGAAATCGATCTTGCCCCAGAGAAAGAAGCTGGCACCAACATAGGCGCCGAGCATGAACAGCGAGCCGTGCGTCAGATTGGGAATGCGCATCAGCCCGAAGATGAGCGAGAACCCCGCCGACAGCAGGAACAGCAGGCCCCCCAGCGTGATGCTGTTGACCGTCAGCAGCAGCCACAGATTCATCGCGCCATTCCCCGCGCCGTCCATCCCGCAGACGCGGGAGGGACGGGAGCGAGAGGCCTCATGCCGGTCGTGCCGCGCCGATCACGATCTATGACTTGAGCGGCGGATAGTCGCGCGAATAGACCGGCTGCTCGAGGAACCATTTTTCCGGATAGGTCCAGAACTGGCTGACGTTGGTGTAGGTCTTGATGGTGTGATTGAACAACTTGCCGTTCTTCTTCTCGGCGCGGCGGATGAAGATGTTGCCGATGACGTTGCCGAAATGGTCGAAGCGGATGGGCCCGCGCAGCGTTTCCTTCAGCTCGACGCTGCGCAAAGCCTTGATCAGCGCTTCCTTGTTGTCGGCGTTGCCGCCGGTCTTCTCGAGCCCGGCCTCGATGACCTGGCCGTTGAGCCACAGCAGCGCCGCGTATTGGCCGACAAGCACGTTGTAGTCCTTGGTCATCGTCGCCTTGAAATGATCGTTGGCGTCGTTATTGAGATCGGCCGTGTAGGGCGCGGCGCTCACCAGCCCGATGACCTCGTCGCCGAAGCTGTTCATGAGATAGTCATCGCACCCGGCCTCGCCGGCGAGCACGGGATATTTGAGCCCCTGGTCGGCGTACTGCTTCATGAACTTCACCGGGTTCGAGCCGGCAAATCCCTGAACGACCGCGTCGGTGTCGCTGATCTGGGCGAGATAGGGCGTGTAGTCGGCCGTGACCAGCGGCGGCCACAATTTCTTCAGCACCTTGCCGCCGTTATCCTCGAACACGCGCTGGAACCCGCCCATCTGCTCGTAGCCGAAGGCGAAGTCCTCGGAGATGGTGATGACCTTCTTGTACTTCAGTTCCTTCGCGGCAAAGTCGGCCAAGGGCTGCATCGCCTGCGCCGCGGTCGCCGAGGCGCGGATGAAATAGGGGTTGGGCTTGCGCTGGGTCATGTCCTCGGCAGCGGCGAGGCTCAGCACCGGGATCTTGTGCGCCGCGGTGTAGCTGGAGATGGCCAGGAGTTCGAATGCGGCGAGAGGTCCATTGATGATCTCGACGTGATCGCGCTCGATCAGCTCCTGGGCCTTGGTCTTGGCGCCGGCGGGATTGCCGCCGGTATCGGCGACGATGAGCTCGATCTTGCGGCCGGCGAGAGTGTAGTTCTTGCTCTTCAGGAACGCGGTCAGGCCCTGTTCCATCTGAACGCCGCCGGAGGCCAGCGGTCCGGTTTTCACCGTCAGCAGCCCCACCTTGAGCGGCGCCGCTTGCGCAAACGACACGCGCGATGGCAGTGCGGCGGCACCGGCCGCCGCCGCCGTCCCGGCCAGGAAGCCGCGACGGTTGATGGATTTAGGCATTCACCCCTCCCTATCAGGACCGCCGGACCGGCGGCATCGCCATTGCTATCACCTTAAGCACAACCTTCCGCGGCCGCCAACCCTTCTCGAACAGACGCGCCCGTTTGCCCATGATTTGAGCGGCGGGTCGTCGCGCGAATGGACCGGCTGCGTCAGGAAACATTTTCGTCGTCGGTCCGAACTGACCCACGGCGCGATCGGTCTTGATGGTGCGGTCGCCGAGAGGGCCGTTCGTCTTGTCGATGCGGCGGATATAGTCGTCGCCGACGACATTGGCGAAAGGGTCGAAGCGAATCGGCCCCCGCGGCGGCGGCCGACCCCGCCGGGAATGCGCGCCGATCGATGGACTTGCGCATGGCTGCCTCCCCGTTCGGGCGGCTTCAGGCGCCGCTTTGCAGTTCTCCTCGCAGCATAGCCACAAACCCGCGCCGTGCCAACGCCAGCAACACGCCGGGCGGCCGGCGGCAGTGCGGCGCTGTTGCTTCTTGGCGCCCTTCGGCGAGAATGGCGCGCCATGTCCTGCGCCGCCTCGAGTTCCCATGGCTGAGCCGCCCGATTTCACCACGCTCGCAGCGCGCGCCCAGGCGCTCGTGCCGGTGCTGCGCGAGCGTGCCGGCGAGTGCGAAACGCTGCGCCGCGTTCCCGATGCGACCATCGCCGACCTGCACGCGAGCGGCCTCTTCCGGATGCTGCAGCCGCGGCGCGTCGGCGGCAGCGAGCTGCCGTTGCGCACGCTCGTCGAGCTCGGGGCGATCGTGGCGCAGGGCTGCGGCTCGACCGGCTGGGTCCTGACCAATCTCGCGAGCCATCACTGGATGCTCGGGATGTGGCCCGCGGCGGCGCAGGACGAGGTGTGGGGCCGCTCGGCCGATGCGCTGATCGGGTCGGCCTTCGTCTTTCCCTGCGGCCGCGCCCGCGCGGTCGCGGGCGGCTACGTGCTGAGCGGGCGCTGGCCGTTCTCGAGCGGCATCGATCCGTCGGACTGGAACATGGTCGGCGCCATCGTCCGCGACGAGCGCGACCGGCCCCTGGAGCATCGCGTCTTCCTGGTCGAGGCCAAGGATTATCGCATCATCGACACCTGGTTCGTCGCGGGGCTGCGCGGCACCGGCAGCAAGGACGTGGAGATGGCCGACTTGTTCGTGCCGGCGCATCGCACGCTGCCCTTGAGCGCCATCGCCGGCGGCGCGACACCGGGCAGCGCGGTCAATCCCGGCCCGCTCTATCAATTGCCGGCACTCGGACTCTTTTCGTTCGTCGTCGCATCCGTGTCGCTCGGCATCGCGAGCGGCGCGATCGAGGGCTACCGCGCCGCGATGCGTGACCGTGTCGGCGCCTATACCGGCAAGAAGCTCGCCGATCTCGGCAGCGTCCAGCTTCGCCTCGCCGAAGCGTCGGCGCTCGTGGACATCGCCGCCGCGCTCGTGCTCAAGGATTGCGACGAGGCGACGCGCTTCACCGCAGCGGGCATGGCGCTCGCGGCAGCCGACAAGGCGCGGTGGCGCCGCGACGGCGCCTATGCCGCCGGCATGTGCACCAAGGCGGTCGAGCTCGTCTTCACCGCCTCGGGCGGCGCCGCCATCTATCTCGATCAGCCGATCCAGCGCGCCTTCCGCGACGTGCACGCCGCCAACGCGCATTACGCGCTGAGCTGGGACGTGAACGGCACGCTGTGGGGTCGGGTTGCGCTCGGCCTGCCGCCGGAAGCGACGCTGTAAGGAAAAGCGCCTCATCCTGAGCGCAGCGAAGCGCCGTCGAAGGGCGCACTGATCCCGTCCAACCGAGACTTGTCTTACGCGTCCCTCAGGGCGCCGCGCCCGGGCGTGTATAGGGCGAGGCGCGCTCGGCCGCGCTGGGCGACGCGCCGCCGCCGAAAATGGCGTGGAGCAGGCCTTGCAGCAGACCGCCGCCGCCGCCGGGTGACCCTTCCGGCGTCGCCGAGGCGACGCGGGCCGGCGGCGCTTCGCCGAGCGGCAGCGGCCGCACCGGCATACCGGCCGTCGCCTTGACCATGAACGCCTTCCAGGTGCGTGCCGGCAGCGTGCCGCCGGTGACGCGGCGCATCGGCGCGTTGTCGTCGTTGCCGAACCACACGCCGGCGACGAGATCGGCGGTGTAGCCGACGAAGAGCGCATCGCGAAAATCCTGCGTCGTGCCGGTCTTGCCCGCTGCCGGGCGGTCGAGCTTGGCGCTCTTGCCGGTGCCGTAGGCGATCACGCCCGTCAGCATCCGGTTCATTTCGCCGGCAAGATCGGGCGCGATGACGCGCCCGGGCCCGGCGCCGGTGCGGCGGTAGATCACGGTGCCGCGGCTGTCGCGGATCTCGCTGATGCCATAGGGCCAGGCGCCGATGCCGCCCGAGGCGAAGGCGGCATAGGCCGAGGTGAGATCGATCAGCGTCACGGCGCTGGTGCCGAGCGCCAGGCTGTCGTCGCGGCTGAGCGGCGCGGTGATGCCGAGCCGGTGCGCCACCGCGATGACGTTGTCGACGCCGGCGCGCTCGATCACCTGCGCCGCCACGGTGTTGATCGACTCGGCGATCGCCTCGGCGGCGGTGACCTCGCCCACATAGCGGTTCTCGTAGTTGTGCGGCTCCCACTTGCCGATGCGGATGCGGTGGTCGTTGAAGCGGTCGCCGGGCGTCATCCCGCGTTCGAGCGCCGCCAGATAGACGAACGGCTTGAACGCCGAGCCCGGCTGCCGCAGCGCCTGGGTGGCGCGGTTGAACTGGCTGTCGGCGTAGTCGCGGCCGCCGACCATGGCGCGCACGGCGCCATCGGGCGACATGGCAACGAGCGACCCTTCGCTCACGCGCGACTTGGCGCCGTCGCGATCGAGCGTCTGCAGCACCGCCGCTTCCGCTTCGGCCTGCATCCGCGGGTCGAGCGTCGTCGTCACCACCACGTCGCGGCCCTGGACCTCATTGAGATGGGCGAGCTGCGCGGCCACCCAGTCGGCGAAGAAGCGGCTGCCCGGCGGCGGCTGGCGGGTGCGGGCGAGCGCGTGCTCGCTCGCCGCCGCGTCGCGCGCCTGGGCCGCGTTGATGAAGCCGGCCTCGACCATATTGGCCAGCACCTGCTGCGCCCGTCCGGCCGCCGCCTCGCTGTCGCGCGCCGGCGAGAACCGGGTCGGCGCCTTGAGCAGCCCGGCGATGATCGCGGCCTCGTAGAGCGTCACGTTGGCCGCCGACTTGCCGAAATAGCGGTGCGCCGCGGCGTCGACGCCATAGGTCCCGGCCCCGAGATAGACGCGATTGAGATAGATCTCGAGGATCTGGTTCTTGGTGAATTTGTGCTCGAGCCAGAGCGCGAGCAGCGCCTCCTGGATCTTGCGGGTGACCGTGCGCTCGTTGGTGAGGAAAAGATTCTTGGCGAGCTGCTGGGTGATGGTGCTGCCGCCCTGGACAACATGCCCGGCGCGAAGATCGGCGAAGGCGGCGCGCAGCATGCCCCAGGGATCGAGGCCGAAATGGCTGTAGAAGCGCCGGTCCTCGGTGGCGATCACCGCCTCGGGGATGTAACGCGACATCTGGCCGAGCTGCAGCGGCTGACCGAACAGGTCACCGAACGTGGCGATGAGCGAGCCGTCCGCGGCGAGCAGCGTGACCGACGGCCGCCGCTCGGCGATGGCCAGATGGTCGAGCGGCGGCAGTGTCAGCGCGAAATAGGACAGGATGCCGCCGCCCAAGATCGCCGCCCACAGGAAGCACAGCAGCGGCCAGCGCCAGCGCCGGCCGCCCGGGCGCGGCTTGCGCGGTGCGTCGCCGTTGCCGCGGGACGGCGAACGGCGGGCCGGCCCGTCATGGGGATCGGCGCGCAGACCTCCGCCTCGGGTGACCGCCATCGCCTATAGCCGCTCTCGCCGCACGGGCGCGCTTGTACCATAGAAGCCACGCGCCGCGAGAGCCCGCGCATGCTTGCCGCAAAATTGCCCAAGAGATGAAGCCGGCGCGG
Organism: uncultured Alphaproteobacteria bacterium; assembly: GCA_963721625.1. Lineage (GTDB taxonomy): Bacteria > Pseudomonadota > Alphaproteobacteria > ATCC43930 > CGMCC-115725 > DATJLY01. Next base: position 44,578 of record CAVRKF010000018.1, read on the forward strand.
CCCGCGTTTTGCCGGTTGCGGCGCGGCCGGCCGGTACGGCAGAGTGGGCGGCGCTCTCATCCGGCCGGTCGCCCGTGTTCGCCGCCCTCGTTTTCATCGCCACCTATGCGGTCGTTGCGATCGGGCGCCTGCCCGGCGCGCGACTCGACCGCGCCGGCGCCGCGCTCATCGGCGCGAGCCTCATGGTGGCGAGCGGGACGCTGTCGCTCGACGAGGCCTATCGCGCCGTCGATCTCGGCACCATCACGCTGCTGCTCGGCATGATGATCGTCGTCGCGAATCTGCGCTTTGCCGGGTTCTTCGGGCTGGCGGCGCGGGCGATCGCTCAGCATGCGCGCCATCCGGTCATCCTGCTGCTGGGCGTCGTCGCGGTGTCGGGCGGGCTGTCGGCCTTTCTCGTCAACGACACGGTGTGCCTGATGCTGACGCCGGTGGTCGCCGAGGCGGCGCTCGCCTTGGCCCGCAACCCGCTGCCTTATCTCCTCGCCGTGGCGATGGCCTCCAATATCGGCAGCGCCGCGACCATCACCGGCAATCCGCAGAACATGATGATCGGCAGCCTGTCGCGCATTCCCTATGGCAGCTTCGCCGCGGCGCTGGCGCCGGTCGCGGCGCTCGGGCTGGGCGTGGCCGCGCTGCTGCTCGTGGTCTCGTTTCCGGCCGAGTTTCTCGACCCGGGCGCGCCTGATGCCGATCCGGCTCCGGGTGCACGTCAACCGCGCGCTGCTGGCGAACGTCGCTGGCCGCCGCAGCGGCGATGGTGGTGTTTTTCTTTCTCGGTCAGCCGCCCGCCAAGGTCGCGATCGTTGCCGGCGCGCTGCTGCTGTCTACCCGGCGATCAAGCCGGCGCGCGTCTATGCCGAGATCGACTGGTCGCTGCTGCTGATGTTCGCGGGCCTGTTCATCGTCGTCGCCGGCGGCCGAGAAGGCGCTGCTGACGCCCGCGCTGCGCGCCGCCGTGGCCGGCGCTGGGCCTCGGCGGCCGTGCCGGTGCTGCGGTGGTGGCGGCGGTGCTGTCGAATCTGGTGAGCAACGTGCCGGCGGTGCTGGTGTTGAAGCCGTTCGTCGCCGCGCATCGCCGACGCGCAGCGCGCCTGGCTGGTGCTGGCGATGGCGTCGACCTTCGCCGGCAATTTCACCATCCTGGGCTCGGTCGCCAATCTCATCGTCGTCGAGCGCGCGCGCCGGCATGCGGTAACGATCGGCTTCTGGGCCTATTTCCGCATCGGCGCGCCGCTCACCTCGCGACGCTGGCGCTCGGCGTATGGCTGTTGCGATGACGCCGAAATGAAACGGCCCCCGGCGCTGCTGCGCGGGGAGCCGGAAGGGGCCGACGGCGGCTCAGGCCGTGGCGAAGATGTCGCTTTCGACCATCCGCAGATGGGCGGGATGGAGCATGGCGTGGCGCAGCTTCTCGACCGCGCGCACCTCGATCTGGCGGATGCGCTCGCGCGAGACGGCGTAGCGATGCTGACAGCTCCTCGAGCGTCGAGGGCTCGTCCTTGAGGCGGCGCTCGACGATGATCTCGCGCTCGCGCGCATTGAGCGTCTTCAGCGCGGCGCCCAGCCGCTCCTTGCGGTCCTGGCACTCATCGCGGTCGGCGAGCAGGGTTTCCTGGCTCGGCCGCTCGTCGGGCAGCATCTCGATCCACTCGCTGTCGGCCTCGCCGCCGACGCAGCGCGTTCAAGGAGTTGTCGGCGCCGCCGAGGCGGCGGTTCATCTCGATCACCTCGATCTCGGGCACGTCGAGTTCGGTGGCGATGGCGCTCACCGTTCCGGGCGGGAGATCGCCCTGCTCCAACTCCTCCATCCGGCCCTTGAGCTTGCGCAGGTTGAAGAACAGCTTTTTCTGCGCCGCGGTGGTGCCCATCTTGACCAGCGACCAGGAGTGCAGCACGTATTCCTGGATCGCGGCGCGGATCCACCACATCGCATAGGTGGCGAAGCGGAAGCCGCGTTCGGGGTCGAATTTCTCGGCCGCCTGCATCAGTCCGACATTGCCCTCGGCGACGAGATCGGCGAGCGGCAGGCCGTAGCCCGCGAATCCGCGCGCGATCTTGACCACGAGCCGGAGATGGCTGCCGACCAACTCCTCCAGCGCAGCGCGGTCGCCCTTCTCACGCCACAGCGTCGCCAATTCGCGCTCGCGCTCGAGCGTCAGCATGGGAAAGCGCTTGGCCTCTTCGACGAGGCGAATAAGACTGGTATCGATTTTCGTGTTCATTTCTTGGTTCTCTCGGAGTGCCGGCGGAATCGCCGCACGACACCCCTTTCAGGCCTCCTCGTAGCGTCGCCCGGTGGCCCAACCGCCTGGCGGCGTGGCGATGGCGACATGGCAAAGATGGGCCGGGGACCGGCGAAAATCAAGACCAGTCCAGTCCTATTTCGCAGTGCAAAACGCGATGGCAGGCATGCACGCTGCAGCCGCGACCGTGACGCCGGCAGGCGCAGGATCGCAATTATAGCCCGATAGATTGCTAACCCATTACCGCCGCACCGTCCAACCGCCCGGTCCGGCCCGAAGGCGTCACCCGCACCAGCGCGCGGAGGGGCAGCTCTGCGCTCACGCGATGCCCTTCGGGCACTAGCATCAACGCCCGTTCGTTGCGGTCGTTCCACCGGCCGATGACGAAGCGCGCCCCTCCCGGCCGCGCCGCGCGATGCGCGGCCTGCATCGCCCCGCGCCTCTCCCGTGCCCGGATCCCGGGCCGTTCGCCGGGCAGGATCAGCCGCGCACGGACGTCTAAGGCGGCACAGCATTAAGGCGCGTCAGAGCGAGAGATCGACCCCCGGCACGGACGCCGGAGCGGCTTTTTCGCGATCCTTTTCAAGCTTCATGTACTTGTCGAGGGCATCCAACATTTTCTGCGAGATATCGACGGGCGCACCCACCCCGGCGGCGGGCGGGGCGGCAACGGTGGCGGCCGCAGAGCCGGTGGAGGCAGGCAGTTGCAGCGGTCGCGGCGGCAGCGACCCGGCCGGCAAAACCAAGGGAACGGGCGCCGTCTGCGGGATCGGGCGCGGGCCATTGGTGATCTGGCGCTCGAGCGCGGCCTGGCGGGCGACGAATTCCTGGGCGGCGTTGGGCGGCGGCGTGCCGGCCGCGGCGAGCGCGGGCCCGGCGCGGCCGGGCAGCGGCAGCGGCGGATGGTCGGGCAAGGCGGCCGTCGCGGTCGCCGGCCCCGGCGCGGCCTGGGTCACGGCGATGCCGCCGAAGAGCGGGATCGGCGCGCGAGTCGCCGCCGATGCCGTGGCGGCGGCCTGGATCGTGCCGGCCACGGCCTTGCCTGGCGCCGAAGCGGGCTGCGCTGCCTGCGGCGCGGGCACGGCGGCGGCGGGCGCCGCGGCCGCGACGAGCGTCGAACTTTGGTCGTGGTTGCCGAACATCGCCGTGAGCGCCTGCTCACCCAGGTCGTGGCCGGCCTTGTCCTCGGTGGCGGCGCCGATCAGCCCGAAAGCCACGCCGATCGGGCCGCCGTAGAGCGCGTCGCCGGCGATCTGGGCCGCCTCGCCCGGCTGGTCGCCGGTGATCCAGCGGTAGATCGAGCCGATGATCGGCAAGTGCTGCAGCGGATTGACGATATCGAGCAGATCGTGGAAGCCGAAGCCGCTCGGGCTCCGCCACGCCGACGGATGCGGGCTCGAAGCTGGCGGGGTGGCGGCGATGGCGGCAGCGGCAGCGGTCATGCGCCGCATCAAGCAAAGGCGATGCCAACCGCGCGCCGCCCCCGTTTTTGCCCGTTAACGCGGCGTTCCCGCATGGCGCGCCCCGGCCGCTTCCCGGGTGCCGCGGCAAAAACTGCCGGGCAACGTCAGAGGTGATGGCCGTGCCGCGTCGCCTTGGTGCGCAGGTAGCGCTCGTTATGGGCGTTGGCCGGGAAGACGTGCGGGACGCGCTCGACCACGGTGATGCCGCAGCGCGTCAACGCCGCGACCTTGTCGGGATTGTTGGTCATGAGCCGCACCCGCGTGGCGCCAAGCTGACGCAGCATCTCGGCCGCCGGCAGATAGACGCGCTCGTCGGCGTCGAAGCCCAATTGCTCGTTGGCATCGAACGTGTCGAGCCCGGCATCCTGCAGGTTGTAGGCGCGCAGCTTGTTGACGAGGCCGATGCCGCGTCCCTCCTGCGCGAGATAAAGCAGGATGCCGCTGCCGGCGCGCGCGATCTCGGCGATGGCGCCGCGCAGCTGCGCGCCGCAGTCGCAGCGCAGGCTGCCGAGGAGATCGCCGGTGAAACATTCGGAATGGAGCCGCACCAGCACCGGCTGCGCCGGATCGGGAACGCCGACGACGATGGCGATGTGGCCCATCCCGCCATCGCCGGGGCGGAAGGCGATGATGCGAGTGTTTTCGGCCTGTTCGAGCGGCACCTTGGCCTCGGCGACCGGGTGCAGCGACTGCGCCGCCTCGCGCTGGTAGGCCATGATGTCGGCGACGCGCACCGTGTGGATGCCGTCGGCGGCGAGTTCGGCCGCGACCCGGTCGGTGATCCGCCCCAGCATCGCCGCCGGCAGCAGACGGGCAAGCTTGGTCAGCTCGACCGCCGCATCGGCGGCCGCCTGCGGCAACAGGGCGGGGCTGGACGGCGGCGGCGCGCCCGCGACGGCACCGGGATCGGCGAGATCGCGCAGAAACTCGACCTCGCTGCCCTCGGGAATGGGAATGATGACGCTGCCGCCGGGACCGCTCGGCGCCGGCGCCCAGCCCAGCAGCGCCGCCCGCCGCCGCGTCAGCGCCAGCGCCAGCTTCCGCCCGGTGAGCCGCGCCAGCCGCACCAGATCCTCGGAAGTGAGCGTCTCGGCCGCCTCGAGGGCGATGCTGTCGCCGTCATGGACCAGCACCACCATCTCGCCGCGGCGGAGATCGGCGACGGCGTGATCGACCTGGCGCAAGCGGCGCGGGCGCGCCGCTGCGGCGGCGGTATCGGTCAAGGATTTCCATCGGCATCGCGGGACATTATAGGGGAACCGCGCCGGCCCGAAAGGAGGACGGCGCAATCGGTCGCAAACGACGCCGTCAGCAGCGCCAGCCCGGCCGCGCACAGGCCTTGCCCGGCCCAGCGCGGCAGCAGCGGCGCGAGCGCTATGATCAGGACGGCGACCTGGACGACGCAGACGACCTTGCGGCCGCGGCGCGGCGGCAGCGGTGCGGCGAGCGCGGGAACGATCCGGCCGCACGCAACGAAGACATAGCGCATCGCCCCGCTCAAGAGCACGAAGGCCGCGGCCTGATGCGCCGCCACCACCAGGAGCGACAGCGCCAGCACCAGCAGCGCGTCGGTCTCCATGTCGAAGCGCGCTCCGAAATCGCTCACCTGCCCGCGCCGCCGCGCGAGCCAGCCATCGATGCCGTCGGCGGCGAGCGCGGCGCCGGCGAGTGCGGCCAGCGACCAGCGCGCGCCGGGTGACGGCACAGCCCCGCCGAACGCCGCCTCGCCCCACGCACCCGCGAGCAGCGCCACCGCCGCCGCCCGCGCCGCGGTCACGGCATTGGCGGCGCCGAAGCGGCGATGCGGGGCATGGCGGCCGAGTCCGTGCAGCGCGAGCGCACCGATCGCGGCATAAAGCGCGAGCGCCACGGTCCGTCCCGCCCAACCCAAAGGCTGGACCGCCGCGATCAATCCCGCGCCGGGCAGCGCCAGGCAGGCGGCCGCGCCACAGAGCAGCGGCGCCGCGACCCGCGCCGCAGATTCGTCTATGCCTCGGAGCCCGGAATGACGCATAACCGCCGACACAAGAATGGCGGCGCCATTCATATCAGGGGGCGGCGAAGACGGCCATCACATGACGGAGCGGGACGGCAGGGCGCGGGCCGCGCTGGCCGAAGCGGAAGCCTTGGCGTGGCGGGCGCTGCTGGCCTGGCGCCGCGGTGGCGGGCGGGCGCCCTTGGTCGCGGCCGCGCCGGCGGCGCGCGGGGCGGCGGCGCTGTTCGCGCTCTATGCGCCGCTCCTCGACCGGCCGCCCGATCGCTCCCTTGCCGTGGCGCATCTGGCGCAGAGCCTCGATGGCCGCATCGCCACCGCGAGCGGCGCCTCGCGCTGGCTCTCGGGCGAGGCCGACCTGCTTCATACCCATCGCATGCGCGCCTTGGCCGACGCGGTCGTGGTCGGGGCGCGGACGGTGCTGCACGACGACCCGCGGCTCACCGTGCGGCTGTGCCCGGGCGAGCAGCCGGTGCGGGTGGTGATCGATGCCGAGCGGCGGCTGTCGCCGCGCCACCGCATCTTTCGCGACGGCGCCGCGCCGACGCTGCTGATCGCCGCCGCTGACCGCGCCCGCCCCGGCGACCGGCACGGCCTTGCCGAAATCGTGCCGCTGGCGCGCGCGGCAAGCGGTTTCGATCCCATGGCGCTGCGCCGCGCGCTGGCGCTGCGCGGGCTCAACCGGCTCTTCATCGAAGGCGGCGGCATCACCATTTCGCATTTCGTCGCCGCGCGCGCGCTCGACCGGCTGCAGCTTGCCATCGCGCCGGTGCTGCTGGGCTCGGGACGGCCAAGCTTGCTGCTGCAAGAAATCACCGAGCCGCGGCTGGGCCTGCGGCCGCCCATCCGCCGCGTGATGCTGGGCGAGGACGTGCTGATCGAGTGCATCTTCGATGCTTGAGGCACGCGCGTTCTGGCTCGCCGCGCCGGGCAAGGGCGAGATTCGCAGCGAACGTCTTCCGCCGCCGGGCAACGGCGAGGCGCTGGTGCGCACGCGGGTAAGCGCGGTCAGCCGCGGCACCGAGGCCACGGTGTTTCAGGGCCGCGTGCCGCCGAGCCAGCGCGACGCCATGCGCTGCCCGTTCCAGGCGGGCGATTTCCCGGCGCCGGTCAAGTACGGCTATGCCTGCGTCGGCACGGTCGAGGCGGGACCGCCCGCGCTCATCGGCCGGCGCGTTTTCTGCCTCCATCCGCACCAGGACCGCTTCGTCGTGCCGGCGGACGCGCTCCGCCCGGTGCCGGCGGACGTGAGCGACGCGCGCGCGGCGCTTGCCGCCAACATGGAGACCGCGGTGAACGCGCTGTGGGATGGCGCGCCGCGCGTCGGCGACCGTATCGCCGTCATCGGCGCGGGCGTGGTCGGCTGCCTCGTCGCCGCGCTCGCCGCGCGTCTGCCGGGCGCGCGCGTCACCCTCATCGACAAAAACCCGGCACGCGCGGCCATCGCGGCGGCGCTCGCTTGCGACTTCGCTGTGCCGGCGGCGGCCGAACCGGGCGCCGATATGGTGTTCCATGCGAGCGGCGCGCCCGCCGGGCTGGCGACGGGCTTGCGGATTGCCGCCTTCGAGGCGCGCATCGTCGAGCTGAGCTGGTACGGCGAACGCAGCGTGGCGGTGCCGCTGGGCGAGGATTTTCACGCGCGCCGCCTCGCGCTCATCGCATCGCAAGTAGGGACGGTAGCGGCGGCGCAGCGCGCGCGCTGGAGCCGGGCGCGGCGGCTCGATCTCGCGCTCGCGCTCTTGGCCGATCCGGCATTCGATGGCCTCGTCACCGGGACCTGCACGCTCGCCGACTTGCCCGCGACCATGGCCCGTCTCGCCGCCGCGCCGGGCGATACGCTGTGCCAGCTCGTGCGCTACGATTGACAGGGACGCCATGTACAGCATCGCCGTCAGCGGCCATTTCATGATCGCGCACAGTTTCGTCGGCGAGGTCTTCGGACCGGCGCAGCAGCTTCACGGCGCGACCTACGCAGCCGAGATGGAAGTGCGGCGCGCGACGCTCGACGGCAGCGGGCTCGTCTGCGACATCGCGCTGGCGAAGAAACTGCTCGACGAGGTGCTGGGCGCCCTCGACTACCGCAATCTCGACGATGTCGCCGCGTTCCGCGGCCGCAACACCACGACGGAGTTCCTGGCCGGCGAGATCTTCCGCCGCCTCAAGCCGCGCATCGCCGCCGGGGCGCTGGGGCCGGGCACGGCCGGCACGCTCGCGAGCCTGCGCGTCGTGCTGCGCGAGTCGCCGATGGCATGGGCCGCGTTCGAGGGCCCGCTCGCGTGAGGCAGCTCGCGTTCCTGGTGCCGGGGTCGATCGCTCAGCTCACCGGCGGCTATCTCTATGCGCGCCGCCTCGTCGAAGGCTTGGGCGCCCGGGGCATCGCCGTGACAGTGACGGAACTGGCGGGGCGGTTTCCTGCCGCCGATGCCGCGGCGCGGGCCGCCGGTGCGGCCGCGCTCGCGGCGCTCGAGGACGGTGCGATCGCGGTGATCGACGGGCTCGCGCTCGCCGGCTGCATCGATTGTCTTGGCCGCGACGCACAGCGGCTGCGGCTCATCGCGCTCGTCCATCACCCGCTCGCCGCCGAGACCGGGATCGGGGCCGACGCCGCAGCAAGCTTCGCCGCGCTCGAGGCGCGGCTGCTGCCGCTCATGGGCGGCGTGATCTGCCCGAGCGCCGCCACCGCCGCCGCGGTCGCCGCTTACGGCGTTGCCGCGGCGCGCATTGCCATCGCCCCGCCCGGGACGATGAAGCCGGCACGGCCGCCGCTGCGCCGATCGGACGGCACGTGCCGCCTGCTGACGGTGGCGACGGTGACGCCCCGCAAGGGCCACGACGTGCTGATGTCGGCGCTGGCGCGGCTCGGCGAGCGGCGCTGGCGCCTGCGCCTCGTCGGCAGCTTCACCCGCGATCCCGCCACCACCGTTTCGCTGCGCGCGACCATCGCCGCCTTGCGCTTGGGCGGGCGCGTCGCGCTCGAAGGCGAGTGGCCGCAGGAACATCTCGCTGCCGCTTATGCCGCATCGGAGGTGTTCGTGCTGGCCTCGCGCCACGAGGGTTACGGCATGGCGTTTGCCGAGGCGCTGGCGTTCGGTCTGCCGGTCGTCGCGACCACGGCCGGCGCCATCCCGGACACGGTGCCGGCGAGCGCGGCGCTGCTGGTCCCGCCGGACGACCCCGAGGCACTCGCCGCCGCGCTGACGCAGATCATCGATGACGCCGAACTGCGCGCGCGGCTCGCGGCCGGCGCGGCGGCAGCGGGCGCGGCGCTGCCGGACTGGAGTCAGGCGGTGCAGGGCTGGCTCGATGCCGCGCGGCGCCTCACCGCATGAGCCGCTTCGCCGCGGCATGGCTGGCGCTGCGCGAACCCGCCGATGCCGCCGCGCGGGCGCCGGGAACGCCGTCCGATGGTCTGGCGCGACGCTTTGCTGCTGCGCTGCCGCGCCCGGCGCGGATGGTCGATCTCGGCGCCGGCACCGGCGCCAATGCGCGCGTGCTTGCGCCGGTGATCGGCGGCGACCAGGCGTGGTGGCTGGTCGAGTCCGATCCCGCGCTCCGCGCCGCCCAGGCCGCTTCCTTCGCCGCCTGGGCCGGCCGCTTCGGCACGACGGCGCGCGCGGCCGATGGCGCGATCGCCGTCGCCGCCGCGCATGGACTTTGGCAATTTCGCGGCCTTGCGCTCGATCTCGGCGCGGACTGGGAGCGGCTTGCCGCGGTGCCGGCGGACGGCGTCACCTGCGCGGCTTTTCTCGATCTGGCCTCGGCGGCGTGGGTGGACCGGCTGGCCGACTGGCTGGCGGCGGCGAAATTGCCGTTTCTGGCGGCGCTCACCGTCGACGGGCGGCGGCAGTGGACGCCGCCGGCGCCCGAGGACGAAGCGGTCGCAGCCGCCTTTCGCCGCCATCAGGGGCGCGACAAGGGTCTCGGCCCGGCGCAGAATGCCGCCGCGGCGGCCGCAATCGCGGGCCGGCTCCGCGCCCGCGGCTTCACCGTTGCGACCGCGGCCAGCGATTGGCGTCTCGGCGGCAGCGACGCCGCACTGATCGCGGCACTGGTCGCCGGCGAAGCCGCCGCCGCTACCGAAGCCGCGCCCCAACAAGCGGCGGCGGTCGCCGCCTGGCGGGCCCGGCGGTTGGTCCAGGCGGCGGGAACGCTCGCCGTCACCATCGGGCATTGTGACATGCTGGCGCTGCCACCCTGAATTTGCGAAAAGGGGCCCGCGCGGGGCTGGCGGGGAGACGGCGTCGGCAGACCGCCTATAAGGGTGAGGCAGGCCCAGGAGAATCAACGGCATGAGCGCCGAGCGCAGGATCCTTATTGTCGACGATGACGCGGCCTTGCGCCAATCGCTTGCCGAACAGCTTCAACTCCATGAGGAGTTCGCGACCGGCGCCGCGGCGACGGCGGGCGAGGTACTCGAACTCCTCAAGGCCCATCACTACGACGCCATTCTTCTCGATGTCGGACTGCCCGACATGGACGGGCGCGAGTTGTGCCGGCTGATGCGGCGCAACGGCGTGCGCGCGCCGATCCTGATGCTGACCGCGGCCGACGGCGACGCCGACGCCATCCTGGGTCTCGATTCCGGCGCCAACGACTACATCACCAAGCCGTTCCGCCTCAACGTGCTGCTGGCGCGCCTGCGGGCGCAACTGCGCCAGCACGAATTGTCCGAGGACGCGGTCTTCAGCATCGGTCCTTACAGTTTCCGTCCCGGCGCGAAGATGCTGATCGACGAGGGCGCACGCAAGAAGGTGCGGCTCACCGAGAAGGAAACGGCGATCCTCAAATATCTCTATCGCGCCGGCCATCGCATCATCGGCCGCGACGTGCTGCTCAACGAGGTCTGGGGCTACAACTCGGGCGTCACCACGCACACGCTCGAAACCCACGTCTATCGCCTGCGCCAGAAGATCGAGCGCGATCCGGCCAAGGCGGAGATCCTCGTCACCGAGCCGGGAGGCTACCGGCTGGTGCCGTGACCGCGCGTCAGCCGTCGAGGCGCACCGTCACCGGCACATGGTCCGAGGCCTTGTCCCAGGCACGGATCGAGCGATGGACCTCGGCCGCGGCGAGATGGCCCATGATCCCCGGCGTGACCCAAACATGATCGAGACGCCGGCCGCGATCCGAGGCCGCCCAGTCGTGATTGCGATAGCTCCACCACGTATAGAGCCGCTGCTCGGGCGGGACGAAATGGCGGACCGCGTCGACGAATTGCAGCGAGCGCTGCAACCGCCCGAGCTTTTCCACCTCGACGGGCGTATGGCTGACGACGGTGAGAAGCTGCTTGTGCGACCACACATCGGTCGCGAGCGGCGCGATGTTCAGGTCGCCCACGAGGATCATCTGCTTCTGCTTGCGGCGCTGACCCTGAAACCACTTCGTCAGCTCGTCGAGGAAGCGAAGCTTGTGGGCGAATTTCGGATTCACGTCGGGATCCGGCACGTCACCGCCGGCGGGCACGTAGATGTTGTGCAGCTCGATGCCGCCGGGCAGGCCGGCGATGGCGTGGCGGCAATCCTCGCGCTCGCACCAGTGCTCGACCCGCGGATTCTCGAGCGGCACGCGCGACAGGATGGCGACGCCGTTATAGCCCTTCATGCCGTGGATATGGATGTGGCGGTAGCCCAGTGCCTCGACCGCGGCGCGCGGGAAGGTCTCGTCTTGCGTCTTGGTCTCCTGGAGACAGATGACATCGGGCCGAACCGCGTCCGCGAGGCGGCGCAGATTGTCGATGCGCAGCCTGACGGAATTGATGTTCCAGGTGACGAGGGTGAGCGCCATGGTCTTGCCGCTTGCGGAATATCAGGGGCGGGCGGGCCCGAGCTGTTTGAGCGCCGCCGCGACGAAGCTCGTATCGACCACCCGGTCGAGCGAGATCGGGCCGTTGATGAGCCCCTGCGACCGCCACAGATCGAGGTCCTGCTGCAGGCTCTTGCGATTGACGCGGCCGTCGCGATCGACCCCGTTGGGCGTGATCGCGCGGAACACCGCGGGGTCCTTGATGCGCGTCGAATGGGTCAGGATCGAGATCACGTCGTCGGCATTGGGGCCGGCGAGCTTCCCGCCCTTGAGCGCGCCATGATAATAGCGCACGCTGCGCAGATAGGCCTTGGTGAAGCGCACCGCCAGGCTGCGCCGGGCGGCGAATTTCGGCGCGAACAGCAGCACGGCGATCTGGTGGCCGGGATCGACCGTGGCGTCGTCGCTTTCGACGACGCCGACGCCGTCGCGCACCGCAACAGTCGCCGCCGGCTCGACCGTGAAGGTGGCGTCGACCGCCTTGTTCCGCAGCGCGATCACGTGATCGGGAAAGGGCAGATCCACGGTCTTGACGTCGCCGTATTCGAGCCCCGCCTTCCGCAGCGTATAGGCGAGGGTGGCGACATTGGTGTTGCCGGCGCCGTTCAAGGCGACCGTCATGCCCTTGAGATCGGCCAGCGTCTTGTAGCGTCCGCTGGCGACGAGGTCCTTGCGCACCAGCATCTTGTTGACGGTATAGCCCGGCTGCGAGGACGCCTTGTCGGCGACGATCTTGAGGGCGATGCCGCGGATCACCGCATTGTAGAGCCCGGCCGACGGCGCGCCGGCCCCGACCTCGAGCTGGCCGGCGGCCAATGGTGCCACCATGTTGGCGGCCGAGGGAAACGCCAGCGTGTTGACGGTGATGCCTTCGGCCGCGAAATAGCCCTTCTTCTCGGCGATGAAGATGAGGCCGTCGCTGATCGCGTTGACGATGCCGACATTGACGGTGACGGGCTCCGCCGCTCCCGCCGAACCGAATGCGGCGACGATGCCGAACGCCGCCAGGACGAGATATCGCAGTTTCACGGTCCCCTCGCTCGGGCCGCCGAGCGGCCCTGTCCCCACCACGGGGTGTTTGCGGCACTAAAGCACGAAGAACTGTCCGCCGACAACAGCGGGCGGCCGGCGCCCGGTGGCGTCCATTAAACAATTGTAACACCGGCGACCCGGTCGAGACTTGCCTTGCATCGCCGCCGTCAAATGCTAAATCTGCGCGAACTGAGACGGTCCAGCCATGCCACGCTCATCCCGTCGCGCGCCGGGCGGCGCGGTGCAACGCCCGCCATTTGATTGCATCGCGCTGCTGCTGCAGGGCGGCGGCGCGCTCGGCGCGTACCAGGCCGGCGTGTACGAGGCGCTGGACGAAGCCGGGATTCAACCTGATTGGGTCGCCGGCATCTCGATCGGCGCCATCAATTCGGCGCTCATCGCCGGCAACGCCCCGGGGGAGCGGGTCGCCAAGCTCAAGGCGTTCTGGGAAGGCATCACCGTGAGCCTTTATGGGAACGCTGTCCACGATCCGCTGGCGCGCCTGGCCCGCGGCAACGATGCGCGCATGATGTTCAACCAGGTCAGCGCGACGACGGCGATGCTGAGCGGCGTCAACGGCTTCTTCCATCCCCGGGTTCCCAGTCCGTGGCTGCACCCGCGCGGCACCGTCGAGGCGACGAGCTATTACGACACCTCGCAACTGCGCCAGACGCTCGAGCGCCTCGTGGATTTCGACCGCATCAACGCCGGCGAAACCCGCTTCAGCGTCGGCGCCGTCGGCGTCCGCAGCGGCAATTTCGTCTATTTCGACAACAAGACGCATCGCATCGGGCCCGCCCACGTCATGGCCAGCGGCTCGCTGCCGCCCGGGTTTCCCGCGACCGAGGTCGATGGCGAGTTCTATTGGGACGGCGGTCTCGTCTCCAACACGCCGCTGCAATGGGTGCTGCAATACGGGCCGCGCCAGGACACGCTCGCCTTCCAGGTCGATCTCTGGAACTCCGAGGGCGACTTCCCCGAGAGCATCGCCGAGGTCGGCACCCGCCAGAAGGAGATCGTCTATTCGAGCCGCACCCGCGAGAACACCGACCGCTTCAAGAACATGCAGCGCATCCGCCACGCCCTGGCGACGCTGCTGGCGAAACTGCCCGAGGAATTGCGCAGCGACGCCGAGTGCGAGTTCCTGAAATCCTACGCCGACCACAAGGTTTACAGCATCGTCCATCTCATCTACCGCTCGCGGCATTACGAGGGCGACAACAAGGATTACGAGTTCTCGCGCCTCAGCATGGAGGAGCATTGGCGCATCGGCTATAACGATACCGTGCGCTCGCTGCGCCACCCGCGGGCGCTGTTGCGCCCCGCCAACTCCTCCGGCGTCGCCAGTTTCGACGTGTGGCGCGAGGACGGGGTGCCGGAAATCTAGGCGCACGCGCCCGGACGGGGAGAAACGCTCATGAAGCGATCGAAGCCGCCATTTCGCGCCGATCATGTCGGCAGCCTGCTCCGCACCGCGCCGCTGCGCGAGGCGCGCGCCAAGCGCGAGAAAGGCGAGATCACCGCCGCCGCACTTAAGGCGGTGGAAGACCGCGAGATCGAGAAGATCATCGCAAAACAGGCCGAAATCGGCCTTCAGGCGATCACCGATGGCGAGTTTCGCCGCTCGTGGTGGCATCTCGACTTCCTCGCCGGCCTGGCGGGTACCGAATGGTACGAGATGGACCAGGGCATCGGCTTCAAGGGCGTGCGCACCCGCGCCCAGGGCATTCGCGTCGTGGGCAAGCTCGGCGGCAACACCCATCCGATGATCGAGCATTTCAAGTTCGTCCGGGCTCACACCGACCGCACGCCGAAGATGACCATCCCATCGCCGTCGGCGCTCTATGGCCGCAGCGGCCGCGGCCCGATCAGCCGCACCGCCTATCCCGCACTCGATGAATTCTTCGCCGATCTGGGTGCGGCCTATCGCCAGGTCGTGCGCGACTTTGCCGATGCCGGCTGCCGCTATCTCCAACTCGACGAGGTGTTCATCGCCATGCTGTGCGACGACGCCTATTGCCAGGCGGTAAAGGACCGCGGCGACGATCCCAAGCGGCTCGGCGAAATCTATGGCGATCTCATCAACGAGGCGATGGCGGACATTCCCGCCGACATGACGATCACCATGCATCTGTGCCGCGGCAACTATAAATCCACGTTCATGGGGTCGGGCGCCTACGATCCGGTCGCCGCGGTGCTGTTCGACCGGATCAAGGTGCACGGCTATTTCATGGAATACGACAGCGATCGCGCCGGCGGGTTCGAGCCGCTGCGCCTTCTGCCCAAGGATCGGGTCGCGGTCCTCGGTCTCGTCACCACCAAGACCGGCACGGTCGAGAGCAAGGACGCCATCAAGCGGCGGATCGACGAGGCGACCCGCTATGTCGATCTCGACCGGCTCTGCCTCAGCCCGCAATGCGGCTTCGCGTCCACCGAAGAGGGCAATCTCCTCGCCGAGGACGAACAGTGGGCGAAGCTGCGGCGGATCGTCGAAATCGCCGACGAGGTCTGGGGCTAGATCCCATCATCCGGGCCGGGGCTGCGGGTCCATGGAGGCCGGCCGCTTGCGGCCGGCGGGTCGAGCCCTGCACGGACTGCATAGGACATGATCTGCGGCGCCAACATCCTTGACGCTGCGCTTTAGCGAGGCCTAGCCTCGCCTTCTCGCCCATGGTCCGATGCTTCGCCCGCATGACCGAGACGCATCTGCCGCGCCGCCGACGCGGTGCCGTGACATCGTCCGCCGCCGGGATTTGAGCGCGGGCATCGGGCATGGAATTCGGCGTCTTCGACCATCTCGACCGCGGCGATGTGCCGCTGCGCGACTATTACGCGCGCCGGCTTGCCCTCATCGCGCATTATGACCGCGCCGGTTTTTATGCCTATCATGTCGCCGAGCACCATGCGACGCCGCTCGGCATGGCGCCGTCGCCGTCGGTCTTTCTTGCGGCGGCGGCGCAGCAGACGCGCCGGCTGCGCCTGGGCACGCTGGTCTATGCCCTGCCGCTGCACCATCCGCTGCGCATGATCGAGGAAATCTGCATGCTCGATCAGATGAGCGGCGGCCGGCTCGACATCGGGTTCGGCCGCGGCTCGTCGCCGATCGAGCTCGAGTATTACGGCCAGGACCCGGAAACCGCGCATGAGGACTATGAAGAGGAGCTCGCCACCGTGCTGCGCGGCCTGACCGCGCGCACTTCGACGGCTGATGCCGGGACCTGCATCGCCGAGGTGCCGATGGAGCTGGCGCCGCTGCAGAGCCGCATCCGCCGATCTGGTATGGCGTCCATTCGACCGAGAGCGCCGAGCGCGCGGCGCGGCGCGGCTTCAACATCGTCTGCAACGAGCCCGCCGCCGCCTCGCGCGTCTATATCGACAGCTTTCGCGCGGTCTGGCGTGCAGGCGCAAGCCGGCGGACGCGGCCGCGCCCCGATCGGCGTGACGCATTTCATCGTGACCGCCGACAACGACGCGGAGGCGCTCGCGAGTCGCACGGCGCGCCTATCGCGTGTGGCATCGCGAGCTTCCACCATCTCTTTCGCCGCCATGGCCGGACGCCCAAGACCAGCGGCGGCGAGGCCGATTTCGACGCGCTGCATGCAGGCCGGCAAGGGCGTCGCCGGCACGCCCGACCGCGGGTTACGGTGTTCCTGGCGCGACGGCTCGGCACGGCCGGCGCCAATTACTGCATCAACCGGTTCGCGTTCGGCGATCTGTCGCTCGAGGAGGCGTCAGCGGTCGGTCGCGCTGTTCGCGAGCGCGGTGATGCCGCGACTCGCGGCGCGGATGCCGGGCGCGGCGCCGAACCGAAAGACGGGAGAACTGACGAGATGAGCGCCGACGCCGCCCCGCCGCTCCGTCGCTCGCGCGACGCAAGGTCGCGCTCGGCAGCCTCGAGCTCGAACTATTTCGAGGGCGGCGCCGGCCGCCCGCTGATGTTCCTCCATGACGGCGAGGGGCTGGACGCCGGACCGCGCCGTTCCTCGCGCAGCTCGCCGCGCGCTTCCGCGTGATCGCGCCGCTCCATCCCGGCTTCGGCGGCACCGACGCTGCCGTCCTGGATGAACGCGGTCGACGATTTCGCGCACGCGCATCTCGAGCTGGCGCATCGCCTGGAGCTCGACCGCGTCGATCCTGGTCGGCGCCTCGCTCGGCGGCTGGGTCGCGGCCGAGATGGCGACGAAGGCAATGCGGCGCTTGTCGATCGCCTCGTCCTCATCGGCCCGGTCGGCATCAAGGTCGGGCCGGTCGACCGTCTCGACGTGCCCGACATCTTCGCCATGCCGCAGGACGAGGTCGAGCGCCTGTTCTATGTCCGGCCGGAGGCAATGGCGGCTCGATCCCGACGAGAAAATCCGACGCCGAGCTCGCGATCATCGCCCAGAACCGCGAGACGCTCGCGCTCGTCGACGTGGGAGCCCTACATGCACAATCCCAAGCTCAAGCATCGGCTCGCCGCGATCGACCGGCCGACGCTGGTGCTGCGCGGCGCCGCAGGACGGGTTCGTCATCGCCGATTATGCCGAGAGCTATGCGCGCCTCATCCCCGGCGCGCGGCTCGAGACGATCGCCGAGGCGGGGCATTTCGCCGCATCTCGAGCAGCCGGCAGCGCTGGTCGAGAGCATCGTGCGCTTCGCCGGCGAATAAGGAGGCGGTGCGATGAAGGTCTGGCATTTCTCCGAAGGCGCCTATCCGTTCCTGCCGCCGGAGGAGGACTACAGCTCGGTGCGCGTGTCGCTGCCGAACCGGGTCTATGATCCCGAAGATCGGCGCCGAGCTCTATCACCGCTTCCTCGACGAATGGCTCTATGCCGACGAGGAAGGGCTCGACATCCAGATCAACGAGCATCACCAGACGCCGACCTGCGTCGATCCGGCGGCGCCGATCGTGCTCGGCATCCTGGCGCGGCAGACCAAGCGCGCGCGCCTCCTCATCCTCGGCAATCCCATCGGCAACCGCACCCAGCCGGTGCGCGTCGCCGAGGAGATGGCGATGGTCGACGTGCTATCGCGCGGGCGCGTCGAATGCGGCTTCGTGCGCAGCGTGCCCTACGAGATCGCGGCCGGCAACAGCAACCCGGTGCGGCTGCGCGAGCGGATGTGCGAGGCGCTCGATCTCATCGTCAAGGCGTGGACCACGCATGACGGGCCGTTCTCGTTCGAGGGCGAGTTCTTCCATCACCGCATGGTCAATATCTGGCCGCGCCCCTATCAGCAGCCGCATCCGCCGATCTGGATCGCCTCGACCAGCCATCACGGCGTCGGCATGGTCGGCGAGACGCGGCTACAAGCTCGGCACCTTCTTCGTCGGCCATGTCGAGGCGAAGAAGATCTTCGACGCCTATCGCGCCGGCTGGCGCCGCGCCGGCCGCGCCGAGCCCGATGCCGCTCGACCGGCTCGGCTATGCCTGCCTCGTCTATACCGGCGACACCGACGCGGAAGGCCGCGCCGGCGGGCAGAAGCTGACCTGGTACCTGAGCCACAACAAGATCCCGCTGCATTTCCGCAATCCGCCCGGCTACATCCCGGCGGCGGCGAATGTGCGGTGCTGCGCAGCCGGCACGATCGGCCGGTCCGAGCATTATGTGCCCGACCTCGACGACCTCATCGAGCGCGGCATCATCTTCTGCGGCAATCCCGACACCGTCGTTCGCGCAGATCAAGCGCTTCTACGACTATGTCGGCGGCTTCGGCCACATCCTGTCGATGGGCCAGGCGGGATTCCTCGAGCACGACGAGACGCTCAAGGGCATCCGCCTGCTGGCGCGCGAGGTCTATCCGCGGCTCAAGGAACTCGCGCCGGCGCAAGCCGCGGTGGCGTGAGCGGCGCCTAGGACGCGGCCGGCACGCCGTTGACGATGATGCAGCGTTCGGGCGGCAGGCGCAGCGTGACCTGTGCGCCCACGCCCAGCGCGTCGCCGAGGTGCATTGCGCCCGGACCGTCAGTGGCGCCGACGCGGACCACGTATTCCACGAGCCGGCCCGAGAAGGTCTCGCGCTCGACCACGCCGGCGATGACGTTCGCCTCGCCGCGCGCGGCGGCGGCGGCGAATCTCGATATGCTCGGGCCGCACCGCCAGAGCGGTCTGCGGCGCCGAGCGCATCGGGAAAACAGCGGCTCTCGATCAGGCCCCAAGCGGCGATTCCACGACCATCGCCCCTTCGCTGCGCGCCACCGCGCGGCAGGGCCAGACCTCGGCATGGCCGATGAACTGCGCCGTGAAGGCGGTGCGCGGCGCGAAATAGAGCCGCCCCGGCGTGTCGAGCTCGGCGATGGCGCCGTCCTGCATGATGGCGATCCGGTCGGACAGGCTCAGCGCCTCTTCCTGGTCGTGGGTCACGTAGATCGTGGTGATGCCGATGCGGCGCTGCAGATCGCGCAGCTCGCGCCGCATCTGCTCGCGGAGATGGGCATCGAGATTGGACAGCGGCTCGTCGAGCAGCAGCAGTGAAGCGCCCTTGATGATGGCGCGCGCCAGCGCCACGCGCTGCTGTTGGCCGCCGGACAGAAGCGGCGCCGGGCGCGCCGCCAGGCCATCGAGCCCGACCAGCGCAAGCGCGTCGTCGACGCGGCGCCGGATTTCCGCCGCCGGCACGCGCTGCGCCTCGAGCGGAAAGGCGACGTTCTCGCCGACCGTCATGTGCGGCCAGATCGCGTAGGACTGGAACACCATGCCGATGTCGCGTTTCGCCGTCGGCACGCCGATGCCGCGCGCCTGCGAATAAGCGAGGCGGCCGCCGATCTCGATGTCGCCGGCGCTCGGCTCCTCGAGGCCGGCGATGCAGCGCAGCGTCGTGGTCTTGCCGCAGCCCGAGGGGCCGAGGATGGTGAAGAACTCGCCTGCCTCGACCGCGAAACCGACGCCGCGCACGCCGCCCGCGCCCGAGCCGGCGTAAACCTTCGTCAAACCCGTGACGCGCAGCATCAGCGCGACCTCTGAAGTCCGGCGCGGCGCGCCACCGCCTGCCACAGCGCCAGGAACAGCACCAGCACCAGCGACAGCCACAGCCCCCCCGCCGCGGTGTGGGTCGGATCACCGCCCGACCAGTAATCCCACAGCAGGGTCGGAATGACGCCGTTGTCGCGTCCTTGCAGCATCAATGCCGAGGACAGCTCGCGCAGCGCATGCGCCACCACCCAGATCCACACGGCCGCGACCGCCGGCCATACCAGCGGCAGCGTAATCCGCCGCAAGATGCGCCCGCGCCCCGCGCCCGAAGCGAGCGCCGCTTCCTCGATCTCGGGATGGATCTGCACCATCACGCCGCCGGTGGTGCGCGAGCCGAAGGGCAGGAATTGCGTCAGATAGGCGATGGCGATGATCCAGATCGTGCCATAGATCGGCACGATCGGGTTGAGCGCGATATAGACATAGACCAGCGCCACGCCGATCATCACCCCGGGGATGGCCAGCGGGATGAAGGCCAGCGCATCGATGAGCTGCGAGCCCGGCACCTTCAAGCGCGTCGTCAGCCACGACACCAGCAGCGACAGCACCGCCACCGCGGTCGCGGCGGTCAAGGCGATGACGAGCGAATGCCCGGTCGCCGCGAGCACGCGCGGATTGGCGAGGAAGTCGCGATGGTTCGCGAAGGTGATGAGCTTGAACGACGCGGCCGAGATGACGGTCTGATAGGGCATGAGGCTGGTCCATCCCAGCATCACCAGCGGCGCGACCACGCTCAAGAGAAAATAGAGGAGGAGCGCGGCCAGCGCCGCGATGCGCAGGCGCCCCAGGGGAAAGAGGCGGGGGCGAAAGCCCTTGCCCGTCACGGTGCGATAGCGCTGCGCCTCGCGCGTCAGGCGATGGTAACCCCAGCCGAGCCCGAGCAGCAGGACAAGGAACAGCATCGCCAGCGCGCTCACCTCGCCATAGAGCGGCATGCCGGTCGGACTGTCGGAGACGAGGTAATAGATCTGCGTGCTCAGGACGAAGATGCGGCCCGGCGTGCCGAGCGTGCCGGGAATGTCGAACACCACCAGCGTGACGATGAGCAAAAAGATCGCCGCCGACAGGATCGACGGCCTCAGGATCGGCAGCAGCACGCGCCGGATCAGCATCCAGTTGCCGGCGCCGGACGCCATCGCCGCTTCCTCGAGGCTCGGATCCATGTTGGCGAAGGCCGGCGCGAGGAACAGATAAGCGGTCGGCACCAGCGCCAGGCCCTGGACGAAGATCAGGCCGGGCAGGCTGTAGATGTTGAAGGGCGCGTTCGCGAGACCGAGCGTGTCCATCAACAAGGTGTTGATGGCGCCGTTGCGCGGGCTCAGCAGCATCGACCAGGCAATGGCCAGGAGCAGCGGCGGCGTCGCCATCGGCAACAGCACGAGACCGCGCAGCACGCCGCGGCCGGACAGGTCGGACCGCTCGATCAGCCAGGCGAGGCCGATGCCGAGGGCAAGCGCGACGGCGGTCGCACCGAGGCCGAACAGCAGCGTCGTCTCGACCAGTCCCCAGAACCGCGGATCGCCGTAGGCGGCAGCGTAATGGCGCAGGGTGAAGCCGGGATCGAGCGGGAATCCTCCCGGCCGAAAACTGCTCACGACCATCAAGACGAGCGGCACCACGACGAGGTAGCCGAGCACCAGCCCCATCGCCACCGCCGGCAGAAAGCGCAACCGGCGGCCCCGGCCCGCGGCGCGCGCGCGCGGCGCCGCCGTCGCGGCCAGCCGAACCGCGGTCACGTCACTTGGTTGCGCCACTTTCGAGCAGCTTGTTCATTTGTTCGACCGCTTTGGCTTCGCGGTCGGCCTGGTCGGGCGGATATTCCGCGATCGTGCGGCCGCGCAGCATCGCTTCGGTCTTGGTGCCCTCGATCAGCGGATTGCCGCGGTCGGTCGCGTCCTCGTAGGCCTTGGCGCCTTCGGGTGTCGCGAACCACAACGCGACGAGTTCGCCCCCGCTCGGATTCTTGGCATGCGCGGGAATGATGTCATAGAGCATGTCGACGGCGGCCGGATTGGTGATCACGACCTTGATCGGCGCGCCGGCCCGGAGCGGCGGCTGGGCGGTGTGATAGATGCCGAGCCCGACCAGCAGTTCGCCCGCGGCGACCTGCTGTGCCAGCGGGAACGTGCTCTTCTCGAGCACGGGATGATTGGCGTTGAGGTTCTTGATGTAGGCGACGACCTTGTCCACACCCCACGCGGACGAAAGCGCGGCCTCGCCCTCGGCGCGCACCCAGACGCCGATCTTGCCGTTCCAGCGCGGGTTGAGCAGATCGTCCCAGTTCTTGGGCGCGTCGGCCGGCTTCACCAGGTTGGTGTTGTAAACGATGACGTAGGTGACGGCGGTCAGCGAGATGGCGTAAGGCGACGGCGTCAGCTTTGCCGCCGCTCCCAATCCCTGCCAATCGACCTGCTTGACCAGCTTGCGCCCGATCAGCGGCATCAGGATCGAGTTCCCGACCGTGGCGACGTCGGCGGTGCGGGCATCGCCCTGGCTTTCCTGGACGATGCGGGCACCGATCGAATTGCCGCCGGTATCGCGAATGTGCTCGAGCTTCACATCGGGAAAGCGCTTGTTGAAGGCGGCGACGAATTTCTGCGCCTGTTCGTCGGGCGAGCTTTCGTACCAGATGACGCTGCCGGACTTGGCGGCCTCGGCGGCAAGCTTGTTCAACAACTCGTCGATCGTTGCCGCACTGGCCGCCGCCGCGGCCAGCGCCGATGACGAGCGCCGCACTCCACGCGATCCACAAATTGGCGCGCATTTCCTCTTTCTCCCCTCGACGTGTTCTTATACCGGAAAGCTCTCGAGCAGATCGACCGGATCGCCGTAGCGTCGCGCCGCTCGACCACCGCGGGATCGCGCAGCGCCTGGAGAAAGCCTTCCTCGATCACCACCCGGTTGCCCGCGGTGACCGTGGTGTCGAAGGTCACGAGATCCATGTGGACGTGCGGCTCTTCCCAGTTCGGCATGACGCGCTGCAGATAATCGGACGGCGCGAGCGCGTTCACGCCGAAATGCAGCGCGCCCGGCGAATTGGGTCCGGCCGGATAGATGTCGAAGCGCGGCGCCTTCGGATTGTGGCCGCAGCCCAGCTCCTCGAGCACGCCGCCGACGATGAAGCGCAGGATATGCGCCTCGTCGCTGTTGCCATGAATGGCGCGCCACCCGCCCGTCCTTGAACTCGACGCCGATCTTCTCCTCGAACGGCCGCTCGAAGCCCACCGCCCATTGCGGATAGAGGATGCCGTTCACGGGCATGTGCGGATTGACGTGGCTGCCGCCGACCATCTTGACCTCGTAGAGATTGGGCCCGTGGGTCGGCAGGAAATGGATGTAGCAACCGTCCTCGTCGGCGATGTTGTGGCCGCGCCAGCGGTTGTCCGCCTTCATGCGCTTGCGCATCTCCTCGGTGAAGCGCACGACGACGTTGGTGCCGCGCGCATCGCCGAAGCGCAGATCGAAAGCGCCGGTATCCGGATAGGCGCGCGAGGAGGCGCGGATGATCTCGCCGAGGATATCGAGCGGGAAGCGCGCCTGCGGCGTTTGCAGCAGGTCGAGATTGCGGAAGAACGTGATCTTGATCCAGCGCTGTCCCTTGTCGCGGCGAAGGTCGATGCAGAACGGGTCGATCACCGAGGCGAACCAGGTCGAGACGACGAAATCGGCGCGCTCGACCAGCGCGCGGGCCTCGTCCGGCACCGCCATCAGCCGCGTCGACGGGCCCATATAGGAGGTGAAGGTCGCGCCGCGCGCCCGCGCCAGGCCATAGACCGCCTGCACCACGCGCGGATCGAGCAGCGGATCGGTGAGCATCA
Organism: uncultured Alphaproteobacteria bacterium; assembly: GCA_963721625.1. Classification (GTDB taxonomy): domain Bacteria; phylum Pseudomonadota; class Alphaproteobacteria; order ATCC43930; family CGMCC-115725; genus DATJLY01. The sequence continues at coordinate 67,884 of CAVRKF010000018.1, forward strand.
CGACGTGCTCGCCGGGCCGGATCGCGAACACGCGGTGGAAATTGTCGTTGCCCTGGACATGGCTGGCGACGTCGGCCGTGCCGTAATCGACCGGGCGCGGCAGCCCGCGCGTCGTCTTGGATTTGAGGATGTCGGCGACGCTGTTCGGAATTTGAGCCATGCTTCCTCCGCTCGCGCCTTCGGCGGCGCCTTTCGCGGCGGCGAGTATGTGCCAAAACCGGCAACGGGGCCAGACGCCGCTTCATCCGCCGCTGCATGTGTGAGTTGCGTCAGCGCGAATAGGTGCCGATGAGCTCGGCCTCGGCGATCACATAAGGCTGCGCCGCCTGCCACAGCGCGGCGACGCCGGCCGTGGCCGCGAGCGTGAGCGTCGCGCGATCGAGCGCGGCGAGGCGGAAGTGGTAATGATGCACGCGTCCCGGCGGTGGGCAGGGACCATCGTATTTGGCATGGCCGAAATCGTTGACCGCACGCCCCAGCCCGTCGAGCGCCGCGCCCGCGGGCAGCGCGGTCCGGTCCGCCGGGATGTTGTAGGCGCCCCAATGCCGGAACACGCCGCCGGGCGCGTCGGGATCCTCGATGACGAGGACGAAGCTTCGCGTCCCCGGCGGCGCATCGTGCCACTGCAAGGGCGGCGAGACGTTGCGGCCGACGCAAGAATAGAGGGCCGGGATCGGGTGGCCGTCAGCGAATGCGGGGCTCGTAATCGCAAATGGCATGGCACCGCCCCTCCCCAAATCAAAAGCGCCCGGCCAGGGGGGATGGCCGGGCGCCGGAAGCCCACCCCAAAGGGGGAGCCCAGCCTAAGCGGCGGGCTGACGGCGGCGGTGCCGCCAGTCGCTTCTTACATAAATACGTGGGGACGGCCCGAATGCCGATCAAGATGCGCATGGCTTCTCCGCATCGCCGGCATGGCCGGCCCGGACCTGTCGCCCCGTCCGTTGCGCATCATTCGGCGCCCAATTCCCACAGGCGATTCTTGAGCTTCCAGCCGTCGGGACCGGCGGCGAGGATGTAGAACTGATAGCGGCGCTGGTTCTCGCCGGTGCGGTCGGACCAGTCGGTGCCGAGGAAGATCGCGTGCTTCTCCTTGTCATTGCCGACCTCGGCCACGCAGTTGGCAAGCACGCCCGAACCATAGCCGTTGGTGATGATCGACGTGAAGGTGAAGGTCGGCTCGCGATAGAAGGCATTGCGCGTGCTGATCCCGAGATGAAGCTCGGTGGTCGCGCGCTTGCGGAACTCGGCATCGCCGCAATAGGGCACGTAGTCATCGAGCGAAAAGGTGCCGTCGTCATTGCTGGGATGGGTGCGGATGCGCAGGCTGAGCGCGCGGCTCGCCTCTTCGGGCTCGGTCGTCTCGTGCGATTGAATGACGAACTCGGTCCGCGCCTCGTCACGCCAGTTGGCGGTATAGGTGAGATGCAGCGACTCGTCGGCATAATGGGCGACCCCGGTGCAAACACGGGCGAGCGGCGAGGAGGCGATGTCTTCGACGATCTCGTCGACCCGCAGGATGTGGAGGCCGCTGCGGACGAGATTGGGGCTGCGCTCCAAATCCGGCACGAGACCGCTGCACGTCGGCAGAGCGACGAGCTGCGCCTGGGCCGCCGGCGCCCCCACGACGCAGGCGAATGCCAGGGCGGCGGCGAAGCGCCCCATCACGCCGCGAGGCGGCGGCGCAAATGGCCGTGGCATGCTTCGCCGAACAAGGCGAAGAGCGACGCGCGAGAACGGCTGGTCGGCGAGCCGATGCTCGGGATGCCATTGCACGCCGATGACGAACCGCGCCGTGGGCAGACGCACCGCTTCGATCTGGCCGTCCGGCGCCGTGGCTTCGACGACCAGCCCCGGCGCGAGCCGGTCGATGCCCTGCTGGTGCAGCGAATTGACGATCAGGGTCGCCTGCCCGGCGATGCGCTCGAACATCCCGCCCGGGGTAAACGTCACCGGGTGCGCGTCGTAGGCGTAGCGCACGTCGATCGGTTCGCCGCGGCGCCTGGAGCGGTGGTCGAGCCGGCCCGGAACCTCGTGGACGAGCTGATGCAGGCTGCCGCCGAGGGCGACGTTCAGTTCCTGAATGCCGCGGCAGATCGCCAGAACCGGCACGTCGGCCGCGACCGCCGCCCGCAGCAGCGGCAGCGACATGCTGTCGCGCGCCGGGTCGTGCGGGGTCTCGGGCAGGCTCGACGCGCCGCCGTAATGATGCGGCTCGACATTGGAGCGCGAGCCCGGGAATGAGCAGGCCGTCGAGCCGCGCCGCCGCCGCCTCGGCCGCGATGCGGTCGCCGATGGCCGGCACCAGCAACGGCAGCCCGCCCGACGCCCTCGACCGCGGCGACGATGTATTTCTGCGACACCGTATGGAGGATGTGATCGCCTTCGCTGGCGCGAGCAGCAGATGATGCCGATCACGGGCGGCGGCATCGGGCTCGGCGCGCGGTCACGGGCGGAAGTCGTTGGCATGGCAACTATATGTACCAAGTTCGAACAACATTCAAGCCGCGGCCGCAGCGCAAGGCCGGCCCCGCCATGGTTAACAGAATCGCCCCGCGGCCGGGCGCCGGCGTCCCGGACTCGCCTGACGCCTTAGCCGCGCGGATCGGTCCAGTTGAACAGGTTGGGGTTGAGCGTAACGCCGTATTGCGGGTCGAGCAGCGTCACCGTCACCTGCTTTCTTCTGGGCGTCGAGGACGGTCCATTGCCGCAAGTCGAGCGGCTGGTCGCTCAGCACCAGCGTGACCTGCGCCGAGATCGGGATTGTCGGTCTCGACCAGCGTCACCCGCACCGTGTCGGCAGCGCGCGCGTAGCGGGTCAGCGTGACGTCGCCGCCGAGCGTGATCTGATCGCGCAGCAGGAACCAGGCCGGCGTGTCGTGGATGGTGGTGCGCGACACCTGCTGCAGCTTGCTGTCGTAGTAATAGACCTGGCCGCCGGTGGCGACGATGAGGATCGGCGACGGCGGATCGTAGACGATGCGCATGCGGCCGGGCCGGTCGAGATAGATCGTGCCGTTGGCGACGCCGCCGTCGTCCGCGACCTGCTCGAAGCGCGACTGCAGGGTGTGGATGCCGTTGAGATAAGCCTGGACCCGCAACACCTCCTGATAGGCCGCCTGGTCGAGCGACCGCGGCCCGGGGCGGCGCCGCCCGCGCTGCCGGGGCGACAGCGCCGCGCGCCGCCACGCGCGCGCGGCGAGCCCGCGTCAGCGCCGCGCGCTCGCGTCATGCTGCCGCTAAGGCGCATCCGCGTTCCGCGGCGCCATCGGTGCCAACACCTCAATCGAGCTTGCGCGCCAGGACTTCGCGCTTGCCGACATGGTTGGCGGCGCTGACCACGCCTTCGAGCTCCATGCGCTCGATGATGCGGGCGGCGCGGTTGTAGCCGATCTGGAGATGGCGCTGGACGAAGCTCGTCGAGGCCTTGCGCTCGCGGCAGACGAGCGCCACCGCCTGATCGTAGAGCGCGTCGCCCGAGCCGCTTTCCTCGTCCTCGCCGGCGAGCGCGGCGCCGCCGTCCGCGTCGTCCTCGGTGACCTCGTCGAGATAGGTCGGCGCGCCGCCGTTCTCTTTGAGGAAGCGCACCACCGCCTCGACCTCCTCGTCGGAGACGAAGGGGCCGTGGACGCGGGTGATGCGGCCGCCGCCGGCCATGTACAGCATGTCGCCGCGGCCCAGGAGCTGCTCGGCCCCGGCCTCGCCGAGGATGGTGCGGCTGTCGATCTTGGAGGTCACCTGGAAGCTGATGCGGGTCGGGAAATTCGCCTTGATCGTGCCGGTGATGACGTCGACCGAGGGCCGCTGCGTCGCCATGATGATGTGGATGCCGGCGGCGCGCGCCATCTGCGCCAGGCGCTGGATCGCCGCCTCGATGTCCTTGCCGGCCACCAGCATGAGATCGGCCATCTCGTCGACGACGACGATGATCAGCGGCAGCGGCTCGGTGTCGAGCGGCTGCTCCTCGAAGACCGGCCTGCCGTCGTCGTCGAAGCCGGTCTGGACCCGGCGCAGCAGCGTCTCGCCCTTCGCCGGCGCGCCTCGGCGAGGCGCTGGTTGTAGCCCTCGATGTTGCGCACGCCGAGCTTCGACATGGCGCGGTAGCGGTTCTCCATCTCCCGCACCGTCCATTTGAGCGCCACCACCGCCTTGCGCGGCTCGGTCACCACCGGCGCCAGCAGATGCGGGATGCCGTCATAGACCGACAGCTCCAGCATCTTCGGATCGATCATGATGAACTTGCACTGGTCGGGCGACAGGCGGTAGAGGATCGACAGGATCATCGTGTTGATGCCGACCGACTTGCCCGAGCCGGTGGTGCCGGCGATGAGCAGATGCGGCATGCGCGCGAGGTCGGCGATCACCGGCGCGCCGCCGATGTCCTTGCCGAGCACCAGCGGCAGCTTGGCGGCGCTGCGCTCGTAGAGCTCCGACGCCAGCAGCTCGCGCAGATAGACCGTCTCGGTGCGCTGGTTCGGCAGCTCGATGCCGATGACGTTGCGGCCGGGCACGACCGCGACGCGCGCCGAGATCGCGCTCATCGAGCGGGCGATGTCGTCGGCGAGGCCGATGACGCGCGAGGCCTTGATGCCGGGCGCGGGCTCGAGCTCGTAGAGCGTCACCACCGGGCCGGGCCGCACCTTGACGATCTGGCCGCGCACGCCGAAATCCTCGAGCACGGATTCCGAGCAGCCGCGCGTTCTGCTGCAGCGACTCCTCGTTGATCGCGGCGGCCTTGGCCGGCGGCACCTCGCGCAGCAGCTCGAGCGGCGGCAGGAGATGCTCGCCGGCGGCGCGCAGATCGAGGCTGGCCTGGCGCGCCGGCTCGGCCGCGGCGGCGCGCGCCGTTGCGGCACATCGACGGCGGCGGCGCGGCGCGCGCGCCGGCGCTTCGGCCGCCTCGGGCGCCTGGTCCGCTTCGGGCGCCCGCGTCGAGATGCGGCTCGCGGCGCAGCGGCAGGATCGTCGTCGATCGCGGCGGCCGCCTGGCGCCAGGCGGCGATGCGGGCGCGCCAACCGGGCGACGCGGCTCGGCCGCGCCGAGCGCGGCGGCGGGCGGGCGCGCGGCCAGCGCGCGCGCCGCCGCCGCCGGCGAGAATCCCATGGCATAGAGCAGCATCAGCCCGACCAGCCCGGCCGCCGCCATCGCCGCAAGCGGCGGGGCGAGGCTGGCGGCATCGAGCGCCGCCTTGCCGAGCCGGCCCGCCGCACCGCCGAGCCCCGCCGCCACCGGCCAGCGCGGCGGCGCCGGAAAGATCGACAGCGCCAGCGCCGCCGCCGCCAGCATCGGCGGCAGCACCGCAAGCCGCAGCCACAACAGCCCGAGCCCGCGCCCCAGCAGGAGCCGCACCGCCCAGTCGAGCAGGACCAGCGGCAGCAGCCAGGCGCCGAGCCCCAGGCTCTGCAGCAGCGCATCCGACAGGCGCGCGCCGCCGGGCCCGAGCGCGTTCATCACCGGCGCGTCGACCGCATGGTCCCAGGACGGATCGCCGCTGGTTGTAGGTGGCGAGCGCCAGCGCCAGCAGCATCGCGGCGACGAAGCAGCGCGAGCCCGATGCCCTGCACCACGAGCCGGCGCAGCGAAAATCCCTCCGGCGCCAGCGGCGGTCTTGCGCGCCACGTCGCCGAATCAACGCCATTCCCGGTCTCCCTGGCCCAGCACCTTGACCATGCGGGTGAGGCCCGCCTCGATGGTCGCATCGTCATGAACGAGCGCGACGCGGATATAGTGCCGCCCGGGGTTCTCGCCGCGCGCGTTCGCCCGCGCGGTATAGGCCCCGGGCAGCGTCCGCACCGCCGCCTCGCGCCACAGCCGGCGCGCCGCCGCTCGCCGTCGCCGACATCGAGCCACAGCAGGAACCCGCCGGGCGGGCGGTAAAAGCCGAAGCGGCCCGCAAGGACGCGCTCGGCGACGTCGAACTTGCGGCGATAGAGCGCGCGATTGGCCTCGACATGCGCCTCGTCGCCCCACAGCCACGTCGCCGCCTCCTGGATCGGCAGCGGCACCTGCGCGCCGCCGAAGCCGCGCAGCTTGGTGAAGCGCGGCGATCAGGTCGGGATCGCCGGCGACGAAGCCGCAGCGCAGGCCGGCGCGCATTGGAGCGCTTGGACAGCGAATGGAAGACCAGGACATTGCGCAGATCGCCGCCCAGCGCGGCGCAGGCCTCGAGCGCGCCCGGCGGCGGCGCGCGGTCGTAGATCTCGCAATAGCACTCGTCGACCGCGAGCACGAAATCATAGGCGCGGGCGAGCGCGATGGCCCGCTTGAGATAGGCGCAGGTCGGCGATCGCGCCCTGCGGGATTGCCGGGACTGCAGAGATAGAACAGCGCGGTGCGCGCCAGCACCGCTTCGGGGATGGCGTCGAGGTCGGGCAGGAAGCCGGTCGTCGCGAGTGGCGTCGAGAAACACGCTCTCGGCCCCGGCCATCGCCGCGGCGCCGTTATAGACGAGGTAATAGGGGTTGGGCATGAGGACGACCGGCACCTTGCCGCGCTTGTCCTCCGGCACCACCAGCGCGGCGACCAGATAAGAGCCCCTCCTTGGTGCCGCTCAACGACAGCACGTGGCGCTCGCCGGCGACCATGCCCGCGGGCAGGCCATAGCGCGCGTGAGCCAGGCGGCGCAGGCGTCGCGATAGGCTGGCGTGCCCCACATCGGCGGGTACTGGTTCCAGAGATGCGCCGTGTCGGCGATGATGCGCGCCACCTGGGGCGGCGGCTCGTGCTGCGGCTCGCCCAGATGCATGAGGACATGAGGCAGGTTGGCGCGCGGCGGCGGGCCATCGAGAAGCGCCCGCAGCCGGGTGAAGGGGTTGGCGTCGATCCGCTCGAGGCGGGGGTTCAGGGGCAAGGCGCTAATCCTGGGCACAAACCGGCACGATCATACGCAGTTACCGCCGTGCCGCCAAGCACACCCAAGATATTGGAGCAGCAAAACGCCCGACCCCCAACCGGCGGCAACATTGCCGCAAACTCGCACCGGCCGAAAGCGCGTCAGCCGACCTTCTCCTCGGCCCCGATGGTAAACTTCCAGCCGAGCAATTCGAGCTTCTCCACCATCGCCGGCCCGTGCGCGCGGGCGATCGCCGCCGCGGTCGCACTCACGCGGTCGACGTCGTCGAATTCCTCGGCCTGGCCCTGGATGATGACCAGGAGGTGCGCGTCCGCGTCCGAGCGGTTGACGAAGCGCCGCGTCACTGCCGGCGGCACGGCGATGAGGTCGAAGGGTTCGAGCATTGTCGTCTCCTCGCCCTTGTCGCCCCACTGGACCTCCCAGCGCCCGGTGAGCGCCATGAAGGTCTCGTGCGTCTTGTAGTGGACGTGGAGGCCCGGACCGTTGCCGGGCGGGCAGGTGACGATGCCGAGCCGGAACACGCCGGCATCGCCGCCCACGACGGCCGGCGGCGGCGAGAGCTGACCCGGCAGCGGCCCCGGCGACATGATGTTCCGCGTCGTCTTGGCGGTGATCATCTCCATCACCTCGGCCGGGATGCCCTTGTCGGCGGCGTGGCGCTGCTTGACCGGGACCACATCCTTGAAGCGGGCGATGCGCGTCGTCATTTCCGTCTGGGTCGGCGTGCGGCGTTGCATGTCGTTCCTTCCCGGTGAAGTCGCCTCGGGCGACTGCTAGCATGCGCCGCAGCAGGTCAGCAACATGTCGCCCGAATTGCACCGATGGTTCGTGGCCCAGGCCGAAGCGCTGTCGGGCGATCTGGCGCGTGACATCGCGGCGCTGGGGCCGGTGGCGTTCCCCGACCGCGCCGATCACGGGCCCGCGGCCTTCCTCGCCCGCACCGTCGTCGCCCAGCAGATCTCCGCCGCCGCCGCGCGCGGCATCTGGGGCCGCATCGAGCAGGCGGCGGCCGCGCGCGACACCGGGATCGGCGAATTCCTGGCCGCCGCCGACGACGCCGCGCTGCGCGCCTGCGGCCTCTCGGGCAACAAGGCGAAGGCAGTGCGCGCGATCCACGACGCGGCGGCGGCGGGCGCGCTTGCCGGGCTGCGCGGCGGCGATCACGCCGAGCGCTCGGCCCGGCTCTGCCGCATCTGGGGCATCGGGCCGTGGAGCTGCGACATGCTCGCCATCTTCTATTGCCGCGAGCCCGACATCTGGCCCGCGGGCGATCTCGCCGTGCAGCGCGTCTTTCGCACCTATATCGGGCGGCGCCGCCCGGCCAAGGCCGCCGCCCGCTTCGCGCCCTTTCGCTCGGTGCTGGCGCTTTATATGTGGCGCATGGCCGGCGGCGCGCAGAAATGAAAGGGGCGGCGCGCGGCTATTGCACCGCCTCGCCGTGAAGCGCGAGATCAAGCCCGTCCCGCTCGATCTCGGCATCGACGCGGAGCCCCACCATCGCATCGACGATCTTCAGGATGATCAGCGACACCACCGCATCGTAGATGACGACGACGGCGACGTCGTAGATCTGATTCAGCACCTGGTGCGGATTGCCCTCGATCAGCCCGGGCGTGCCGCCATACTCGTTGATGGCGAAGACGCCGGTGAGGATGGCGCCGGTCGCGCCGCCGATGCCGTGGACGCCGAAGCAATCGAGCGCATCGTCATAAGCGAAGGCCGACTTCATTCCGGTCACGGCGGCATAGCACACGATGCCTGCCGCAATGCCGATGACGAGCGAACCGACCGGGCCGACGAAGCCCGAGGCCGGGGTGATGGCAACGAGCCCCGCCACCGCGCCCGAGCAGATGCCGATCACGGTCGGCTTGCCGCGATGCATCCATTCGACGAACATCCAGGCGTCATCGCCATGCCCGCCTGCATGCCGGCCGACGCCGCCGAGCCGGCGTTGAAGCCGAACCACCCGACCCACAGCAGCGCGATGCGGACCAGCGGGACCCTGCCGGTCCGCCGCGGTCGCGCCGCGGTCGCGATCAAAATTCGAGCAGGAGACGGTGCCATGCCCGATTGCCGGGCATCGCCGCTGGCGAGAGGCCGCGACGCGCGGCTTGTCGCGCCGCGCCGCACGCGCCATGGTCGCGCCATGACCGATATGCGGGTCGAGCTTCTGGTCGTGGGCGGCGGTCTTGCCGGCATGGCGCTGGCGGCAGCCTGCGCCGGGGCGGGCATCGAGACCGCTTTGGTCGATCGCGAGGACCCGGCGCGGATGGCGGGCGCGGCTTTCGACGGCCGCACCACCGCGCTCGCGTATGGCGCGCAGCGCGTGCTCGCGGCGATCGGCCTGTGGCCCGCCATCGCCGCCGACGCCGAGCCCATTCTCGAGATTCGCGTGGCCGACGGCGCGTCACGTCTCTTCGTGCATTACGACCATCGCCGCGTCGGCGCGCATCCGCTCGGCTTCATCGTCGAGAACCGCGTGCTGCGGCGCGCGCTCATCGATCACCTCGCGACGCTGCCGGCGCTGCGTCATCTCGCGCCGCTCGCGGTCCGCTCCGTGGCGTATGGTGCCGCCTACGCCGAAGCGGAGCTCGGCGACGGGCGGCGCATCCGCGCGGCGCTGGTGGCGGCAGCGGATGGACGGACCTCGCCGCTGCGCGAAGCGGCCGGCATTCGTGCCTTGACGTGGTCCTATCCGCAGACCGGCATCGTCTGCACCGTGCACCATGAAGCGCCGCATCGCGGCGTCGCCATCGAGCATTTCCTACCGGCGGGACCGTTCGCCATCCTGCCGATGACCGGGCGGCGCTCGTCGATCGTATGGACCGAGCGCGCCGACCGCGCACCGGCGCTCCTGGCGCTCGACGACGCCTCGTTCCGCGCCGAACTGGCGCGCCGCTTCGGCGATCACTGGGGCGCGCTCGCCGTGGTGGGGCCGCGCTGGTCCTATCCCTTGTCGTTCCTGCATGCGGCGCATTATGGCGGGCCGCGCCTCGCGCTCGTCGGCGAGGCGGCGCATGTCATTCATCCGATCGCCGGACAGGGACTCAATCTCGGCATCCGCGACGTGGCGGCGCTGGCCGAGATCATCGTCGATGCCCGCCGGCTCGGGCTCGACATCGGCGCGGGCGCGGTGATCGAGCGTTACGAAAGCTGGCGCCGCGCCGATGCGGTCCTGTTGGGCGCGGTCACCGACGGGCTCAACCGGCTGTTTTCGAACGCGCTGCCGCCGCTGCGCCTGATCCGCGATCTCGGCCTCGCCGCGGTCGAGCGGACGACGCCGTTGAAGCGCTTGTTCATGCGCCACGCGATGGGCCTCGTCGGCACGCTGCCGCGCCTCGCCCGCGGCGAGCGGCTGTAGCCGGCGCCGGCTACCGCGCGAACACGGCGGCGATGCGGCGCTGGATGGCCAGGGCCGCCTCTTTCGGGTCGGCGGCGCCGCGGATCGGGCGGCCGACGACGATGTAGTCGGCGCCGGCCCGGAACGCGTCTTCGACATCGACGGTGCGCTTCTGGTCATCGACATTGGCGACCGGGCGGATGCCCGGCACGACGACGAGAAAATTCTCGCCCAGATGGTCGCGCAGCCGGGCCGCCTCGAGACCCGAGGAAATGACGCCGTCGCAGCCGATCGCGAGCGCGCGCTTCGCGCGCGACAGCACCACGCTTTCGATATCCGCCTGGAAGCCGAGATCGTCGAGATCGCCCTGATCGAGACTGGTCAGCACGGTCACGGCGAGAATTTTCAAATCGCCCTTCTCGCGGCAGGCGGCGCGCAGGATCGCGTCATTGCCGTGGACGGTGGCGAAGGCCGCGCCCTTGCCGCGCAACTGCCGCACCGCGCCGGCGACGGTTTCCGGCACGTCGAAGAATTTGAGGTCGGCGAAGCTCCTCTTGCCGCGCGCGGCGAGCCATTGCAGCAGGGCGAAATAGCCGTCGGCCATGAACAGTTCGAGGCCGAGCTTGTAGAAGGTGACGCCGTCGCCGAGCGTCGTGACGAGACGCTGCGCCGCGGCAGCATCCGGCACGTCGAGCGCCACGATCAGCCGCTCGTGCGCCGCGATGTTCTTGGTCGAGAGCACGGCCGCGCGCTACCGCGACCGGTCCGGTTCGCGCGACAGGCCGGCGCCGGCGAGGCCGTCGAGATAGGCTTGCCAGCGCCGCCCGTGCTCGATGCCGAGCTCGTAGAGATAGCTCCAGGAAAAAATGCCGGTGTCGTGCAGATCGTCGAACACGATGCGCACCGCGTAATTGCCGACGGGCTCGAGGCGCAGGATGCCGACATGGGCGCGGCCGGCGACCAGTTGCTTCTGTCCCGGCCCATGGCCCTGCACTTCGGCCGAGGGGCTCTCGACGCGGAGATATTCGGCCGGCAGGCGGAAGGCGCGCCGTCGTCGAAATCGATCTCGAGCGCCTTCTCTCGGCTCTTGAGGCGCAGCTCGATCGGCCAATGCGTCGGTGCCGAGGCCGCCATTCATCGCGCGGCACCCGGCGGCGGCGCGTGGAGCCGCGCCTTTTCCTCCTCGCTCGAGCGCGCGCGCCTCGTCCACCAGCATGATCGGGATGCCGTCGCGGATGGGATAGGCGAGGCCCGCCTGGGGACTGACCAGCTCCTGCGCCGCGCGGTCATAGCGCAGCGGGCCCTTGGTCAAGGGGCAGACCAGGATCTCGAGCAGCTTGGGATCGACCGCGGGTCCGGGAGCTTCGGCCATGGCGCGCTCTCAATGGCGGGCGCCGTCGCCGTCGCCGTCGCTGCGATGCGCCGCCATCTCGACCAGCGTGGTGAGGAGCTGGGCGCGCGCGGTGCCGGTCGGCGGCCTCGAGCAGCGCCTGCTTCTCGCTCGGCGCGAACGGGCAGAGCATGGCAAGCGAGGTGACAAGCCGGTCGGCCGGCGCGGCGGCGATCGCGGCGAGGTCGGCATTGATGCCGTGGCGGCGGAAATAGGGCTTGAGCGCAGCCACCAGCCGGTCGCGATCGAGCGCGGGCTCGGCGTCGTCGAGATCGCCGTGAAAGCGGCTCCAGTCGGCCGCGACGATGCGGAAGAGCTCGCGCGCGCGGCGGCTCGGCGGCGACGTCGAAGCGGGCAGCAGCCCGACAAGCGTGATGAGATAGCGCCCATCCTCGGTCTCGCGGAACTCGACGATGCGGCCCATGCAGCCGGTGCGGTAGAGCGGCGGGTCGCCGGCATCGCCGCTGCCGTCCTGGGGCTGGATCATGCCGATCATGCGGCCATGGCCCAGCGCATGGCGGGTCATGGCGAGATAGCGCGGCTCGAACACGTTGAGCGGCAGGCGGCCGCGCGGCAGGAGCAGCACGCCGGTCAGCGGAAAGACCGGCAAGCCGCGCCGGCAGGTCGGCGATGCCGGGATCGAACGGTCCGCGGCATCATGCGAAGAGGATCGCGGACAGCCGCCGCCGCGCCGACACCGTCAGCGGATCGGCGAGGCCGATCGCCTCGAAGAATTTGAGGAGCTGCTTGCGCGCCGCCTCTTCGTTCCAGGCGCGGTCGCGCCGCACCAGCTCGAGAAGCTGGTCGATCGCCGCCTCGCGCTCGCCGGCGGCGAAGAGCGCCGCGGCGAGGTCATAGCGCGCCTGGTGGTCCTTGGGGTCGCGCTCGAGCCGGGCCTTCAGCTCGCCCAGCTGCGCCCGCCGCCTTGCCGCCGGTCTCGGCCAGCTCGAGCGCGGCGCGGGCGGCGGCGATCTCGGCATGGGCCGCCTGCTCCTTCGGCACGCGGTCGAGGAACTGCTTGGCCTTGGCGGAGTCCTTGCGCGCGACCGCGGCGCGCGCGAGGCCGGCGAGCGCATCGACATTGGCCGGGATCGTGCTGGAGCACCTGGGTGATAGATGTTGGCCGCGCGGGCATGGTCGCCGGCGGCGCGCCGCCTCCTTGGCCAGCGCCACCGCCTCGGCGACCGGGTCGGGACCCGCCGCGGCGCCGGCGAGCCGGGCCACGAACTGCTTGACCTGGCTTTCGGGCAGTGCGCCGACGAAGCCGTCGACCGGCCTGCCGTCCTTGAAGGCATAGACCGCCGGGATCGACTGGATGCGCATCTGCTGCGCCAGCTCCTGGTTCTCGTCGATATTGATCTTGACGAGCCGGACCTGTGCCGCGCGCATCGCGCACCGCCTTTTCGATGATCGGGCCCAGCTGCTTGCACGGGCCGCACCACGGCGCCCAGAAATCGACGACCACCGCGGCCTCGTGCGAGGCGTCGATGACGTCGGCCATGAAGCTCGCGGTCGAGCCGTTCTTGATGAGCGCGGCGGCCGCCGCGCCGGGCGGCGGCAGCGCCGATGATCTGTTCCATGCGGTTCGTTCCCTCGAATATGATCCCCTAGAACATGGCGGCCCGGGGCCGCTCTGGCAAGCGTCCGCGCGGACGCGCTCAGCGGCGCGCCGCGGCGCGGTCGAGATCGTCGAGCGCGAGGATGCAGCGGCCGATGGCCGCAGGCGGCGAGGAAGCGCAGACAGATCGCGCGGCGCGATCGCCGTCGTCGCGGTATTGACGAGCGGGATGATAGTTGAGCGGATCGTGCCGCAGCATCGCCTCGTCGAGCACGATGGCGACCGTCGGCGGCGCTGGCGTTGATGGCGGCAAAGGGCGTGACGCTGCCGGGCGCGACGCCGAGCAGCGCGCGCATCCGCGCGGCGATGGCGAACGAAAAGCGCGGCGCGCCGAGACGGCCGGCCAGGCGCCCAGATCGAGCCGGCGGTCCTCGAGCACGACGACGAGCCACAGCGCCGCCCTTGCGGTCCTCGAGGAAGAGGCACTTGCAATGGCCGCCCGGCAGCGCGCCGCGCAACGCCACCGCCTCCGCGACCGTGTGCAGCGGCGGATGGCGGTGGGTCACATGGCGGATCGCCAAGCGCATCGAGCCGGGCGAACAGAGCTCCTCGGGCGTGGCGGCCATCGCAGCCCGTGCCGCCCCGTCAGCGCACCGTCGCGGCGTAGCACGACGTGGCGGCGGCGACCGCCTTGGCCAAGACGGCCCGGTCGGCCGGGTCGAGCCCGCTTTCGCCGGCGGCGGCGAAGGCCGCGTCGGCGCGGCTCAAATCCGTCCACGCGACCGCCTGCTGCAGCCGCGCGACATAGCAGCCGCAGAAGGCGGACGATTTGTCCGCTGGCACGTCCTTGCGCGCGACACAGGCCGTCGCGATGCCGTGCACGGCGGCGGCGGGATATTCGGCCGCCTGCGCCGAAACCGCCGCCAGCCCCAGCGCCGCCACCGCAACGAGGCGCAACCCCGCGCCCATCCCTTGTCCTCCATGCTCCGCGCCTGCCGGGCGCCGACCCTAACCCCGGCCCTCCGGCCTTGCAAACGCGCCCGCCGCTTGTATCATGCGCGGCCGCGGAGCGCGGGCGTAGCTCAGGGGTAGAGCACAACCTTGCCAAGGTTGGGGTCGAGGGTTCGAAATCCCTTCGCCCGCTCCAATGAAATCAAAGACTTAGGCCAGCTTTTCTTGCTTCCCCGCCAACCTAAGGTAATTCGGGGAAGCTAGGGGGAAGCAAAAAGCGCCGGTCTTGGCCTGCGCTCCGCTTTCCGCCCTCGCAAGGACAGTCGTCCGGGAAACCAAAAGCCGTTCTTGGCGGCTGATCTGGCTGAATGAAATAAAGCCGAGGGTTCGCAGCGCTGCGAAACCTCAGGAAGTCTCGCTCGCGGCCGAGAAACCGGTCCAAATTCCCGAGATTTCGCCGGAACCCGTCTCCGAAATGGGGCCTCCGGCCACCCCCGCGAACTCGCCGATGGCCCTCAGGTCGGGCGCCAGGGCAAATTCCTTCCCGTCGCGCGCGCCCTCCTGGGATGGGCTTTCAGCGCGAGGCGGCCGCCGCTGGTCGCCTGCGATTTGGCGCGCGCGGCGAGCGCCCACGGCGCAGCCCGGGGCCACCGGACGCCAGCGCGGCGAGCCTAAATTCTCGGATAAGGTCGTCGGCCACAGCGGTCCCGAGGTCAGCGAGATTCCGCGGGAGAAATTCCCGCGCGTCAGCGATGATCCGATGGAGCCGCTGCGGGTCGTCGTCGCGATCGATCTCGCCCGCGAGATGCTCGAGGTCGTCAGCCACAGCCGAGATCGCCTCGCGTAGCCCAGCGGGCCAATCTGCGGCGTCCCGTGCGGTCCAGTGGAGCAGCTCGCTCAAGCAATCAAGACGGTCGACCGCCGCCACCAGCTCGAACCCGGCCATTAGCGAATATCTCCGCGCGCCCAGAGGTCTCGTCGTTACGCTCGGGACGGGCAAAGGGCAAGCGAAACCGCGCGCAGGGGAAGGCAAAAGCGCGGCCTCACAGCGCTTTCGGCGCGGGCGGACTGGGCGGACGGGGCGGACAGCGCCCCTTGGACTTGAAAGCGGCCGTTCCCTTTGATTCTTTCGGCGCAGGACCAAGAAAAATCAAAGCTTCCAGCACCGGTTTAAAACCCGGGAGTGAGGGTGTGGGCGGTTCGCGGCAAAAGGCCCACGTTATCGCTACCCCCTACCCCCCGGCCTCTTCGCGGACGGCAGCGGACGCCCGGGACCCACGGGCCGTCCGCACCTAACCCATTGAGTTGGCAGGTGCCGGACGGGGCGGACGGGGCGGACGGCCCGCGCCCATTACTATGCGCGCCGCTGCGCGTTCGCGCGCGGACACGACAGACCGCTATCACACAAGCGCTTAATCTAAAGAAGAAAGAGTGCCGTCCGCCCCGTCCGCCCCGTCCGCGAGCGAATGAATTCAAAGGGTTGGGCAAAACCGGCGTCCCGTCCGCCGCCGTCCGCCCCGTCCGCCGAGCGGACACCCGGGCTGACAATCACCCGCAGAGAAAGGCGGCGCCCGCAGCTGATGCAGGCACCCCGGAGAATTCTTGCGCTCGCGGTTTAGGGGCGGCGGCGTCAACCACGAGCTGTAGGTGCGCGTCGCCAGGCCGGGTGTGCGTTCCGCCGAGCGCGGTTCCCCGGTTGGCCGGCCTCGCCTCGCGCAGCGCGGCCGGAAGCGAGGCAGCCGCGGGATGACGAGCAGCGCCGACCTGGCACCGGCAATCCCGGCCGGCACTGGCGCCGATGCCGTGACCCGGAATTAGCGGTCGTGCCAAGGGCCGTAGTTGTTAGATGCCAGGGCGGCCTTTACCGCTTCGATCCGCGAATACCGCCGCACTTCAATGGCAGCGTAAACACGCATCCAATCGGACGGGGTGTAGAATTGGTCCGTCACGGGCTCGTAGATAATCGCCCCGTCCCCAACAAGCAGCCATGCGTGACCGATACGCTGCCTCCGAGCGTGCCCGGTATCCCCGAGCACGGTTCCGTGCGCGAGAAAAGCAGCGCCGGCGACGTTGCTCTGGAGAATTTTCAAAGCCAGTTCGTAGCATCGGCCTTGGCGGCGGCGGGTGCGATAGGCTCGAGCGTAAGCGGTCAACACGGCGGCCGCCTCAGCCGCCGTCGCGTGTGAAGCGCTCGAGGTCCGCAATCGCCGACAGAACCATCAAGCCCGTCGTCGCGCCATCGTCGAAGTCCTCCATCCACGCGCAGATGCGCAGCTTCTCGACGGTGCCGGCGATCGACGTCGCGGGCGTGGCGACGATCTGGTCGTCGAGGGCGAACACATCGTCGAACATCCGGTCAAACGTCTCGTCGTCCTGTTTCTCAGCCTCGACCGCGATGCGGGCACGCTCCCGCGCGAGCGCGACCACCGCGTCGCCGGCGGCGCCAGCGAGATGGCCTTCAGGGCCGGCCGGGTCGGGCGACGGGACGTGCTGCATCTCGGCACCCTCGGGCCTCATGAGTGAGGCTGCGCTGCTCTTGGCCTCGGGCATAGCGGCCGCGGCGATCCTGTCGAGGTCGCGCAAGACCGCGATCACCCATCGCGCCTCATCGGACTCGGTATCGCAGTCGGCATCGCGAAGGCAGGCGTCGAGCAAGCTGTGCGTAGTGCGCGTGCCGGGCACCGCGCTCTGGCAATATCCGAGGATGCCGAATTGTGCCTCCGGACGGGTCGGAGCGCAAGAGCGAAGCGCCGCGGCGGCGGGACGCATTCGCGCAGCTTATGACCGCGCCACCAAAGGCGAGCAGGAATGGATCGCCGGAACGCTTGACCTCGCCGAGATCCTCGCCGAAGCCCGCGAGCGGTTCGACAGCGACCAGAAGTTTTCCCACTGGCTCGTCGATCAAGAGATGGACACGCTCGGCGCCAATGACCGTGCCGCGCTGATCGGCATGGGCAGGAACCTTGAACTGGAAAGGATAGTCGTCCAGAAATCATCAAGCCGTTCTTGGCAACGGATATGGCTGAACGAAATAAAGCCGAGGCTTCACAACGCTGTGAAACCTCAGGAAGTTTTGCACATTGCCGAGAAACCGGTCCAAATTCCCGAGATTTCGCCGGAACCCGTCTCCGAAATGGGGCCTCCGTCCACCCCCACGAACTCGCCAACCCGCGCTTCAGGACCTCTCGGCGCCCGACTTCGATGGCGCCTCTTCATCCTCCACAAGCGCGCGGGCGGGTGCGCCAGCCTTCGACAACCGCCAGGCCGCGGTCGGCCTCGCTGAAGCGGCGGCACGCAGGGTGTGGAGTAGCCAATATGCGGCGGTGTGCAGGATCAGCCGCATCTGATTGGCCCGCGGGTCGCGGCACGACGTGCGATCGGAGGCGAGCTGGGCCTTGTGCAGCTTGATGAAGTTCTCCGCCTGGCCGCGGCCGCAGTAGACGGTCTCGTAGAGATGCTTGGCGCTGCCTTTGAGCGATGTGACGACGTAGCGGATGTCGAGGCCGAGTTTCGTCGCCTCGATCCGCGCGACCAAGCGGCGCCGCGTCTTCCAGCTCTTGGCGCCATAGCGCAGCTTCGTCCAGGTTCGCCGCTTCTCCGCGCCCTGCTCGGCGCGCCGCACGCACAGCGCATCGGCCACCGGCCGCACCATGCTGGCCAGCACGTCGTTGCCGCCGAACCCGAAGATGTAGCTGATTCCATTGGCTTCGCACCACGCCATCGCCTCGGGCCGGCCGTAGTGGCTGTCGCCGCGCACCAGGATGTCAACCTTCGGCCAGTGGCGGCGGATGCGGGCGACGACATGCTTCAGGATCGTGCGCACCTCGACCCCGCCCGGCGTCTTGCCGCTGCGCAGGATCACCGCTACCGGCTTGCCGCTCGTCCCCTCGTAGATGTGAATCGGCAAGAAGCAGCGCTCGTCGTAGTGCGCGTTGAACAGCGACAATTGCTGATGCCCATGCACCGCGTCGAACGTGTCGTCGATGTCGAGAATGATCAAAGCCGGTGCCCGGCTGTAACTCGCGCAGAACTGATCCACCAGCGCTCTCATCAGCCGCGCGATCTCGATCTTCGATGGGGCGTTCTCCAGCCGCGACATGGTTGGTTGCGAGCACAGCGCCGCGCCGCTCTCCGGCGCTCGGCCCACCGCCATCTTGAACACCGGATCATCCCGCAGCGTGTTGCAGTCGTTGGCGTCCTCATATCCCGCCGCGATCGCAAACATCCGCAGCCGCAGCATCTCCTCCAGCGTGTGATCGATGCGATCGGGATCGCGGCGGTCGTTCAGGCACGCCGCAAGTCGCGACGCGATGCCCAGCCGCCCCTCCACGCCGCGCAGCAGGAGCACGCCCGCATCGGATGACAGCATCCCGCCGTCGAAGCCAACGCTTACCTTCTTGCGCGCAACCGCTGGAAGGTCGAAGGGCAAAAGGGTATCTTCATCCATGACGGGTGTGGCGCTCCTCGATCCCTCGCGCGAGACTGCATCAGCACCAGAATCATGCGATAAATCGCGGCTTTCCGCTACATCCGTCGCTCAAATTCTTGCACCGTCATGAATAGGACAGGTTAGCACCGTTGCGTGCATGTCGTAGAACCGTTGTCGCGCCGAGGATCAAAAGTGTCCGAAGCATCGGGTTGCCCATCTTCGATATCCTTCCGAGCCGCTCCTTTCCTCCGCTTGAATGTGACTTCGGCGTCAGCCCGAGCCAAGCCGCGAAGTGGCACCCGGAGATGAATCCTTTGGGATCAGGGACGAAGGCTTTGATCGCCGATGCCGAGATTGGTCCTACGCCTGGGATTGTCATGAGCCGCCGCATATCCCCATCTACGCGCGCCTCTGCGACGACTTCACGCTCGAGCGCATCGATCCGCAAGCTCAAGGATTGCTGCACTTGTTCGCTGAAGTCGCGCTGCACCACGGGGCTAAGCGCATCGTCACCCGCGATCTCTTCGAGGCAGAGCACGATCAGATGCGGGCGATGAAGGGAACCGAGGCATTCGAGCGCTCGGAGCGCGAACGCAAGAAGGTCGAGATGCTGTTCGCGCACCTCAAGCGCAATCTGGAATTACGAAGGCTGCGGCTGCGCGGGCTGAGCGGAGCTTCCGACGAGTTCCTGCTGCCCGCGACGGTGCAGAATCTGAAAAAGCTCGTCCGGTTCCCCGCTCACGGCCCACCCACTGCGGCCGCATGCACCGCGTAAAGCCGCAATGGAACCCCGGATGCCCGCCGGTCAACACCCCGGCGGCCCGCCACCGATTAAGCCGCTCGGCCATCCGCCATTGCACAGCGCCATACCACATCTCAATCCGAGTTTTTCAACGGTATCCAAGAATTTCGCACCAAAGTTAGAGCCGTTCCGGAAAGTTGGGATTCACGCGGAATGAGTTGGCTTGGTCAAGCGGCGAAGCATGATGCGGATCATCGCAAGACGCATGAAGGCTGCGACGGTTCGGGCGTAGCGTTCGAAGTCGCGTGCGAGGCGGCGATTGCGGCTGATCCATGCCAGCGTGCGTTCGACGATCCAACGCTTGGGCAGGACGACGAACCTGTGCAGTTCGTTGCGCTTGACGATTTCGACAACCCAATGACCGGTTCTGGCGGCGGCTCGCGCCACGCGTGGTCCCTGATAGCCGGCATCGGCGAAGACACGCTCGATGAAGGGAAAGAGGCGGCGCGTGCGTCGATCGAGAACCAGCCGCGCCCCGTCGCGATCCTGCACATCGGCGGGATGAACGACGACGTTCAGGAGAAGGCCGAGCGTATCGACGAGGATGTGCCGCTTGCGGCCCGTGACCTTCTTGCCCGCATCAAAGCCCTGCGAGTCGAGCGCGGAGCCCCCTTTTGAGCGGCCTTGGCGCTCTGGCTGTCGATGACCGCGACCGTCGGGCTCGCCTCGCGCCCCTCGTGCTCACGCGTCGCGACATAGAGCGCGTGGTGGATGCGCTCCAGCGTGCCGTTCCACTCCCACAGATCGAGATATTCCCAAACCGTACTCTTCGGCGGCAGGTCCTTTGGCAGCGCCGGCCATTGGCAACCGGTCGAGAGCACATAGAAGATGCCGTTCAACACTTCCCGGACGTTCACGCTGCGCTTGCGGCCGCCGCGCTTTGCCGGCGGGATCATCGGCTCGATCACTGCCCACTCGGCATCGCTCAGGTCGCTCGGGTAGCGAAGGCCGCGCCGGTCAGCCGCGCGGCGATGTTCGGATGTCCACACCTTGCACCTTCCATCCTTGCCGGAGGTGCCGCACAATAAATCACATCCGATTCCCTCGAACTCAACAACTTTCCGGAACGGCTCTTAGAGCCTTGAGCCGATTGCGCTTTTGCGGTGCGTAATTCCGGTGCAAAAGGCCGTTTATGCAGGTCGGTTCTAAATCTTTCAATCGGCAGATCGGAGCCGGCCGGCAACCCGATATTGACAACGCCAGGAACCTATTCCAGGGAACTGATCGTCGTCGAGATCGTGATCTCGATTTATTCGATGATCCTGAAATGAACCGCCGTCCACCGGACCCTGCTACCGATGGGCTTGGTTGGGGTTGCCGGCGGCGAACAATTGGCCCTGTCGCGTCATGACGAGCGTCTTAACTTGACGCAGCCGCAGCGCGAGGCGCGATCCGTCCGCCGGCTTCGGCAGGTTGTCCTCCAGTTTTCCCACATCTTTGGCTGTGAGCACTTGCGGTCCCCGGACGATCGCGCGGACGATAGTGATGTTGGTATCGTCCACGTGCGTGAAGCGCGTATCGGTCAGGAACGTGCCCGGATAGTCGGCGAGGTCGCGTCGGAGTGCGCGCGTGACACTGGACTGAAACAGCACGTTGTCAATCAGGGTCCGGAAATTCACGATGAGGAGGCCGGTCAAGAGCACCAGGACGCCAATGCTGATGACGTTGGGTAGCAGGAGCCGTAGCGGGCCGCCTCCCGACATCCCGCCGACCATCATCACGAACGACGCGGCGCTTCGCATGGCCACGATATTCACGAAGGCTAGAAGGAATGCACCCCCGGCCAACGCGAGTTCGCCGCGGGCGAGGAGAAGGCCGCAGGATGCCAGAGGCGGCACCAGGGCGGTTGCGAGCGCGACACCCACCAAAGCAATGCTGAGGCGCGGCGAGATCGAGGCGTAAGCGCCGGCAGCACCCCCAGCCAAAGCGATCATCAAATCAAAGAAATTGGGCGCCGTTCGCGAAATCATTTCGGCGATGACGGGAATGTCCCGATGCACAAGGCCGATCACAAAAGACGTTACCAGGACGATCAACACCCCGCCGATAACGGCCGTGAGCGCCTTGCGCAAGAGGCGCGGATCGCATCCGCGAGCGCCAACGCGACACCGGAGATCGGCCCCAACAGCAGCGCCAAAATCATGGCGCCGATCACCACCGCCGCGCTGTTCGCGAGCAGCCCGTAACAGGCCACGACCGTCGCGAGGAAGTTCATGATCGCGAAAGGCAGATCGAACGAACTCGCCGCAGCGATTTCAAGGCGGACTGTTGTATGCCGTTCGATCCGGCTCGCCGTAGCCATGGGCCGCTCCTGTTGCTGGGAATGTTGGGCGGCACCGACGGTGCGAGGAATAAACCGACATTCGACAGATGCCATGCTAGCGCATGAACAAGGCGTGGAGTGGCACAAAGACGTGCGTTTGAGGCCGACCGCACCTAGGCCCGGTTCCAAATTCCCGAACCCTTCGTAACGGGTCGCTAATCGTTCTCAATCATCCGACAATTCGGTGACAAATCCTTGATGGTCGCACTCTTGACGGGGGGCTTCGTACTTTGGGAGCTCCCACCAACTCCTCTTCTAAATCACGACCCGCTCGACTTCATCGAGGCTCATCTCGTCCCGCCGGCGATCGTAGAGTTGCGTCGTTCGTGTGCTGGCGTGGTTCGCCATCGCCGCGGCCTTTTCCAGCGTGCCGCCGTTCTTGAGGTATGCGGTAATCCCCGTCGCGCGGA
Source organism: uncultured Alphaproteobacteria bacterium (assembly GCA_963721625.1). Taxonomy (GTDB): domain Bacteria; phylum Pseudomonadota; class Alphaproteobacteria; order ATCC43930; family CGMCC-115725; genus DATJLY01. The sequence goes on from CAVRKF010000018.1 coordinate 89,938, forward strand.
AGGTGTGGTTGCCGACAAAGCTGCGGCAGTCCGTGTTCGGACGGCTCGCGGGCTATGAGGACGTGAATGACGCCAAGCGGTTGTGCTCCGACCCTGCAATGCGGTGGGTTGCTAGCAACCGCGCAGTTCACGACGCTGCCAACTCGGCGAGCGAGATAGGACGGTTCGAGACGGAATGGCTCACGCGTCCGGAGAATCTCGCCGTGCTTCCCAAACTGTCCGGCCAGTGGATCGACCGCGTGCACCGACGACGTCCGCCGAAGCTCATGGTGCTCGAAATGGATTCGAGCGAGAGCCCGATCTACGGCGAGCAGGAGGGCAGCGCCTACAGCGGCCACTTCGGCTGCACCTGCTATCACCCGCCGTTCGTGTTCAACCAGTTCGGCGGTCTGGAGCGGTGCGCGTTGCGGCCCGGCAATGTCCACAGCGCCGATAATTGGGAGGGCACGCTGCGCCCGGTGATCGCGCGCTATCAGGGCAGGATCGCGCGCCTGTATTTTCGCGCCGATGCGCCTTTCGCCATGCCTGAGGTGTACGAGTTCCTCGAAACCGAAGGCATCATGTACATGATCCGCCTGCCGGCCAACCGCGTGTTGCAGGACAAGATCGGCCACCTGCTCACCCGCCCGGTCGGGCGACCTCCGAACGACGTGCGGCGGTTCCATGCGAGCTTCAGCTATCAGGCTCAGAGCAGGAAGAATCCGCGACGCGTGGTGGCCAAGGTCGAGTGGCATCCAGGTGAGCTTTGTCCCCGCGTCGGCTTCATCGTGACCAACTTGGCTCGGTCCGCAGAACGCGTGGCGGCCTTCTACAACCACCGCGGCACTTGCGAGCAATGGATCAAAGAGGGCAAGGGCGCGATCAAGTGGACGCGGCTGTCATGCCGCTCCTTTGCCGCCAACGCGGTTCGCCTCCAGCTTCATGCGCTCGCCTGCAATCTCGGCAACTTTATGAGGACGCTGGCGATGCCGCAGACGGCGGAGCCGTGGTCGCTGACCAACTTGCGCGAGAAACTCATCAAGATCGGCGCGAAGGTGGTGAGCCATGGCCGCTACGTTACCTTCCAGATGTCCGAGGTCGCGGTGCCGCGGCAACTGTTCGCCGATATCCTGCGGCTCGTTGTGCGACTGCGTGCGCCGCCAGCGCCAGCGTGAGACGTTCGCTGGTGACGCATTCATGAGCACCCAACGGGAGGAGTGCGTCCGCATGCAAAGGAAAATGGCCCGATCAACCCCTGCAACCGCTGTGCGAATTGCCCGAGGTGCAGCAGCCGTCTGCGATCCGGGTCTGCGTTGCAGGAAGGTCGAGAAAGTGCGAATATTCACGCCAGATAGGATGTCATCTGGGGAATTGCGGTTAAACCGTCGCCCGCACCGCCGAGGAAACATGACGTAAGGACTGGGTGCGTTTCTCAGCGCGACGTCGAGTACGTCACTACGGCAAGAGCACGAGCCAAAGGAGAACCAGTTATGAAAAAAGCAATGATGCTCGCCAGTGCAGCAATAATCAGCGTCGCCCTTCTCTCCGGCGGCGCAAGGGCGCAAGGCTCGCCCCAGACTGTAGAGCTCGCCAAGGTCGATGTAACCACGCTGGCGGCCGGCTATCGCGCGTCCAAGGTCATTGGCAGCAGCGTTGACAACGATGCCGGCGAAACCATCGGCAAGATAGACGAACTTCTCATCAGCTCCGACGGCAAGCAGCCATACGCGGTCTTGTTGGTCGGCGGCTTCCTGGGCATGGGCAGTCGGTTATGAGTGCTCGTTATGTCGTCACTGTCCGTGATCATGGTCGCCGACCCGTTCGTCGCTGTCGTCATGACGGGAGCGGATCATATGCCGGTGGCGGATGCGATGTGGGTGCGCCGCGACGCTTACCTTGAAGCGCAGTGGTCGCGTGTAAAAGACCTCTGATGGACCGCTCCTCGCGTCTTCTCGGCCGGCTCGCACCGCTCTTCATTGGCCTGGCGACAGCCGCGAATGCAGCAGCCGCTCCGATCGTCCTCAGTGCCAATGCGATCGAGCGCGCTGGGATCGTCATCGCGACCTTGCACGCGGCACGGGTGGCGCGTTCTGTTCCGGCGCTTGGCGTGGTGCTCGATCCGGTGCCGTTGATCCAGCTCTCCGGCGCGATCGCCACGGCCGAGGCCAAGGTTGCCGGGGCAGAAGCAAAGGTGGTATCGAGCAACAACAAATGGCTCAGGCATCCGCTCTCTATTTGCGCCATGACACCTCGCTTGCCGACTATCAGAAGGCGCAAGAAGATTCGCCGCGAACCAGGCCCTGCTCGCCGTAGAGCGGACCAGGCGCGCGGCGCAGCTGGCGGAATCCGAGGCCAGTTGGGGAGTGGCGACGGCCGCCGCGCTGCGCGAAGACGCCGATCCGCTCCCTCAGCTCGCAGCCGGAAAGGAGATGCTGGTCGGATTGAGCCTGCCGCCCGGGACCATGCTCGCCGCGCCGCCGCAACAGGCCGCGGCCGTGGCCGCCGGGGTTCGCTTCAACCTCCGCCTGGTCGGCTTGGTTCCGCGCATGCTGGGCGGCTATCCCGGTCAGAGCTTTCTTTACGTAGCCGCGATGGAGCCGGCGGCGCCGATCGGCACGATGGTCTCGGCTTCCCTGCCGACGGGTCCGGAAGGCGACGGCGTCCTGGTACCATCGTCAGCGGTATCGTGGCAGAATGGCCGAGCCCTTGTGTTCCGGGTCAGCGCGGGAAACCGCGTCGAGCCGGTGCCGATCGCGACGGACGCTCCCATCGCAGACGGATATTTCGTCTCCGCGGTGTTGTCGCCCGGCGATCACGTCATCGTCAGCGGCGCAGACCTGCTGTTGGGCTTGGCGCAAGACCCACCTACCGCCGCCCCCAAGAAGTGAAGGCACCGCAGATGCTGCGGGCGATCGTCCGGCATTCTCTCGCTTATCCCTGGATCGTGAGCCTCGTGGTTCTTGCGCTCGGCGGCGCCGGGGTAATCTCGTTGCGGTACGCCAATTACGACGTGTTCCCAAACTTTGCGCCCCCGATCGTCACGGTCGACACGCTCATCCCCGGTCTTGCCGCCGAGGGATGTCGCGACTCTGGTGACCACGCCTATCGAGAATGCCATGGCGGGCGTGCCGGGCCTCGCGAAGTTACGCTCGCAGTCGGTCGCCGGCCTGTCCATTGTCACCGCAACGTTCCATAGCAGCACTGGTCTCTACCGCGACCGGGAACTGGTCGCCGAGCGCATCGCCACCGCGGCGCCGCTGCTGCCGGCGGAGGCACGCTCGGAGCTGATGCCATCGCAATCGGCGACCGGGACCGTGCTCGACATCGGATTGACCTCGTCCCTCCTGTCCCTGATCGAGCTGACCGAATTCACGCGTGCCGTGATCCGCCCGGCATTGCTCGCGGTTCCCGGCGTCGCCAATGTCGTGATCTTCGGCGCGAGGCCGCAGCAGTGGCAGGTGCGGGTCGATCTCAAGGCGCTGCTCTCCGCGCATATCGGGATCAATCAGGTCATGGCGGCGGCGGCGGCCGGCTCCGCCATCCGCAGCGCCGGTGTCGTCGATACCACGAACCAACGCTTCGTGATGCAGTCGCACGGCCAGGCCGCGAATCTTTCGCAGTTGGGGCAGACCGTGATCGACCGCCAGGCCGAGACACCCCTGACCCTCGGTGCGGTCGCTGATCTCGCTGTCGGCTCCGCGCCGCCAATCGGCGCGGCGCTGATCGGACAAAAGCCTGGGCTCTTGCTGATCGTCTCCGCGCAATACGGTGCCAACACGCTGAAAATCGAAGACGGGCTGCGGCAGGCTCTCGACCATCTCGCGCCAGCCCTTGCGCGTTCCGGGGTCGAACTCGATCGTCATGCGTTGCAGCCGGCAACGTTCATCCTCGAAGCGTTGAACAATCTGCGCAATTCGCTGTTGATCGGAGCTGGGCTGATTCTCGTCGTCATCTTTTTGGCGCTGCGCAACTGGCGTGTGGCTCTGATCTCCTTCGCGACAATCCCGCTCGCCCTGTTGATTACGGTCCTCGTGCTCGATGTGTTTGGGCTTACGCTCGACACCTTCTCGCTCGGCGGGCTGGCAATCGCGCTCGGCATCATCGCCGACAACTCGATCATCGACATCGAGAACATCCGCCGCCGTTTGCTCGAAAATCAGGAGGGGCCCGAGCCTGCGCCGCGGCTGCGGGTCATTCTCGATGCTTCGCTCGAAGTGCGCGCACCTATCATCTTCGCGACCTTGGCGATCGCCGTCATTTTTCTGCCGGTTTTCGTGATGACCAGCATTGCCGGGCGGCTTTTTACCCCCCTCGCGATCGCCGTCATCGTCGCCATCCTTGTGTCGCTGCTGCTTGCGGTGACGCTGACTCCAGCGCTCGCATCGCTGTTGCTTGGTTCAGGCGGCATCGCGGCCAATGATCCGCTGTTCGTCAGGAAAGCGCGACAGCTTCACCATCGAGCCCTCTCTGTCGCTCGCCAACACGGGCGAGCAGGGCTCGTTCTCCTCGCGGTCCTCGCCGTTGCCGCTCTCGCGAGCCTCGCCTTCCTGCCGACGCGCTTTCTGCCGCGCTTTCACGAGAACGACGTGATCGCGCATTTCCTTGCGCCTCCGGGCACATCACTGTCGCAGATGCTAAGCCTTGCCCAGCGCTCCGCAGCGATATTGGAGAAAATGCCGCAGGTCGCGCATGTCGTTGCCCATATCGGCCATGCCGATCTCGGCAACGGCCATGCCGACATTAACAAGGCCGAGATCGACATCACACTCTCGGCCGGCGGCAACCGCGACAGCACGAAGTCCGAGCGGGCAATCCTCGCCGCGCTTGCCGGCGTTCCGGGCGTACGCTTCTGGGCCAATACCTTCCTGACCGAGCGCATCCACGAAGTGCTTTCAGGGACCACCGCGCCAATCGTCGTCCATGTCTTCGGCCGCCATTTTGACGCGATCGATGCCGATGCGCGACGCGTTGCGGGCCTGTTGCGCCGCGTTACCGGCGCCGAGGCCGTCACGATCGCGGCTCCACCAACGACCCCGTCGATCTCCGTTCGGCTGCGCCGTCAGGCAATGATCCACTACGGCCTTCAGCCACAGACCGTACTCGACGCGATAGAAGCCGGGACGATCGGGCGCAATGTAGGCCGGGTCTATGGCGCCGGAACGTCGTGGCCGATCATCGTGCTCCTGCCGAGGGCGGAGCGGCCGGACGCATCGGCGGTTGGGGCGCTCCCGCTTAGTGACCGCAACGGCCGGATCGTGCCGCTGGATGCGCTCGCAACCATCAGGGAATATGACGGGCAGAGTATGATTCTGCACTTGGACGCGCAGCGTGTTCAGAACGTCAACGTGCAGATTGCCAGCAGCGCCGCCGGCACATTCCTGCGGCGGGCACGGAACGCCCTTGCCGCGCTGACATTGTCTCCCGGCACTTACCTTGCCATCGGCGGCACGGCGACCGCGTCGAGCGCGGCACGGCGCGAATTGCTGCTCTCCGGTTTCGTCGCCATTGCGGCGACATTTGGTCTTTTGACGGTGGCGCTCGGGCGGGCGCGCCCGGCGCTGCTGCTGGCCGTCAATTTGCCCTTTGCGCTGCTGGGCAGCATTGCCGCGCTGTGGATCGTGCGGCTCCCACTATCGCTCGGCGCCGCGGTCGAACTCGTCACCGTGTTCGGAATCACCTTGCGCAACGGGCTGATGTTGTTGTCGCATTACCGGCATCTGGTGACCCAGGAAGGATCAGCTTGGTCCGGGCAGACGGCAGCGCGTGGCGCCGTCGAGCGCGTCGTGCCGGTGCTGTTGACCGCGGCGGTGACGGCGCTCGGGCTCCTGCCGCTTGCGATCGGAACCGGCCTGCCGGGGCAAGAGATCGAAGGGCCTATGGCGATCGTGATTTTGGGCGGACTCATCAGTGCGACGCCGCTGACGTTGGTCGCGCTGCCCGGCCTCGCTGTGCGATTTCTGCGGTCCGAGGATTTCGCGGGGCCGCGCGAGATCGCCTGACTCGGCGAAACCGGCGTGTGAAAACGCACCGAACTGTGGCATCGCGGTAGGGACACTCATTACTGCGCGCCCCCCGCACAGAACCGTACGGGCCCGATTGAGGCATACGGTGTGAATACGCACCGAACACTGGCTCAGTTTTGGTGCAATCGGCAGGGGAAAGTGGCATGCGGTGATGAAGGAGCATCGCATGTCGAAGATGGATATTCGTCCGCTTGTTCCAAGCGGCTTGAACGTTGTCGGGGTTGAGGTGGGTACGGCGGCGATCACTCTGACGGTCCGACGTCCTTTGCTGGAGAGTGCGTGTCCGATCTGCGGTCGCATATCGCGACGTATCCATAGCCGGTACTGGCGCTCATTGGCGGATTTGCCGTCGCACGGCCGTCTGGTTCGGCTCCGGCTGGCGGTTCATCGGTTCCGGTGCATCGATCGGGGTTGTCGGCAGCGGATATTCGCGGAAAGGCTGAGCGGAGGGATTGCGCCCGCCTCGGCGCGACGGACGACGTGCGGCTTCCGACGAAGCCGGCCATGCATTCCAATCTGAAGCCGGCCACTTGTTCCGACGCGAAGCCGGCCGGGGTTCCGATTTGAAGCCGGCCACCTTTGGCGTTGTTTCGTCGGGTCTGGTTTGATGATGGATGGTGTGGTCTTCCTTGGTCAAGCGTTGGGTTTGATGGGTTCGGGGCTTTTCTTTTTTCTCAAGCTCTCGCCACGGAGCTCGATGCGGTAGGCGTTGTGGACGAGGCGGTCGAGAATGGCGTCGGCGATGGTTGGATCGCCGATGATCTCGTACCAGCGGTCGACCGGCACTTGGCTGGTGAGGATGACGGAGCGGTTGTCGTAGCGGTCCTCGATGATCTCCAGGAGATCGCGGCGCTGCTCGGCGGTGAGGGTCTCGGGTCCCCAATCGTCGAGGATGAGGAGATCGACGCGGGCGAGTTGGCGCAGGGTTTTGGCGTATCTCCCGTCGGCGCGTGCCAAGGCCAGGGCCTGGAACAGGCGGGGAATCCGATGATAGGCGGTGGAGAGAGCCTCCCTGCAGGCCATCGTGGCCGAGCGCGCAGGCGAGCCAACTCTTGCCGACGCCGCATGGCCCGGTGATCAGCAGATTATGCTTGGCACGGATCCAGTCGCACGCGGCGAGCTTCAGGAAGAGGGCGCGATCGAGCCCGCGGACGGCGCGGTAATCGACGTCCTCGATGCTGGCGGTCTGGCGCAGCTTGGCGGCGCGGGCGCGGCTCTCGAACTTTTTCTGCCGGCGCAAGGTCGCCTCCCGTTCGAGCAAGCAGCGCCAGCCACTCGGCGTGTTCCAGACTGGCGGCTTCGGGCTGAGTACGAAGTTCCGTGAAGCCCTTGGCCATGCCATGGAGGCCGAGGGCGTGGAGCAGATCGAGGGTGGGATGGGCGAGCATGTAATCGTCCTTCAATGGAAGTAATCGGAGCCGCGGAGATTGGCGTGGGCGATCACCGCCTGCGGCTCGGCGGCGGCGGGCGCCCGATCGAGCTTGTTGGCGATGATCGAGGCGATGCTTTTGTAGGTGAGCGCGCCGATCGCAACGGCGCGGGACGCCACCCTCTCGGCGCGCGCCTGGATCGATATCCTTGAACAGACGGAGCACGCCGAGGCAGGTCCGAAAGCCCTGTTCCGGATGCGGCCGGTTGGCGAGAATGGCGATGACGAGCCCTTCGGTCTCGGGCCCGATCGAGCGGCCCCAGCGGCGGAACCGCTCGGGCGTCCATTCGGCGTAGCGGCGGTGCGAACTCGGCATGTGGTCGGGATCGGTGCCGTGCCGGCGGCCGCCATAGCGGCGCTCATGCGACGGCGACGCGCATGCCGCGATGGAAGATCTCGACGATGCGCGGCGGTCACGCGGGTGTCGACCTGTTCGCGGATCAGCTTGTGCGGCACCGAATAGAAGAAGCCGTCGAGTTCGATGTGATAGTCGAGCGAGACCCGGGCGAAGCGCCATTCGGCGAACTCGTAATCGGTCTCGGGCAGCGCCGCCAAGGCGGGCCGCTCGAGCGTCTCGAACAGCTGCCGCCGGCTGACGCCGAGCCGGCGCATGACATGGTCGTTCATGCGCTCGAGCACGCCCGCGATCGCCTGGTTGGCCTCGGCCAGCGAGAAGAAGGTCTGGCGCCGCAACCGGCCGAGAATGTAGCTCTGGGCGAAGCGGACGCCGGCTTCGACCTTGGCCTTGTCGCGCGGCTTGCAGCGGCCGGGCCGGCAGGATGCCGACGCCGTAATGCGCGGCCATCATGCCGTAGCTGCGGTTGATCTCGGGGTCGTAGAACGACGCCTTGTGGACGCCGGACTTCAGATTGTCGGGCACGACCAGGCGCGGCACGCCGCCGAAGAAGCGGAACATGCGCACATGGGCGCCGATCCAGTCCGGCAGCGCCTGGCGTCCAGCTCGCCTCGGCATAGGTGAAGTTCGAGGCGCCGAGCACGGCGACGAAGATCTCGGCCTCCCGCACGACGCCGGTCGTCGCGGTCGACGATGCCGATCTTCTTGCCGGAATAATCGACGAACACCTTGTCGCCCGCCGGATGATCCTGGCGCATGACCGGCGACAGCCGCCGCTCGAACTCCCGGAACAGATCGCAGAAGCGGCTGTAGCCGTAGCCGTCCGGATGCTGCTGCGCGGTACTCCTCCCACAGCACCATCAGATTGACGCCCGGCCGCTTCAGCTCGCAGGCCAGCGCCGTCCAATCCGGCTCCGGGCAGGCGCCGGAAACCCCGCTTCACGCCCGGCCCGCGCGAACAGCCGCTCCTCCAGCACGTCATCGGTCAGATCGGCCGGCAGCGGCCAGGCCAGCCCCGCCGCCTCGGCGCGCTTCAGATTGTCCTGGATCGTGCTGCGCGCCACGCCGAGCATCCGCCCGATCTCCCGCGCGCTGACGCCGTCGCGGACCAGCCGCAATATCTGTCGTATCTGCCTCATGGTCAGCTCTCTCTTCGCCGGCATCAGGTGCTCCTCGTGGATGATCACGAAGGGCTTGATGCCCGAGTTGCTGACCCGACGGAAAACGCCTCACCGGGGTGGCCGGAGACTGATCGGTGTGAAAACGCGCGGAAACATGACCCCGGCAAAAGCATCGACCAACCACCTGATTCCACCCCATTTTCCCGGATGGACGAGGGGTCACCATCGGCGCCGATCGTGACCCATCGCGAAATCCGATTTTCCCGTTGAAATCAGTATGATGATCATTGATTGAGGTGGGGTCACGGTTCGGCGCGTTTTCACAGTAAATGCAGCATGTTGCGAACTATCCGAGGCGGGGTCACAGTTCGGTGCGTTTTCACACGCTATTTGTCCGGCGCCGCGCCGTGTGTGGCCAGGAAGTGGCGGAGATCGCGGATGGCCGGGAAAATTTCCTGATTGGCGTCGCAGCCCTGGCGGTCCCAGGCCTCCTGCTCGCGCTCCACGATCCAGCGGTCCTCGCGGAAGATGCCTTCGGTGAACCAAACCAAGAATGGCCAGCCGAGCTGGATGAGCCCCGGGATCTTGGGCCGCCGCACCGAGATGGCGCCGAAGATACGGATGGTCCGCTGCGCGGCGTCCTGCGGCACGTAGGCGATGAACAGCTCCATCACCGGTTCGTTCGGCCCGAAGCGGATGTCCAGCGTCTGGTGGGGATAGACGGTGCGGATGGTCATGACATCCTGGTCAGCCACCGCCCCGCCCTTCTTGGCGCCAAAGATGGCAGCCTCGGCCAGGGGCTGGCGGCCCCCGGTGCGCGAGAACGTGTACCGCACCTCGTAGGTGGCGTCGTCTGAGCGATGTCCCAGACAACGCGCCCGGATGCTGCCCATGAGCCGGCGGTGCAGGAACTGATGATTCATGTCCATCAGGTTCTCATGCATGAAGCTGTAATGGCAGGCGACCTTTCGGCCGAACCGGCGGGTCTTGTAGCGGGGATCGGAGAGCCGCTTGAGGTCGGGCAGCGGCCGGCCATCCGCCAACGTCTTGTCGCCGGGGAAGACGAACACCAGCCCCTCCAACTCCTGCACGGGATAGGCACGCACGCCGTTGGGACTCCGGTCGGTACCGATGTAGGGGACAGACACGCAGCGCCCGGTGCAGTCGTAGGTCCAGCCGTGATAGCAGCATTTGAGCTGCTCACCGGACACCACCCCGAGGCGTAGGGGCACCTGGCGGTGAGCGCAGCGGTCCTCCAGCGCAAAGACGGTGCCGCTCTTGGTGCGCACCAGGACGATGGGCTGGCCAGCAAAGCTCGCGGCCAGCGTCTTGCCCCGCTTCACGTCGCGCGACCAGGCCAGCGGGTACCAATGATCGGGATGGGCGCCGACCCGGCGCAGATCGGGGTCGACGTCCTTCGCCGGGCGGATGGGCAGCTCGGTGACATCCCGCATGAAGGCATTTCCCTTATGGTTGCCGCACAAAATGGCCGCTACCGGCGCCTTAGCGGCAAGTCCTACAGTGATCGTCCAGCAGACTGGCGTTATAGCTTAAACCGCTGCCGTGACGTTAGCGCCGAACGATAATCCGCCGGCAGATCGCTATCGGCGTCGGCGAACGCTCGTCGCCATGATGCCATTTAAGCCAGCGCGCGTGCCGTCGCCGAAGGCGCGCAGCTCGGGTGCGAGATCGTCACGTTTCTGATCGCCGAGGCGGGGCACGTCAGCATCGCCGGGACGAATGGCGAGGGAGGCGTTGGGCTCGCGCTTCTCCTTGATGGCGGCGAAGAACTCATGTTCTTTTAGCTCGCTCCCATTCATCGAATGGTCAACCCATTCCGGTTTTCGTCTGCCCAATTCGCAACATCGGCGAGTGTCGTCGCATTTTCGATCGCGAGGAGATCGCGTACTTCTCTAGCCGTCGTCGGCTCGAGATACTGCTCGGCGATTTCGGCGATGCGGCGGCCGTCACTTCCCCAAGCCCATGCCTGAGTGGCGCTGGCGATGCTTAAGATCAGCGTTGCGATGAGCCGTCTCATTGTAGGAGACCGCCCTCCAACCTCTGACGCATGGTTTCGATCGCCACGATGATCTGCAACCAGGTGTCAGCACCGATGTCATCGCTGCGCTCTCGCATGGCGCGAACCATATCACGCGCCTTGGCAACGGCATCGTCGCCGTGCAGCTCGAGACATAAGTTGGCGCTTCGATTAATGTCCGGCTCGGAACTCATCTCGCTTCCGAGCATTCTATAACGCCGGCCAGATGTCTCACCCTTCAGCATCGCGGTGGGAATGTCCGCGCGATGTCACAGGCCGCGGCCTAGCCAGCGCACGCGGCCCACGATGTTCACCTCGTCGGCGGTCCGCTCGTAGATGCTGTAGCGTGGATTATCCGACAGGATGCGCATTGTGGGCGGGTCACTGTTGGGAATGTGTTCGAGCCGCTTGGCGACGAGGCCGATCCCGTCGAACAGCACGAACACGCCCGGCGGGGTCAGCGCCTTCCGCGTGAGATCGATCAGGACGGCGTCGCCGTTGTAGAGCGTGGGCTCCATGCTGTCGCCCTCGACCCGGATGATCCGCAGCTCGTCCGGGCAGGCCTGCAGAAAATCGTGCACCCAGGTCTTGCGAAAGTGATAGGGCTCGCCCTCTTCGATGACGTCCTCCACCGCAGCGCCGCCGCCCATCGACGCGACCGCGTTGACCGAGTGGATCGCGACAAAGCCTTCCTCCTCGCCGATCCAGGGCGGCGGTCCCTCGATCCGGCCATCGCCGGTGAGGAGCCAGTCGATGTCGACCTTGAGCACGGACGCCACCTAGGCGAGCTTCTCGGCGCTGGGGTTGAGCGACCGGTCGTGCATGACGTCGTAGACGAACGAGCGGTTCACGCGGGCCTGATCCGCGACGCGCAGGGGCCTGATTCCCAACTGGGCGGCGCGGGAACGGCGTCTCTGGGCGAGCGGACTTGGCATGGGACAATCCGATAATTCTCAATTTCTCCACAGAAATAGGATTGCGCGTGTCAAGAAAATAGAACAACATAGGAACAAATACCAGCGGTGTCGTGGCGGCGGGTTGCTCGGGGATGGTTATATCCTTGCCGGTGAAGGGATATTTTTCGTTCGAGGATGTGAAAACGCGCCGAACATTGACCACGCCCAAAATGACGATAAGTCGCCTGATCTTGCTGAGCTTTCCTTGATTCCGTGAGGGGTCACGATCGGCGCCGATGTTGACCCTCAAAAATCTTGATTCTCGCCGCAAATGCAGCATGTTGCGAACTATCCGACGCGGGGTCACAGTTCGGTGCGTTTTCACATCCAGTGTTTCAACGGGCCTGAGATGACCGATGGATTCGAAGATTCCGAGGAAATGCGTCTCGCTGACCTCATCGTAAATACCCTGGACTTGAACGTGCGTCCGTCCGAACTCGACCCTGAAGCGCCGCTTTTCGGCGAGGGTTTGGGGTTGGATTCGATCGACATCTTGGAGATCGCTCTCGCTATATCCCAGACTTATGGCTTCAAATTGCGTGCGGACGATGACGACAACATCCGGATTTTCAATTCGCTTCGGAGCCTGAGCCGACATATTCAGCAGCATCGGACCAAGTAATGTCTCGTCAGCGGGCCTGGATTTGGAAATCCCTCGGTGTCCTGGCGTTGGCTGCCTGTCCATCCGCGTTACATTGGGCCTTGAGCATCGAGCAATGGACGACGGCAATGGCCGTTTTCGCCACGTTGTCAACCGTTGCCTTCGGCATCCTCATTTGGTCGCGCTGGACTTTCAAACACAAATGGGCGGTCTTCGCCGCCGTCCCATTGCCTCTTGTTGCTCTCTGGTATTTTCCGCGACAAGGCATGCTGGTCGCCTCCGGCGTTCCGCATGCGACGGTGAACCTCGCGCTCCTTTTGGTCTTCGGCGGCTCGCTGCTGCCCGGGCGCGAACCCGTCGCCACGGCATTGGCGCGCAAGATTCGCGGCCGGTTGGATGGCGAGATCGCCGTCTATACGCGCCGTGTCACCTGGGCCTGGACTTTCTTTTTCGCGGGCCAGCTCGTCGCTTCGCTGGCTCTCTTTGTGTGGGCGCCCATCGCGGACTGGTCGCTTTTCGTGAATGTGCTGAGCTATCCGCTGATCGTGCTTATGTTCGCCGCCGAATATAGCTTCCGCCTGGTACACATGCGCCATCATCGGCCCTCAAGCCTCTGGGCCACGATCCGAGTTCTTGCGCAAGGCCGGCGCGAATGATCGTCGATCGCTGGTTGACCTCATGACAGATTTCCCATTCGTTCGGCCGGCCCGGCCGCAATCGATCGTTGCCTATCGGAACGGCCAAACGATCCGCTGCGCGCAATTTCTCGCTGAGGCGGCTGCGCTAGCCGAAGCGCTTCCGGACCGCCCGAAGATTGTCAACCTCTGCTCCGACCGCTACCGCTTCGCCGTCGCCCTGGCGGCGGCGCTGCTGCGTAGACAGGTGACGCTACTGCCGCCGAATGACGCTCCCGCAACGCTCGGTCAGCTCGCCGCAATGCATCCTGAAGCCTATTGCCTATCCGACACTCTCGCGGCCTCCGCAGAGTGGCCTGCGATGGCTTACCCCGAGGCTTTGTCGACCGACCGCGGGCCGAATACGCCGCCCGCTTTCGCGCCCGATCAGACCGCCGTAGTGGTCTTCACCTCCGGCTCAACCGGACGGCCAATGCCGCAGGTGAAGAGTTGGGGTTCTCTCATTTGCAGCACCTTGGCGGCGGGAGACCGTTTCGGCATATCCGCTCTTACGGACGCGTCGCTAATCTCCACGGTGCCGCATCGACACATGTATGGCCTCGAGTCCAGCGTCATGCTCCCCCTGCAGCATGGTGTCGCGTTTCATGCCGGGCGCCCCTTTTATCCCGGAGATGTTTGCGCACGCCTCGAAGAGTTGCCGCGGCCGCGCATTCTAATTACCACGCCCATTCATCTGCGCGCGCTGCTGGCCGATGCGGCCGCGCTTCCGGCGGTAGATCTTCTGCTTTGCGCTACCGCCCCCTTGGCGAAGCACCTCGCCATCGAGGCAGAGGCCCGCTTTGCCGCGCGCCTCTACGAGGTCTATGGCTGCTCCGAAGCGGGACAGGTCGCTGCGCGCCGGACTGTCGAGGGCGAGGAATGGCATTGCATCGAAGGGATCACGCTATGCCAGGATGAACGCGGCACCTGGGCCCGCGGCGCTTTGATGGAGCAGGACGTGCTACTCAACGACATCATCGAGTTTCGCGGTTGCGACGGCTTCGTCCTTCTCGGCCGCACCGCCGACCTGGTCAATATCGCGGGCAAACGCACCTCTATCGCCCACCTCAACCACCATCTGACAGGCATCGAGGGCGTGCGCGACGGCGCATTCGTCATGCCGGAAGAAGCGGGGGGCGCCGTCACCCGCCTAGTCGCCTTCGTGGTCGCGCCCGGTCTCACGACAGAGCAGATCATCGACGCCCTGCGCCAACATATCGATGGTGCTTTCCTGCCGCGTCCGCTTTATTTCGTCGACGCCTTGCCGCGCACTCAGACAGGCAAGCTGCCGCGGGACGCACTCGACAGATTGCTCACTCTTTGTGGCGAAAGGTAGCCGTTGCCGAAACTTGCGGAAAAACTTTTTCCCGTCGACCATCCGACCGCAGCGGGCCATTTCCCCGGCAATCCAATCATACCCGGGGCCGTCTTGCTCGATGAGGTGCTGCGGGCAATCGCTGCCAGCGAAGGCGTGCAGTTCGGCCCGTGCCATATTCGATCAGCCAAGTTTCTGCGCCCGGTCAGGCCTGGCGATCGCATGCTGATTCGCTGGAATGCCGACGGACCGAGCGCGATCAAATTCGAATGCTTCGCTGGACCCCGAGGACCGCCCCGCGCTGCTCGGAACAGCCGAGCTCGGCGGCAAGCCGCACCCATGACGGCGCACAATCTCGGCCAAGAGTGGATGGCGAGACCGGAGCGCAGCGTCACGGCATGCGATCAGATTCATCGTATGGAGCGCGCTGCATCTCGGCCGCCTGGTGTCGCGGCTGATGCTCTATCCGATATGCTTCTATTTCCTGATATTCTCCATGCGACCGCGCGCGGCGTCCCGACAATATCTCGTCAAGGTGCTGGCGCGTCGCCCGCGCTGGGTAGACCTCTTCCGGCATTATTACGTTTTCGCCGCATGCCTGCTCGATCGGGTCTTCCTGCTAAGTGACCGGCGCGATGTTTTCGACATCCGCATCCATGGCGAAGAGGTCGTCCTCGCGCTTGCGGCGCGCGGCGAGGGCTGCCTCCTCTTCGGAGCGCATCTCGGCAGCTTCGAGATCATGCGCGCGCTCTGCCGCACCAGGACCGACCTGCGCGTCCGCATTGCGATGTACGAGGAGAATGCCCGCAAGATCAATTCCGTGCTCAACAGCGATCAATCCCGGGCTCGCGATCGACATCATCAGCCTCGGCACGCTTGGATTCGATGCTCAAGGTAGAGGAGAGCCTGGGTCGCGGCGAACTCGTCGGCATGCTGGTGGACCGCAGTCTCGAAGGAAAAGGGCATCATCTGCGCTGCGATTTCCTTGGCGAACCCGCTGCGTTTCCGCTCGGCCCGTTTCGTATTGCCGCCGCAGTCCGGCGGCCGATCATAATGATGGTCGGGCTCTATCGCGGCGGCCGGCGCTACGAGATCCATTTCGAGCTGCTGGCCGATTTCACGGGGCTGCCGCGCACAGCGCGTGCCGAGGCGGTCAGGCGAGCACTCCGCGGCTATGTCGCGCGGCTCGAACATTATTGCCGGATCGCTCCTTACAATTGGTTCAATTTCTATGATTTTTGGGCATGAGATGCGATGGAGAGGGCTCATTTGCATACTTTTGTCGACTGGCCGCGGCATACGGCCATATTGCCCGCGGCGCTCGCGGAAGAATCCCGGCCCGCGTGGAATCTCGACCAGCTCATGGCGACGCTGCGCGCGGTCAAAGCGGCGACACGCGCGATTCGTGGAGCGAAAATACATGCAGCATGCTGAGCGAGCCAATGGTCTCCTCCGGCATCCTGATTTACATCGCTCCCGACCGGGTGGAGAAGACGCACGGTGCTGCCGCGGCGCGAACGCTTATCGATCGAGAACGACACGCTGACGATCGAGGATAACGGGCAGATGCGCGCCAAATCGCGCTTGAGGACCATCCCGAGATCGGTGCGTTCGTCGAAGGCATTCGCGCGACGCTGGCCGGCGACCTGCCGCGCCTCAACCGCTTCTAGACGTGCGCCTGGAAGGCGATGCCGGCCAATGGCGACTGCTGCTGCAGCCGATTACCGCAACTGCTAAAGGTCGTGAAGCTGGATCCGCATCAGCGGCATGGGCAATCGATCGATGCCATCGAAGACCAGGAGGCGATGGCGACCACTCGGTTATCGAGCATTGTCAGGGGGAGTTATGAGTGCCGCGAAGATATTGCGCGCTCGGCGTCTGGCTCTTCGGCGTTCTGGCCTGCGCCCTGATCATCGGCCGCACCGAGTTCCGCACCGATATGACGGCGTTTCTCCCGCGCTCGCCCTCGGCCGGGCAGCAGGCGCTGGTCGATCAGTTGCGCAACGGCGTTGCATCTCGCGTCATCATTCTTGTCGCATCGAAGGCGCGTCGCGGACGACCTGGCGGCGCTGAGCGGGCGCTCGCCCCGCGCCTGCGCCAGGACAGCAGCTTTCTCGCCGTCAACAACGGCGAGGAGGTCGCATCTGCCGCCGAGCGCGACTGGGTGTGGCGCAACCGCTATCTGCTCAGCCCCGGCGTCGCGTCCCGAGCGCTTCACCGTCGCGGGGCTGCACGAGGCGCTGAGCAGCGATCTCCAGCTCCTCGCGCTCGGACGTCGCCGTCCTGGTGAAGCGTAGCTTGCCGGCCGATCCGACCGGCGAGATCCTCGCCCTTCGTCGACCGGCTCGCGGGAGAGGCGCGGCCCTCTGCGCGGACGGCGTATGGTTCTCGAGCGACGAGCGCCGCGCCTTTCTGGTGGTGGAGACCCGTGCGGAAGGATTCGACATCGACGCTCAGCAGCAGGCGCTGGCGCAGATCGGACAGACTTTGCCGGCGCCAGGCAAGCGATATGCCGCGCGCGGGGCAGGCGCGCCTGCTGGCGAGCGGGCCTGGCGTCTTCGCGGTCGGACGCGTGATGAGATCGAGCGGGACGCGTCGCGCTTCTCGCTGCTGGCGGCGGTGATGGTGGCGGGGCTGCTGCTGTTCGCCTATCGCTCAGCGCGCTGCTGTATGCTCGGCCTGCTGCCGGTGATGAGCGGCGCACTCGGCGGCATCGCCGCGGTCAGCCTCGGGTTCGGCTTCGTCCACGGCATCACGCTCGGCTTCGGCGTGACCTTGATCGGCGAGGCCGTCGATTACGCGATCTATCTCTTCACTCAGACCTTACCCGGCAGCTCTCCCGCAGCGACGCTGCCGCGCATCTGGCCGACCTTGCGCCTGGGCGTGTCGACCTCAGTCTGCGGCTTCGGCGCGATGCTGTTTTCGAGTTTCGTGGGCCTCGCTCAGCTCGGGCTGTTCTCAACGGTCGGCCTCGTCGTCGCGGTCTGCGGTGACCCGCTGGATCTTGCCACTGCTGCTGCCAGGGAATTTTGTCGTCCGGTCCGCCGGCTTGGCGGCCGCGACGATGGCGGCGGTCCGTCATGCGCCTCGATTGCGGTTGCCGCTGCTGTTGGCGGTCGCGGCGGCCGTGCTATTTCTGGCCTTGCGGCACGGCGCGCTGTGGAACGATGAGTTGTCGAGCCTCAGCCCCATCCCTCAGCGGGAGCAGCGCCTGGACGAAAAATTGCGGCGCGACATCGGCGCGCCCGATGTGCGCTACGTAATCGCCGTTACTGCCGGAAACGAAGAGCAGGCGCTCACCCAGAGCGAAGCTGCTGCTGCCCGTCTTCAGCCGCTCGTCGCCGGGGGCGCGCTCGCCGGATTCGACTCTCCCGCCCGCTATCTTCCCAGCCAGTCTGCCCAGCGCGCGCGGCAGGCGGCATTGCCGGCGCCCGACATCCTGCGGGCGAATCTCGCGCTGGCATTGGCTGGCTTGCCGTTTCGCCCCGATGCCTTCGCGCCATTCCTCGCCGATGAGGCCGCGGCGCGCGCGCAGCCGCTGCTCGACCGGGCCAGCATCGAGGAGACCGGGCTCGCGCCCAAACTCGATGCGCTCCTCGTGCAGAGCGGCGGATCGTGGACCGCCATACTGCCTCTGCGCGGGGTGGCCGCGCCTGAGCGCCTGGCGGCTGCATTCCGCCGGCGTTCGCACGACGGCGCCCGCCTACTCGACCTCAAGGCCGAATCCGACGCGCTCTATCGGGGCTATCGCCATCAGGCTTTACTGTTATCGCTCATCGGCGTTCTTGCGATTACTCTCCTGCTTTTCGCCAGCCTACGTTCGCCGCGCCGTGTTTACGAGGTCTTGGCGCCCTTGGCGGGTGCCGTGGTCGTAACCGCCGCGCTGTTGGTCGCGTTTGGCGGGCGGCTTTCGCTCTTCAATCTCGTAGGTCTGTTGCTGGTCGTTGGCGTCGGTTCTAACTACGCGCTATTCTTCGAGACACAAAACGGCTCCGGTCTGCCAGCCGGCCGCACGGTCGCCTCCGTGGCGCTGGCCAATCTCTGCACCGCGATTGGCTTCGGCGTATTGTCGTTGTCGCGCGTACCTGTCTTGCACGGGATCGGCGTGACCGTCGCGATCGGCGCTATTCTCAGTTTGATCTTATCGGCCATACTCACGCTCCACAACAATGCAGAAACTTGAGATGCGACCAAAGCTATTTATGATCCCGCGCGCTACGCAGGTGATCGCGATGAGCTTCGTCCGCCGATGAGCATGGTCCGTCAATCGGAGCGGAGTTCCGACGCGCCTCGGGGGGAGGCCGTCACCGCCTGGTCTCCCACGCCGGCCATTTGGGTTTCGATCATGATCCATCTCACCGGCGCGACGGCGGTGGCAGTGGCGCCAGAATCCTGGTCATGGGCGGCTGCTGCAATTCTTGCAAACCATATTGTCCTTGGCGTCGCTGGCATGTGGCCGCAGAGCCGGCTGCTCGGCGAAAATCTCGTGCGCGCGCCAGCCGCGACCGTACGCCGTGGCGAGGTGGCGTTGACCTTTGACGATGGGCCGGATCCGGTGATCACGCCCCGGATACTCGATCTGCTCGATCATCATGGCGCGAAGGCGAGCTTCTTCTGCATAGGGCGGAAGGCCGCCTCTCACGCGAGCATCGTGCGCGAGATCGTCCGACGCGGACACAGCGTGGAGAATCACACTCAACGCCATTCGTACGCCTTCGCTTTCTACGGCCTTCAGGCCCTACACCGCGAGGTCGAGGCCGGGCAGCGCACAATCGCGGACATCACCGGCCGATCCCCCCAATTCTTCCGCGCGCCGATGGGAATTCGCAGCCCATTGCTGGACCCGGTCATGGCTCGAGCCGGCTTGCGCTATGTTAATTGGGCGCGGCGGGGCTATGACGGAATGCTCCGCGACCCGGCTGCAGTGGTGCGCCGGATGAGCTGCGGACTAAAGGAGGCGACGTGCTCGTTCTGCATGACGGTAGCTCGGCGCGGACCGCCGATGGCGAGGCGGTAGTACTGCTGGCACTTCCGGCTCTCTTCGACGAGCTGGCGGCGCGCGGATTAAAGCCGGTGTCGTTGCCCATGGCGCTTGCCGATGGCCCGGAATCCCGGAGTTTCGCGTGATGCGGCCTTTAGCGCTGAGCCACCTGTCAATCGTCACCAGCTTGGGAGCCGGCTTGCGCCCGAATTTGGCGGCATTGCGCGAGGGAGCGTCCGGCCTCCGCCCCTGCCACTTCGAGACGGTGGACCTTGAGACCTATGTCGGTGAGATCGCCGATCTCGACGCTGTACGTATGCGCGGCGATTTGACGAAATTCGATTGCCGGAACAACCGGCTCGCTCAGTTCGCGCTCGAACAAGACCGGTTTGCACAGGCGGTAGCGGCGGCGCGCGAGAAATACGGTCCGGCGCGCATCGGCGTGTTCATGGGTACTAGCACCTCGGGCATCCTTCAGACCGAGGTCAGTTACCGCGCACGCGATCCCGAGAGCGGGGCGTTGCCGCCGGAATTCGATTTCGCCGGGACCCACGACACCTTCTCGATCGGCGATTTCGTGCGGCGCTATCTCGATCTCGCGGGTCACACTGTCGTGATCTCCGCCGCTTGCGCATCAAGCGCGAAAGCCTTCGGCAATGCGGCGCGCATGATTGATGCCGGGCTGTGCGATGCTGCCATAGTCGGCGGCGCGGATTCGTTATGTCTCACCACTTTATACGGGTTCAATTCCCTGGAATTGCTGTCGCGCGATCCGTGCCGGCCTTTCGATTCCGGGCGTGACGGCATTTCCGTCGGCGAAGGCGCCGGTTTCGTTCTACTCGAGAAGCCGCACCATCGTGCAGGCGACGACCAGCTCCTCCTGCTCGGCACCGGCGAAAGCAGCGATGCCTACCACATGTCGACACCGCATCCCCAAGGTGTCGGCGCGCGGCTCGCAATGGAGCGCGCGCTGGCCGCCGCTGGCTTGCAGCCGCGCGACATTGATTATGTCAATTTGCACGGCACCGCCACCAAGAGCGGCGACGCCTCCGAAGATTTGG
Organism: uncultured Alphaproteobacteria bacterium; assembly: GCA_963721625.1. GTDB lineage: Bacteria > Pseudomonadota > Alphaproteobacteria > ATCC43930 > CGMCC-115725 > DATJLY01. Next base: position 110,471 of record CAVRKF010000018.1, read on the forward strand.
CGGTATCACAGATGTTCGGCGCCACGACGCCGTGCAGTTCGACCAAAGGCCACACCGGGCACACGCTCGGTGCCGCCGGCATCACCGAGGCTATCTTCTCAGCGCTCGCCCTTCGCTACGGCCTCATGCCGGGAAGTCCTCATACGCGCGCGGTCGACCCTGCTTTCAGTATCCGCTATTCGACCAAGAGCCACGACATGCCGTTGAACCTCGTGATGACCAATTCGTTTGGCTTCGGTGGCAGCAATTGCAGCCTCATCCTGGGGCGGACGCGCTAATGAAGGTCTATGTCGAAGGTATTGGCTTGTGCGGACCCGGCCTCAAGGGTTGGTTGGCGAGTTGCGGTGCTCTTACAGGACGCGAGCGCTACGTGCCGGACGTCGTGATAGTGCCACAGAGCGAGCTCCTGACTGCCAATGAGCGCCGTCGCGCTGTGCCACTAGTCAGGGTCGCCATCGCTGTGGCCAGCGAGGCCTTCGCGCACGCCGGACGCGATCCTACGCGGACCGCGAGCGTGTTTACCTCCTCTTCCGGTGATGGCGAGACTGTCCACCACATCCTTGATGCGCTGACATTGCCGGAACGCGAAGTGTCGCCGACCCGATTTCATAATTCCGTCCACAATGCGCCATCAGGCTACTGGAGCATCGCCACGCGATCCTGCGAACCCACCACGAGCGTCAGCGGTCACGACGCCAGCTTCTCTATCGGGCTTCTGGAAGCGGCTGTGCAGGCGAGCGTCGATGCGCGCCCGGTGGCGCTCGTAGCTTATGAAGTTCCGTTGCCGGCGCCTTTGCATGCAGGACATCCGATTGGCGGCGTCTTCGGGGTCGCACTGGTGTTGACACCCGACGTCACGGAGCACTCCTTCGCGCATTTGGCGATCAAGCTGCAGCACGACGCAGTCGCGCCGAGCGCGTTGGCTGACGCCGCACTGGAGGCATTGCGGGCCAACAATCCCGCAGCGCGCAGCCTGCCATTGATCATGGCGCTGGCGCGAGGCGCGACGGATACGGTAGTCTTGGCTCATTCTGGTCGAAATTGGCTCGTCGTATCGGTGCAGCCGCTATGACCGACGGAGACGCGGGCGCTACGTTGATCACTAAAATCGAGATTGCCGCTACGATTCCTCACGCGGGATCGATGTGCCTGTTGGATGGGGTCATTCGCTGGGATAGCAATTCCATCCGCTGCATCTCCGGTACCCACAAGGATGCGAGCAATCCGCTCCGCAGCGGCGGCCGGCTCGCCACCGTGTGCGGCGTCGAATATGCCGCTCAAGCGATGGCAGTGCACGGAAGGCTCATTGGTTCTGTAGAACAGCCGTTACAGCTGGGATATCTGGCGAGCCTGCGTAATCTTGATTGGCGATGCGAATATTTGGATCATCTCTCGGGCGACCTTATCATCGCGGCGATGATGGTGATCAGTGACAACCAGAGCGTGATCTATCAGTTCGACCTGCGCTGCGAAGCCGATGAGGTGCTGAGCGGCCGCGCCACCATCGTCTGGTCCCCTATCGCAAAATGACGCGGGCGCTCGTCACCGGGGGAAGCGGGACTATCGGTGCTGCAATCTGCCGCAGGTTGAGCGCGGATGGGCACAGCGTCTATGTCCACGCCAATACAGGACTTACGGCGGCGCAGAAGATCGTTCGCGAGATCGAAACAGGCGGCGGATCGGCGCGGGCGGTGGGCTTCGACGTGACCGATGCGCGCGCAACGCTGGCTGCCCTCGATGACCTGCTCGCCGACGGCAGCATCCAGATCCTCGTCAACAATGCCGGAATCCACGACGATGCGATCATGCCCGGCATGCGGCCGGAGCAATGGACGCGGGTGATCGCCGTCGTACTGAACGGCTTCTTCAACGTGACCCAGCCGCTGCTCCTGCCGATGATCCACACGCGCTGGGGCCGCATTGTGAATGTCTCCTCGGTGGCCGCCTTGATTGGGAACCGAGGCCAAGTGAATTATGCCGCCGCCAAGGCGGGACTTCACGGCGCCACCAAGACGCTTGCCCTCGAAGTCGCGAGCCGGGGCATCACGGTCAACGCAATTGCTCCCGGCATTATCAGCTCGCCGATGGCCGATCGCGTCTTTGGTAAGGAGATAATTGACCGACTCGTTCCGATGAAGCGCGCCGGAACTCCGGAGGAGGTAGCGGAGCTCGTGGCATTTCTTGTCTCCGACCGCGCCGGCTACATCACAGGGCAGATTATCTCTATCAATGGCGGCATGATCTGATCCGTCGTGCCACGAGCAGCGGCAGGCGTCCGAGGAATGCGAACATGAGCCGGATGTGCATCCAGGTCAGCACCGCATTGTCGCGGAAATAGTGGAAATGCGAGATACCGCCCTCTTCATGAGTGAGATACCTGACCGGCGCGGGCAAGTTGATTATGCGCACACCCTGCCACGACAATCTCACCGCTGCTTCCGCGTCGACATCGAAACGCCGCATCCAGTCGCTCGCCTCCATGATCGGGCGGAGCCGCTGGATCGGATAAACGCGAAATCCGCAAAGCAAATCGCCGATGCCTATCCACAGCGTCTCGAGGTTGGCCCACCAGTTGGAGATGCGCCGGCCACGGACCCGCAATAGAGGGGCACTCGCATCAAACACGGGAACCGCGAGGATTGCCGCTGCCGGATTGGCCAGCGAGACCCCCATGAATTTGGTAATACACTGCACCGGATGCTGGCCGTCTGCATCCATGGTCAGTACGTGAGTGAACCCCTTCGCTTCGGCTTCGCGCAGGCCATGCAGCAGAGCGGCGCCCTTACCTCTGTTTTCCGGCAGCAAGAATACCGCGAGGCCGGGGTCCGTGAGCGCCATCTGCGCTAGCGCTTCGCCGCTCCCGTCCGTGCTCCCATCGACAGACACCCAGACCGGCTCCCACTGAGAGCGCGCGGCGCGCACCACATCGATCACATTAGGACCGGAATTATAACTCGGGATGAGAACGATATGCGTGCGTGAGCGGCCGGGCATCATATCGGTTGGGATCCGCCTTCGCCGAGTTCGCGGCGATAATACCGCTCCAATTCCGCGATGAAGGGCTGAACGTCATTGGGCACATCGAAACGTTGCCCCAGCCTGATGCGGTAACGCAGCGGGAATCCCGGCTTTTTGAAGACGGGCCAGCCTTTACCGAGGAATGGCGAATTTGTTTCGATGAAGACGGTCTGGACCGGCGCGCCCGCGCGCTTGGCGATGAGCGCGAAACCGCCCTTGAAGTCATTGACGGGCTTACGGGTGGTCCGCGTGCCTTCGGGAAAGATCAACAGGTGATTGCCGTCGCGCACGCGCTGGGCACTGAGTTTAATCAATTTGGCGCGCGCATCGTTCCGGATGAAACCCGCAAGGCGCGCGCCGCCGCCTAGGAACGGATTGTCCCAGATATCAGGCTTCATGATGCACAGCACGCGCGGCAGCCTCGAAATAACGAGCACGGCATCCAGCAGCGAGGGATGATTGGGCGATATGATGATCGACGCATCCCGCCGCAGAACATCCAGCGCGGTGAGGTCGCATTTGATGATGCCGCTGATAGTCATGACCCAAACGAAATAGCGGAACCCGACCATGATCATGAATTGTCCCAGCGGCTCGCCAAGGTGGCGAGGCAGCACGCGATAGAGAAGGCCTGCCGGCAAGCTCCAGAGCAGGCTACTAATGCCAAAGACGGCGAGTACGCCATAGAATACGAAGCATTCATACGCGGGGCGCAGCCACCTCATCGCGCGCCGCTTAATCCGGCGAAGTCCGAACATCCCGCCTATGCTTTTCCCATGCCTGATATGTTGCCACGGGCGCGCGCATGTTGGCGATATAATAGAACAGCTTGAACAGGCGCAATCGCGAGTGCGTTGTCGAGCGTCGGTAGAAGTCGCCCGCCAGCAGCGACAGGAGCGCCTGCTCAACGCCGAATATGTTACTCGGGGACATGAAGCAGGTCGCGCATTGCCGGCCTGGTGATGCGATAGATGTACCAGGAAATGGTCTTCAAACCGCGGCGAATCTGCACCTCGAAATTTCTCAGTGCGCGGGACGCATGCTCGGGCATCGCAAAGGCAGGTCTCAACCGTATCGGCGGCCACGAACGCGCCGTTCATGGCGAGATACACGCCCGTTGAGAATATCGGATCGACGAACGCAAAGGCGTCACCGATGATGATGTAACTATTGCCGGTCATCTGCTCCGCTTGGTATGAGTAATTGCCAGTTCCGGTGACGGGAGCGACGAGATGGGCCTCATTCAATCGATCCGCCAGCTCCGGACATAGCGCGATGGTGTTCAAGAAGAAGGTGTCGAAATCGCACTTACGCGACTTGATGTACGCAGGCCAGCATACGGCGCCGACGCTCGTCGTGCCGTCCGAGAGCGGTATCAACCAGAACCATCCGTGTTCGAACCAGAAAATGGAGATGTTGCCTTCGGCCTTGCCTGCCTGCCGCTTCGCGCCCGTGAAGTGACCGTAAAGCGCGGCGCTGTTGTGCTTGGGGTTGCGGTGCTTTATCTTGAGCTGGCTTGCGATTAGCGTGTCCCTTCCAGACGCATCTACAATAAATTTTGCGCGCCATCGGCGCGCTTCACCGTTTGGCGCCCGCCCGGTTGCCACCACCCCGCCTTCCGAGAGGAATTGCAAGTGGGCAATCCGGAATCCCTCCGTGACCACCGCGCCCTTAGCCTTGGCGTTCTCGATGAGAATGTGGTCGAACTCCGACCGGCGCACCTGGTAGGCATGGTCAAGTGAAACGTCCCCGATCATCGCGAAGTAGAAGGAGACCGATTTGCTGTGATAGGGTGACACGAACTCAGCGCCCAGTTTGAGCATTCCGATCCGTTCAATCTGCTTTAGGACGCCGAGCCGGTCGAGGAGCGGCAGGTTGAGCGGCAGTAGCGATTTGCCGATGTGAAAGCGCGGATGTCTGTCCTTTTCCACGAGCGCCGTGTCGAAGCCCCGCTCAGCGAGAAGAGCGGCGATCGTTGATCCAGCTGGCCCTCCCCCTACAATAAGCACCTCGCAGTGGGTTTCCGGGAGAACGGCATCTTGATTGGCCTTGTCCATTGGGCGCTGTCCGCCTAGCGGAAATCGATATATTTACACTTGGTATCCGTCCTGACGAGTCCAAATATGACGGGAGGCGAGTCGCGTGGCAGTGCCAGAACAACGCGAGCCGATTGTGCCGCATCCTGTGCTTTCGGACTTCTACGCGACTGAGGGCGAGCGATCGGCCTTCGTCCGCCGCCTCTTTAACGACACGGCACCCTATTATGATAGCATCAACCGGACGTTCTCGCTCGGATCGGGGCGCTGGTATCGCCGTCGCTGTCTGCGAGAGGCAGGGCTCCATGGCGGCATGAGGGTGCTCGACATCGCCACAGGCACCGGTGTGCTAGCGTGCGAGGCGGCAGCGATCACCGGGAACTTGGTCGTCGGGCTCGACTTGAGCGAGGCAATGCTCGCCGAAGCCAAGCACTACCCGCAGATTTGCCTCATCCAAGGTCGAGCGGAGGCGCTGCCCGTCGCCAGTGAAGCGGTTGAATTCGTCAGCATGGGATATGCCCTACGGCACGTCTCCGACCTGGTGATTGCGTTCCGCGAATTTAACCGCGTGCTCCGGCCCGGCGGTACAATCATGCTGCTGGAAATCGCCAAACCTGGCCGAGCATTCGCGCAGGCTCTTGCCTCGTTCTACCTGGGGAGGATGGTTCCCTTCATCTGCCGCTTTAAGGCGGGAGGCACGAGCGCTCGGACTCTCATGAATTATTACTGGGAGACCATCGAAAATTGCGTGCCGCCAGCCCGCATAATCGATTCCCTTGCCGACGCGGGATTCGTCGATATTGCATGCAATGTCGATCTCGGCGTATTCCGAAACTACGTTGGGCGAAAGCTCTTTGCGGCCAGGGCCGAGTAGGTAGAAGCGGCTCAATAGGTCAAGCAGTCTCATCGCAGCGCCGCGACCTGTCCCTGCCGAAAATCCCATTCAAGCTCGCGTGCGTTCGGAGATGGCGTTAGGTTGACGTGGAATGATCGATTTTCTGAAGCTTGTCGCCGGCAGCGTTGCCTCGGTGTTCACGTAGGGGCGCGACTGGTAGTGGAGATTCTTGTCCGTCGCCATCAATTGGTGATCTTGGGCTCCAGACTTATAACCAGTAGCACAAGGTAGCGGCGAGGCAGACGGCGGCGAGAAAGTCATGGGCGAGGCGGTCGTACTGGGTTGCAATTCTGCGGAGGTCGTTGAGGCGCCCGAGCATGCGCTCGATGGCATTGCGATTGCGGTAGAGCCGAGGGAAGAAGCAGTTCTTCCATCGTCGGTTGGCCTTGGGCGGGATGTTCGGCGCAGCGCCCTTGCTCTCGATCTTGCGACGGACGGCGTCGCTGTTATACCCCTTTGTCTCCATGCAGGATTTCGGCGGTGGACATGTGGCCGAGCAGCGTATCGGCGGCGGTGCAGTCGGCGACCTAGTGTCCCGTCTTAGAAATTCCTAGTCATTTTGATTGGGCCGTGATTCCCTCTGCCTATCGGATTGATTCGGAGGCGGAGATGGCACGCGGCCCAGCAGTGAAGATCGTACTCAGCGACAGTGAGCGTAGCGAGTTGGAAATGCGCGTACGTCGCCGAAAGATCGCACGGGCCGATGCGGTGGGAGCCCAAATCGTGATGTTGGCCGCTGACGGCATGAATAATTGCGCGATCGCGGATGAGCTCGGCGTTTCCCGGCTGACGGTCGGACTGTGGCGAAAGCGGTTTGCCAAAAACCGCTTCGATGGCCTCGATGACGAACCGCGCTGCGGCGCGCCTCGCAAGATCGGAGACGAGAAGATCGACGAAGTCGTAACCAAGACGCTGGAGACGATGCCGTCCGATGCAACGCATTGGAGCACGCGCTCAATGGCGAGAGCGTCCGGCGTATCCATCTCGACGGTGCATCGCATCTGGAATGCTTTCTCATTGGCCCCGCATCGCACCGAGACCTTCAAGCTTTCGACCGATCCTCAGTTCGTTGAGAAAGTGCGTGACATTGTTGGCCTCTACCTCGCCCCGCCGGAGCGGGCTTTAGTGCTCTGCGTCGATGAAAAGAGCCAGATTCAAGCGCTGGATCGCACACAGCCTCTGCTGCCCATGCGGCCCGGTCAGATCGAACGGCGCACCCACGACTACGAACGCCACGGCACGACGACGCTGTTCGCGGCGCTCGACGTGAAAGCGGGAACGATCGTCGGTCAATGCATGCCACGCCACCGCGCCCGGGAGTTCCGAAAGTTCCTCGACGAAATCGAGCGCAACGTGCCCGCCGATCTCGACATGCATGTCATCATGGATAACGCATCGAGCCACAAGACCAAACTGATCCGCCATTGGTTCGCCAAACGTCCGCGCTGGCATGCCCACTTCACGCCGACATCCTCATCCTGGATCAATCAGGTCGAGCGCTTCTTCGCGCTCTTGTCGGAAAAGCAGATCAAGCGCGGCGCGCATCGATCCGTCGCTGAACTGGAGGCCGCGATCGGCGCCTATATCAAAACCCGAAATGTCTCGCCCAAGCCGTTCCGCTGGACAAAATCCGCCGACGATATCTTGGCATCAATCAACCGCTTCTGCCGTCGTACACTCGATACCCACGCAAAACGTGCATAGGCACTTCAGAATCGGGACACTAGCTGCCGGTCAGCAGGAACGCGACGGGGCGGCAGAAGCGATCGGTCAGCGCGCGGATTTTCGTAATCCTCCCGACGCACAGCGATGAGCCTTGACCGCCGTAGAGTCGGTCAGCACCTCCGCCGGTGGCCCACCGGCCGAGGCCAACACATGAAAGATGTCGGCCCAAATGCTCTTGACCGCCCAGCGCACAGCTGCAGCATTCTATGATGGCCGCTCGTCACATGGAGGAACGCCATATATCACCGAATCCTAACAGTCGATCGCCGGCCAGCTAACCGTCTTTATGCACCGCTTGCCCGTTTACGGCCACCTCCTCGTCAGATTTTGCAGTCTCGCGCGGTTACGAGCGAGCTTCTTCGTGCCGCGGCTTGGAGCGGCGTTTAGTGCGCGGGGGTTTGTGAGTTGAAGGGGAAGGGTTCGGAACTGGGGCACGCCGCCCCGGCGCTCAGGTGACGAGGCGCGGCATTCGCCCGAGCACGAGATGCAGAACATCGCGTGCGGGGCAGGCTGTCGGCAAGTGAACCTTGATCATGGTTTTCATCTCGACGACGCGCGCGGCGATCTTGATGAGACGCAGGCGCAGCGTGTCGAATTGCGCGACGCGCCACACCGAGCGCTTGGGCATCAGGGCGCGCAGGCTCCACAGAAGCCAATAGGCGCCGGCGTGGAGGAACAGGCGAAACTGGTTGGCGGTGGCCGTGGTGCAGGAGGTGCGGTCGGCGGCCAGATGCGTCTTCCACGACTTGATGTGGTTTTCTGCAACGCCGCGCCTGCAATAGATGTCCTGGTAGAGAGTGCGAGCGTTGCCGCCGGTCAGGTTGGTGACGATGAAGCGCGTGTCGGTTCCGTCGGCGCCGGCCTCGACGCGGGCGATGATGCGCTCGACCCGGCTCCAGCTCGCGGCGCCGTCGAAGAATTCCTTGAAGCGGCGCACTTTGCCATCCTTGGGAGCGGCATCGAAACGCGCCTTTGTGGCGGCTTCCAGTGTCTCGACGTGGCGGCGCAACGTCGAGGTCGGCGCGACGGCGAAGATGAATTCGACGTGGTTTGCCCGGCACCAATCGATGACCTCGGGAGCGCAATAATGGCTGTCGGCACGCAGCAGGATGGTCGTTTGCGGCCAGTTGGCGCGGACCGCGCGCAGGAGGCGGCGCAGCAAGGCTCGGATCTCCCTGCCGTTCGGCCGCTTCGCCGGACGCAGCACGGCCGTGACGAAGCGACCGTCGCCGTCGAACACGACAATCGGCTGAAAGCCGTACTCGTCGTAATAGGCGTTGAAGAGACGCAATTGCTGGCCGCCATACACGGCATCGAACGTATCGTCGATGTCGAGCACGATCCGTTTCGGCACCTGCCGGAAGGAGGCGCAATAGAGATCGATCATGGCGCGGCCCATGCGCAGCAGGGCACGAGGATCGGGCAGGTTCTCGAGCCGCGAAATGGTCGATTGCGAACACAACTCGCGGCCCGACGGCAACTGGTCGAGCGCCATCTTGAACATCGGATCGCGGCGCAGGCTGGTTGCGTCGTTGCCGTCTTCGTAGCCGGCGGCGATCATCAACAGGCGAAAGCGGATGATGTCGGCGAGACCGTGGACGAACTGCTCCGGCGCGCGCGGGTCCTCGAGGCAGGCGGCCAATCGATCGGCCACACCCAAGCGCTGCTCCACCTCGCGCACCGCGAGGATGCCGGCGTCGGACGACAACAGGCCGCCATCGAAACAAGCGATGACGGACTTGCCGCCAACGCGTGACAGACCGGGCAGCGGCAGCATAGGATCGATCATGGCGGGTGTGCTCCGGCGAACATGGCGCGGATTGGCTTCGACAACCGAATCCTACGCCGTATCAGCCACTTGAGCTACATCCGCCAACCCACCGTGAATTTTCCAGGCTAGCTATCATCGCCAATCTCGCCGAACGCGAGCAGCGGAGGAGTGCTGCCCGCGACGGGCACGCGCTCATCCGGCGATCGGCCAAACTCGCTGGTAATCGCGGCGATAGTAACGCCATAGTCACGGGACGCCGCCGCCGGCACCTCTCCGGCCAAGTCGGGCTCGGCTGCAGCGCGCTGGGCGACTTGCGTCAAAAGCTCAAAACGAAGCCTCGCGATGTTCCCGACATCTACCGGGAAGACCTCAATGCCGGCCACCGCCGCGATTTCGGGTGGCATAATGCCGAGCAGTTCGAGCGCGCGCACCAGTTCGACAAGCCGCAGCACCCGATCGCGCCGCGCCGTTGGCGGGCGCCCAGCGCCGATGCGGCGTCCTCCCCAGGCACTCATCCGCGCCTCACGCCTCGACCCGGTAAATGGAAATAATTCGTCGGCGCCCCTTGCCCTCGCGCTGGCTCTCGACGACAAGCCCGTTGCCGCGCAGCAGCGGCGCGAGCCGGCGGACCTGGCTGCCAAGTTCGCTCGGCCCCTTCGGCCAGGTTCGCATGCGCCTCGTACCCTCGTCGGTCAATTCCTCGATCTCGGCGAGGAGGACCGTTGCCGTGCCCTCGAAGCGGGCGGGCGGCTCATAGCGGGAGCCGATCAGCCGGATGATCGCCTGCGCCACGGCACTCGCCTCGAGCGATACCTGCGCGGCGCCGGCGCGATTGCCCTCGTATACCGTAGAGAATGCGCCCGGGGCCCAGCCGAACCCCGGCCCACAAGCTTCGGCCCATAGGGCAAAATCTGCCATCCGCGGCAAGTTGTCGAGGCGGGTCGTCGCGAGGTGACGAAGCCCCGCGCTGGCGCCGTCGAGGAGCGCGCCTAGGATTAGCGGAGCCTCAACCGCGAAGTCCCGCCAAAATTCGGTCTCAGGCTTGCGGTCGCCGTCCTTGATGCCGGGAAGGAACAGTGTGATTGCACGATCTTGTAGATCGGGCCGGGCGGCGAGATCGGCGATGCCGTTAAGCACGATCGGGCGCATCGCCGCAAACACGGTTTCAGCGGCGTCGGTGTGGAGGGTGCGCGTGCCGAAGCCGCCGCCGGTCGCGAGGCGGCACAGTGCATCTGAAAGCCAGCCCGGCAGCTGCGACAGGTTATCGAAGGCGAGACACCAAGAATTGATCGCGGCGACGAGCAAATCGCGATCGTCGCGCGGCGTCGCGCGGATCGGAGAGGCGTTTGGATCGACCAGCGCGCGCACGATGCGCGAGAGCGTGCTCTTGGCCGAACCATGCTCGCCGCCGACGATCAGGATCGGGAACGGCCCGCGCGGGCGCAGCCCCGCGGCCAGCCACCCCACGAGCAATGAGAAATCGTCGTCGCTCGCGTTCACGAACCTGCGCAGCCGCTCGATGCCCTCGCCGGGCTCGGGCACCGGCAGCGCCCGCATCGCCGGCGATCGGACAAACCTGCAGCCACCACCATCGACAACCCGCCATCCGGTCGCGGCGATCTCGACCGCGCGCCAGTCGGGGGAACCGATGTCGAGATAAAGTTTGCCGCTGCGCTCGCCGACACGGCGAAACGTCTCGTACATATGGCCGTCATTGACGGCGGAGGCCTCGATGCACCGCAGCGCCTCGTCGAAAGCCTGCGCCCCCGGCGCCCGCTTGTGGACGCGGAAATACCGGCCCGTCAACCACAGCCTGAACTCGCGGCCCCGGACCGCGTGATTCTCGCGGTGGGCGCCGACCGGTACAGTCGCGAAGGCCTCGCGGTCGGGGTCATGCCAGAGTTCGACCGCATCGAGCAGCTCGAGGACGAGGTCCCGCTGCACGCCGTCGCGGCGAGTGGCCGCACCGTCACCAGGCCCCGCCTCAGCCGCAACCGGCGCCGACATGGCCGCGCGGGCGCCTGTGCGTGCGGCGGCGGCGGAGGCGGCGAACGCAGCGGCGCGCTCGGCGGTCCAGCCGGCGGCCTCGGCGTCGGCCGCATCCCAGCTCGCGGCGACACCTTCGGGCGGCGCGAGGATTCTCGCTGCCACGCCCAGCGCCGCGAGAATGTGCGCCACCTCGTCACCATAGGCAGCGCCCGCAGCGTCGGCGTCGGGCCAGATGGTCACGGACCGGCCGGCGAGAGGCGACCAGTCGGCCTTCGCCGCCGACTTGGCGCCATGAGGCGAGGTCACCACGGCGTAGCCGCCGAGCAGCCGCCCGGCCGCGTCGGCGGTTTTCTCGCCCTCACACACGATTACCGCCGCGCCTGGCGCCGCGCCGAGCCGGTCCAGCCCGTAGAGCGGCCGCGGGATGGCCCAGCTCTTCCAGCGCCAGGCAACGACGCCTGAAGCGGAGTGTCGGCAAAACGTTTGAGGCAGTATCTCCTTCCCGCCGGCACGGGCGAACCGACAAACGCGGCCCAGCACATGGCCGCCGGCGTCGCGGTAGGTCCACGCCGCGCTCGGCGCGCCGAGCGTCGGATGCGTCGCCGGCGGCGCCGGCGCGTCGCCGGGCACCGGCAGCAACGGCACCCAGTCGCCGCGCGCCTTTGGCGGATTACCGTCCATCTTCAATTCCGAGCATGGCCGCGAGCTGCCGGGCCGCGTCGATCTGGGACAAACCTCGCAGGTAGGCGAACAACGAAATCAGATCGCCGCCGCCGTCGCCGGTTGCAAAATCGGCCCAGCGGCCGCTCGACACGTTCACCTTGAAACTGCCGGCACGGCGATCCGCGCGCCTGGGGTTGCGAGCGATATACTCGCCGGCGCGCTCGACGCCATCGGGCAACCATTGACGTAGCAACACGCGCGAACGCGCTATGGCACAGGCATTAAGCGTCGCAAAATCGACGCGCCCGCCGTGCATGTTCAACCCCGAGCCGGATGTGCCAGCGCGAGATTGCTGGCGGGTTCGGCGCCGTCGCTCATGGCACTCTCCACGGCGCGGCGCGCGCCGCCGTCTTTTCTCGGACGCCCACGAGGACGGGCACCCCCGACGGGTGCCGGCCTGGTCGCAAACTGCGACGTACTAGTCGCCGGCGATGTCATCCGCTGCGCGACCCAGCGGTCGAGCTGCTCCCGCGTGTAGTACGGCGTCCGGCCGAAGCGCTGAAATTCCGGGCCGCCGCCTTGGGAGGCCATGCGGTTCAGCGTCGCCGGCGCGACGCTGATGCCGTAGCGCTCACGCAAATATTCGGATGCACCTAGCCGCTTGAGAAATTGATCGTCCATAGCCGCCGCCTCAAACAATGTGATGCGGCGATTAGGCGCTTGATAAATCGCGCCGCCAAATTGGGCAAATCGCGCCAAAAATTTTAGCGCGCGAATTTCCCGCGCGATTTACGGAGCGGAACGGCGGGGGCGCCCAGGAAGCAAGCTAACCTTATGGTCGACCCGCAATTTGCGCAGCAGGACGCGGGCGAATTTCCTCGCGCCGAACTGCGCGGTCGCCGCCGCTTCGTCATCCCTCTGCGACGGCAACCTGTCGTGTTCGGCGCGCCACGATGTTAAATGATCACCATACCATTGGCCTAACTCCGCCGGCGAAACCCGCGGCGGCGAGGCCGGTTTTGTGGGCGGTTTATCGCCGCTGGCATCGTTGTCGCCACGCACGGCGCAGGGCGGCACGCGAATGGCAAGAAGCTCGGCCCACTCGCGCGCCGTCCACACTCCTTTGCGTTTGTCATATCGCACCATCACCGCGCCACCATCTTCCCGGCGGCGGATCGACCATAGAAAACGCCACTCGACGGGCTGCAGGGCGGTAATGTCGCCCGAATACGCGAACCCGTTCCATATCCGCGCCGTGACCGTGATGCGGCCATCGCGAAGCATCGTGGATAAGCCGATGAGTGCCCCCCGCCGGGCGCGCGCCGGTGCAGCCTCCCGCGCCAGTGTCTCGCTCAATGCCGAAGGCGGCGGCGGCCGCCGAAACCGCGGCGGCATGTCGGCTCCGTCGAGATCGGCGATATCGACCACTCAGTCGTCGAACTCCTGCCACAGGACGATTCTGCCATCCATCAACGCGTAGGCCACGCCGCCGGCGCGGGAGATGATGCGATCGACAGCCTCGGTGAAGAGCAGACCATCGAGGTCCGCGATGTAAGGAACGGCCGGAACCGACCTCCCGGAGCGCACTTCGTCCATATTCACCGCCCATGCCGGTGCCCATGGTGGGAGAAACGGCGCGGCGACCGAGCATGGGTCTCGGGTTCGGGGATCAGCCTAGCCGCGCCGATGCAATTCTATTCGGGCCACCGCCGCGGCGCCAGCGTCACGCGCGCGCTGCGAACGGGACGACGTTATCGGCGGCGATCGAGCCGTCGAGCAACCCCGCGATCCGTGCCGCCACCTGGTCGGCCGCGGCGACCAGCGCCAAATCGGGGACGTGAGCGTATCGCGCCGTGATGCCGCGGACCGCATGGCCGAGCATGCCGGCAATCGTTAGCTCGCTGAAATCCCATTTCGGCCGCGGTCGCCGCGAAGGTGTGGCGCAGAACGTGAGGGCTCGCTCCCTCGATGCCGACCTTGGCACAGATCGCGGCCATGAGCTTGCGCAGCCCCGACCAATGCCGCGCCTCGTCCCGCGCGCCGGGGAACACCCAGGAGCTCGGCGGCTCGTCGCGCGGCACCAGGCCGGCCGCGGCGTCCGCACGCGCGCGGCGCGAGCGCCGTGCGGCGTCTGCCGCAATCTGCGCCTCGATCACCTTCACTGCGTCGGCGCCGATCGGGCGCAGCTGAGGGCCCGACTTGGTATCCACGAACCGGATGCAGCGCGCGCGGGCGTCGACCCAGGCGTGGGGCAAGGTCAGCGCCTCCTCACGGCGCATCCCGGTCAAAAGGATCAATCGGATCGCAGCCAGCGCCGTCGCGCTCGAGCCGCCGGCGCCGGCCGTGCGCAGGGCCGCGCCAAGTCGCTCGATCTCGTTCGCCGAGAGGAACCGCTTGGCCTTGCGGTCGGGCGCGCGCCGGATGCCGGCGGCCACGTTCTCGCGCACCATCTTGCGCTGCCGCGCGGGTTCCAGAACCGCCTGCAGCACCCGGACCGCATCCCGCGCCGCGATCGCTCCGCCGGACGCAAGGCCGCCCCGTCCGATGCGCCGCCCGGTCTCGTCGCGCCGCGGCGCCTGCCTGGTCTTGCCCGCGGCGATGTCGATTTGCATGCGGGCCACGTCCTCGGCGGCGAGCGCGACGCCGGCAATTCGGCCGATCAGGGGCTTGATGTGGCGCTCGATCGAGCTGCGGTAGCGGCTCGCGGTCAATTCCTTGATGCGGCCCCGCGCCTCGAGGAGATAGGCGTCGCAGATTTCGCCGACCGTGAGCGCATGCCGCAGGCGGCGCCGGTCGGCCGAAGGATCGGCGCCCTTTTCCGCTTCCTTGAGCCGGTCGCTCGCAAGCCGGCGGGCCTCCTCGGGCGCCAGTGTTCCAACCGGCGCGACCGCGAGCCGTCGCGTGCGGCCCTCGGGCGTGCGATATTGCACCACATAGGACGCGCTCCCCGTTTTCTTCATGCGGATGCCGAAGCCATGCAGGGTCTTGTCCCAGATAAATCGATCGCGGCCGGACGGGTCGGGTCGCAGACCGTCGACGAGCCGCTTGGTGATCGCGGTGTCGGTGAGCTTGGGCATGGTCCTCCGATGGGTTCGATTTTGCTTCCCCGCCGGCGCCAATTTTCGGGCGGGGAAGCTAGGGGGAAGCAAAAAGCGGAAACTCGGCGGCATGGTTGGCAACGCGCCGAAATTTGCCGATACAGACAATGGGCCAATTCAGCCCATTTTCAAGCGGTTTCTGGGGTGCGCGGCGTTGCCGCGAATTTCTTTCGGTTGCGCGACATTGGCAATCCGTCAAATTGCCAAGGTTGGGGTCGAGGGTTCGAATCCCTTCGCCCGCTCCAGATTTTCTCAAGAAAATCAAGAAGTTGAAAGCGGTCCTTCGGGGCCGTTTTTGCTTAGAGGGCCTCCTCGGCCCGCCGATCTGAGCCGGTTCTATGTTCTGGGCAGAAGGTCGTGGGATACCTTAGCGGGCCATCGGACCGATCCTGGTGCGGCATCACTGCGAGTGAAGCTCACGAACGGGGGTCTTCCATGCCCGAATTTCGTCGCGCAGCCTGGCGAGGCTGCCGCCGGGGGCGATAAAGCCGAATCCGACACGACAATCCGGCGTTCAGGCGCTTCCTCAGCCTGGCTCGGTCGATGGCCTTGGTCCAGCCGGCTTCAGTGGCGTCTCAGGCGGCTTCCTGACATTCCGCATCTTGGCGAAGGCGCGGTCGCCGGCGATGAAGCGCGCCAACATGGGCGCGATGAGCTTGGCCGGCTCACTGACCGGCTGTCCGGTTTCGCGGCCGAGTGCCGCGGCATAAGCAATGAGGTCACGATGCACCGCCGCGGGAAGTTCGATCGTGAGCTTCACCGGCTTGTCGTCCGGGATAGCGCCGAGCTTCAATTTTGCCACGAGCGCCTCCTCAACCGCGGTAAGGTTCGAGAACGAGATCGTGAGTGACCATCACTCGGACCGGAAATCCCGGCCGGACGGTGATTGTCGGCTGGACGTTCAGCGATCGCCCGACGACCTGCTCGCCGATCTGGCTGAAGCTCTGAGAGGCGCCCAGGCGAATGCCCTGGAGCAGAAAATTCTCATTGTTGCTGGTCCCCGCCTCAGCCCCGACGCTGAGCAGCGTCGAGAGGATAGCGGCCTTGAACAGCATGCCCCAATGGTTGTCGACCTCGTCCTCCAGGCCGGCATAGCCCTCCGGGTCCGCGCCGGGCTGACGCTCCAGCACGATCGAGCGGCCGTTCGGCATGATCAGGCGATTCCAGACGAGGAGCGCGCGCGACTGGCCGAAGGCGATTTGGGCGTCGTACTGACCGACCAGCCGCGCGCCCTGTGGGATCAAGAGGAACTTGCCGGTCGGGCTGTCATAGACGTCTTCGGTCACCTGGGCGGTGATCTGGCCCGGGAGATCGGAGCGCAGCCCGGTGATCAGCGCGGCGGGGATCACGGCGCCGGCCTGCAGCACATTGGGACTCGCCGGTGCCTGCACGCGATCGGGGCTGACGGTGCGGCGATCGACGGCGCCGTTGAGGAAGGCGAGCTTGTTATCCTGCGCGGTGAGATCGCTCGAACCGCCGATGGCGGGCGCCGCCGGTCCGTCGGAGACCGGCAATGCTCCCGGTGCGGCGACCGCCGCGACCTGCCTTGTATTGGCGGCCGCGAAGAGATGGCTGGTGCGCGCCGCCTCGCGCTCCTGAGCGATCCGCTGCTGTTCAGGATCGGGGGGTGCTGCCGGCTTCGGCATTCCTGGCGGCGGCACGCCCGCGTTGACGATCGGCCGGCCGAGATCACCGGGCAGTGGCGGGCCGAGCTGCGGCGTATTCCGCGGCAGGCCCGTATAGTCTCGCGGCAGATTGGCGAGACCGTCCGGGGTCGAACGATTGTCGGTGTTGTAGAGCTCGGAGCTGGCGGTCTTGTGATTGGGTTCCAAGGCGAAGAACAGCGCACCGCCGACGCCCACCGCGACGACGCCGCCGAGGCCCATCAGCACCTTGCGCGAAAGGCGGGTTACGCGCGGCCGATCGGGCCGCAGCTGCATCTCCTGCGCGATCCGCGCGCCGCCGTCCGGACCCGCAGCCTCGTCCTGCGGTGCGTCGGTCACGGCTGCGGCCTCCCATCGGTGCGGACGATGCGGACCTTCTTCTGGGGATCGCCGCCGAGCCGCAGCTCGGCCGCGGCGAACAGCCGGTCGACGATCATGTGGTTGCCCTGGACGCGATAGTTCACGAGCTCGGCGCCGCCTTCCGCGCCGATGACCCAGAGCGGCGGCATCTCGCCCTGGCCGATACCGGCGGGGAACTCGATGAACACCTGCCGGCCGTCGTCGAAGGCGCGCAGCGGCCGCCAGGCCGGATTGTCGCCCTCGATCCGGTAGCGGAAGTTGAGCGCCTCGATGTTCACGCCGGCTGCGACCGGGGCTGCGCCGTCAGCGGCTGCGTTCTGGCGCCGCAGCGCGATGAGCTGGTCCTGCGCGTAGGCCCAGGAGACGGACGCCATGTAGGTCTTCTCGGCCGAGCGCAGCTCGAGATGATAGGTGCGCCGGTCGGTGTTGATGATGAGGTTGGTGACAAGGTCCGGCCGCGTCGGCTTGACCAGGATATGGACGCGCTTGGTGGCGCCCACGCCGCTCTCGGTATCGCCGATGATCCAGCGCACGGTGTCGCCGGCGGCGACGGGGCCCGAGCCGACGAGTTGCTCCCCGGCTTCGAGCGCGATGTCGGTGATCTCGCCGGGCGCGGCATAGACCTGATAGAGCGCCCCGTCGGAGAAGGGATAGACCTGGATGGCGTTGATGTAGCCGGCGCGAGTCGGCTGCACGCGCGCGGCGCCGTTCGCCTGCTCGACGCGCGTGCGTGGGCCGGCCGCTTCCGGCGGCGCGGTCCTCGCACCCGGAATCGGCTTGAGCTGTCCCGGCAGCGGCAGAGGCTGCGGGAGTTCGACGATCTGCACGGGCTTGGGCGGATCGGGCTGCAGCACGGCCTGAAGCGGCGTGTCGTCGTAGCTGATCTCGGGCGGCTTCCACGTCGAGCAGGCGCCGAGCGAGACCGAACCGAGCAGCACGGCGATGAGTGAGAGGTGGCGCATCAGCCGAGCTCCTTGGACCAGTTGAGGGCGTGGACGTAGACGCCGAGCGGGTTCTTCTTCAGCCGCTCGGCGTCGGTCGGCGTCTGGACGATGATGGTGAGGATGGCGCTCCAGCGCTCGGTGGCGGCGAGCGAGCCGTCGACGTAGCGGCGCTCGGTCCAGGCGACGCGGAAGCTGTCGTCGGAGGCGCGGATGACGCTCGACACCTCGACCGCGACCTGCGTCTTGCCGACCTTGGCGAAGGGATCGTTGGTCCGCGCATAGTCGTTCAGCGCCAGCGCGCCTTTGTCGGTGAGTAAGTTTAGGCATCGAGCCAGTTCTGGCGCAGCACCACCGGATCGGCCGGAATGCTGCGCACCTCTTCGATGAAGCGGGCGAGATGCCAGGCGATCTGCGGATCGGTGGGCCGGTAGTCGGCGACGGCGGGCGCCACCGCTTGCGCCTGGCCGAGCTTGTCGACCTGCACCACCCAGGGCGTGACCGTGCCGCGCGCCGATTGCCAGACGAGGCCGCCGGCAAGGCCGCCGCTGAGGGCGAGCATGCCGAAGAAGGCGAGCCGCCAGTTCTTCGCCTGGACGCGGGCCGAGCCGATGCGCTCGTCCCAGACCTGGCCGGCCTTCTGATAGGGCGTCTCGGGCTCGGGCGTCTTGCCGTAGCGGACGGTCGACCGCCGGAACATTTTCTATTCTCCTTCCGAGAGATCGACGCCGCTTCCGCCGCTGGGACGATCGCCGGAGCGGATGGCATGGTCGGCGGCGGAGACGCCGCGGCTGATGGTCTGGTTGCGCTTCATGCGTTGCGCCCAGGCCGGCGGTCCCGAGGCCGCGGCCTGGCTCGGAGCGCTCGCACCCGCCGGGCTCGCCTCCCCCGTCACGGCCCGGCCGCCGGCCGCGAAGCTCTCGCGGAGGCTGGACGCCGCGCGCCGGAGCGGGCTGGTGGCGGCCGAGACGCCGGCCTCGGCGACACCGGCGAGGCCGCCTGCGCGATAGGCGGCGGTGGCGCCACCGGCGACGCTCGCGCCCGCGCGCGCGGTCCCGGCGATCGCGCCGCCCGCCGCGCCAAGACCACCGGCTGCGAGCCCGACTCCGGCTGCGCCGATGCCGGCGACGGCAAGCCCCGTTCCGACGGCCGCGCCAGCGCCGAGCTGCGGGCCGCCGGCGATGAGGCCGTTGGCGATGCCAGGCCCGAAGATCGACAGGCCGAGCAGCGACAGCGCCGCGAGGATCAGGGTCAGCGCGTCGTTGATGGTCGGCGGATTGTTGAAGCCGCTGGTGAACTGGCCGAAGATCGTCGAGCCGATGCCGACGATCACGGCGAGCACCAGGATCTTCACGCCGGACGAGACGACGTTGCCGAGCACCTTCTCGGCGAGGAAGGCGGTGCGGCCGAAGAGACCGAACGGCACCAGCACGAAGCCGGCAAGCGTCGTCAGCTTGAACTCGATCAGGCTGACGAAGAGCTGGATCGCCATGATGAAGAAGCTGATGACGACGATCAGCCAGGCGATCAGCAGGATGGCGATCTGGATGAAGTTGTCGAAGAAGCTGGTGAAGCCCATCAGCCCCGAGATCGAGTCGAGGATCGGCTGGCCGGCGTTGATGCCGACCTGGGCGAGCCGTCCCGGCTGCAGGAGCTGCGCCTGGCTCAGCGTCCCGCCGCCGGCCTCGATGCCGAGGCCGGCGAAGGAGTTGAAGATGATCTGGGCGAGGTTGTTGAAGTTGCCGATGATGAAGGCGAAGACGCCGATATAGAGGGTCTTCTTGATCAGGCGCGCGAGGACGTCCTCGTCGGGCGCCATCGCCCAGAAGAGGCCGGCAGCGTGATGTCGATGGCGATGAGGACGCCGGCGAGCCAGCGCACATCGCCCTGCACGAGGCCGAAGCCGGAATCGATGTACTGGGTGAAGATGCCCGAGGAAATTGTCGATGACGCCGGTGCCGCCCATGTCGCCTACCTGTCTCGCGGTCGGAGTCGGTCGATGGGCCGGGCGCCGGCGGCGTGGCGCCGATCGGCGGCGGTAGGTGAAGAACCGGCGGCGGTTCTCGGCCCAGGCGGCTTCGCAGCGCGCGTCATCCTTCGCCGCCATGCCGATCGCCTGGCAGCGCGCCAGCTCCGGGCGAGCGGATCGCTCTGCATCGAAGTCGCAGCTGAACCGACGTGGCCGCCGGCTCGCGATCGCTCGTGCCGGACATGCACGGCCGTTGCGACGATCGCCGCGGCGACGGCGACGAAGCCCGACGGCGCGGCCGACGCGTGCCGATGTTGAGCGCGCGGCCGCGCATCAGTGGAACATCTGCGCGGAGCCGGGCTGGTAGCCCGGGCCGTAGTTGAGGAAGTTGGAGAGCTGCTGCTGCGCCTGCTCCTGGCTCTCGACGGTGCGCGCGCCTTCGAGGCTCTGGGCGCGGGCGATCGCCGCCATGACGGCGGTGAGGTCGGCGAGCTGCTTGGTCTGGAGCGCCACGAGCTGGTTGCCGGACTGGGCGGCCTGAAGCGCGCCGGTGGCCGACTGGCTGGAGGAGACCAGCGCGTTGATCTGGGTGCGCGTGCTGTCGAGGTTCTGCACCACGCCGGCCTGCACGCGCATCGCGTCCTGGAAGCCGGCGAGCGAGTTCTGCCAGCGGGTCTGCGCATCGGCGAGGAGCTGCTGCGAGGAGGTCGAGACTCGAATAGGCCTGCGGATAGGTCTGCGTGAACGCCTGATTGATGGTGGTGACGTTGTAGGCGATGCGCTGCGCCTGGATGAGGAGCTGCTCGGTCTGGGTGATCGACTGCTCGAGCTGGGCCAGCGACGAATAGGGCAGGCTCGCCAGGTTCCTGGCCTGGTTGATCAGCATGGTGGCCTGGTTCTCCAGGCTCTGGATCTCGTTGTTGACCTGCTGCAGCTCGCGCGCCGCGGTCAGCACGTTCTGCGAGAAGTTGGTCGGGATCGAAGACGATCCATTGCGCGTGCGCGGGCACGCTCGCGGTGGCGAGCGTGAGACGGCGACGCCGGCGGCGAGCGCCGCGCGAAGGCGACGACGGGTCATAGGGAAATCTCCTGGCTGTGGTTGACGAGCATGTCGGCCGCCCAATCGAGGCCCTTGCGGCGCAGCCAGGCGGCGGCGAAGCCGTCGCGGCCGTGGGCGGCGATCGTCTCGGCGATGGCGGTCTGGTCGGTCTTGGAGGAGGCGGCGGTGAAGGCGAGCGCGACCTCGCACAGGCCGAGCTCGAACAGGCGATTGCCGCGGCGCGACTGGCAGTAATAGTCGCGCTTGGGCGTCGCGCGGCTGAGGATCTCGATCTGGCGGTCGTTCAGGCCGAAGCGGCGATAGATGGCGGCGATCTGCGGTTCGAGCGCGCGCTCGTTGGGCAGGAACAGCGCGCGTCGGGCAGCTCTCGATGATGGCGGGCGCGATGGCGCTGCCGTCGATGTCGGCGAGCGACTGCGTGGCGAAGATGACGCTGGCGTTCTTCTTGCGCAGCGTCTTCAGCCATTCGCGCAGCTGGCCGGCGAAGCCGCGATCGTCGAGGGCGAGCCAGCCCTCGTCGATGATGAGCAGCGTCGGGCGGCCGTCGAACCGGTCCTCGATGCGGTGGAACAGATAGGAGAGCACAGCGGGCGCCGCGCCCGCGCCGATCAGGCCCTTCGGTCTCGAACGCCTGGACATCGGCCTCGCCGAGACGCTCGCGTCTCGGCGTCGAGCAGCCGGCCCCAGGGCCCGCCGACGGTATAGGGCTGCAAGGCCTGCTTCAGCGCGTTCGACTGCAGCAGGACCGACAGGCCGGTGATCGTCCGCTCGGCGACCGGGGCCGAGGCGAGCGAGGTCAGCGCCGACCATAGATGCTCCTTCAGTTCCGGGGTGACGGTCACGGCCTCGCGGGCGAGCAGCGCCGCGACCCATTCGGCCGCCCAGGCGCGCTCGCCGGCATCGTCGATGCGCGCGAGCGGCTGCAAGCGCGACCGGCTCGGCGATGTCGTCGGCGAGCGCGCCGCCGAGATCGTGCCAGTCGCCGCCCATGGCGAGCGCGGCCGCGCGGATCGAGCCGCCGAAGTCGAAGGCGAACACCTGCGCGCCGGCGTAGCGGCGGAACTGCAGCGCCATCAGCGCCAGCAGCACGCTCTTGCCGGCGCCGGTCGGACCGACGATCAGCGTGTGGCCGACATCGCCGACATGCAGCGAAAACCGGAACGGCGTCGAGCCTTCGGTCCGCGCGAAGAACAGCGGCGGCGCCTCGAAATGCTCGTCCCGTTCCGGCCCGGCCCAGACCGCCGAGAACGGCATCATGTGGGCGAGATTGAGCGTCGAGACCGGCGGCTGGCGGACATTGGCGTAGACGTGGCCCGGCAGGCTGCCGAGCCACGCCTCGATCGCGTTGACCGTCTCGCGCATGCAGGTGAAGTCGCGGCCCTGGATGGTCTTCTCGACCAGGCGCAGCCGCTCGTCGGCGATGCGGGGATCCTCGTCCCAGACCGTGACGGTCGCGGTGACATAGGCCTGGCCGACGAGATCGGAGCCGAGCTCCTGCAAGCGCCGCGTCGGCGTCGAGCGCCTTGTTGGCGGCGTCGCTGTCCATCAGCACCGACGCCTCGTTGGTCATCACCTCCTTCAGGATCGCCATGATCGACTTGCGCTTGGCGAACCATTGGCGGCGGATGCGGCCGAGCACCTTGGTCGCGTCGGTCTTGTCGAGGCAGATCGCGCGCGTCGACCAGCGATAGGGGAAGGCGAGCCGGTTGAGCTCGTCGAGCAGGCCGGGCCAGGTCTGCGACGGGAAGCCCATGATGGTGAGCGTGCGCAGATGCGCGCGGCCGAGCCGCGGCTCGAGGCCGCCGGTCAGGTCCTCGTCGGCCAGGATGGCGTCGAGATGCATCGGCGTCTCGGGCACGCGCACGCGCTGGCGGCGGGTCGAGATGCAGGAATGCAGATAGGTCAGCGTCTCGGGGTCATCGAGCCAGGCGGCCTCGGGCATGAAGCCCTCGATCAGCGCCAGCACGCGATCGGTGCGGTCGATGAAGCCGGCGAGCGCCGCGCGCCAGTCGGCGCCGTCGCGCGCGCGGCCCTCATAGAGCCAGGCCTCGGCGCGCGCGGCGTCCTCGGCCGGCGGCAGCCAGACCAGCGTCAGGAAATACCGGCTCTCGAAATGCGCGCCTTCTTCCTCGAACTGCGCCCGGCGCTCCGCGTCGACGAGGCCGGAGGCGGCATCGGGAAAGCGGCTCTCGCGGATAGCGGTTGGCGGGCTGGCGCTGCGCCTCGATGAAGATCGCCCAGCCGGAGCCGAGGCGGCGCAGCGCGTTGTTGAGCCGCGCCGGTGATCGCGACGAGCTCGGCCGGCGTCGCCGAATCGAGATCCGGTCCGCGGAACCGCGCCGTGCGCTGGAACGAGCCGTCCTTGTTGAGGACGACGCCCTTCTCGACCAGCGCCGCCCAGGGCAGGAAGTCGGCGAGGCTCTGCGACTGCGGCGGCGATATTCGGCGAGGTTCATCATGGGCGGGCCCTCACGCGACCAGATGCTGCGGGTAGCGCAGGTGCCGGCGCACCACGTCGACGAAGGCGGGATCGCGCTTGGCGGCCCAGACCGCGGCGAGATGGCCGATCAGCCAGATCGCGGCGCCGACGATCCAGAGGCGCAGGCCCAGCCCGACGGCGGCGGCGAGCGTGCCGTTGACGATCGCCACCGCGCGCGGCGCGCCGCCGAGCAGGATCGGCTCGGTCAGCGCGCGATGGACCGGCGCGTAGAAGCCGGCGACGGGCTCGTCCTGCTCCATCAGACCAGCGCTCCGCCGCCGAACTGGAAGAAGGACAGGAAGAAGGAGCTGGCGGCGAAGGCGATCGACAGGCCGAAGACGATCTGGATCAGCCGGCGGAAGCCGCCGGAGGTCTCGCCGAAGGCGAGCGTCAGGCCGGTGACGATGATGATGATCACCGAGATGACCTTGGCGACCGGCCCCTGGATCGAATCCAGGATCTGGCTGCAGCGGCTGCTCCCACGGCATGTTGGAGCCGGCGGCGTAGGCCGGCGCGGTGACGAGCGGCGAAGAGGGCGAAGGCGCAGGCCGTGGCGAGACGATGGCGGATGAGCGGTGGACGAGCATCATGGTTCTCCTGCTGGGGTGAGGACGTAGTCGCCGGTCGGGCCCGAGGCCCTCGACGCGCGGCGAGTTCGGCGAGCCGGCGCGCCGAGCCGCGGCCGGCGAGCACGGCGATGAGGTCGATGGTCTCGGCGATCAGCGCGCGCGGGACGGTGACGACCGCTTCCTGGATGAGCTGCTCCAGCCGGCGCAGCGCGCCGATCGCGGAGCCGGCGTGCAGCGTGCCGACGCCGCCGGGATGGCCGGTGCCCCAGGCCTTCAGGAGATCGAGCGCCTCGGCGCCGCGCACCTCGCCGATCGGGATGCGGTCGGGCCGCAGCCGCAGCGAGGAGCGCACGAGATCGGAGAGCGAGGCGGCGCCGTCCTTGGTGCGCAGCGCCACGAGGTTCGGCGCCGCGCATTGCAGCTCGCGCGTATCCTCGATCAGCACCACGCGGTCGCCGGTCTTGGCGACTTCGGCGAGCAGCGCATTGACCAGCGTGGTCTTGCCGGTCGAGGTGCCGCCGGCGACGAGGATGTTCTTCCGTTCCCGGACCGCTGCGCGCAGCAGCTCGGCCTGAGCCGCCGGACATGATGCCGGCCTCGACGTAGTCGTCGAGCGTGAACACGGCGACGGCCGGGCGGCGGATGGCGAAGCACGGCGCCGCGACGACCGGCGGCACCAGGCCCTCGAACCGCTCGCCGCTTTCCGGCAGCTCGGCCGAGACACGCGGGCGATCCGGCATGGACCTCGACGCCGACATGGTGGGCGACGAGCCGGACGATCCGCTCGGCGTCGGCCGGCGCGACGCGGCAGCCGGTATCCTCGAGCCCGCCCGACAGCCGGTCGATCCAGAGCCGGCCGTCGGGATTGAGCATCACCTCGACGATGCTGGGGTCTTCGAGGTAGCCGGCGATCGCCGGCCCGAGCGCGGTGCGCAGCATGCGCGCGCCGCGGGCGAAGGCTTCGGACCGGAAGGAGATTGTCGTCACTGCGAGCCCCGCAAACTCGCCTCGTCGAGGCGGATGGATCAGCGGGGTTGATTAGAAAGAGCCGGAAACGGGCAAGCGCAACAAGGCTGATCGGGGTCGTCGGGCTGTGGCGATAGAAAGACAAGCGGCCGGCAGGGTCGTTCGATCAGTGCCGCAGGGGCTCCGAACTCGCCGTCCGATGCGGCGCGGATCGATATCGGCCGTGATCTCGTCGGCGAGCGTGCGGCCCTTCGCCAGCCGACGCCCAAGCGCTTCGACGAAGCCGTCGTAGCGCTCCCGGCCCTTCGCCTGCGCCGCCGCCTGCGCGGTGTCGGGCAACGGCGGCGTGCTGGTCAGCCAGAAGCGCACGAACAGCGCCAGCGCCTCGTTGGAGATGCGTGCCGTGGCGTTCGAGCCGCTCGATCTGCCGCGTCATGCGGTCGAGGCGCGCGCCAGCGCCGCCTCGAGCCGGTCGGCGCCGTCGGGCGACAGATACGAGGCGAGCGCGGTCTCCACGACCAGCGCCTGCGGCACACTTTCCGGGCGGCGTAGTCGGCGAGCTTGCCGGCGAGCTCCGGGGGCAGGCGGAAGGTGTGCTTGGTGCGCATGCTGCGATTCACAATCCCATGTCGTCGCCGGGATCGAGCGTGGCCTGGCGCGCGATGGTGCGGACCTGGCGCTGCAACGGCGCGAAGGCGCTGCGCGTCGTCGTCCGGGTTCGTCTTCGGGGAGCTCGAATTCCTGGGCCGGCCTGCGCGGCTCCGGCGCGATCTCCTCGTGCTCGGGGAGTTCCGGTTCGCGGCGAATGCCGGCATTGTCCGGGTCATCGGTCGAGCGCCGCGAGCGACGATCGATTCGCTGCCAGTCGCTCGCGTCGTCGCGGCGGTGACGCATTGGCGGAGCCGGCGATCGGGACGGCAGCGCGCGGTTTGGGTGGCGGCAGGATCCGCGCCTGCAATTGCCGGTCCTCGTAGTAGCGCACCTTCTTGGCGCGGATCGGATGGCAGCCCGAGACCAGGACCATCTCGTCGTCGGGCGGAAGCTGCATCACCTCGCCCGGCGTCAGCAGCGGCCGGGCGGTCTCCTGGCGCGAGACCATCAGGTGCCCGAGCCATGGGCTGAGCCGGTGGCCGGCATAGTTCTTCATCGCCCGCAGTCTCGGTCGCGGTGCCGAGCGCATCGGACACGCGCTTGGCGGTGCGCTCGTCGTTGGTGGCGAAGCTCACGCGCACATGGCAGTTGTCGAGGATCGAGTTGTTCTGGCCGTAGGCCTTCTCGATCTGGTTGAGCGTCTGGGCGATCAGGAAGCTCTTCAGGCCGTAACCGGCCATGAAGGCCAAGCGCGCTCTCGAAGAAATCGAGCCGGCCGAGCGCCGGAAACTCGTCGAGCATCAGCAGCAGGCGGTGACGCCGGCGCTTCGACGTCCAGCTCCTCCGTCAGGCGCCGGCCGATCTGGTTGAGGATCAGCCGGACCAGCGGCTTGGTGCGGCTGATGTCGGACGGCGGCACGACGAGGTAGAGCGTCGCCGGCCGTCGCGCTCTCGACGAGATCGCGGATGCGCCAGTCGCATCGCCGCGTCACCGTCGCCACCACGGGATCGCGATAGAGGCCGAGGAACGACATCGCGGTGGACAGCACGCCGGAGCGCTCGTTCTCGCTCTTGTTCAGCAGCTCGCGCGCGGCGCTGGCGACGACGGGATGTACGCCGCGCTCGCCGAGATGCGGCGTCGTCATCATCGCGCGCAGCGTCGTCTCGATCGGACGCTTGGGATCGGAGAGGAAGTTGGCGACGCCGGCGAGCGTCTTGTCCGGCTCGGCGTAGAGCACATGCAGGATCGTGCCGACCAGCAGCGAGTGGCTGGTCTTCTCCCAATGGTTCCGCCGCTCGAGCGCGCCTTCGGGGTCGACCAGCACATCGGCGATGTTCTGGACGTCGCGCACCTCCCATTCGCCGCGGCGGACCTCCAGCAAGCGGGTTGTAGGCGGCGCTCTGCGCATTGGTCGGATCGAACAGCAGCACGCGGCCGAACCGCGCCCGCCAGCCGGCGGTCAGCGTCCAGTTCTCGCCCTTGATGTCGTGGACGATCGCCGAGCCCGGCCAGGTCAGAAGCGTCGGCACGACCAGGCCGACGCCCTTGCCGCTTCGGGTCGGCGCGAAGCACAGCACATGCTCGGGGCCGTCATGGCGGAGGTAGTCGCCGCGCCAGCGGCCGAGGAGCACGCCGTCACGGCCGAAGCAGGCCGGCGTGGCGCGACTTCGCGCGTCTCGGCCCAGCGCGCGGAGCCATAGGTCGTGACCCGTTTGACCTCCCGCGCGCGCCAGACCGACATGGCGACGGCCACGACGACCGC
Source organism: uncultured Alphaproteobacteria bacterium (assembly GCA_963721625.1). Classification (GTDB taxonomy): domain Bacteria; phylum Pseudomonadota; class Alphaproteobacteria; order ATCC43930; family CGMCC-115725; genus DATJLY01. The sequence goes on from CAVRKF010000018.1 coordinate 138,028, forward strand.
GGCGATTCCGCCGGATGCCGCGATATAGGCGCCCTCGACGAAGATATCGCGCGCATAGGCGTCGTAGGCGAACCACCACCAGAAGAAGGCCGGCGGCTGGTAGACGGGCCAGCCGAGAAGCTCAAACCACGGGTGGCCGAGCTGCGACTGGAAGCCGAGCTTCCACGCGGTCCATTCCGTCGCCGCCCAGACGAAGGCAAGCACGACGGCGCTGACGAGGAGCACCTGGCCCCAGAGGATCTTGGTCGCGTTCATGGCGACGAAGGATCAGGGGAGGTTTGGGGACGGACAGCAAGCCTGGAATTGGGGCGAGCGTCTTACCGGATGCTGTGGCGCACAAATTGGACAGTTGTGAAGGTCGGCTCGCTACCCATATCAGCCCGTCGCGTCCGGTTCACGAAGGCCCGGTCTTGGCCGGAAGCTGTCAGACTGCTTTCAGCGGTCAATGAGGGAAGCAGACACACTACCAAATCTCGCGGCGGCCGCCCATTCAGGCCGCTTCTGCGGGTCGGTTGCCTGCGCGCGGAGCGCGAAGAGCCGGTGGGACGACAAATACCGCAAAATCGGTGAGGTCGAATGGCATGTATGTTAAGCTTCTTTGGCGCAAATAATCCGGTAACCACGGCATGGATCAAAGACAAACCCTCCGCCTCGATCGTGTACCAACAACGCTGCTGACTTACCTCGATTCGCGTGATGCGGCAGTTTGGGTGCTTGAGCCCTTTGTGGCCGAAGCAGATGTCCAAATGCTTGCGGCCGTAATGCGGCTGCCGTGGCGGCTCGTCTTGAGTGAGAGTTCGGCTCCCGACCTGCTCAAAGCACTTGAGCAACCTCAGAATGTAGACGATCCATTGGTTCGGCGACGCGGCTTTGTGTATCTCGTGGACACAAATCCTGCCGATGTGCAACTGCCACCACGGTGCTTACCCGTCTATCTGTTGCACGGCCGAGCGACTGGACCGTCTGTGGGCGGTCTCGCGGCGATGACCCGGCGCCTCACGATGCTCGATGCGCTGCGACGACTCGATGTGAAGGAGCTGTTTATTCTCGCGGGTAATGGTCCTGCTCTCCCGTCGGAGCTGACGGCGCTTTGGCAGGACGGGTTGCGGACCATCGTAACCGTCGTCAGCAATGCACCGGGGTTAGCGGCAGAATTGGAGACGTGGCGCGCCGCGCGTCCCCTGGACACGACGGTGGCATACCTTCCGCTGTCAGCCGTTGAATTTTGCCGTGACCTCATGGCGAACTATCTCAGCGGCCAAGCCGCTGATCGTGTCGCATTACGTATCCGCAAACTTCGCGGTGAACCAGACAAGCTCGACATTACGGGTCTCGATGATCCAGAACATCCGATTCTGGCAAACTATGAGCTGCTCCAAGATGCTGATCTGCGGCTACTGCAACCTGATGATCTGCGTGCAGACGAGACACACGGATTTTTTGCCGACCCTACAACGTCGTGGAGGCCATATGCAGCCGGACTGCCCTGGCAAGCCAACGACAAAGCTTGGCAACAACTGCGTGCCGCACTTAGGCGGCTTGATGAATACGGAGCTGAGGCTGGGAAGATAGCCGTAATACGGTCTGAGTCCGGTGCTGGCGGAACGACGCTTATGCGTTCCTTGGCCTGGACTGCTGCCCAGGAAGGGTATCCAACTCTCGTCGCCAAAGGAGCACCATTCACGCCCAAAGCTCTTGAGATTGTTAGCTTCATGACGCGCATCCTTGAGCGGCAACGCACCGCAGCGCGCGCCAACGTAGCAGAAGAGCGTTTATACGAGACGCCTTGGTTATTGGTGTTTGACGAAATGCACTGGGAAGGGCGCACGACGGAGCTTCGTCATTTCCAAAGAGAGCTAGAACGCAGCGGACGACCTGCGTGTCTGTTGGTGGTAACCGGTCCGTATCGTGGACTTGAGTTCATCGATAACAATGTCGTTGACCTAGCCAGCCTCTCACACGAGGTTCCGCTGGAAAGCGCAATCGCGCTGGGTAGGCACCTAAATCGGTTCTTAGCGCCACACGGCCCTACACGCACAGAAGCCGAGTGGCGGAGCTTTTATGAGGATACGGCGGTGCAGGCTGAGCGGGGCATCGCCGCCTTCTGGATCGCATTATCATTTTGGATTCAGCGTCAGTTCGATATGAGGGAGACCGTCCAGTCATGGATTTATCGCCAGTTTAAGGACAATGTGCATGACCGAGAGATAAGCCAAGTCATTCTCGACATCGCAGCGCTCAGCACAGAGCGGCTCCCATTGCCCGAGGCGATGCTGCCACCAACTACAGATTGGCCCGTTTCCCAAAAGCTAGAAGACATACGGAGGGATCTTGGTGCGCTGGGATTGGCCAAAATCGCGCGCGACGGCGACCGTTACTGGGCGATGGCTCACGACGTGATTGGCCGATATCTGCTGACCGCCTTGTTTTATGATCCACAAGGGCGTGACGCGGCAGGTCTATCAGATGCAAAAAACCCCGAACACCTGCGCTTCCTCGTGTTGCGTCGTCTCTCCAAGCTGCCCGTGCTTGGCCATGCTGTAAATCAGTCGATCGCTGAAGAGTTCGCTGTCTCGATCTTTAAGATTGATCCGGAACACGGTCATGCGACGTTCGTCCAATTTTGGCGAGAAGTGCTTGATGCACTCGACGAGATGCCAAAGGCTCTGCATGTGACGAGCCGCGCTTTTCGCCATCACACCGCGATTTCGCGAAGGCGCATCGCCAAACAAGCTGAGTACTTTCCAATGCAACCCGAGGAGCGGATTAAGCTATTAGAGCGGGCTATCTCGGACATTCGGTACGCCATCGAGAATATCGCATACACCCCCGACGGAGAGATGGACCTCAGTCTCTATAACTCGCTTGCACACGCGTACCAGGACCTTGCGGATGAAGAGGCCATCGGAGGCGCAACTCCGCAGCGGCTCGCTGATTTGCGCGCGAAGGCGCGAGATGCAACAGATCGCGCTTATCGCGCTGACCCGGACAATTCTTTCGTTATTGAGACCTACGCTCGTGATCTGATTAGCGACGCACGTGTCAGCCCCGAAAGAGCCGCTGAGAATGCCGTTGAGGTACTCAACGTCGTTTATGCTGCCATGGAGCGAGACAGAACCGGGTCAAGACGGTTTAGCCTCGGAAGGCTCGCGGATAGTGCCATGAGTTTGCTCTTACAGGGCGCATCGGCGGACATTCTGAAGAGCGAACCGACAAATGAAATTGACGCGCTCGTCCAAGCCATTAGCGCCCTTGCCAATGGAGTAGGGCGCTTTGAGGGGATGAGCCTCGCTGATTTCCCTCAGCCAAATCGTTTGCGCGCGTTTGAATTGTTGGCCGGGCCGATACTGCTAGGAAATCCGCAAGCAGTGCGATTGCGTTATGCGCTTCTCTGCCTCGACGCTCCTCGAGATTTTTCGCGGTCAGCTTGAACTTCTTCAATCGCTACAGGGCAGCGACTCTGTGCTGAGCCCGCAAATGCGCTTAGAGCTCGCCCTTCTATTGCAGCAGTGCGACCGTCATCACGAGGCTCAAAGGCTGTTTCGTGAACTTCGGAAACTCTGGCGCGAAGGCGAACATTTTGTAGAAGTGCCTGAGAGGCTTCGCTGGCTTATGACCATCGACGGCAAGTCGCGGAGGCAAGTTCTCGCGCGAATTGTGCAACGGGCGGAGAATCGGCAAGTGGCAAAGGTACGCGACTTGCAGGATACGGAGGTACCGTTCAGGCCACAGGAGTTCGGCCAGCGGCAACTCAAATTAGGCTCCGATATTCGGGGCTTCATTTCTTTTGGCTACAACGGTCCGTTCTTGCGCCCGCCCACTGCAATCCAAAACTGAGACCCGAACAATGCCGGGGCTTGTCGAAAGTTTTGCGGCAAGGCTGGGGTGGACGCTTTGTGCTTGGAACGTTGTCGTCGAGGGTACGTCAGATGTAGCGATGTTGAGTTTGGCGGAGCAGCTGTATCGCGCCCGACACAATACATTGCTGTTAGGAACTGAACTCGCGGTCTTGCCGGCAGGCATAGGAGAGGAAGGAGGTGTGAACGGATTAAATCTTAGGCTGAGCGCGATCCGGCAAAATGCGGATGCCGATCGAGGTCCAGATGGCAGCCTTCGATATCGCTTCATCGGCCTCTATGACAACGATAGAGCGGGCCAAAGCGCCATCGATAACGCGTGCCGCTTTGATCCTAGATTACGCCGCTATGGCGACGTGTTTCTACTTCATCCGATAATGCCACTCGCGTCGGGCGCCGACTCGGATGAGGTACGAAAGCGATTTGAGGCGCAAAACGCAGCGTATCGGAGCCTGGATTGGGAGGTCGAAGACCTGTTGTCTGACCGCCTTTACAAAGCATTTGAGAAGGAGCATTCGGCTGCGATTACGAGAGTGAGCACCGTCGCCGGTCTCACCCACCGAGATTTCACCGGGGAAGGAAAGCGAGAGCTACACAACTTTGTCCGCAACCATGCGACCCTTGACGATGTTATCGAGGTCGTGAAACTGATTCGTGCCTTGCGCGACTATGCTCGTCTACGATGTGACCACATCATCTGCTAATCCGCGTCGCGCAGCTGGCAACAGATATGAGCAAACCACCGCCTCCGCTCGAATGGGCGGCGCTCACAGGACAGAACGTCACAAGGAAGCAGATCCGAGCAAAACACCGTACCGCTAGGCAGCGACGGCTCAAGGGCCTGCATCTTCCGTTCCTCACGCTTGATGATTGCCCTCAATCCGTCGAAGAGAGGCGGATCGAAATAGCGTCTTCGCCGGGCGAAGACTGGCCGATAGCGGCCTCTCCGATCGACATCTTGAAGACCTGACGACCGATGATCGAGAAGTCGGCGTCGCCCGGCCCGGTACTTGTTTCAGCGCGCCGAACAATTCGGCGGAAGACCCCTTGCACGGATTTCAGTTCGAAACCGGCTGCGCTTTCCTCAGCAGCTTGCGTCGGGCGAAGCCCCTCGACGAAATCTTCGTGCGCGATCGACTGGTGGAAGGTGACCAACTCGATACGGCCCGCGTCCGACAGACGACGGTAGGCCGCCATTAGTTCCTCGCGATCTTCCGATACGGGTTCGCCGCAAAGCCGGACGGCCTCCGCCGCGGTCGCGTAGGTCTTGCCCGAACCCGGCGGCCCGTAGAGGATGAGATTGGTGGGTTTGATGTCGATCATGATCTTGCTGTCCTCGAGCTTGCTGTCCTCGAGCTTGCTGTCCTCGAGCTTGCTGTCCGCGAGCGGCGTAGCTTGTTCGGCTTCTATTTCGTCCGGCCATAGGCCGCGACGGGGCTGAGAAGGGGGCGACCATCGCCTGATCTCTGCAGTCCGCTCCTGAACGATGGCATCGAAATTTGCGGCTTCTGCGGTAGTGAGCCCAATGTTGCCGGCCAGGCCGAGGTTACTGGCGGTGCGTGTGAAATCGATGCGAGGCGGCGATCCAAACAGACGGGCCATCACACCTTCTGCGCGTGACCGCCTGGGCGATTTGCGTCCGAAGCGGAGTTGCCACGCCGAGATGTTGACGTACTACCAGTCTCCGCGTCCGGCTAGGCATTCATCATGCGAAGCATCGCCGGTCCGCCGGTCCTGAGGAACCGCCGCACGAGGAGCGCGGCAAAGAGTTCGCGGTTCAGGCGATCAGCAGATCGTGGCACCGAGATCGATTTCTGGCCGCTCCGTCATGGCTTGCCAGTGAGCCGATCCACCAACCCCTTGAGAACCCGCTTGGTGACGATGTCGGCGACGCGGTCGACAAGCTGGCGCACGTCGATTCGCGTTTGAGATTGATCCTGTCCCTTTCGAGCGGTGCGGGATTTTCGTTTGCGAATCGGCTTGCGGATGCCTTCGGTGATACCTTTGTGAATCCTTCTTTGTTGAATCAAGTAGATGAGGTTCACGCTGACTTTGTGCCGATCCGCTAACGCGCTCGCCGCGTCCTTGCTTCGGAAGATGGATTTCACGATCGCAGGTGATAGACCCTTTGGTCCGGCCATAAATACACTCCTTGAATGACTGGCGCTTCTAACACTTTCAAACTCGGGTGTCGCCACACGCGTCGTAAGCGTTGTCCTCAAGCCACGTTTCTGAGGACTGGCGTCGGTGCGTATGCCCAGGGGCAGGAGTTCGTCGATGCGGTTTTGCGGATGGCCGTTGACGATGCACGAGATGACGTCGGCGAGGTAGGCCTGGGGATCGACGCCGGTCAGCTTGCAGGTCTCGATCAGTGAGGCGATGGTGGCCCAATGGGCCGCACCGCTATCGGAACCAGCGAAGAGTGCGTTTTTACGTGTTAGGGCCAAAGGCCTGATTGCCCGCTCGACGACATTGTTGTCGATCTCGGCACGACCGTCGTCGAGGAACAGGGATAACCCGTCCCATCGCGTGAGGGCATAGCGGATCGCCTCGGCGAGCTTGGTCTTCTGGCTGATCAGCGCGAGCTTGTCGCGCAGCCAGGGTTCGAATGCATCGACCAGAGGCCGGCTGCGCTCCTGACGGATGGTGCGGCGTTCCTCGGGGGATTGGCCGCGGATATCGCTCTCGTTTTGATAGATCGCGGCGATACGCGCCAGCGCCTCGGTGGCGATCGGCGCCGGACCGGATTGGGCGAGCTCGTAGAAGCGGCGACGCACATGGCTCCAGGAGAACGCCAGCCGTACCGCGTTCCGCCGCGCGGCAGCTTGTAGCCGCCGTACCCGTTGACCTGCAGCACGCCGCTGAAGCCGGCAAGATGGGCGAACGTCCGCTCGGCTTTGCGGTCTGGTGCATAGAGATAGACCACGCCAGGCGGATCGCTGCCACCCCATGGCCGGTCGTCCCGCACATAGGCGAAGAGCTGTCCGGTCTTGGTCCGTCCGCGCCCAGGATTGAGCACCGGCGCGGTGGTCTCGTCGGAAAAGAGTTTGGGAGACGCCTTCAATCGATCGAACTGACGTTCCTGAACCGGCCGCAACAGGAAGGCCGCGCGTCCGACCCCAATCGGCCAGGGTCGAGCGGTCCAGACCGACGCCCTGACGACCGTAGATCTGGGCCTGCCGATAGAGCGGGAGATGATCGGCGAACTTAGAGCCGATCCACAAAGTTGTTGAGTCGGAGGAATCGTTTGTGATTCCTTTTCTGGCACCCGCATCTTTGCCGAGGGGTGCCCGATGTGGAAGCCTGAACACCGCCGTGCCGCCGACCGCCACGGCCTGCGCTATCCGAGCGATCTGAGCGACAGCGAGTGGGCGCTGATCGAACCGGCGATTCCGCCCGCCAAGCGCGGCGGCCGCCGGCGCGAGGTGAACATTCGCGAGGTTTTGAACGCCATCTGTTACGTGCTTTCGACGGGTTGCCAATGGCAGGCGCTGCCGAAGGACCAGCCGCCGAAAAGCACGGCGCATGCCTACTTCATGCTGTGGGAGTGGGACGGCACGCTGGAGAGCATCCATCACGCGCTCTATGTCGCGACGCGTGAGCACGAGGGGCGCGAGGCGAGCCCGACGGTCGCGATCATCGACAGCCAGAGCGCCAAGGCCGCTCAAAAGGGGGCTCCGCGCTCGACTCGCAGGGCTTTGATGCGGGCAAGAAGGTCACGGGCCGCAAGCGGCACATCCTCGTCGATACGCTCGGCCTTCTCCTGAACGTCGTCGTTCACCCCGCCGACGTGCAGGATCGCGAAGGGGCACGGCTGGTGCTCGATCACCGCACGCGCCGCCTCTTTCCCTTCATCGAGCGCATCTTCGCCGATGCCGGCTATCAGGGGCCGCGCGTCGCACGCGCCGCGGCCAGCACCGGCCGATGGGTCGTCGAAATCGTCAAGCGCACCGAGTTGCACAAGTTCGTCGTCCTGCCCAAGCGCTGGATCGTGGAACGTACGCTCGCGTGGATCAGCCACAACCGCCGCCTGGCGCGCGACTTCGAGCGATACGCGCGCACCGTCGTGGCCTTCATCCGTCTCGCCATGATCCGCATCATGCTGCGGCGCTTGACCCGGCCAAATCATTCAGCCTGAATCTCAACTTCCTGGATCGGCTCTTAGAGACGAGGACCTGGGCCACCGTCGCCTCGGTGGGCAGGTCACCCTCGATCAGCCGCGCCGGTGCCGGCGCCTGGACCATAACGTCCGGACAAACGCAACAGCCATACTTCGGACGCCGGAACACCAGCACCCGGAACTGGGCCGGCACGATGTCGAGGCGTTCGGCAACATCCTCGCCGATGCGATGCAGCGTTGGCGGCTCGATTGCCCTGGGCGCTCCGCCACCTGATCGAGCTCATAAGGACGATCGACGCCCAGGGCGCCGACTTTCAGTCTCTCACCGAGAACATCGACATCCGGACCGCCGGCAGGCGTCTGGTCTTTCACATCATGGGCGCGCTCGCGGAGTTCGA
>CAVRKF010000019.1:0-760498 GCA_963721625.1 uncultured Alphaproteobacteria bacterium
GGTCCGGCGGGCACCACGACGGCGGCGCCCATGCCTCCCGCCATCGCCATCTCGGCGACCGCGACCAGCAGGCCCGCCATCGGACACATCGTGGCAGGCGCCGACTGGCCGGCGGCGATCTGGCGCGCACGAAATCGCCGTTGCGCGCGCTCGGCGGCGAGATCGACCGGCGGCGGCGCGCCGTCTTCGCGCCCCAGCACCTCGCGCAGATAGAGCGAGGCGCCGAGATGGCCCAGCGTCGTCGCCGATCAGGAGCAGCGTCTCGCCGGCCGCTTGAGCGCGAGGCTGACGGCGTCTGGCGGCATCGGCGATGAGCCCGACGCCGCCGATCACCGGCGTCGGCCAGATGCCGCTGCCGTCGGTCTCGTTGTAGAGCGATACATTGCCGGAGACGACCGGGTAGTCGAGCGCGAGACAGGCCTCGCGCATGCCCTCGATGCAGCCGGCGAACTGGCCCATGATCTCCGGCCGCTCGGGATTGCCGAAATTCATGTTGTCGGTGATGGCGAGCGGCGTGGCGCCGACGGCGGTGAGGTTGCGCCAGCTCTCGGCCACCGCCTGCGCGCCGCCGCGGCTGGGGATCGGCCTGGCAATAGCGCGGCGTGCAGTCGGTCGCAAGCGCCAGCGCCTTGCGCCGTGCCGGGGATGCGCACCACCGCGGCGTCGCCGCCCGGCCGCTGCACCGTGTGGCCCATGACCAGATGGTCGTATTGCTCCCAGATCCAGCGCTTGGAGGCGAGGTCGGGGCAGCCGACGAGGATGCTTGAGCGCAGCGATCGGATCGCGCTTGGGCAGGTCCGCGGCGGCGATCTCGGGCCGCGGCGGGGGCGGCGACCTACGGCCGGTCGTAGAGCGGCGCCTCGGTGACCAGCGGGCCGATCGGCATGTCGGCGACGACCGTCGCCGTGCATGCGCAGCACCAGCCGGCCGGTATCGGTGACGCGGCCGATGACGGCGAAATCGAGCTCCCATTTCTCGAACATGCGCCGCGCCTCGTCCTCGCGCTCGGGCTTCAGGACCATCAGCATGCGCTCCTGGCTTTCGGAGAGCATGATCTCGTAGGGGGTCATGCCGGTCTCGCGCATCGGCACGTGGTCGAGATCGAGCGCGATGCCGAGCCCGCCCTTGCCGGCCATCTCGACCGAGGACGAGGTCAGGCCGGCCGCGCCCATGTCCTGGATCGCGACGATGGCGTCGCCCGCCATCAGCTCGAGGCAGGCTTCGATCAGCAGCTTCTCGGTGAAGGGATCGCCGACCTGGACGGTCGGGCGCTTCGCTTCGGCGTCGGCGCTGAACTCGGCCGAGGCCATGGTGGCGCCGTGGATGCCGTCGCGGCCGGTCTTGGCGCCGACATAGATCACCGGATTGCCGGGCCCGGCGGCGGCCGAATAGAAGATGCGGCCGGCATCGGCGATGCCGACCGTCATCGCGTTGACCAGGATGTTGCCGTTATAGGCGGGATGGAAATTGCACTCGCCGCCGACCGTCGGCACGCCGACGCAATTGCCATAGCCGCCGATGCCGGCGACGACGCCGGCGACCAGATGGCGCGTCTTCGGGTGGTCGGGGCTGCCGAAGCGCAGCGCGTTGAGGTTGGCGATCGGCCGCGCGCCCATGGTGAAGACGTCGCGCAGGATGCCGCCGACGCCGGTTGCGGCGCCCTGATAGGGCTCGATGAAGGAGGGGTGGTTGTGGCTCTCCATCTTGAACACCGCGGCCTCGCCGTCGCCGATATCGATGACGCCGGCATTCTCGCCCGGCCCGCAGATGACGCGCGGCCCTGCGGTCGGCAGGCGCCTGCAGCCATTTGCGCGAGGATTTGTAGGAGCAATGCTCGCTCCACATCACCGAGAAGATGCCGAGCTCGGTGAGGTTGGGCTCGCGGCCCATGATGGCGACGGCGCGCGCCATATTCGTCGGCGGAAAGCCCGTGCTGCGCGACGATCGCCGGCGCGATCGCGTTCAAGACAAGGCCTCGACCAGGCCGGCGAAGAAAGCGCGTCCGTCGGTCGAGCCGAGCAGCGGATCGGTCGCGTCCTCGGGATGCGGCATGAGCCCGAGCACGCGCTTCTTCGCATCGAGCACGCCCGCGATGTTGCGCGCGGAGCCGTTGTCGTTGCCCGCCGTCGGTCACGGTGCCGTCGGGCGCGCAATAGCGGAAGGCGACGCGGCCCTCGCCTTCGAGCCGGTCGAGCGTCGCCGCGTCGGCGAAGTAATTGCCGTCGTGATGCGCCACCGGCACGCGGATCACCGCGCCGCCGCGATAGCCGCGCGGTAAAAATGCTGTCGCTCGCTTCGACGCGCAGATGCACGTCCTTGCAATGGAATCGCAGCGTCTGGTTGGCCAGCAGCGCGCCGGGCAGCATGCCCGCCTCGGTCAGGACCTGGAACCCGTTGCAGATGCCGAGCACCGGCACGCCCGCGGCCGCGCGCGCCTTGACCTCGCGCATGATCGGCGAATGCGCGGCCATGGCGCCGCAGCGCAGATAATCGCCATAGGCGAAGCCGCCGGGAATGACGATGAGGTCCACGTCGGGCAGCGTGCTGTCGCGGTGCCAGACCGTGAGCGGCTTCGTGCCGGCGCAGCGGTGAAGCGCATCGACGACGTCGCGCTCGCGATTGGAGCCGGGAAAGATGACGATGGCAGCCTGCATGGAGGAGGCGACTCGCGACGCGGGCAGGGCACGCCTGACATAGCGGCTGCGAAGTGGCAATTCAAGCGCCACCGCTGCTGTGTCGTGGATCAATTCAAAAAAATGTCCTAATAGAGCGAATCCAACAGTTGAGGCCGACGCATCGCGGCCCTACCCTTCGGTACCCTTGGCATCGCGGAACACTCAAGTGTCTGATCTGTGCCACCGTCGCAACAGCGGTACGCGCATGGCCCCGCATGTTCAGTCCTTTTTCATCTGCGATCACGCTCGTAGGCGTCCAGAACACGACGGATCAATTCGGATTCTGGTTGCCCAGGATATTTTGAACGCTCATGGTCAAGCAGCCGCTTTCTCGCACCGGCATCGAAAATTGTTGCCTTATACCGTTTTTCAAGCTCCGCAGATTCCGTAGGTTGAATCCTTCCGGATGACCGGAGATCAATCACCAAGCTGTTGACGTACTGATACTCAGCATCACTCAAATACCCCAACCTATGTCCGGGGCGGTAATTTACCTCCACCTCACGACGATACCCTGCCAAAAATATGTCTCCAAAACCGAGTACAAACATTGCAACATCGGTCAATCGTTCGCTTTCTCGCGTGGTCGATTCTCGAACCCCTTTCGCTTCAAGTATATAGTGGCAAATCTCATGACATAGAATTGCACGAGCCGATTTCGCATCGAGAAGAAAATCCGTTCCGACTGATATCTTCACCCAACCGTCCTGTACAACAAACGTGCCTGCCGCCGTGGGTAGGGCCTCGACGACTACGCGCGGGGCCATTATAGGCACCGAGAATCCGGGCGCGACCCGCCTTGAATGATCGAGCAGAAGTCTAATGAATTCTTCTCGTGGGGCGATCCGAGCGGCCATCTCGGCACTGAGAACGAGATCAACGTTCGCGGACTCTTCGCGAACGCCCCATGCGACCTTCACCAATCGCTCGACCTTCGTTGTGAGATCATCGCGAACAGATTTTCCGAGGGGGGGTGGTTCTTGGGATTTTCGTGCCGCGATGGCGCGCGACCAACCGTAAGCCGACTATTACAATGACGACTAACACATAGACGCCGATGATTATCGACGCTGCCAAGGTGACCGTGCTAAATCGTAGAGGACTAAATCGTATAGCGTGCCAACAACTTTCACCGGGTGACAGTGACCCTCGGCGGCGAATCCAAATTTTAGCGCATCGTCAACATCAGCGAATGGTACCGCCATCTGTTTCCCGGCGCTCGAATAGCTAACTACGAACCGCTCGTTGAGTTGCATGTTATTTCCTCCACTTGCGCAGCCAAAATGAAATTTAGAGCATTTGCCGATTAGGTTGACCATAGCGTCATGAGCGAGATAGGCGGCACATTCGGCCGCAGAGAAGTGCTTGAGAGCGGAAGCGATTGCAGTCGAAATCTGGCGCGGAGACCGTGCGCCGGCCTTCCGGAGGAGCGCCTTCAGCTTCGCGAACGATTGTTCGATGGGATTGAGGTCCGGGCTGTAAGGCGGGAACTCAGGAACGTTTACACCGCGGATTGCGACGGCTTCCCGCACGCCGCGCACCCTGTGCGTGGGGACATTATCCATGACGAGGATGTCGCCGCGCTTCAGTGTTGGAGCGAGCATCTGCTCGACATAGGCGATGAAGCTCTGGCCGGTCATGGGTCCGTCGAGCAGCATCGGCGCCGTGAGCCGGTCATGGCGCAGCGCGGCAATGAAGGTCATGGTTTTCCAGGCGCCGAACGGCACCTTGCAGACGAGCCGCTTCCCTCGCGGCGCCCGGCCGTAGAGGCGGGTCATGCTGGTGGATACCGCAGTTTCGTCGATGAAGACGAGGTGCCTGGGGTCCAGCGCGCGCTGCTTCTTACGCCACGCGGCGCGCGCCGCGGCGACGTCCGGCCGATCCTGCTCGGCCGCGTGCAGGACTTTTTTTTAACGTCAGGCCGAGATGATGCACGAACCGGAAGACGGCCGACTGGCTGACCCGCACCTTCTCCTTCGCGAGCCAAAGCCGGAGTTCGGACAACGTGATGTCCGGCCGCTCCGCGATCCATCGATTGACCCGGTCCGCGTGGTTCGCCAGCGCATACCTCTTATAGCCTCCGAACTTGTCCGGGCTGACGCTGCCGGTGCTGCGAAAGCGCCGGATGTACCGGCCCACCGAACTGAGGCTCACGCCACAAAGCTGCGCAGCTTCTTCCCGCGTGTGCCCGTCTTCAATCAGCCGAACCGCCGCACGCCGCAAATCGTCCGCATAGGGTCGTCCCATCCATACTGGCTCCCTGCCCAGTATCGAGCTTGAATCACACCGCGACCCAAATGGGAATCTGGAGGCTTCTGTGAGGTCGCGTGGCACAGGAGTCGAGGCTGGGCGAGATCGCGACGTCATTGAAGCCGGATTGAGCGAACCCGCGGGGCGGCGGGTGAGCTATGGAGATTGTGGCTGCGCCGCTTGGTCCGAGGCGCCGATCTAGACGAACCATTCGGTGATCTGGGCGAGCCGAACGAGCGCAGTAATGTCCGCGCCGCGCCGCTGGTTGGTGGAGAATGTGGCCGGTTCAGCTGTGTTGGCGTCGTTGTGGCGTCGTGCGCGATCGACGGTGCATCGGTGGACAAGACGGTGCATGCCGGCGCGCATGGCGGTCGGTGGCAGCAGTCCGGCGCTGTTGTCATGATGGCGGTTCATGAACTGTCGAACCAACGTGATGACGGATGCGGCTCTGGCCGTGGCATCGTAGCGAAGGTGATCATCGTGCCGCCGCAGCAGGGGCAGCGATCGAGTGGGAGCGTGGTGCCCGCTCGGTCGGCTGGTGCTGGCGCCGGGTTCGTGGGCGGAACGTCCAGCAGCTTCCGGCATTGCGCCAGCTTTGCCGCGCGGTGGCCGTTGGCGAGAAGGCCGTAGTGGCGGATGCGGTGAAAGCCGTCTGGCAGGGTGTGGAGCAGAAAGCGGCGGATGAACTCGTGCGCGTGGAGGGTCATGACCTTCGACGCGCCGTGCTGACGATAGTCGCGCCAGCGGAAGCCGACCCGGCCGTCCGCCAGGCTGACCAGGCGGGAGTTGGAGATCGCGACACGGTGCGTGTATCGGCCGAGATAGGCCAGCACTTGCGCGGGTCCGCCGAAGGGCGGCTTGGCATAGACTACCCATTCCACTCGGCGCAGTTCGCGCAGACGGCGGGTGAAGGCGGCGGGCTGCGCCAGTTCGGTGAGATTACCGAAGAAGCCGAGATCGCCGGCTTCGAACGCGGCGCGCAGGTCGTCGAGGAATAGCCGGCGGAAGAGGCGCGAGAGCACGCGAACCGGCAGGAAGAAGCCGGGCCGGCAGGCAACCCATCGTGTGCCGTCGAGCGAGGGGCCGCCACCCGGTACGACGCAATGGACATGCGGATGATGGTGCAGGTTCTGCCCCCAGGTGTGGAGCACGGCGACGAGCCCGATCTCGGCGCCGAGATGCTTCGGATCGGCCGCGATGGTGCAGAGCGTCTCGGCTGCCGCCCGGAACAGGATGGCATAGACCGCTGCCTTGTTCTGGAACGCGATCTCGGCGATGGGCGCCGGCACCGTGAACACGACGTGGAAGTACGGCACCGGCAGCACCTCGGCCTGCCGGGCCGCAAGCCATTCGGCGCGCGCCTGTCCCTGGCACTTCGGGCAATGCCGGTTGCGGCAGGAATTATAGGCGCAGCGGACGAGGCCGCACGATGTGCAGACCTCGCAATGGCCGCCGAGTTCCGCGGTCCGGCACAGCTCGATGGCGCTCATCACGCGGCGCTCGACGCGGCCGAGATGTCCGTCGTGAGCCCGACGATAGGCCTCGCCGTGGCGGCGGAAGATATCCGCCACTTCCAGTCTCTGCGACACAGGTGCCGCCGGATCAGGCGGGCGGCACCACCTCGAGCCTCAGCCGGTCGAGCGGGCTCTCGGTCCGCCGGATCAGCCCGTTCGAGACCCGCGTATAGCGGGCCGTGCTCGACAGATTGCTGTGACCCAGCAGAACTTGGATGATGCGGATATCGGTGCCGCTCTCCAGGAGATGCGTGGCGAAACTGTGCCGCAGCGTATGCACCGTCACCCGCTTGGCCAAGCCGGCCGCCGCGCGCGCCGATCGGCAGGCGGCATGCAGCACCTGGACGTCGATCGGCTTGCTCTCGTCGCGGCCGGGGAAGAGCCAGTCCTTGGGCCGGGCCAGACGCCAGTAGGTGCGTAGAATGCGGAGCAACTGCGTCGACAGCATGACATAGCGGTCCTTGCCGCCTTTGCCCTGTTCGACCCGGATGACCATCCGGCCGCTGTCGATATCGACGACCTTGAGGCCCACGGCCTCGGACGCGCGCAGGCCGGCCGCATAGGCCGTCGTCAGCGCGGCGCGCGTCTTCAGGCTCGGCACCGCTTCGAGAAACCGCACCACTTCGTCGGCGTTCAGCACCACCGGCAGCTTGCGCGGCTCCCGCGCGTATGGAATCCGCTCCGGGATCTCGCCATGCCCCAACGTAACGCCATAGAAGAACCGCAGCGCGCAGACCGTCTGGTTCAATCCCGGCCACGATATGCCGGTCGAAACCAGATGGACCTGGAACGTCCGCACATCCTCCAGACCCAGCCGGTCCGGCGGACGACCAAAATACCGGCTAAACTTCGTCACCGCATGCAGGTAGGATCGTTGCGTCGCCGGCGAAAGATTGCGGACGGTCATGTCCTCGATCATGCGGCGGCGTAGAGGGCTCATCTCAGCCATCGGGTTCTCCTGTCTCTCGGATTGGGCTTCGACAACCGCAATCCTTGCAGACAGGAGACCTCAAACGTAGACGCTACTCCCCACTCCCGCGCCAGCGGGTTCGTTCAATCCCCCGATTTAACCTTTTCGAATTCCGCTCTAGCATGAGTAAGTGGTGGAAATCCAACATTGGAGTCCGCCTGTCCTGGCCGCCGCCGTGGCTCAGCCCTCGAGTTCGATGCGGTAGCTCTCGATCACGGTATTGGCGAGGAGCTGGCGGCACATCGCGTCGACCATCTGTTGCGCGCGCGCGGGGTCGGTCTCGGCGAGGTCGAGGTCGATGACCTTGCCCTGGCGCACCTCGCCGACGCCCGTTAAAGCCGAGCGTGCCGAGCGCATGGGCGATCGCCTTGCCCTGCGGGTCGAGCACGCCCTCCTTGGGCATGATGTGGACCCGCGCCTTCATTGCACGAGCTGCGGCGGCTTCGACGTCGCCGGGGCCGCTCTCGGGCAGGATGCCGAGGCGGCGCGCGACTTCCTGATAGGCCTCCTCGACCCGGCCGAGATCCTGGCGGAAGCGGTCCTTGTCCATCTTCTCGTTGGTCTTGATGTCCCACAGCCGGCAATTGTCGGGGCTGATCTCGTCGGCCAGCACGATGCGCATTTCGTCGTTGCTGTAGAGGCGGCCGAATTCGAGCTTGAAATCGACCAGCTTGAGGCCGATGCCGCGGAACAGGCCGACGAGGAAATCGTTGATGCGGAGCGCCATCTGCATGATCTCGTCGAGATCCTGCGTCGTGGCCCAGCCGAGCGCGGTGATGTGCTCCTCCGACACCATCGGATCGCCGAGCGCGTCGTTCTTGTAATAATACTCGACGATCGAGCGCGGGAGCTTGGTGCCCTCGGCGATGCCGAGGCGCTTGGCCAAGCGAGCCGGCGACGACGTTGCGCACGACCACTTCGACGGGAATGATCTCGACCTGGCGCACGAGCTGCTCGCGCATGTTGAGGCGGCGCACGAAATGCGTGGGGATGCCGATCTCGGCGACTTCGAGCATCAGGAACTCGCTGATGCGGTTGTTGAGCACGCCCTTGCCGGTGATGGTGCCGCGTTTCTGGTTGTTGAAGGCGGTGGCGTCGTCCTTGAAATACTGCACGAGCGTGCCGGGCTCGGGGCCTTCGAACAGCACCTTGGCTTTGCCTTCGTAGATTTGCTTGCGTCGGCTCATGGCGACAACCTCAAGGGCGGGCGCGCGGCCGCCGCTTCGGCTCTATAGCAAGGACGCGGCGAGCGAAACAACGCCGCCCACGGTCATGGCGCCTTCATGGCCTGCCGTCATGGATAGACATCGCGCCACGGCGCGGGGTCGGGCAGATGCGCGGCGAAGCGGAACACCGGCTTCAGTTCCGGCCGCTCGACCGCCGGCAGCGCGATGAGCGCGCTCGAGACGGTGGCGAAGCCGCGCGTCGGTGGCAAAGCGCATGGCGCCGCGGGCTCGCCGTCGGCGCCATCGCCGCCGTCGTCGAGCAGCAGCGCCTCCCAGCTCCGACCAGTCGCCGCGTCCGGGATCGGGCGGCGGCGCCGCGGCGAAGCGCGGGCGATAGCGCGCGAGGCGCGGCGTCTCGGCGTCGTCGAGGTCGCCGGCGGCGATCATCGACAGCCCGGCGCCGATCGGCGGTCACGGTCACCGGCAGCGTGCCGCTCGGGGTCGGCGTGGCGCAGCCAGAAGGCGTCGCGATTGTCGGCGACGATCAGGTTGAAGGTGCGGTAGGCCTTGGGCTCGAGCGCGGCCAGCGCCGTGGCGGCGGCGCGCGCATCGGCATGATCGAGCGCCTCCAGCACCAGTTCGCCGCGCGAGCGCTGCCCCGGCGCCGGGCCGAGCGAGCCGTGCCGGTTGAGGATGCCGGCGAGCGACGCCGAAATCGTTGATCCCGAGCCACGAGCCGCCGGCCAGCCCGTCGCGGCCGGCCACCACGTCGGGCCGGTCGGGCCAGTGCCGCGCCGGCGGCTGCCACGGCCGGTCGACCATCTCGTCGCGGTTGGCGCCGAGGATCACGCGGCCAGTCATGGCCGGGACGCCGCAGCATCACCAATGTGCACAAATGCCACCTCGCCGCCGGCCGGAGAATCGTCCATATAAGGGCTGACGGGGAATGTGGCCACGGGCCAGGGGAATTGCAGCGATGACGACGTTCGAAGACCGCGAAAAGGGTTATGAGCGCAAGTTCCAGCAGGACCAGGAACTGGCCTTCAAGGTGAAGGTCGCGGCGCCACCGGCTGATCGGGCTATGGGCGGCCGGGCAGCTCGGGCTCGCGGGCGACGCCGCCGAGGCCTATGCGCAGGACCTGGCGACGCTGGGGTTCCAGCACCAGGGCGACGACGACACGGTGGCGCGCATCGCCCGCGACTTCGCCGCCAAGGGCGTCGCGCATCGACGCGACCCGCATCCGGCTCGAACTCGAGCATTGCGAGCGCGAGGCGAAACGCCAACTCGGCGCGCGCGTAGCCGTGCTCAGCCGAACACGCGGCGGAAGATCGTGTCGACGTGTTTCAGGTGGTAGTCGTCGTCGAACTGCGCCGCGAGTGCGTCGCGGCCGAGATGGCGGGTGACCTCGGGATCGGCGGCGAGGCGGTCGAAGAACCGGCCGTCGCCGTCCCACACTTTCATGGCATTGCGCTGGACGGCGCGATAGGCGTCTTCGCGGCTCATGCCGGCCTGGGTCAGCGCCAGCAACACGCGCTGCGAATGGTGCAGGCCGCCGAGCCGGTCGAGATTGGCGCGCATCGCTTCGGGATAGACGATGAGCCGGTCAATGAGGCCCGTCAGCCGCGCCAGCGCGAAATCGAGCGCGATGGTCGCGTCGGGCGCGATGACGCGCTCGACCGCGGAGTGCGAGATGTCGCGCTCGTGCCACAGCGCGACGTTCTCGAGCGCCGGCATCGACGGCGGCGCGCACCAGCCGCGCCAGCCCGGTCAGGTTCTCCGCCAGCACCGGGTTGCGCTTGTGCGGCATCGCCGACGAGCCCTTCTGGCCCGGGCGCGAAATATTCCTCGGCCTCGCGCACCTCGCTGCGCTGGAGATGGCGGATCTCGAGCGCGAGGCGCTCGATCGAGCTGGCGATCACGGCGAGCGTCGCGAAATAATACGCATGGCGGTCGCGCGGGATGATCTGGGTCGAGATCGGCTCGGGCGCCAGGCCGAGTTTTGCGCGACATGCGCCTCGACTTCGGGCGGCGACATTGGCGAAGGTGCCGACCGCGCCCGAGATGGCGCAGGTGGCGATCTCGTCCCTGGCGCGGGCCAGACGCGTCCGGGCGCGCGCGAACTCGGCATAGAAGCCCGGCGAGCTTCAGGCCGAACGTGGTGGGCTCGGCATGGATGCCGTGGCTGCGGCCGATGCACAGCGTGTCCTTGTGCTCGAAGGCGCGGCGGCGCAGCACGGCGAGCAGCGCGTCGAGATCGGCGAGGAGGATGTCGCTCGCCTGCTTGAGCTGAAGCGCCAGGCAGGTGTCGAGCACGTCGCTCGAGGTCAGGCCCTGATGGAGGAACCGCGCCTCGGGTCCGACATGCTCGGCGAGGTTGGTGAGGAAGGCGATGACGTCGTGCCGGGTCTCGCGCTCGATCTCGTCGATGCGCGCGACCTCGAACTTGCCTTTCTGGCGCAGCGCCGCGGCGACGCCGGCGGGAATGATGCCGGCAGTCTCGAGCGCCTCGGCGGCGAGGGTCTCGATCTCGAACCAGATGCGGTAGCGGTTCTCCGGCTCCCAGATCGCGCTCATCTGCGGCCGGCTGTAGCGCGGGATCATGGCGCGAACCGTATCGGCATCATGCCATCACCAAAGCCTGCCCGCGGAGCCGGAAAATCAGTTTTATCCGGTGCCCCCGCGACGACGGCGACCCCCGGGCCGCGGGCACGGTGGTTGCCCCGGATGGCCGCTGGCGCGGGAATGACGGCGAGGGAAAAACTCGATTCCATATCGCTTCGCCCTAAAGCAGGCCCAGGCTCTTGAAGCTGGCGTGCCGGCCGCGGCCGACGATGACGTGATCGTGGACGGCGACGCCGACCGCAGCGAGTGCCGCGGCGACCGACCTGGTCATGTCGATGTCGCCCTTGGACGGCGTGGGGTCGCCCGAGGGGTGGTTGTGGACCATGATGATCGCGGAGGCGCCGAGGTCGAGCGCGCGCTTCACCACCTCGCGCGGATAGACCGGGACATGATCGACGGTGCCGCGCTGCTGGCGCTCGTCGGCGATGAGGGCGTTCTTGCGGTCGAGGAAGAGGAGATGGAACTCCTCGGCCTCGGCATAGCCGGCGGTGGCGGTGAGATAGTCGAGAAGCTGCTGCCACGATGCGATGACGTGGCGGTGGCGCACCTCGGCGCGCACCAGCCGCAGCCCGGCCTCGCGCACCGCCAAGAGCGCGGCGGCCGAAGCCGTCGCCCACGCCCTCGACGCCGCACAAGCGCATCGCGCTCGGCGCCGAGCACGCCGGCGAGGCTGCCGAAGCGGGCGATGAGCGCCTTGGCGAGCGGCTTGGTGTCGCCGCGCGGCCGCGCCGCGTAGAGCAGGAACTCGAGCAGCTCGTAATCGGCAAGCGGCGCCGTGCCGCCGGCGAGCAGGCGCTCGCGCAAGCGCTCGCGGTGGCCGAGATAGCCGGGCTTGCCGTCGCCGGCACGCGCCCGCGCCCGCGGGCGGGACGGCTGCGCCGCGGCGGCGCCGTCACGCGGCATAGGGCGGCCGGTCATAGCCCTTGGGCGAGAGCGTGAAGATCTCGCAGCCCGTCGGCGGTGACGCCGATCGTGTGCTCGAACTGCGCCGAGAGCGAGCGGTCCTTGGTCACCGCGGTCCAGCCGTCGGCGCAGGATCTTCACCTCCTAGCGTCCGGCATTGATCATCGGCTCGATGGTGAAGATCATGCCCTCGCGCAGCATCGCGCCCTCGCCGGGCTGGCCGAAATGCAGGATCGAGGGCGCGTCGTGGAAGATGCGGCCGACGCCGTGGCCGCAGAAATCGCGCACCACCGAGAAGCGCTGCGCCTCGGCAAAGCTCTGGATGGCGTGGCCGATATCGCCGACATGGGCGCCCGGCCGCACCACCGCGATGCCGCGCATCATCGCCTCGTAGGTCACCTCGACGAGGCGGCGCGCCTTCACCGCGATGCGCTCGCCGACGAGATACATGCGGCTCGAATCGCCGTGCCAGCCGTCGAGGATCGGGGTCACGTCGATGTTGACGATGTCGCCCTCGTCGAGCTTGCGGTCGCCGGGAATGCCGTGGCAGACGACGTGGTTGATCGAGGTGCAGATCGAGCGCGGAAAGCCGCGGTAGTTGAGCGGCGCCGAGACGCGCGCCGCGCTCGAGCGTGAAGCCGTGGCAGAGCCGGTCGAGCGCGTCGGTCGTCACGCCCGGGCTGGACATGGGGCGTGATGAAGTCGAGCAGCTCGGCCGCGAGCCGCCCGGCCTTGCGCATGGCCGGCGAAATCGTCGGGCCCGTGCAGCTTGATCCGCCGCTCCTCGGCCTGGCGCTGGCCGGCGCGGGCGGCCAACATGTCGTTCATCGTCATCTCCCGGCACCGCGACGGCGGCGCTCGCTCGCCTCATAGATGCGCATTCCGCCGCCATTCTACAATGACGCCGCGGGCGGGGCGAAGGGTGCGATTGCCAGGCCCCCGGCGTTGCGTCTAACGTGGCGGCGTCATTGTGGCCGCCCGGGGGCAGGCATGAGCGCGGATACCGGCGCGCCGATCGTCACCGCCGCCGTCCTCATCATCGGCAACGAGATCCTGTCGGGCCGCACCCAGGATGCCAACCTCGCCTATATCGCCCAGGGGCTGGGCGAGGCGGGCGTGGTGCTGCGCGAGGCGCGCGTCATCCCCGACATCCCCGACACCATCGTCGCCGACGTCAACGAGCTGCGCGCGAAATTCGATTACGTCTTCACCACCGGCGGCATCGGGCCGACCCATGACGACATCACCTCGGAATGCGTCGCGCGCGCCTTCGGCCTGCCGCTGACGCTCCATCCCGAAGCGCATCGCCAGTTCCTCAGCTATTACGCGCCGGGCGAGCTCAACGAGGCGCGGCTGCGCATGGCGAAGACGCCGGAGGGCGCGACGCTCATCCCCAACCCGATCTCGCGCGCGCCCGGCTTCCGCATCGGCAACGTCTTCGTCATGGCCGGCATTCCGCGCGTGATGCAGGCGATGTTCGATGACGTGAAGGGCGAGCTGCAAGGGCGGGCCGCCGGTGCTGTCGCGCACCGTGAGCTGCGGCGTGCCGGAGGGGCTGCTGGCCAAGGGCTTGGGCGAGATCCAGGACCGCTATCCCGATCTCGATATCGGCTCCTATCCCTTCACCCGGCGCGGCAGCTTCGGCGTGGCGCTGGTGCTGCGCGGCCGCGACGGCGGCGCGGCTCGATCAGGCCAAGGACGAGGTCATGGCCCTCATCCGCAGCCTCGGCGGCACCCCGGCCGAGGAGTAGGATCGCGCCTTCGCCCGCGTGGCGGAACGGGTAGACGCAACGGACTTAAAATCCGTTTCGGGGCAACCTGAGTGCCGGTTCGAGTCCGGCCGCGGGCACCAGCGCTTCACGGCGACGAGGCGATGGCGCGTGTTTGCCGCCACTTTTGCGGACGCTCGGCGCAACGCCGCCCGAGCCTGTTGTAAAGCGTTCCGCCGCGCTCCTATTCTGGCGTCAACAAGGCTGGTGCGCGGGCCGTCGGATGATGCCGCTGTCCAGCCGATCCCGATGAGAAGGCCAACGCCATGAGGACGCGACGCAAGTTTCTGAAGTCTGCCGGTGCCGCCGCTTTGGTTGGCGGGTTCCCGGCCATCATCCGCACGGCCGGCGCGGCGGAGCCGATGATCTTCATGCTGCCGTTCGGGTTCAACTCGCTTTTCATCGAAATCATGAACGCCTATTCGGGCGGTCATTTCGCCAAGCACGGGATCGACGGCAAGGTCATGGGGGCGACCGGCACCGCCCAGGCCTTGCAGGAGGTCGTCGCGGGACAGGCGCAGTTCGTCGTGTGCTCCGGGCTCGACTTCGTGCGCGCGGTGGGCAGCGGGAACGCACCGCTGCGCGCGATTTCCACCATCGATCAGAATGCCGGCTTCAATCTCGTCAGCCTCAAGACGAAGCCCATTCGCAAAGGCGAGGATCTCAAGGGCAAGACCATCGGCGTCGTCTCGCTGGGCGGGACCACCGAGACCTGCCTCGATCTGCTTCTGGCGCTGGCGCACGTCCCCAAAAGCGAGGTGCAGGTCGTGGTAACGCGCGACACGCCGGGCGCGATCGAATTCATCCGCCAAGGACGGGTCGACGGCTTCATGACCACCTACACCGTGACCCTCCTCCTGCTGAAACAGAAGGAGCCGATCGAGTACTTGATGATCGACGACTTCGTGCCGACCCCGGGCGAGGTCTATTCGGCCACCCGCGACACCATCGCCAAGCGGCCGCAATTGCCGCTTGCGACCATGCGTGCCATCGGCGATTCGGTCGCCGAGATCATGTCGCAACCGCTCCGGCCGATCTTCGAGCGGGCGGCCAAGGATTTCGACATTCTCGGCATCCGCGACATCGACGGGCTGGTGAACATCCAGCACTCGATCATCGAGAAGATGTGGCTCGCGGACGGACGGGCCGGTCTGCTCCGCAACGTGCCGCACCGCTGGCAGACCTGCGTCGACGCGTTGCGCGGCCTCGGTTTCGTCAAGTCGACCGATGCGGCGCCGTTCTACACCAATACGTTCGTCGATCAACTGAAGCTCTGAGCGATCGCCATGGACGAGCGTACAGACCTTCACGCCTCGGGCGCCGGTTCGGCCGCGTCCGTTGCCGATGCGCCGCGCTGGCGCGATCTGCGCGAATGGCTCGAACTCCTGCGCCGGCACGACCTCCTGCTCACGATCGATGCCGAGGTCGATCCCGAGGAGGAGCTTGGGGCGGTGACGTTCATGACCGCGCGCCAGCATGGCGCCCCCGCGCTGCTGTTCCAGAATCTCAAGAACAATCGGTCCGACGCCCGCATCCTCAGCAACATGCTCGGGGCCAGCAAGGAACGCTACGCGCTCGCGGTCGGGCTGCCGCTCGGCCTGTCCACCGCCGCGATGATCGCCGCCACGCGCAAGCTGCTGCAGCGACGGATTCCGCCGATCTGGATCGCCAAGGACGAGGCGCCCGTCAACGAGATCATCGCGCGCGGCGAGGAGATCGATCTGACGAGGCTGCCGGTGCCGAAATTCTGGCCCGGCGACGGCGGGCGTTTTCTCGGGACCGGCGATGTCACGCTGACCAGCGACCCCGAGACCGGCCGCATCAATCTCGGCGTCTATCGCCAGATGCTGCACTCCGCGCGGCGGGTCGGCCTCAACTTCGTTCCGGGACGCGATGGCCTCTTCGATGTCGAGGCCTGGTGGGCGCGCGGGCGGTCCGGCGAGGTCGTGGTGGCCTATGGCATCGATCCGGTGATGTTCATGGCCGGTGCGCTGCGCTTTGCCGCGCAGGAATCCGAACTGGACGTTGCCGGCGGGTTGATGGGGCAGCCGATCGAGCTGACCAAGGCCGAATTCGTCAGCCTGCCGATCCCGGCGCGCGCGGAATTCGTCATCGAAGGCGTGGTGCGTCAAGGCGATATGGAAGTGGAAGGCCCGCTCGGCGAGTTCCACGGCTTCTACAGCGGCTCGCGCCTGCCCAAGCCGGTGATCGAGGTTCTGGCCGTCCATTCGCGACGCAAGCCCATTCTCACGGCCGCGCTGATGGCGAATTATCCGGCGGGCGAGATCGGTGCCTATCAGGCGATCACGCGGTCGGCGCGCATCCTCGACAATCTCGATCAGGTCGGCGTTCGGGGCATTCAAAGCGTCTATGTTCAGCCGGCAGCCGCCTCCGGCGAATTGCATGGTCGTCGTCTCCCTGAAGCAACTCTATCCCGGACACGCGGCGCAAGTCCTGGCGCTGACCGCCCAATGTCCGGCGGCGGTCTATTACACCAAATGGATCATTGCCGTGGACGAGGATGTCGATCCCACGGATTTCGATCAGGTCATGTGGGCGCTCAGCGCGCGCTGTAATCCGGCGGAGGATCTCGACGTGCTTCGCCACACCTTGACCTTCCGCGCCGATTTAAGCCTCCCCGCCAAGGACCGTCCCTTTGGCTCGAAGGTGCTGATCAACGCGTGCAAGCCCTATCAATATCTGAAGGAGCTTCCGGTTCGAACGCTGCTGCGCCGCAGCATGTATGACCAGGTGAAGCGACGCTGGGCCGAATTGCAACTGCCCGGCGATCCGCCGGCGGTCGCATCGTTTTACGAGGAATGATCGCCGGCCGCCCGGCGCCGCGCGGAAAGTGCGGCGTCCGTGGCGTCAGCCACCGCCGCCGGAGCCCGGATTTTGCGGGATGCCGTTGATCGCGGGCGCCGGCGCCGGCGCAGCCCTCGGATAGCTGGTCCCGGGATAATAGGCCGAAGACGCGCCCCCATCATCGCCGTAGTACCCGCCATCGGGCGTGCCGCACGCGGCCAGGGCGAGGCCGGCAAACGTCGCCACGAGTGCAAGGCGCAGGACCGTTACCATTCGCTTCCCATCGTTGTTCTTATAGCACGAGGGCTCAACAGCAGGTATCGGGCGAAGGTTCCGGCCGCGTTCCGGCACGGGCTGGGCGCGTGCCCGGCCGTCGCCGCGGCGATCAGAAATGCATTTCGTACTCGGCCTGCCAGCGGAACGTCTCTTGCGGCGCGGCAGAGGTGAGGCCGAACAGGAGGGCGGCGTTCCATTTTAGGCTGCCGGGGCCCAATTGCTCGATCGTGCCGAACAGTGCCGGCCCGATGCGATGGTCCTGCTGTCCCGCCGGTGCGAAATGGCCGAACGCGCCGGGCTGGCCATAGGCCTGGAACCCCGGCTCGATCGGCGTGCCGAGCGCGATGCGGGTCTCCCACGCATAGAGAAACTGCGGCCGGCCCGCGGCATAGCGGCCGAGGTCCTTTTCCATGAAAAGATTGACCGTGTCGATCGTGTGCCAGATTTCCTTGCGCAGCACCGGGCCGAAAGTGGTCTCGTTCGGGCTGTTCGGCAGTGTCGTCTGTCCGTACTCGAAATAGAACCCGGCATCCATCCAATACTCGCCGGGCTCGGTGAACTGGAACAGGTTCTCGGTCGTGACCTGGCTGAAATCCGTGGTGTTGTTGGCGCCGGGAAGACGCTGCTCCTCCAATTCAAGCTCGGTCAGCCACCAGTTGTTGACGCCATATTCGATTTCCTGGGTGAAGCTCTGCTCGCCGCTGCGGCTGCCGACGCGGTCGTGGCCGATGTCGCCGAGCGTCTCGATCGCGAATTCGTGCGGCTCGGCTTGCGGCTGCCACACCTGGAAATCGGCCTTGGCCGGACGCGCCGCCAGCCCCGCGCTCAGGGCGAGGGCGGCGCCGATAACGACATGCTTCGGCTTCATCGCTGCAACGTCCCCCTATTTCGCTACAAGATGCCCGCGCGTCTGCGGGTGAAAATCGTCGAAGAATTCATAGCTTCCCGCGTCCAGCGGGCCGACGAAGACGGTGATCTGCGATCCCGCAATGACCACTTTCTCGCGATGGAGTTCGGTGCTCTCGAACTCCGAAGGCGTGGGGTCGTCGTTCCGGACGATCAGCTTGACCTTGACGCCGGCCGGGATCGCGACGTTCGGCGGCACGAATTGATGGTCCTTGATCGCAATCGTGATGGTGGGCTCATCGGCGAGCGCGGGAAAAGCGGCGAGCATGATAGAGGCGCAGAAGCAGCAGGCGTAACGCATGAGACCCTCCGTTGCGCACGCTATTGCAACTCATTCGCATTCGCAAGGCCTATTCTGGCGCCGCCCCGGCAGTTGCCGTTCGGCCGCTTTATTGGTTGGCGGCGATGGTGAGCCCGAGCAGGCCGATGAGGCGTTGCGGCGGCATCGAGGCGGCGAAAAGAAGCGTCGTCGCCGGCACCGGCTGGGGCGGGTCGAGCGCGATCGTCAGCGAACGGGGGTCGGCCAGGAAATCGGCGAGGGCGCGCGCGGCGGCGGCGCTGGCGGGGTTGGCTTCGGGGGCGGTGCCGACCTGCGTCGCCGCGGCGATGAGCCGCTGGCGGAAGGCGGCGGGATCGGTACCGTTCTTGGCGGCCACGGCCTTGAGGACGCGATCGGCGAGGGACGCATCGTCATAGCGCAGCACGGTACGGCCGAGCCGGATCGAGCGCGCGAGATCGGGGCCGATCACCGCATCGTCGAGCTCGAGCGCAAGGCTGAGTGCCCCCAGTTCCTTCACTTTGAGCGCGGTGTCGCTGAGGGTGATGCGCTTCTGCGCGAGATCCCAGCGGTAGGACGCAGCGAGGCTGAACGTCAATCGGTCGAGGCCGAGCTCGTCGAATGCCTCGATCCCTTGCAGATTTGGGATTTGCGCGCGCGTCACCGTCAGCCCGTCGAGCGCGAGATCGGCCGAGACCAGCATCCCGTGCGCGAACGCGACATAGCCCAGCGAGAACGTGCCGAGCACGCCGGTCGGTCCGGCGGGCGGCTGGAGCGCCATCGGTCCGTATTGGATGCGCTTCAGTGCCAACCCGTCGAGCATCGCCGGGGTGACGGGCTCGCCCGCCAGAAGCCGCGTCAGCGGCTGCCGCATTGTCACGCCTTCCAGCGTAACCTTGTCGATGCCGACGCTGCCGATGAGATCGCTGGTGAACGACACGCCCGCGAGGCGTTCGCCGGCGATGTTGCCGCGGTCATAGCCGGTGCCGCTGGCGCTGCGGATGGCATAACTCGCGCTCGAGGCGAGCATCGTCGGCGTCGCCGGCAGCAAGATCGTGGCCCGCATTTCGCCGGCGCTGAAGCCGTCATAGCCGAAGCCGAGCGTCCATGCCGCCTCGGCGCGGAGCGCCGCCACGATGTCGGCCGGCTGCGGGCTCACCCGCGACAGGAGCGTCGCCTGCGCCTCCGCCAGCGACGGCACGCCGGGCCGCAACAGCGCCCAGGGATAAAGGCGCGGATGGTCGACTTGCGCGCGGTCGAGCGTCGCGCTGATCGCGTCGCCGTCGAAATGGATGCCGGTGACCGCGACCGCGTCGGCGATCGCCAGCGCCAGGTCCTGCGGCACGGCGTCCGGCGCGGCCGCCGCGCGCGACCAGGCAGCCCCGATGTCCATCGCGGGGCGGGTCAAGACGAGGGTATCGATCTTGAGCTCGAATGCGTTCGGCGCGACGCCGCGGACCTCGATCCCGGTCAGGGCGGCGCTGCGCCGGAACAGCGAATAGCGCGCCGAGCGGTAGCTCGCCGTGATCCCATTCGGCAGGGCGACGAGCGAACGATCGAGCCCGCTGCGGAAGACGCGCGTCGGATAGACGGCGACGCCGTAATAGCCGGCGGCGAGGACAATCACGGCGACAATGCCGATCAGGATCTTGCGCACGCCATGTCCCCCTTGCACCTCGCACGGGTATTATCTTCTCTCTGCGCATGGCCGCCAACTCGTCTGTTGGCGTCTTGCCATACGGGCGATAGATTGACTTGCGGCAAGCGTTTGCGAGGGATCCATGGGCGAGTTTGCACTGGGCCAAGCGGTGCCGCGCTTCGAGGATCTGCGGCTGCTGCGCGGCGGCGGCCGCTATGTCGACGATATGGTGCTGCCGCGCATGGCCCATGGCGGCGTGCTGCGCTCGCCCCATGCGCATGCGCGCATCCGCGCGATCGACACGCGCGCGGCGAAGGCAGCGCCGGGCGTGCTCGCCGTCCTCACCGGCGCCGATTGGCAGGAATCGGGCTGGGGCGATCTGCCGGTGCCGCACGGGCCGAAACGGCGCGACGGCGGGCCGCTCTATCGCCCGCCTTTTCCCGGCGCTGGTCAAGGACCGGGTGCGCTGGGTCGGCGATTACGTCGCCTTCGTCGTCGCCGAGACGCGCGCAGGCGGCGCAGGACGCGGCCGAGCTGATCGTGGTCGATTACGAGCCGCTGCCGGCCGTCGTGGACACGGCCGCGGCCGCGCGTGCCGGGCGCGCCGCTCGTTTGGGACGATTGTCCCGGCAATGTCTGCTTCGTCCATCTCGAGGGCGACAAGGCGGCGACCGATGCGGCCTTCGCGCGCGCCGATCATGTCGTGCGCCACGATCTCGTGATCAACCGCGTCACCGGCGCGACCATGGAGCCGCGCGGCTGCGATCGGCGACTATGATCCGACCGAGGATCATTACACCATCTACACGACGCTGCAGCGCACCCATGTGTTCCGCGCCGAGCTTGCCCATGTCGTGAAGGTGCCGGAAAGCCGCATCCGCGTCGTCGCCGGCGATATCGGCGGCAGCTTCGGCATGAAGTCGGCGGTCTATAACGAGGTGGCGCTGGTGCTGCTGGCGGCCAAGGTCACGGGACGGCCGGTCAAATGGATCAGCACGCGCTCGGAGGCGTTCCTCGGCGACGCGCAGGCGCGCGACAACGTCACCACCGCGGAGCTGGCGCTCGACCGCAACGGCATCTTCCTCGGCCTCCGCGTCAAGACCATCGTCAATCTCGGCGCCTATCTCCAGACCGGCGGCCAAGTCTTCGTCGGCAATCTCGGCACGCTCGCCGGGGTCTATCGCACGCCGGCCATCCATGTCGACGTGACGGCGGTCTTCACCAACACCAACCCGGTGCGGCCCTATCGCGGCAATGGCCGCCCGGAAGCGGGCTACGTGATCGAGCGCATGGTCGATCTCGCCGCCGCCGAGCTCGGCATCGACCGCATCGAGCTGCGCCGCCGCAACCTCGTTCCCAGCCGAGGCGATGCCATTCAAGACCGGGCTCACCTTCACCTATGATTGCGGCGCGTTCGAGCGCACTCTGGACATGGCGCTCGACCTCGCCGAATTCGCCGGCTTCGCGGCGCGGCGCGCGCAGGCGCAAAAACGCGGTCGGCTGCGCGGCATCGGCGTGTCCTACACCATCGAGCGCGCCGCCGCGCCGGGCTTCGAGGGCGCCGAGATCCGCTTCGACCGCGGCGGCACCGTGACGCTGGTCTCGGGCTCGGTGACCCAGGGCCAAGGCCACGAGACCGTGTTCAAGCAACTGGTCAGCGACCGCCTCGGCCTCGATCCCAATGAGATGCATTACCTTCAGGGCGATACCGACAAGGTGTTCTTCGGCGAGGGCACCGGCGGCTCGCGCTCGGCGACGATCGGCGGCTCGGCCTTCCACATGGCCGCGGACAAGATCGTCGCCAAAGGCAAGGCGATCGCGGCGCGCATCCTCGCCGTCGCTCCCGATGAGGTGGACTTTGCCGACGGCATTTTCTCGGCGCCCCGCTCCAACCGCACCCTCACCATCAAGGAGATCGCCAAGGAGTCGCTCAATCCGCGCAGCCTGCCGCCGGGGGCAGAGCCAGGCCTGGTCGCGAACGCGGTCTACGACGCCAAGATCGACAATTTCCCCAATGGCTGCCACATCTGCGAGCTCGAGATCGACGCCGAGACCGGGCACGCTGGCGATCGCGCGCTACAGCCGTCGTCGACGATGTCGGGACGGTGATGAATCCGTTGCTGCTGGAAGGCCAGATCATCGGCGGCATCGTCCAGGGCGTCGGCCAGGCGCTGATGGAGGATATCCGCTTCGATGCCGCGTCGGGCCAGCTCCTCACCGGCTCGTTCATGGATTATGCGATGCCAAGGGCCGACGATTTGAGCCCGATCGCGATGAAGAGCAACCCGGTGCCGACGCGGACCAATCCCCTGGGCGTCAAGGGTGCCGGCGAGGCGGGTTGCGTCGGCGCGCTGCCGGCGGTCGCCAATGCCATCGCCGACGCGCTGGCGCCGCTCGGCATCCGCCATGTCGCGATGCCGGCGACGCCGCAGCGCCTGTGGCAGGCGATCAACAGCCGCACCGCACCGTCCTGAGCCGCACGCCGATGCGCTATTCGATCTTCTCGGTGGTGGACCACTATCCGGGGCGGCAGCGCTCGGTGGCGGATTGCTATGCGCAGCTTATGCGCCAGGCGGAGGCGGCAGAACGGCTCGGCTACGACGCGATGTTCGTCGCCGAGCACCATTTCCATGAATACGGCGTGGTGCCCGATCCGGCGGTGATGCTGACCGCGCTGGCGGCGCGAACCCGGCGCCTGCGCCTTGGCCCGGCGATCGCGACGCTCACCTACCACGATCCGCGGACGGTGGCCGAGAGCTATGCCATGGTCGATGTGCTCTCGGGCGGGCGGCTCGTGCTCGGCACCGGCTCGGGCTATTTGAAGCACGAATTCGCCGGCTTCGGCATCGCGCCCGAGGACAAGCGGCAGCGTTACGACGAGACGCTGATGCTGGTGCGCCGGCTGCTCGCGGGCGAGCGCGTGACCCATGAGGGCAAGTTTCACCGGCTCCGCGACGTGGCGATCAATCTCCGCCCGATCCAGCTTCCGACGCCGCCCATCTTCGTCGCGGCGCTGGCGCGCGAGGCGGCCTTTCACATCGGCCGGCAAGGCCACCGCCTGATGGCCATTCCCTATGCCTCGCTCGCCGCCTTCGATGAGGTCGGCGCGCTCGAGCGGGAGTTCCGCCGCGGCCGCGACGAAAGCGGCGCGCGCGATGACGGCGACGACGCGATCTACACTTTTCACGCCCATGTCGCCGCGACCGACGCGGCGGCGCGGAACGAGGCCGCAGAGCCGTTCGATCGCTATGTCGAGACGCGGCTCTACGCCCGGCGCCAGACCTATGACGATGTGCTGGCGAGCGGACTCGGGCTCTTCGGCGCGGCCGCGACGGTGGCGGAGAAGGTCGTTTCCTTGGGCCGCATGGGCGTGCGCCACGTCGCGCTCCTGATGGATTTCGGCCTGATGCCGGAAGACGACGCGCTGCAATCGATGGGCCGCTTCGCCGCGGACGTCGCCCCGCGCGTCCGCGCGGCGGGTTATTAGTTCGGAGGACAAAGACCATGGCCAAGCTTCGTCACATCGCCATCATCGTTCCCGATCCCGGAGAAGGCCGCGCGCGTTCTTCGAGCACGCCTTCGACATGAAGCGCGTCGGCACGGCGCGGCGCGGCATCTATGTCTCGGACGGCACGGTCAACGTCGCGCTCCTCAAGATCGAGAGCGCGGACGAGAAGCCGGGGCTCTATCATTTCGGCATGTGGGTGGACGATCTCGCCGCCGCCGAGGACGCAGGCGCGGCGACGCCGGCGCGAGCTATCTCGGCGGCCGCCCGACCTCGCCCAAATCCTTCTACGAGTGCAAGTACCGAAGGACCCGACGGCATCGTGTTCGATCTCACCCATACCGGCTGGGTCGGCGCGGTCAAGGAGGTCGAGCCGAAGGTCTGACGCCGTGGCGCAGCGCGATCGCGTCGTCGTCATCGGCGCGGGGCCGGTCGGCCTCTGCCTCGCGCTGGTGCTGGCGCAGGCAGGGGGTCGCGGTCACGGTGGTCGAGGAGCTGAGCGAGGGCAATTTCCTCGACCAGGTGCCGCGCGCCGGCACCAACCATCCCGCGACGCTCGAGATGCTCGACCGCATCGGGCTTTACGCGGCGGCTCGAGCCGCGCGGCATCATCGCGCCGGTGCTTCCATTACTGGGACCGCCAGCGAGGGCCTCGTCGCCGCCTTCGATCACGCCGTGCTCAAGGACGACACGCGCTTTCCCTACGTGCTCCAATGCGAGCGCATCAAGATCGTCGAGGAGGCGATGGCGCATGGCCAGGGCGCGAGCCGTTGATCGAGCTGCGCCTCGGCACGAGCTTCACCGGCTTCACCGCAGGACGCGGACGGCGTCGCCGCCGAGCGTCGTCGACGCGGGCGGCGCGCGCCGAAGACGATCCGCGGCCGCTATCTCGTCAGCGCCGAGGGCGCGCGCAGCATCGTGCGCAAGGAACTTGGGCATCGAGTTCGAGGGCTTCACCTATCCCGACCGCACCCTCAACATCGAGGTCGCCTACGATTTCACGCGGCACGGCTATGCCCACCGCAACTACATCTCCGATCCCGAGGAATGGTCGAACCTGTTCCACTGGAAGGGTCCGCCCGAGCGCTGGCGCGTGCATTTCCCGACCGCGCCCGACGACGATCCCGACGGCGCTCGACCCGGCCTGAGGCGATGCAGGCGCGGCTGCACCGCTTCCTCGCCGACCGGCCGCGATTTCGACATCGTCGGCTGCAATCTCTACGTCGTGCATCAGCGCGTGGCGGCGCGGTTCCGCGGCGGACGCGCCATCCTCGCCGGCGATGCCGCGCACGTGAACAGCCCGATCGGCGCCATGGGCATGAACAGCGGCATCCACGACGCCTTCAATCTCGCCGAAAAGCTCGTCGCGCATCCTGCGCGGCGAGGCCGACGCGGCCGAGCTCGACCGCTACGAGCGCCAGCGCCGCCACGTCGCGGTGGAGCACACCCAGGCGCAGACCATCCGCAACAGCGCCTGCTGCGAGGAGCGCGATCCCGCGCGTGCGGCGGCGCAATCACGACGAGCTGCGCCGCACCGCCGCCGACCCCGCGCTCGCCCGCGCCTTCCTGCTGCGCAGCTCGCTCATCGACAGCGTGCGCGAGGCGGAGGCGATCGCATGAAGGCGCGGCTCAGTAGCCGAGGGCGAAGGCCTCGCGGCGGTGGTCGGCGGCGCCGGCCAGCATGCCCGAGCCCAGGACCTCGATCGCCTTGGCCGAGCCGTAGTAATAGGGGTCGGCGGCGCGCTTGACCTTATGGCCCATCGCGGCGAGCTCGGCCGAGACGCGATGCGGGGAACTCGCCTTCGATCAGGAACTCGCCGTCCTGCGCGTTGCACCAGCGCGGCGCCTCGACCGCCGCCGCGACGTCGCGTCCGC
Organism: uncultured Alphaproteobacteria bacterium; assembly: GCA_963721625.1. Lineage (GTDB taxonomy): Bacteria > Pseudomonadota > Alphaproteobacteria > ATCC43930 > CGMCC-115725 > DATJLY01. The sequence continues at coordinate 25,154 of CAVRKF010000019.1, forward strand.
CATCGAGAGATGGGTCAGACCTGCGCGTTGGTGAGCGTCTGGCTCGGGCCGCCGGGGCTTGCCAGCACATAGCGCACCCGCCCGTCGCGCAGCACCATGCACCGGGCAGAGCGTGTGCGGCCGGCCGCTTGCCCGGCGCGACGCTGTTGGGCCGGCCGGGGCGGTGCGTGAAGCCCTGCATGCGGTTGTTGAAGATGATGCCGGTGGCGGGATCGAGGAAGGCGCTGCCGAACACGTTGAACACGCTCTGCACGACGCAGATGGCGTTGCCCGCGGCATCGGCGAGCAGCAGGCAGGATGTGCCGCCGCGATTGGGGACGCGCGTCGCCGGCGCGTCGCCGAGCACCGCCGCCTGCAGCTGCTGCCGTCATCTCGGGCGCGAGCGCCCGCGCCACCGCGTCGGGCACCGCATCGCGGGTCGGCGATCAGCTGGCGGCCATGCTCGAACGCCGCCTTCATCGCGCTCATCTGGTAGCCGACGCGGCGCACCGGATCGCCGGCCAGCGCCGTCGCCCGCGACCGCCGACAGCGCCGTTGAGCTGCATCGGCAGCAGGATGCCGTAGGAATTGGGCGGCATCACCGTGACCGGTGGCCGCGATAGAGCGCGGCCGCCGGCTCGACCCAGAGCGGCGCGATAAGCGGCGAGGTCGGCGGCGCGCATGAGGCCGCCGCGTGCGGCGAAATAGGCACCGATGCCGTGCGCCGTCGCGCCGAGATAGAAGCTGTCGGCGCCGTCCGCGGCGATGCCCTTGAGCGTCCGCGCCAAGCGCCGGCTGGCGGAACAGATCGCCGACCGCGAGCGGCCGGCCGTCGGGAAGATACGTCGCGGCGCAGCCGGCATCGGCCGAGCAGCAGCGCGCGGTCGTCGGGCAGGCGATTGGCCAGGACCTGCGACACGGGATGGCCGTTCTCGGCGAGGTCGATCGCGTCCTCGAACAACTCGCGCCAGGCGAGCTTGCCGAAGCGGCGATGCATCGCCTCCCAGGCGCGCACCAGCCCCGGCACCACCGGGCGCGAGCGGCCCGCGGACCTTCATGCCGTCGGGGAAGGCCGTCGGGCGAGGCGGCGGCAGGCGCGACGCCCGAGGCGTTGAGGCCGAAGGTGCGGCCGGTCGCGCGCCTCGTGATAGAGGATGAAGCAGTCGCCGCCGATCGAGGTGGCATGGCCGAGCACCACGGCCAGCACCGCCGATGCGGCGATCATCGCATCGATGAGGCTGCCGCCGCGCTGGAGCGCGCGCGATGCCGGCGAGACTCGCCGCGGAATGGCCCGAGACGACCATGGCGCGCCGTCCGAAGACCGGCGCGCGGGGCTGACGTGTCGTGAATTCGGCCATGATGCGGTTCCTGTCCGAGGAATGCCTCGCGGTATCTCTAAGGGTCGTTGCGACATCTCGCTATACCGCGACGGCGGCGGGATCGAGCTAGGATTCGGCCAAGGAGAGGGGGAGCGTGACGATCATGGATTGGCCGGCGGCTGCCGGCTTGGCGTTGATGACGGCACTTGGCGGCGGGCCCGTGCTGGCGGGCACGGCGGGGAAGGTCTATACATATCACATCGAGCATCCGCGCTACGGCGACATCGGCACCTATACCAACGTCGTGACCCGGTCGGGCGACATTTCGAGGTCGCTACTCAGGTTCATATCATGGTCCAGCCTCCTCGGCATCGTCATGTACCGCGAGGACGCGAATCGCACTGAACATTGGCAGGGCGACCGCCTCGTCGCCTTCACCGAGAGTCACCGTTACCAACGGCACCAAGATCGAGCTCCACGGCGAGGCCGAGGGACAACTTCGTACTCACCACGCCCAAGGGGACGATCACGGTGCCGGGGCGGGTGCATCCCTCGAATCCCTGGGCGACCGGAGGTACTGCATACCGACCTGATGATGTCGACCAAGAACGGGCGGGTCGGCAAGGTCCGGGTCAGCGGCGGCAATTTCGTCTCGGCCAAATTCGACGGCAAGGATCTTTGGCTGCGGCGTTTTGAGATCGACGGCGAGAAACAGCAGTTCGTCTGGGTGAACGACCGCGATGTGGCCGTCGCCTTTCAGACCGTGGAGGACGGCTCGCCGATCGATTTCGTCCTCAACGATCCGCCGCAGAACGCGGCCGAAGCCGAGGCGCAACAGCGCGCAGACCGGAATTGAGGCACGATCCGCCGGCGGGGTGCCGAGCCGGGGCGGGGCGGCTTCGATGCCGTCGCGTTTCGCCCTAGCGGGGCCGCGGCGGCACGGCCCCCGACAGAAAGACGAACAGGTGACGTCCAATCTCGCCCGGTATCAGCGGATCGCGCCGCTTTACGACATTCTGGATTGGCCCTTCGAGCGGCGCCGCTATCGCGCCCTGCGGCCGCTGATGTTCGAGAATCTCGGCGGACGGTTGCTCGATGCGGGTATCGGCACCGGTCGGAATTGCGCTTTCTATCCGCCGGGTGCGATCGTTGCCGGGATCGATACCAGTCCGGCCATGCTGCTGCGGGCGCATCGCCGATGCCCGACCGTCGCGGCAGCGGGCCGGCTCTATCGCATGGACGTTACCGCGCTTGCGTTTCCGACCGGGGCGTTCGATGCGGCGGTTGCAACATTCCTGTTCTGCGTGTTGCCCGATCAACTCCAGGTTCCGGCGCTGCGCGAACTTGGCCGCGTCGTCAAACCGGGCGGTCTGATCCGGCTCCTGGAATATGTGCGGCCGCGTGGCACTGCCCGTCGAATCGTGTCGCGGATTTGGCAGCCATGGATCGCCTGGGCCTATGGCGCGAGCTTCGATCGGCAAACGGAAAAACATGTGCCCGCCGCCGGCCTGCAACTTGTCGAAAGCCGCTTCGTCGTCGATGACCTGATGAAGCTCCTCACGCTGCGCATTCCGTCGCGGTGACGTTTGCCGCCTCACGCCGCCGCCGCGACGAGCAGGATCTTGCCGCGGAAATTGCCCTGCCGGCACATCGCGTAGGCCTCGGCCGCCTCGGCAAGGGGCAGCACCGCGGCGATCTGCGGCTTGAGCTTGCCTTCGTCCACCAGCGCAGCGATGCGCTCGAGCACGTTGCGCCGCGCGCGGACATCGGCGCGGGCGACGGTGATGTCGGCCCGCGGCGCGGCCTGCGGCAGCGGCGCCGCGATGATATAGACGAGGCGTCCGCCCGGCCGCAGCACCGCCTGCGAGCGGGAATGAATCTCGCCGCCCATGGTGTCGAACACCACGTCGAGGTCGCGCAGCGACGCGGCGAAGTCCTCCGCTGCATAGTCGATGACGCGGTCGGCGCCGAGGCTCGTGACATAGTCGCGATTGCTGGCGCGGCAGGTCGCCGCCACCCAGGCGCCGCGCGCCTTGGCGATCTGTACGGCCATCCCGCCGACGCCGCCGGCGCCGCCATGGATCAGCACGCGCTCGCCCGAAGCGAGCCGCGCCGTGTCCTCGAGCGCGATCAGCGCCGACGCCGCGGGAGATCCCGAGCGAGCCGGCGCTGCGCAGATCGCTGCGCCGCGGCTTCGGCGCGACCAGATCCTGATCGGTCACGAGGATTTCCGCCTGGGCGCCGCCGCGCATCCCGTCGACCACGCCGAAGACTTCGGTGCCCACCGCGAAATCGCGTGCCTCCGCGCCGCCGCCGATGATGGTGCCGGAAAAATCGCGGCCCATCACGAAGGGCAACGGGAGCTGCATGAACGCCCTCATCATGCCGTCGCAGATCTTCCAGTCGATCGGATTGACGCTTGCCGCCGCCACCCGGACCAGCACGTCGCGCGGGCCGGGCTTGGGCGCGTCGCGCTCGCCGCAGCGCAGCCCGTCGATGCCGCGATAATCCTCGATCCAGATCGCTTTCATCGTTGCTCCTCCCGGGGTGCTTCCCGCGCCTCGGCGCGCAGGCGGAAGCGCTGCAGCTTGCCGGTCTCGGTGCGCGGCAGCGCCGCCACATAGGCGATCGCGCGCGGACATTTATAGGGCGCGATCGCCGCCTTGACGAAGTCCTGAAGTTCCCGGGTCATCGCCGCGTCGCCGATCTCGCCCGCGCGCAGCACCACGAACGCCTTGGCGATCTCGCCGCGCTCGGGATCGGGCACGCCGACGACGGCGCATTCGCGCACCTTGGGATGTTCGAGCAGCACGCTTTCCACCTCGGGGCCGGCGATGTTGTAGCCGGCGCTGACGATCATGTCGTCGGTGCGCGCGAGGTACCAGAAATAGCCGTCCGCATCCTGGCGATAGGCGTCGCCGGTGAGGTTCCAGCCGGCGCACACGTAGTTCGCCTGGGCCGCCGGATTGTCGAGATAGCGGCAGCCGGTGGCGCCGCGCACGGCCAGCCGGCCAGGCGTGCCGGCGGGAACCTCGCGCATCGCATCGTCGACGATCATGGCGCGGTAGCCGGGAATGGCCTTGCCTGTGGCGCCCGGGCGGATCGCGTCGCCGCTCGTGGCGATGAAGATGTGCAGCATCTCGGTCGAGCCGAGGCCGTCGATGATGCTGATGCCGGTGGCGCGGCGAAATTCCTCGAAGGTCGCAAGCGGCAGGTGCTCGCCGGCGGAGACGCAGGCGCTTGAGGCTCGAGAGATCGTGCCGCGCCGCCAGCGCGGCCAGCGCGCGATAGGCCAAGGGCGCGGTGAAGAGCGCGCTCACCCGGTGGCGCTCGATCGCGGCGGCGAGCTCGGGCGGCCCGGCACGTTCGAGGAGCAGGGTCGCGGCGCCGCAGCGCAGCGGAAAGAGCAGCACGCCGCCGAGCCCGAAGGTGAAGGCCAAAGGGGGGCTGCCGGCGAAGAGATCGTCTTCCGCGGGATGGAGCGTCGAGCGCGGGAACGCATCGCAGATCGCCAGCACGTCGCTGTGGAAATGCATCGTCCCCTTGGCCTGGCCGGTTGTGCCGGAGGTGAAGGCGATGAGCGCCACGTCGTCGCGCGACGGGATGAAATCGGCGAAGGCGTCGCCCTGCCGCGCCATCAGCGCCTCGAGCCCCTGAGCCGCATCGGTGTGGAACGGGACGATCCGGCGCAGCGCCGGCGCCGCCGCTCGCGCCGCCTCGAGCTCGCCCGTCAGCGCCGCGTCGCACAGCGCGAATTCCACCTGCGCCTTGGCGATGACGAAGGCGAGTTCGCGCGCGCGCAAGAGCGGCATGGTGGTGACGGCGATGCCGCCGGCCTTCAGCACGCCAAGCCAGCACACCGCCAGCATCGGCGAATTGGCGGCGCGCAACAGCACGCGGTTGCCGGGTCTCAGCCCCAGTTCGCGCACCAGCACCTGGGCGACGCGGTTGGCGCGCGCGAGCACCTCGTCGTAGCTCCACGTGCGATCGGGCGACAACAGGCAGCGACGCGCCCCGCGCCCCGCCGCGACGGCGCGGTCCAACAGCTCGACCGCGGCATTGATACGTTCGGGATAGGCGAATTGCGGCAGGCCGCCGGTGTCGATGACCGGCCACGCTTCCGGCGGTGGCAGGCGCTCGCGCGCAAACCCGTCCTCATAGGCGCTCGGCAGCAGCAATTCGTTCTCCCCGCGCGTGACGGAACGCTATCAGAGGCGCGTCGCGACAGCAAACCCTCTCCCCGTGCGACAAGCGGGAGGCAAGGGTAGGTGAGGGGGATGCGCTGACGGTGGCAAGCTCCTAACCTCGGCATCGAAACGCCGCCTCACCCTTCCGCCCCCGCCCTTGAGGGCGGAGTATTGGCGGAGTGGTGCGGCACGAGTTCGGAGGACCGAGTGATGGAATTCGGCATCGGCCGGCGGGTGCAGCGGGTCGAGGACCGGCGCTTTCTCACCGGCGCCGGGCGCTATGTCGGCGACATCGATCTGCCGCGCCAATGCCATGGCGTGGTGGTGTGGTCGCCGCATGCGCATGCGCGGATCGCGGCGATCGACACCGCGCGGGCGCGGGCGATGCCGGGCGTTCTCGCCGTGCTGACCGGCGCGGATGTCGTGGCCGATGGCATCGGCGGGCTGGCGCCCTTCACGCTGCCCGAGGACATGGGCGGCCCCAAGGCCTATCGCACGCAATGGCGGCCGCTCGCGGTCGAGCGCGTGCGCTGCGTCGGCGACCGCGTCGCCTTCGTCGTGGCGGAAACGCTCGACGCCGCGCGCGACGCGGCGGAACTGGTCGACATCGTCTACGAGCCGCTGCCCGCGGCGAGTTGGCTTGAGGATGCGGCCGCGCCCGATGCCGCTTTGGTGTGGGATGATTGCCCCGGCAATATCTGCTTCGCGATGAGTGCGGGCGATCCGGCGGCGGTGGCGGCCTCGTTCGCGCAGGCGGCGCATGTGGTGTCGCTCCGCGTCAGGAGCCAGCGCCTGTCGCCCAATCCGATGGAGCCGCGCGCGGCGATCGGCGACTACCGTGCCGCCGACGACGACTACACGCTCTATACCGGCTCGCAGAACCCGCACGGCGTGCGCACTATGCTGGCGCAGGCGGTGTTCCACCTGCCCGAGACGAGGCTCCGCGTGATCTCGCCCGATGTCGGCGGCGGCTTCGGCATGAAGGCCAATCCCTATCCCGAGGACGCGCTGGTGCTGTGGGCGTCGCGCCGCATGCGGGCGGCCGGTGAAATGGGTCGCCGACGCGGAGCGAATCGCTGGCCGCCGACAATCACGGCCGCGACCAGATGGCCGCGCGACGATGGCGCTCGATCCCGACGGCAGCATCCTTGGGGTCGAGGTCGACGTCGCTGCATGCGCTCGGCGCCTATCTGCAATCTGCTGCGGCGTCGCCGGTGCTGACGGCGGTGCGGATGATGCCGAGCGTCTATGCCATCCCCGCGCTCGCGATCATCGTCGCGAGCGGTCTTCACCCACGCCGCGCCGATGGGGGTCTATCGCGGCGCCGGGCGGCCCGAGGCGAATTACGTGATCGAGCGGCTGCTCGACCGCGCCGCTGCGCGGCATCGGCATCGACCCGGTGGAGATTGCGCCGCCGCAATCTCGTGCCGGCGCGCGTCGCTGCCGCATCGCACGGTGACCGGCTGCGGTCTATGACAGCGGCGATTTCGCTGCGCGTCATGGAGCAATGCCTCGCGCTCGCCGATTGGCACGGGTTCGCGCGCGCGGCGCGCGGCATCGGCAGGCGCTGGGGCTGCGGCGCGGCCGCGCCGTCGGCTGCTATATCGAGCGCGGCGGCGTCACCAACGACCGCATGGAGCTGCGCTTCGATCCCGGCGGCGCGGTGACGATCATCGCCGGCACGCACTCGCACGGCCAGGGCCACGCCACGACCTATGCGCAGATGGTGGCCGACGTGGCTCGGCGTGCCGTTCGACGCGATCCGCTTCGTCCAGGGCGACACCGACGCGGTCGCGTTCGGCCGCGGCACCTATGCCGCGCGCAGCTCGCTGGTCGGCGGCTGCGCGCTCAAGCTCGCGGCGGACGCGATCATCGAGAAGGCGCGGGCGATGGCGGCCTATCCTGATGGAGGCGGCGCCAGCCGATGTCGCAGTTCAAGGACGGCGATGTTCGCGATCGCCGGCACCGACCGCGCGATGAGCCTGGCCGATGTGGCGAGGGCGTTCGTATCGCCCGGCCGGGCTGCCGCAGCAGTTCGCACTCGGCCTCGAGGCGAGCGGCACGCTGGGCCGCCGATCCGCCGAACTATCCCAATGGCTGCCACGTCTGCGAGGTCGAGGTCGATCCCGACGACCGGCGCGGTGCGGCTCGACCGCTATGCGGTGGTCGACGATATCGGCCGTGTCGTCAATCCGATGATCTGCGAGGGCCAGGTGCATGGTGCGCTCGCCCAGGGCATCGGCCAGGCGCTGCTCGAGGAAGTGGTCTATGACCGCCGCACCGGCCAGCTCTTGACCGGCAGCTTCGCCGATTATGCGATGCCGCGCGCCGCGACCTGCCGGCGTTCGCGGTCGAGTTCCACGAAATCCCCGCGACGACCAATCCGCTGGGCATCAAGGGCGTCGGCGAGACGGCGACGGTCGCGGCGCCGGCAACCATCGCCAACGCGGTGATCGACGCGCTGCGGCCGCTGGGCGTCGACGATCTTGAAACCCCGCTCACGCCGCCGCGTGTGTGGCAGGCGCTCCGCCGCGCCGCGGCTCGCGGCGAAGCGAGTCCAAGACGCGCCGCGTCGCTGCAAAGCCGCGCTTTGCCTTTTTATCTGTCGTTGTCCGTTGATCCGGATTATTCTACCGCTCATCGGAGCGGTTTGATGAGGGGACCCGATCGAAGCGGGCGGCGCAATGCTCACGGCGAGGATTTACGCACAGGCACAAGAGACGCCTGAAAAGACCGCCCTCATCGTTAACCATCGCACGGTCTCCTATCGGCTCTTTGCCGGCCTGATCGAGGCAGCAAGAGGGTACCTGAGAGCCCAGGGGGTTGGGAGCGAAGGTGTTGCGGTCTTGCCGTCGGGCTCGATGCTGAACACCTGGGTACTCGGTCTTGCCTTGCGCTCCCTGGGCGTGACGATTTTGGTCATCCATTCCGAGGATCGGATCGGATCGCTCGATCTGCCCGAAATGCGTTATGTGGTCGCGGCCGCGGGAGAGCACGGGCCGGGGCTCGAACGGCTTTGCGCCGACGCCGGCTGGCGGTTTATCGGCGTCCCCGCCGCGGTCTGCGCCGACGCGGCGCAAGCGGCGAGCGCGGATTTGCCCGATCTGGGCGGCCCCGGCGGCGGATTCATTCGCATGACGTCCGGGACCACCGGTATCTATAAAAAATTCCTGGTCGATCCGGCGCTCGAGCAACTCCGTCTCCGTAATCGGCAGGATATTTATGAGCTGTCGCGCGACTCCGTCTTCAACGCCTTTGGCTTCGGCGGGTGGACGGGTATCGGCTACGAAGGATCGTGCGCGACCTGGGATTTGGGCGGCACCGTCGTCATCCACCAAGGGCCCAAGAGATGGGAAGCCTTCGCCGAGGGCGGCATCACCCATGCCAATTTGATCCCGCGCGTGTTGACGGAATTGCTTGGCGCGCCGCCCGATGCCTTGCGCCGCGACGACACGTTGCGCCTGATCGTCGGCGGCGGGCCGTTGTCGGAGGAATTGGCCGAGGCGGCGAAGGCGCGACTGACAACGCAACTATGCACGGTTTTCGCTTCGTCCGAAGCGGGTCCCTTCGCCCTCACGCCGATACGGCAAACCGACGACCTGCGCTGGCATCGCATTGCGAAGTCGCGCGAGGTTCAGATCGTCGACGAAGCGGGCAACATTCTGCCCGCCGGTCAGTCGGGTCAAATCCGGGTTCGCACCTTGGGCAACCCGACCGGCTATCTCGGCGACGCGGCGGCTTCGCGCGCCTTTTTCCGCGAGGGATATTTTTATCCCGGCGATCTCGGCGTGTTACGCGCGGACGGCCGGCTGGCAGTGCGCGGACGGGTGAGCGAAGTCATCAACCTCGCCGGCGCCAAAATTGCCGTGGCCCCGATCGAAGAAGAATTGCGGCGCCTGTTCGAGGTCGGTGCCGTGTGCGTGCTCTCGTCGCAGAACAGTACCGCGGCGGAGGAGGTCCATGTGATGATCGAGACGGCTCGCCCGATCGACCGGGTTCGGATGGCGGCCGCGCTCGCCGGCGCGCTCAAGGGTGCGCCGATCGGCGGCGTCCACTTCGTCGCTACTTTCCCGCGCAACGATATGGGCAAGATCCAGCGCCACGAGCTGGCGGCCATGGCCGTCTCGGCCACGGGGGGCAACCGCCGTCAGCGTCGGGCGGCGACAAAGTTCCATCGCCCTGCCCGCCGGGGCGCGACCGGCCGGGGCTGAGCCGAGGCCCGGCGCAGTCGTCGCCGAACCGCCTTCCGCTCAGCCGCGCGGCGGCAGGGGCGGCGGCACCGTCTCCTGAAAGCTCCGCCGCGCGCGCATGGCATCGCGCGCGCGCGGCATGTTGCGCGTCTCCTTCAGCGCCGCCCCGCCCTCGGGCGTCTGGGCGACATAGAACAGGATCGGCGCCAGCAGCAGGTCCGGCAGCGTGACGTTCGCGCCGAGGAGAAAGGGTCCCTCGGCCATGGCCTCGTCGATGAGGGCGATCTGGCGCCGCACCTCGGGTGCCGCCGCGTCGATGACGGCGCGGTCGGGCGTGCCGTCCGGTCCCGACGGGAAGACATAGGCCATGACCAGGCGTCGGATCATCGGCCCGTCGCAATAGCAATTGATCGTGCTGATCCATTGCTCCATCACGGCGCGCCGGCGCGGCTCCTTGGGCTGAAGCGGCGGCCCGTCGAAGGCTTCGTCGACATAGCGCAGGATGGCGCTCGACTCGTAGAGCGTGAAGTCGCCGTGACGCAGCACGGGAATGCGGGCGAAGGGATGGAGCTGGCGGATCGTGTCGCTGCGCGGCATCGACGGCTCGAGCGTATAGGGCACGCCCTTCTCGATGCAGGCCATGCGCACGCTGCGGACATAGGTGCTTTGCGGAATGCCGTAGATCGTGAGTCCGGTCATGCTTGCCTCCCGGCGGCGGCGGCGGCGTCGGCGAGATAGGGGCCAAGCTTGTCGAGGCAACCGATCCAGCCCTGGCCATGGCTGTCGCGGGACGAATCCAATTCGAGCCGCTCGTGCCGCAGCGTCAGCTCGGTGCGGCCGCCGACCGCGCGCAGGGTCACGGTGACGATCGATTCGTGTCCGGCGCGATGCGTGCTCACGTCCTCTTCCCAGGCCCAGGTGAAGACCAGCCGCTCCGGCGGCACGATTTCGCGATAGGTGCCGGAGACGACGCTCATGCCCTTGGGCGTCCCGTGCATGGCGATGCGATAGGCGCCGCCGGGCTTGGTATCCATCTCCTTGATCTCGGCGCGGATGCTGGCCGGCCCCATCCAGCGCGAGAACTGCACCGGATCGGTCCAGGCGCGGAACACCGTTTCGCGCGGCGCATCGAGCATGCGCGTGAGCGTCAGCGACGGCAGCGTCTCAGCGGCGGCGGCTTGATTTGCGGGTTGGGGCACGGGACTTCCTCCGGGGTTTGGGGGCGGGGGGGTGGGTGGTGCCGAGATGAGCGGCGAGCCGGTCGAGACTGTCGCTCCAGAAACGGCGGTAGAATTCGAGCCAGTCCGACGCTGCCGCGAGCGCCGCGCCGTTGAGGCGGCAGTGGCGGTGCTGTCCGTCGATGCGGCGGCTGATGAGCGCCGCGCGCTCCAGCACTTTGAGATGGCGCGACACGGCGGGCAGCGAGATGGCAAAGGGCCGGGCCAGCTCGTTGACCGTCGCCTCGCCCCGCGCGAGCCGCGCGAGAATGGCCCGCCTGGTCGGATCGGCGAGCGCGGCAAAGGTCGCATCGAGAGCGGCAGACGCCATGATAAACCGATTGGTTAATTAACGTATACACTAAATATCAGCGTGCGGCGGAGCTGTCAAGAACCGTCGTACAAGGCTGGAATTCGGTGGTGCGTCTCGCTGCGCGCGTGCTGCCGATGCGGCGTTTCAAATGGGCAATGAACGGATCGGGAAAGCGAACGCCGTCATGACGTCATGCCGCAGGTTCCGTGCCGCCACCCATTCCTCGCCGACATTGCGAGCGCAGCGAAGCGATCCCGCCGGCCCGGCGGTTGCTTCCTCGCTGCGCTCGCTGTGACGGTACCGACCAATACGCCGGTTATTCCGCGGCCTTGGCTTGCGGCGCGGCGGGAGGTGCTGACGCGGCCAGCGCCCGCGTCAGTGCGTCACCGTCGGGATCGGCGAGCGCGGCCTGTCGCAGTGCGCGCAGGGTTTTGGCGCCGCCCGCGGGATGATCGAGCAGCGGCAGCACCGCGCCTTCAAAGATGCGCCGGTAATTGTCGCGGCCGCGGCGATGGGTGTCGCTGTAGCCCTTCAGGAGCTGAGGCAGCTCGGCGATCTCGAGCGCCAGGTCGGGCGCGTGCGGCGCGGCACGGGATATCGCGTCGAGCCAGGCTTCGATCGCGCGCTGCTCCTCGATGAAGCGCAGGCTGCGCCGGCGCCAGCGCTTCAGTCGCGCCAACAGCCACAGCCGCAGAAACCCGTTCACGCTGGTGCTCTTGAGCCGCATCCTGAGATGCAGCCGCTCCTTCACCCCGAACCGCGCCGCAAGGGATTCGAGCCCGCGGCCCAGGCGGCGCGGCAGCACCGCGGTCACCTCGTCGAGGCCGGGCTTCAGGAACTCGGTCACGCGCACGGGCTCGTCGGGCTTGGCGCGGATTTCCGTCGCGGACCTTGGCAAAGCGCTCGGGCCGGGTCTTGAGATCGGCGACGCGGATCACGTCCTCGTAGGACATCCACAGCGCGAGCTGGCGCGACGCCGCCGCGGTGAGCGCGCCGTCGCCGCGGTCGAGCGCGGCGATGCGGCGGGCGCGGTCGAAATAGAGCCGCGCATAGGCGATGTCCTGGTAATCGACGAGGCGGCGGATGCCTTCCTCGACGATCGCCACGGCGGCGGCGGGAAAAGCGGCGCCGACGCCGGCGATGAGGCTGTCGACTGCCGGCGGCCAGCGCGACGGGCGTGCGGTCGTCGCGCGGCTGGAGCGCCGCGGGCACGCCCGCCGTCGCCCAGCGCCCAGCCGGCGGCGAAGGCGGCGAGATTGGCCTCGACCGCGATCCCCGACGCGCGGATCGCGTCCTCGAAATGCGCGCGCCCGATCGCGAGCGCGCCCGACGGCCGCGACGACGCCGAGCAGCACGGCGTTGAGCGAGAGCGCCGCGCGTCTTCGCCTCGCGCGTCAGGTCGAACAGCACCGCGCGGCGCGACAGGGCGCGCGCGGCGGACAGGATGCGGCTCGCGTCGAAGCGGCCGTCGGCCATCGCCGCCTTCTCGACCACGGCATAGATGCGATGGGTGGCGGCGGCGAGGAGGGTGCGGTCGGGCGTGACGAAGCCGTTCTCGAGCGCGCGCCCGGCCTCGATCACCTCCGAGGCGAGCATGACATCGACGCCGCCGGGGCTGGGATAAAGCGCGAACAGCGGCCGCCGCCCGCCCAGCGCCGCGTTGGTCTCGGGAAAGATCTCGACGTAATAGGTGGTGGCGCCGGTGCGCTGCGCCACGCCCGGGATCGAGGTCGCCTGCACCGGCAGGTCGGCGCGCATCGCCGCATCGACCAGCCAGTCGGTGAGCACGCCGCCGCCTTCGCCGCCCAAGGCGGCGATGAGGATCGTGGTCGGGCGCGCGCTCACGGCATCGCGCTGGCCGCCGGCGCCGCGCGGCGCTGCAGCCAGGCGATGACGGCGCCGCGCCGGCGCTCGAGCCAGCGGTCCCAAGGCGTTGGGGTTCTGGACGATGTCGGCGCGGTAGAACGACGGGCACAGCAGCCGCCGCGTCCGCGACCTCGCCGCACAGGCCGCAGCCGACGCAGTCATTGTTGACATGCGCCACCGGATCGCGGCGCAGCGGATCGGGATTGGGCTTCACCGTCAGCGACGGGCAGCCCGAGAGGCGGATGCAGGAATGATCGCCGGTGCAGGTCGCCTCGTCGACGCCGAAGCGCGTGCGCACGACGCGCTTGCCGCGCCTCGACCGCCTTGCGCAACAGCGGGCGGATGCGGCGCTGGCGCGCGAGCTGGCACTCGCCGTCGGCGATGATGACCTTGAGGCCCTTGCGCCGGCGCGGTGAGCGCCCGGCGCAGGCTGCGCGCCATGCGGCCGACGCTGTAGCTGCGGATCGAGCGCACCCAGCCGACGCCCATGCGCCTTGAGCGCCTGCTCGATCGTCGCGGTCGGCCGGCGCTGCCCGCCGGCGGTGGTGGAGGGGAGGTATTGCTGCCCCGTGGCCGAGCTGTAGCCGTTGTTCATGATCACCAGCACGCCGTCCTGGCTGCGCGAAGGCGGCGCCGCTGATGCCGGTGGAGAGCCCGTTATGCCAGAACCCGCCATCGCCCATGATGCTGATGACGCGCTTGGAGAACGCCGGGCGCGACGCCGGCGGCGCTGGAGAGGCCGAGCCCGTAGCCCAGCACCGAATTGCCGATATTGAACGGCGGCAGGGTCGAGAAGGTGTGGCAGCCGATATCGGCGGCGACATGGAGCCGGCCGAGATCGCGCTCGACCAGCTTGATCGCCGAGAACACCGGGCGCTCGGGGCAGCCGGCGCAGAACCCCGGCGGGCGCTTCGGCACCGGCGCGCCGATGAGGCGCTGCGCCTCGCTCTTCCAGCCGTCGATGTCGGCGAGCTTCTGCCCGACCGCGACCAGGTCGACGCCGCTTCGGCACCGCGCCTTCGAGGAACCGCGCGACGCCCGCGCAGCATCACCTCGGCGGTGTATTCCCCGGCCATCGGCAGCACGCTCTTGCCGACGATTTCGGTGTTGAGGTCGGCCTTGCGCAGGAGCGCGTTCACCGCCTGTTCGAGATAATCGGGATTGCCTTCCTCGACCATCAGCACCGCGCGCTTGCCGGCGCAGAACGCGCTGATCTCGTCGCTCACCAGCGGATAGGTGACGTTGAGGCAGAGGATCGGGATCTGCGCCTGCGCCGAACGCGTCGGCCAGGCCCAGTTCGGCGAGCGCGCGGGCGAGCGAATTGTAGAGCCCGCCCTGGCAGATGATGCCGATCTCGTCGATCGGCCCCGGCGAACACCTCGTTGAGTTTGCGCCGGCGGATGAAGTCGATCGCGGCGGGAAAGCGGTTGGCGATCTTGTCCTGCTCCTGGGCATAGGTCGCGGGCGGCAGGCAGATGCGGGCATAGTCGAAATCGGGCGTCGTCGAGCTTGTGGTTGCGCGACACCGCCGGCTTGACGTTGTCCTTGGTGGCGGAAGCGGCCGTGGACGTGGCAGGCGCGGATGCGGAACTCCATCATCACCGGCGCATGCGAGGCCTCGGACAGATCGAACGCCTCGGCGATGAGATCGACGATGCGCGCGTGGTCGGGGCGCGGGTCCATCAGCCACATCGACGATTTCATGGCGAAGGCGTGGGTGCGCTCCTGGATGATGCTGGCGCCCTCGCCGTAATCCTCGCCGACGATGATAACGGCGCCGCCCTTGACCCCGGCCGAGGCGAGGTTCGACAGCGCGTCCGAGGCGACATTGGTGCCGACCGTCGATTTCCACACCGCCGCGCCGCGCATCGGGTAATTGATCGAGGCGGCGAGCATCGAGGCGGCGCCGGCCTCGTTGGCGGCAGGCGCGAAATGCACGCCCAGCTCGTCGAGCAGCGGCTTCGCGTCCGACAGCACGTCCATCAGATGCGACACCGGCGCGCCCTGATAGCCCGTGACATAGCTCACCCCGGCCTGGAGCAGGCCCTTGGTGATGGCGAGGATGCCCTCGCCCTCGAATACCTCGCCCGCGCCCTTGCGCAGGAGCGCCACTTCCTTGGTGAAGGAACGTTCCATCAAAATCCTCCGCCCCCGCGCGCATTAGGCAGCGCCGCCGGCCCCGGCGTCAACCGGGAGCCGGCGCCGGGAAAGATATGGGCCTTCACCGGCCCCCCCACGGCCCGGAGAAGGCCGGGTGAGGCGGGGCACTTGCGCGCGGCCGCGATCTTGCGCACGATGGCGCGCAATCAAAACATGCGCGGCGGCGAGGCCGCGCCCATCAAGGAGACGACGATGCGCTGGAAGATGCTTTTCGCTGCGGTTCTCGGCACGGCCGTGCTGCAAGGGGCGGCCGCGATCGCGAACGCCGAGCCGGTGAAGCTGCGCGTCGGTTTCGTCGTGCCCGGGGCCGACACGCCCTTCCTGGTCCTGAAGCCCGACCTCGCCCATTACGACGGCAAGACCTACACGCTCGATCCGATCCATTTCGCCGGCACGCCGCCGATGATCACGGCGCTGGCAGGCGGCGAGCTCGACATCGCGCCGTTGGCCTATTCGAGCCTCGCGCTCGCCGTCGTCAATGCCGGGATGAATGATCTGCGCATCATCTCCGACAATTTCCAGGACGGCGCGCCAGGCTATTACTCGATCGAATACATGGTGCGGAAGGACAGCCCGATCAAAACCATCGAGGACTTGAAGGGCAAGGCGGTCGCCTCCAACGTCGAGGGCAGCGCCGTCGACATGGCGATCCGCGCCATGGTCGTCAAACACGGGCTGCGGCCCGGCCGCAATGTGACCTTCGTCGAGGTCGGCTTCCCCAACATGAAGGCCGAGCTCCTGGAAAAGAAGGTCGATCTCATCAGCGCGGTGCGACCGTTCTCGGCCGACCCCGAGCTGCGCGCGGCCGCGCGCACGCTGTTCTTTCAGCGCCAGGCGATCGGGCGGTCGGAAATGATCATCAACGTGGCCAAGGGGGAGTTCATCAAGACCCACCGCGCCGCCCTCGTCGATTTCCTCGAAGACGAGTTGCGCGCGCAGCGCTGGATCCTCGATCCCGCCAACCATGACGCGGCGGTCAAGCTGCTCGCCGACTACTCCAAGCATCCGGTCGCGGCGTTTCAGAGCTGGGCCTTCACCAAGGGCGATTTCTTCCACGATCCCAATGGCCTGCCGGATATGACGGCGCTCCAATCCAACATCGACCTGCAGCACAAGCTGGGCTTCGTCAAGGCGAGCATCGACGCGAAGAAATACAGCGATCTCGCCCTCGTGAAGGAAGCGGCGGCGCGGCTCAAATAGCCGGCTGCCGCGTCACGGCAGGACGGCCGTCGCCTCGATCTCGACGAGCGCGCGGGGCTCGACCAGGCGGGTGATCTCGACCACGGTCATGGTCGGATAGTGGCGGCCCATGACGCGGCGATAGGCGGCGCCGATGTCCTTGAGCCGCGCCGCGTAAAGGGCGAGATCGGTCATGTACCAGGTGAGGCGCACGATCTGCTCCGGCCGCGCGCCCGCCGTCGCCAGGACGGCCGCGATGTTGCCCAGCGCCTGCTCGACCTGGGCGGGCAGGTCCGGGGCGATCGCGCCGGCGGGGTCGAGGCCGATCTGGCCCGCGACCCAGATCGTGCGGCCTGCGGCGAGGATGCCGTTGGCGTAACCCTTGGGCGGCGGCCAGCCGTCCGGTTCGAGGATTTTCATCGTCCGATCTCCTGGCGCGCGATGATGATCTTCTGCACCTCGCTCGCGCCCTCGTAAATGCGCAGCGCGCGGATTTCGCGATAGAGCGCCTCGACCGCGCTGCCGCGGCGGACGCCATCGCCGCCGAAGATCTGCACTGCCGCGTCGATGACGCGCTGCGCCGCCTCGGTCGCGTAGAGCTTGGCCATCGCCGCCTCGGTGGTGACGCGGCGGCGCTCGACATCGTGCGCCCAGGCGGCGCGATAGACCAGGAGCGCGCTTGCGTCGATCGCCGTCGCCATGTCGGCGAGCTTCGCCTGGACCAGTTGCAGCTCGGCCATCGCCGCGCCGAACAGCCGCCGCGAGCGGGCGCGGGCCAGCGCCTCGTCATAGGCGTGCCGCGCCAGGCCCAGCGCTGCCGCGCCGACGCTCGGCCGGAACAGATCGAGCGTCGCCATCGCCAGCTTGAACCCGTCGCCCGGCGCGCCCAGCAGCGCGTCGTCGCCGACCCGGCAATCGCCGAAGCCGAGCGTCGCCAGCGGATGCGGTGCCATCACCTCGATCCGCTCGGCGATGGCGAGGCCGGGCGCGTCGGCGGGAACGATGAAGGCGGAAATGCCCTTGGTGCCGCGCGAGGCCGGGTCGGTGCGCGCGAACACGACGTAGTGCGCGGCGATGCCGCCATTGGAGATCCAGGTCTTGGCGCCGTCGAGGCGCCAGCCGCCGTCGATCCGGCGCGCGGCGGTGGCGAGCGCGCCGACATCGGAACCGGCCTCGGCTTCGCTCAAGCGCGAAGGCGGCAAGACCCGTGCCCGCGCGCGCCGGCGGCAGATAGCGCGCCCGCTGCGCCGGCGTGCCGAAGAGCGTGATCGACGCCGTGCCGAGCCCCTGCATGGCGAAGACGAAATCGGCGAGCGCATCGTGGCGGGCGAGCGTTTCGCGCGCGAGGCAGAGGGTGCGCACGTCGATCGCGCCGCCCGCCTCGGGCACGGCATGGCGCAGCCACCCGGCGGTGCCGAGCGCGACGGCGAGGGCGCGGCAGCGGTCGTCGAGCCCCGCAGCGGGAAGCGCTGGCGATCGCCGCCGCCGCCCAGCGATCGAGATCGGCCGCGAGGGCGCGGTGGCGGTCGTCGAAGAACGGCCAGGCGAGATGAGCCGGGGTCGCGCCATCACTTGCCTTCGAACACGGGCATGCGCTTGGCGGCGAAGGCTTCGTAGGCGCGGCGGAAATCGCCGGTCGCCATGCACATCGCCTGGGCCTGGGCCTCGGCGGCGATGGCGCTGTCGAGGTCCATCGCCCATTCGCGGTGCAGCATCGCCTTGGTGACGGCGTGCGCGAAGGTCGGGCCCGCGGCGAGCTGCCGCGCCACCGCGCTGCGTTTCCTCGCATGCAGTCGTTCGGGCGGATGGAGCGCGTTGAAGAAGCCCCAGGCGCTGGCCTTCCGCCGCCGTCATCGCGCGGCCGCTATAGAGCAGCTCGGCGGCGCGGCCCTGGCCGATGATGCGCGGCAGCATCGCGCAGGCGCCCATGTCGCAGCCGGCGAGCCCGACGCGCGTGAACAGGAACGCGACCTTGGCCGCGGGCGTGCCGTAGCGCAGATCGGACGCCATCGCCAGGATCGCGCCGGCGCCGGCGCACACGCCGTCGACCGCGGCGAGGATCGGCTGCGGGCAGGCGCGCATCGCCTTGACCACGTCGCCGGTCATCTGGGTGAAGGCCAGAAGCTCGGGCATCGCCATGCGCGGTGAGGGGAGCCGATGATGTCGTGGACATCGCCGCCCGAGCAGAAATTTCCGCCTGCGCCGGTGATGACCACGCACTTGATGGCGTCGGCGTGCGCGAGCGCGCGAAACGTATCGCGCAGCGCGGCGTAGGACTCGAAGGTGAGGGGGTTCTTGCGCTCGGGCCGGTCGAGGGTGATGGTGGCGACGCGCCCGTCGCGCTCCCAGCGGAAATGCTCGCGGCGCAAAGCCGTCGAGGTCGTGCGCGCGGGGGTCGGGACGTTCTCGGTCATCACATCACCTCGCCGCCGGCAATGATGAGGGACTGGCCGGTAATGCCGTGCGATTCCGGCCGACACAGGAAGGCGACCGCCGCCGCGACTTCGTCGGGGTCGGTGAGCCGGTTCTGCGGGATTGAGGCGCTCGAGCGCGGCGCGCGCCTCGGCGGCGCTGCGCCCGGTCTCGGCCGCGATCACTGGATCGCCCGGTGCGCGATGTCGGTATCGGTGAAGCCGGGACAGACGGCGTTCACCGTCACGCCCTTGCGCGCGTATTCGAGCGCGAGCGCGCGCGTCAGGCCGATGAGGCCGTGCTTCGCCGCGCAATAGGCGGCGGTATAGAGATAGGGCTTGAGCCCCGCCGTGCTGGCGACGTTGACGATGCGGCCCCAGCCGCGCTCGACCATGCCGCGGAAGCGCCAGCCGGCAGCCCGAGAACGCGCCGGTGAGGTTGACGGCGATGATGCGGTTCCAATCCTCGGGCGCGGTCTTCGCGAACGGCAGCGACAGCGCGATGCCGGCATTGTTGACGAGAATGTCGACCGGCGCCGCGGCCGCGCAGCGCGTGCTCCATCGCGGTGCCGTCGGTCACGTCGGCGACCAGCGCGGCGCAGCCCAGTTCGGCCGCGGCGCGCCGCGCGGCCTCCGCGTCGCGGCCGGTGATGGCGACCGCGCGCGCCCTCGGCGATGAGCCGCAAGGCGATGGCGCGGCCGATGCCGCGACTGCCGCCGGTGACGAGGGCGCGGCGTCCGGCGAGCGGCCGTCGCGCTCATATCACGATCGCCATGTCGGCGGCGGCGCGCGCGCCGATGCGCTCGAGCTGCTCCTTGCCGGCGAGATATTGCTGCGGCCAAGCCTGCGTCGCGATAGGCCTAGCGCCGCCGCCGCGTGCAGGGTGAAATGCGGGTCGGCGAGATGCGGGCGCGCCAGCGCGCAGAGATCGGCGCGGCCGCCGGCGATGATCGAGTTGATGTGGTCGGTCTCGAAGATGTTGCCGACCGCCATGGTGGCGATGCCGACCTCGTTGCGGATGCGGTCGGAGAACGGCGTCTGGAACATGCGGCCATAGACCGGCCGCGCCTTGGTCGAGGTCTGGCCGGCCGAGACGTCGATGAGGTCGGCGCCGGCCTCCTTGAAGGCGCGGGCGATCTCGACCGCGTCGGCGGCGGCGATGCCGCCCTCGACCCAGTCGGTCGCGGAGATGCGCACCGACATCGGCTGTGTCCTGCGGCCAGGCGAGCCGCATGGCGCGGAACACTTCGAGCGGAAAGCGCAGCCGGTTGGCGAGGCTGCCGCCATAGTCGTCGCCGCGCCGGTTGGTGAGCGGCGTGATGAAGGCGGACAGCAGATAGCCGTGCGCGGCGTGCAGCTCGAGCATGTCGAAGCCGGCGCGCGCGCCGCGCCGCGCGGCCGCGACGAAGGCGCTCGCGCACCGCATCCATGTCGGCGCGCGTCATCTCGCGCGGCACCTGGTTCTGCGGGCTCCACGGCGACGGGCGAGGGCGCCATGACCGGCCACGCGCCGCGTCGTCGAGCGGCACGTCATAGCCTTCCCAGCCGACGCGCGGTCGCGCCCTTGGGGCCGCTATGGCCCAGTTGCAGCGCGATCTTCGCGCGCGAGTGCTCATGGACGAAGCGCACGATGCGGGCATAGGCTTCGCGCCTGCGCGTCGTTCCACAGGCCGCAGCAGCCGGGCGAGATGCGCCCTTCCGGCGTGACGCAGGTCATCTCGGTGAAGACGAGGCCGGCGCCGCCCAGCGCGCGCGCGCCCAGATGCACGAGGTGGAAGTCGTTGGGCACGCCGTCCTTGGCGCTGTACATCGCCATCGGCGACACGACGACGCGGTTCTCGAGCGTCATGCCGCGCAGCCGGAACGGCAGGAACATCGGCGGCACGCGGCCGCTCCGGCTGGCTGGCCGCGTGGCGCGCTCGCCGAGCCAGCGCTCGACCCGTTCGAGATAGGTCTTGTCGCGGGTGCGCAGATTCTCGTGGCTCGACGCGCTGGCTGCGGGTGAGCAGCGAATAGGCGAACTGGCGCGGCGGGAAGCGGGCATAGCGCGCGACGTTCTCGAACCATTCGGTCGAGTTGCGCGCGGCCGATTGCAGGCGCAGCACCTCGACGCGCCGCTCGGCCTCGTAGGCCGCAAGCGCCGCGCCGACTCGCCCTGGTGCCGGCCGATCGCGCGCGCGAGCGCGATCGCGTCCTCGAGCGCGAGCTTGGTGCCCGAGCCGATCGAGAAATGCGCGGAATGCGCGGCATCGCCCATCAGCACGACATTGTCCTTGACCCAGCTCTTGTTCGAGACGCGCGGAAACATCCAGTCGAGCCGCAGTTGCCGACTTGTTGGCGAGCAGCTTCTCGCCCTGGAGCCAGGGCGCGAACAGCCGCCGGCAGAAATCGAGCGTATGCGGCGGTGTCGGCCTTGTCGAGGCCGGCGGCGCGCCAGGTCTCCTCGCGCGTCTCGACGATGAAGGTCGAGGTCGTCGGCGTTGAAGCGGTAGGCGTGCGCCTGGAACCAGCCCCATTCGGTCGCGACGAAGATGAAGGTGAAGGCGTCGAACAGGCGGTGCGTGCCGAGCCAGACGAATTTGTTGCGGCGCCACTCGATCTCGGGCTGGAAATGCTCGGCATAGGCGGCGCGGATGCGGCTGTTGATGCCGTCGGCGGCGACGATGAGGTCGGCATCGGCGAAGGCGCGCAAGATCGGCGATCTCGCGTTCGAACACCAGCTCCACGCCGAGCTCGCGCGCGCGCTCCTGCAGGATGGCGAGCAGGCGCTGCGGCGCGATGCCGCAGAAGCCGTGGCCGTGCGAGGTGATGACGTGGCCCTTGAAGTGGATCTCGATGTCGTCCCAGTGCGCGAAGTCTGTCGCTGATGCGCGCCTGGCTCGACGTCGTCGCCGTCGCGCATGTTGTCGAGCGTCTGGTCGGAGAACACGACGCCCCAGCCGAACGTGTCGTCGGGCCGGTTGCGCTCGTAGACAGTGACGTGGTGCGCGGGATCGGCCTTCTTCATCAGAATGGCGAAATAGAGCCCCGCCGGCCCGCCGCCGATGCAGACGATCCGCATGATGCCTCCCGACGCACGCTGCTCGCATCTTCGCGCCAAAGCGCGGATGCGGCAAGTCCGGGGAGGGGATGCACGCATCGGCGCGGCGACGCTATACTTCCCCGGTCGAAGCGAAAAGGGCGCAGAAAATGGCCAAGCTTGTCGGGGTCTTCGCCGCCAGTCACGGGCCGTTGGTTGCGCGCGACTGGAACACCATGCCGGCGCGATGCCGCGCGCATTTCGTCAGCGGTTTCGGCGAGCTGGGCCGCCGCTTTGCCGCCGCGCGGCCCGACGTGCTGATCGAGATCGCGCCCGACCATTGGGCGAATTTCTTCCTCGACAATCTGCCGAATGTCTGCATCGGCGTCGGCGAGGCGCATGACGGTCCGCCCGAGCCGTTCCTCAAGGACTTTCCCCACCACCATCTCGCCGGCCACCCGGCGCTGGCGATGCACATCCTCGAGACCGCGCTCACGCACGATTTCGAGCCTTCGGTGTCGCATCACATGATGCTCGACCACGGCTTCTGCATCCCGCTCTGGCGCATGGAGCTGGCGCGGCTGCCGGCGATCATTCCGATCACGGTGAACGGTCTCGAGCCGCCGATGATCAGCATCCGCCGCTGCCTCGCGTGGGGACGGCTGCTGCGCCAGGCGATCGAGACATACACCGAGCCGCTGCGCGTCGCCATCCTCGCCACCGGCGGCCTCAGCCATTCGATCGGCGAAGCGACCATGGGGGCGATCGACGAGCCCTTCGACCACGAATGCATCCGGCTGTTCAAGGCCGGCGCGGATCAGCCGCTCATCGACTATCTCGAGGCGGCGCTGCCGCGCACCGGCAACGGCGCGCACGAGGTTCGCAACTGGGTCATCGCCCACGGCGCGGCCGGGAGTCGCGGCTTCGACCTCATCGACTATGCGCCGATCCCCGAGGTCTATGTCGGTTGCGGCTATGCCTCGTGGACCGTGGCGGAGGCGGCGATGGCGGCCGCGTAAGCCCGGCGCAGGCCGCTCAACGCGGCTGCGGCGGGAGCGCCGGTTCCCACTCCTCGGCGCTGGCGCCGGCGAGCGCGCGGACGCGCTCTTCGTCCTGGGCGAATTCCTTGGCGGAGCCGGAATACACCACGCGGCCGTCGTCGAGCACATAGGCGCGGTCGGCGATCTCGACCGCGGCGCGGACGTTCTGCTCGACCAGCAGGACCGAGATACCCTCGCGGCGCGCCGCGGCCACGACCTTGAATACCTCCTGCACGATCAGCGGCGCGAGGCCCTGCGACGGCTCGTCGAGAATGAGGAGCTGAGGGTTCAACAACAGCGCGCGGCCGATCGCCAGCATCTCCTGCTCGCCGCCGGAGAGCTGGCGGCCCTTGTTGCCGCGGCGCTCGGCGAGCCGCGGGAAGAGTTCGTAGATCCGCGCGATCGTCCACGGTCCCGGCCGTTCGAGCGGCACTTTGAGGTTCTCTTCGACGGTCAGGTTGGCGAAGATGCGCCGCCCTTCCGGCACGTAGCCGACGCCCAAGGCGGCGATGCGATAGGGCGGCCAGTCGGCGGTCGCGTGGCCGAATATCCGCACCGTGCCCTCGCGCGGATGGGTGAGCCCCACCAGGCTGCGCAGCGTCGTGGTCTTGCCGGCGCCGTTGCGGCCGAGCACGGTCACGATCTCGCCCTCGCGCACCTCGAGGCTGACGCCGTGCAGGATGTGGCTCTTGCCGTAATAGGTGTGCAGGCCTTCCGCCTCGAGCGTCGGCTTCGCTCATGCGACCTTGCCCAGATAGGCCGCCTGCACCGCTTCGTTGGCGGCGATCTCCTTGGGCGTGCCCTCGGCCAGCAGCCGGCCCTCATCGAGAACGATGATGCGGTCGGCGAGGTGGAAAATCACGCGCATGTCGTGCTCGATCAGCACGATCGTGAGCTTCTCGTCCTTGTGCAGCTTAGCGGATCAGCCGGGTGATGTCGTAGGTTTCCTGGTCGCCCATGCCGGCGGTCGGCTCGTCCAGCAGCAGCAGCTGGGGCTTCAGGGCCAGCGCCATCATGATTTCGGTGGCGCGCTGGTCGCCATGCGCCAACTCGCCCACCAGCCGGTCGGCTTTCTCGGTCAAGCCGCCCATGGCGAGAAGCTCGACCACGCGGGCCTTGGTCGCGGCGTCGTCGGCGCGCGACAGCCACGGCCTGAGGCGGTAGCCCGCGGCGACCTCGACGGCGATGCGCAGGTTCTCGTGCAGCGTCAATTCCGGGAAGACTTCGGTGATCTGGAACGTGCGGGCGATGCCGCGCCACACGCGCCGCGCCGGCAGCATCCGGGTGATGTCGTCGTCGTCGAACACGATCCGCCCCGAGGTCGGCGTGAGGAAGCCGGTGATGAGGTTGAAGAACGTGGTCTTGCCCGCGCCGTTGGGGCCGATGATCGGCGCGCAGCTCGCCCGGACTCGACGCGTCATCGACACGTCGCCGACCGCGACGAGGCTGCCGAAATGCTTGCGAGACGTTCTCGACCTCGAGCAGGCTCATGGCGCGGTCTTCCGCCTGATGATGCCGAGCACGCCGCGCGGGAAGAACAGCACGATCAGCACGAAGAACAGGCCGATGAAGGATTTCCAGTTCTCGGTGTGGCTCGAGACGTAGTCCTGGAGACACGAGGAAGATCGCGGCGCCGATCAGCGGTCCCCAGAAGCTGCGCATGCCGCCCAGCACCGCCATGATGACGAAATTGCCCGACTGGTCCCAGCGCAGCGCGCGCGGATCGACGAAATCGTTCAACAGCGCGTAGAGCGTGCCGGCGACGCTGACGAAGAAGCAGGAGATGACCCACGACATCCAGATGTGCCGGTCGACCGGAATGCCGAGGAAGCGCGCGCGGCGCTCGTTCTCGCGGATCGCCAGCAGGGTGCGGCCGAACGGCGAGCGCAACAGGAACGCCATCGCCGCCACCGCCAGCGCGAACACGGCCAAGAGCCAGGTAATAGAACGACTTGTTGTCGTTGAGGATGTCGATGCTGGCGAAGCCGAGATCGATCGGCACGCGATGCCAGGCGCTCACGCCGTCGTCGCCGCCGGTGACCGAGCTCCATCGGAAGGCGATGAAATAGAACACCTGGCCGAAGGCGATGGTGCACATGGCGAAATAGACGCCGCGCAGCCGGGCGATCATCGGGCCGATGACCGCGGCGGCGACGGTGCCGACGGCGATGCCGACGAGCATCGCGAGCGGCGTGCTCGGCATCGAGATATTTGATGGTCAGGGCGGTGCCATAGGCGCCGAGGCCGAAATAGGCGGCATGGCCGAAGGACAGGACGCCGGTGTAGCCGAGGAGGAAATTGAGCGCCATCGCCGCCAGCGCCAGGATCACGACGCGGCTTCCGAGCTCGACATAGCCGCCGATCAGCGGCAGCCAGAACGGCGCGCTCAGCAACAGCAGCCAGATCAGGGCGTCGGCGGCGCGCTTGTTCGAACGCGGTCCATCAGAAGCGCCCTTCCTCGCCGAGAAGGCCGCGCGGCCGGACGATCAGCACCGCCGCCATCATCACGTAGATCACCGCCTCGCTCGCCGACGGGAAGAACACGCTGGTGACGCCGGAGGCGACGCCGATCAGCAGCCGCCCAGGAGCGTGCCCGGCAGGCTGCCGAGGCCGCCGACGATGATGGCGATGAAGCTCGGCATGATCAGCGTCATCGCCGATATTCGGCTGCAGGCCCAGCATGCCGGCGGCGAGCACGCCGGCCAGGCCCGCGAGGTAGATGCCGAGGCCGAAATTGAGGTTGCGCAGCACGCGCACATTGACGCCCAGCACCGAGACGGTCTCGAGATCGAGCGTGCCGGCGCGGATGCGCAGGCCGAGCCGGGTGCGGTTCAGGATCAGGAACAGCGCCAGCACCACCGCCGCGACCAGGACCACCATGAACACGCGATAGCCGGTGAGGAAGAAGAACTCGCTGCTCAACGGCGCGGCGAGCCAGCTCCGGAATCTGATAGGGCAGGCTTTGCGCGCCCCAGATGAAGCGCGTGCCGTCCTCGATCATGAAGGCGAGGCCGAAGGTCAGCAGCAGGCTGTAGAGCGGGTCGCGGCCATAGAGCCGGCGGATCAGCACGCGCTCGACCAGCGATGCCGATGAAGGCGGTCAGGAACGGCGCCACCAGCAGCGCGCCCCAGAAGCCGAAATAGGGGATCAGCGTGTAGGCGAGATAGCCGCCGATCGCCAGGAACCCGCCATGGGCGAAATTGATCACGCCGGAGAGGTTGAGGATCAGCGACAGCCCCAGCGCCATCAGCGCATAGAACGCGCCGATGATCAGGCCGTTGAAGACGTTGAAGAGAAGCAGCTGCGTCATGCGGTGATCACGAAATTTCCGTCCGCGCACAGTCATGACGGCCCGCCCGGTTGCGGGCGGGCCCGATCCCGAAACCGAACGCGATGCTGACCAAGCTCCGTCGGGACGAACCGGGCGCTGCGGCTGGTCACGGCGCCCGGCTTTCGCGATGCTAGGCCGGCCACGCCATCTTGCAGCCGGTCTGGTCGACCGGCAGCGCCGCGTCCGTCGCCCTTCACTTCCGCGGTGACCTCGAACAAATCCTCCGGGTCGCCGCCGGCCGGGGCCGGCTGCGAATGGCCGACGAACGAGCGTCGGCATCAGCTGGTTGTCGCCGATGCGGTAGAACGGATTGTTCGGCATCAACGCCACCTCGGGCGGCAGCACCAGGCCCTGCATCGCCTTGGCCAGCTTGACCGGCATCGAGCGACTTGGCCTTGCTCGGCGGCGAGCTGTGCAGCTCCAGGTCGCGGCGAAGCCGAACCAGGTGCGCGCCGTCGGCACATGGCCGCCGCTGCGCTTGCGGATGTCGGCGACGAACTCGCGGCACATGCGGCACGCCGGGCTGCTTCCAGTACCACTCGAACACCCAGTCGCCGAACAGCGCCTCGGGCGGCAGGCCCGAGTTGACTTCGAGTTCCTGCTGCGCGCCGGCAATGTGGAACTTCTTGTCGAGGCCGAACTGCACCGCCTGCTTGAGGCAGTTGATCATGTCGTCGCCGGCGAGCAGCAGGATCAGCGCGTCCGGATTGGCCGATTGCGCCTTGATCAGATAGGACGAGAAGTCGGTGCTTTGCGAGCGGCACCTCATCGGCGCCCAGCTCGGTGCCGCCGGCCGTCTTCAGGCTGGCCTCGAAGCCCTGCCTGCAGGCTGTGGCCGAAGGCGTAGTCGGTGGTGATGAAGTACCACTTCTTGCCGTATTTCATCCAAAAGCAGCTTCGAGACCGAATTGGTCTCCATGCGCGTGGTGTTGCAGACGCGGAACACGTTCCAGTGGCATTGCGTTGCCCGTGACCGAATCGGTGTGGCCGCCGGGACGATGTGCAACACCTTCTTCTCGTAGGCGACATTCGCCATCGCCTGGGCCAGCCCGGAGTTGATGTTGCCGAAGAGGAAGTTGACCTGGTCGCGGTCGATCAGCTTGTTGGCCTTCTGCACCGCGACGGAGGCGTCGGCGCTGGTCGAATCCTCGACCAGCAACTCCACCTTGCGGCCGAGGATGCCGCCCTTGGCGTTGATCTGCTCGACGCGAGTTGGGCGCCGATGAGCTCGTTCTTGCCGAGGGCGGCATAGGTGCCGGTCAGCGGGTTGTCGAGGCCGATCTTGACGTTCGTCTGCGCGCGCGCGCGGTATGACGAAGGGCGCCGCGACCTGGAACACTCCGGCCGCCGCCGCGGCCTTGATGATCGTGCGGCGGCCGATCTCCGCGACTGGCTGGTTTGCCGTTTTCGCTGGGCATTTTGCTTCTCTCCCTGACCTTGCCGGCGTGTCTTCGCGCCGGACGTGTAACGCGCGCGCACCCTATTATCGACCTGTGTGCCAAGCGCAAGCCAGGCGTTCATTCCCTGCGCTGTAGTGTCAACTTCAGGGCGTGGCGTGCTCCTGGAACTCGCGCGGCGCCGGATCGCCCCAGGGTCCGCGCGTGCCCTCGCCGGCCTTGGCCAGGGTCGGGACGTGGTGGACGTTGACGCGGTCGGAATCGGTCCAGTGCTCGTGCACCCGGCCCCAGGGATCGCACCAGTAGTCGTAGACCTGGCTGCCGAGATGGTGCCGGCCGATGCCCCACATGTGCTTGTACTTGCCCTTCGCGCGCAGATACTCGTGCCCCATCATCACGTCGTCGATGTCGCGCACCTCATAGGAGAAGTGATTGAGGCCGGTGCGCTCGCCGGCAATGCAGAAGAAGCGTGTGGTGGTCGACGAATTCCTCGCCGCGGTCGCAGCGGTTGAAGGAGCCGACGATCTGCGTCGGGTCGTCGCTATAGACCTCGTCGGAGCAGCAGGAAGCCCAAGATGCTCGCGGTACCATTGCAGCGCCTTGGCGAACTGGCGGGTCATGATCACGCCGTGGCCCATCCGCATGACCTGGGCCGGGCCGCGCTTCAGGCGGTTGAGCGTCGCCGGCGCGCCGGGCGCGGTCGGCGGCGAGATTGAGCGGGTTGTCGCGTCAGCTTCAGCGGCGCCACCGGCTCGAGGCCGTAGACCACCTCGATCTGGTAGCCGTCGGGGTCGCTCAGGCGCACGCGCCTGCCGCCGCCGGGCTCGTCGAGATGCTCGATCCCGGAGGCGCCCTCGATCGCGAGCGATTTTCGCGAGGTCGTCCTCGCTCGCGGCATGAAAGGCCATGCCGATATAGCCGGGCGCGCCCAGCTCGGTGACGTGCAGGTGGTGCGAGGGTTCGGTGCCGCGCATGTACAGCGCCGTGCCGGTGCGCGCGGCCCGGACCATGCCGAAATCGGTCAGGAACTCCTCCGCAAGGTCGAGATCGGGCGACCGCAACCGCCCCCAGGCGATGTCGGCGACTTTGATGATGGGCATCGATTCCCCCGTAGCACGGCTGTGTCGCGGCGATCCTGGCACGGAGCGGAACCGCGCTTCAAGAGCCGTAAGGCGCGTCGCCGCGAACGGTATGATCCCCCGGGTCCCGCGCCAGCTCCCGCTCGAGCTTGCATAAGATCTTTGTTTCTCCATATAATTATTACAAATATTTTAATTTCTGACATGAATATGATCGGCGGCGTTTTCCGCGCCGTGAATTGCCGGCGTCGCTTGGAAAATGCTTGGTAAATTCCGGCGGCTCCGCGATTTTCGCTTGCTCAAACCCGGGGCCAGTTCCAATTTTAGCGCGCGGGCGGCACGCCCCCAGTCGGAGGAGACGAATGAAACCTCGCGACAAAGCGGCAGCGAGGGGCCGCCGGCCCGGCGGCGCCAAGCCATCGGGCAAAGCGGGTTCGGCCGCCAAGAGCATTGCCGCGACCAAGAAAGTGGCCCCGTTGAAGTAAAGGTACTTCGGCCCGGAAACCGTCCGCCGCGAAACGCGTAGCAATCGCCCGCAAGCCCGAGCCCAAATCTGCGCCAAAACCGCCCGCCAAGCCCATCGCCGCCAAGCCCATTCCGACCGCGGCCGCAAAAGCGCCGGCTCCGGCGAAGCCGGTCGCTGTTGCGCCGGCAAAAGGCGCTCCGGCCGCTGCCGTGCCGCCGCAGCCGGCCGTGGCCGCGACGAGCGCGGCGAAGGCACCTCAGGCACTGACCAGCGCGGCCGTGGTGGCCAAGCTGGCGTCGGCCTCGCCGCGGCCGGCGGCGCCGGCCAAGCCCGCCAGCTCGTCCGATTCGGCGGCGCGGCTCGCCAGCGCCCAGCAGGCCGAGGAACGGCGCAAGGCGGCGACGCGCAAGCTGTTCGCTCGTCTGCGCTCGCTCGAGGCGATCGTCGGCGCCGATCTGCGCAAGCGCGGCAGCCTGCTGCTGTCGCAGGCGGTCGATCAGTGGTACGCCGAGGCCATCAGCGCCACGGCCAGCGACGTCACCATCACCAACGCGGCCCGCGCCGTCATTCAGCAGCTATAGCCTGTCAGAGCCGCAATAGATCCGATATTTTGCGCGAAGAACGCGGCGTAGTCTTTTGTCTTAAAATATAATCTTGTCGTATCCCGGACCCTATTTCGCGGCCAGGTGCTTGAATAGCGTGACGCCGCGCAGGAGATCGACGGCGCGGACGAATTGATAATCCGCGTCGGTGCCCATCACCGCGCTGTCGAGGGCGGTGGCATCGGATTTGGGCACCGGCGTTGCGCCGGGCGGAAGCTTGCCCGGCTCCCCGGCCGGCACGGCACCTGGCGCGGCCGCGGCCCCGGGTGCCGCATGCGGCGTCGCGGTTCCCGGTGCCGGAGCGGGCAGCGCGGTGTCGTTCTTCAGCGCGCCGGGCAAATCGGCTTCGTGCAGTTGCCGCCCGACCGCGACCTTTTCGATCGTCGCCGGCCCGACGACTACGTCGGGCTCGATCCCCTGGCCCTGGATCGAGCGGCCGGACGGGGTGTAATAGAGCGCGGTCGTCAGCCGGATGGCGCCGCTGCTCTGGTTCACCGGCAGCACCGTCTGGACCGAGCCCTTGCCGAACGAGCGGGTGCCGAGCAGCACGGCGCGGTGGTCGTCATGGAGGGCGCCCGCGACGATCTCGGATGCGGAAGCGGAGCCGCCATTGATCAAGACCACAACCGGCAGCCCGGGCACTTGGTCGCCATTGGCCTTGGCCTCGTAGCTCCGGTTGTCTTGCGGCGCGCGGCCCTTGATCGACACGATCACGCCGTGATCGAGAAAATCGTTCGCCACGGCCACGGCCTGATCGAGCAGTCCGCCCGGATTGTTGCGCAGATCAAGCACGATGCCCACGAGCTTGCCGTCGGCCTTCTGCTTCATCTCGCTGATCGCCTGAACCAGCGAACTCGAGGCGCGTTCGGAGAAGGAGGTAATGCGGACATAGCCGATATCACCGCCTTCGAGATGGGACTTCACCGGCGCCACCTTGATGTCGGCGCGCGTCAGGGAAAGCTCGAACGGATCCACGCCTTGGCGCCGGATCGTCAGCTTGACCTTGGTGCCGATCGCCCCGCGCAGCTTGTTCACGGCCTCGGAGAGCGTCATGTCGGTGACCGGAACGCCGTCAATGGCGAGGATCAGATCGCCGGGCTTCATGCCGGCCCGGGCGGCCGGGGTGTCGTCGATCGGCGAAATCACCTTCACCAATCCGTTCTCTTCGGTGACCTGCATGCCCAGACCGCCGAACTCGCCCTCGGTCTCGACCATCATGTCGTGATATTCCTTGGCGTCGAGATAGCCCGAATGCGGATCGAGTGACGCCAGCATCCCCTTGATGGCCCCTTCAATCAGATGCTTTTCGCTGATCGGCTTGACATAGTTACTCTTAACTTGGTCGAGTATCTGATTGAAAAGATTGATGTTGACGGAATCGTTCGTGTCCGGCGCGGCGCGGGTGGAGGGGCTGGCGAGCGGGAGCAGGCCGATGAGCGTGGCCGCGATGGCAAGCTTCAAGAGGCGCATAGAGGAGCTCTTTCGGGGCGTTGGCAGATGAGGGACGAGGCAAGGCCAAGCTTACTCGCCCCCTCGGCCCAGCGCAAAGCCTGGCGCGACCGGAATCGCTATTCCGCGGCCGTCGCCGCGGGAACCGGCCGGCGGAATGCCGCGAGCAGCGCGGCCTCACGCGCCTTGGCGGCGGCGACATTGCGCGCCTTGACATGGCCGAAGCCGCGCATCGTCTCGGGCAGCCGCGCGATCTCGACGGCGAGGGCGTGATTGTCGGGGCCGAGGCCGGCGAGCAATTCGCGTACGACCGCCTCGTATTCGGTGATGAGGCGGCGCTCCATGCGCCGCTCGGCGGTACGGCCGAACGGGTCGAAGGCGGTGCCGCGCAGCCGCTTCAGCCGCCGCAGGATCGCGAAAGCGCGCAGCATCCACGGCCCGTAGCTGCGTTTCAGCAGATGTCCGGTGTCGGGATCGCGGGCGGCCAGCAGCGGCGGCGCCAGATGGAATTCGAGCCGGAAATTCCCTTCGAACGCCCGCTGCAGACGGGTCAGGAAGGTGCCCTCGGTATAAAGCCGCGCCACTTCGTACTCGTCCTTATAGGACATCAGCCTGAACAGGCTGTGCGCCACCGCCTCGGCCAGGTCGCTGCGGCCAGGGAAGCGTGCCTTCTCCGCCTCGGCCACGGTGCTGACGAATTCGCGATAGCGTCTGGCATAGGCCTCGTCCTGATAGTCGGCGAGAAAGCCGCTGCGGCGGCGGATGACCGCGGCGAGGCCCTGCGCCGGCGGCAATTCGGCGGGATGCGCCGGCCGCAGGAACGCATCGAGTCCGGCCCGGTCCACGGCGGCAAGCCGGCCCCAGGCGAACACGTGCTTGTTGGCTTCGACGGCAACGCCGTTGAGCTCGATCGCCCGCTCGATCGCGGCGAGCCCGAGCGGAACAAGACCCTTCTGGAAGGCGAAGCCGAGCATGAAGAAGTTAGTGGCGATCGAATCGCCCATCAGCGCGGTGGCAAGCCCGGTGGCGTCGATGAAGGCGACGTGGCTCTCGCCGGCGGCGGCCGTCAGGGCACGCTCCATCGTCCGCGCTTCGAAATCCATGTCGCCGTTCATGACGAAGGCTGCCGTCGGCTGGATGTCGCTGTCGACGACGATTCGGGTCACGCCATGCTCGATCCGGCTCAGCGCCGGCGCCGAAGCGGCAACGACCATGTCGCAGCCCAGCACCAGATCGGCGCCGCCCGGGGCGATGCGGACCGC
This sequence comes from uncultured Alphaproteobacteria bacterium, assembly GCA_963721625.1. Taxonomy (GTDB): domain Bacteria; phylum Pseudomonadota; class Alphaproteobacteria; order ATCC43930; family CGMCC-115725; genus DATJLY01. The sequence continues at coordinate 57,622 of CAVRKF010000019.1, forward strand.
GTTCAACGCTTCCGGCGTCGCGGCGATGCGCACATGGCTCATGACGGCGCCGTTCTTTTGCGCGAGCCCGGTGAAATCGAGGACCGTGCAGCCTTTGCCCTCGAGATGAGCCGCCATGCCAAGCAGCGCGCCCACCGTGATGACCCCGGTACCGCCGATACCGGTGACGAGAATGGAATAAGGCTCGCTCACGTCGCGTGGCGCCGGCAGCGGCAGCCGCGCCAGCTTGTCGTGCCCGGTCGCGGCGAACTGCGCTTCGAGGCGGCGCGGCCTTCCGCCATGCACGGTGACGAAGCTCGGGCAGAAGCCCTTGAGACAGGAGAAATCCTTGTTGCAGCTCGACTGGTCGATCGTGCGCTTGCGCCCGAATTCGGTCTCGAGCGGCTTGACCGAAACGCAATTCGACTGCTCCGAGCAATCGCCGCAGCCTTCGCACACGGCCTCGTTGATGAAGACGCGCTTCGCCGGGTCCGGATAGGTGCCGCGCTTGCGCCGCCGCCGCTTCTCGGCGGCACAGGTCTGATCGTAGATCAGGACGGTGAGGCCGGGGATTTCGCGCAGCGCCCGCTGCACCCGGTCAAGCTCGTCGCGATGGCGGATTTCGACGCCGGGAGCGAAGCCGGCGCTGGCCGGATATTTCCCGGGTTCGTCGCTGACGACGACGATATGGCGGGCGCCGGCGGCGGCGACGTCGCGGCTGATCGCGCCGACGCTGGGATGGCCTTCGACCGGCTGTCCGCCGGTCATCGCGACGGCGTCGTTATAGAGAATCTTGTAGGTGATGTTGACGCCGGCGGCGGCGGCGGCGCGAATCGCCAGCAGCCCGCTGTGCTGATAGGTGCCGTCGCCGAGATTCTGGAAAATGTGGGTGTCGCCGCTGAACGGTGCCTGGCCGATCCAGGCCGCGCCTTCGCCGCCCATATGCGAGAACGTGGCCGTGTTCCGCGCCGGGATCCATTGCGCCATGAAGTGGCAGCCGATGCCGGCGAGCGCGCGGCTGCCGTCGGGCACACGGGTCGAGGTGTTGTGCGGGCAGCCGGAGCAGAAGAACGGCGTGCGCTGCGTCTTGGCCAGCGGCACCTCGACGAGGCGTTCGAAGGATTCGAGGCGCGCCAGGCGCTGCCGCAGCGCCGGACTGTCGACGCCGAGGCGGGCGAGGCGCTGCACCACCGCATGCGCCACTTGGGTCGGTCCCAGCTCGCCGGCGCTCGGCAGCAGCGGCGCGCCGGTCTCGTCGCTCTTGCCGACCACGCTCGGCCGCATGGCGGCAGGCATGTTGTACAGCGCGCGGACCAACTGGTCCTCGACGAAGCCGCGCTTTTCCTCCACCACCAGAACATCGCTAAGTCCGGCGGCAAAGCGACGCGCGCCTTCGGCCTCGAGCGGCCATGACAGCCCAACCTTGTAGAGCCTGATGCCGAGTGCCGCTGCGTGCGCGTCGTCGAGGCCGAGTTCGCTCAGCGCCTGGCGCAGATCGAGCCATGCCTTGCCGGTGGCGACGATGCCGAAACGCGCCTGCGCCGGATCGAGCGCCATGCGGTCGAACGCATTGGCACGGGCGAAGGCGGCGACGGCATCCATCTTCGGCCCGTGCAGCCGGCGTTCCTGCTCGAGCGGCGAGTCGGGCCAGCGGATGCCGAGGCCGCCCGGCGGCATCTCGAAATCCGGCGGCAGCACGATCGCGGCACGGTTCGCATCGGCCATCACCGAGGCCGAGCTTTCGACCGCCTCGGCGATCGTCTTCATCGCCACCCAGCAGCCCGAGAACCGCGACAGCGCAAATCCGAGCAGGCCGAAATCGAGATAGTCCTGCACCGTTGCAGGATTGAGCAGCGGCATCATCGCCGCGGCGAAATTCTGCTCGCTCTGATGCGCCGTGGTCGACGACTGGCAGCCATGGTCGTCGCCGGCAAAGCACAGCACCCCGCCCGTCGCGGCGCTGCCCGCGGCATTGGCGTGCTTGAACACGTCCATCGAGCGGTCGACGCCCGGGCCCTTGCCGTACCAGACGCCGAACACGCCGGCGACCTTGGCGCCGGGGAACAGGCCCACTTGCTGGCTGCCCCAGACCGAGGTGGCGGCGAGGTCCTCGTTCAGCCCCGGCTGAAAATGAATGTCGTGCGCTGCGAGATGGCGCCGCGCCTGCCACAGCGCATAGTCGTAGCCGCCGAGCGGCGAGCCGCGGTAGCCCGAAATGAACCCGCCGGTCGCGAGCCCCTGGGCGCGGTCTCGGTTGCGCTGCAGCAAAGGCAGGCGCACGAGCGCCTGGATGCCGGAAAGGTAGATGCGTCCGGATTGCTGTGCGTACTTGTCGTCGAGCGTGACCGAAGCGAGATCCATGCCCGGCTCCTGCAGGGCTCAATCATAAGACTCTAGGAATTGCGGCTGCGGCTGACAATCCCGCTCGCCACCCCTCATGATGATCGATCGGAATTGATAAATCCCCCCATTCGCGTAAAAGCAATCGGCTTGGGATGGCCGCCGGGGCGACATTCCGTTGCGCCGGTTGCGGGCGGGATCGTGTGAGCGACAGTGAATCCGGGTTAATCAGCGAAATCGGCCGGCGCAAGGCGCCGCTGCTGTCGGCCCTGGTCGTGGCCCACAATGAAGAGGCTCGATTGGGCGCCTGTCTCGAATGTCTGCATTTTGCCGATGAGATCGTCGTCCTGCTCGATCGCTCGTCCGATGGCTCTGCCGCGACCGCCCGCCGCCATGGCGCGCGCGTGATCGAAGGCGCGTGGGAGATCGAGGGCGAGCGCCGCAACGCCGGCATTACCGCCTGCCGCGGCGATTGGATTCTCGAGGTCGACAGCGACGAGCACGTGACGCCGGCGCTCGCCGTCGAGATTCGCGGCGCCATCGCCGCCGTCGCCGATGGTTATTTTCTCGTGCCGATGGCGAACCATATCGGCGGTCGGCTCGTACGCTATGGCTGGGGCGCCTATAACGGGGTCAACCGCAAGGCCTCGCTCTTCCACCGCGGCGCGAAGCATTGGGGCGCCGGCCGTGTCCACCCCAAGATCGATCTGGTGGGACCGCGGCGGGAACTCAAGGGCTGCATTGACCATTTCGTTTATCGCGACGTCTCGGACATGCTGCGCCGGCTCGATCGCTATACCGACCTCGCGGCCGAGGACGCGCTCGAGAAGGGCACGGTCCCCGGCTTGCCGCGCTCGCTGCGGCGGGTGTTCAGCCGGGCCTGGAAATCCTATGTCGCGCGCCGCGGCTATCGTGAAGGCGCGTGGGGGGTGGCGTTGGCGATGCTGTCGGCGCTGTACCCGCTGCTCATCTATCTCAAAGCGGCGACGCGCCAGGCCGCCGCAGGCCGTAAATGAGTCCCGCGCGCCGTTGCCACATACGGTCTGCTGCGCCTAGAATGGCGCCGCGGCGGTGAGCCTTAACGTTTTGTCTTCCCAAACAGATCGGCCCTTGTCGTTGACGTTGCTGCGGCAGATTTGCGGCGCGGTGGCGCTGCTCCTGGCGGCGGGCGCGGTCGCATGTGGCGCGGCGCCGGTCGAGCCTGCGGAATTGCCGCCGGCAGACACGGCCGCGCCGTCCGCGACGGCGGAGACCGTTTACGCCGCGGCGCGGCCGCAATTGTTGCAGATCCGCACGATCCTCGACGCCGCCGGGCGGCAATACGTCCTCGGTTCCGGCTTCATCGTCAGCGCCGACGGATTGGCGATGACGAATTACCACGTGGTGTCGCAATACGCGCTCGAGCCGCAGACCTTTCGACTCGAATACACCATGGCCGACGGCACCCACGGCAATCTCCAACTCCTGGCGTTCGATGTCGCCAACGATCTCGCCATCGTCCGCCTCGACCGCCGTGACCCGAATTATTTCCGGTTCTCGACGCGCGCCATCGCGGGCGATCTGCCCAAGGGCGAGCGGCTGTTCTCGATGGGCAATCCGCTCGATCTCGGCTTCACCATCGTCGATGGAACCTATAACGGTCCGGTCGAGCGGACCTACAATCAGCGGCTTCATTTTTCAGGCGCGATCAATCCCGGCATGAGCGGCGGTCCCGCCGTCACCGCCGACGGCAAGGTCGTGGGGATCAACGTGGCGCACGAGATCGGCGGCGAACTCGTGAGCTTTCTCGTCCCGGCGCGCTTTGCCGCGGCGCTGCTCGCGCGTGCCCGGGAGGAGCCAGTGCCGCCCAAGAATTTCAAGGCCGAAATCGGGCGGCAGTTCGCGCAATGGCAAGCCGGGCTGTACCGCGCTTTCGATGCGCTCGGCTTCCATTCGGTCGCCATCGGCGATTACCAGGCGCCCGAAAGCACGGCGCCGTGGTTCCAGTGCTGGGGGCGTACCAATGTCGGGCAGGTGCCGGCGCCGCGTGCGACCGTCGACAGCAGCATGTGCAGCAGCGATACCGAGCTGTTCATCGCCAGCGATCTCATCACCGGCCGCATCCGCCTGGTCCATTCCTACGTCAAGAGCACGTTCTTGAACCAGTTCCAGTTTGCCGCCTTCCTGTCGCGAGAGGCGCAGCCCGGATTGGGCCGCGGCCGGTCGCGCAAGTGGCAGACGCCGGAGCGCTGTCACGAGGATTTCCTAGCCGTCGCGACGGGCGGGCGGCGGCTGCCGCTGCGCACGGTGTGGTGCGCGCGCGCCTACCGCGCGTTCCCGGGGCTTTACGATGTGGCGCTGACCGTGGTGACGCAGGATCGCGGCGACGAGGCGCTCGTCGCCGAGCTCGACATGCAGGGCGTGCAATATCCGTCCGCGATGACACTGGGCGAGCATTTTCTCGAAGCGATGAAATGGACGAAGTGATCTGGGTCGAGGTGCTGTCGCGTCATCGCCATGTGATGTCGCGCCACCGCTGCACGGGCAGCGTCGTCCGCATCGGCCGCGCCTATACCAACGACGTGGTGATCGACGACCCCTTTGTCGCGCCGGAGCATGTCCGCATCTTGCGCGACGGCTCGGGCGCGCTGGCGGTCGAGGACCTTGGCACGCGCAACGGGCTTTTCGCCGACCATGAACGCCGCCCCGTGCGGCGCATGCTGCTCCCCCACGACGCTGTCTTCCGCATCGGTCACACCCTGCTCCGCGTCCGCGGCGCCTACCATCCGGTCGCGGCCGAACGCGCGGTGTCGGCGCAGCGGCGACGGTGGCCTGCTCTCGTCGGCACGGGCCTCGCGGTGCTCGCCGTCGCCGCCGGCCTGATGTGGCTGTCGGATTATACCGAGCCGCGGATCGCCAATTTCGTCGTGCCGCTGATGGCATTGGCGATCCTTGTCACGGTCTGGAGCACGGTTTGGACGGTGATTTCGCGCATCTTCGGGGGCGAGGGGCGGTTTGAAGAGAACCTGATGGTGGGTCTCCTCGGCGCCCTGGGCTGCGAAGCGTGGTATGCGGCGAGCGCGGTGGGCGCGTTCGGCTTTTCGTCGCTTGCGCTGGTCAATTACCGCTATGTCGGGTTCTGGTGCATTCTGGCGCTGGTCTGTCAGGCCCATCTCCGCCACATAAGTCCCGGGCGTTCGCCGCTCAGGGCGGCGGTCGTGGGCGGCCTGCTCGCCGTTGCCGTCGCGGTGCAGGTTCTGGTCCAGCTCGACCCGCGCTCGGGGCTCGAACAGACCTATGTCTTTCGCCTTTTGCCGCCGTCCTTCCGGCTTCTGCCGGTCGCCAACGAGAAATCGTATTTTGCCGCCGTCGCGAAGCTTCAGGACCAGCTCGCTCGCGATCGCGCCGATGAACCCTAGCGCGTGAGATACGCCGCCGGTAATCGCTGAAGAAAGTTCAGATGTAATCGACCTCGGTCATCATCCCGCCCATCATGTGCACCTCGTTGTGGCAATGCAGCAGCCAGCGTCCCGGCGGCGAATTGGCGGTGAAACGCCAGACTGCGGAACCGCCATTCGCCCGTACGAGCGTGGTGTCTTTGGGCAGCGGCAATTTGAGCCGTTCGCCGTCGATGCTCGTGAGCTCGAAGACATGGCCGTGCAGGTGCATCGGATGGTCCATATCGGTCTGGTTGGTGAAGCTTACCTCCACGCGATCGCCCCTGTGGACCCGGATTTTCGGGGTATCGGGCCAGGTCTTGCCGTCGATCGTCCAGCGAGGGTCGCCCCATGTGCCGCCGCCCAGCACGAAATGGGCGCTCACATCAGCGGCCGGGTCGGGCTTGGCCCTCGCCGCCGGTGTTGCCTCGCCGGCGAGGGCATAGGTGAAATAGACGCTGCCCTCGAGCGAGGCCGGCGGGTGCTCCGGTGCGGCGCGGGCCGCGTCGGGCGTGCGGACGACCACCGCCTGCCGCAGGTCGCGCGGTCGCGACGACAGGCTTTCGAGCAGCCACGCGCCTTTCCGGGTGATCTCGACCCAGGCGTCGTAGCGCTCTGCCGGACCGAGCCGCAGGGCATCGACGACGACCGACCGCGGCAGGGGATTGCCGTCGCCATGCGTGACCTTGAGGCGGTGGCCGGCAAGCCTCACGTAATGGGTCGCCGTCGGGCTCGCATTCAAAATGCGCAGGCGCACCGTCTGGCCGATCCCGGCGATGATCGGCCGACCCTGCGGATAGGCGGTGCCGTTGATGCAGCGCCCGATGTATGAGACCTCGTCACCCATGCCCGCATGCGCCGGGGCGGATGGTGTGGCCATGCCAGGCATGTTCATCCCGCTCATGCCGCCGCCGGCCGGCGGCTGGGTCGGCATCGCCATGCCTTTCATGCCGGCCATACCCGCGAGTTCCGGGGCGCCGGGCGGCAGGTCCATCGGCGCCGTGCTCGTGTTCGCCATCGCTGCCGCATAGCTCTTCATGTCCGGCACGTCGTGCAGGATCAGCACGACGTCGATATCGGCCGGCGGGTCCTTCGGGTCCTCGACGACGATGGCGCCGAAGAGCCCGAGCGCCAGTTGTGGCGCGACATGGCTGTGATACCAGCGCAGACCCGGCGGGTCGGGCGTGAAGGCGTATGTGAACGTGCCGCCGTTCGGCACTGCCGGCTGCGTCACATCGGCGACGCCGTCCATCGCGTTCGGCAAGATCATGCCGTGCCAATGGACGGTGCTCGGGCCACCGCTGCGGTTGACAAAATGCGCGCGCAGATTCTGTCCGTGGCGCACGCGCAGAAGCGGCCCCGGCACCTGCCCGTTATAGGCGAGGCCGACAAAACGGGCGCCCGTCGCCGCCGGATAGGCGAAAGGCCTGGCCTCAAGGGTGATATCGAGGGTGTCGCTGTCGGCGGCGCGCGCCGCCATCGGCGGGCTGAGCGCCCAACTGAGGGCGCCAACGCCGACGGTGGTGCTCTTCATAAGAAACGCGCGGCGGTCCATCGCGGACGCTCCTCGTGAGGTAGCGCGTGTTGTACCGCCGCCGCGCCAGCGGTCAACCGCCGATCGAAGCGCACGACGTTCTCGCGCGCGAGGGACGGCCCTTGCCCTTCACGCGCTTCGCGAAACTCCGCTAAGCTCGCGCCCCGGCGATGGCTTGGGCATGACGAAAGGGTCGCGATGGTCGAGCGCGAAATCCACCGGGGCCGCGCGAACAATGCGCTGTTCAACGACAACCGGCTGAAGCTCGGCTCTCTTCGGCGTCAATGTCAGCAATGGCTGCGCCATCACCACGGCCGAGGAGCGCTTCGACACGACCTGGCCTAAGACGCTAGGCGATTGCCGCACCGCCGACCGCTTCGGCTACGAGGCGCTGGTGCCGGTCGCGCGCTGGAAGGGCTTCGGCGGCGAGACCAATTTCAACGGCACCAATTTCGAGACCTATACCTGGGCCGCCGGCATCGCCCAGGCGACGGAGCGCGCGCGTGCTCACCACCTCGCACGTGCCGACGGTGCATCCGATCATGGCGGCCAAGCAGGCGACGACCGTCGATCACATCAGCAACGGCCGCTTCGCCCTCAACATCGTCTGCGGCTGGTTCGCGCCCGAGCTCGAGATGTTCGGCGCGCCGATCATGGAGCACGACACCCGCTACGAGTACGCGGCCGAATGGATCGAGATCATGAAGCTGCTGTGGACGCGCGAGGAGGAATTCGATTACGAGGGCAAGTTCCTGCGCGTCACCAAAGGCTTCTCGATGCCGAAGCCGATCCAGAAGCCGTTTCCGCCGCTGATGAATGCCGGCAGCTCGGGCAAGGGCCGGCACTTCGCCGCGAAATATGCCGACATGGCCTTCATCGTCTCGATCCCCACGATCTCGACGAGGCCAAGGCGCATATCGACAGCTATCGCCGCCTCGCGCGCGAGGAATACGGCCGCGAGCTGCAGATCTGGGGCAACGGCTATGTCGTGCAGGGCGAGACGCAGAAGGAGGCCGAGGATTATCTCCACCACTACGTCGTCGAGAAGGGCGACGACGCCGCGGTCGAGAACATCCTGCGCATCCAGGGCGAGCAGATGCAGCGCCTGCTGCCCGAGCTGCTCGAGGGATCAAGTTCAGCTTCAAGGCCGGCTGGGGCGGCGTGCCGCTGGTCGGCACGCCCGAGCACATCGCCGACGAGCTGGTGCAATTTCGCGCGCATCGGCCTCGACGGGATTCTGCTGAGCTGGGTCGATTATCCGGACGGGCTCGCGCGTTGGCAGCGCGAGGTCATGCCGCGGCTCGAACAGGCCGGGCTGCGCCGGCCGGTCGCGCATTCTCAGCCGACGTAGCGGCCGAGCCGCACCGCGGTCTGGCCGCGCCCAAGGCGGCGCGACGGCATGATGAGCACGCATCGTCATAGGGCGTGCGGATGTCGCGGCCGCCGTCGCGGCCGATGATCGTGCCCGCCTCGGCGATCGACCTCGAGCCCGCGATAATCGCCGGAGAAGCGGAAATCGTCGGTTGCGATCGATGACCAATTCGGTGACGGTGATGAGCCGCTGCGGCCGGCGCGGGCCGCGCCAGGATTGCGGCGCCCGCCGCAGCGTCGAGGATCCCGGCCGCGGCGAGGAAGCGCCAGCTCGTCTCGATCGCGACCTCGGCGGCGCGGCGCTCCCAATGCTGGCCGCATTCGACGAGCAGCGCGGTGTGCGGCGCGGTCGGGATCGGCGAAGGCGCCGTAATCGCGCAGCCGGGAGCCGGCGGCATGGCCCTCGTCGCGCACCATGAGCGCCGGCACGCCGACGCGGCGGGCGAAGCTCTCGGTCTTGGGCGCGAGCCCGACCAGCATGAGCGGCGCGGTCGCATATTGCATCGAATGGATGTCGAGCAGCAGGTCGGCGCTGTCGTAGAGCGGGCGCAGGGTACGGGCGCGCGTCGAGTTCGACGCTGCGCCGCGGCCCGTCGAGCGTCGCCGCGTCCCACAGCCGGTTGAAATCCTCGTCGACATAGCGCGAGGCGTTGGGATTGGCGCGGTCGAAGTCGCGATAGGCCGCGACATTGGCGAAGCATCAGCGTGAGCTTGCCGCGCGCCGGCCGCGTGCCGGACGCGGAACAGATGGTCGAGCGCGATGGCGCCGCAGATCTCGTTGCCGTGCGTCAGCGCGTTGACGAGCGACATGCGGCCCCGGCCGCGCGCTGTCGAAGGTGGTGACATAGTCGATGCCGGTATTGCCGGCGCGATAGGGCGCGATGTCGGGCGGCGTCGAGCTCGATGCGCGGAACCGCCATCACGCGCCCGTTCCCGCGCCGCTCAGATCCGCGCCGATCAGCCGGCGCAGGAAGATCCTCGCATTGCCGCACCTGGTCGAGCGCGATGAATTCGTTCGGCCGGTGCGCCTGCTCGATCGAGCCGGGCCCGCAGATCACGGTCGGGAATGCCGGCCTGCTGGTAGAGCCCGCCCTCGGTGCCGAAGCTGACCTTGCCGACGGCGTTGGCGCCGCTCAAGCGACTGGGCGAGCTGCACGACCTCGCTGTCGGGCGGCGCGGAGAGCGCGGGGATGGCGTTGAACTCGTCGAACTCGATGCCGGCGCGGCGCTGACCGCGTGCATCTCGGGCAGCGAGCGTCGCGGCGTGCTGGCGCAGCTCGGCGAAAGAGCGCGTCGGGATCGTCGCCCGGCAGATAGCGGATCTCGAAATCGAACCGGCATTCGCGCGGCACGATGTTGAGCGCGGTGCCGCCGCGCGATGGTGCCGGTCTGGATCGTCGTGTAGGGCGGGGCGAAGCCGGGATCGAACGGGCCGCTGTCGCGCTTCCGCCGCGCGATGCGCGCGGATCTGGGCGACGATCTCGGCCGCCGCCTCGATCGCGTTGACGCCGAGATGGGCGAGCGCCGAATGGCTCTCGTGGCCGTGGACGTGGCAGCGCAGGCTCTTCTTGCCCTTGTGCGCGACCACCGGCTGCATCAGGGTCGGCTCGCCGATGATGCAGAGCCGCGGCTTGCACCGGCCGCCCGTGCGAGGCGGGCGATCAGCCCGCGCACGCCGAGGCAGCCGACCTCCTCGTCATAGGTGAGCGCGAGATGCACCGGCGTCGCGCGCCTCGGCGGCGACGAAATCCGGCACCATCGCCAGCGCCACGGCGATGAAGCTCTTCATGTCGGCGGTGCCGCGGCCGTACAGGCGTCGTCGCGCGTCGGCGACGCGCGAAAGGATCGCCGTCCCAGTCCTGGCCGTCGACGGGCACCACGTCGGTGTGGCCCGACAGCATGATCCCGCCGCGGTCGGTCGGGCCCGATCGTGGCGTAGAGATTGGCCTTGCGCCGCTCGGCGTCGAAGACGAGCTCGCTGTTGATGCCGAACCCGTCGAGATAGTCGCGCACGAAATCGATGAGGGCGAGATTGAGACTCGCGGCTCGTCGTGTCGAAGCCGACCAGCCTGCCGATCATCTCGATGCTGGAGATCGCCCGCGCCACGACCGGACCTCGTCAGGACAGGAATTGCTCCTTGAACACCCGCTCCTCGAGATTGTGCTCGGGATCGAACAGCAGGGTGAGCTCGCATGTCGCGCGTCTCGCGCACCTCGACCGAGATCACGTCGCGCACCTCGGTATAGTCGGCCACCGCGCTCACCGGACGCTTGTCGCCTCGAGAATGTCGAAGCGGACGCGCGCGGCGTGCGGCAGCAGCGCGCCGCGCCAGCGCCGCGGGCGGAAGGCGCTGATCGGCGTCAGCGCCAGAACGCCCGGCGCCCAGCGGCACGATCGGCCCGTGGACCGAGAGGTTGTAGGCGGTGCTGCCGACCGGCGTCGCGACCAGCACGCCGTCGGCCATCAGCTCGTCGAGCCGCACGACCTCGTCGATGGGGATGCGGAGCTTCGCCGCCTGGCGGCGCTGGCGCAGCAGCGACACCTCGTTGATGGCGAGCGCGCGATGCCTGCTCCCGTCCTTGTCCGTCGCGACCATCGCCAGCGGATGGATGCGCACCGGCTGCGGCGCGCGCGAGGCGCTGCGGCAGGCCGTCGGGCGAATAGGCGTTCATCAGGAAGCCGACGCTGCCGCGATGCATGCCATAGAACGGCACGCCGCGCGCGCGGTAGCGGTGCAGCGTCTCGAGCATGAAGCCGTCGCCGCCCAGCGGCCACGATCACGTCCGCCTGCTCGGGCGGCGACCGTGGCGTAGCGCTGCGCTCAGCTCGGCGAGCGCCGCCTGGGCCTGCGGCGCGTCGCTCGCGAGCAACGGCGATCGCTGGCCGACGCTGCGGCCTGCGGGCGCTCGCGCTGCCGGATGTCGGCGGCCGGTGCTCACCCGCCGGTCACGCTCATGTGCCGCTTGACGGCGGGGCGGCTATGGCGGCGGTCGATGATGAAATCGTGGCCCTTGGGCTTGCGCGCGATCGCCTCGTGGATCGCCGCCTCGAGCGGGCCGTCGCTCGACGACGGCGCGCAGCGGCGTGCGCAGATCGGCGGCATCCTCCTGGCCCAGGCACATGTAGAGCGTGCCGGTGCAGGTGAGCCGCACGCGGTTGCAGCTTTCGCAGAAATTATGGGTGAGCGGCGTGATGAAGCCGAGCCGCCGCCCGGTCTCGCGCACCGTGAAGTAGCGCGCCGGGCCGCCGGTGCGGTAATCGGTCTCGTCGAGCGTCCAGCGCCGCTGCAGCCGCGCCCGCGCCAGCGACAGCGGCAGATACTGGTCGAGCCGGGCGTCGCCGCCGATCTCGCCCATCGGCATCACCTCGATCAGGACCAGGTCGTAGCCCTTCCGTCGCCGCACCAGGCGACGAGGTCGTCGAATTCGTCGTCATTGACGCCCTTGAGCGCGACCGTGTTGATCTTGACCGCGAGGCCGGCGCGCTGGGCGGCGCGGATGCCGCCGAGCACCGTGTCGAGCTTGCCCCAGCGGGTGATGGCGGCGAACTTCGCCGCATCGAGCGTGTCGAGCGAGACGTTGATGCGCCGCACCCCGGCGGCTTGCAGCTCCTCGGCATAGCGGGCGAGCTGGCTGCCGTTGGTGGTGAGCGGTCAGCTCGTCGAGCGCGCCGGCGGCGAGATGCCGGCCGAGCGCGCGGAACAGGCTCATGATGCCGCGCCGCACCAGCGGCTCGCCGCCGGTGAGGCGCAGCTTGCGCACGCCGAGGCCGACGAAGGCGCTGCAGGCGCGATCGAGCTCCTCGAGCGTCAGGACCTCGGCCTTGGGCAGGAAGGTCATGTCTTCCGCCATGCAATAGACGCAGCGGAAGTCGCAGCGGTCCGTCACCGAGACGCGCAGATAGCTGATATGCCGGCCGAACGGATCGATCATGGTGCCTTTCGCCGGGGCGGATCGTCCCTGGCATCCCCATAACATAGTGTGCCCGCAGAAAATGTCTCCCCCTGCGTTTGCCGGCCCGCTGGCGGCGCGTGGCCGGCACTCGGCGGAAACGCGAACCTTGCCTCGGCGCGGCGGCCGCATCACACTGGCAGCCGGTCCTATTTCCCTTTCGATTGAAGACGATGGCCTCACAGACTGATGCGGCGCTGCTCGAGCTGGCGAATTCCGGCGTCCGACTCGCGGCCGCGCAAGCGCTGGCGCTGGCCGATTGCGACGATCTCGCGGCGCTCATGGCGGCCGCGGCGGCGCTGCGCGATGCGGGCCACGGCGGCATCGTCTCCTATTCGCGCAAGGTGTTCATTCCGCTGACGCAGCTCTGCCGCGATCAGCTGCCATTACTGCACCTTCGCCGCATCCGCCGCGCCGCGGCGAGCGCGCCTATCTCAGCGCCCGACGGAGGTGCTCGCGATCGCGCGCGCGGGCGCCGAGGCAGGCTGCCGCGAGGCGCTCTTCACGCTCGGCGACAAGCCCGAGCTGCGCTATCAGCGCGGCGCGCGAGGAGCTCGCGCGCAGCTCGGCTACGACAGCACGATCGCCTATCTCGCGGCGATGGCGGCGCTGGTGCTGCGCGAGACCGGGCTTGCTGCCGCATCTCAATCCCGGCGTGATGAACGCCGCCGACATCGCGCGGCTGCGGCGGGTCTCGGTCTCGCAGGGGATCATGCTGGAAACGGCGGCGGAGCGGCTGATGCGGCGCGGCGGCCCGCATTTCGGCTCGCCCGACAAGGCGCCGGCGCTGCGGCTGGCGACCATCGCGGCGGCGGGCGCGGCGCGCGTGCCCTTCACCTCGGGCATTCTCATCGGCATCGGCGAGACGCGGCGCGAGCGGATCGAGGCGCTGCTCGCGCTGCGCGCGCTGCACGAGCGCCACGGCCATCTGCAGGAAATCATCATCCAGAATTTCCGCGCCAAGCCGGGCACGCGGATGGCAGACGCAGCCGAGCCCGATCTCGCCGATCATCTCTGGACCATCGCCGTCGCGCGCATCATCTTCGGCCCGGCGATGAACATCCAGGCGCCGCCCAATCTCAGCGCCGGCGCGCTTGGCCGATCTCATCGCCGCCGGCATCAACGATTGGGGCGGCGTTTCGCCGGTGACGCCCGGATCACGTCAATCCCGAGCGGCCGTGGCCGCGCTCGATGCGCTCGCCGCGCGAGACGGCGAAGGCGGGCAAGGTGCTGGTCGAGCGGCTGGCGATCTATCCGGCTTATGCGCGCGACGCCGGAGCGCTGGCTCGACGCCGGCGCTGCGCACGCGCGGTGCTGCGCGCCGGCGATGCGGAAGGATTCGCGCGCGCCGATCCCTGGATGCCGGGCGCCGATCGAGCCGCCCGCCGAAGCCCGTCGCCGCAGGCGGCGGAACGCGCTCGCCCCGCATTCTCGATCGCGCGCGCCAGCGGGCGCGAACGCTCTCGGAAGACGAGATCGTCGCGCTTTTCGCCGCGCGCGGCGCCGGATTTCGCCGCCGTATGCCAGCGCCGCCGACGCGCTGCGCGCCGAGATCTGCGGCGACCGCGTGAGCTATGTCGTCACCCGCAACATCAACTACACCAACATCTGCTATTTCCGCTGCAAGTTCTGCGCCTTCTCCAAGGGCAAGCTCAGCGAGAATCTGCGCGGCCGGCCTTACGATCTCGCGCTCGACGAGATCGCGCGGCGCGCGCGCGAGGCGTGGGAGCGCGGCGCGGTCGAGGTCTGCCTCCAGGGCGGCATCCATCCCGAATATACCGGCGCGACCTATCTCGCGATCTGCCGCGCGATCAAGCGGCGCGGTGCCGGGCATGCACGTCCACGCCTTCTCGCCGCTCGAGATCACGCAGGGCGCGGCGACGCTCGGTCTGCGGTCGCGGAATTCCTCGCCGCGCTGAAGGCAGGCGGGGCTCGGATCGCTGCCCGGCACGGCGGCCGAGGTGCTCGACGACGAAGTGCGCGCCGTCATCTGCCCCGACAAGGTGACGACGGCGCAATGGCTCGACGTGATCGAGGCGGCGCATGCGCGTGGGCTTGCGCACCACCGCGACCATCATGTTCGGCCATGTCGACAGCCCGCGTCATTGGGCGCGGCATCTGCTGCGCATCCGCGCGTTGCAGATGCGCACCGGCGGCTTCACCGAGTTCGTGCCGCTGCCGTTCGTGCCGATGGAGACGCCGATCCATCTGCGCGGCCACTGCCGGCTCGGCCCGACTTTCCGCGAGGCGGTGCTGATGCACGCGGTGGCGCGGCTCGCGCTTCCATCCCGTGATGCCCAACATCCAGACCTCATGGGTGAAGATGGGCCCCGACGGGCGCTGCCGCCTGCCTCGAAGCCGGCGCCAACGATCTCGGCGGCACGCTGATGAACGAAAGCATCACGCGCGCCGCCGGCGCCGCGCACGGCCAGGAAATGCCGCCCGACGCGATCGAAGCAATCATCCGCGGGCTCGGGCGCACGCCGTGGCAGCGCACCACGCTCTATCGCGCCGCCGATCCCCGGCGCAGCACCGCGTCGTTCAAAGCCGCGCCGCTGGCGGCGCCGATCGACACCCCGGCAAGACGCTACGAGCACGCGTCGTCCGCCTAGGCCCTGGGTACCGGCAATCGCTTGAAACCCGGCCGTTTGTCCGCGTGACGATTGCAGGTATCCTCGGCGGCAAATATGTGGCGGAGGAACGAATGGGGCGTTCGCGTATGGCACGGCCGATGGCCGTGCTTGGCATGGTGGCATTCATCCTCGCGGCGGCGCCGGGGCGTGCCGAGTTGATCAAGGTCGGCATCGGTCCCATTACCGCCGCCGGTCCGATCTTCATTGCCCAGGACCGCGGCTATTTCGCCGCCGAGAAATTGACGGTCGAAGCCATCAGCCTCGACGCCGCGCAATCGGTTGCCCAGGGGGTCGTCACCAACGACCTCGATGTCGGCGCGACCGCGGCATCGGCGGCGCTGTACAATCTTGCGGCGAAAGGCGGCTTGAAAATCATTGGCGGGATGGCGCGGGAGACGCCGACATTCCACGGCAGCGCGTTTCTCGCTTCCAACCGCGCTTGGGACGCGGGTCTCCAATCGCTCAAGGATCTTGGCCATCATACGGTCGGCATCGTGCAGGTGGGCGGCCCGATCCACTACGAGGTCGAGCTCGCGGCGGACAAATACGGGATCGACATCAAGACGATGCGGCTGATACCGCTGCAAACCCTGCCCAACGTCGCCTCGGCCCTGGCCGGCGGGCAAGTCGATGCGGGCGTCGAGGTGAACACGATCGCCTTGCGCCTCTCCGGTGCGGGCAAGGCGCATCTGCTCGCCTGGGTCGGTGACGAGACGCCGTGGCAAAATACCGCGCTGTTCGTGTCGACCAAGACCGCCGATCGGCGCCAGCCGATGGTCGAGGCGTTTCTACGCGCCTGGCGCAAGGGGGCGCGCGATTATTACGACGCGTTCACCGGTCCTGACGGCAAGCGCAGGGATGGCCCGACCGCGCCGGCAGTGCTGGCGATCCTCGCCAAGCATCTCAATCAGCCGGCGGCTCAACTTGCGCAGGGCATATCCTATGTCGATCCCGATGCGCGGCTCGACGTGAAGGACGTGCTGCGTCAAATCGCGTGGTTCAAGGCGCACGGCATGCTGCCCGCCGATGCCGACGGCACGGCGATGATCGACAAGCGCTACGTCGTGCCGCTGCCAAGCGACTAGGCGACGTGCATCAGCGCGTCGAGCGCGATCGTGCCGGACGGATAGACGGCGAGCGGGTTGATCTCGATCTCGAGCAGATCCGGCGCTGCGCGGATGATCCGGCCCAGGATCGCCGCCGCCGCCGCCACGCCAGGCGCGTCGAGCGCTGCCGTGCCGCGCTGACCCGCGAGCAGCGCCGCGCCCTTGAGCGTGCCGAGCGCGGCGCGAATCCCGGCCTCGTCGAGATCGGCCGGCAGCAGGCGCACGTCGCCCAGCGCCTCGGTCCAGATGCCGCCCAGGCCAACGACGACGATCGGACCCCATTCGGGATCGCGCCGGGCGCCGAGGATCATCTCGAGCCCGGGCGGCGCCATCGCCTCGACCAGCACGCCGTCGAGCGCGACCGGGGCCGCCGCGCGCGCGAGATTGGCGTGCAGCCGGTGCCAGGAAGCGCGCAGCGCCGCCTCATCGCCGATGCCGAGGATCACGCCGCCGGCATCGCTCTTGTGCGCGAGCGCGGCGGCCTGCGCCTTGAGCGCGACGGGATAGCCGATCCGTGACGCCGCTGCGGCGGCCTCGTCCGGGCCGCGTACGAGAGCGCCCGCGGGAACGCGGATTCCCGCCGCGGCGAGAAACGCTTTGGCGCGGTATTCGGGAACGGTGCCGCGGCCGGGAAGCGGCGGCGCGGCGCCTCCTTCCGCCGGCGGCGGCTGGCGCAGGATGCCGGCGTAATCGGCCGAGCCGCGCCATCGCCCGCATCGCGCGGTCGGGCGAGGCGAAAAGCGGAATGCCGCTCTGGCGCATCAGGGCGAGGAATTCCGGCGCAAGCGGCGGCCCGTCGCAGAAATGCGCGAAGGCGACCGGCTTTCCCGATTGCTCGATCACCGGCAGCATGGTCCGCGCGCGCGCCATCTGCAGTTGCGGCGCGCCCGGCATGAAGGCGGTGATGAGCCCGCCGATTGCGGGATCGGCGAGCAGTGCCGCCGCCGTGGTGCCGAATACCTCGGGACTGCCCAAGCCGATGGTGGTGAGATCGAGCGGATTGTCGACCGCGGCATAGGGCGGCAGCAGCGGCTCGAGCGCGGCGCGTGGTCGCCGCGGCGAGCGACGGGAAGCGCGAGCCCGGCCTCGGCGCAGAAATCGAGCGCGATGCCGCGGAACGCGCCGGAATTGGTCATGATCGCGGCACCTCTCGGCGGCGGCGCCGGCCAGCGCGCGAGCAGCGCGGTCACGTCGAAGAATTCGTCGAGCGTGTCGACCAGGAGCACGCCCTCGCGCTTGCAGGACGGTCGCCATCACCGCGTGATCGCCGGCGAGCGCGCCGGTGTGGGACAGGGCGGAATTGCGCGCCCGCTGCGTGCGTCCGGGATGCATCATCACCACCGGCCGGCCCAGCGCCGCGCGCGCGGCGCACGAGATCGAGGAACCGTTGCGGCTGGCGCACCTGCTCGACGAAGAGCGCGATGACGCGCGTGGCCTCGCCGTCGAGGAGAAACTCGAAAAAATCCTCGAGCCCGAGAACCGCCTCGTTTCCGGTCGATATCGCGTAGGTCGTCGCCGTGCCCTTCATGCCGAGCGACTGGCGGATATTGCCCATCATGCCGCCGCTCTGGGCGATGACACCGACGCCTTGCTGCGCGAGGTCATCGGCGCCGATGCCCGGCTCGAAGGTGAGCGGAACGCCGTCGACGAAATTGACGAGCCCGCTGCAATTGGGTCCGTTGAGGGCGAGCCCACCCTCGCGCGCGATCTCGGCAAGACGCGCCTGTTTCGCCTTGCCGGCGTCGCCCATCTCGGCGAAACCGGCGGCGAAGGCGACGACGCCGCCGATCTTGCGGCGCACGCAGGCGGCGACGGCGTCGAGCACCGCCGCCTCGGGCACGACCAGGACGATCGCGTCGATGCCCTCCGGCAGATCGTCGATCGTCGGCACGCAGGCGCGGCCGGCGATTTCCTTGCGGGTGCGGCTGACGAGATGGATGTCGCCGGCATAGCGGCAGCGCTCGAGATTGGCGAGCACGTTGTTGCCGAACGCGCCCGGCTGCGGCGAGGCGCCGACGATGGCGACCGCGCGCGGCCGCATCAGGCGCACCAGGGCGGACGGCGCCACTTCCGGTATCGCTACGGCCACGGCAGGGCGATCCGCGGCGCTATTGCACCTTCACGCCCATGAGATTGGCGATGAGGTTGCGCTGGATCTGCGAGCTGCCGGCGGCGATCGTGCTCATGCGCGCGTCGCGATAATGGCGCTGCATGTCGAATTCCATGTTGTAGCCATAGCCGCCGAAGATCTGCATGCCGAGATTGGCGACCTTCACATAGGTCTCCGACGCGAACAGCTTGGCCATGGTGATTTCCTTGAGCGCGTCCGCGCCGGTGCCGGCGAGCCACGCGGCGCGCCACATCAGCGACCGCGCCGCCTCGATCTCGGTCTGCATGTCGGCGAGCATGTGGGCGATCGCCTGAAAGGTGCCGATGGGGCGGCCGAACTGCTTGCGGTCCTTGGCGTATTGGAGTGCGAGGTCGAGCACCGCGAGGGCGCCGCCGCAGGCGCCGGCGGCGGAGACGACGCGCTCGACCTGAAGCCCCGCGAGCACGACATCCCAGCCCTTGTTCTCGCCGCCGACGAGACGGTCTTCAGGCACGCGCACGTCGTTGAGGAAAATCTCGTAGGTGCCGGTGCAGCGCCGGCCGAGCATATCGAGCTTGCGCATCTCGATGCCCGGCGTGCGGTTGTCGACCAGGAACAGCGACATGCCCTGACGGTAATGCACCTTGGTGTCGGTCTTGACATACATGTTGATGAAATTGTTTCTCGCGGCGGCGCCCGATGCCCACAATTTCTGGCCGTTGATGACGTAATGGTCGCCGTCGCGGCGGGCGGTGGTGCGCATGGCGCCGATATCGGAGCCGGCATCGGGCTCCGACATCGAGATCGACATCCTGATCTCGCCCGACAGCAGTTTCGGCAGCCACGCGCGCTTCTGCTCCTCGGAGCCCTTGTGCAGGAGGTTGAGGCCGCAGAACACGCTTCCGCCATAGGCCATGCCGACATCCGGACTCTTGCGCGCGATCTCCTCGGCGACGATGGCCATGTCGATGAGGTTGCCGCCGAGCCCGCCATAGGCCTCGGGGAAGGGCAGGCTCAGCAGCCCGGCCTTCACCCACGCATCGTAAAGCTCGTAGGGATAGGCGGCGTCACGGTCGAGCTTGCGCAGATACTCGGGCGGCGCGTGGCGCTCCATGAGCCGGCGCACGCTATCGCGCAGCATCCGCTGCTCCTCGGTAAAGCCGAAATCCATGTCCCGTCCTCCCTGCGGCCAAGCTAATGGCATTCTCGAGGTCGTTCAATGATGCGGCGCGACGCGAAAATGCTATGCTGCGCGCGCGTCAATGCCGCCGCAAGAGGGAGAATGAGATGTCCGACAAGCCGCTGCCGGGAGGCAAGACCGTTCTCGTCGAGATCACGGACCGCATCGCCTGGGTGACGCTCAACCGGCCGGAAAAGCGCAACGCCATCAATCCCGAATTGTGCCAGGAAATGCTGCAGGTGCTCGATGCGCTCGAGGCCGACGATCGGGTCGGCGTGCTGGTGCTGACCGGGGCGGGCAACGCCTATTCGGGCGGCATGGATCTGCGCGAGTTCTTTCGCGCCAGCGATCCGCTGACGGTGGAGGAGCGGGCCGTCTTCACCCGTGCCAGCGCGGCGTGGCAGTGGCGCCGGCTCAGCTATTTCCTCAAGCCGACCATTGCAATGGTCAATGGCTGGTGCTTCGGCGGGGCGTTCAATTCGATGATCGCCTGCGACCTGGCAATCGCCGCCGAGGAAGCGAATTTCGGCCTGTCGGAGATCAATTGGGGCATCATTCCCGCCGGCAACGTGCTGAAGGCGTCGTCGTCGGTCCTCGGCCGGCGCGATCTCCTCTACTACACCATGACCGGCGAGCCGTTCGACGGCCGGAAAGCGGCGGCGATCGGGCTCGTCAACGAGGCCGTGCCGCTGGCGCGCTTGAAGGAGCGGGTGACCGAACTCGCCAAGGTCCTGCTGGCGAAGAATCCGGCGGCGCTGCGCGCCTGCAAGCATGCCTGCAAGCGCGTCGGCGATCTGAGCTGGGACGATGCCGAGGATTATCTTTTCGCCAAGCTCGACCAGATGCGCTTCCTCGATCCCGAGAAGGGACGCGAGAAGGGCATGAGCCAGTTCCTCGACGACAAGACCTATCGTCCCGGCCTTGGCGCCTATCGCCGCGAAATCCTGAACCGGCACCACCACCGAGCCGTCTGCCATGTCGAGATCGTCGTAGCCCTTGAGGCGATAGATCAGCGCCGACAGCGCCCAGCTCGCGATGAAGATCGCGATGATGAGGTAGCCGAGCCGGCCGAAATTGTCGTTGACGGACGCGACATAGGCCCAGAACGGGCCACCGAGGCTGAAGCGGTTGCCGACGAGGCCGAGCGCCTCGACGCCGCCGACGACGAGGGCCACCACCACCGACACGCCGGTGATGACGAGGTTGTAGTAGAGCTTGCGGATCGGCTTGACGAAGGCCCAGCCATAGGCGCCGACCATCAGCACGCTGTCGGTCGAATCGATCAGCATCATCCCGGCGGCAAAGAGCGCCGGGAATACCATGGTCGATCCGATCGGCAGGCCCTTGGCGGCATTGGCGGCGATGCCGAGGAGGGCGATCTCGCTCGCGGTCTCGAAGCCCAGGCCGAAGAGAAATCCCAACGGCGCCATGTGCCAGCTCCGGTGCATGAGCCGGAACAACGGGCGGCAGAACCGCGCCAGAATGCCGCGCCGATCGAGATCGTCGTCGAGCTCGGCGCCGCTGAAGCGCCAACCCCTTCGCATCGCGCGGAAGCGGCGATAGACCGCAGCGAGCACGAACAGGTTGACGATCGCCATCGCGAACAGGAAGGCGACCGATACGCCGGTGCCGATCAACCCGCCGACCGACCGGAATGCGGCGAACCGGAGCTGGAGGGCGCCGGCGGTGAGCGCGACGGCGGCCGCGGCAAGCGCCACAACGGCGGAGTGTCCGAGCGAGAAATAGAATCCGACCGCGACCGGGCGCTGTCCGTCCTGCATCAGCTTGCGGGTAACGTTGTCGATCGCCGCGATGTGGTCGGCATCGACCGCGTGCCGCAATCCGAACGTGTAGGCAAGGAGGGCGGTGCCGAGCAGCACGGCATCGCCGTGAAATGCGGTCCAGGCCCAGATCCAGGCCAGCACGTTGCCGGCGCCGAGCACGCCGTAGAGGGCGATGATCCTGCCGCGCATGATCGTCCTCCGCGTCAGGGCTTGGTGTTGGGTGACGCGGCAAACGGCGCAAAAGCGGCCAGCGGTGTGGCGCGAAACAATTTTTTCATGGAACCCCCATCGCGGACGGCATGTGCCCGTCACCCGCGAACGGAGGACCAGTCGGTTGCGCTGGCGCGCGAGCGCCGGACTGATCCTTCATCGAGTCACCCCGCCCGATGCGCCCGCGAACGACCACGGTTGATGGCAGGTCTCCTGGCTCGCGGGTCCGTGCCTTGCGCCGCCTTCCCGGCTCTCGCCAGTGGCAATAAGGCGCGCGGCTCGCCGCTTACAGTTGCGGGGGCAGCCACGGCTTGGGACCCCAAGGCCCGCACCGTGTTCCCATTCAATCCCCGAAGGGAACCATCGCCGCTACGATAAGCCGGGACCGCGGCGGCGGTCAATCGACAGCGTTAGGTCGGACGGCGATAGGGCCCGAAGCCGGGCCGGTAGGTCTTGTCGTCGAGGAACTGCCGCATGCCGACCTGCTCGCGGATCTCGGTGTCGGCGCGGGCGAGCGAATCCTGCTTCGCGCGCAGGTAATCGCGGGCTTGCGTCACGTTCATGCCGCGCACGGCGCGGATCGCCTCCTTGGTGTGGCGCACCACGCCGGGGTTGAGTTTCATCAGCTTCTGCGCGAACGCGATCGTGGTCGCGCGCAGGCGGTCCGCGGGCACGGCGATGTTGGCGAGGCCGATCTCGACCGCGCGCTTGCCGTCGAAGGTCTCGCCGGTGACGGCATAATAGAGCGCGTGCCGCGGCAGCAGCATGTCGGCGAGGTTCCAGCTCACCACGCCGCCGGGGATGATGCCCCAGTTGACCTCGGAGAGGCCGAAGGTCGCATCCTCGGCGGTGATGACGAAATCGACGGCGCAGAGCTGGGTGAAGCCGCCGCCGAAGCAGAAGCCGTTCACCATCGCGATGGTCGGGCGCGGGAATTCCGTGAGCTGCTCCCAGCGCCAGCTATGGCTCGCCGTGGCAGCGCGGCGGCGTTCGGCGGGATCGTTCTCGGTGCCGCGGAAATAGAGCCGCAGATCCTGGCCCGCGCACCACGCCTCGCCGGCGCCGGTCAGGATCAGCGCCTTGGTCTCGCGATCGACCGCGAGCCGTGCCAGCGCGTCCTCCATCTCGTAATGCAGCTCGGGGCTCATGGCATTGCGCTTTTCCGGGCGGTTCAGGATGACCCAGGTGATGCCGTCGCTGCGCTCGATCAACACGTTCTTGTAATCGAATTCGCTCATGCTTCCTGCCTCGTGGCAGGGCCGCGGCGACGACCCCTCGCTTGCCGGTCATGGCGCCGCCACCTATCCTACCACCATGACTGAGACATACAGCGCACCGTCGCGGGACGTGGTCGTCGTCCACAGCTCCGACATTCACGTCGATACGGTCGCGCTCGAGCGCGTCTTCGGCGCGGATGGCACGGCGGGCCTGGCGGCCGTGCTCGCGACCGCGCGGCGCCTTGCGGCCGACGTGGTCCTGCTGGCCGGCGACACGTTCGAGCACAATCGGCTGCCGCTGGACATTCTCGACCGCGCCGCGCGGCTGCTCGAAGCGGCGGGCAAGCCGGTCGTCATCCTTCCCGGCAACCACGACCCGGCGATCCCGGATTCGGCTTTTCATCGCGGCGGCATCGCGGATCTGGCCAATGTCCATGTCCTCGGCATCACCCACGATCAGGCGGTGCTGTTTCCAGGCCTGGGACTCGAGATCTGGGGCCATGCCCATCGCGACTACGGCAATATGGAGCCGCTGCGCGCGCCGCGGCGGCGGCGGACGCCGTGGCAGATTGCGGTCGCGCACGGGCATTACGAGCCCGCGCCGGAGCGCGGCGCGCGGCTGATGCCGTCATGGCTCATCAGCGATGACGAGATCAACGCGACGGGCGCCGATTACGTGGCGCTCGGCCATTGGAACCGCGCCGCTCGCGTCGGCACCGGCAGCATCGCCGCCTATTACTCGGGCTCGCCCGATCTCGCCGCCACCGTGAACCTCGTCCGTCTCGGCGCCGACGGCCAGGTCCGCGTCACCCGCGAGAAGCTCGCTCCCGCGCCCTGAGCTACCGTCCGCGTAGCGCCGCGACGACCCGGTCGGGACGGATCGGCGTCTGATTGAACTCGACCGCGAACGGGGAGAGCGCGTCGGCGACGGCGTTGGCGATCACCACGGGGGGCGCGATGGCACCGCCTTCGCCGAGGCCCTTCACCCCGAGCGGATTGAGCGGCGAGGGCGAATGCTGATGCACCAGCCGCAGCGTCGGAACGTCGCTCGCCGTCGGCATCAGGTAGTCGGCCAGCGACGCGGTGAGAAGTTGCCCCGTGGCGTCATAGGCGATTTCCTCGAGGAGCGCGCCGCCCAGCCCCTGCACGGCGCCGCCGGCGATCTGGCCTTCGACCAGCATCGGATTGACCACCACGCCGCAATCATGGGCGATGGCATAGCTCTCGATCGTGACGCGGCCGGTTTCGATATCGACGGCGACGATCGCGGCATGGGCGGCGTAGGACCACGTGACGGTCGGCGGCTCGTAATAGTCGGTCTCCGCGAGCCCGGCGGTGACGCCGTCGGGCCGGGCGTTATCCCAGCCCGGCCGCGCCGCCTGCGCCACCGATGCGAGCGATACTTCCTTCCCCGGCACGCCGACGATGCCGACGCCGCCGCTGCGGAGCTCGAGATCCGCCGGCGCGCATTCGAGCAGATTGGCGGCAATGGCAAACACTTTTCCGCGCAGCCGTTCGCTCGCGTGATGCATCGCCGCCGACACGGTGACGGTGCTGCGGCTCGCGATCGTGCCGAAGCCCATGGCGATCGCGGCGGTATCGCCCAACGTGACGGTCACGTCGTCGGGCGTGACCTGCCAGGCATCGGCGGCGATCTGGGCGAAGATGGTCTCCATGCCCTGGCCCTGCGGGCAGGCGCCGGCGGCGACGTCGAGCTTGCCGGTGGGATCGATGCGCACGCTCGCGCTCTCGAACGGGCCGACGCCGGTGCCCTCGACATAGCAGCCGATGCCGAGGCCGAGATAGCGGCCATCGCGCCGCGCCTCGCGCTGGCGCGCGCGAAATGCATCGAGCCCGCCCAGCGCCTCGAGCGCCTGTGCCAGACCGTGGCCGTAGTCGCCGCTGTCATAGACGATGGGCTCGCCGTCGCGATAGGGAATCCCGACGCGATAGGGCATCTCCGCAGCCCGGACCATGTTGCGCTGCCGCACCTCGGCCGGCTCGTGGCCGGTGGCGGTTGCGACGAGGTCCATCACGCGCTCCATCGCGAACGCGGCTTCCGGCCGGCCGGCGCCGCGATAGGGCGCGTTCGCGACCTTGTTGGTCACGGCGATGCGGGCATGGACCGCGAGCGCGTCGATCTTGTAGGGGCCGGGAAGATGCACGGCCGTGTTGTAGGCGATGCCGGCGCCGATCGGGTTCCAGGTGCCGCAATCGACCAGGAAGGAGTCGCGCAGGGCGAGGATGCGGCCGTCCGCGTCGAACCCGACCTCGACATCGTGAATCTGGTCGCGCGAATGGCATGCGCTCAGGAAGTGCTCGCGCCGGTCCTCGATCCAGGCGACCGGCCGGCCGAGCGTGCGGGCGAGGAACGGGATCAGCAGATCCTCGGGATAGACATGGCCCTTGACGCCGAATCCGCCGCCCACGTCGAGCGCGATGCAGCGCACCCGCGCTTCCGGCAGGCGCAGGATGGTCGCGGCCTCGCGGCGCACCCAATGCACCACCTGCGTCGCCGACCAGATCGTCACCGCATCGGTGCGGCGATCGTACTGGGCGACGACGCCGCGGCCTTCGAGCGGCGCGGCGACATAGCGGTGATGCGCGAAGCGCCGTTGCAGCCGCCGCGGCGCGGCCGCGAGCGCGGCCTCGACCGCGCCCTTGGCAATGGTGAATTCGCCGATGAGATTGGTCTCGAACCGCTCGTGGATGATCGGGGCGCCGGCGCGCAAGGCGGCCTCGGCATCGGTGACCGGCGGCAGCATTTCGAGCTCGGCCACGACCAGCGCCGCCGCGTCTTCTGCCTCGTGCCGGCTCCGCGCGACGACGACCGCCATCGCCTCGCCGACATGGCGCACCTTGTCGTGGGCGAGAAGCGGCTGCTGCGGGTTGAGAAACTTGTGCTGCACCGTGGCCGTCCATTTGCGCGGCAGCGACAGCTGCGTGTCCGGCACCGGCGGCAAGAGCCGCAGCAGCTCGGGCCCGCTCAAGACATGGACGACGCCGGGCGAAGCGGCGGCGGCGGCGAGATCGATCGAGCGGATGCGCGCATGGGCCGCCGGGCTGCGCACGAACGCCGCGTGCAGCATATGCGGCAGCACGAGATCGGCGATGAACTGCCCGCGCCCGGTCAGAAGGCGCAGATCCTCGCGGCGGCGCAGGCTCTGACCGACATAGGGCGCAGCCGTTCCGCTCATGCACGGTCTCCTTGCGAACGCGATCGATTCCACAGGAGCGGCGGCGCCCGGTCAAGCCCTGGACAGGCGGGGGTGGTTGGGCTTGGATGACGCGGCTGCATCAGAGCTGCCGGAGGAGCCACGATGATTGATCTCTACGCGCTGACCAGTCCCAACGTGCAGAAAATATTCCTCATGCTCGAGGAGACCGAGCTGCCTTATCGCGTCATTCCGGTCGACGTGTGGAAGGGCGAGCAGTTCAAGCCCGAATTCGTGCGCCTCAATCCCAACGCCAAGATCCCGGTCATCGTCGACCCCGAAGGCCCCGGCGGGCGGCCTTACACCTGCTTCGAATCCGGCGCGATCCTCATGTATCTTGCCGACAAGACGGGAAAGTTCCTGCCCAAGGACATGGCGCAGCGCTACGACGTCATCCAATGGCTGATGGTCCAGATGACGGGCGTCGGGCCGATGTCGGGCCAATTGGTGCATTTCAAGCGCTTCGCGCCGGCCGGCAACGATTATTCCCTGAGCCGCTATCAGACCGAGGTGCGCCGGCTTTACGACGTGCTCGAAAAGCGGCTCGGCGCGACCGCCTATCTCGGCGGTGCCGACTATTCGATCGCGGACATCGCGACCTTCCCGTGGACGCGCAATCACGACTTCCTCGGTGCCAAGTGGGACGATCATCCCAATTGCGCGCGCTGGTTCAATGCGATCGCGGAGCGCCCGGCGGTGAAGCGAGCCCTCGCCAAGGTCGATGCGATCCAATCGGTGCGCGACAATGCCAAGCCCGAGGATGTCGACCGGTTCTTCGGCCGCGGCCGCTATGCCCGCGCGTGAGCGCCGTACCACGAAATCGCCCAAAGGCGGCAACCAAACCGTCATCGATCCCTGCCACTCTCCTCACCTCTGATGATGGTGAGGAGGGCGCATGGCGGAGTACCGCTGCTATCTCCTGGATGGGGCCGGCGCGATCAGAGGCGTCGAAGCCATGTCGTGCGACGGCGACGATCGGGCAATCGCGCGCGCGCGCGACATGCTGGCGCGGCGACCGGAATATTCCGGTTTCGAAGTGTGGCAGCGCAACCGGCGCGTTTACGTCGAGGAACCGGCGATCCCGTGACGGCCGGCGCCCACTCACCGTTCAGGGGCCCGACTGCGCCAGCCTGATGTCGGCTGCCGGCCGCGTCGGCACGTGGTACCACCAGCCGGTGCGGTTGATCGAGTAATAGGGAACATAGCGGTGGATGCGCGCGGCCGGCGTCACGTCCGCGATCTGGTTGTCGAGCACCATGCGCCTCGCCGTCGACATAGACGACGGTAATCGCATGGTCGAACCCGGTCTCGGTGTCGTGCACGACGACGAGGCGCAGCGCCGCCTCGGGCACGCCGGAAGCGGCGAGCGCCATGAACTTGGCGATGGCATAGTCCTGGCACTGCCCGCCGCGCGCGAGGAATTCGAACGGCGTCTCCCAGTGGTCGGGATCATCCCAGTTGTCGATCGCGCTCACATAGCGTACGCGGTTGAGCACGTCGTTGGCGCGGACGATGCGTTGGCGCAGCGGCAGCTGCGACAGTGCGGCGACGAAGCGCTGCCATTGCGCGGCAACGCAGATCGGCACCGCGATCGGGACAGCCCGCTCTGCGCGGCACGCTCTTCGTCGTCGGTCGCGGGCGACGACCCTGTCCCATTTGGTGAAGGACGCAAGATCGCTCGAGAACAGCTCGCGCGTGCCGAACAGACCGGCGCCCTCGGCGCTTGCCGGCAGCGGCGCGCGGCGAGCGCGTCGAGAAGGCAGAAGATGAACGTGAGCGACGATGCCGGCGCGGCGGCGAAGCGAGAGCGTCACGATCGGACCTCATTCGGCGGCCCCGCTATCCCCGGGCCGATGGCCCGGGACCGGAGGCTTTGCGTCGCCGGGTCGCCCCGGTTTTGCCGTTTCGTGAGGCGGCGGTCCGCGTACGGACCCCCACCGCTGATGGCGCCTACGAAATCATGCGCGTCGTCAACAGGGCATTAATCGGCGGCGTCGTGACGCGCCGCGCGCCGACAATCGGCTCGAATGAAGTGAAAATGCCGCCTATTTCGGGGCCGCAAACATGTCCACGGCCGCGGTCTCGTTCACCGTCAGATGCTTGTCGTCGAGCATCTTCATGACGTATTCGTTCTCGCGGTTCTCGCGCAGCAGGACGACGAGCCTGTCGTGCATCTGGGCCAGGGTCGGAGGATCGGCGGCGCGGTGCCGGTGACGTCGATGATGTGCCATCCGCCCGCAGCTTGAATCAGGCTCGGTAATGCCGTTCCCGTTCAGCGCCTCGACCGCGGTCGCGACCTCGGGCAGGAGCTGGTTCTCCGGAAGCCAGCCGAGGTCGCCGCCGCGCGGCGCGCTGTTCGCGTCATCGGAACTGGTCGCGGGCGAGCGCGGCGAAATCCGCGCCATTCGCCTTCGCCTTGCGCCGAAATCTCGCGCGCCTTTTTCTCGGCGGCCGCCTGTTCCTTCTTGCCCTTGCGGCTCGGCGATGAAGATCTGCGCGACATGGTATTCGGTGGGGATGGTGAATTTGTCGCGGTTGGCGTCGTAGGCTTGGCGGATCTCATCCTCGCTCGGATAGGACGGCGACGGCAGCGCCACCGATTGCAGATAGGCGGTGATCAGGATCTCGTCGCGGCCACGCTCGATCTCGGCGGCGATTTCCGGTTTCTTCAGCCACGAATTCTTCAACGCCTCGTCGAGCAGGAGCTTGCGGCCGATGGCGCTGCGCACGAGCTGCGACGCGACGCTGGGGTCCTTCGCCGCCTGCTCCCGCTGGTCCGGGGAAAGGGGCGGAAGATACTGGTCGATCTCCGACTGCCGTGATCGGCTGGGCGCCGAGATTGGCGATCGCATCGCCCGCGGCGCGGGCCGGCGCCGCCGCGGCAAGGCACAGCGCCACGGCCGCGGCGCACATCGCCGTTTCGAGAGGCTGTCGCAGTATCGTCATGGTCGAGGCTCCATCGATTTAGCGTCGCGTGGCGAGGGTGCCGGTCAGCATGTCATGCACCCGGCGCATCACGGGCTTCCAATCGCGCGGCGACGGCTGGCGAATGAGCCGCAGCGTCGGGTACCACGGCAAATCCTCGCGCCGGCCGAGCCAGCGCCAGTCGGCCGTAAACGGCAGCAGCACGAGCGTCGGGCGGCCGAGCGCGCCGGCGAGATGCGCGACCGCCGTATCCGCCGTGATGACGAGATCCAGTTGCTGGATGAACCGCGCCGTGTCGGCGAAGTCCTCGATCTGCGGCGACAGGTCGCGCACCAGCGCCTGGGCGCATTGCTCGGCGATGTCGGCGGCGCGCGGCCCCTTCTGCAGGCTGTAGAGCGTCAGGCCGGGAAGGTCGCACAGTTCAAGGAAAAGCTCGAGCGCGATCGAGCGGTTATGGTCGTTGGCATGATGCGGACGCCCGGCCCAGCAGATGCCGGCGCTGAGCCGCGATCCGGGCCGGCGCGCCAGCGCCGCGCCGGCATTTGCCGGCGGCGTGAGATAAGGAACCCGCGCCGGCAGCGTGCCGAGCGTGATGCCGAGGCGATCGGGCAGGCTCATCAGCGGCAGGTGGAAATCCGCCGCCGGCAGCGGATGGCCGTCGCCGCGCAGCTCGGCAATGCCGGGAAACCCGGCGACGAGGCGCAACAACTCGTTCGGACAATCGAAGATGATGCGCGCGCCGCTCTGGGCAACGAGGGGCAGGAAGCGGAGGAACTGCACCGTGTCGCCGAAGCCCTGCTCGGTATAGACATAGAGCGTCCGGCCGGCGAGTGCCTCGCCGTTCCACAGCGGCAGCGGGATCTTCCGCACGGTCTGGAGCTTGCGGTCGAACCCCATCGTCGGATCGGTGAGGTCGAAGCGCTCGTCGAAGGCGGCAAAGCCGCGCGTGTAATCGCCGCTCGCGAGCAGCGCGAGCGCACGATCCCAGCGCACCAGCCCGGCCTCCCGCTTGATGGCGAGCGAACGGTCATAGCACTCGATCGCCGCCTGGAAATTGCCGAGGCTGAAATGGAGAAGGCCGAGATTGTGATAGGTCTCGGGCCGGTTCGCGTCGAGCGCGAGCGCGCGCTGGAACGCCGTCATGGCATCGTCGAACTCGAGCGCCATCCACAACAGGTTGCCGAGATTGGAATGGAGGGCCGATTGCTGCGGGGCATAGCCGACCGCGCGCCGCAGGCAGGCGATCGCCGCCGGCACCCGCTTTGCCGTCTTCAGGAGGACGGCGAGATTGTTGTAGGCGTCGGCCAGCGTCGGCGCGCGCTCGATGCACTGGTTGTAGCATTCGATCGCGCCCTGGAGGTCGCCGGCCCGTTGCCGCTGCAGCGCGGTCTCGTGCAGCCGGCGCACCTCCGCCGCCGCCGACGGCGGGGGAGGCTGCGACGGTTCAACGGCTTGGGGGGCAGGCTCGGTCATCGGCGCGCAGAGCAACCGGGGAAGGGCGAAGGCTCGCCAAGCCTAGCAGAAGGGATGTAAACAAGTAGCATAGGAAATGGGCTGCCGGGGCGGTTTGGGCGCCTCGATCGGCCCGTTTCCGGTCGCCGCGGCGATACGTTAACGGGCGCTGGCGATGCTGGCTTCCTGGATTGCCCGCCATACCCGCTCCGGCGTCGCCGGCATCTCGATGTGCCGTACGCCCAGCGCGGAGACGGCATCGACGATGGCATTGATCACCACGGCAAGCGCCGGCGTCGTGCCGCCTTCGCCGCCGGAGCGGACGCCCAGCCGGTTGGTGGGCGTCGGCACCTCGCTCAGCGCCGTGGCGAAGGATGGGAAGGTGTCCGCCCGCGGCATGGCGTAATCCATGAACGACGCCGACATGAGCTGCGCCGATTTACGGTCGTAATGGCACTCCTCGAGGAAAGCCTGGCCCGCGCCCTGGGCGATGCCGCCATGGGTTTGGCCGTGGAGGATGAGCGGGTTGACGGCCCGCCCGACATCATCGACGGCGGCGTAGCGCAGGATCGCCACCGCACCGGTATCGGGATCGACCTCGACCTCGCAGACCTGCGTGCCATAGGGGAAG
The DNA here is from genome assembly GCA_963721625.1 of uncultured Alphaproteobacteria bacterium. Taxonomy (GTDB): domain Bacteria; phylum Pseudomonadota; class Alphaproteobacteria; order ATCC43930; family CGMCC-115725; genus DATJLY01. The sequence goes on from CAVRKF010000019.1 coordinate 88,655, forward strand.
CTCGCGACCGGCACGACCTGGTCGGAGGTGGCGGCGAGCTTGCCTTGCAGATCGGGCGGCAGGTCTTTGCGGGTCGCCGCGGCCTTGGCCACTTCGAAGATGCCGAGCTCGCGGTCGGTACCGACGACGCGGAAGCGGCCGCGGTCGAACTCGAGATCGCTTTCGCCCGCTTCGAGCAGATGGGCGGCGATCTTCTTGCCCTTGTCGATGATGTCGTCGGTGGCCTTGCCGACGACGATGGACGCCATCTTCATCGAGCGGCCGGAATGCGACCCGCCGCCGGCGGCGACGCGGTCGGTGTCGTGAGCGACATAGCGGATGCTCTCGAACGGCACGCCCAGCCATTCGGTGACGAGCTGGGCAAAGCTCGTCTCGTGGCCCTGGCCGGTGGACATCGTGCCCATGACCAGTTCGACCTCGCCTTCGGGCCGCACGGTGATCTCGGTGCGCTCGCGCGGATTGCCGCTGGTGATCTCGATATAATTGGCGATGCCGATGCCGCGCAGCCGGCCGCGGCGCTTGGCCTCGGCGCGGCGTGCGGGAAAGCCGCTCCAGTCGGCGAGCGCCAGCGCCATGTCCATCGCCGTTTCGTAATCGCCGTTGTCGTAGGTAAGGCCGAGAGGATTGGCATAGGGCTGGGCCGCGGGCGGAACAAGATTGCGGCGCCGCAGCGCGACCGGGTCGATGCCGGTCACGTCGGCGGCAATGTCAATGAGTCGCTCCATGATGAAGATCGCTTCGGGCCGGCCGGCGCTGCGATAAGGCGTCGTCGAGACGGTGTGCGTCAGGGCGCAGCGGCCGCGGAAATACCCGACCGGAATGCGATAGACGCTCGAGACGAGCCCTAGGCCCTTGCGCAGCGACACGAAGGCCGCCGTGTGTGCGCCGACATTGCTGAGATTGGAGCCGCGCACCGCGAGGAAATTGCCGTCCTGGTCGAGCGCCAGCTCGGCCTCGACGGTGAGGTCGCGGCCCTGGTAGTCGCTGAGAAAGGCTTCGCGCCGCTCGCACGTCCATTTGACCGGCCGGGCGATGCGCTTCGCCGCCCAGGCGATGAGGGCGTATTCGGGAAAGAAGAAATTGCGCGTGCCGAAATTGCCGCCCATGTCCTCGATGACGCAGCGCACCATCTCGGCCGGGACGCCGAGAATATGCGCGAGATCGAGCCGCTGCTTGGCGACGCCGCTGCCGGTGCCGGCATAGAGCGTGTACTTGCCGCTCGACGCATCAAAGCTCGCGAGCGAAGTGCGGGTCTCCATCGGTACGCCGGTGACGCGCTGGATCCAGGTGTCGAGCCGCACGACATGCGGCAGCGGTCTTGAAGGCGGCGGCGGTGGCCGCCGCGTCGCCGACCTCGACATCGACGCAGAGATTGGAGGCCGCTTCGTCCCACACTTTGGGCGCGCCTGCCTTGACCGCGTCGCTCGCGCGGGAGACGGCGGGCAGCGGCTCGTAATCGACCTCGACCAGATCGGCGCCGTCTTTCGCCTGCTCGATTGTCTCGGCGAGAACCAGGGCGACGACTTCGCCGACGAACCGGACCTTGTCGGCAGGCATCGGATAATCGGTCGAGATGAAGGTGTCGAAGCCGGGGCGCAGCCGCAGCACCACGTCGGGTGGGCCGACCAGGCTCGGGTTGTGCGGAATGGGCTTCATGCCATCGGCCATGAAATCGGCGCCGGTCAGCACCGCGACCACGCCGGGGGCGGCGCGCGCGGCGTGCTGTCGATGGCGCGGAGGCGGGCATGGGCGTGCGGTGACCGTACCATCACTGCATGGGCCTGGTGTGGCAAGGTAATGTCGGTGCCGTAATGGCCCTGGCCGACGAGGAGGCGCAAATCCTCCTTGCGCAGGACCGGTTGTCCGATGCCGTTCTTCACCGCGCCCGCTGCGTCCATCGCCGCGTTCCCTTCCATGCCGGTTTATCGTTGATCACGCTGCCGCCCGCCTCGGTCCTGCCACCAGGAGAGAAGCGGGCACAAGCGGCAGCGACGGCTCGGAGCGAGCTAGCCCAGCGGCCCGAGGAAGGCCTCGCCGGCAAACGTGTCGGACGCCCCCGCCACCGTGTCGGGCCAGTTCTGATTGTCGATCTTTGGGCGCAGCGACGCCGGACGCGGTTGTCCGTCCCAGCCGATCTGCTCCATGTAGTAGTAGAGCTGCATCGCGTGGCCGTCGGGATCGAGCGCGAAGGCGCTGTAGTCGATGCCGGGGAACAGCTCGGGCGGCAGATACTTGATCGTGACGCCGTTGCCCTTGAGGAAGGTGACGGCATCGCGCAGCTGCTGATAGTCGCCGACCTGCATGCCGAACGCCATGAGCGTCGAGTCGGTCCTGAGGCCCAGCTCGGCGCGCAGCGCGATCGGATAGAGCGCCATGGTGTGGTGCTCGGTGTTGCAGCGCAGGAAGACGCAGCGATGGCCGTGCCACGTCACCTCCTCGGTGACGGTCAGGCCCAGCATGTCGCGATAGAACCGTCACCTCGCTCTCGACATCGTTGACGAACAGCCGCACCGGGCCGATCTTCACCACCTTGAACGGCCGGGCGAGCAGCACGCCGCCGACATCGAACCGCTCCTCGCGCCGACTCCTTGGCGCGCCAGCCCTGGCGCGGATCGACGCCCGTCGCCCAGGCCTTCGGCGACCTCGGCATATTCGGAGCGGTGCGGCAGGTCGGGCGGCTTGTGGTAGGTGATCTTGTGCAGCGCCGGCGGCTTGCTGAAGCCGTCCCAGCCGATCTGCTCGATGCCGTAATAGAACTCGTTGGTGTGGCCCTCGGGATCGATCGGATAGAAGTGCCAGTTCGAGCCGGGCGTGTCGCGGCCGGCTGCGGCGGATGCGGACATCGTGCTTGCGGCACCATTCGAGGCCCTGGACAACTTCGCGCAGCGAGCCGACCTGCCAGGTGATCTGGTTGGTGGTGACCTCCGGAAACGCCTTGGCATCGGGCAGCAGCGCCTGGCGCGCGCGCCGCGGGAACCAGACGAAGGAATGATGGTCGGTGCCGTGGCGGCTGAAATAGCCGACGGTCGGCCCGACCGTCGCCTTCTGCTCGGGCGTCAGCCGGCCGCCCATGTCGAGCGTGTCGGAGGTGCGGAAGCCCAGCAGCCCCTCGTAGAAGCGGCGGCCCGGCCTCGGGGTCCTGGATGTCAACGCCGAAATGGCCGAGCCGCCGGATGCGGAACGGCCGCGGCAGTGCGACGCCGCCGACGTTGAAGCGCTCTTCGACCGCGCTCTGGATCGTGTCGGGAGCCATGGTTGTCCTCCGCTCGAAAGCCTGCGGCCATGATCCGCCATCCGGGCGAAAAAAGCAAAACCCCGGCGGCGGCCGGACCCGGCCTCAGGGTGCGAGGCGCTGGAACCGGCTGCGCTCGGCGAGGACGGCGAAGGACAGGGTCTTGCGTCGCGTCGGATCGGAGGCGCAGACGAGCCGCGCGTAGGCGATCCCGTCGGTGAGGGTGAGGCAGTCCTGGACCACCCATTCCAGGCCCGGCTGGCCGAAAGTCCGCTGTTGCGTGTCGCGGAAGCGATCGCCCGACGGCGATCGGCGGCTGCTGACGCCATCTTCGCCAATCCCGATAATGTGCCAAGCCTATGACCGTTGGCAGCATCGGCTCAAGCGAAAATTCAATCGGACGATGCGCCACTTTCCGTCGGGCTGACGGCAGGCGGTTCCGACGATTTCCTGCGGTCTGCCGTCGATCGCGGTCTTTGTCCGGAATTCTCTGCAGTCCTGTGTTGCGAGCGGCGCAGGGGCCGGCGGCGCGGATAGGGCGGCGGGCGCGCGGCGGCGGATAATAGGCGGGCGCCGCCGGCGGCGGCGGATAGTAGGACGGCGGTGGCGGGTAGTACGCGGGCGGCGGCGTACATAGACGACGGGCGGCGGCGGGTAGTAATAGTAGGGCGGCGGCGCATAGACCACCGGCGGCGGATAGAACGGGAAGCCGAAGCCGAAACCGATGCCGACATGGACTCGCGCCGGCCGCGGGAAGCGGCGCGAGCATGGCGAACGCAAGCACAGCCCGCGGCCAGCACAAAAGTCAGACCCGGAGCGAAGCGGTCTCATGTCCTGCCCCTGCCGCTTGCGAGCGGCAAGTGCAGTTTCGCAGATCGCTGCCGTGCCGTCACCGGCTTCAGAATTCGCGCGCCGACGAGCCAGGCATCGAGCGCATAAGGGCCGCCGCCCTGCACCACGAAGATCAGCGTTGCCGCCGCCCAGATCATCGCGTATTCGAGCCCGAGCTTGTTCCAGAAATAGCCATCGAACCGCCAATGCTCGATGAGCGCGTTAACGTGAAAGATGAAGATCACCAGCGCCACCGGCCGCGTGAAGAGGCCGAGCGCCAGCATGGGTCCGCCGACAAGCTCCGTCACGGCGATGGCGTAGCGCCCAGAGCCGTCCCGGCCGGTAGCCCGAACGCTCGAGCGCCGCCGTCAACAGATCGAAGCTCAGGATGCGCGAGCCGCTGTTGGGAAAAAGTCCGAAGGAGAACCGCAGCGCATGCGGCACGAGCGCGAGGCCGACGACGACGCGCACCAGCGTCTCCGCGACCGGCGTCACCGCCTGGTAAACGGTGCCCATCTGCGGCAGGAAAAGCGGGGTCGAGCCGTCCATGCGTCAAAGTTTCTATGTCGGTGTGTCGCTTTTGCAAGGCCCGATGCGGCGCCAGTAGCTCATGGCGGGGACGAGCGTCGTACGGTTTCGAGTTTCGCGAGGCGTTCTTCCAGCTCGCCGATCATGCCGCGCAGCCTCTTGAAGGCGGCTTCGTGCGTGGTCTCGGCCATGAGCTGGCGCAAACGTCCCAGTTCCGTCCAAATCCGCTCCAGCTCATCCATATCGCGTCGCTCGCGCCGTCGGCTGTTGCCGCATTCTTGTTGGCGGGAGCCACAACGAGCTCTCTGTTGCCGTGACCCGTGCACTGCGGGCGGGCGGAACATTGCCGATCAAGCACACGCTTGCAAGCGCCGAATCACGGCGGCCGTCCGGTCGCGCTGCCGCGTGGCGGGGCGATGGTTGTCGCGATCGGCGCTGCGCTGTAAAATGCAGCAAAACCATGCCGTTCACCATTGTGCGCGGGAGGCGCCCATGTCGATCGCCGAAGCAGGCAGCGAAGCCCGGAAAGTCGAGCCGGCCCTCAAGCTCAATTACCTATCGCACGGCACGCTCGATTCGCGGGACCTCGATTTCTCGCGGCAATTCTACCAGGAATTTCTCGGGTTGGAGGTGGTGCAGACGAGCAAGATTCTCGTTGCTGATACGCCTCGGCGGCAATCACTGCATCGCCGTGGTCAAGAGCAAGCATGTCGGCGAGATGAACATTCTCAACCACAACGGCCTCGACGTGAAGACCAAGGAAGAGGTCGACGCGGCGCATCGCATCACGATGGAACAGGCGCAGAAGTGGAAGCTCACCAAGATCAGCAAGCCGCTGCTCCAGCATGGCACATACAGCTTCTATTTCTGGGACGCGGACGACAATTGCTGGGAGATACTGACCAATCCGGAGGGCGGCTACCGTTGGCTCTTCGAGGTCGGCGACCAGACCGGCAAGGGCCATCACGACCGCAATTTCAAGCGTCCCGGCGTCGAGATGTGAAGGGCCGCGTCGTCGCGGCATGTCCGGTACGACGGGGCGAGGGCGCCGCAAGGACGCGCTTGGCATACCCGCACATTGAGCGCGGCTGAGCAATGATCGTCGCGCTCGTCGTCGCCTGCGCCTTCTTCATGGAGACCTTCACCGGCACCGTCATCACGACGGCGCTGCCGGCGATGGCGCGGTCCTTCGGCTCGGATACGGTGCAGCTCAGCCTCGGCGTCACCGCCTACATGCTGAGCCTCGCCATCTTCATCCCGTTGAGCGGCTGGATCGCCGACCGCTATGGCGCGCGCACCATCTTTCGCGCCGCGATCGGCGTGTTCACGATCGCGTCGGTGTTCTGCGGCCTCAGCAACAATCTGCTTCGAGTTGGTCGTGGCGCGGGTCGTGCAGGGCATCGGCGGCGCGATGATGGTGCCGGTGGGGCGGCTCGTCCTGCTGCGCAGCGTCGACCGTTCGGAATATGTGCGCGCCATGGCCTATCTCGTCGTGCCCGGCCTTTCTCGGGCCGGTGGTGGGCCCGCCGATCGGCGGCTTCATCACCACCTATGTGTCCTGGCGCTGGGTGTTCTTCCTCAATATCCCGATCGGCATCATGGGCATGGTGCTGGTGAGCTTCCTCATCAAGAACTTCCGCGAGCCGCAGACGCCGCCGCTCGACTGGCTCGGCTTCCTGCTCAGCGGCGTATCGCTCGCCTCGATCCTCTACAGCCTCGATCTCGCCGCGCGGGGCGGCGCGGGTGCGGACCTCGCATTCGTCGGGCTGCTCGCCATCGGCCTTGCGATCGGCGTGATCGCGGTCCTGCATGCGCAGCGCCATCCCTATCCCCTGATCGACCTTTCGCTCTTCCGGCTGCCGACCTTCTCGGTCGGCATCTGGGGCGGGCTGTTTTTCCGCGTCAGTGCCGGTTCGATCCCGTTCCTTCTGCCGGTGTTTCTCCAGGTCGGGCTCGGCATGACCGCTTTCGTCTCGGGCGTGCTCATCTTCGCCGATGCGCTCGGCAACATCGCCATGAACGCGGCTGCGCCGGCAGTGCTGCGCCGCTTCGGCTTCAAGAAGGTCCTCATCTATAACGGCGTCCTGAGCGGTCTGGCGATCGCCGTTCCGGCGCTCATTGGCGCGGCGACGCCGGCATCCGTCATCTTCGGCGTCTTTCTCGTCGCGGGCTTCCTGCGGTCGCTGCAATACAACGCGCTCAGCACGCTGCAATATGCCGAGATCATGGGGAGCGACATGAGCGCCGCGACCAGCTTTGCCAGCATGGTTCAGCAACTATGCAGCGGCGCCGGGATCGCCACCGGCGCCGTTCTGCTGCATCTTGCGCTGATCTCACGTGGCGCCGCGGCGACCGCGCTCGCCGCGCGCGACGTGCGGCTCGCGTTCGTGGCCGTGGGCTGCCTCGCGCTGGTTTCGCTCCTGTTCTATCGGCGGCTCAGCGCCAATGCCGGTGCCGAGGTCAGCGGTCACGGCATCGTCCGCAACCGGGAGGCGGCGGCCCGTTCCACCGATTGAACTGCGCACCGGCGCCGTTTCGCCGCGCGCGTCGTCACCGCTTCGCCTGATGCGACGGTCTCGACTGGTCGCGGCGGCCGGCTCAATGTGGTGGGGTATTCGGGCGCGATATCCGCGGCGACAGGTTCCGCGGGCAGCGCCCGCGCGTGGTGCAGCGGTGAGGTTTCGGTCCCCAAGGCCGCCATATCGAAATCACCATTGCCGAGAACAATCTTTTCCTGCTGCTGGCGGCGGCGGGGCACGCAATCTCGGAGCGACGGTGAGATGTGCGGCAATCCCGCAGCTCGAGCGCGATCCCTTGCGACGGCAGGGATCACCGCTTATGGTAGCGGCGTGGCAGAAATGGCGGGTCGAAAGAAATGACGGATTTGAGCAGTGCATTACTCTTCCTGCTGAGCCGAGCGGCTGCGAGCGCGTCCGGTGCCTTCGAGGTGCGCGAGCTTGGCCGCCACAAGGTGTCGCTTGCGATGTATCGGGTGCTGGTCACGCTGGCTCACCACGACGATCAGCGGCTCGGCGATCTCGCGGCGATGGCCGAGGTCGAGATGTCGACGTTGTCGCGCCTGATCGGGACGATGCAGACGCGGCGGCTGGTCACGCGGCGGCGCTCGGGCAAGGACGCGCGCGCCGTCCGTATTCGCATCACCGATCCGGGCCGTACGCTGGCGGGCAAGCTTGCCGTCGCCGCTACCAGTTTCGAAATCCGCGCTGAACCGCGGGCTCCCGACGCGGGAGCAGCAGGCACTCAAACGCGGGCTCGAGCGGATCGGCGAGGCGGCTGCCGCGCTCGCGCAGGCACCGACCGCGCCGGCGCGCAAATCGCGCCCGCAGCGCCGTGCCCGCGCCGCCTGACCCATCCTGATCTCGGTGCGCTGCGAAGCGCTGAAGGGAACGGACGCCATGATCAACCTGCACGACATCCGCTATCTCCGTATCGGCACGGCCGATCTCGAGGGCGCGATCCGGTTTGTGACCGACATCATCGGCCTGCAGCTAGTGGCGCGCGAGGGCAAAGCCGCCTATTTCCGCAGCGACAAGGTCACGGTGCGCGGCGATACGCGCGACCACACGCTGGTCTATTTCGAGGGTGATCCGCAGGATCAGGCCATCGGCTTCGACCTCCTCGATCCCGACGACCTCGACAACGTGGCGGCCGAGCTCGAGAAGGCGGGCCGCCCGGTGCATCTCGGCACGGCGGATGAATGCGACAAGCGCCGCGTCAAGGCGTTCGTCGCCTCAACCGACCCGAGCGGCAATCGGATCGAGATCGTGGCACGGCCCTATCACTCGGGGATACGCTATTTCCCGTCGCGCGATGCGGGCATCACGCATTTCAGCCATATCGGGCTTTACACCCGCGACGCGCCGCGCGACGAGCGGTTCTGGACCGGATTGTGCAATGCGCGCGTCTCCGACTGGATCGGCGCCGCGCCGCTGCTGCGCATCGACACTGCGCATCACTCGCTGGCGCTGTTCCCGGCCGCGCGCAGCGGCGTGCAGCACATCAACCACCAGGTTGAGGACATCGACGACGTTATGCGCTCCTGGTACTTCCTCAAGGAGCGCGGCGTGAAGATACTGCTCGGGCCCGGGCGCCATCCGCTCTCGACGGCGGTCATGCTCTATTTCCGCGGCCCCGAAGGGATGGTTTATGAATACTCGTGCGGCGTGAAGCACATCATGCCCGCGGACGAGGCGAGCTACCGGCCGCGTCAGTTCGCCTTCGACCAATACGCGGTCTGCATGTGGGGCTCGGTGCCGGATGCGGAGCTGAGCGCGTTTCCCTCGGCCGGGCCGCAGGTGCAGCCGCTGCGGGCGGTCATGTACTGAGGCGGCTCACCCCTTTCGCCGCATCTCCGACGACGCGTTGATCACCGCGTGAATGTTGCGGGCGAAATCGACCGCGCCTTCGGTGTGCATGCTGAAGGCGGTCTTGGCATATTCCTTGACGCCGCGGATCGCCGGGGGCGGCGCCTTGAGGATCGCCGCGGTGAGCTTGTGCACGGCGTCGTCGAGTTGCGCCGCCGGCACCACGTCGCTGACGATGCCGAAGCTGAGCGCCCGCTCGGGACCGATGACCGCGGTTGAATAGACCAGATACGAGAACGCCTTGCGCGGCACTCGGTCGACGAAGGACGACATCACCATGGTCGGCAGGATGTTATGCGCCATCTCCGGCACCTGGAACGCTGCCTTGTCGCTGGCGATGGTGATGTCGGCGACTGCGGCGATGGCGCAGCCGAAGCCCAAAGCGCGGCCCTGGACGACGCAGATGACGGGGATGGGCGAATTGCGGATGGCGCCGTAGCAGTCGAAGATCACGTCGAAGGCGCGCTTGCGCTCGAGCGCCTCGACCGGGCCCGATGGCTGCTGCCCCATGGTCGCGCGGCCGACGCAGAAATCGCTGCCGGCGCCGCGCAGCACGATGCATTGCGCCGCGTCCGGCGCCTCGTTGATGAGGCGCGCGACCTCGACCGCCATGGCGTCGGTCGCGCCATTGCCGTGCTCAGGACGGTTGAGCGTGATCTCCAGCACCGGGCCGTTCAGGTTCGACAGGATATCGGGCATCGACGTCTCCGCGGAAAATGGTACCGCCCGCCCTGGCGCCTGCCGAGCGGCAAGGGCAAGGGGCGGGCGGCGATTGGCTGATGGGTCAGGGGCTGACGTGGCCGATGAACTTGGGCGGCGGGCCTTCGCCCCATTGCGAGGTGAAGCCCTGCTCCACCGACAAGAGGTTCGAACCGTTGCGGATGTTGAGACGGTCGCTGTCGGCCCAATGCTCGTGCACGCGGCCCCACGGGTCGGCCCAATAGTCATAGACCTGGCTGCCGAGGAGATGGCGCCCGATGCCCCACATGTGCTCGTACTTCTTCTTGGTCTCGAGATATTCGTGGCCCATGAACACGTCGTCGATGTCCTGCACCTCGAACGAGAAGTGATTGAGCCCGACCTTCTCGTGCTTCATGCAGAAGAACACGTGATGATCGACATACTCGTCGCCGCAATCGCAACGGTTGAACGAGCCGATGACGTTCTCCTTGCTGCCGGCATAGACGTCATCCGAGCAGACGAGGCCCAGCACGTCGCGGAACCATTTCACGGTCTCGATGTTCTTGGGCGTGCCCATGACGCCGTGCGCGATGCGCTTGACCGACGACGGGCCCTTGCGGATGCGCATCAATTCGCCGCGGCGGTTGAGCGGTTCCGGTCCGGTGTTGATCGCCTGGCGCTGGACCTGGATCGGCGCCGGCTTCTCGATGCCGTACACGACCTCGATGGTGTAGCCGTTCGGCTCCTTGAGCCGGACGCGCTGGCCGCCGCCGGGCTCGTCCATGTGCTCGACGCCCGAGGCGCCCGGCAGCTTCGCCACCGCCTTCAGATCGTCCTCGCTCTTCGCCCACCACGCCATGCCGAGAAAGGCGGGATCGCCCTTTTCGGTGACGTGCAGATGGTGCTCCGGATCGGTGCCGCGCATGTAGAGCGCCGTCGCCGTGCGCGCGGTGCGCACCATGCCGAAATCGGTCAGGAACTCTTCCTGCACGTCGAGATCGGGCGAGCGCAGCCGGCCGTAGGCGATGTCCCGTACCTTGATGACTGCCATGGTTTCCTCTCCTTGCGGCCATCGACCCCGGACGGCCGCCGCGATGTTGGGGATGATTCTAGGCCGATTCTAATGGATGCCAAGCGCCTTGCCCAGTCCACCCTTTCCTCCATCCTAGGACCGGTGCGACCGCTTCCGGCCGGTCGCGGCCGGGGCGCCAGGGAGAAGACCCGATGCTGGCGGAATTGACGACGCGCGCGTCTGCGCGAGGCGATGAGCGCGGCGGGCATCGACGCGATGGTCGTCTACGGCAATGCGTGGCAGGGCGACTATCTGCGCTATGTCAGCCGATTTCGGCATTCTCGAAGGCCACGGCATCGCGGTCGTCACCGCCGACGGGCGTGCCGCGGCTCTATCTCGACAGCGCGGTCGAGGCCGAGCGCGCCGAGGCCGAATGCGCGGGCATCGACGATCGATCTCGTCGCCGACATCGCCCGCGGCGTCGGCAGCCCAGCTCGAGCGCATCGCCAACCGGCGCATCGCCGCGGCGCCGCGGCGGTTCGCTGCCGTCCTGGCTGGCCGACCCGGCGCGCGGCTTCGCGCTCGAGGACGGCGACCGCGCTGCATGGACCGGCTCCTCATGCACAAGCTGCCGGCACGAGATCGACGCGATCCGGCGCGCGGCGAAGCTCGCCGACGACGGCTTATGTCGTGTTCCGGGAAGCGGCGCGGCCGGGACGGCGGCAATACGAGCTCTGCGCCGCGGTCGAAGGCTATCTGCGCGCGCAGGGCTGCCCCGACAATTTCATGATCCTCGGCTCGGGCGGACGCGACGTGCTCGGCATGGCGCCGCCGTCGGACCGGCGCATCGCAGCCGGGCGACCTCGTCACCACCGAGCTGACGCCGGCGCTCGAGGGCTATTACGCGCAGATCTGCCGCACGCTGGTGGTCGGGCAAGGCGACCGACACGCAGCGCCGCGCCTTCGGCGTCTATCGCGAGGCGCTCGAGGCGGGGATCGCCGCGGTTCGTCCGGGCGCGACCGCTGCCGACATCGCCCGCGCCGAGAACGACGTGTTCCGCAAATACGGGCTCGGCGACTATGTCACCGACCGCTACACCCGGGTGCGCGGCCACGGGCTGGGGCTCTTCGCCGATTCGAAGCCGCACATCCTCGAGGACGTCGACACCGTGCTCGAGCCGGGCATGGCGCTCGTCGTCCATCCCAACACCTATCATCCCGAGGTCGGCTACATGGTGCTGGGCGATGCGGTGGTCGTGACGGAGACGCGGCGCCGACGTGCTGATCGGCACGCCGCGCGAACTGTTCGAGACGGCGTGAGGCGGGGCGGGCGATGCGGCGCGGACTGATCGCCTGGTCGAGGACGCGAGCTGCCCGAGGCGGCGCTTGCGGCGCGGGTCGAGCGGATGCGCGCGGCGATGCGCGCGGCGGGGCTCGATGCGCTCGCGGTCTATACCAACAACACGCGGCCCGCCGGGGTGTCGTGGCTCTGCGGCTTCGTGCCCTATTGGTCGGAGGCGATGCTGGTGCTGCCGCGCGACGGCGAGCCGCGCCTCGTCGCCGCGCTGTCCAAGCGGGTGACGGTTCTGGATCGAGGCGACGAGCCGCATCGCCGAGGTGGTGAGCGCGGCGCGCATCGGCGTCGAGGCCGGACGGATCGCGGCGGCGCGGCGGCGGCACGGTCGGCGTCGCCGATCTCGATGCGCTGCCCGCCGGCATCGCCGCCGACATGCGCGAGCGCCGGCGCCACGACTGGTCGATGCGACGGCGCTGTTCGCGCCGCTGCGCGAGCGGGCCGATCCGGTCGAGGTGGCGCTCGCCGCGCATGCCGGCGCGATCGCGCACGCGGCGCTGGCGCGGGCATCGACGCCCGGCCGCCGACGCCAACGCCGCGATCGCCGCGGTCGAGGAAGCCGCGCGCCAGGAGGGCGCAGAGGAATGCTACGTCGCCATCGCGCCCGATCTCGCGCGCGGACACGGCACCTGCGGCGGCTCGAAGGCAAGGCGCCGCTCGGCGCGCGCTTCGCGATCCGCGCCACCGTCGCCTACAAGGGCGTCTGGGTGCGCGCCGCCGCGGACCGTGTGTCGCGACGCGGCACGAGGCACCGCTCGCGCTGCGCGCGGCCGAGCGCCTTGCGGCGGCGGTAGCGGCGCTGCCGGATGCGCAGCGGCTTCGACGGCATCGCGTCTTGGCTGGTCGAGGGCTGCCGCGTGGCGCAGCCGCTCGCGCCGCTGTTGGGATCGCGGCTGGGCGCGCCGCGCCGGACCCGGGCGCCGCTTCGCTGGTCTCGGTGCAGGCGTGCCTCGACATCGACGGCGGGCCGGTCGTGCTCGGCGCGCCGGCACTGCTCGGCGGCGCGGGCGAGGCGGCGGGCTTTCTGGTGCCGCCGATCTATGCCTAGAGGCGCCGCGCAAAGGAATTGAGCGCGGCGTCGGCGACGAAGGAGGATGGCTTGCCTCAACTCTCCGGAAAGCGCGCCCTGCTCGAGGTGCTGAAGCAGGAAGGCGTCGACTTCATGTTCGGCAATCCCGGCACGACCGAGTTGCCGCTGATGGACGCGCTCGCCGTCGCCGACGGGCTGCGCTACGTGCTGGCGCTGCAGGAGGCGGCGGTGATGGCGATGGCGGACGGCTATGCCCAGGCCTCGGGCAAGCTCGCCGTGGTGAGCCTGCACGTGACGCCCGGGCTCGGCAATGCCATGGGCATGCTCTACGACGCGCAGAAGGCGGGATCGCCGATCCTCGTCACCGCCGGCCAGCACGACCAGGATTTCAGCGTCACCGAGCCGATCCTGTGGGCCGATCTGCCGACCCTCGCCCGCCCGCTGGTGAAATGGTCGAGCGAGGTGCATCGCCTCGCCGACCTGCCGCGGCTGGTGCATCGCGCCGTGAAGACCGCGCTGGCGCCGCCGACCGGGCCGGTGTTTCTGTCGCTGCCGGCCGACGTGCTCAAGGCCGAGGGCGAGGTCGACCTTGGCGCGCCGACCCGCGTCGCGCCGCGGCTGCGCGGCGACCGCGAGGCGCTGGCGGCGGCGGCGGCGCTGTTGGCCAAGGCGGAGCGCCCGCTCGTCATCGCCGGCGACGCCGTGGCGCAGGGCCGCGCCTTGCCCGAGATCGTCGCGCTCGCCGAGATGCTCGGCGCGCCGGTCTATGCCGAGCTCATTCCCGCACGGCGTCGTTTCCCGGCCTCGCATCCGCTGTTCCGCGGCACCATGCCGCGGCTGCAGCCGCAGGTGCGCGCCATTCTCGAACAGCACGATCTGCTGTTCTCGGTTGGCGGCGATCTGTTTCGCGATGTCGCTGCCGTCACCGACCGAGACGGTGCCGCCCGGCTTCAAGATCATTCATCTCGACATCGATCCGTGGGAGCTGGGCAAGAACTATCCGGCCGAGGTCGCGATCCTCGGCGATCCCAAGGCGACCTTGCCCGATCTCACCGCGATGCTCGCCGAGCGGATGGGCGAGGCCGAGCGCGCCCGCGCGCGCGATCCGGCTCGAAGCGGCCGAGAAAGCGAATCTCGCCGCACGCGAGGCGTTGCGCGCGCGGGCACGCGGCGATGCCGGCAAGCGCCCGGTGCAGCCCTTGGCGCTGTTCGAGGCGCTGGGATCGGTGCTGCCGAAGAGACGCAGTGGTGATCGACGAGACGATCTCGTCCGGCGCCGGGCTGCGCCAGCTCATTGCCGGCGACGATGCGCAGAGTCTTTTATGGGCTGCGCGGCGGCGGCATCGGCTGGGGCCTGCCGGCGACGATCGGCGCGAAGCTCGCGCTGCCGCGAGCGTCCGGTCGTCGGCCTCATCGGCGACGGCAGCGCGATGTACACCTGCCAGGCGTTGTGGACGGCCGCGCACGAGCGCATTCCCGCCATCTGGGTGATCCTCAACAACGGCTCCTATCGCATTCTCAAGCAGCGTCTCAATGCGATGCGCGGCCACGCGGCGCAGTCCGACCGCTATGTCGGCATGGACCTGGTCGATCCCGCGATCGACTATGTCGGGCTCGCGCGCTCGCTCGGGGTCGCGGCCGAGCGTGCGGCGACCGTCGCCGAAGCGGTCGATCTGGTGCAAGCGCGGCCTCGCCGGCGGCGCGCCGCTGCTCATCGACGTGGCGATGGAGCCGCAGCTTCAAGCCGGTGTGAGGCCGAGCCCCATCTGTTCGAGCACGGCGCGGCCGAACAGGCCGAACGGGTTGGCGAGGGTCTCGGCCATCTCGAAATGGTTGTAGATGTTCGCCGACGAAGAGCTTCACGTTCTTGCCGGCCGCCTTCACCGCCGCGTGGAAATCACGCGCCTGGCGCTGGAATTCCGGCGTCTCGCGACGTGCCGTAGCCGAGGACGAGCGGCATCCGGATGCCGGTCGAGATGGCGGATCGCGCTCAGCGCCGCCACGATCTCGTCGGTGAAATCGACATAGTTGCTGCGCGCCGACAGCCGCACCGGCTCGAGGTCGTACATGCCGCTGCACAGCGTCACGCCCTTGATGAAGCCGGGATCGAGCGCCGAAATCCTTTTGCCAATCCGCGATCAGCGCGCAGCCCGCAAGATGCGCGCCCGAGGAATGGCCGGCGAGATAGAGCCGGTCCGGATCGCCGCCGAAGCGCGTCGCGTTGCGGTAGGTCCAGGCGATGGCGCTGCGCACCTGCTGCGCTATCGGCATGAGGCTGCGGCCGGCATCCTGGACCAGCATGAAATCGGGCACCACGTAATGCGCGCCCAGGCGCACGAAGGTCTCGGCGGCGTAGGCATGCTCCTTGGCGAGCCCGATTCCGCCACGCGCCGCCGTGAATGAAGATGAAGATCGGCGCCTTGTCGCGCCTGGTGCGGTAGACGTCGAGGCGCTCGATCTCGCTCGGGCCATAGGCGAAGCGCTCGGGCTCGCCGAGGCGCAGGCGGACCGCGGCGCTGTTGGCGAGGCGGCGGCTCTGAAGGATGTCGCGGTTGGGCGCGTAGGCGGCCTGGTCGTAGGCGGCATCGAGTTCCGCCTGGGTGTAATCCAGATACACGCGCGGCCCCTTGCTTGCGCCGTGTGCCTGTGCCTCCTGTTGCATCGCCCTGCTCCTTCGGGTTCACTCGGGCAATCTACCGTCGCTTAAGGCGTGGCGCCAGCGACGCGGGAGAGATCGGCCGCGCAATGGATTTCGCCTTCACCCCCGAGCAGCAAGCGGTACGCGATGCCGTCGCCCGCATCTGCGCGCGGTTCGGCGACGAATATTGGCTCGCGCGCGACCGTGACGGCGGCTTCCCGTTCGAATTTCATCGGGCGCTTGCGGACGACGGCTGGCTCGGCATCTGCGTGCCCGAGGACTATGGCGGCGCGGGACTCGGCGTCGCCGAGGCCGCGATCATGATGCAGGCGATCGCGGAATCCGGCGCTGCCATGGCCGGCGCCTCGTCGGTGCACATGAACATCTTCGGCCTCAATCCGGTGGTGAAGTTCGGCACCGACGCGCAGAAGCGCCGCATGCTGCCGCCGCTCGTCGCGGGCGCCGAAAAGGCGTGTTTCGCCGTGACCGAGCCCAATGCCGGCCTCGACACCGCCCGGATCGAGACGCGCGCGCACCGCCGCGGCGATCGCTATGTCCTCTCCGGCGCCAAGATCTGGATTTCGACGGCGCAGGTGGCGGAGAAGATGCTCATTCTGGCGCGCACCACGCCGCTCGCCGCGGCCGCGCGCCGCACCCACGGCCTCAGCTTGTTCTACACCACGCTCGACCGCCGCTTCGTCGAGGTGCGCGAGATCGAGAAGATGGGGCGCAAGGCGGTCGATTCGAACCAGCTCTTCATCGACGGGCTCGAAGTGCCGGAGGACGACCGCATCGGCGAGGAGGGCAGGGGCTTCGAATACATCCTCCACGGCCTCAACCCCGAGCGCATCCTCGTCGCCGCCGAGGCCGTCGGCATCGGCCGCGCCGCCCTCGCGCGCGCCGCCGCCTATGCCAAGGAGCGCATCGTGTTCGGCCGGGCGATCGGCCAGAACCAGGGCATCCAGCATCCGCTGGCCGAGCGCTGGATCGAGCTCGAGGCGGCGCAGCTCATGATGCAGCGCGCAGCCTGGGACTATGACAACGGCCGGCCGGCAGGCGCGGCGGCCAATGCCGCCAAGTATCTCGCGGCCGAGGCCGGCGTGAAGGCGTGCGAGACCGCGATGACCACGCTCGGCGGCTACGGCTATGCCAGGGAGTACCATGTCGAGCGGCTGCTGCGCGAGGTGATGATCACGCGGCTGGCGCCGGTAAGCCCGCAGCTCATCCTGTGCTACATCGCGGAAACGGTGCTGGGGCTGCCCAAATCCTACTGATCTTGACCCGGCTGCGCGGGATCGCCCATAAGGCGCTGCAATAGGAGCCGCATCCATGGATGACAAGATCGTGAGCCGCGTCGCGCCGATGATTGATGCCGCCCGCCCGGCGCTGAGCGAAGCGGAGATCGAGCGGCGACGCGGCCGGCCGTGGACGCTCGCGGTCGTGAGCGCCGGCAACGTCTCGCCGCGTATGCGGCGGGTGCGGCTCACCGCCGACAATCTCGACGAGTTTCGCCCGCGCCCCGGCCAGGAGATCGTCCTGCAGATCCCGCAAACGGCCGGCGAGCCGGCGCGCCGTCACTACACGATCCGCCATTTCGATCCGCAGACGCGGCTCATCGATGTCGATTTCGTGCTGCACGGCGACACCGCGCCGGGGGTGCGCTGGGCGCGCGAGGCGCGGCCCGGCCAGGCGATCGACATTCGCGGCCCGCGCGGCCGCATCGCGCTGGCCGCCGGTGCCGACTGGCATTTGTTCAGCGGCGACGAGACGGCGCTGCCGGCGATCTTCGCCTTGGTCGAGGCGCTGGGCGACGGCGCCGCGGCTTACGTCTTCCTCGAAGTGGGCGACGCCGCAGGACGAGCCGGTCCTGAAGTCGCGCGCCGACGTGAGCCTCGCCTATCTCCGCCGCAACGGCGCGGCGCCCGGACCGAGCCGAATTCTTCTCGATGCGATCGAGCGCTTCGTGTTGCCGCCGGGGCGCGGCCACGCCATCGTCATCGGCGAGACCGGCAATGTCCGGGCGCAGCGCCACCATCTCCTCGGGCGAGGGATGGGCAAGGACCAAATCTATTCCGAGGGCTACTGGCGTCCGGGACGGATCGGCGGCCACGATCACGTTGACGAGTGACGCCGCCGGCGAGGAGGGAATGATGGACCAGAAACTGCGCGTGCCGCTGCCGCCGGATCCCAATCCGACCAAGCCGCATCTCACGCTGCCGCCGGGAATGGTCGACACGCATTTTCACGTGATGGGACCGCCGCAGGTGTTCCCCTTCGTCGAGAGCCGTCTCTACACGCCGCCGGCCGCGCCGATCGAGCACTGGCTCGGCATGGCGAAGGCGGTGGGCATCGAGCGCGGCGTGATGGTCGTGCCGGCGGTGCACGGCTTCGATAACGCGCCGATGCATGACGCGATCGCCAAGGCCGAGGGGCGCCTCGTCGGCATGATTCGCGCCAACCCGGCGCTGACCGAGGCGGACAACAAGCAGCTCCACACCCGGGGCGTGCGCGGCGTGCGCTTCAATTTCCGCCCCGACCTCGAGGGCGATGTTCGACAAGGATGCGATGCAGCAGGTCATCGCGCGGCTGGGGTCGCTGAACTGGGCGGTGGATTTCCACATCGACGCCGATCTCATGGTGGAAAATGCCGAGTTGCTGCGCCGCATCGACAAGCCGGTGATCATCGATCATTTCGGCCTGTGCGATCCCGCCAAGGGCGTCGGTTCGCCGGAATTCCGCGTGCTGCTCGATCTCGTCGCGCTTCCCAACATCCACGTCAAGATCAGTTCGCTCGACCGCTATCTCTACGCCGGCAAGAAGTACGAGGACGTGTGCACGCTCGCGCGCGCGCTCACCGCGCGGGCGCCCGACCACGTCATCTGGGGCACCGACTGGCCGCACGCCTACGTCTATCAGCACGGCAGGATGGTGAATGACGGCCAACTCGTGAGCTGGCTTGCCGATCTGGTGCCGGATCCGACGGTGCGGCGCAAGGTCCTGGTCGACAATCCCGCGCGATTGTTCTTCGCCTGACGGCGCGGGCCATGGCGCTGCTGCTTACGCCCATCGGCGCGCCGGCCGCGGAATGGCTGCGCTGCTTCGCCGCGGAGCTGCCGGACCTCGACGTGCGGGTGTGGCCCGAGCTCGGCGACCCCGCCGATATCGAGATCGCGGCGATCACCCATCTGCCGCCGGGAACGCTGGCGGAACTGCCCAATTTGCGCCTTGTCGTTTCGGTGACCGCCGGGCGCCGAGGGCGTGCTCGGCGACAAGACCCTGCCGCGCGACGTTCCGGTCGCGCGCTCGAGCGAGCCCGATGGCGACGCGCTGATGAGCGAAACCGCGCTCTTGCACGTGCTGCGCCATCATCGCTTTCTCCATGAATACGTGCTGGCGCAGCAAAGCCGCGCGTGGCGGCCGCAGGCGCGGCTCGCCGCGGCCGACCGGTCGGTCGGGGTGATGGGGCTCGGCATGATCGGGCTGCCGGCGGCGAAGACGCTGCGCGATCACGGCTTCAAGGTCGCGGGCTGGAGCCGGACGGCGAAGGTGGCCGACGGCATCGCCGTCTTTCACGGGCGCGAACAATTGCCGGATTTCCTGGCCCGCAGCGAGATCGTGGTCAACCTGCTGGCGCTCACGCCCGCGACCGAGAATATTCTTTGCGCCGCCACCTTCGCGCGGCTGCCGAAAGGCGCCGCCGTGATCAACCTCGCCCGCGGCCAGCATGTCGTCGACGCGGACCTGATCGCCGCGCTCGACAGTGGTCATCTCGCCGCCGCGACGCTCGATGCCTTCCGCATCGAGCCGCTGCCCGCGGAGAGCCCGCTCTGGGCGCATCCACGCATCACCATCACGCCGCATGTCGCGCGCCGCCTGAGGCCGCGATCTCATCGTGCGCCGCATCTGCGAGAACGTGCGCCGGCTGCGCCGCGGCGAGACGCTGCTCTATCCGGTCAATCGCGACGCCGGCTATTGAGCCGCCCCCGGCCTCACTTCTTCAGGAGGTGGCCCCATTTCAAGAGCGTCTTGGCCTTGAGCTCCGGGCTCAATTCGGCGACCGGTGGAAATTCGTTGATCCATTCATAGGGGCGGCAGGCATCGACGATGGCGCGGGTATTGTGCACCTCGCCCTTGCGCTTGCGCGGATCGAGCGCGCCCGACCAGGCGCGGCGGATGATGTCGATGTCCTCGACCGGATCGCACCGCGTCGCGATCGCCCAGATCACGTCGAAGCTGTTGGTGGGGTCGATGTCGTCGTCGACCACCACGACGAAGCGGCCGAGATAATTGCCGGCATGGGCGCCGCCGGCGAGCATCGCCGCCTGCTTGGCGTGGCCGGCATAGGCCTGCTTGATCGCGATGATGTTGAAGAGCCGCCCGCCGCCCGCCTCGTGGCACCACACGCCGGCTACGCCCGGCAGCCCGGCCTTTTCGACCTGGTCCCAGATCAGCGCCGACTTGATCACGCATTTGCTGAGCGAATAGTCGGACGGCGGCCGTCCGGGCCGCGCCATGGTGTGGATCGGATCGGTGCGATAATAGACGCGGCGAATGCGCACGATCGGGTCCTCGCGCACCGAGCTCGCGTAATAGCCGGTCCATTCGCCGAACGGTCCTTCGGGCTTGAGCACGTCGGGGATGATCTCGCCCTCGAGCACGATCTCGGCCCGGGCGGGCATCGGCAGGCCGTGAAGCTCGCTCTTCAGCGTCTCGAACGGCACGCCGCGATGGCCGCCGGCATGGGCGAATTCGGAGACGCCGAAGGAGACCTCGTTGCCCGAGCTCAGGAACAGGAGCGGGTCCTGGCCGCAGCAGATCACCACCGGGCAGGGCTTGCCCGCGCGGAAATATTTCTCGCGGATCTGGCGGCCGTGTTTGCCCGGCGACATCCACAGGCCGACGGTGTTGCGGTCGTGGACCATCACGCGATAGGTGCCGACATTGACCCAGTCGGTCTCGGGGTCGCGCATGATGACGAGGTCGCCGGTGCCGATATAGCGCCCGCCGTCGCGTTCGTGCAGGAACGGGACCGGGAAACTTGTAGAGATCGACGTCATCGTCGCGGTCGACGTTGTCGAGCACCGGGCCGCCATTGACGAAGACGTTGGGGATCAGCTGATAGCGCTTCATCCGGTCGCGATAGGCCCGCACCACGTCGAGCGGGTGCTCGGGCATCGGCAGGCCCAGCGTGAGGGCCAGGCGCCGCGGCGAGTTGGTCATGCCCGACAGCACCCGGTAGTTGGGGGGATAGTCGGGAATGTTCTCGAACAGGATCGCCGGCGGGTTGTCGGGCTTCGCCTGGTAGATCATCTCGGCGACGGCGCCCATCTCCAGATTCCAGTGGACGCCCGACACCCGCATCAGCTCGCCGATCCCCTCGACCCGCGCGATCCAGTCGCGCAGATCGGCATGGGGCGTGGCGAACGTCCCGACGCGAATGGGATTGGGTTCGTTCGCTGATATCGTTCATGGCGGCCTCCGCGCACGCCGAGGGCATGCTCGGGCGAAATTATGCCGTCGCCACCGCAAGGGGAAGTCCCCATCGGCAACGACCGCGCAGGGCTGGCGAACGCAGCCGGATCGGGTTAGCTTGCCGCGCTACGACAAAGACGGGAGCGGAGCGACCATGGCGCGGCGGCTTCTCAAGGCGACGGCAACACGCAAGTCGGCAAGCGGCACACGGCGCGCCGGCAAGGCGGTGGTACGCCGGCTCGATGCCGAGGTCGACGATTATGTGCGCCGCACGCGCGCTCTTCAACGAGCCCGTGACCAAGGGCCGCGCCGCCATGTTCGTGATGCAGCATCGCCAGAACACGCGCCAGCGCAATTCGGTGCTGAAGCTGCGCGTCGCCACCAACTGCCCCGACTGGGCGATCCGGCTGCGCATCATCGGCGCCTGCAGCGAGGAGATCATCGCCGATCACGAGCATGGCGGCGGCCGGCCGCATTGGGCGATCCTCGAGGATCTCGGCGTCCGCATCGGCCTCAAGCGCAAGGCCATCACCGCGGCGCCGGGCTCCTGGTGTCGACGCAGCTCTGCTGGCTCGCCTGGGAAGCGCTGATGTCGAACCGGCACTGGCTCGAAGGGCTCATCGCCAATACCTGCGCCGAGCGCGCCAACATCCCCGGCTACGGCGAGGGTCTGTTCAAGAAACGCGGCTGGTTCGGCCTCGAGCGGCAGCGCTGGGGCAAGCTCTTCGGGCTCAAAGACGAAGAGCTCGATTTCTTCGAACTGCACGAGGCGGCGGACATCGCCCATTCCGATCTCGGCTGGAACACGATCGCGCGAATATGCCGACCGGCTCGGCATGGCGGACCAGGTGGTGCAGGCCTGCCGCCTCAACCTTCTGGTCTGGGAACAGTATCTGAACGGCATCGCCGCAGGCGGCGACGCCTTGGATCGCGGCGAAGAACCGAGCTACGTCTGAGCCGGGTTTGCAGCGTTGGGGGAGGAGAAGCATGATCGGGCGTTGGGTGGCGGCGTGTGCGGTGCTGGGCTTCCTCGTCTCGGCCGCGCAGGCCAAGGAGGAGACCGTCTCGGTCGAGCTGGTCAAAAGCTTGGCCCAGGTGCCGTTCTACGTCGCGGTCGGCAAGGGCTATTTCACGCAGGAAGGCATCAAGATCGATGCCGGCGACGTGCGCAGCGCGCTCGATACGGTGGCCTCGATGGCGACCGGCCGGCTCGATGTGAGCATCGGCGCGGCCACTGCCGGTTTCTTCAATGCCGCCCATGAGGGGTTCGATTTACGCATCGTCGCAGCGATGGGCATCCAGGGACCCGTCATGGCGACGCAGCCGCTCGTGCGCAAGGCGCTGTGGGATGCCGGTACGATCCGCAGCGCAAAGGATCTCAAAGGCCGGAAAGTTGCCGTCAACGCCCCGGGCGACATCACCGAGTATTTTCTCACGCTCATGCTCGAGAAATACGGCATGGAGCTCAAGGACGTCGATCTGACCCCGCTGGGATTCGCGCAGCAATTCGTCGCGTTCAAGAACGGAGCGATCGATGCGGGCTTCCTGCCCGAGCCCTTGTCCACCGCCGCCCAGATGGCGGGCAGCGTCGTGCTCCTCAAGCCCGAGGCCGGCATCGGCGAGGGCATTGCCACCACCTTCGTCTTCTTCGGAACGAAATTCATGCATGACCGCCCCAAGGTCGCGCTCGATTTCCTGCGTGCGCTCGTGCGCGGCGCCCGGCTGGCGCAGGGCCCCTACAACAAGAACCCGGAACTGGCCGCCATCATCGCCAAGCAGACCGGACTCCAAATCGAGGCGATCGAGCAGAGCACGCCTTTTGAGATCGATCCCAATCTCGACATTGCGAAATTCGAAGCCGGACTGCGGAAGGAAGAGACCGTCCACCGCAAGAACGGACGGCTCAATTACAAGGGGCCGTTGGCGTTCGACCAGGTGATCGACGCCAAGCTCGTGCACCAGGCGGCCGCCAGCGTGAAGTAGCGCGCCTCAGAATCCCGGCGCGTGCTCGAGCTGGTCGAGCCAGTCGAAGCCCATCGCCTTGACGATGCGGTTGCTGATGACGATGAGGCGCGCCTCGCTGTCGGCGATGGCGTTGAAGTGCTGGTGGATGGAGAAGGGCGGGACATAGATGAAGTCGCCGCGCTGCCACATGAAGCGCTTGGCCTCCTGCTCCCAATCCCAGTCGTACTGATCGACGCAATCGAACTTCAAATCCCAGTGGAGATCGTAGCCGGCGCCCTCGACGACGAAGATGATCTCCTCCCACATGTGGCGGTGCCGGCCCGAACGGCCGCCCGGCGGCAGGAACTGCATATAGGCATCGACGCAGCATTCCCGCGTGTTCATGCGGGGGTTGACGAGATGCTTGATGAGGCCGTCGGGCGAGCGCTCGAACGGCTGGTCGTCGGCGGTCACGATATTGGTGGCGGCGGCGTAAAGGCGGCGGAACTCCGCGGATTTCTCGATGTCCTCGGCGCGGAACCGGCAGATCTTGTCGCCGCGATGGGCGACGTCGCGTTCATCGGGAGCTGGCATCGGCTTCTCCATATCGGCGCGGCAACGCTCAGAGATCGGTCGGCGGCCGGTAGTCCTCGTGACCTTCGGGCAGCGTCTCCGGCGGATAGGAGACGATCTTCTGGTAAAGGAGGTGCATGAACAGGAAGAGCGGCTTGGCCTTGAACACCAGAAGGATCGCCTCGTTGTCGGGATCGTCGTTGAAATGCTGATGCACGCAGCCGTTCTCGACGAACATGATATCGCCGGCCGACCAATCGATGCGGCGCCCGTCATGGACGTCGTGGCCGCGGCCTTTGAGGATGTAGAAGACCGCGCTGTTGAGGTGGCCGTGCTTCTGGCCGTAGGCGCCGGGCGCGTACACTTCGATGTGGGTCTCGATCGATTGGGTGACGGCGGCCGATTGCGGGCTGATGACGTGCTTGCCGTAAAGCTGCGGGCCGCCCTTCCACGGCAGGTTGCGCGAGGAATAGACGCGCGGCTGTTCGAGCAGGCTCTTGGTGAGGTTGCCGTAGGTTCCCTCGAGCGCGCGCACGAAAGTGCGCTTCTTCTGCCACCGCTCCCATACGACCTTCTGCGCGCGGTTATGGCCGGGGCCGGCAGGAGCGTCGGCATCGTCATGGTCATGGTCATGGTCATGCGCGGGATCGTGCGGGTGGACGTGGTCGGGCAGGAGACGCGCGTGCTCGACGTCGACGGGCGGCTCCGCGTCCTTCTTGGCGCGGGGCTTCTTGGCGCCGGGCTTCTGGTCGTAGAACCCCGTCATGCGGTCCTCCAGTCTTTCGTGTGCATCAGGCGGCGTGCTCGCCCAGCACGGTGATGCGGCGCAGCAGGCGCCGCTCGGCGGGGTCGAAATCGGTACGGGCGTGAAGCGTGCAGCGGTTGTCCCACAGGATCACGTCGCCCACGCGCCAGACATGCTCGTAGATGAAGTGCCGCTGCTCCTGGTGGTCGAACAGTTGTGCGAGCAGCGCTTCGCTCTCCGCTTCCTTCATGCCGACGACGTGCTGCGTCATCAGCCGGTTGACGTAGAGCGCCTTGCGCCCGGTCGCGGGATGGACGCGCACGACCGGATGGACATAGCGCGGCGCGTCGTCCGGCAGCGCGCCGCGCTTGGTCGCGCTGTTCTGGAGATCGTAAGCGTTGAGCGCCGCGAGCCCTTCAAGCCGCGCCTTCATCGCCGCCGGCAGCGCGTCGTAAGCGGCGTAGGCGCTGGCGAAAAGCGTGTTCCCGCCGGCGGACGGCAGCTCGATGCCGTAAAGCATGGTGCCGGCGGGCGGCGTCGCGAGATAGCACTGGTCGGAGTGGAAGAACATCTCGCCGTCCGGCAGCCGGCCGATGAGTTGGCCGTCCTTGCGAATGTTGGAGACGAACATCACCGATGGATGGGCCGGCACGACGCGGCTTGCGGAGAGCGCCGTGCCGAGCACGCCGAAATATTCGCCGTAACGGACCTGGTCGGCCTCGCTCAACGACTGTCCCCGCACCAGCAGCACGGCATGATCGTGCCAGGCGCGGCGCAGCGCGGTAATCGTCGGCGCGTCGAGCGGATGGCCGAGATCGATGCCCGAAATCTCGGCGCCGATCGCCGGCGCCAGTTTCGTGACCGTCAACGGTGCGCTCAATCCTTCCATCGCCCGGCTCCGCGGCTAGGCGGCGATTGTGCCACAACCGGCGCGCGTCGCAAATCGCCGCAATTCATGCCGGGATGACCGGAAGCAGCAGATGGCTGTCGCGTCCGGCGCCGGTGTAAATCGTGTTGATGCCGCCATAGCGCGCCGGCGGGCGGTCGCGCGGATCGTCATGGGTGAACCAGCCGGTATCGGTCTCGCGCGGCACGCCGGGCCGATCGAAATCCTGGCCCTGGAGCGTCAGGGCGAGACGATAGCCCTTGGGCAGCGCCACGCTGGTCGGCCAGATTTCGACGTCGATCGCGTAGGCCTCGCCCGGGACGAGCCACTGGCTCTCGTCATGGCTGTGGTAGGGCCGGTATTCGGTGGTCCGCGCCGGGTCGAGCTTGCGCTGCGACACGCGCAGCCAGCCCTGCGACACCGGCGCCTTGGGCGCGGTCGAGCTGAAGAACACGACCTCCTTGCCGTCGGGATCGAAGGCGCGCAGCGTCGCGAACATGTCCATGTCGTCGGTGGTCGAGGAGACGTGGAGCCTGAGCTTGACCGGCCCGGCGATCTCGGTGTCTCGCTCCATCGGCGCGGTGGTGAAGGTCACGCCCTCGCTCAGCGCCGGATAGCGCGCGCTCGCCGCCTCCCTGGGCGCGTCGGGCGCCAGTGTCTTCGCTGCGGCGTCGAGATGAAGCCGCGTCCATTGCGTCTGCGGCAGCGGCCAGTCGGCGGCGGCGATGGTGCGCTTCACCGTGTCGTCGGCCGCGCGCACCTGCACCTCGACCCGCTTCTCGCTCTCCCAGCCATTGTCGATGCCCTTGAGATAGCGGTCGAAGAAGCGCCGCTGCAGGGCGATGGTCTCGGGCAGCAGGAAGGTGATGAAATAGGGGCCCGACTGCACCTTGAGCCATTTCTCGCGCGACTTGATGCCCATCCATCCCGCGATCGTGCCGCGCAGATGCAGCGCGAGCCCGCCCCAATTCGCGACCGCGAGCGTCGGCAGTTCGATGTTCTCCAGATCGGGAATGCGCGCGCGATACCATTCGTCGAGGGTGGGGTGGGCGAGAACATCGGCGATATAGTCCTCGCGGTTCGCTTCGAGTTGCGCGGGCGTGAGGCGCGCGGGTCCGGTATTGCGTTCGCCGGTGTCGATATCGTGGAGCGGGCTGTCGGGATTGCCGTGCTGATTGCGGAGCACGGTGCGCGCCCACCATCGCCCGAGAAAACCGGCGGAAAAGATGCCGTCCGAGCGTGTGCGGTCGCGGAAGAAATCATAGGTGCCCTGCCACGGCAGCAACGCAGCGAGATAAGGCGGGCGCTGCGCCGCGATCGCCCACTGGCCGGCAGCGTAATAGGAGATGCCGAGAAGCCCGATCTTGCCGCTGCTCCAGGGCGCGGTGCCGGCCCACAAGATGGCGTCGTAGAAGTCGCGGAACTCGGCCGGCGAATTGGCGTCGAGCTTGCCCGGCGATTTGCCGGCGCCGCGCGAATCGAGCTTGACCACGACATAGCCGTGCGGCACCCACAGCTCGGGATCGGGCGTCTCGAAGACGAGATACTTGCACGAGGATTGCTGCAGGATCTGCGGGTACCGCGTCTTCAGCACCTCCCAAGCGGGCGGCTGCACCTCGCTCATATGCACGTCCTTGCCATAAGGACCGAACGTCATGATGACAGGGTATCTGCCGGGTTCCTTCGGCCGGAACACATTGGCGCTCAGCACGGCGCCGTCGCGCATCGTCACGCCGACATTTTTGTCCAGGACCATGTCGTGGGGCATTCCGCCCTCCCTGTGACGTGCCGTCGATGGCGCGGCTGCGGCAACGGGCGCCCGTCATGACGGCGGGTACGCGCACGGATTGGTACAGGAGCGAGGCGCACCGGTAAAGCCGCGCCGCGACGGCGCGAAAAATCCGTGGCGCTCGCCCGTGCGCCGTCGCACACTCCGGCCAATTAAGAGCCGACGGGAGGGAGCGCGCCGTGATCGTCGATTTCCAGACCCATTACACGCCGCCCGAACTGATGCGCGAGAACGCCCCTCAGATCCAGCTCGACGACCGCGGCAACCCCGTGTACTTCCTCAATCCGCTTCTGGCCGAGCTGCCGGGCCGTCTCGCCATGATGGATCGATGCGGCATCGACGCCCAGGTTCTGAGCTGCGGCGCGGGCTTCGACCAACCCGACATCGCCACCTGCCGGCTCATCAACGATTCCATGGCGAAGGTCGGCGCGAGCACAAGGGCCGGTTCATCGGCCTCGCCCACGCCCCCGCCCTCGACGCCGGTGCGGCCGCGCGCGAATTGAAGCGCTGCGCCGTCGAGCTCGGGTTTCCCGGCGTGGTCATCGCCTCGGAACTGCAAGGCCACGCGCTCGACGCCGAGGCGCTGCGCCCGTTCTGGCGGGCGGTCGCCGATCTCGGGCTTTACGTCTTCGTCCATCCGCTGCCGCGGGTGATCGCTTGGGATCAGGTCTGCGCTGACGATCTCGGGCGCATGCTGGGCTGGGAGTTCTCGCTGATGGTGTCGGCGGTTCGGCTCGTCAATTCCGGCATCCTCGACGAACTGCCCCATCTGCGCGTCCAGTACGCGCATTTCGCCGGCGGGCTCGGCCGCTACATGGGACGGGTGCGCGGCCTGATGCAGCGCCAGAAATGGGGCACCGCCGCGATCCCGGGCCACAACCGCATGCCGCTCCGGCCCTTCGACCATTACCTGGAAGAGCGGCTCTTCTTCGACTGCGCCGGCTACTCCGGGCCCGATCACGCGGCCGAATGGGGCGCGGAATGGGTCGGTCGCGGCCTGTCGGAGACCGCCTTGCCGCAAATCGTCTTCGCCAGCGACTACCCGCAGGCCTTGAGCGCACACGACCAGGTCGAAGGATACGTCAAGGCGATCCGGGCGCTGGGCCCGAACGCGCGCGCCATGCTCGAAGGCGAAACGCCGCTGCGGCTCATTCCCGATCTTCGCTCCCGGCTTGAAAGGGCGTCCCGATGAAAGCTCGCATTTTCCTTTCCCTCCTTGCCGCGCTTGCCTGGACGCTCCCCGCCGCGGCGGCGGCGACCCATGACATCCACGTCATCGAATCGCTCACCGGCTATGCCGCCTTCCTCGGCAAGCAGGAGAAAGACGCCCTCGAGCTCGAGCGCGCCTCCATCAACCGCGACGGCGGCATTCACGGCACGCCGGTGCGCTTCCTCCATGACGACGACCAGTCGAAGCCGCAATTCGCGGTGCAGCTCCTGAACGGGCTCCTGCCGCACAATCCCGCGCTCATTCTCGGGCCCACTCTGGTGCCGAGCTGCGGCGCGACCGAACCGCTCATCGTGAAAAACGGGCCGGTGATGGATTGCTTCGGCTCGGGCGTCCGCCCGCCGCC
Source organism: uncultured Alphaproteobacteria bacterium (assembly GCA_963721625.1). Classification (GTDB taxonomy): domain Bacteria; phylum Pseudomonadota; class Alphaproteobacteria; order ATCC43930; family CGMCC-115725; genus DATJLY01. The sequence goes on from CAVRKF010000019.1 coordinate 117,329, forward strand.
CGGCAGCTACGCCTTCGTCGGCGGCGTCGCCACCGAGGCCCAGATGGCGGTGATGGTGCGCTACTTTCGCTTGAAAGGCTGGAAGCGCATCGCCTTCATCAGCACCACCGACGCGACCGGACAGGACGGCGACAAGAGCCTGGCCCAGGCGATGGCGTTGCCGGAGAACCGCGACGTCACGCTCGTCGAACACACCCACTTCAACGTCGCCGACGTAAGTATCGCGGCGCAGGTGGAGCTGATCCGGGCTGCCAAGCCCCAGATCGTGATTGTCTGGACCATCGGGTCCGCCACCGGCACCGTGTTCCGCGGCCTCGTCCAAGGCGGGCTCGACCTGCGGGTTGCGACCGACGCCGGCAACATGACATTCGTCCAGATGCAGCAGTTCCGCGACATAATGCCGAAGGAGTGCTATTTCAGCTCGCCGGCCTGGCCGATCTACGGCGATCCGCGGGTCAAGCTCGACCCCGGCGTCGCCGCCAAGCAAAAGGAGTTCTTCGGCGCTTTCGCGGCGGCCAAGCTCAAGCCCGACGAAGGCTCGATGCTCGCCTGGGACGGGGCCTCGATCTTCATCGACGCGCTGCGCGCGCTTCCCGAAAATGCCAACGCGGCGCAATTGCACGACTACATGCTCCATGTCACCGACCTGCCCGGGGTCGGCGGCGTCTACAACTACCAGCGCACGCCGCAGCGGGGCCTCGGCGCGGATGCGACCGTGATCAGCCGCTGGGACGCCGCGCAGGGCCGCTGGGTTGCGGTCACCGATCCCGGCGGCGCGCCGATCGGGAAATAGCGGTTGAACCCGCGCAGGAGGTAATTCGAGATGTTCCTGAGGAATTGCTGGTATGTCGCGGCCGAGGCCGGCGAGATCGGCCGGGCGCCGCTGGGCCGCATCATCCTCGGCGAGCCGGTGGTGCTCTACCGCCAGGAGGACGGCACGGCCGTCGCGCTCGAGGATCGCTGCTGCCACCGCCGCGCGCCGCTGCACAAGGGCCGGCTGGTGGGCGATGCGCTGCAATGCGGCTATCACGGCTTCACCTTCGACGCCGCCGGCGCCTGCATCAAGGTGCCGGGCTATGACCGGCCGCCCGTCGGCGTCGGCGGCGTGCGCAGCTATCCCTTGGTCGAGCGGCATCGTTTCGCCTGGATCTGGACGGGCGAGCGGGAAAAAGCCGACCCGGGGCTCATTCCCGATTTTCACCACAACGACGATCCGGCCTGGGCCGCGCCCGGCGCGTATCTGCCAGTCGGCGCCAACTACCTGCTGCTGGTCGAGAACCTGATCGATCTCTCGCACGTCGCCTTCGTGCACAGCGGCACGATCGGCAGCGACGATACCCGGGCTTCGCTCGACCATGACCGCGGCGACGGCCACGTCCGCGTGGTGCGGGCGGCCAAGGACATCCCGAGTCCGCCGCACATGCAGCGCCTCGGCGTCGGCGGACGCGCGGACATGACCAAGGCGATCGAGTTCCGCCCGCCGTCGCACATCACCATCCACATCACCTGGACCGAGCGCGCGGCCGCCCGGCCGCGCACGCTCCATGTCATGGTGCTCAACGCGATCACGCCCGAGACCGAGCGCACCAGCCATTATTTCTGGGTCGCCGCGCGCGATTTCGATGTTGCCGACGCCGACGTGACCGAGTTCTACCGGCGCGAGGTGATCAAGGCCTTCAACGAGGACAAGGACATGCTCGAGGCGCAGCAGGCCTCGATCGACCTTGCCCCCGATGCGGCAACCGTCAATGTGCACGGCGACTGGGGCGGCGTCCAGGCGCGGCGCATGGTCGAGCGTCTCATCGCGGACGAGACGCCGCGCGCGGCCGCGGCGCAATAGCGCGGCCGGGCCGCCGCCGCTCCGGCCTCATCCCTGTTGCGCGAACATCTTCTTGCCTGCGACCGGCGCCTCGCAGCGCAGGATCGAGCCCGTGTCCGATTCGGTGATGAAGAGCTGGCGTCCGTCGCTGCCGCCGAAAGCGAGATTCGTCATGTGGTGGCCGACGCAGGCTTCGATCAGATGAGTGGGAATTCCGTTGGCGTCGAAGCGCCAGATGCCGATGCCGAGATGGCACACGTAAATACCGTCTTCGACATCGATGGCAAGCCCGTCCGGCCCGGCCTGGCCACCGGAGAGTTGCAGGAAGGTGCCGACCTTCGAGACCGATCCGTCCGGCATCAGCGGTGCGCGCCACACCGCGTTCTGGCGCGTCACCGCGACGAAGAGCCGGTTCTCGGCATTGTTGAGGACGATGCCGTTGGGGCTCGGGATATTGTCCATGAGGCAATCGAGCCGGCCCGAATTATCGAGTCGATAGACGCGCCCGGTCGGGTCGTGCATACCGGTCTGGCCCTGGTCGGTGAAATAGCAGTCGCCGTTCGCCGCGAAGACCAGATCGTTGAGGCCCTTGAAGCCCTCGCTGTTGCGGCTGGCAAGGAGCGGCGCGGCGCGGCCGCTCGCGGGATCGAGCACGACCAGGCCGCTTTTGTAGTCGGCAATGAAAATCCGGCCGTCGCGGTGAATCTTGAGCCCGTTGGGCCAGCCGTCATATTGCGTCACGAGGTCGCATTCGCCGGCCTGGGTCAGGCGGAAGATGCGCCCGAACGGGATGTCGACAAAATATAGATTGCCGGCGCGGTCGAAACTGGGTCCCTCGATGAACGAGTCGACCGGCTGGCCGAGGCGATTGGGGTCCGACCACGCCGTACGCTGCCGGGTGCGGAAGCGGTCGGGGAGGCGGAAATGGATTTCGGTCTTGACCCGGATCGGCGGCTGAAACTGCAGCAATTCGTCCTCCCTGTGGGCGCGCCCTGATTTCCGCGCGGCTGCGGCAGAATTAACCCTCGCGCAACGCTGTGAGCGGTGGCCGTCGGGGCGGCGATCGGGCATTATGGGGCAAGGAGACCTTGTGCCGTGAGGAAGATCCTCGCCACCCTTGCGCTCGCGCTCGCGCTGACGCTCGCCGGGCCGCTCGCCGCCCGGTCGGCGGGCCCGCCTCAGCCCGCGGGCTGGAAGGCGGTGCTGATCGCCGGCGACGACCGCGAGCTCGCCTTCGACAATGCCGTCGATGCGATGGCGCGAAAGCTTGTGGGCTTCGGCGTGCCGTCGCGCAATATCACCGTGCTCAAGGCATCGGGCGACGACGAAGACGCGACGACGCGCGCCAATGTCGAGGCGGCCTTCGCCGGCCTTCATCCCGGCCCGGCCGATGGCTGCTTCGTGTTCGTGACGTCGCACGGCGCAGAGGGGCGCGGACTCTTGATCCAGCGGGCGGATGCTTTTCTTTCCCCGCACACGCTCGATGTGCTGCTCGGGCGCGGCTGCGGCAGCCGGCCGAGCGTGGTGATCGCTTCGGGCTGCTTCTCGGGCATTTTCGCCGACGGCCCGCCGCTGGTGTCCCCGAACCGCGTCATTCTCACCGCCGCCCGCGACGACCGCCCGTCCTTCGGCTGCAACGCCAGCCTCCAATACACGGTCTTCGACCGCTGCATCCTCGACAACCTGGTGCGCGGCGCGATGTGGCGGAAGGTGATGGACAAGACGCGCGCCTGCGTCAGCGGCAATGAATGGGACATGCGCGTCCGGTATCCCTCGGAGCCTCAGCTCTCGGTCGGGCAAGCCGTCGCCGGGCTTCGGGCGTTCGTGCGCTGAGGCGCCATGATCGCGATCAGCGACCTGACCATGACCTACCGCAGCGGGCACGGCGAGCACCAGGCGGTGCGCGGCGTATCGCTCGAGGTGCAGGCGGGGCAGTTCTATACGCTGCTCGGTCCCTCGGGCTGCGGCAAGACCACGATGCTGCGCTGCGTCGCCGGGCTCGAGTATCCCGATGCGGGCGAGATCCGCATCGGCGACGCCGTCGTGTTCTCGGCGGCGCGCGGCATCTGGGTGCCGCCGCACCACCGCCAGATCGGCATGGTGTTCCAGTCCTACGCCATCTGGCCGCACATGACGGTGTTCGACAACGTCGCCTTTCCGTTGCGGCACATGCGCCCGCGTCCGGCCCGCGCCGCGCTGCGCGAGCGGGCGCGGGCGGCGCTGGCGCTCGTCCATCTCGACGGCCTCGAGGACCGGCCGGCGCCCTTTCTCTCGGGCGGCCAGCAGCAGCGCCTGGCGCTCGCCCGGGCGCTCGTCGCGGAGCCGCGCGTCCTGCTGCTCGACGAGCCGCTCTCCAATCTCGACGCCAAGCTGCGCGAGGAAATGCGGCTCGAGATCCGCCAGGTCGTCGACCGCCTCGGCGTCACCACGCTGTTCGTCACCCACGAGCAGATCGAGGCGCTCACCATGTCGGACGTGATGGCGGTGATGAACGACGGCGTCATCGTTCAGGAGGGATCGCCGGCGGCGATCTACAATCATCCCGCGGCGGCGTTCGTCGCCGATTTCATCGGCCGGACCAATTTCCTCGAGGGGCGCGTCGGGTCGCTCGACGAGGACGGCGAGCATCCGCTGGCGACGATCCAGACGGCGCTCGGCGCGCTGCACTGCCGCGTCGAGGCGGGCACGCGCATCGGCGATGTCCTGACGATCGCGGTGCGGCCCGAGAACGTCGCCCTCGTCGGCGACGCCGCCAATGGCGCCGCGAACGAGTTCGCCGGACGGGTCGAAGCGGTGGTCTATGTCGGCAACCTGCTCGACTGCACGGTCACCGTGGGCGGCGCGCAGCTTCGCCTCCAGCTCCATCCCGCCCATGCACCCGGCCGCGGCACCGCGGTGCGCCTCCATCTTCCGATCGAGCACTGCCTCGCGATGCGGCGGTAGGGCGGCTTGCAAAAGGCGGCGCCGTCTGCATAGTGACGGCCGCCTTGTGAAAGGACGCCTGCATTGCCGCTTGATGTTGCCGCCGGTCTTCGCCTCGCCGCCGATATCGGCGGCACCTTCACCGACATCGCCGTCTTCGACGAGGCGACCGGCAAGCTTTCCTTCGGCAAGGCGCTGTCGACGCCGGCCCATCTCGTCGACGGCATCAATGCCGGCGTCGCCAAGGCCGGAGACGCGACTATGGCGCGGTCGGGCTGTTCCTGCACGGCTCGACCATCGCCATCAATACCATCCTCGAGCGCACCGGCGCCAAGACCGCGCTGCTCATCACCGAGGGCTTTCGCGACATCTACGAGATCGGCCGCATCAACCGGCCCGATTCCTACAATCTCTTCTTCCAGAAGCACGAGCCGCTGGTCGAGCGCGCGCTGCGCTTCGAGGTGAAGCGAGCGCGTCACTCGCCGACGGCGAGGTCGAGCGCCCGCTCGACGACGCGCGAGATCGAGCGGCTCGGCGACGAGCTCGCGCGCGCTCGGCGTCGAGGCCGTCGCGCATCCTGCTTCCTCCATTGCTACCGCAACCCCGAGCACGAGGCGCGGGCCAAGGCGATCCTGCGAGGCGCGGCTATCCCCAGCTCTTCGTCTCGGCCTCGCACGAGCTGATCGCAGGAATATCGCGAGTTCGAGCGCTGCTCGACGGTCGTCGCCAACGCCTATATCGGCCCGCAAGGTGCAGCGACTATATCGGCGAGATCGACGACGCATCTGCGCGAGCGCGGGCTTCCGCGGCTCGTTCCTGGTCGTGCAATCGACCGGCGGGCTCTACGAGGCCGACCAGGCGCAGGCCTATTGCATCCGCATGCTGGAATCGGGGCCGGCGGCGGGCGTCATCGGCACGCGCACGCTGTGCCACGACGCTCGGGCCTCGAGAACGCCATCGCCTTCGACATGGGCGGCACCACCGCCAAGGCCGGCGTCATCTACAAGGGCGAGCCGCTGACCACCGGCTCGGCGCTGCTCGGCGGCTACGAGAAGGCGCTGCCGGTCCAGATCGCGATGATGGACATTTTCGAGGTCGGCACCGGCGGCGGCTCGATCGCCGCGCGTCGAGGACGAGCATGCTGCGCGTCGGCCCGCAGAGCGCCGGCGCCGCAGCCGGGCCCGGCCTGCTACGGCCTCGGCGGCACCGAGCCGACCGTCACCGACGCCAATCTCGTGCTCGGCCGCCTCGGCGCCGACCGCTTTCTCGGCGGCGAGATGCGGCTCGACGTCGAGGCGGCCGAAGCGCGCGCTCGACGACGCACGTCGCCGAGCCGCTCGGCATGGACGTCGACCGCGGCGGCCGACGGCATCCTGCGCATCGCCGCCACCGCGATGTCCTATGCGGTGAAGGGCGTCACCACCGAGCGCGGCCTCGATGTCGGCGACTTTCGCGCTCGTCGCCTATGGCGGCGCCGGGCCGCTGCATGCGGTCGCAGGTCGCGCGCGAGATCGGCATGCGCACGGTCATCATCCCGCGCGCGCCGGGCGTGTTCTCGCGCCTTCGGCATGCTGTTCTCCGATCTGCGCTACGATTTCGTGCGCACCTGGTTCACGCGGCTCGACGACGCCGATCTTCGACGAGATCGAGACGCATCTATGGCGCGCTCGAGGACGCAGGGCCGCGCGGCGTCGCCGACGACCTCGGTCACGCGCCGAGCGACGTCGACGATCAAGCGCGCCGCCGACATGCGCTATGTCGGCCAGGAGCATGCCGTCACGGTCGACCTGCCGCTCGAGGTCTTCGCGCGCGCGCGACCGCGCGGCGATCAAGCGCGCATTTCGACGCGCAGCACGAGCTCCGCTACGGCACCTGCGCGCCGGAGGAGCGCGCCGAGATCGTCAGCCTGCGCACCACCGTCACCGGCGTCATGCGCAAGCCGCCGCAGGAAAAGATCGCCGGCCGGCGGCCGCGCGCCGCGCAAGCCGCCTTCACCGGCAAGCGCACCGGTCTATTTCGGCGAGGCACGGCGGCTGTCTCGAGACGCCGACCTATGCGCGCGCGAGGCTCGCGCGCCGGCAACCGCATCGCCGGGCCGGCGCTGGTCGAGGAGCATGCCTCGACCACCGTGCGTGCCGTCCCGGCGACCGGCTCGAGGTCGACGCCTTCGGCAATCTCGATGATCGCGGTCGCGGGAAGGCAGTGATGAAGCCGACAGCATCGCAGCAACGCGCAGGCGAACGCGCAAGGCCGATCCGGTGCGTCACCGAGATCGTGCGCAACGGCGTCATCGCCGTGACCGAGGAGATGAAGACCAACCTCATGCGCACCGCCTACAACATGATCATCTACGAGGCGCTCGACTTCACCACCGGGCTCTTCACCGCCGACGGGCGAGACCGTCTCGATCGGCATCGGCCTGCCGATGTTCATCCGCGGCATGGCCGAGACGATCAAGGCGAAGCTCAGGCATTTCGGCCGCGACGGGATCGAGCCGGGCGACATCCTCGTCACCAACGACGCCTACACCACCGGCAGCCATCTCAACCACGTCACCCTGACCCTGCCGATCTTCCACAAGCGGCGTGCTGGTCGGCTTCTCCTGCTGCATGGCGCATTGGATCGATATCGGCGGCACGCTCGGCGGCATCACCACCGACATCTATTCCGAAGGGCTGCAGATCCCGATCCTGAAGCTACTACAAGGCCGGCAAGGTCAACCAGGACCTGGTCGACATCATCCGCATGAACGTGCGCATCCCGAGCCGCGCGATGGGCGATCTGCGCGCCCAGGTCACCGCGGTCAAGACCGGCGAGCGGCGCTTCCTCGAGCTCCTCGACCGCTATGGCCGCGAGCCGGTGCTCGACGCCGATCGCCGCGATCATGGACCATTCCGAGGCGGCGGCGCGCGCGCGCACGCGCACCATTCCCGACGGCGTCTACGAAGCCGAATCCTTCATGGACGACGACGGCGTCGAGATCGGCAAGCGCGTGCCGATCAAGGTCAAGGTCATCGTCGACGGCGACGAGATGACGATCGACCTCACCGAGGTGTCGCACGCAGGTGCGCGGCTTCTACAATTCCGGCAACACCACCGGCTATGCCTGCGCCCAGGTCGCCTATAAATGCATCACCTCGCCGACCGATTATCCGATCAATGACGGCTCGTTCCGCAGCCTCAACGTCGATCGTGCCGCCGGGCCGCGATCGTCAGCGCGGTGCAGCCCGGCGCCGATGCGCTGGTGGATGACCTTTCCGATGACCATCGTCGACACGGTCTTCAAGGCGCTGGCGCCGGCGATCCCCGACCGCGTCATCGCCGGCCATCATGCCGATCTGCATCGGCGCCAACGTTCCACGGCATCAATCCGCGAGGACAGCGAGTTCTTCATCGGCGGCTTCGGGCCGCTCGGGCGGCGGCTGGGGCGCCAAGCGCAACGAGGACGGCGTCTCCGCCACCGTCTGCATCAATGACGGCGACACGCACAACAGCCCGATCGAGCAGGTCGAGACCAAGATTTCCGGTCGTGGTCGAGCGCTATGCCCTGCATCCCCGATTTCGGGCGGCGCCGGGCGCCATCGCGGCGGGCTCGGCGTCGAGCGCGTGGTGCGCGCGCGCGGCGCCGATCACCTTCAACAGCCAGATCGAGCGCGCGCATTGCAAGCCCTGGGGCCTCGAAGGCGGGCGGCGAGGCCACCGGCAACGAGGTCGCGCTCGCGCATCGACGGCACGTGGAAAGACGATTTCCCCAACGCCAAGGTGCTGTTCGCGCCAGCTGAAGCCCGGCGATGCCTATCCGCTGCGCTCGGGCGGCGGCGGCGGCTATCGGCCCGCCGTGGGAGCGCCCGGTCGAGGCGGTGCGCACGACGTGCGCCAGGGCTATGTCTCGCTGCGAAGCGGCGGCCGAGCTTTACGGCGTGGTGCGTCGATCCCGAGACGCTTCGCGATCGACGCGCGCCGCGACCGAGCGGCTGCGCGCCGCGCTGCGCGCGGCACGCCACGGCCGTAGCGCGGCGGTGTCTCAGCTCTTCAGCTTGACGCTGATCGACATGCCGCCCGAGCCGCAGCACGGGCATTGCAGCGCGACCAGGATTTGCTGCTTCTGCTCCTCGGTGAGCTCGGCGCGGTCGAGCATGTCGCCGATCTGCTGCTCGAACGCTGATGGAGCGACAGGTCGCCGAACTGGACCTGCGGACGGATCCGCGGGCTCGTCCTGTCGTCGGTCATGGCGTGATCGCGTCTCCCCGTCCGCTCCTATAGGTAGGCGGGCGGCCGCGCGTCTGCCAAGCCTCGCCGGCGGCCGGCTGCGGCAATTGACATTGCTGCGGCGTGCCATGTCATCGCGCGCGGGAGCGAGATGCCGAGGAGCCACCATGATCATCGATACCTACACGCACATCCTGCCGCGCGCGACTGGTCGCCGCGATGGCGGCGAAGGGGCCGAAATTCGGCCTCGTCAAACGCGCTGATGCAGGTGCGCGAACTGCACGACCTCGACCAGCGCTTCCGCACCATGGACGCGATCGGCGATTATCGCCAGGTCGTGTCGCTGCCCAACCCGCCGCTCGAGGCGATCGCCGGCGCCGAGCCGAGGCGCTCGACCTCGCGCGCGCGGCCAATGACGGCATGGCCGCGCCTGGTGCGCCGCTACCCCGACCGCTTCCCGGGCTTCGTCGCCGCGCTGCCGATGCACGATCCCGAGTCAGACCATGGCCGAGCTCGAGCGCGCCATCGACGAGCTCGGCGCCTGGGGCGTCCAGATCTTCACCAACGTCAACGGCCGTCCGCTCGACGCGGCGGCATTCCAGCCCATCTTCGACCGCATGGCCGAATACGACCTGCCGATCTGGCTGCATCCGGCGCGCACGGCCGGACGCCGCCCGATTACGCCGGCCGAGAAATTCTCGCGCTTCGAGCTGTGGTGGCTGTTCGGCTGGCCTTACGAGACCTGCCTCGCGATGAGCCGGCTGGTGCTCGCCGGGCTGTTCGACCGCCATCCCGGCATCAAGATCATCACCCACCACATGGGCGGCGGCGTGCCGTTCTTCGACAAGCGCATCGAGGACGGCATGGCGGTTCTCGGCCGCCGCACCAGGGAGGAGGATTGCACCGGCCTGCTCGGATCGCTGCGGCGGCCGCTCATCGACTATTTCCGCATGTTCCATGCCGACACCGCGCTGTTCGGCAACGCCAACGGCCTCGCCTGCGGCGTCGAATTCTTCGGCGGCGGCAATGTCGTCTTTGCCTCCGACGCGCCGTTCGGACCGATCGCCGCGACGCGGCGACGGGGTGCGACAGCGCTCGACATCGGCAGCGGCGGCCGCGCCGCCATCTATCGCGGCAACCTCGAACGCGCTGGTAGGACGCGCGATCGCCTGAGGCCGCCGTCGGCGGCGCTATTGCGCCGCGGCCTTGGCGGCGCGGGCCTGCGAGCTTCCAGTCGCAGAACGCCGGGTCCTTGATGTCGAAGAAGCGCTGGGCGTTGCCGCCGAGGATGTTGCGCTTGGCCTCCTCGTCGAGGAACGGCAGGTCGTAGATCGTGCTCGGCAGATCCATGTCCCAGTGCGGATAGTCCGAGGCGTAGCAGAGCTGCGTCTCGGCGCTTCATCATCTTGAACGTCTCCTCCAGCATGCTGCGGTTGTTGACCATCTCCATCGGCTGGGTGGTGAAGTACATCTGGCGCATATAGTCGCTCGGCTTCGCCTTGAGCGACGGGCATTCGGAGCTGCGCATCATGTATTCGTTGTCGAAGCGCTGCATCATGAACGGGACCCAGGCGAGGCCGCTCTCGATCCAGCATCACCTGAGCTTGGGGAAGCGCTCCGGCAGGCCGTTCACCACCCAGTTGGCGAGGTTGATCATGTTGAACACGGTGAAGCCCAGCGCATGCGCCGTGATGAAGCGGTTGGTGTTGCCGAGGGCGCGGTCGTCCCAGTTGTAGGCGGCGTGGAACGACGAGCGGCAGGCCCATCTCCTCCATCAGCGCATAGGTCTTCATGTAGGCGTTGTCGTGCACCGGCTTGTAGCGCGCCGAGGTCACCATGAACCCGACGACGCCCTTGCTTGTCGCCGAAATCCTTGACCATCTTGTAGGTCAGGCCTCGGGATCGTTGAACGGCAGATAGAGCATCGAGCGGAAGCGCGGCTCGCTCGGCGAGGATGGTCTCGCATGAGCCAGCGATTATAGGCGCGCGCCAGCGCCACCTCGACCTCGACCTGCGGGATGGAGGCCCAGTTGCAGCATCGGCGTCGGGAAGAGGCAGACCATGTCGACGCCCATCGCGTCCATCCAGCGCTTGGTCAGCGTCACGTCGCGATGCGGGCGCGGGCGGTGTCTTCTCGCTGGCCGCGCGTGGTGTAGCGCGGAACGCGCCCGGCACGTCCTGGTATCCGACCTGGCGAGTTCATCAGGGCCGGCCGGCCCGCGCCCAGCCCCTTCTTCGCCTTGGCGGCGTGGCGGATGATCGGGTCCTCGATGTAATCGACGATCTGGTCGAAGGATTTGCTCTCGTAGTGATGGGCGTCGACATCGATGATGAGGAAATCCTCGTAGTGCCGCTGCCGCGCCTGGCGCTCGGCGTTCTTGAGCAGCGTGCGGGTGTCGAACTCCTCGACGGCGGGGTCGCGGAATTTGGTGTCGAGCGTATCCATGTTCGTTCCCTTCTCCGGTCGCGCTCGGCGGTGCCGGTCGAGCGCTCAGAGGGCGACGAAGACGCCGCCCTCGCGCTCGACCACGGTGAAGCGCTGCAGCCGCAGCCGCTTGTCGGCGGCGCATTCGCCGGTCTCGAGCTTGTATTCCCAGCCGTGCCAGGGGCAGACGATGTGCATCTCGCCCTCGTTGAAGCGCTGGCCCAGGAGGATGCGGTCGGGCCCGAACACGTCCTCGACCTTGGGCAGCATCACGCCCTTCGCAGGCCGGGCCGCCCTGGTGCAGGCAGAGGTTGCGATAGGCGTAATATTTGCCGCCGTGGCGATAGACGCCGACCTCGACGTCGTCGGCGGCGACGATGCGCATCTCGCCGTCCTTGATCTCGCCCGCCTTGCACACGAACACGTCAACCATTGATGCTCCCCTGGCGCCGCAGCCGCGACCATCGTCACCGGCGCCCGGCGGGTCAAGCGCCGACTTGCGCCCGGCGTATAACGCCATTGACGGAGAAGTACCCGGGTCTTACGCTCGGTGCGCAAGCTAGAGGTCGAAGCCGCGAAGTCAAGGGAAAGGATCGGGAGCGACATGGCCGATATTCTGGTATGCAGGGACGGCGAGATCGCCGAAGGCGGGGTCCGCGTGGTGCGGACCGGCGAGCTCGAGATCGGCATCATCCGCCAGGCCGGCAAATATTACGCCTACCGCAACCATTGCCCGCATCAGGGCGGCCCGGCCTGCGAGGGCGTGCGGATGCCCCAGGTGGTCGACATATCGGCAAGGACGGCATCTTCCTCGGCCAGAGCTTCGACGAGGCGGACATGCACATCGTCTGCCCGTGGCACGGCTACGAATACCATCTCGCGGACGGGACGCATGTCTGCAACCCGCGCATCCGGCTGCAGAAATTCAACGTCGTCGAGCGCAACGGTGAAATCTATGTCGCAGTCTGAGCGGCGAGCGCGAAGCATCGCCGAACTCGCCAGCGAGATCGCCGCGGCCTTTGCCGAGGCGATCGACGAGAATCGCCTCGGCGACATTCCCGACGACGCGCTGGGCCAGATCTTCGCGAGCTGCGTCCGGCTCTATGCCGCGAAGGCGCAGGAGGGCGACGCGCCGCGCGCCCTTCGCGCGCAATGTCGGCGTCACCGTGACCGACGTGATGATCGGCTGCACCGCCATGCTCGAAGCGGTCAATTCGCTCGTCTTCGAGCTGGGGCTGTGGCAGTCCTGGACCAGCGTCGGCAAGCGCAAGCGTGCCGACGGCCGACAGCGAGACCGCCGGCTGAACCCGTGAAGGAGCGTGTGATGGATACGATCAATCGTTCGCGACCTGTCGCTCGAGGAGTTCGACACGCCGACGCTCCTCGCCCATGCGGCCGAGCAGGCGGCGAAGCGCCGCTACGAGGATTTCTGCATCGTCGATGTCGACTCGCACCATTACGAGACCGAGTCGTTCAGCCAGATCCTCGAATACATCGAGGACCCGGTGCTGCGCCACCAGGCGCGGTTCCAGGGCGTGCGCGACGGCGGCATCACCTCGCCGCGCGGCTCCTATCAGGAGATGGCCGGCCGCGTCACGCGCTACAAGGGACGCCACCGCGAGAAGACGCCGGACACCGTCGCACCGCGACATCACGCTGACCACGCGCTGGATGGATGCGTTCGGCGTCGACATCACCTGCCTGTTCCCGACGCCGATGCTGTCGCTCGGGCCTGACGCCCCGGGTCGAGGTCGAGGTCGCGCTGGCGCGCGCCTATAACCGCTGGCTGGTCGACCACGTCCTCTCGGACGAGCCGCGCATCAAGGCGAGCCTCTATCTGCCGTTCAACGATCCCGAGGCCTGCCTACAAGATGGTCGAGGAGTTCGGCGACAAGCCCGGCGTCGTCGGCTTCTGCGTCACCGCGCCGCGCTACAAGGGCGTCTACGACAACGTCTACATGAAGACCTATGCGGCGCTGGAGGAGCGCGGCCTGCCGCTGGCGTTCCATTCCGGCTTCATGTGGGGCGGCGACCGCACGATGGAGCTGTGCAACCGCTTCATCGCCGTGCACGCGCTGGGCTTCACCTGGTACAACGTCGTGCACCTGACCAACTGGCTCGTCAACGGCCATGCCGGAGCGCTTCCCCAAGCTCAAGGTGCATGTGGATCGAGAGCGGCCTCGCCTGGCTGCCGTTCCTGATGCAGCGGCTCGACAACGAATACATGATGCGCAGCTCCGAGGTGCCGCTGCTGAAGGACAAGCCGAGCGACTACATGCGCGAGATGTACTACACGACCCAGCCGATGGAGATGGTGGACAACCGCAAGGCGCTCGAGCTGACCTTCGAGATGATCAACGCCGAGACGCAGCTCATGTACTCGTCGGACTATCCGCATTGGGACATGGATCTGCCGAGCACGATCTACGATCTGCCGTTCCTCTCCGAGCAGGCCAAGCGCAACATCCTCGGCGGCAACGCCATGCGCGTCTTCAATCTCGAGCCGACGATGTCCGAGACGAAGCAGCAGCGCAAGGCGATGCGCACCGCCGCGCAATAGGCGGCGCCGCGCCGGTTAGCGGGTTCACGCCCGCCCGCTCCCGATGGGGCGGGCGGGCGTCGCCTATCCTACAACTTCGGCAGATAGGCCTCGGTATAGAGCTTCGCCATGTCGGGCGGGCTCGGCCAGGATCTTGAGATCCGTGAACGAGGCTGCGCGAGCTTCGCCAGGCCCTTCGGGTCGAATTTCCCGTCGACGAGAATTGCGGCATCAGCAGGTCGTATTCGCGGCTCCTCCACGTCCTGCGAGAAGCCGGTGATCTTGCGCGCGATCGCAACGGTCTCGGCCTTGTGGGTCTTCATGATAGGCGACCGCCTCGAACCAGCCCTCGAGAAAGCGCCGGACGCGTCGGGATTGTTCTTCACCAGCGCGTCGGTGGCATAGATGACGAAGGTATCGAAATCATGCACGTAGTCGGAGACCGGGAACAGCAGGCGGCCCGTCCTTCTTCGGTCTCGAGCTCGTAGCCGATCGCCGGCGCATCGATGAAGGCGTCGACCTCGTCGGTCTTGAGCGCGGCGAGTTCGGTCGAGAGCTGGCCGCCGATCGCGATCGGCGCGGCGCCGTCGCTGCCCCAGCCCTTGACCCGGTTCAGCTCGTCGACCAGCCAGCGCGTCAGCGAGCCCGCCGTCGTCACGCCGATCTTCTTGCCCTTGAGATCGTCGAGCGGAATGCGCGGTCGAATGCTGCGCCGACGATGTAGCCCATGAACGCCGGCGAGACGGTGATCGCCGCCACGGCCAGCTCGGGCACGCCCTTGGCGACGAAGGCCATGTCGGTGCCGCCGCCGATCGCGATGTCGATGCTGCCGGCGACAACCGCCTGCTGCTGCTTGGCGCCGCCGCCGAAATCGAACTCGTCGATGTCGAGCGCCGCGCTTTTGAAATAGCCCTCGGCCACCCCGACATTGAGCGGCACGAAGCCGAAATTCTGCGCCACCACCTTGCCGACGCGCAGGGTCTCGGCCCGCGCCGGCGCGATGGCCGCCGGGGCCGAGGCAACAGGATCGCGGCCAGCGCCGCCGCCGCGGCCGCGAGGCGTTTCATTGACATGTTCATGATTGCCCCTCCCTTTGCGTCTTGCAGAAAGACCTTAGCATGGGCGCGGAATTGCGATAAACCGGAAACATTCCTCGCCCAGAGGCGCATGAACGGGAGGATCGCCATGACGCTAGAGCGCAGATCGAGCGGCTGATCGCAGCGGCGGCGCCTTATTGGGCCGGCGAGGCGGAAGTCGTCCGCACCTATTGGACCGCGCCGGCTGCGCACCGCCGCGACCGACCTCTGTGGCTCGAGCGCCAATGCTTCAAGGAGTTCTGGGGAACCGGGGCGCAGAAATACGACCGCGGCGGCGCCTTCGTCGGCGTGATGAAATATCTCCTCGAGCGGCAGCCGGAGATCGACCGCGGTCTGCCGCGCAGCGAGGTCCTCGACGTGCTCGAAGGGCTCAAGGCGGAATTCTCGCATTACTGCGCCTTCGCCGACATCTACGATGCGATCCGGCCGGCCGGGACGCCGCCGATCACGCCCGAGGGCCTGACGAGCTGGCCGGCGGAGGATGCGCTGGCAGCCTTGCGCCACGGCCACCAGGACCGGCACGGCACGGTCGGCCTGCGCGCCTGCAATTTCACCGAAGGCGGCTATTGCGCGCTTTTCGCCGAAGGCAAGAAGCTCACGGGACAAGGCGGCGTCGATGACATGATCGCCACGGCCTGCGCCTTCGTCTTCGAGGACGAGTTCGAGCATATGCTGCGTGGCATCGCCGACATCGGCGACGAGGGGTTCGGCGACGCGGATTGGGAGCTGTTGCGCGCGCTCGTCGCCGATCAGCTCCGCTATCGCATCCGCATGCGCAACGAACAGTTCAGCTTTCCCGTTTCGGAGGTGCGCATTGCCGCGATCTTCCGCGGCGAGATCGAACCGGCGCGTTTCGACTACGCCCGCGCCGGCCTCGCCGCCTAGCACGAGACGCGGCGGCCGCGCGCTATCCCGTCACCGCTTCTTTCGTCGTCGCGAATACCGGCATGATCTCGTGTGCGACGATGCGCAGCGCCTCGAGCGACGGCCGGGGATCGACGAACAGCACGTAGTCGACGCCGCCCGCCTCGAGCCGTTTGAGCCGCGCGACGATCTCCGTCGGGCGTGCCAAGAGCGGCGCGTCGTCGAACTCGATCGGCGGTCCGGAGACGTCGCTTAGATTGGAATAGCGCGCCGCGCCCGGTCCCGCGCGCCAGCCCGCCGATGTTCTTCAGCACGTTGTAGCGGACGTCGAGCGCGGCCTCGCGCTCGGCCGCGTTGCGCACGATCTGCAGGCCGCGGGTTGCGGCCACCATGGTCGGCTGGTAAGGCCGCCCGACCCGCGCGCATTCGTCGCGGAACGCGGCGACGCGGGCGATGGTGAGGTCGGTCGAGCCGATCTGGTCGAGCAGCAGATTGTAGCCCTCGCGCGCCGCGCGCCGGATCGAGTCCTCGCTGCCGGCGCCGAGCCAGAACGGGCGGATGCGGCTGCTGCACCGGCGCGGGCTCGACCACGACATTGTCGAAATGCCAGCGCGCGCCGTGATGCGAGAAGCGCTCGCCCGCGCCGGTCCACGCCTTGCGGATGACCGTCATCGCCTCGTCGAAGCGTTCGGTCGCCTCCGCGGGCGGAACGCAGAAGCCGGCGAACTCGTAGTCGCGATAGCCCTTGCCGACGCCGAAATCGAGCCGACCGTCCGACAGGAGATCGAGCGTCGCCGCCTGCTCGGCGACCAGCACGGGATTGTGCCACGGCAGCACCACGACCGCCGTGCCGAGCCGGATACGCTCGGTGCGCGCCGCGAGATAGCTCAGGAGGTTGAGCGAGGCGGAGACCTGGCCGAAGCCGGTGAAATGATGCTCGACGATGAAAACGCTGTGGAAGCCCAGCTTTTCGGCCTCGCATACATAGTCGATATATTCGCTTGTAGCCAGTGCTGTCGCCCTGCGGACCGCCGCCGCGCGACCGCGCGCCGCCGAAAAGACCGAAACGCATACTCAACCTCCGTGCTTTGGCTGCCATGGTAACGGGCCGCGCGCGACGGGGAAACCCCTTTTGGCCTCAATCTTGGGAAGCGATCAAGCGACGCGTCAACGGCGCGAACACCGTTTCGACCGGCCCGTGCGGGCCGGCGAGCGGCGCCGGCCGTTCCGCGGCAGCAATTTTCTTGAGTCCAAGAATCGGCGCATGCCGGTCGAGCCCCGCGGCTTCGAGCCAGACCACGCCCGCGGCGCGGTCTCGCACTTCCTCGAGCGCGCGCGCTGCGGCTTCATCCGTCGCGCCATCGAAGCTGGCGCAATAGAGCGCCTCGCGCGGCCCGATGTCGAACAGCGGATCGGTCGCGGCGAGCGGGGCGCGATAGAGGTCGCGGCTCCAGTCGCGGATATACGAGCGTCCACTGCGAAAAATCCCCAATCCGAACGGTATTCCGCGGTCGTGAACGCAGCCGGCGAATCGACGAGCCACAGCGCGAGGTATTGGCGCCGGGTATCGAGCGCGGCGGCGGTGAAGCGCTGGACCGCGAGGAAATGCGGCTTGCGCAGCATCTCCTCGAGTTTCGGGCCGCTATACCAGGCGTTCCATTGGTCCTCGAGGTCGGGCCGCGCGAAATTGCAGCGCACCATGTAGACAAAGCAGGTCATTGCCCGGCCCTCATTCACCCTCCGGCAGCGCCACCTGGTGCGCGAGCGTGATCTCGCGCCGCTCCCGCGCCGAGCGCAGCACGGCCAGCATGACCTCGACATTGGCCTTGCCCCAGCGCGCGTCGATGGGCAGGGAATGCCGCTCGCGCAGCGCCGCCACCAGCGCATCGAGCACGTCGCCATGTCCGGCCCAGGACGGCCCGCGCGTCACCGCGACCTCGCGTGCGCCGTCCGCGTCATAGATCGATAATCCCGTCGGCCGAGGCGCGCATCTCGCCCTTCTCGCAGGTGACGATGACGAGGCCGAAATGCGGCAGATGCGGCTGCGTCTGGCGTCCGGTGCTGCGCCGCGATAGCCGCGCTCGCCGCGCAGCACGGTCTCCGGCGCCGTGGCGCGCGCGCGAGCGCGCGGCGCGCCGCGCCGTGCCTGCCCGGCAGCTTCGCGCGTGCCGGCCTCGCTCACCCACGAAGTGCAGCTCGTCGCTGTCGAAGAAATCATAGCCGCTATAGACCAGCGAGGCGGCGGCGCCGCTCTCGAAATCAGGAGGACGGTGCCATTGCCCTTCGGTCGGGCGCGCCGGGTCGAGCGCGCCCAGCGCGGCGCGGACGCTGCGCACCCGCCCGCCGCCGATGAGGCGCGCCATGTCGATCTGATGCGGCACCTGGTTGAAGACGATGCCGCCGCCTTGCGCGGTGTCGAGCTCCTCGGGCCGGCGCGGCCGATAGAGGAAGTTGGTGTAGTTCCACGCCGCGATCATGCCGAGCCGGCCCAGCGTGCCGTCGGCGACGAGCCGGCGCATGGCGCGGATGTTGGGATCGAAGGCGTGGGTGTGGCCGACGATCGAGCGTCGGATGCCCGCTGCGCTCGACGGCGGCGATCACCGCGTCGCAATCGGCGAGCGTCAGCGCGAGCGGCTTCTCGACGATCACGTGCTTGCCGTGCTCGGCGGCGAGGGCGCTGTGTGCCGCGTGGAACTGGTGCGGCGTCGCGATATAGACGGCCTCGACCGCCGCGTCCGCGACGCAGCGCCTCGAACTCGTCATAGATGCGCGCGTTGAAGTCGCGGGCGAAGGCGTCGCGCGGCGCGGGCGCGGGATCGGCGCGCGGCGCACGATGCGGATGCCGGGATGGCGGGCGGCGGCGCGCACCATCATGGCGCCCGCCGTGCCGAGCCCGGCGATGCCGAGGCCGACGGGCGCGCCTGTCGCGCGCGCTCACAGGATGAAGCTCACCGCGCCCGAGCTGCCGAGTTCCTCGGCGTCGAGGATGGCGCGCCGCTCGGCGATCTTGAGGGCGCCCGTTCTCGCGCCGCAGCTTGTAGCGGTATTGCGCCGACGAAGACGCGCAGGTCCCCGTCGCGGCGGAAGCGGTGGACGATGAAATTGGCCGCGACGCTCGATCGTGTCGCCCTCGATGCGCGGTGATGCGCACGTTGCCGATCATGCGCCGCGTGCGCGAATGCGGATACTCGGCGTGGCAGTTCGGGTCCATGACGCGCTTCACCCGCTCGCTTGCAGCCGCGCATTGTCGTCGGCGATGGTGAAGAGCGTCGTGCGGTGGTCGGCGTCGGGCTTGTCGTTGGGCGGCACGTAATAGCCGGCATCGTCGGTCAGCAGCTCGAGCCACTCCTCGAGCCGCCAGCCATCGAGCAGCTCGGCCTCGCGATAGAGCAGCTCCTCGACCTCGGCGCGGGTCGGCGGCGCTCATCGCGCGGCCTCCATCAGCGCGCTCCAGCGCCGCCAGAACACGCGGAGATGGCCCTCGTCGGTGTTGAGCTGACTCGTCCGGCGCCCTTGTTCATGCCGCGCGACACGTCGGACCAGCGCACCTCGCGCCAGTTGGCGTAGGCCGCGCTGCAGCAGCTCGAGCGCCGCCACGTCATCGGGCGTGGCGAAGCCGCCCGGCCCGTAGAAGGTGAGGAAGGCGTCGAGCCGCCGCGCCCGCTGCGCCGGCGTCTCCTCGACCGGGCCCAGCGCCCAGGCGGTGACCTGCATGTGGTCGGGCGACTGTCGGGAAGAAGGTCCGCACCGTCACCGACGAGCCGTCATTGATGACGAGGTTGGGGAAGACGACGAGGTTGCGGTTGGTGTCGGCGACCCGCGCCGCTCGCGCCTCGCCGAGGCGCTCGACGAGCTCGCGCGCGGAGCGCGGCGATGTCGTCCTTCGCCTCCTCGCCATAGATCGAAATCCAGGCCGCCACCGGGCGGCCGCGGAAATTGGGGTTGTCGGTGGTGAGATGGCCGTTGCCGAGATCCTTGCCCGCGCCCTTGGTCGGCAGCAGCAGGCCCGAATCCCGCGGCGGCCGCGTCGTCACGCCGGCCGAGCGCATGTAGTTGAGCCAGGTCGAATGCGTCGCTCGGCAGGTGGTAGTCGTCGACGCTGTTCTCGACCAGCAGCTTCCAGTTGGCGCGGATGTCGTATTCCTGCACGCCCGCGACGATCTCGAGCCGTCCCGACGGCGACTGGTCGACGACGAGGTCGATATATTCCGTGGCGCCGGCGAGATAGTCGGCGAGGTCCGGCCGCGTCGCGGGTCGAAATTGAGGAAATAGAAATCGCGATAGGCGCTCGAAGCCGCGGCGGCGGCACCAGGCCGAAGCGCCGCTTGTCGAAATGCGGCCCATAGGCGTCGTCGCCCGGGACGTTGCGCAGCGCGCCGTCGCTGTCATAGGTCCAGCCGTGATAGGGGCAGGTGAAATAGCGCGTGCTGCCCTCGCGCTCGGTGCACACGAGCGCGCCGCGATGGCGGCAGGTGTTGAGGAAGCAGCGCACCGCGCCCTCGCGGTCGCGGCAGAAGATGACCGGGCGCCCGGCGACGTCGCGCGGTCTTGAAGTCGCCCGGCTTGGGCCACCTCCGAGCCGTGCCCGACATAGATCCAGCAGCGCTCGAAGATCGCCCGCTGCTCCTGCTCCAGCACGTCGGGCGAGACCAGCGCCTCGCGGTTGACCGAGAAAACCATCTTCTCCGGGATCGTCGATCACATAGCGGGACATGCGCCGCCTCATGCGATCTCGCGCTCCCGCACTATGCGCGCACCCGTCCGGCACCATGCAATCCCGTCGCCGTCGCCTTTGACATCCGCAGACCCGGGTGCGTCATGCTCGGCCGCCATGGTCGGAGACTGGCAGCTCGCCGCCGAGATCGCGGCCCGGCATCCGGACGATCCCGGCATATCGCGTCTTCGTCCGCGACCTCGTCGTCGCGGTCAGCATCGGCATCCACGCGCACGAGAAGCGGCAGCGCGCGCGCGTCCGCGTCAATGCCGATCTCCTGGTCGCGACGCCGCTGCCGCGGACCGACGATTTCGCCGAGGTGGTCGATTACGAGACGATCGTCGCCGGCATCAAGGCGGTGGCGGGGCGACGGCAGCACATCAATCTGGTCGAGACCTTCGCCGACCGGGTCGCCGCGCTCTGCCTCGCCGACGCCGCGTGCGCGCGGTCCGCGTCATGGTCGAAAAGCTCGACATCTATCCCGAGGCCGAAAGCGTCGGCGTCATGGTCGAGCGGCGCCAGCGCCGGCGCCTTGAGCTCACGGCGCCGTCGCGCGATCGCCGCGCCACAGCGCAATCGCCTGCCGCGTCTCGGCGACGTCGTGGACGCGCAGGATCTGCACGCCCTGCGCTGAGCGCATGGAGCGCGCCGGCGAGCGAGCCGGGCAGGCGCTCGCTCGACCGGCGCGCGCGGCGACCCGCGCCGACCAGCGACTTGCGCGAGATGCCCGACCAGCACGCCGCAGCCGAGCGCATGGAACAGCGCCAGCCGCGCCAGGATTTCGAGATTGTGCTGCGGCGCCTTGCCGAAGCCGATGCCGGGATCGACGACGATGCGCGCCGCGCGGAATGCCCGCCGCCTCGCACGCCGCGATCCGCGCCGCCAGCGACTCCATGACGTCGAGCGAGGCCAGCGCATAGCGCGGATCGCGCTGCATGGTCGCGGGCTCGCCGCTGCATGTGCATCAGCACGACCGGCGCGCCGGCGCGCGCCACCACGCCGATGCTGTCGCGGTCGCCCGCCAGCGCCGACACGTCGTTGACGATGCGCGCGCCCGCGGCGAGCGCCGCCGCCATGACCGCGGCATGGCGGGTGTCGACCGAGATCGGCGCGCCCGGCCTCGGCGAGCGCGCGCACCACCGGGTCGATGCGGCGCAGTCTCCTCGTCGCGGCGCGACGGGCGCGGCGCCGGGCCGGGTCGATTCGCCGCCGATATCGAGAATATCGGCGCCGGCCGCGAGCAGCGCGCGGCCCATGCGCGACGGCGCTGCTCCGGGTCGGCAAAGGCCCCGCCGTCGGAAAAGCTGTCGGGCGTGACATTGACGATGCCCATGACGAGCGGCCGGTCGAGCGCAAGGCCGGCCCAGGGCGCGCGCGGCGCGCTCAGCGCGGCGAGCCGCGCGTGTCAATTCGGTCGCGCGCGGCGGGCCGCTCGCATCGCCCATTCGCGAAGCCGCGGCAGCGGCGCCAGCGCCGAGGCGATCGCTGCCGTCCCGTCGCCGCGCCAGCAGTTCGACGGCGGTGAAGGCGGTCCGCCGCCGGCGAGCGGCAGGGCAAGCCCCGCCGACGCCGCGCGCGATGCCGCGTCGCCGCCCGAGAAGAGCCCGAGCGGGACGCAGCCACACTGCCGCGTCATTCGCCAGCGCATCGAGCGTGACCGGGCTGGCCTTGAATCGAATTTCCCGCTGCGAGGAATGGAGGCCAGTCTGCCACAGCGCGAACGCCGCGCTTCACCGGCCCTTGTCCGGCGGCAATTGCGTTTGCTGCAATGCCGCCATGTCCCAGGCGCCGTTGCCTGCAAGGCGTTGCCCATATACCGCCGGAACGCCGTTTCGGCGTTTCCTCCCTGAACTTGGGCCGCGCTTGTCGCGGCCCATTTTTTTGCTGACGGGTGCTAACGAAACGCTAAGCAGCGGCGCGCCATGATCGGGGCGGCCCGCGCATAGGGCACGGGCGCGCCGCGGAACGAACGGCACCATGGTCGCCTCCATCGGCGGCGAGATCGCGCTCGCCGCTTACGTCTTTCTTCTGGTCATGGCCGGGCTCAGCGATGGCTTCAGCCTGCGCATCCCCAACTGGCTGACGGCGGTGCTCGCCGCGGTTTTTCCGGCCGCTGCGCTGGCCTTCGGCCACCAGATCGACTGGCTGTCGCATCTTGGCGCGGCCCTCGCGGTCTTCGCCGGCGCCGCCGTGCTTTTTGCGTTGCGGGTGATGGGCGGCGGCGACGTCAAGCTTCTCGCGGCGGTGGCGCTGTGGACCGGGCTCGGCGGGCTGATGCCGTTCCTGGCGCTTACGGCCGTCATCGGCGGCTTGATCGCCGTGCTGCAATTGCTGCTGCGGCGCCCCGTGGCGCAGGTCGTGCTGCTGGCGGTGCTGCACCGCCTTCCGTGCTTGCCCAGCGCAGTTCGCCCATTCCCTACGGCATACCGATCGCCGCCGCCGGGATCCTGATGGTGCCGTCATTCTCGTTTTTCGCCTGAGCCGTCGCGTGCGCCGCTGCGACTCACAGGGCGAGAGACCGATCGCGGCAATTCGCCAAACCCAAACATAGCCAGTGGCACGAGCGCGCGCATGGCATCGATCCCAGTATCTCCCAATACGCGCGTAACCGGATGCCGAGCTCGGCCAGTAAGACCGCAGTACCAGCCGCGTTGGACCCCGCGGGTTTCCCGTCCGGTAAAAGTATGTCCCGCGGGTCGATGCCTTGATCTCTTCTCCCGGCTTCATTGTGCAACCGCGAAATTTCCTTGCCAGGCCTTAATTGACTGGTTAGGTTCGATGCGGCGATTGGCCGCTGGGAAATGCAACCGGCGGCACCCAACCGGCACAGAAAATGTGCCGGCCTTCCGAACCGGAATGGGAGTTCCGGTCGCTTTCGCCAGCGTCCCCGAAGGGGGGTCGCAAACTGTAGCGGCATGGCGCTCAACACGCGATGCCGGGGGACAATTTTGGGGCGGGGGGACATGACCACTCCAGCGATCTTTTGGGCGAAGCGGATTTTTCCGGAGCGCCAGCTCGTCGTCCGCAACGGCGAAAGCATTCACTATCTTGCCCTTTCGGGCTGGATCCAGGCGGGCGCGCTTTTTTCCGCGGTCATCCTGGTCGGGGGCGTCGGCGCCTTGGTCGGCGCTTATCACAATTTGCACCGGGCGATCCATCGCAAGGAGGCCGAGATCAGCGCGGTCTCGTCCCGTGTCGTCGCGGACGCCAGCCTGCGGGATCAGGTTGCGGCCGCCGACGCGCAATATCTCGCCATGTCGAGCCAATTCGACGAAATGACCAAGCAGCTCGACGCGCGGCGATCAAGGATAACGAGACCTTGCGCGGCTCGATCGAGGCGGCCGAGGCGCGCGCCGTCGTGCTCGACAAGGAGCGGCTGGCGCTGGAACAGCGCCTGCGCGGCGCCGAGACGTCGCAGGCGAGCAAGTCCGGCAATGGAAGCGATTTTTCACATCAGTTCGCGCGCAATCGCAGCGAGCTGCAAGCGAGCCGAACTGGCGCACGCTCAACTCCAGAAGCAATTGCACGCTCTCCAGGCCGATTCCGAAAGCTCGCACGCTCATACCGCCCAGCTCAAACTCGCGCTCGCCGCGCGCGAGCATCATCTCAAGGAGCTTGCGGCCGAGCGCGACCGGCTGCGGTCGCGGCTGACCCAACCGCCCGTCGCCTCGCAGCTGGCGACAGCCGCGCCGAAGCCCGGCGCCGCGTCCAAGGCATCGCCGTCACGGAGCTATGGTTCCGATCTCGAGCGGTCGATCGCTTCGACCGGGATCGATCTCGACAAGCTGCTGGGCAGCTTCGGCTCGCTGCCATCGGGGGAGGGTGGTCCCTACATTGCGCTCAGCACACGCGAGGCGGCGCAGTATGAAGGCCAGCGCGAAGTGGCACTGGAAGCGCTCGCCAAGTCGCTGCCGCTCGAGGCGCCGCTGAAGAGTTATGTGGTCGAGAGCCCGTTTGGCGCCCGGATGGACCCGTTTCGCCACGAAATGGGATTCCATTCCGGCGTTGATCTCGCCGCGCCCTATCTCTCGCCGGTCTATAGCACCGCGCCTGGCGTCGTCAGCTTCACCGGCTGGCAAGACGGTTACGGCCGCGTCGTCGAGATCACCCATGCCCATGGCATCGTCACGCTCTACGCTCATCTCCATCGCATCCTGGTAGCGCGCGGCGAGCGGGTGAAGGCCCATCAGGAGCTCGGCCTGCTCGGCAGCACCGGCCGCAGCACCGGCCCGCACGTCCACTACGAAGTGCGAGTCGACGGGGTGCCGGTCGATCCGGCGAAGTTCCTGAACGCCGGCAGGGGCGTGCAGCTGATCACGGCGAAATAGGGGCTAGCTCCGGGCCGTTACCCGGGCGAATTCCGCGCGATCGACGTTGCCGCCGGATAGAACGACGGCGACGGTACGGCCGGCGACGGCAAGCCGGCCGGCGAGGATTGCGGCAAGTGCCGCGGCACCGCTCGGCTCCGCCACCAGCTTGTAATCGGCGAACGCCATGTCCATCGCCGCGGCGACCTCGGCATCGGCGACGACGAGGCTATCGCGCAGCAGCCGGCGCGCGATGGCAAAGGTCAGAATGCCGGGGGTCGGTGCCAGCAGCGCATCGCAGATCGAGCGGGCGGCCGGATCGTTACGCACGCGTGCGCCGGCCGCGAGCGAGCGCCGCATATCGTCGAGGCCTGCCGGCTCGGCGGCATAGATGGCTGCGCCGGGGCAGGTCGCGGCGAGCGCCAGCGCGATGCCGCCGACCAGCCCGCCGCCGCTGCAGGGAACGACGACGGCATCGAGCCGTGCGCCCAGGGCGACGGCCTGCGCGGCGAGTTCGAGACCGACGGTACCCTGGCCGGCAATGACGCGCGGATCATCATAGGGCGGCAGCAGCACGGCGCCGCTGGCGGCAGCGAGGCGCGCGGCGATCGCCTCGCGTTCCTCGGTATAGCGGTCGTAGAACACGATCTCGGCGCCCCAGAACCGCGTGCTGGCGACCTTGATCGCGGGCGCGTCGCTCGGCATCACGATCGTCGCCTTCATGCCGAGAAGCTGCGCCGCCGCTGCGACTCCCTGCGCGTGGTTGCCCGAGGAATAGGTGACGACGCCGGCGCGCCGGGCATCGGCATCGAGTTGCGACAGGGCATTGTAGGCGCCGCGGAACTTGAACGCGCCGGTGCGCTGCAGGCATTCGGCCTTGACGAGCAGGCGGCCGCCGAGCCGCGCATTGACCGCATCCGACTCGAGGAGCGGCGTCATCGTGGCGAAGCCGCGCAAGCGCTCCGCCGCCGCGTCGATGTCGGAAATGTCGGGAAGCGCCGGCTCGGCTGGGGTGGCGGTCATGGCGGGGCAGGTGGTTCGTGACGCCGCCGCACTATCGGCGAGGCCGCCCGCCGCGGCAAGGCGCGAATGACCGCTCGCGCCGCGCTGGCTAGCGCTCGAGGTCGCTCGGCAGGGAGAAGGCGAGGCGACGGTCGCCGAGGCGGAAGCGGTAGACCTGAAGGTTCTCCAAGACCCGTTGCACGTAGTTCCGCGTCTCGCTTACCGGAATCGCCTCGATCCAGTCGATGACGTTGACGCCCTTCTTGCGTGGGTCGCCGAAATCGGCGATCCAGTCGTGGACGCGCGCCGGACCGGCATTGTAGGCCGCCACCGCCAACACATAGGAGCCGGCGAAGTCGCCGAGCAGGCCGCTGAGATATTCGCTGCCGAGCGTCAAATTGTAGCGCGCATCGCTGGTGAGCCGTGCCACGGAGTAGGGCAAGCGCATCTCCCTGGCCACATGGCTGGCAGTAGCGGGCATGAGCTGCATCACGCCGCGCGCGCCGGCGCTGCTCACGGCCTTGCGGTCGAATGCGCTCTCCTGCCGGCTCACGGCGAGGACCAAAGGGCGCTCGACGCCGCCGCCGGGCGGAAGGTGCGGGATGGGATAGCCCTCGTCGAGCAGGGTGATGCCGTCATAGCTCGCGTCCTTGGCCGCCTCGACGGCGAGATCAGGGCGATCGATCTCCAAGGCGAGGCGCGCGACGAGCTCATGCTCGACCGGCGTGGTCGCCGCGTGGCTCAGATGCCGCACGAACGGCCGTAGATATTCATCGGCGCCGATCTCGGCGAGCTCGCGCGCCACCCGCACCAGAGCGCGCGCGTTGAAGGCGGCGATCTCGTCGCGGCGCGGATGCGGCTCGCCAATGCGCGCACCGGCGCGGGGCGCCGATCTGAGCGGCCGCGAGCTGGCCATAATAAGTGGTGATCTGCTCCGCCGCGGTGCCGTACCAAGCTGCGGCAAGCTGGTGGTAGCCCATCGCGTCGGCGGCGCGCGCCGACCAATAGGCGCCGCGAGCCACGCTGATCGGCAGTTTCACGCCATTGTACAGGCGAACGAAATGGTCGTACGCAGTGTCGGGTTGGTGGAGGTAACGCAAAGCGACCCAGCCGGCGAGAAACTCCAGCTCGGCGAAATCCGGACCGGTCTTGAGCTCGTGCCGCGCGGCGATGCGGTAGGCCACTTCCGGCTTGCCTTCGGCAAGGGCATAGCGCGCGAGAATCTCGCGCTCGACCGCCCAGGCTTGCGGATGGCTGAGCGGACGGGGCGCGGCATCGAGCAGCGCGATGGCGTCGTCGTAAAGTCCCTTGCGGCGACGCCAGCGCACGCGCTCGTAAACGATGCCGGGGTCGTCTGCAGCTCTGCCGCGCTCAGACGCGCGAGGCGGCTCTCGGCACCCGGATCGAGCTCGTCGAGCGCGATCCGGGTCTCGGCCAGTTCGCGCGCGCGCGGACCGACGAGGCGAAGCATGCGCTGCGCCGACTCGATGCGGTGGTCCCACAGCAACTGGTCGAGACGCGCTTCGTGGTCGGACCGCCGCAGAATGCCGTGATAGCGTTGCAGCAGCGACTTTTCCTCGAATTTGGTGAGGTCGCCGTCGATCCATACGTCGCGCACCAACCCGTCTGCCGCCGCGGTGCGGCCCTGATCCATCAGCAGATCGGCCTTGCGCAACTTGCCCGCCATCGTCATCGGCGGGTGCTCGGCGAACCACGCGGATGCCGCCGCGTCCGAGGCGCCCGCGAGGGCCTGTTCGGCGCGCTCGCGCAGCAGCTTCGGCGATGGCCAGTCGGGATGGGCGGCGATGAAAGCCGTGATGTCGGAGAAGGAGGCGCCGCCGTGCGTCACCTCGATCCATTGCAGCACCGTCGCCAGCCTGCGGTCGCGGGCCCTCGCCGCCTCGTGCAGCGCCGCGCTCCAATGCTCCGCCTCGGCGGCCGCGAAAGCCTCGCGATAAATTCTTGCGTCGCTCGCCGACAACAGTTCGGCCCGGGACGGCGCGATATGGAGCAGCAGCAAGAGCGGCAGCCATCCGATGAAACGACGCCAAACGATCGGCAAACGCAACTCCTCGACGTCGGATGATCGGCCCGCGCGCAGCACTTCTTTTGCCACGCGCGATCGTGCCGGACAAGCCGCGATAGGCTACGACGGATCGTTAAAGCAATCGTAAAATAACCGTGAAGGCCTACCGCGCGCCGGCGCGGGCGGTGGCGGCTGTTGCCGCAGGCGGCGGCGGGGGCTATCGTCACGCGATCGCGCCGCCGCTTAGCCATGCCGGAGGAAGCGCCATGTTCAAGGGCTCGTTGGTCGCGCTCATCACGCCGTTCCGCAACGGCGCGGTGGACGAGAAGGCGTTCCAGAGCTTCGTCGATTGGCAGATCGGCGAGGGTACGCACGGGGTGGTGCCGTGCGGCACGACCGGCGAATCGCCGACCCTGAGCCATGCCGAGCACAAGCGCGTCGTCGAGCTGTGCGTCGAGGTCGCCAAGGGCCGCGTTCCGGTCATCGCCGGCACCGGCTCCAACAGCACCGAGGAGGCGATCGACTTGACCCGCCACGCCAAGAAGGCCGGCGCCGACGCGGCGCTGGTGGTGACGCCCTATTACAACAAGCCGACGCAGGAAGGGCTCTACCAGCACTACAAGGCGATCAATGACGCGGTCGATCTGCCGATCATCATCTACAACATCCCGCCGCGCTGCGTCATCGATATGAGCGTCGCGACCATGGCGCGGCTGGCCAAGCTGCCCAACATCGTCGGCGTCAAGGACGCGACCAACGATCTGGCGCGGCCGCTGCGGACACGGGCCGCGATCGGCGCCGATTTCGCCATGCTTTCCGGCGAGGACGTGACGGCGCTTGCGCTTCTGGCGCAGGGCGGCGACGGCTGCATCTCGGTCACCGCCAATGTCGCGCCGCGCGCCTGCGCCGAGATGCACGAGGCCTGGCGGAAGGGCGACGTCGCCGCGCGCCATGAAGCATCAACGAGCGGCTGGTGCCGCTGCACGACGCGCTGTTCTTCGAGACCAGCCCGGCGCCGGTGAAATACGCCGGCCTCGCTCCTCGAGCAAATCGACGCCCGAGGTGCGGCTGCCGCTGGTGCCGGCCAGCGCCCGAGGCGCAGGAGAAGGTGCGCGCCGCCATGCGCGGCGCCGGCGTCCTTAACTGATCCGCGATTTCATGGCGCTCCGCGGTGACGAACGCTTACGTCGCGCAAAACCGGCGGGCGCGGCACGACTATCTGATCGAGGACACGGTCGAGGCCGGGCTCGCAGCTCGTCGGCACCGAGGTCAAGGTGCTGCGCCAGGGGCTGGCCAGCATCGCCGAGGCCTATGCCGCCGAGCGCGACGGCGAGATCTATCTGCTCAACGCGAATTTTCCCGAATATCCGGCGGCGCGCTTCAACCACGAGCCGCGCCGGCCGCGCAAGCTCCTGCTGCACCGCCGCGAGATCAACCGGCTGATGGGCGCGATCAAGCGCGAAGGGATCACGCTCGTGCCGCTGGCGATCTATTTCAACGCCCGCGGCCGCGCCAAGCTCGAACTCGGCCTCGCCAAGGGCAAGCGCAAATCCGACAAGCGCGAGGCCGAGAAGGCGCGCGACTGGCAGCGCGACCGGAGCCGCATCATGCGCGAGAAAAACACTTGAGCCGGAGCCGCGCCGCCGGGACGGAGTCAATCGCGCGTGACCAAGTTCCAGCTCGGCGAACACGGCCTCGAACATCGCCGTGGTGAGCTCTGCCGGTATTGGTGTTGTAGCGCGAGCAGTGGTAGCTGTCGGCGAGGAGTCCGGCGCGGCAGGCGATGCAAGGCGCCGTGGGCGAAAGGATAGGGCGCGCGCTTCTCGCCGAGCGCGGCGAGCACCGCCTGGTGCGCGATGGCGCCGAGCGCGAGCACCGCCTCGAGCCGCGGCATCGCCGCGATCTCGGCGGCGAGGAAGGGGCGGCAGGCGGCGACCTCGCGCGGCTCGGGCTTGTTCTCCGGCGGCACGCAGCGCACCGCGTTGCTGATGCGGCAATCGACCAGCGTCAGTCCGTCATCGGTGCGCGCCTGATAAGTCGCCGCGGGCGAAGCCGAATTTCGCCAGCGTCCCATAGAGCAGCTCGCCGGCGTAATCGCCGGTGAACGGCCGCCCGGTGCGGTTCGCGCCCCTGAGTCCGGGCGCGAGCCCGACCACCAGCAGGCGCGCCCCGATCGCGCCGAAAGAGGGCACCGGCGCGTTGTGCCAATCCGGAAACTGCGTCGCGGTTGCCGTTCGCGGAAGGCGACGAGGCGCGGGCAGAGCGCGCAATCGCGGCCGGGCTGCTGCGGCGCGGCGCTCACGTCGCGAGTGTCTGCGGCTGCGTCGGTGGCGCATGATCTGCGGCGCCAGGTCCTGCAGCTCGATGAAGACAGTCGGCCTGGCGGCGCAGCTCGTCGGCGACCATCGGCGGCTGCGAGCGGATGGTCGAGACGACGCTCACCCGCACGCCCTTGCGCTGCACCGCTTCGACCAGTCGCCGGAAATCGCCGTCGCCCGAGAACAGTACGATGTGATCGAGAAACGGTGCCATCTCCATCACGTCGATGGCGAGCTCGATGTCCATATTGCCCTTGATCTTGCGTCGGCCCATGGCGTCGGTGAATTCCTTGGTCGGCTTGGTCACCATGGTGTAGCCATTGTAATCGAGCCAGTCGACCAGCGGCCGCAGCGGCGAATATTCCTGGTCCTCGATCAGCGCGGTGTAGTAGAAGGCGCGAATGAGGCGGCCCTTGCTGCCGAATAGGTCGAGGAGGCGCTTGTAATCGATGTCGAAGCCGAGCCCGCGCGCCGCGGCATAAAGATTGGCGCCGTCAATGAACAAGGCAACGCGATCTTCGGGATAAAATATCATTGCGTCACTCCATGAAAATCTGACTGCGATGGACAATGAATAGTGTGAGATTTGGCATCTGGTTCCGTGTCGCGTCAAGCGCAGGGGTCGCGCAGTGATCCTGATCGGGCTCGGCGCCAACCTGCCCTCCGCGCAGGGCCCGCCGCAGGCGACGCTTACGGCGGCGCTGGCGGCGCTCGAAGCTGCCGGCGTGCGCATCCTCGCGCGCTCGCGGTGGTATCGATCGGCGCCGGTTCCGGTATCCGACCAGCCCTGGTTCGTCAATGCCGTCGCCGCGCTCGCCACGGCGCTCGATCCCGCGGCGCTGCTCCAGCTTCTCCACCGCGTCGAGGCAAGCTTCGGGCGCCAGCGGCATGCACGCGACGAGGCCCGGCCCATCGACCTCGATCTGCTCGATTTCGACGGCTTGCTCCGCGACGGCGCGGACGGGCCGGTCCTGCCCCATCCGCGGCTGCATCAGCGCGCCTTCGTCCTGCTGCCGCTCGCCGAGATCGCGCCGGAATGGCGCCATCCCCGCCTCGGCCTGACCGTCGCCGCGCTCGTCGCCGCGCTGCCGCCGGGGCGGACTGCGGAGCCGCTCCCCGACGATTCGCCGGCGCCGCAGCTATCCTAGAACTTGATCATATCGATCCGGGTCAGCGTCACGTGGTTCGAGACGCCCGGCGCGTGAGTGAGCTGAAAGGCGACGTACTGCTCCATGTAGGTGCTCTCGGACGAGGTCCCGTCCACGGGGACGATGACGCCGAAGCCGCGGAAGGCCGCGTCGCTCGCGGTGTAGAGCAACGCGCCCTGCGCGGCGGTGCCGACGACGATGACGGTCTTGATGCCGTGGTCCTTGAGAATCTTGTCGAGATCCGTGCCGATGAATTTGTCGGCGTTCGCCGCCACGTGTGGATCGCCGCCGAGGGGGGCAATTTGCGGCAAGATGTCGGAGAGTTTCGCACTGGGAAAGATGGAATAGACCACGAGCATCCGCTGCGCGCGCGCCTGGTTCAGAAGAATGCGAACCTTGGGGATCGATGCGACGCAACGCGGCCGTCTCTTGTCGTTGCACTGTTGCTTGAGGAGGTCGAGCACCAGGAGCGCGGTGGTCTTGGGATCGATCGTGACGGGTTTAAGCTCCGGCGGCGGCGGCGCCTTGACGCTGCCCCACTCGTCGATGATGGTTTGCCCCCGCGTGGCGCCGGCAAGGCCCAGCGCCACCGAAAGGGCGAGCGCTGCCGCGACGCCGCGGCCGAGCCAGTGCAAAAGTCTCACGGTGATCCTCCCTCAATCGTTGTTGTGACCTCAAGATAAGGCGTGGCTTGGCAATCAAGCGTCAAGGGGCTCGTGATCACGCCTTCTTGAAGCCATCGACATCAGCGGCAGGGTTGCCCGGCTCCGCCCCGCCCGATATCAGGGTGAGGGCGGAATTGCCCGCGTGCGAGCCCGCGTGCGAGAAGGAATGTCATGGACCGGCCTTCGAAGGCGCCGATCGATCAGCGTGTCATCGCGCTATATGACGATTTCACCCACCGCCATCTCGACCGTCGCCTGTTCATGGAGCGGCTCACCGCGCTGGTCGGCGCTGCCGCGGCCGCTTCGCTCTTGCCGCTGCTGCGATCGAATTACGCTTTGGCCGCGCAGGTGCCGGCGAACGATCCGCGCCTCGCCGCAGGGATCGTGACCTATCCCGGCGGTGAGGGCACGATGCGCGGTTATCTCGCGCGTCCGGCGAGCGGCGACGAGCTGCCGGGGGTCATCGTCATCCACCAGAATTGTGGCCTCAATCCCCATATCGAGGACGTGGCGCGCCGCGTGGCGCTGCTCGGCTACGTCACCCTCGCGCCCGACCTGATGGCGTCCGTGGGGGGCACGCCCGCAGACGAGGACGAGGCCATGGTAAAATTTGCCCAGCTCGATCGCGCCGCCGCGCTTGCCGACGCGCTGAAATCGCTCGACTACTTGCGTGCGCGAGCCGATGTGAACGGCCGGCTCGGCGCCGTCGGCTTCTGCTGGGGCGGCAGCATCGCCAATCTTCTTGCGACCGTCTCGCCCGTGCTCGCTGCGGTAGTGGCGTTCTATGGCGTGGCGCCGCCGCTCGACCGGGTGCCCACCATCAAGGCGGCGCTGCTGCTCCATTATGCCGGGCTCGACACCCGCGTCGATGCGACACGCCCCGGCTACGAGGCGGCGCTGCGCAAAGCCGGCGTGCGTTACCAGGCCTATGTCTATCCCGGCGTCAACCACGCCTTCTTCGACGACACCAACGTCGCCCGCTACAACGAGGCGGCGGCGGAGCTTGCGTGGCAGCGGACGGTCGCGTTCCTGGACGCGACGCTCAAGGGGTGACGCGCGGCGCGAGCGCTATTCCGCCAAGTCTTGTGTCGCCCAGTCGAGCCAGGTCCGGTCGCCGGTCAGCGTCTCGAGTTCGGCGCGCGCCTCGCGCTTGGTCATGGCGGCGCCGCGGACGATGCGCGGCTCGCCCTCGCCATCGCCGGGCTGACAGCTGAATTCGAGCCGGATGCCATTGGGGTCGAAGACATAGATCGAGTGCACCCCCGGCAGCACCTCGATCGGTCCCTGATAGTCGAAACCGGCGGCCTCGAGCCGCGCCTGGATGCGCGCCTGGCTCTGGGGTGCAACGGCGAAGGACACGTGCTGCATCATTGCGATCGCGTCGCGGTCGCCGGTCGGTTTGGCGCCTTTCGGGATCTCGAAAAACGCCAACAAGGCGTCCCGCCCCATGTCGAAGAAATAATGGCGTATCTCCTCGAACGGCGGATTGCCGCGATTACCGGGACCGCTGCCCAGCCCCGGCGGCACCTTCATGGCATGGACCAGCCGCATGCCGATGACGCCGACATAGAAATCGACCGTCGCTTTCATGTCGTCGGTGTTGAGCGCAAGATGGTGAATGCCATAGAACCGCACGTCGGCGCGCGTGGCGGACGCGGGGTCGGCGAGGCCGAGCTCTGCCATGGACGGTGCTCCTTTGCCGGTGTAGCGAGCCTGCCCCGAGAGCGGCCGGGGCGCAAATCCAATTTACCGGCGTCCAATTTACCGGCGCCTGCGGCGACGCGTCGCCGGCGCCGGTACAATTAAGGAAAAGCCCTGTTGCCCCATGGCCCTAGCCACCATATATTAAGCAACTCGATCATTTCATCCCGCGGAGGCCCGGATTCATGGCGCGTGTCACCGTCGAAGATTGTGTCATCAAGATCCCCAACCGGTTCGAGCTGGTCCTGCTCGCGGCGCAACGCGCCCGCGACATGGCATCCGGCGCCCAGCCGACCCTCGACCGCGACAACGACAAGAATCCGGTGGTCGCCCTGCGCGAGATCGCCGCGGACTCCATTGCGCTCGACGGCCTGCAGAACAACCTGATCAAGGGCATGCAGAAGCACGTCGAGATCGACGAGCCGGAGGAGGACCACGAGATCGAGATCGGCGCCCAGACCGCCTGGCCGGTCGATATCGGACCCGCGATCGAGATCGAGGGCGACGAGGTCGACGAGGGCGAGGTGGAGGAGGAGGCGGCAATGGAGGAGGAATTGCAGGACGACATGCTGCAGATCTCCGACGTGGACGCCGTGGCGCTCGCCGAGGACGGTGCGCCGGACCTCGACGCGGGCACCCCCGATCGCGGCGGCCCCAAGCGGTAACCGATGGCGGCGGCCGAGCCGTTTACCGCTACCGCCGTCCTTTCCGCGCCGGTTTTCCCCGCGGCGCCGCCGCGCATCATGCGCCAATTCGAGCTGGTCGAGCGGGTCAAGGCTTATGATCCCGCCGCGGACGAGGACGCGCTCAATCGGGCCTATGTTTACTCGATGAAAGCGCACGGGGCGCAGCTCCGTGCCTCGGGCGATCCCTATTTCTCGCATCCGGTCGAGGTGGCGGGCATTCTCGCGGGGATGAAGCTCGACGGCGCCTCGATCATCACCGGGCTGCTCCACGACACGGTCGAGGACACGGTGGCGACGCTCGAGGACATCGAGCGGATGTTCGGCGCCGAGATCGCGCGCCTCGTCGATGGCGTGACCAAGCTGTCGCGCATCGAACTTCAATCGGACCAGACCAAGCAGGCGGAGAATTTCCGCAAGCTCGTTCTCGCCATGTCCGAGGATATCCGCGTCCTCCTGGTGAAGCTCGCCGACCGCTTGCACAACATGCGGACGCTGCGGTTCGTCGCCGATCCCGAGAAGCGGCGCCGCATCGCGCGCGAGACCATGGACATCTACGCCCCGCTCGCCGAGCGCATGGGCATGCACGACGTCAAGGACGAGCTCGAGGATCTGGCCTTCGGCGAGCTTTTCCCCGATGCGCGCGGGAGCATTCTCACCCGGCTCAACTTCCTGCGCGAGAAGGGTGAGGATCTGCCCCGCCGCATCATGGCGGAACTCGACGAGACGCTGCGCCAGGGCGGGGTCGAGGCCGAGCTCTCGGGACGCGAGAAATCGCCCTATTCGATCTGGCGCAAGATGCAGCGCAAGAATGTCGGCTTCGAGCAACTCGCCGACATCATGGCATTCCGCATCGTGGTCGATTTCGTCGAGCACTGCTATCAGGCGCTCGGCGTTCTGCATAGCCGTTATCCGGTGGTCCCGGGCCGTTTCAAGGACTACATCTCGACGCCCAAGCCCAACAACTATCGCTCGCTCCATACCGGCGTGCTCGGTCCCGAGCGGCAGCGCATCGAGGTGCAGATCCGCACCTACGAGATGCACGAGGTCGCCGAGCTCGGCGTCGCCGCGCACTGGGTTTACAAGCAGGCTGCGCCCAACACCGAGGGCCGCCAGTACCGCTGGCTGCGCGAACTGCTCGACATTCTCGAACACGCGCCCGACCCGCAGGAATTTCTCGAGCACACCAAGCTCGAGATGTTCCAGGACAAGGTGTTCTGCTTCACGCCCAAAGGCGATCTCATCGAGCTGCCGCGCGGAGCGACGCCGGTAGATTTCGCCTATGCCGTGCATTCGCAGATCGGCGATACCTGCGTCGGCTCGAAGATCAACGGCCGCCTGGTGCCGCTGCGCACGCAGCTCGGCAATGGCGATCAGGTCGAAATCATTACCTCCAAGGCGCAGACGCCGTCGCCGACCTGGGAGCGTTTCGTCGTCACCGGCAAGGCGCGCGCCCGTATCCGCCGCTTCATCCGCACCCAGCAGCGCCAGCAATATCTCGATCTCGGCAAGGCCATCCTGCAAAAGGCCTTCCGCCAGGAAGGCCACGATTTCACAGATAAGGCGGCCGAGACCGTGCTGCGGCAGTTCAACTGCGATACGGTTGACGACCTCTGCGCCGCCGTGGGCGCCGGCAATCACACCGGCCGCGAGGTGGTGCACGCGCTCTTCCCGCCCAAGCCCGATGCGCGGCCCTCCAAGGTGGTGCCGCTCGCGCCCCAGCGCAGCCGCAAGGCGTCGGAGAATGCGGTGCCGATCCGCGGCCTCATTCCCGGCATGGCGGTGCATTTCGCCGGCTGCTGCCACCCCTTGCCGGGCGACCGCATCGTCGGCATCGTCACGACCGGCAAGGGCGTCACCATCCACACCATCGACTGCGAGACGCTCGACACCTTTGCCGACATGCCCGAGCGCTGGCTCGACGTTGCCTGGAACGCGCCAGACGGCGAGCACAGCCATGTCGGTCGGATTCACGTCACCATCGGCAACGAGCCCGGCAGCCTCGGCAGCCTGACCACGGTGATCGGCAAGAATTCCGGCAACATCATCAACCTCAAGATCACCAACCGGTCGCAGGACTTCTTCGAGATCATCGTCGACATCGAGGTCCAGGACGTGCGCCACCTCACCACCATCATCGCGGCGCTCCGGGCCACGCCGGTCATCAATTCGGTCGACCGGGCGCGCCGTTGATACCGCCTTCGCGCCCGTTGCGCCTTGGCGTCAACATCGACCACGTCGCCACCATCCGCAACGCCCGCGGCGGAACGCATCCTGATCCGGTGCGCGCCGCCCGGCTTGTCGCCGCCGCCGGCGCCGACGGCATCACCGCACATCTGCGCGAGGACCGCCGCCACATCTCCGATCAGGACATTGCTCGTCTCAGCAGCGAGATCGAGCTGCCGCTCAATCTCGAAATGGCGGCGACACGGGAGATGCTCGCCTTCGCCGTGAAGCATCGCCCTCACGCCGCCTGCCTGGTCCCCGAGAGGCGTACCGAACTCACCACCGAGGGCGGCTTGGATGTCGCGGGTGGCGGCGCCGGGCTCCGACCGGTCGTCGAGGCTCTCGGCGCGGCCGGCATTCGCGTATCGCTGTTCATCGATCCCGATCCGCGCCAGATCGAGGCGTCGGCACGTCTCGGCGCGCCGGTGGTCGAGCTGCACACCGGTGCCTATTGCGCCGCGGCCGGCGCGGCGCGGGCGCGCGAGCTGGAACGGCTGATTGCCGCCGCCGCAGCGACGGCGGCGATCGGGCTCGAATGCCATGCCGGGCACGGGCTCGACTACGACACG
The DNA here is from genome assembly GCA_963721625.1 of uncultured Alphaproteobacteria bacterium. Taxonomy (GTDB): domain Bacteria; phylum Pseudomonadota; class Alphaproteobacteria; order ATCC43930; family CGMCC-115725; genus DATJLY01. Next base: position 154,563 of record CAVRKF010000019.1, read on the forward strand.
GTCGGCCCGGTTGCCGCGATCGCCACCATCGTCGAGCTCAATATCGGCCATTTCCTCGTCGGCGAAGCGATTTTCGCTGGCTTCGAGGCCGCAGTGAAGCGGATGCGCTCGCTGATGCAGGCGGCGCGCGCCGGCGGCCGCGGCGTCCCGGCCGCGCCATGATCATCGGCATCGGCAGCGATCTCATCGACATCCGCCGCATCGAGCGCACGATGGAGCGCTTCGGCGATCGCTTCCTCGACCGCATCTTCACCCCGATCGAGCGCGCCCGCTCCGACCGTCGGGTGGGACGGGCGGCCAGTTATGCCAAGCGATTCGCCGCCAAGGAGGCCTGTTCCAAGGCGCTGGGCACCGGATTTCGCCACGGCGTGTTCTGGCGCGACCTCGGCGTCGTCAATCTCGCTTCGGGTCGCCCGACCCTGGCTCTCACCGGCGGCGCGCTGGTGTGCCTGGAGCGCCTGATTCCCGCCGGGATGCAGGCCGACATCGCGCTCACGCTCACAGACGAGCCGCCGCTCGCCCACGCATTGGTTATCATTACCGCGGTCCCGGCAGGCAGCTAGGCCGCGCTTGACTTCGCGCAGCAGGCTTGGCTTGATCTCGCCGCACCTATCCGGCGGCGCAGTTCCTAAAATTCCTGTTATACAACGCTTTGGCGGACATTGTTGATGGCTAACAGGACTTCGAGCCGGACCACGGGCGGCCTCGCCGAAACGATCAAGACCCTGGTCTATGCCATTGTTATTGCGCTTTTCATCCGTACCTTCTTTTACGAGCCGTTCAGCATCCCCTCGGCCTCGATGGTGCCCACCCTCCTCATCGGGGATTATCTCTTCGTCTCGAAGTTCTCTTACGGCTACAGCCGCTATTCCCTGCCATTCGGACTGCCGCTCATTCCCGGGCCGGACCGTATCTTCTTCCGTCCGCCGCAACGCGGCGATGTCGTGGTGTTCAAACAGCCGGCCGACCCTTCGGTCGATTTCGTCAAGCGCATCGTCGGCCTGCCGGGCGACCGCATCCAGATGAAGGAAGGGGTGCTTAACATAAATGGCACGCCGGTGAAGCTGCAGCGGCTCCCTGATTTCTACTATGCCGAGCCATTCTTCCACGGCGACGCCGGCTGCTCGCCGGGCAACTATCCCCAATATCGCGAGACCCTGCCCGGTGGCCGCCAGCATGTCATCATCAAGGACTGCATTCCGCCCCAATTCGACAATACCCAGGTCTTCGACGTGCCGCCCGGCCATTATTTCATGATGGGCGACAACCGCGACGATTCCGCCGATAGCCGCGACCCTGCCAGCGGGGTCGGCTATGTGCCGGCGGAAAATCTGGTCGGTCGCGCGGAGTTCATCTTTTTCTCGACGGACGGCTATGCCGCCTGGTGGCAACCGTGGAACTGGCCCTTCACGGTGCGCTATGACCGGCTGCTGATGGCGATCCACTGAGATGAATGATATCGCGGCTGCACCGGCGGCGCTCGATCCCTTCCTCGACCACGGCTTCAAGCACCCGGAACTGCTGACCGAGGCGCTGACGCATCGCAGCGCCGTGCGGCGGCGGGGCGGCGCGCGGCGCGGCTATGAGCGGCTGGAGTTCCTGGGCGACCGCGTCTTGGGGCTGATCGTGGCGGAATTGCTGTGGCGCCGCTTCCCCAACGAGGCCGAGGGCGAGCTGACGCGGCGCCTTACCCATCTGGTGCGCCGCGAGGCCCTGGCCGAGGTGGCGCTGGCGCTGGGGCTCGGGCCGCGCATCATCGTCTCGGCGGGCGAGGATGCGGCGGGCGTGCGCCACAATCCCAGCGTACTTGCCGATGTGTGTGAGGCGGTGATCGCCGCGCTCTATCTCGATGGCGGGCTCGACGCCGCGCGCGACTTCGTCGAGCGCTGGTGGGAGCCGCGGCTCGCGGCGATTGGCGCGCCGCCGCGCGATCCCAAGACCGCGCTCCAGGAATGGGCGCAGGCGCGCGGCCTGCCGCTGCCGGCCTACCGCACCGTCGCGACCGAGGGGCCGCCCCATCGCCGCCGCTTCACGGTGACGGTCAGTGTCGAGGGCTTGGCGCCCGCTACCGCCGCCGGCTCATCGAAGCGCGCCGCGGAAACCGCGGCGGCGGCGTTGGCGCTGGCCGCACTCGACGCCAGGGCATGAGCACGGCTCCCCTGCGCTGCGGCACCATCGCGGTCATCGGCGCGCCCAATGCGGGCAAATCGACGCTCATCAACCGCATCGTCGGCAGCAAGGTGTCGATCGTCTCGCCCAAGGTGCAGACGACGCGAGCGCGCGTGCTCGGCATCGCCCTGCGCGGTACGGCGCAACTCGTCTTCGTTGACACGCCCGGCATATTCCAGCCCCGGCGGCGGCTCGACCGCGCCATGGTCGCGGCGGCCTGGGCCGGGGCGCAGGATGCCGATGCGGTCCTGCTCCTGGTCGATGCCGCCGTCGGGATCGACGCCGATACCGCGCGCATCCTCGACGGGCTCGCGCGTACAGGCCGGCGCGCCATTCTCGCCCTCAACAAGATCGATCGCGTGCCGCGCCAGAGCTTGCTGCCGCTGGCCGACCGGTTGGCGCGGCAGGGCTCGTTTGACACCGTGTTCATGATCTCGAGCCTCAACGGCGATGGCGTCGAGGATCTGGTGCGGCATCTGGCCGCGATCGTGCCGGAGGGGCCGTGGCTCTTTCCCGAGGATCAGGTCTCCGACGTGCCTTTGCGCGTCCTCGCCGCGGAGCTGGTGCGTGAGCAAGTCTTCCGTCAGCTCAACCAGGAACTGCCCTACGCCATCACGGTGGAGACCGATTCCTGGGAGGAGCGCCAGGATGGCAGCGTCGCCATCACCGCGACGATCCATGTCGCACGCGAGGGCCACAAGCCCATTGTTCTCGGCCGCGGCGGCGCGCAGATCAAGCGCATCGGCGCCACCGCCCGCATCGAGCTCGAGCAGCTCCTGGAGCGCCGCGTGCATCTTTTCCTGCATGTCCGCGTCACCGCAGACTGGACCGACGACCGCGAGCGCTATGCGGCGATGCGGCTCGATTTCGAGCGCTGACGGCGGCGTCGGACGATGCGCTGGAGCGACGAGGCCATCGTGCTGTCGAGCCGGCGGCACGGCGAGAGCGCGCTGCTCGTCCACGTGCTCACGCCCGGCCACGGCCGCCATGCCGGGCTGGTGCGCGGCGGGCAGCGGCCAAAGACACGCGTCGGCTATCAGATCGGCAACCGCCTGCTCGTCACCTGGTCGGCGCGCCTGTCGGAGCATTTGGGCATGCTCGCGGGCGAGATCGTTCATGGCGCGGCGGCGACGCTGATCGCGGCGCCGGCGCGGCTCGCCTGCCTTGCCGCGGCGGCGGCGTTGGCCGATGCGGCGCTGCCCGAGCGCGAGCCGCATCCGCGCGCCTATCACGGTCTGATCGGCCTGCTGGAGGCGCTCGAGGACGATGCCGGTTGGGCCGTCGCCTATGTCGGCTGGGAGATGGACCTGCTGGCCGAACTGGGCTTCGGTCTCGATCTCGCGCGCTGCGCTGCGACCGGCGCGACCGCGGATCTCGCCTTTGTCTCGCCGCGAACCGGGCGCGCCGTCTCAGCCGCGGCCGGCGCGCCCTATCGCGATCGGCTGCTGGCGCTGCCGGCGTTTCTCGGCGACCCGGCGGCGGCGCCCGGTCCCGGGCGACGTGCTCGACGGACTGATCCTCACCGGCTTCTTCCTCGAGAAGCGCGCCTTCGCGCCGCATGGCCGCAAGCTGCCGGCCGCACGGTCGCGATTCGTTGACGTCTGGCGGCAGTTCGCTACTATATCTGGTAGATAGCTTCACCGGATCTCATGGCCAAATCAGCGATCCGCCGGCGATATCCGCGATGTCGGGTTCGCCGATGCGCTGGGGGAGCGCTATCTCTCCTATGCGCTTTCGACCATCATTTCGCGCTCGTTGCCGGATGTGCGCGACGGGCTGAAGCCGGTCCATCGCCGCCTTCTCTATGCCATGCGGGAGCTCAAGCTCGATCCCGCCTCGGGCTACAAGAAATGCGCGCGCGTCGTCGGCGATGTCATCGGCAAGTTCCATCCCCACGGCGAGGTTGCGGTCTATGACGCGCTGGTGCGCCTCGCCCAGGATTTCGCGCAGCGTTATCCGCTGGTCGACGGGCAGGGCAATTTCGGCAATATCGACGGCGATAACGCGGCGGCGATGCGCTACACCGAAAGCCGCCTGACCGCCGTCGCCGAAGCGCTGATGGAGGGGCTCGACGAGGACGCGGTCGATTTCCGCGCCACATACGACGGCGAGAACGAAGAGCCGCTGGTGCTGCCGGCGCGCTTCCCCAATCTCCTCGCGAACGGCGCCAGCGGCATCGCCGTCGGCATGGCGACCAGCATTCCGCCGCACAACATCGTCGAGCTTTGCGACGCGCTGGCCCATCTCGCGCGCAAGCCGCGCTGCGCCATGAGCGAGATCGTCGCCCTGGTGCCGGGGCCGGATTTCCCGACCGGCGGCATGCTGGTCGAGGCCGCCGATGCCGTGGCCGAAGCGTAAGCACCGGTCGCGGCAGCTTTCGCCTGCGCGCGCGCTGGCAGAAGGAGGCGCTCGCCCACGGGCTTTATCAGGTCGTGGTCACCGAGATCCCCTATCAGGTGCAGAAATCGCGGTCTGATCGAGCGCATCGCCCAGCTGCTCGAGGAGCGCAAGCTGCCGCTTCTTGCCGATGTGCGCGATGAATCGACCGAAGCGGTGCGGCTGGTGCTCGAGCCCAAGACCCGCAACGTCGTTCCCGAAGTGCTGATGGAATCGCTCTTCCGCGCGACCGAACTCGAGGTCCGCGTGCCGCTTAATCTCAACGTGCTCGATGCCACGGGCGTGCCGCGGCTGATGTCGATCAAGGACGCGCTGCAGGCTTTTCTCGACCACCGCCGCGACGTGCTGCAACGGCGCTCGCGCTTCCGCGTCGCCGAGATCGCACGTCGCGGCGAGATCCTGCGCGGGCAGATGATCGTCTATCTCAATCTCGACGAGGTCATCCGCATCATCCGCGAGGACGACGATCCCAAGGCGCGGATGATGAAGCGCTGGCGCCTCAGCGACGCCCAGGCCGAGGCCATCTTGAACATGCGCTTGCGGGCGCTGCGCCGCCTCGAGGAGATCGCGATCCGCAAGGAACTCGAAGCGCTCGCGGCCGAGGACAAGGCGTTGCAGGCGCTGCTGGCCGACGACAAGCAACAGTGGAAGGCGATCGGCGCCGAGATCGCCGCGCTTGCGCAAGGAGTATGCGACGCGCGCCGCTGGGGCGCCGCCGCACCGAGATCGGCGCGCCGCCCGCCGCGGTGCAAGTGCCGGTCGAAGCGCTGGTCGAGCGCGAGCCGGTGACGGTGCTGTGCTCGGAGAAGGGATGGATCCGCGCCGCCAAGGGCCACAGCCTCACGCTCGGCGAGGTCAAGTACAAGGAGGGCGACGGGCCGCGCTTCGCCATCACCGCCGAAACCACCGACCGGCTCTTGGTATTTGCGACCGACGGGCGGTTCTACACGCTGGCCGTCGACAAACTGCCGGGCGGGCGCGGCCATGGCGAGCCGCTGCGCCTGATGGTCGATCTCGATGCCGATGCCGAGGTCGTCGCGATGATGCGTTACGTGCCGGGAGCGAAGCTGCTGGTCGCGGCCTCGGACGGGCGCGGCTTCATCGTTGCGGCGGACGAGAGTCCTGGCGCAGACGCGCAACGGCAAGCAGGTTCTGACCTGCGGCGCGGGCGTCACGGCGCGCCTGTGCGTCGCAGCGGAGGGCGATACCGTGGCGGTGGTGGGCACGAACCGCAAGCTTTTGCTGTTCCCGCTCGACGACGTGCCGGAGATGACGCGCGGCCGCGGCGTCATCCTGCAGCGCTATCACGACGGCGGCCTCTGCCGATGCCAAGGTCTTCGCCCGCGCCGACGGGCTCAGCTGGCGCCAGGGCGAGACCCGCACCCGCACCGAAACGGCGCTCGATCCCTGGATCGGCCCGCGCGCCGGCAGCGGCCGCCTGGTGCCGCGCGGCTTTCCCGCCAGCAACCGGTTCGCTTGAGGCGCACCCGCGCCGCCGCTTTCGCCTTGCCAAAGAGGCGGGGGCGGCCTATCTAGGGGGCGCATCAAACCTCACGCGGGGATGCGGCCCCACTCGGGATCGCTCCGGTGTCGATACGTTCGATAACCCCCGCGGCGGCTCAACCGGAGAAGGACAGAACCATGGCAATGCCGTGATTCTCGATGCGCCAGCTCTTGGAGTCCGGCGTCCATTTCGGTCATCATACGCGGCGCTGGAACCCCGAGATGGCGCCCTACATTTTCGGGGTTCGCAACGGCATCCACATCATCGATCTGGAGCAGACCGTGCCGCTCCTGCACCGCGCGCTTCAGGCGGTGCGCGATGTCGCCGCGGGCGGCGGGCGGGTGCTGTTCGTCGGCACCAAGCGCCAGGCGCAGGAGCCGGTGTCCGAGGCGGCCAAGCGCTGCGGCCAGTATTTCGTCAATCACCGCTGGCTCGGCGGCATGCTCACCAATTTCAAGACCATCTCGCAGTCGATCAAGCGGTTGCGCGAGCTCGACGAGCGCGTGAACCAGACCGATGTCGGCCTGACCAAGCGCGAGTTGCTGCAGCTCACTCGCGATCGCGACAAGCTCGAGCGCGCGCTCGGCGGCATCAAGGAGATGGGTGGCCTGCCCGACATTCTCTTCATCATCGACACCAACAAGGAAGCGATCGCGGTCCAGGAGGCGAACAAGCTCGAAGATTCCCGTCGTTGCCGTCCTCGACAGCAATTCATCGCCCGACGGCATCGCCTATCCCGTGCCCGGCAACGATGACGCGATGCGCGCGATCCATCTCTATTGCGAGCTCGTTTCGGGCGCGGTGCTCGACGGGCTCCAGGCCGAGCTCGCCGCTTCCGGCGTCGATATCGGGGCCCGTGAGCAGGTCTTGCCGGAAGCGACGCCGCTCGTCGAAGAGGCCGCCCAAGACCGCGCTACCGTCTGAACCAGGAGACGAGACATGGCCGAGATCACCGCGACGCTGGTCAAGGAGCTGCGCGAGAAAACCGGCGCCGGCATGATGGACTGCAAGCGCGCGCTCAGCGAGACCGCGGGCGATGTCGAAGGCGCGGTCGACTGGCTGCGCAAGAAGGGCCTCGCCGCGGCGGCCAAGAAGGCCGGCCGAGTCGCCGCCGAGGGACTGGTCGCCACCGCCGTGGCGGGAGCGCGCGGCGCCGTCGTCGAGGTCAATGCCGAGACCGATTTCGTCGCCCGCAACGAGGCCTTTCAGGGTTTTGCCCGCACCGTTGCGGGTTTGGTGCTCGAGCGCGGCGACGACATCGAGGCGTTGAAATCGACGCCGTTTCCCGGCACCGGCCGCAGCCTCGGCGACGAGTTGACCCACATGATCGCCACGATCGGCGAGAACATGGCGCTGCGCCGCGCCCGCCGGCTCCAGGTCAAGGCCGGCGTCGGCCTGTGCCTATGTCCATAACGCGCTCGCTCCGGGCCTCGGCAAGATCGGCGTGCTGGTTACGCTCGAATTCGACCGGGGACGGCGAGCGGCTGGCGGCGGTCGGCCGGCAACTTGCCATGCACGTGGCCGCCGCCAACCCGCAATATCTCGACATCGCCGCGGTCGATCCCGCCGCGCTCGAGCGCGAGCGCAATGTGTTGCGCGAGCAGGCGCGCACGAGCGGCAAGGCCGATGCGATCATCGACAAGATGGTGGAGGGCCGGCTGCGGAAATTCTACGAGGAGGTCGTGCTCACCGAGCAGATCTACGTCGTCGATGGCGAAAGCCGGGTCGCCAGGGTGGTGGAGGCGGCCGCCAAGGAACTGGGCGCGCCGGTCCGCATCGCCGGCTTCGTCCGTTTTGCCCTGGGCGAGGGCATCGACCGCGGTGCGACGGATTTCGCCGCGGAGGTCGCGGCGCAGCTCAAACATTGACCCCATCGCCGGAACGCCGGGCGGCTTCGTTCCGGCAGAGACGCGAGGCCGGCGGTTGATGTATGATTATCGGCGCGTCCGTCGCGATGTCGTGCAAGGCCCATGTCCCGATCCGACCGCAAATACCACCGCGTCCTCCTGAAGCTTTCGGGCGAGGCGCTGATGGGAGATCAGGCCTATGGGCTTGACCCGACGATCACCGCCCGCCTTGCTGCGGAGATCGAGGCGGTTCACGCCATGGACGTGCAGATTGCCATCGTCATCGGCGGCGGCAATATCTTCCGCGGGGTGGCCGGCGCGTCGGCCGGCATGGAACGGGCCACGGCCGACTACATGGGGATGCTGGCGACGGTCATTAATTCCCTCGCCATGCAGAGTGCGCTCGAGCGTCTGGGCGTTCCCACCCGAGTCCAGTCGGCCATCAGCATGCAGTCGGTATGCGAGCCCTATATCCGCCGCCGCGCCATCCGCCACATGGAAAAGGGCCGGGTGGTGATCTTCGCCGCCGGCACCGGCAACCCGTTCTTCTCGACCGACACGGCCGCCGCGCTGCGCGCCTCGGAGACCGAGTGTGCGGCGCTCCTCAAGGCGACCAAGGTCGACGGCGTCTACAGCGCCGATCCCGCCCTCGACCGCAACGCCGAGCGCTATGACCGGCTGAGCTATCTCGACGTGCTGTCGCGCGACCTCAAGGTCATGGATGCGGCGGCGGTTTCGCTGGCGCGCGAGAACCGGATTCCGATCCTGGTGTTTTCCATTCACGATCATGGCGCCTTCGCCGCCGTCATCGCCGGCCAGGGCCGTTTCACCGCGATCACCGAGGAGAGGGGTTCGCCATGACCGATGACCCGCTCGTCAAGGAATTGCGGCGCCGCATGGAAGGCGGCGTCGACGTACTGCGCAAGGAGTTCGGCGGCCTGCGCACCGGGCGCGCGACCACCACCCTGCTGGAGCCGGTGATGGTGGAGGCTTATGGCAACCTCATGCCCTTGAGCCAGGTCGGCACGGTCAGCGTTCCTGAGCCGCGACTCATCGTGGTTCAGATCTGGGACCGCGCGGTGGTCAAGGCGGCGGACCGGGCCATACGCGAGGCGGGGCTCGGCCTCAATCCGCAGACCGAGGGCCAAGTGATCCGCGTGCCGATCCCCGACCTTACCGAGGAGCGGCGCCGCGAACTCACCCGAGTTGCCGCAAAATACGCCGAAGCAGCGCGCGTCTCGGTGCGCAACGTGCGCCGCGACGGGCTCGACGGGCTGAAGCGCAAGGAAAAGGACGGCGAGGTCAGTCAGGACATTCACCGCAAGCTGCAGCACGAAATCCAGACGCTTACCGACCAGACGATCAAGCATATCGACCACATGCTTGCGCAGAAGGACAAGGAGATTCTTCAGGTTTGACCATGCAGAATCCTTCGCATTCCGCGGCCCAAGTTCCGCCGCAGCATGTCGCCATCATCATGGACGGCAACGGACGGTGGGCGAAGTCGCGCGGCCTGCCGCGCATCGCCGGTCATCGCCGCGGCGCCGAAGCGGTGCGGCGCACCGTCACCGCCGCGACCGAGCTCGGCATTCGCTATCTGACCTTGTTCGGTTTCTCGTCCGAGAACTGGAAGCGTCCGGCCCATGAGATCAGCGATCTCATGGGCCTGCTGCGCCATTACCTCCGCGGCGAGATCGCGGCGCTTCACGAGCAGGGCGTGCGCTTTCGCGTCATCGGCGATCGCACGCGACTGCCCGCGGACATCGTCACGCTGATCGTCAATTCCGAGGCGCTGACGCGCGCGAACACGCAGCTCAACCTGTCGATCGCGCTGTCCTATGGCGCGCGCGCCGAGATCGCCCTGGCCGTGCGGCGCATCGCCGCGGAGGTCGTTGCCGGGCGGCTGGCCATCGATGCCATCGACGAGGCGTGCTGCAGCCGCTTTCTCTTCACCGCGGACATTCCCGATCCCGATCTCGTCATCCGCACCAGCGGCGAACAGCGGATCAGCAATTTCCTGCTCTGGCAAAGCGCCTATGCCGAGCTGGTCTTCACCCCCACGCTGTGGCCCGATTTCGACAAGGCCGATCTCGCGCGCGCCTTGTGCGACTATCATGGCCGCGAGCGTCGCTACGGCGCTTCCGTTGGCTCGCGTTGACCGGGGTGACGTCCGCCTGAGACTGGTTTCGGCCGCGGTGCTGGCGCCGTTGGCCGTGCTCGCGGCTTGGCTCGGCGGGCCCTATTTCGCGGTGGTGGTCTTTGTCGCCGCGGTCGGCATGGGCTGGGAGTGGGCACGGCTGACGGGCACGGCCGCCGTGCTGACGGTGCTGGCGACGTCCGTACCGGTTGCCGTGGCGGCGGCCGGCACGCCGGGGGCGGCGCTGGGCCTCGCGGTTGCCGGCGCGGCCGCTTTGTGGTTGGCGGCGCGCGGCGCGTATGCACCGGCGCCGGCCTGGGCGGCCCTGGGCAGTCTGGCCATCGTCCTGCCCTGCCTCGCCTGTCTCTGGCTCGACGGCGATCCTGTCGCCGGGCGGCGCACGATCCTGTGGCTTTTCGCTATCGTCTGGGCCAGCGACACGGGCGCTTTTCTGGCCGGTCGCCGGTTCGGGGGCCCACGTCTGGCACCGCGCCTGTCGCCCAACAAGACTTGGGCCGGGTCGGCGGGCGGCGTCGTCGCGACAGCCGCGGTCGGCGGGGCGGCGGCGATCCTGTCCGGCGCCGCTGCGGCGGTGCTAGTGCCGGCCGCCATTGCGCTGGGCATTGCGGCGCAGTTGGGCGACCTCGCCGAATCGCTGGCGAAGCGGAGATTCGGCGTCAAGGACGCGAGCGGTCTCATTCCCGGCCATGGCGGGCTGCTCGATCGTCTCGACGGCATGCTGGCGGCGGCTGCGGTGCAATTCCTGATGGCGCTGTTCTGGGCGGGGCCGAGCCCATTTGCCTGGCGGGTCTAGGCAAGGGTCGGGCGAACCCCAATTTTCATCCATGCGCGGGGTGGGTTTCCTGCTATTCTGCCGCCGGGCTTGGGTCTGCTAGCGGGTTTCCATCCATGGGCTTGTTCACCGGCGGCGTCGAGTATTTCCTGCCCTTTCTCGTCATCCTGACAATTCTGGTGTTCGTGCACGAACTCGGCCATTACCTCCTGGCGCGGCACAACGGGGTGCGGGTCGAGGTGTTTTCGATCGGTTTCGGGCCCGAGTTGTTCGGCTGGAACGACCGCGCCGGAACGCGGTGGAAATTCAGCGTCGTGCCGCTCGGCGGCTACGTGAAGATGTTCGGCGATGCCGACGCGGCGTCGCTGCCGGGCGAGCGGTTCGCGCACATGACCGCGGCCGAACGCGAGGTTTCGTTCCATCACAAGCGGCTGCTGCAGCGGGTCGCGATCGTGGCCGCGGGTCCGATCGCCAATTTCGTGTTCGCGCTGGTGGTGCTTGCCGGGCTCTTTGCCACCGTGGGTCAGCCCTTCACGCCCCCCGACGTCGGCCAGGTCGTGGCAGGAAGTGCCGCGCAGGCGTCCGGCATGAAGGCGGGCGACGTCATCCTCACGCTCGGTGGCGAACGCGTCAGAAGCTTCGAGGACGTCCAGCGCATCGTCGGCCTCAACACCGGTACGCCGATGACGATGGTCGTGCGACGCGGCGGTCAGGAGATCACGATCTCCGTCACGCCGCGGATGACGAATTCCACCGACCGGTTCGGCAACGAGCACAAGATTGCGCTTCTCGGCATCAAGGGCGGTGGCATCAATTATGTCCGCCGGGATCCGCTGAGCGCCGTGTTGGACGCGGGGGAGCAGACCTGGAACCTCACCACCGGCACGTTGCAGGCGGCGTGGCAGATGGCCATCGGCCTCCGGTCCGCCGATGAGCTCGGCGGACCGCTGCGCATCGCCCAGATGTCGGGCGAAGTGGCTCAGGGCGGCATCCTGCCGGTGTTGTGGTTCCTCGCGGTGCTGTCGATCAATCTCGGGCTCATCAACCTGTTTCCGATCCCGGTCCTCGACGGCGGGCACTTGCTGTTCTATGCCGCCGAGGCGATCCGCGGCCGACCGCTGGGCCAGCGCGTGCAGGAATATGGATTCCGCGTCGGCCTCGCCCTCGTGCTGACGCTGATGGTGTTCGCCACGTGGAACGATCTTGTCCATTCCGGGCTCGTCGCGTTCCTCAAGGGTCTCATAACCTGAGCCAGTGCCGCGATGCGGCATCGTGTTGGTGCGTGATAGTGAGGGGGCGTTTTGCGCAGTTTCACCCGCTTGGCTCTGGGCCTGGCAGTCGCATTCCTGCACCTTTTTGCGATCCTGCCGCCGGCGGCCGCGCAGGTTCCTGCCGGCGGGATCATCCAGGCAATCCGTATCGAGGGCACGCAGCGGGTCGAACCGGAGACGGTGAAATCCTATCTCCTGGTGCAGCCGGGCGACCCGTTCGATGCCGGACGGATCGACCGATCGCTCAAGGCGCTTTTCGCCACCGGCCTGTTCACCGACGTGACGCTGCGCCGCGAGGGCGACACCCTGGTCGTGCGCGTGGTCGAGAATCCCGTGATCAACCGCGTTGCCTTCGAGGGCAATCACCGCCTGACCGATGAGACGCTGAACAGCGAGATTCAATTGCGCCCGCGCTCCGTCTACACGCGCGACAAGGTGCAGAGCGACGTGAAGCGGATCCTCGACCTCTACCGTCGCAATGGCCATTTCGCCGCGACCGTCGATCCCAAGGTCATCCCGCTCGCGCAGAACCGCGTCGACCTCGTCTTCGAGATTGACGAAGGCGCGGCGACGGGGATCCGCAGCATCAACTTCATCGGCAACAATGCCTTCAGCGCCAACCGCCTGCGCGAGGTGGTGTCAACCAAGGAGACGCGCTGGTACCGCTTCCTCAGCACCGCGGATACTTATGACCCCGACCGGCTTACCTACGACCGCGATCTCTTGAGGAAATTCTATCTGTCTCAGGGTTACGCCGATTTCCGGATCGTGTCGGCGGTGGCCGAACTTGCTCCGTCGCGGAACGGGTTTCTCATCACCTTCTCGGTCGACGAGGGCGCGCGCTACAAGTTCGGGAAGGTCGCCATCACCAACACGCTCAAGACCGTGACGGCGAATTCGCTGAGGCCGCTGCTGAAGACCAAGGAAGGCGACTGGTACAACGCCGACGCGGTGGAGGGGTCGATCACTGCGCTCACCGACGGGCTCGGCAATCTCGGTTACGCCTTCGTCGACGTCGAGCCCCTGGTGCGGCGCGATGCCAGCAAGCGCACTATCGACGTCAATTACGTCATCAAGGAGGGGCCGCGGGTCTATGTCGAGCGCATCAATATTACCGGCAACGTGCGGACGCTCGATTCGGTGATTCGCCGCGAGTTCCGGCTGGTCGAGGGCGATGCCTTCAACTCGTCGAAGCTGCATCGCTCCGAACAGAACATCAAGAACCTCGACTTCTTCTCGAAGGTCAACATCACCAACGTCCCCGGCAGCGCGCCGGACAAGACCATCATCAACGTCGATCTCCAGGAGAAATCGACCGGCGACTTCTCGGTCGGCGTCGGATACTCCACCGCGGACGGGCCGCTGGCCGACATCGGCGTACACGAGCGCAATCTGCTCGGCAGGGGCGACGATCTGCGCCTCGACACGGTGGTCGCGGTCAGGGACGAGTCGATCGATCTGAGCTTCACCGAACCCTATTTCATGGGGCGAAACCTCGCCGCGGGCTACGATCTTTTCGCCACCAATCAGGACAACACGGCCTTCGCCGGGTTCAGCCAGTTTTCGGTGGGCGGCACCCTGCGCGCCGGCTATCAGATCAGCGAGCCGTTGCGGCAGACGTGGCATTACACGCTGCGGCAGGACCGCATCTACAACGTGGCCAGCACGTCGTCCGTTTACATTCAGCAGGAGGTCGGTGTGCGCAATACGTCGTCCGTCGGCCAGGTTATGCTCTACGACAGGCGCGACAACATTTTGGACCCGACTTCGGGGTATTACTATTCAGTCGGCACCGACGTCGCGGGATTGGGCGGCAACGTGGACTATTTCCGCGTCGAGGTCACGGGCGGCGTCTATTATCCATTCTCGCCCGACTACGTGCTGAGCTTCACCGGTCAAGAAGGCCGCATCTTCGGCCTCGGGCAGAGCGTTCGCATCGAGGATCGTTTTTTCGTCGGTGGCGACAATCTGCGCGGCTTCCAGACCGGCGGCATCGGGCCGCGCGATGCCATCACCCATGACGCGCTCGGCGGCGAAACCTATTATGTCGGCTCGTTGTCGCTCACCTATCCGCTGGGGTTGCCGCAGGAACTCGGCATGAAGGGTCGGGTATGGAGCGATTTCGGCAATCTCTTCGATATCTCGCCCTTCGGTCCCAACATTCTCGAGTTCGCACCTGACGCGTGTTTCGGCCGGCGTCGGTGTATCATGGCAGTCGCCGCTCGGGCCGATCAAGATCGATCTCGGCTTGCCGGTCGTGCGCGAACCGTATGACCGCTCTGAATTGGTCCATGTCAGTTTCGGCTCGAAATTCTGAGAGGTGTCCGTTCGTGAAAAATTGGTCTCTTCGCTTCGCGCTCATCCTGGTGGCGGCCTTTGCTGCGGTCGCACCGGCGCAGGCGCAGCCGGCGCTCCCGGCGCCCGCGATCATTGTCGTCGACATGACGCAGATCATGCGCGATGCCAAGGCGGCCAAGGCCGTGCAGGCGAAGGTCGAGGCCGAAATGGACGGCTATTCGAAGGAGGTTGCCAAGCGCGAGGACGATCTGAAGCGACTGCGTGACGAACTCGAGCGCCAGCGCACCGTGCTCGCGCCGGAAGTCTTCAGCGACAAGTCGCAAGAATATCAACAACGCTACACCACGCTCGACCGCGACGTGCAGGCCAAGCGCCAGGCGATGCAGCAAAGCTACAGCGAGGCCATGACCCGGATCGAGAACGTGGCATTGAAGATCATCGCCGACGTCGCCAAGGAGCGGAAGGCCAACATGGTCGTCGCCAAGGACGCGCTCCTCTATCTCGCGGACGGTATCGACGTCACCGCCGAAGTGACGCGGCGCCTCGACGAGAAGCTCCCGACCATGACCGTAAACCTGCCCGCGGAGACTTCCACGGCGGCGAAGGCGCCGGCGTCGGCGCCGGCGCGCGAGTGAGCGATGAAGACCGCTTGCGACGCGCGAGCCTGACCGGTGGCGGATCCGCGCTTCTTCACCGTCGCCGGGCCGTTCACCGTCGGGGAGATCGCGCGCCGCACGGGTGCCGCGGTCGCCGGGTCGGCCCTGGCCGGCCGCATTCTTGTCGATGTGGCCCCGCTCGATAGCGCGGGACCGGATGAGCTGAGTTTTCTCGACAACCCCAAATATCTCGACGTGCTGCGCCGGACGCGGGCGGGAGCC
The DNA here is from genome assembly GCA_963721625.1 of uncultured Alphaproteobacteria bacterium. Classification (GTDB taxonomy): domain Bacteria; phylum Pseudomonadota; class Alphaproteobacteria; order ATCC43930; family CGMCC-115725; genus DATJLY01. Next base: position 169,857 of record CAVRKF010000019.1, read on the forward strand.
GCCTTCGTTCATCCTGACCGGGCCGCGGCAGCGCCACCCGACCTCACGCTGCTGGTCACGCCCGCTCCCTATCGCGCTTATGCCGTCGCCGCCCAGGCGTTCTATCCGGAACCTCCGCCGCCGCCAGGCATCGCGCCGAGCGCGGTTGTCGATCCCAGCGCTCAACTCGGTGAAGGCTGTGCCGTCGAGGCCGGCGCCGTGATTGGCGCCCGCGTCGTGATCGGACGCGAGGCGCTCGTCGGCGCCCATGCGGTGATCGGTCCCGGCTGTGTCCTGGGCGACCGGGTCCGGCTCGGCCCGCATGCGAGCCTCAGTCACTGCATCGTCGGTGCCCGCGTGCGCATCTATCCGGGCGCCCGCATCGGCCAGGATGGGTTTGGCTTCGCGCCCGATCCTGCGGGCTACGTCAAGGTGCCGCAATTGGGGCGCGTCATCGTCGGCGACGATGTCGAGATCGGTGCCAATACGACCATTGACCGCGGCGCCGGGCCGGATACCGTGATCGGCGCCGGGACGATGATTGATAATCTCGTGCAGATCGGGCACAACGTCGAGGTGGGGCGCGGCTGCGTGCTGGTGGCGCAGATCGGCATTTCCGGCAGCACGCAATTGGGCGACTTCGTCATGATCGGCGGGCAGGTCGGCTTGGCCGGCCATCTCCGGATCGGCAAGGGCGCCCGCATCGCCGCGCAAAGCGGCGTCATGCGCGATGTGGCGCCCGGCGAGGCGGTGGCGGGTTCGCCGGCCGTGCCGATCCGCGATCATCATCGCCAGGTGCTGCAGCTGCAGCGCCTGGCGGCGAAAAAAGGCGTTTGACATGGTAGCGACCGGCCCGCGGGAGGTCACGTCGGAGATCGACATCCTCCGCATCATGCAATTGATTCCGCACCGCTACCCCTTTCTCATGATTGACCGGGTCATCGATGTCGCCCCGGGCGACGCCGCGACGGGGATCAAGAACGTCTCGATCAACGAGTTCTACTTTCAGGGCCATTTTCCGCAGCGCCCGGTCATGCCGGGGGTGCTGATCATCGAGGCGATGGCGCAGACGGCGGCGGTCCTCGTCGTCCATACGCTCGGTCCGGCGTCCGAGGGCAAGCTGGTCTATTTCATGAGCGTGGACAGCGCGCGCTTCCGCCGCCCGGTCTTTCCCGGCGACCGGCTCGCGGTGCGCGTCGTGCGCAAACACAGCCGCGGCAATGTGTGGAAGTTCGACGGCAAGGCCCATGTCGACGGCAAGCCCGTCGCCGACGCGACTTTCGCCGCCATGATCATGGACAACTGAGCGATTCATGCCGGTCATCCATCCTGCCGCCGTCGTCGCGCCCGGCGCAAATCTCGCCGCATCGGCGACCATCGGTCCGTTCTGCGTCGTCGGCCCCGAGGTCGAGCTCGGGCCGGGGGTCGAGCTGTTGTCGCATGTGGTCGTTGCCGGCCGCACCTCGATCGGCGAAGGCACGCGCATTTTTCCCTTCGCCTCCCTCGGCCATGCGCCGCAGGACATGAAGTACAAGGGCGAGGCGTCGCGTCTCGTCATTGGCAGCGGCAACGTCATCCGCGAGCACGTGACCATGAATCCCGGCACGGCCGGCGGCCGCATGGAGACGCGGGTTGGCGACAATTGCCTCTTCATGGTTGGCGTCCATATCGCCCATGATTGCATCATCGGCAATAACGTGATCATGGCGAACAACGCGACGCTCGCAGGCCATGTCGCGATCGGCGACTTCGCCGTGTTCGGCGGTCTGTCGGCGGTCCATCAATTCGTGCGCATCGGCAAGCACGCCATGGTGGGCGGCGTCACCGGGGTCGAGCGCGACGTCATTCCCTATGGCTCGGTGATGGGCGATCGGGCGCGGCTGTCGGGCCTCAACATCGTCGGCATGCAGCGGCGCGGCTTTACCCGCGACGACATTCAGGCGCTTCGCAGCGCCTATCAGATGCTGTTCGTTGCCGAGACCGGCACCCTCGCCGAGCGTCGCGACGCCGTGGCCCAGCGCTTCGGCGCGGTGACGCCGGTGCGCGAAATCCTCGACTTCATCGCCGCGGACTCGGCGCGCGGGCTGTGCCAGCCGAAAACCAATGGCGGCTAGGCTCGGGATTCTCGCCGGCGGCGGCGCGTTGCCGGCGCGGCTCATCGAGGCCTGCCGTGCGTCCTCGCGCCCCGTCTTCGTCCTTGCCTTCGAAGGCGCCGCCGATCCGGCCGCGGTCGCGGCGGTACCCCATGCCTGGGTGCGGCTGGGCGCGGCGGGCGAGGGGATGAGGCTGTTGCGCGAGAACGGGGTCGAGGAGCTGGTGCTGGCCGGCGCCGTGAAGCGGCCCTCGCTCGCGGCGCTGCGTCCCGATTGGCGCGCGGCGCGCTTCTTCGCCCGCATCAGCCTCCGGGCCTTGGGCGACGACGGCCTGCTCCGCGCCGTGATCCGCGAGTTGGAGGCGGAGGGATTCCGCGTCGTCGGCGTCGACAGCGTGCTCGCCGACGCGCTGGCGCCGGCAGGACCGATCGGCAAGCTGCGTCCCGACGAAGCTGCCGAAGCCGATATCAGGCGCGGGCTCGAAGTGGCGCGGGCGCTGGGCGCGCTCGACATCGGCCAGGCCGTCGTGGTGCAGCAGGGTCTGGTGCTGGGGGTCGAGGCGGTGGAGGGCACCGATGCGATGGTTGCGCGTTGCGGCGCGCTGCGGCGCGAGGGCGACGGCGGCGTGCTGGTCAAAATCGCCAAGCCGGGGCAGGAACGCCGCGTCGATCTTCCCGCCATCGGGCCGGATACGGTCAGGGCCGTGGCCGCGGCGGGGTTTGCGGGCATCGCCGTCGAGGCCGGCTCGGCCGTGCTGATCGACCGCACGGCGATCGCCGATACGGCCGACGCGGCCGGCCTCTTCGTCGTCGGCATCGCCATTCCGTGACGGCGCCGCTGATCTATCTCATTGCCGGCGAACCCTCGGGGGATTTCCTCGGTGCCCGCCTCATGGTGGCGCTGAAGGAACGCTTGGCGGGCGAGGTGCGTTTTGCCGGCATCGGCGGCGAGGAGATGGCGGCGCAGGGGCTGAAAAGCCGCGTGCCGCTCGAAGAACTCGCCATCATGGGCGTGGCGGAGGTGCTGCCGCGCGCGCGCCGCATCTTCCGCCGCGTCGCCGAGACCATCGCCGATATCCTCCGCGTCGCCCCGGCGGCGGTCGTCACCATCGACAGCTCGGGCTTTACCTGGCGCGTGGCGCACGGACTGCGCCGGCGCGGCGCAAGCGTGCCGCTCATCCATTACGTCGCGCCCATGGTGTGGGCGTGGCGCGCGGGTCGGGCGCGGCGCATGGCGCGCTGGTACGATCACCTCATGGTCCTGCTGCCGTTCGAGCCGCCTTATTTCACCGCGGTGGGGCTGTCCTGCAGCTATGTCGGACACCCGGTGGTCGAGAGCGGTGCCGATCGCGGCGACGGCGCGGCGTTTCGCCGCCAGCACGGCATTGCGCCTGCGGCCAGAGTGTTGCTGCTCCTGCCCGGAAGCCGCGGCGGCGAGGTGAGCCGCCTGCTGCCGGTCTTCAAGGACGCCGTGCTGCGCCTAGCCGCACGCTATCCCGGCCTGGCCGTGGTGGTGGCGACGACCGCGACCGTGCGCGCCCACGTCGGCGCCGCCGTTGCGGCGTGGCCGGTCGCGGTGATCGTCGTCGGCCGCGACGAGAAATACGACGCCTTCGCCGCGGGCGACGTGGCCATTTGCGCCTCGGGCACGGTGGCGCTCGAGCTGGCGCTGGCGCGGGTGCCGACCGTCGTCGCCTATCGCGTCAGCCGGTTGACCCATGCGCTCGTCAAGCGCATCGTCAAGATCGGCTACGCCAATCTGTTGAACTTGATTTTGGGGCGGGAGGCGGTACCGGAGCTGATCCAGGCGGACTGCATGCCCGATCGTCTCGCCGACGCGGCGGCGCGGCTCCTCGACGATGCCGGCGCGCGCGCGGCACAGATCGAAGCGTGCGGCGAGGCATTGAAGTTGTTGGGTCTGGGCGGCGTGTCGCCCAGCCTGCGGGCCGCCGACGACGTGCTCGCAATCATCGCGGCGCGAACGCCGCGTTCATGAAGGAGGCCAGGATGGACAGTGCTGCCAACAAGACCGTGGGCAAGGGCGCGCCCGACGCGCACGGCACACGGCTCCTGCACACCATGGTACGCGTCTTCGATCTCGACCGCTCGATCGACTTCTACACGCGCCTCATGGGCATGAAGCTGCTGCGGCGGCGCGACGTGCCGGAGGGTCGTTATACCATCGCCTTTGTCGGCTATGGCAACGACGACACCGACGCCGTGCTCGAACTCACCCACAATTGGGATCAGAAGGAGCCCTACACGATCGGCTCCGGCTTCGGGCATCTCGCGGTCGCCGCACCCGACCTCTACAAGCTGTGCGACGGGCTCGCGAAGGAAGGCGTGACGATTCCGCGCCCGCCCGGGCCGCTGAAGTTCGGCACCGTCCACATCGCCTTCGTCGAGGACCCGGACGGCTATAAGATCGAACTGATCCAGCGGCAGTAGCGCCGGCTCTGCCGCTCAGACGTCGGGCCGCTTGTAGCCGAGCTTCGGTCCGCCCTTCTGCGACTGGAGATAGGATTCCACGTCCGCCGTGGGATCGAGCGCCAGCGCTTGGCGCGCGCCGACGAGTTGATCGAGCTGCAGCGCCTGGGTCAGCGAAAGATCGCGGCCCATCTGCACCGCGATCTTGGCATGCTGTAGCGGCGCGAGATGGCGCTGTGCGATTTCGCGCGCAATCCCGACCGTGGTGCTTTCCAATTCGGCCGCGGGGACCGACTGCGAGACGAGCCCGAGCCGATCGGCCTCGGCGCCGGTGACATTGCGGCCGGTGAGCTGGATGAGCGCCGCCTTCTTGAGCGGCAGGCCGGCGTGGAAGAGCGTGCTGGTCGCGACCTGGCCGAAGCTGCCGCGCAGGATCTCGGGCATGCCGAGTTGCGCATCCGCGGCCGCGATCACGAGGTCGTGGACGTTCATGAGCCCGAGCGCGCCGCCGAGGCAATAGCCGTGAACCTGCGCCATCGTGATGCGCGGGAAATCCCGCAGCGCCTGGACGAGCTGGACGGTGGCGGTCGGACGGTCCCAATCCCCGGGCGGCGGCTTGCTCACCGCGCGCAGGAAATTGAGATCGAGGCCCGAGCTGTAGGCTGCGCCGGCGCCCCGGCTGATCACCACCTTCAATTCGGGATCGGCGCGCACGATTTCGAGCGCCGCGAAGAACGCTTCGACCAGGGGCTGGTTGAGGGCGTTGCGGCGCTCCGGCCAATTCAAGGTCACGCGCGCCACGCCCGCGTCCTCGATCCGCTCGAGCACGAGCTCGGGCCATTCCCTGAGTTTTCGCCATCTATCGGCCATGCGCCCCATCCTGCGTTGCCGCACAGCAGTATTTGCCGCCGGTGCGCCCTGTCAATCGGCGGTGGCGCCGGCGGCCGCCGCGGCGGCGCAGGCGGCGATCGCCGCAAGGGCGAAAATAGTTCGACGATCCACGTAATATCGTTGACTTGGAACGCCGTGCCGGATATGGTTCGTCATTCGTCGAAATATCGGATGATATCGATGCAGGCGGCAAAAGCGGTAGCGGCGCTCGGCGCCATCGCGCACGAGCATCGGCTGGCGGTCTATCGCATGCTGGTGCAGCGCGGTCCCCAGGGGCTCGCGGCGGGCCGGATTGCCGAGCGGCTGGGCGTGCCGCCATCCTCGCTCACCTTCCATCTGCAGCAGCTCTTGCATGCCGGTCTCGTGACCCAGCGCCGCCTCGGCCGGCAGCTCATCTACGCTGCCGATTTCGCGGCGATGAACGGGCTCGTGGGGTTTCTCACGGAAAGCTGTTGCGGCCAGGCGGGCGGCGCCGGCTGCGCGCCGCTGTGCAATCCGGCCGTCGCCGACAAGGCGCCGCGCCGCCAGAGGAAATCAGCATGAAGCGCTTCCATGTCCATGTCGCCGTCGAGGACCTGGCCCAGTCGGTCCGGTTCTATTCCACTCTGTTCGCCAGCGAGCCCAGCGTCATCAAGCCGGATTACGCGAAATGGATGTTGGAGGACCCGCGCGTGAACTTCGCGATCTCGCAGCGCGGCGCCGCGCCGGGGGTCGAGCATCTCGGCATCCAGGTCGAAGACACGGCGGAACTTCAAGACGTTTTCGCGCGCCTCGGGCGCGCCGAGCGGCCGGTCATCGAGGAGGAGGCGACGACCTGCTGCTACGCCCGATCCGACAAGCGGTGGATCGCCGATCCTCAGGGCGTCGCCTGGGAGACGTTTTTCACCCATGGCGAGAGCACGGTTTACGGCAGCGGCGACGCGGTCGAACGCCTGGACAAGGCGCCGGCGTGCGGCTGCGCCGCCACTTCATGACGGGCGGTGCGCGATGACGCGGTGTTACAATGTCCTCTTCCTGTGCACGGGCAACTCGGCGCGCAGCATCTTCGCGGAAGTGCTGTTGAACCATTGGAGCCGCGGCCGCTTCCGCGGCTACAGCGCCGGCAGTCATCCCAAGGGCGCGGTCCACCCGCTGACGCTCGAATTGCTGCGCGAGATGCGGCTGACGGCCGCGGATTTGCGCTCGAAATCGTGGCAGCGAATTCGCGCGAGCCGATGCGCCGGTCATGGATTTCGTGTTCACCGTCTGCGACCAGGCGGCGGGCGAGGTCTGCCCGATCTGGCCGGGCAATCCGATCACCGCGCATTGGGGCATTCCCGATCCGGCGGCCGTCGAAGGCCCCGAGCCGGTGCGGATGGCGGCCTTCCGCGACGCCTACAACCGCCTCGACGCGCGCATCAAGCTGTTCGTGGCGCTGCCGTTCGACAAGCTGGACCGGATGGCAGCCGAGCGCGAGGCCGAGCGGATCGGGCAATCGGGCGCGGCCATGGCGGATCGCGCTTCGTGATCGTCGATCCCGCCCCGGGCGGAAGCGGTCGCATCGAAACGGAGCGCGACCGTCGCCGGGCTTGCCGCCGTGGAATTCGTCGCGACCGCGCTTTCTGCTGATGGCCGTGGTCGGCTCGGGGATCATGGCCGAGCGACTCTCCGGCGGGAATGTCGCGCTGGCGCTGCTGGCGAACGCGCATCGCGACCGGCGGCGCGCTGGTCGCGCTCATCTCTCGCGTTCGGGCCCGATATCGGGCGCGCACTTGAATCCGGTCGTCACGCTTGCGGCGGTCGCCATCGACGGGGCTGCGCTGGCGCGTTGCGGCCGGTTATGTCGCGGCGCAGTTCGCGGGCGCGATCGCCGGGCGTCTGGATCGCGCATCTGATGTTCGCCCTGCCGTGCTCGAAACGAGCCGGCACGTGCGCGCGGCGGACAGGCGCAATGGATCGCCGAGGTCGTCGCGACCTTCGGCCTGCTCGCGGTGATCTGGGGCAGCCGCGCATATCGGCCGCCGGCCGTCGCCGTCGCCGTCGCCGCCTATATCACCGGCGCCTACTGGTTCACCGCCTCGACGTCGTTTGCCAATCCGGCGGTGACGGTCGCGCGCGCCCTCACCGACACCTTCGCCGGCATCCGGCCGCTCGACGCGCCGGGCTTCATTCTGGCGCAGTTCGCGGGGCTGCTGCTGGCGCTGCCGCTGCTGCGGTCGATGCGGGATGCCGGCCCCGACTAGCGCCGCTTGTCGAGCGCCACGTAGTCGCGGCGCACGGAGCCGGTATAGAGCTGGCGTGGCCGGCCGATCTTGGGGTCCTCGATCATCTCGTTCCACTGCGCCACCCAGCCGACGGTGCGGGCGATGGCGAAGAGCACGGTGAACATCGAGGTCGGGAAGCCCATTGCCCTCAGGATGATGCCGGAATAGAAATCGACATTGGGATAGAGCTTGCGCGTGACGAAGTACTCGTCCTGAAGCGCGATGCGCTCGAGCTCCATGGCGAGGTCGAGCAGCGGCTCGTCGCGCACGCCGAGCTCGTCGAGCACCTCGTGGCACGAGCTCCGCAACACCGCCGCGCGCGGATCATAGTTCTTGTAGACCCGGTGGCCGAAGCCCATCAGCTTGAAATTGTCCTTCGGGTCCTTGGCGCGCTTGATGAATTCGGGAATGCGCTCCTTGCGGCCGATCTCGGTCAGCATCTTCAGCACGGCCTCGTTGGCGCCGCCATGAGCGGGGCCCCACAGCGAGGCGATGCCGGCGGCGATGCAGGCGAACGGATTGGCGCCCGAGGAGCCGGCGAGCCGCACCGTCGAGGTCGAGGCATTCTGCTCGTGATCGGCATGCAGGATGAAGATGCGGTCCATGGCGCGCGCCAGGACCGGATTTACCTCAATTCCTCGCACGGCACCGCATAGGTCATATGGAGGAAATTCTCGGCATAGCTCAGGTTGTTGCGCGGATACATGAAGGGTTGGCCGACCGAGTACTTGTATGTCATCGCCGCGATCGTCGGCATCTTGGCGACGAGCCGATAGGAGGCCACCATGCGCTGGCGCGGATCGGAGATGTCGGTCGAATCGTGATAGAATGCCGACAGCGCGCCGACCACGCCGCACATCACCGCCATCGGATGCGCATCGCGGCGGAAGCCGCGGAAGAATGCGCTGAGCTGCTCGTGCACCATGGTATGGAGCGTGATGTCGCGCTCGAACTTCTTCTTCTGCGTCGCGGTCGGCAGTTCGCCAAAGAGCAGGAGGTAGGACACCTCCATGAAGTCGCTGTGTTCGGCCAACGCCTCGATCGGGTAGCCGCGATAGAGCAGCACGCCCTCATCGCCGTCGATATAAGTGATCTTCGATTCGCAACTGCCGGTGGCCGTATAGCCCGGATCGAACGTGAAATGGCCGAGATCGGAATAAAGCTTTCGGATGTCGATGACCTTGGGGCCGATGGTCCCCGACAACATCGGCAGCTCGACCGAGCGGCCGTTGGAATTGTCCGTCACCGTCACGGTTTCGCGCGGCGCGTTCGAACTTGCCTGGGGTTTCGCCCGTTCGGTGATATCGGCCATCGATCCCCATCCCTAGCCACGATGTTGCGTTGCAATAAAGATAGGACGGCGGCGCGCGATTAGCAAATGCCGCGGGCACCTGTCGCCTGATCGGCGAGTCGGGCGAGGCTTTCCTCGCGCCCGAGCGCGGCCATCACCGCGAAAATCCCCGGCGACACCGTTGCGCCCACCAGCGCCGCGCGCAGCGGCTGCGCGATCTGGGCAAGGGCAAGCCCCCGGTCTTCGGCAAAGCGCCGCGCCGCGCTCCTCGAGCGCCGGCTCGGTCCAGTCGGCTCCGGCGAGCGCCGCGGCGAGCGCGCCGAGCCGCTCTCGCGCCGCCGCGTCGAGCACCGTGCGCGCCTTGTCGTCGAGCGGGATCGGCCGACGCTCGACCAGGAAGCGCGCTTTGTCGGCGAGCTCGGCAAGCGTCTTCGCCCGCGGCTTCAGGCCGGGCATCGCGCAGCGCCAATCGCCGCCGTGCGGCGTCGTCCAGCGCATGGTCGAGGGTGCGTTCGAGGCGGTCGGCGACGAGGGCGGCAAGCCGCCCGTCCGTGGCGGCGCGGATGTAATGCCCGTTGAGGTTGCCGAGTTTGAGGAAATCGAACCGCGCCGGCGCCCGCCCGACCGCATCGAGGTCGAACCATCGGATTGCATCCGCGGTCGCGATGATCTCGTCATCGCCATGACTCCAGCCGAGGCGGAGGAGATAGTTGCGCAGCGCTTCGGGCAGATAGCCCATGTCGCGATAGGCCTCGACGCCCAGCGCGCCGTGCCGCTTCGACAATTTCGCTCCATCGGCGCCGTGGATCAGCGGCACATGCGCGAATTCCGGGACGCCCCAGCCGAGCGCCCGGTAGATCTGGGTCTGGCGAAAGGCGTTGTTGAGATGGTCGTCGCCGCGGATGACGTGGGTGATGCCCATGTCGTGATCGTCGACCACGACCGAAAGATTATAGGTGGGCGTGCCGTCGGAGCGCAGGATGATGAGGTCGTCGAGCTGCTGGTTGCCCACGGTGACGTCGCCCTGGACGCGGTCGTGGATCACGGTCTGCGCCCGTGCGCGGCGCGCGCAGCCGGATCGCCGGCGCGACGCCGGCCGGCGCGTCCTTGGGATCGCGGTCGCGGCACCGGCCGTCATAGCCGACATGGCGGCCCTCCGCGCGCGCCGCCGCGCGCATCGCCTCGAGTTCGGCGGCCGTGCAATAGCAGCGATAGGCGAGGCCGGCGTCGAGGAGCTGGCGCGCAGCTGCCTCATGCGGCGCGACGCGCGGCCGACTGGAACACGACGTCGTCGTCCCAGGCGAGCCCGAGCCAGGCGAGCCCGTCGATGATGGCGGCCACGGCCGCCTCGGTCGAGCGCGCGCGGTCGGTGTCCTCGATCCTGAGGCGGAAGACGCCGCCGTGATGCCGGGCGAAAAGCCAATTGAACAGCGCCGTGCGCGCGCCGCCGATGTGCAGGAAACCGGTGGGCGAGGGGGCGAAGCGGACGACGACGCTCATGGCGCGCGGTCTAGCATAGATGCTGCGCCGCGTCATGGCGCCCCAGCCGCGGCGCCAGCGGAGGCGCGCCTTCGCGCCGCTTCCGTAGTAGCATGCCCGGGCCGAGGCGATCCGGCGGCAGCGCGGCGCCGGATCGGTGATCGGTACGGCGAGGCGCGGCGATGGCGACGCAGCTCGAGAGCGCGGCGATGGCGCCCGGCCGGTCGCAGGCGATCGGCGGCGCCGCGCGCCGCTGCGCGCGGTTCTGGGCGCGCTATTGCGCGTCGCCCGGCGCCTGCTTCCTGCGCCGAGCGCGAGCGCTGGCCGCTGTGGTTCCCGGTGCTGATGGGGCCGGCATCGGCGTCTATTTCTCGCTCGGACGCGAACCGCCGCCGCTGGCTCGGCGCCGTGCTGCTGCTCCCGGCGGCGGCGCTCGTCGGCATGGCGTGGTGGCGCGCGCGCGGCGCTGGCGTGCGCGGTCGCAATCGATGCGCGGTCGCGCTCGGCTTTGCCGCGGCGCAGTTTCAGGCGCTCGATGCGCGGCGCCGGTGCTGGCGCGGCGGACTCGGGCCGGTGACGGTCGAGGGGCGGCTCGATCGCGGTCGATCCGTTGCCCGAGGGGGCGCGGCTCGTCATCGCGCCGACGCGGATCGAGCGGCTCGACGCCGGCGCGGCTCCCGGCGCGGGTGCGGGTGCGCCTGCGGCGCGGCGATGCGGCGGCGCTGCCGGGCGCGTGGCTCCGGCTCCGGGCCGTGCTGATGCCGCCGCCCGCGCCGGCGATGCCGGGCGCCTACGATTTCGAGCGCCGCGCCTGGTTCGACAGGATCGGCGCGCGTCGGCTATGTGCTGGGCGCGCCGCGTCACATCGACCGCGCCGGCGGGCGCCGGGGTCGCCGGGATGGCGCGTCGCGATCGAGGCGGTGCGCAGCGCGCGTCACGGCGCGCATCCGCGCGGCGCTGCCGCGCCGAGACCGGCGCCATCGCCGCCGCCCTCATCACCGGCGACACCCATGCCATCCCGCCCGCCGATGCCGATGCCTTCCGCAATGCCGGGCTCGCCCACATCCTGGTCATCGCCGGGCTGCACATGGGCATGGTGGCGGGCATCGTGTTCTTCGCCGTGCGCGCGCTGCTGGCGCTGGTGCCGCGCATGGCGCTCTATCATCCGACCAAGAAATACGCGGCGGTGGCGGCGCTCGCCGCGATCTTCGGCTACATGCTGCTGTCGGGCGCGACGGTTTCCTCGCGCCGCGCCTTCGTCATGATCGGGCTGGCGCTGCTCGCGGTGCTGGTGGACCGCCTGAGCGTCTCGGCGCGCGCGGTGGCGCTTTGCCGCGGCAATCATCATGCTGATGACGCCCGAGAGCGCGACGGGTCCGAGCTTTCAGATGTCGTTCGCGGCGGTCGCCGCGCTCATCGCGTGCTACGAGGCGATGCGTCCGGTGCTGGCGCGCTGGCATGCGCATGCCGGGCGCGCCGCGCCGCGCCGGGCTCTATCTCTTCGGCATCACCCTGACGACGATCGTCACCACGCTCGCGACCATGCCCTTCACGATCTATCACTTCAATCGTTTCGCGCTTTATTCGGTGGTGGCGAACGCGCTGGCGGTGCCGATCACCGGATTCTGGGTGATGCCGTGGGCGATCGTCGCCTGCCTCGCCATGCCGCTTCATCTCGAGGCGCTGGCGCTCGTGCCGATGGGCTGGGGCATCGACGCGATCGTCGCGATCGCGCGCATGGTCACGTCGTGGCCGGGCGCGGTGCTGGCGGTGCCGAGCCTGCCGGCGCCGGCGCTGGCGCTGTTGAGCTTCGGCGGATTGTGGCTGTGCATCTGGCACGAGGCGATGGCGCTGGCTCGGCGCTGGTGCCGATCATGGCGGGCTATCTCGGCCTGGCGCTCGTCCGGCCGCCCGATCTGCTGGTCGCCGCCGATGCGCGTGTCGTCGCCGTACGCGCGCCCGACGGCGCCTATCTTCCCTCGCGCGTCGCGGACGCGCGCTTTGTCGAGGATGCCTGGACGCAGCACGCGGCGTCCGCGCTGGGAACGCCCTGGCCCGAGGACGGCAGCGCCGGCGCTGGCGCGTTGCGCTGCGATGCCGACGGCATGTCTTTATCGCGCGCGCGGGCAGGTGGTGGCGCTGATCCGCGACGGTACGGCGCTCGCCGAGGAATGCGGCGCCGCCGATCTCGTCGTGAGTCCGGTGGCGGCGCACCGCGTCTGCCGCCACACGCGCGTCATCGACCGCAACGATACCTGGCGCAAGGGCGGCTATGCGGTCTGGCTCGACCCGGACCGCATCCGCATCGCGACCGTGCGCGGCTGGCAAGGCGCGCGGCCCTGGGTCCCGAAACCGCCGCGCTGAGCAGGCCGAAACGGGGCGTTGGTGTTGGCCCCGCCCCAGGAATAGGATGGCACGCCGCGGCGGGCCAAAGGCCGTTGCGCGGCACAGCGTTCAATGAGGGAGGCTCAACATGCGCATCATGGTCAAGTTCGCGATTCCGATCGATGCCGGCAATGCCGTGCTTCGCTCCGGCAAGCTCGAGAAGGTGATGCATCAGATCGTCGAGGAATTGAAGCCGGAGGCGGCCTATTTCTACCCCGACAAGGGCGATCGGTCGGGTTTCTTCGTGGTCAATATGCAGGATTCGTCGCAGGTGGCGCAGACCGCCGAGCGCTTCTTCTTCGGCCTCAACGCCCGCGTCGAAATGACGCCGGTCATGACGCCGGACGATCTCGGCAAGGCCATGTCGGGCATGCAGGCCATCATCCAGCGCTACGGCTGAGGCGGCGGACGCAGCCTCGATAGCGCCGCGGCCTCAATAGCGCCGCAGCAGCCCGACGAGCTTGCCCTGCACGTGGACGCGGTCGGGTCCGAAGATGCGCGTCTCGTAAGCGCTGTTGGCGGGCTCGAGCGCGATCGAATCGCCACGCCGGCGCAGGCGCTTCAGCGTCACTTCGTTGTTGTCGATGAGGGCGACGACGATGGCGCCGTTCTCGGCGGTGTCGCAGCGCTGGATCAGCACGGTGTCGCCCTCGAGGATGCCGGCCTCGATCATGCTGTCGCCGGCGACCTCGAGCGCGTAATGCTCGCCCAGCGCCGAGCATGCCGGCCGGCACGCCGATGGCGTTCGACTGGTCGCGCAGCGCCTCGATCGGCGTGCCAGCGGCGATGCGGCCATAGAGCGGCAACTGCACGGTTTCACCGCCGCTGGTCACCGGCGTGCCGGGCAGCGCAGACTTGAAATCGCCATGGATGACGGTCGGCGAGAACTTGCTGCGTTCGCCCGCCGCCGGCCGCGCGGGCGCGCCCGCTGACCGAGGTATCGTCGGGCAGGCGCACCACTTCGAGCGCGCGGGCGCGGTGCGCCAGGCGGCGAATGAAGCCGCGCTCCTCGAGCCCGCTGATGAGGCGATGGATGCCCGATTTGGAGCGAAGCTGCAGCGCCTCCTTCATTTCCTCGAAGGAGGGCGAGACGCCCGACTCCGCCAGGCGCCGATTGATGAACATCAAAAGCTCGTATTGCTTTCGGGTCAGCATCGCGCCCTCGCCGCCGCTGGGAACAAAACCAAAACCGAGCTATGTTCTAGTTTAGTTCCTTCGAGGCGTCAAGCGCAACCTCAGGGACTAAATCGCCGCCAGGGAGATGATCTCGACCCACTCGCCCGCTGCTGCGGCCGGCGCATGGGGCAGGCGGATGACGAGGCAGTCGGCGGCGGCGAGCAGCGACATCATCGAGCTGTCCTGGACCGGGAACGGCTCGGCCTCGAGCGTGCCGTCGGCGGCGCGGCCGAGCTTGGCGCGAAGATAGTCCTGGCGCCGGTCGTTGGCGCGGAGCGCCACGCGCAGCCGGGCCCGGCACCGTCGGCCTCCGCCGGCGTCGGCGAGGCCGAGCAGGCGCTCGATCGCCGGCTTGACGAACAGCAGGCCGCACACCAGCGTCGAGACCGGATTGCCCGGCAGGCCGATCATCGGCGTGTCGCGATAGCGCCCGACCATCAGCGGCTTGCCCGGCCGCATCGCCACGCTCCAGAAATCGAGTGCAAGGCCGGTGGCGCCGAGCGCGCCGCGCACGAGGTCATGGTCGCCGACCGAGGCGCCGCCGGTCGTGAGCAGCAGATCCGCCCCTCGCGCGCCCGTCGGCGATGCGCTGCAGGGCGCGGTCGTCGTCCGGGGCGATCGGCAGCTGGATCGGGATGGCGCCGAGCGATTCGAACCAGCGCGCCAAGCGCCAGCGCATTGGAGCTGACGATCTGGTTGGGGCCGACCGGATCGCCCGGCATCACCACCTCGTCGCCGGTCGGCAGGATCGCGACGCGCGGCCGGCGATGGACCAGCAGCCACGGCCGGTTCATCGCCGCGGCGAGGCCGATGTCGCGGGCGTTGAGGCGCCGACCGGCCGCGAGGCCGATCGCGCCGGTGCTGAAATCGAGCCCGGCCGGGCGGACATAGCGGCCCCTGGATGCGCCTTCCTTGACCAGGACGACGTCGCCTTCGAGCCGTTCGGTGTCTTCCTGGATGACGATGCAGTCGGCCCCGCGCGGCACCGGCGCGCCGGTGAAGATGCGCACCGCCTCGCCGACGCCGCACGGTGCCGTCAAAGGACTGGCCCGCCGGCACCGATCCGATCACGCGCAGCCGCGCCGGCACGGCTGCGACATCGGCGGCGCGCACGGCATAGCCGTCCATCGCCGAGACATCGCCAAGGGCGGCTGGGTGCGGCGCGCCGCCACGTCCTCGGCGAGGACCCGGCCGAACGCCTCGCTCAGCGCCACCTGCTCGGCCGCCAAGCGCCGACAGGGGCGCCAGCAGCCGCGTCCGCGCTTCCTCGACCGAAATCATGGTGAAGCCTCGTAATCACCTGATTTGCCGCCAGATTTCTGCATCAGTCGGATGTCGGTGATGCGCATGCCGCGATCGACCGCCTTGCACATGTCGTAGATCGTGAGCGCCGCCACGGAAACCGCCGTCAGCGCTTCCATTTCGACGCCGGTACGGCCGTGTGACGCGGCAGGTTGCGGTGATCTCGACGGCGGCGCGCGCCGGATCGCAGGTCAGTTCGACCGCCACCGTGATCGAGCGCCAGGGGGTGGCACAGCGGGATGAGATCGGGGGTGCGCTTGGCCGCCATGATGCCGGCAAGCCGCGCCGTCGCCAGCACGTCGCCCTTGGCGACGCCGCCGCTGCGAATGAGATCGAGCGTCGCCGGCTGCATCAGCACGCTGCCTGCGGCGACGGCGACGCGCTCGGTCTCGTCCTTGGCCGAGACATCGACCATGCGGGCGCGGCCCTCGGCGTCGAGATGGGTGAGGCCGCTCATGCCGTCGCCTGCGTCGCGCCGGCGGGTTGGGCAATGAGCGCCCGCGTCGCCGCCGCGACATCCGCCTGCCGCATCAGCGCCTCGCCGATGAGGAAGCAGCGCACCGTCGTCCGGGCCATCCGCGCCAGATCTGCCGGGCGCGAGAGCCCGCTTTCGCTCACCACAATCCGGTCGCGCGGCACCGCGGCGAACGAGCGTCTCCGTGGTCGCAAGATCGGTCCTTCAACGTCTTCAGATTGCGGTTGTTTATGCCGATCAGCCGGGTCTTCAGCCGGAGCGCGCGAGTCGAGTTCGTCGCGATCATGCACCTCGACCAGCACATCGAGCCCCCAGCGCGCGGCCGCGGCTTCGAGCGCTGCCGCCGTGTCGTCCGAAGCGCCGCGAGGATCACCAGGATGCAGTCGGCGCCCATCGCTCGCGCCTCGGCGACTTGGTAAGGATCGAGCATGAAGTCCTTGCGCAGCAAGGGCAATTTCGCAGGCATTCGCGGGCCGCCTCGAGGTCTTGCGGCGCGCCCTGGAAATGGTCTTCCTCGGTCAGCACCGAAAGGCAGGCGGCGCCGCCCGCCTGATAGGCGCGGGCGAGATCGGCCGGGGCGAAATCCGGGCGGATCAGGCCGGCGCTGGGCGATGCCTTCTTGATCTCGGCGATGAGCCCATAGGCGCCCGCCGCCAGCCGGCGTTCGAGCGCGGCAATGAAGCCGCGCGGCGGCGGCGCGGCGGCGGCGATCGCCTCGACCGTCGCCAGAGGGCGTGCCGCCTTGGCCCGCGCCAGCGCCTTGCGCTTGTCGGCGCAGATGCGGGCGAGGGCGTCGCTCACGATGCGGGTTTCTCGTTGGTGATGGCGACCAGCCGGGCCAGGGCCTGGCGGGCGCTGCCGTCGCGCATCGCCTGGGCGCCGCATTCGACGCCGGTGCGCAGATCCGACACCCGGCCGGCGATGATGAGGGCCGCGGCCGCGTTGAGCAGGACCACGTCGCGCAACGGCCCGGCCTCGCCTTCGAGCAGGGCGACGAACCGCGCGGCGTTCTCCGCCGGCTCGCCGCCGCGTATGTCTTCGAGCCGCGCACGCGGCAGGCCGGCATCCTCCGGCGTCACGCGAAAGGTGGTGACGCCGCCGCCTTCGAGCGATGCGACCTCGGTCGTGCCCGTGGTGGTGATCTCGTCGAGGCCGTCGCCGTGCACGACCCAGGCGCGCTCGCTGCCGAGCTGGCCCAGCACTTCGGCGATCGGCTTCACCCATTGCGGCGCGAACACGCCGACGAGCTGACGGCGCACGCCCGCCGGATTCGATACCGGACCAAGCAGGTTGAAGATCGTGCGCGTGCCCAGCTCGACCCGCGTCGGCGCCACGTGCCGCGTCGCGCTGTGGTGGCGCGGTGCCATGAGGAAGCCGAAATTGGCCTCGCAGATCGAGCGCCGCACCAGGCTCATATCGGCGTCGATGTTCACGCCGAGCGCGGCGAGGATGTCGGCCGAGCCCGATTTCGACGAGAAATTGCGGTTGCCGTGCTTGGCCACCGGCACGCCGCAGCCGGCGACGACGAGCGCCGCGGCGGTCGAGATGTTGAAGGTGCCGCCGCCGTCGCCGCCGGTGCCCACGGTGTCGATGGCGTCGGGCGGCGCATCGATGGCTAGCGCCTTCGCCCGCATGGTGCGTGCCGCGCCGGTGATCTCGGCCACGGTCTCGCCGCGCACGCGCAGCGCGATGAGGAATCCGCCCATCTGCGCCGGCGTCGCGTTGCCCGACATCATCGCATCGAAGGCCGCGGCGGCGTCCGCCTCGCTCAGCCGCTCGCCCGCGGCGACGCGGGCGAGGAACGACTTGAACGCGGTCACGTCGGTCATGCGGGGACGCGCTCGGCCGTGGCGAGCGCCAGGAAGTTGCGCAGCAGGGCGTGACCATGTTCGGAGGCGATGCTCTCGGGATGGAACTGCACACCGTGGAGCGGGCGCGCGCGATGGGCGAGGCCCATGACCAGCCCGTCCGCGGTGGTGGCGGTGACGCGCAATTCGGCCGGCAGGCCGGCGCGTTCGACCACGAGCGAATGATAGCGCGTGGCGAGAAACGGATTGGGCAGTCCGGCGAAGAGACCGCTGCCGTCATGGTCGATGCGCGACAACTTGCCGTGCATCGGCACCGGCGCGCGCACGACGCGTGCCGTCGCAGGCCTGGCCGATCGCCTGGTGGCCGAGGCAGACGCCCAGCAGCGGGACCGTACCCGCGCGGCGCACCAGCTCGAGACAGATGCCGGCATGCTCGGGATCGCTCGGCCCCGGCGACAGCACGATCCCTTGCGGCTTCATGGCAAGCGCGTCCGCCGCCGAGAGCGCATCGTTGCGCCGCACCTCGACCTCGGCGCCCAGCTCGCCCAGATAATGCCGGAGGTTGTAAACGAAACTGTCGTAGTTATCGATCAGCAGGAACATGGCGAGGCCATTCGGAGCGCCGGCCGAAACGGAGCCGGCGGGCTGGTTATAACAGGTCGCCGCCCCGCTGCGAAAGCCGGGCCGCGGCCTCGGGTTGGCCTCAATTCGTGCGGCGGGCCCGGAACCGCGGGCCGGCGCGCCGTTCTAGCCGGAAGCTGCGCGGGCGCTAGGTCGTCGAGGGCGCAAGCTGCGGTTCGCGCATTTCACGCGGGTCGCGCGTCAAGGCGATCGTGACGACCATGACGACGCTCGCGGCGACGAAGAACCAGCCGACCGCCGCGTAGCTGTAGGCTCCGGCGATGGAGGCGACGACAAAGCCGGCGACACCGGCGACGAGATGGCCCATGCCGCTGACCGCGCCCGAGTGCGCACCGAGATTTTCGGCCTTGGCGAAATCCTGCGCGTAGGCGACGCCGACAGGATAGAAGGTCCCGTTGGCGGCCTGAAAGATCGAGGCGAGGATCGCCGCCGAGACGAAGGTCTGCGGCAGGACGAAGAGTGGCGCCGCAAGCAAGAGCGCGACGCAGCCGAAGATCATGAGCGAGCGGCGCCGGCCGATATGGTCCGAGAGATATCCCGCGACGAAGCTGAAGCCGAAGGAGAACCAACCCGCGATCGCGGCGACGTCGGCGGCCATGCCGAGCGAGAAGTGCTGTTGCGTTCGCAGATAGGTCACGAAGATGCCGAGGAAGCCGTATTGCGTCAGGCCCCAGAACATCATGGTGACGAGCAGCAGCAGCATATTGCGATTGAGCAGCCAGGCGGTGCGCGAACCCTCGATGCGTCGACCGGCGGGAGACGGGAGTTCGTGCAGCCGGGTGTCGTAGATCGGCTCGGGCCGCGGCCGACCAGAAAGATGCCGACCGCGAGGACCAGCCCGAAGGCGCCGTAAGCCGATGAACGGCGTCTGCCAATGCTGCCGTCGCCTGATACATGTCCTTGGTCAGGATCGGATTGACCGCGACGCCGACGTGAACAGCCCGGCGAGCGAGCCGCACATCAGGCCGCGGCGCTTGCCATAGATGCCGCCGACGAAAGCGAAGTAGGCGGGAATGAACATCGCCTGCCCGACGCCGAGCAGGATGCGCATCAGGTAAAGGTCGGGAGCGTCGTCGCCACCGCAGTCAGGATGCTGAAGAGCGAGTAGAGCGCGATGCCGAGGGCGAGCGTTCCGATCCGGCTCCATCGATCGGAGACCCGGCCCCAGAACAGCTCGAAGAAGCCGTCGCCCAAAAGCGTCGCGGTGGAGATCAATCCGGCGGCGCCGAGGCTCGCCACGCCGATGCCCTTCATCACCTCTTTCAGGATGATGGCAATGTCGAGCCGGGTCGGCGCCAGGAGCGCGAACCCGATGGCGACCAGGAGAATGGCAAAGCCGAGATGCGCCTTGCGTGAAGCCGTGAGCTGGCGGGTCGAGGAAGAGACTGGTTCCATGGGTCGCCTCGTCGTTAGGAGGACCGCTGAGCGCGGCGCGGCCGGATCAGATGCGCGACAGTTCCCGTGTTATCCAGTTGACGATCGTCGGAAATAGATTCGGGTCGTGGCCCATATGGCCGCCCGGGAAGAAGCGGGCCGATTTGGCGCTGCCGTGACGCAGCAGCAAGTGCATGTCCGCGATCGGGAAGATGAAGTCGTCGACGCCGTTGACGCACAAAAGCGGTGCCGACGGCCGATCGAGGATGCCCTGATCGAGCAGCGACAGGCGCGGCGCGTAGTCGAGCCATTCCGCCGCGGTGGCGCGGCCGAAGGCGCAGGCGAGGGTCTCGGCCAGCTCGAAAGGGATATTCGCCGCGCGCGGCGCGCGCGATCCAGTCGGCTTGGAACGCCAGATGTGCCGGACCGCCGTGATTGACGGCTGCCGCGATCCGGTCGCGATGCGTGTGGGCGAGTTTCGTTGCCCAGTAGCCGCCGGTACTCGCCCCGACCACGGCGATCCGCCGCTCGTCGAGTCCCGGCGCCGCCGCGATCCAATCGAACACGCCGTTCCACAACTCCTCGCCGTTCTCGGAACCCGGGATCGGCGCATCGCCGACGCCGGGCATGTCCATCGCCAGCACGGCAAGCCCCGCCGCGAGATAAGGCTCGGGCTTGCGGTCCTCCTTGAACAAGTCGATGCCGCCCCACTGAACGACGATCCCCAGCGCGCCGTCGCGGCGCGGCCGGTGGAGATAGCCCACGATCGTTGCGCCACGGGCCTGGCCGCCGACATAGGGCATCGCGACGCGCTCGACGCGCGGCTCGGCGAACGCGGCGGCCTTGAAATAAGCCTCTTGCGAACGGCGATAGGCGAGCTTCTTGGCCGGCGAATTCGGCGCGGGATAGCGCGCGACGCGGAAGAGTCCGAAGGCGGCCAGATATTCGCGGCGCGCCGCCGCGGCATCGCCCGCTTCCTCGGCCTTGAGCCCGGCCGCGAAATGCGGCTCCGCGGCCGCGCTGAACGCCTGCGCCCAGCGCTCGCGATCGAGCGTGTCGAGGCGCTCGAAGACGGACCGGGCCGCTTCAACCGGCACAAAATCCATCGGATTCCGCGCCGCCCGGGCGCGGTTCAGGAGACCGTCACGGACTTCGGCGTAAGTCCGGACGTAGAGTACGGCCGCGCCGTCGCCGACCATGGAAGCGTGATCCTCCCGGGGTCCCGCGCATTCTTCGACGCGCTGGGAACGATTTCATGATGGAGAATATAACGTCTGCGCCGGGAAGCAAGCCGCCTCCGACGGTCAGGCAGCCGCGCTCGTCGCCGCCTCTTCGGCAAGGCACTGGCGCACCAGACGGCGCATCGCCAAAGGCGGCGCGTCGATGTTGATGTCGATGGTGGGCGCATCGGGAAGGGCCGTGTTGATGCGCTGCTGCCCCTCCATCACCGCCACGTCCTCGAGGAAGACGTTACGAAAATCATTGACGACGCGCTCGGTCAGCGCCGCGTCCTCGACGGCGAAGTTGCGGCACTGCGCATAGAACATGAACGAGGTGGACGCGGTCTCGGGGGTCGCCGTGATGAGGGCGCGCAGCCGGACGCCGCGATCGCGGTCCCCGTCGGGGCCGATCAGGCCCGCGGGCGCGAAGCCGGCATCGATGGTGCAATGGCTCGGGACGACAGCGTCGGTGCCCTGCCAGCGGTCGACCATGCCCTGGTAGTTGAGATATTGCGCGAAGAGCGGGATCGGCGGCACGCCGGTGATCCAGCGCGTCATGCGCACGCCGCGCGCATGACGCTCGGTGCGGATGGGAAACCGGTCGAGCCCGGCGCCGCCCAGGGTGCCGCGATGGACATAGACGACGTGGGTGAGGTCGAGCAGATTGTCGTTGTTGAGCTCCCAGTTGCATTTCATGGGGAGCGGCTTGCCGCCATTGCCGATCGCGACGACGAATTTCGGATCGGCGAGCGGATGCCAGTCCGGCAGCAGGTCCGGGTCGGCGCGCGCGGGATCGCCCATCCAGATCCACAGCAATCGCCATTTCTCGACAAGCGGGTAGCTGCGCACGCGCGCTTCGGGCGGGATCGTCTTCTGGCTCGGGACCTCGATGCACGCGCCGCTCGCGTCGTATTTGAGGCCGTGATAGCCGCAGCGCACCGCATCGCCCTCGATCCGTCCCTGCGACAGCGGCAGGTTGCGGTGGCAGCAACGGTCCTCGAGCGCGACCGCCCGGCCCGCCTCGGTGCGGTAGAGCATCACCGGCAGGCCGGTGATGGTGCGCGCCAGGGGCTCGCGCGCCACCTCGCCGCCCCAGGCCGCGACATACCAGCAATTGCGGAGAAACATTGCGCCCTCCCGGCATGATTTTTATGCGCCCGATGATACGGCCGGCGCCTCAACCGAACAAGAAAGCCGCCGGGCGAATTTGCGGCTTATGCGAGAAAGCCGACGCGGCCGCTCGCCAGGTGATATTCCGCGCCGGCGATCGCGAGACGACCATGCGCGACCGCATCGGCAAGGACCGGACCAGACGCCTTGAGCGCGGCGACCGTGAGCCGGACATGCATGGTGATGGCATTCTCGACGGGATCGCCCGGCAGTCCCTTGCTGGCCTCGACGGCGGGCCGAAGGGCGGTCACCAGGCTCGCGATATGCGGCGGCGGCATCGTGCCGGACGCCACCGCGGCAACGGCAGCGCTGACGGCGCCGCACCGTTCGTGCCCCAGGACGACAATGAGCGGCGTTGCGAAATGCTCCACCGCATATTCCATGGACCCAATGGCAAGATCGTCGGCGATGTTGCCGGCGACGCGCACGGTGAAGATGTCGCCGAGTTCCTTGATCGAAGAGAAGCTCGGGCGGGACCCGGGAATCGGAGCAGCCCAGGACGATGGCAAACGGCAGCTGCGCCGGGGCCACCGCCCTTCGGCGCATCGAATAATCGGTGCGCGGATGCTTGCCGGCAACGTATCGGTCATTGCCGGCGACCAGCCGCTTGCGGGCGACAGCGCCCGAAACCTGCGCGGCAGCACCGGCCGCGAAGCTCGGTCCCGGCAGGCCCGCCCCAGCGAAGGGCGCGAGGGCGAATGCCGCCATGAGCCGGCGCCGTGACAAGGCGGTCGACAGGGAGCGATGCATCTGTTGGCTCTCCTCCTCCATGACGCGAAGCGCCGGACGGATCACCCCCGCGCGAACCTCACCGCTTCCTCGGCGGCGCGGAACAGGGCGCGGGCCTTGTCGAGGATTTCCTGGTGTTCGGCGGCGGGGTCGCTGTCGGCGACGACACCGCAGCCGGCCTGCACCAGCATGCGGCCGTCCTTGACGATGGCGGTGCGCAGCACGATGCAGGTGTCCATGCTGCCGTCGCCGGCGAAATAGCCGATGGCGCCGCCATAGAGATTGCGCCGCTCGGACTCCAATTCGTCGATGATCTCCATCGCCCGGACCTTGGGCGCGCCCGACAGCGTGCCGGCAGGAAATCCGGCGCAGAGCGCATCCATCGCCGTCATGCGTGGCGCCAGTCGGCCCTCGACATGAGAGCAGATGTGCATGACGTGGCTGTAGCGCTCGATCACCATCTGCTCGGTGACGCGCACGGTGCCGATGGCGGCGACGCGGCCTACATCGTTGCGGGCGAGGTCCAAAAGCATCAGATGCTCGGCGCGCTCCTTGGGGTCGGCGAGAAGCTCCGCTGCGAGCTCTTCATCCTCCTCGAAGGTGGCGCCGCGCCGGCGCGTGCCCGCGAGCGGGCGGATGCTGACGATGCCGTCGCGCAGGCGCACCAGAATCTCGGGGCTCGATCCGACCACGGCGAAATCGCCGAAATCGAGGAAGAACAGGAAGGGCGACGGATTGAGCCGCCGCAGCGCGCGGTAGAGCGCGAAAGGCGGCAGCCGGAACGGCACCGCAAAGCGGATCGACGGCACGACCTGGAAGATCTCGCCGGCGCGGATGTATTCCTTGGCCGACTCGACCATGGCCATGCATTGCGCGCGCGTCATGTTGGCGGTGGGCGGCGGCAGCTCCTGCATCGTCTCGAGCCGCCTCGCGCCGGTAGCGGCAGGTTGCGGTCGAGATCGGCGAGGACGTCGGCCAAGCCGCTCGCGCGCGAGATCGTAGGCGACCGCCGCCGGTATCGCGCTGCCGGGCCACACCGGCGTCACCACCGTGATGGTGTCGGCGATGTTGTCGAAGATCGCCACTACCGTCGGGCGCAGGAACAGCCCGTCGGGAATGCCGAGCCGGTCGGGATTGGCGTCGGGCAGGCGCTCGATCAGCCCGACCATGCCGTAGCCCATATAGCCGAACAGCCCGGCGGCCATCGGCGGCAGCGGCTTGGGCGCCGTGACGCGGCACTGATCGACGAGCGCACGCAGCGAGGCGAGGGCGCCCTCTTCCGTCGGCGTGAAGGCGTCGGGATCGACGCGCGCGTTGCGGTTTATCTCGGCGCGGTTGCCGAAGCAGCGCCAGACCAGGTCCGGCTTGATGCCGATGATCGAGTAGCGGCCGATCCGCTCGCCGCCCTCGACCGATTCGAGGAGAAAGCTGTTGGCGCGCCCATCGGCGAGCTTGAGCATGGCCGAGACCGGCGTCTCGAGATCGGCGACCAGCGTCGTCCACACCAGCACGGCGCGGCCTTCGTCGTGCTGGCGCTCGAACGCGTCGAAGCGCGGTTCGACCTGCATCACATCAGCCGGTCGACATTCTCTTTGTTGATATCGACGGGGAAGGTGCTGTGCAAGCCGGTGGTGAATTCCTGCACCAGGTCCCCTTGGATCGCCTGCGCTTCGTGCGAGAACAATTCCTGCAATGCCGCGAGATCCTTGCCGGCGGCGGCGGGAACGATCGAGGTGAGCTGCGCGACCATGACGTTGTTGGCCGAGACATCCATGACCGCCTTGCCGGGTTTCGCGTCGAACAGCAGGCCGACGAGCGAGGCCGGTACCCTGGCGTCGCCGCCCGTCCGCGGGAACGGCGTCGAGGTCCGCGCCGTGAGCCCGTGCGCCGCAGCGACGTCTTTGAGGGGCTTGCCCGCGTTGACGGCGTCCACCATCGTTTGAGCGAGCTTCTGCAGCGCGGCTTGCCGCTGCGAGTCCTGCCAGTCCTGCGCGACCTGGTCGTGGACCGCGGCGAGGGGCTTAGCGGCCGCCGGCGTCACCTTGTCGACATGGACGATGAAATACCCGCCATTGCCGAGGTCGCTGAGGGCGCTCATCTGACCCGGGTCGGTAGCGAACGCAGCCTTCACAATGGAGCCGCCCGGCGTCGGCAGGTCCGCGGGCTTGCCGTCGGGCGTGTTTCCCTTGTCGTCGATGTTGGCGACCGTCGCCGTCTTGAGGCCGAACTTGCTGACGATGCTGGTGAAAGAGGCGCCACCGGCGATCGCGTCATCGATGTGGTTGGCGAGATCCGCGATGTGGTTGCCGGCGCGGTCCTGCACCACCTCCTTCTTGAGCTTGTCCTTAACCTCGGCGAAGCTCTGCTGGATCGCCGGCTTGATGCCTTCGAGCCGCAGAATATGCCAGCCGAAGGTGCTCTTGATCGGCGCGGTCGTGCCGCCCTCCTTGAGCGCGAAAGCGACACCGCCTAGTTCTGGCGGCAGATCCTGGAGGGTGACCCAGCCGAGATCGAGCGTGGTCGGGTCGTCCATCTTGCCCACGGTCTTGGCGACGGCGGCGAAGTCCTTGCCCGCGGCGAGTTGCGCTTCGGCTTGCTTGGCCGCGGCCTCGTCAGGGAGCAGCATCTGTTCGAGATGGCGTTGTTCGGGCGTGCGAAACTCGTCCTGACGGTCCTTGAACGCTTGCTGCAACGCGTCGTCAGACACGGTGATGGAGGCGGCAACGTTGTCGAGCGTGAGCGTGGCAAGCGTGAAACTGCGCTGCTCGGGCGCGCGATACCGGTCGGCATGAGCCTTGTAGTACGCGGCGATCTGATCCTCGCTCGGCTTGCCGATCGTACCGGCAGCGGATGCGGGCAGCAGGACGAAATCGGCGACCCGCTGCTCGTTGCGATAGCGGTAGAGGGCGATTACCAGCGGGCGC
This sequence comes from uncultured Alphaproteobacteria bacterium, assembly GCA_963721625.1. Taxonomy (GTDB): domain Bacteria; phylum Pseudomonadota; class Alphaproteobacteria; order ATCC43930; family CGMCC-115725; genus DATJLY01. The sequence goes on from CAVRKF010000019.1 coordinate 195,464, forward strand.
GGCGCCGCAACGCCGTCGGTTATGGCGGCGAGAAGCTGCGCCTGGAGCATGTTGGCACGCGTATACGCCTCGAACTGCGGCTCGGTGAGATGGTTGGCGGCCAATAGCTGCGTGTACACGCTGCGGTCGAACAGACCCTGCGAATTCCGGAAAGTGGGATCGGACATGATCTCGTTGCGCACCGCCTCGTCGCCGATCGTGAGACCGAGCCGGTCGATCTCGAGACCCATCAGGTCGGTGTTGACGATGGCCTGCAAGGACTTATCGACCACGCCCAATTGCTTCGCCTTCGCGGCGTCGACGTTGGTGTGGAGTTGCTCGCTCAGGCGCTGGATCGCGCTTTGGACCGCGTCACTCAACTGCTGCGCACTGACGTCGCGGTCGCCGACCGTCGCCATCGTGGTGTCGGGACCGCGATTGAGAAAGATATCGCCGATTCCCCAGACGCCGAAGGTGAAGATCAGCAGGCTGAACAGAATCTTAACGACGAAGGAAGAAGCCTTGGAGCGAATCGCTTGGAGCATGGGCGAGCCGGATTTGAGTGGGCGCGGATGATAGTAGCGCCCTTTCGCGCCAGCAATGGTTAAAACCGCAACAGGTTCGCATCGGCGCGGCTTGGCGGCGTCAGCGGCCGCGGTCGTTGGCGCGATGCCAAGCCACCATGTCGCGAATCGCCGCCTCGATCCCGTATTGCGGCGCGTAGCCGAGGGCCGCGCGGGCGAGCGCGAGATCGCTCGCGTGGCGCATGTTCATGAGCGCCGCTCCGGCAGCCGCCGGCGTCTCGATTCGCACGCGGGCGCCCGGCAGCACGGCCTTGAGCGCGGCTGCGAATTCCTCCGGCGCGGTGACGCTGCCCATGGTGACGTTGAAAATGCGCGACTTGAGATCGTCGGCCTTGAGCGCCAGCACCGTCCCCTGCGCCGCGTCCTTGACATAGACCCATTCCATCGCGCCCGCCGGCACCGCGGCCTCGGCGCCGCGAAGCGCGTTCACGACGGCGTCGCGGAAGACGTTGCTCGGCCCGCCGCCGCCGCGGCCGCTCCACGGGCCCGCGACGGCGCCGTAGCGCACCGCCGCGAACTCGACGCCGCACCAGCGCGCGTAATTGAGACCGAGATTCTCGATCGCCTGCTTGGTCGCGGCATAGAAGGTGACGGGCCGGGGCAGCGCCTCCTCGCGCGCGAGGTCGCCCTTGCCCTCGCCGCCGGCGAGATAATGGCTCAGCACGTTCGAACTCGACACCACCACGCGGCGCAGCTTCATGACCCGGGCCGCTTCGAGCACGTTCACCGTGCCCATGATGTTGAGCTGGATCGCGGCGAAGGGATCGCGCTGGGCGCCTTGCGTCAGCAGCGGATTGGCGGCGGTATGGATGATCTCGGTGATGCCGTGGTCGCGGATCGCCTGGATCACCGCGTAGGGGCGCAGCACGTCGCCCTCGACCAGACGCACGGCGGCGAGATCGACGATCTCGCCCAGCGCCTCGCGCTGCGGGGCCGCGTCCATGAGCACGGGAACCTGCCCCTCCGCGACCAGCAGGCGGGCGATCTGCGAGCCGACCAGGCCCGCGCCGATGATGAGCGTCGTCATGGTTCCTCCCTCGCTGCGATCCAAGCCCCTTTGCCGCGGCGTGGCAAGTCCGTGGCAGCGGGACAGGCGGCCGAATTTATGCCAAGCTCGCCGCTGGGCCCGCGGGAGCAGCGATGGTGAAGCTCGCAGCCGGCAACTGGAAGATGAACGGCCTCAGGGCGGACGGGCTGGCGCTGGCGCGCGCCTTGGCGCGGCGCGCAGCGTCCGAGCCGCCCGGTTGCGCGCTTCTCGTCTGCCCGCCGGCGACGCTGGTCATGGCGGTCGCCGACGCCCTCGCCGGCAGCGCGATCGCGGTGGGCGGCCAGGATTGCCACGAAGCGGCGGCGGGCGCGCATACCGGCGATGTGAGCGCTGCCATGCTCAAGGACGCGGGTTGCCGCTTCGTCATCCTCGGCCACTCCGAGCGCCGCCAGGGTCATGGCGAGAGCGATAGCCAGGTGCGGGCCAAGGTCGAGGCCGCGCGCAAGGCGGGTCTCGCCGTCATTCTCTGCGTCGGCGAAACGCTGGCCGAACGCGATTCGGGCGCGGCGCTTGCAGCGCTCTCGCGCCAGCTCGCGGGGTCGTTGCCCGAGGGACTCGCCGCGGCCGAGCTTGCCGTCGCCTACGAACCGGTCTGGGCGATCGGCACCGGCCGCACCCCGACCGCGGCGCAAGTCGCCGAGGCGCATGCTCATATCCGCACGGCACTCGCCGCCACGGTGGGCGATGCGTCGTCGATTCGCGTCCTTTATGGCGGCTCGGTCAAGGCGACAAACGCCGCCGCGCTGATGGCAGTGGCCAATGTCGATGGCGCACTGGTCGGCGGCGCCAGCCTCGAGGCCGACGAATTCTGGGCGATCGCCCGCGCCTGCGGCGCCTAGCGCTGGAATTTGCCGGGCGGACCCGCTACAACCCGGCGTCATGCTCGCGGTCGTTCTCGCCGTTCATCTCTTGATCGCCGTGTCGCTCATCGGCGTCGTCCTGCTGCAGAAGAGCGAGGGCGGTGCGCTCGGCATGGGCGGCGGCGGCATGTCGGGATTCATGACCGGCCGCAGCACCGCCAATCTGCTGACGCGGACCACCGCAATACTGGCGGCGCTGTTCTTCGCCACCAGCATTGCCCTGGCGTTCCTCGCGGCGCGGCAGCGCGACGTGCGCTCGATCGTCGATGTGCCGGAGCAAAGCGCGCCGCAGCTACCGGCGCCAGCCAAGTCTGCCCAAGCGCCGCCGGCAAAGACGCCTCCGATACAGTCGCAAATGCCGTTGCCGCTGCCGCGCCCTGCGCCGGGGGCTCCCGCAGGATCGACCCAGCCCAACGCGCCGCTGGGGAAATAGGCGGCGTGCCGGTCGAGCCGCGCCGCCAGCCGTCGCCGTGGTTGTCCGGCGCGGCGGCGATCCTGTAAGCTGAAGGTCCATGGCGCGGTTCATCTTCATCACCGGCGGCGTGGCTTCTTCACTGGGCAAGGGTCTATCGGCGGCGGCGCTGGGCGCACTGCTCCAGGCGCGCGGCTTTCGCGTGCGCTTGCGCAAGCTCGATCCCTATCTCAACGTCGATCCCGGGACGATGAGTCCCTATCAGCATGGCGAGGTCTTCGTCACCGACGACGGCGCCGAGACCGATCTCGATCTCGGCCATTACGAGCGCTTCACCGGCGTCGCCGCGCGGCGCAGCGACAGCGTCACCACCGGGCGCATCTATTCGACCGTGATCGGCCGCGAGCGGCGCGGCGAGTATCTGGGCGCGACGGTGCAGGTGATCCCCCATGTCACCGACGCGATCAAGGAATTCATCGCGGCCGATCTCGACGGCGAGGATTTCGTCCTGTGCGAGATCGGCGGCACGGTCGGCGACATCGAGAGCCTGCCTTTCCTCGAGGCGATCCGCCAGCTCGGCAACGATCTCGGCCGCGAGCGCACACTCTATGTGCATTTGACGCTGGTGCCGTGGATCGGGTCGGCGGGCGAGCTCAAGACCAAGCCGACGCAGCACTCGGTCAAGGAACTGCTCGGCCTCGGCATCCAGCCCGACATTCTGTTGTGCCGCTGCGACCGGCCGATCCCGGTGGGCGCCCGGCGCAAAATCGCGCTGTTCTGCAATCTGCGCGAGTCGCGGGTGATCCCCGCGCTCGACGTCGACACCATCTACGGCGTGCCCGGCTCCTATCACGTCGAAGGATTCGATCGCGAGGTGTGCGACCATTTCCGGCTCGCGACGCCCGAGCCCGATCTCTGCCGCTGGGACGAGATCGTCAGCCGCATTCGCAAGCCGGAGGGCGAGGTTTCGATCGCCGTCGTCGGCAAATACACGCATCTTCCCGACAGCTACAAATCGCTCGCCGAGGCGCTCGCGCATGGCGGCATCGCCAATCACGTCCGGGTCCATCTCGACTGGCTCGATTCGGAGATTTTCGAGCAGCCTGACGCGGTGCAGCGGCTCGAGGGCGTGAACGGCATCCTCGTGCCCGGCGGTTTCGGCGAGCGCGGCGCCGAGGGCAAGATCGAGGCGGCGCGCTTCGCGCGCGAGCGCATGGTGCCCTATTTCGGCATCTGCTTCGGCATGCAGATGGCGGTGATCGAAGCGGCGCGTCATCTCGCCGGGCTCAACGGTGCGGGCTCGACCGAGTTTGGGCCCTGCGCCGAGCCGGTGATCGGGCTGATGACCGAATGGATGCACGGCAACATGCTCGAACGGCGCGCGGCGGGCGGCGAACTCGGCGGCACGATGCGGCTCGGCGCTTACGAGGCCGCCCTCGCCGAGGGCAGCCGGGTCGCCGACATCTATGGCGTCCGGCGCATCAGCGAACGCCATCGCCACCGCTACGAGGTCAACGTCAACTACAAGCAGCGCCTGGAGCGCACGGGGCTCCGCTTCTCCGGCATGTCGCCCGACGGCGCGCTGCCCGAGATCGTCGAGATTCCGGACCACCCGTGGTTCATTGGCGTGCAGTATCATCCCGAGCTGAAGTCGCGGCCGTTCGAGCCGCATCCGCTCTTCACCTCGTTCATCAAGGCCGCGCTCGACCAGGCACGGCTGGTGTGAGCGCGGCGACAGGCATGCCCATGCGCCACGTCCATATCGGCAATCTCACCTTCGGCAACGACCGGCCGCTGGCGCTCATCGCCGGCCCGTGCGCACTGGAGAGCCGTCAGCATGCGCTCGAGATGAGCCATGCGCTGGTCGAGCTGACGGCGAAGCTCGGGATCGGCCTCGTCTACAAGACCTCGTTCGACAAGGCGAACCGCACGTCGCTTGCGAGCGCGCGCGGCATGGGCCTCGAAGCCGGGCTGCCCGTGCTGGCCGAGGTGCGCGAGACCTATGGCTGTCCGGTGCTGACCGACGTGCACCTGCCCGAGCAATGCGCGCCCGTCGCCGAGGCGGTCGACGTGCTGCAGATCCCGGCTTTCCTGTGCCGCCAGACCGATCTGCTTCTCGCCGCCGCCGCCACCGGCCGCGCCATCAACATCAAGAAGGGACAGTTCCTCGCGCCCTGGGACATGAAGAACGTGGCGCAGAAAGTGGCGGGCGCCGGCAACGCCAACATTCTTTTGTGCGAGCGCGGCGTGAGCTTCGGCTACAACACGCTCGTCTCCGATATGCGCGCTCTGCCGGTGCTGCGGGCGACCGGCTATCCGGTCGTGTTCGATGCGACCCACTCGGTGCAGCAGCCGGGCGGCGAGGGCGAGCGCAGCGGCGGCGAGCGCCGCTTCGTGCCGGTGCTGGCGCGTGCCGCCGTCGCGGTCGGCGTCGCCGCGGTGTTCATGGAGACGCACCAGGATCCCGACCGCGCCCCGTCCGACGGTCCCAACATGGTACGGCTCGCCGACATGCCGGAGCTCGTCGCGACGCTGATGGCGTTCGACCGGATCGCCAAGGAACGGCCCATCGCTTCGGGGGAATCGGCATGACGGCGATCATCGACATTCATGCGCGCGAGATTCTCGACAGCCGCGGCAATCCCACGGTCGAGGTCGAGATGACGCTTGAAAGCGGCGCCGTCGGCCGCGCCGCGGTGCCGTCGGGCGCCTCGACCGGCACGCACGAGGCGGTGGAGCAGCGCGACGGCGATGCCGCGCGCTTCGGCGGCAAGGGCGTGCGCCGCGCGGTGGAGGCGGTGAACGGCGAGATTTTCGATGCGCTTTCCGGTTTCGAGGCGGAAGCGCAGGCGGCGCTTGATCGCGTGCTGGTGGAACTCGACGGCACGCCGAACAAGGCGAGGCTCGGGGCCAATGCGATCCTGGGCGTGAGCCTCGCCGCCGCGCGCGCCGCCGCCGCCGACCTCGGCACACCGCTCTATCGCTATATCGGCGGGGCGGGCGCACGCACGCTGCCGGTGCCGATGATGAACGTGCTCAACGGCGGCATCCACGCGGACAACCCGATCGACATCCAGGAGTTCATGATCGTGCCGGTCGGCGCGCCGAGTCTCGCGGAGGCGGTTCGGGTCGGCGCCGAGGTGTTTCACACGCTGCGCCGGCAGCTCAAGGACGCGGGCCACAACACCAATGTCGGCGACGAAGGCGGCTTCGCGCCGAACCTGGCCTCGGCCGATGCGGCGCTCGGCTTTGTTACCGGCGCGATCGAGGCGGCGGGATACCGGCCGGGCGAGGACGTCGCGCTCGCGCTCGATCCCGCAGCGACGGAATTCTACCGCGACGGACGCTACGTGCTGGCGGGCGAGGGAAAGACGCTCGATGCCGCCGGCATGGTCGCCTATTACAAGGACCTGGTCGCGCGCTATCCGATCGTTTCGATCGAGGACGGCATGGCCGAGGACGACTGGGCCGGCTGGGCCGCGCTGACGCAGGCGCTGGGCGGCAAGATTCAACTCGTCGGCGACGATCTCTTCGTCACCAACCCCGAACGCATCGCCCGCGGCATCGAGGAGGGCATCGCCAACGCCGTGCTGATCAAGCTGAACCAGATCGGCACGCTCAGCGAGACGCTCGACGCGGTCGCGCTCACGCATCGCGCCGGCTACCGTGCCGTGATCTCGCACCGCTCGGGCGAGACCGAGGATACGACCATCGCCGATCTCGCGGTCGCGATCGAGTGCGGCCTGATCAAGACGGGGTCGCTCGCGCGGACCGATCGGCTCGCGAAATACAACCAGCTCATTCGCATCGAGGAACAGCTCGGCCGCTCGGCCCGCTATCCCGGCCGCGCGGCGCTGCGGCGGTGATGGGGGAAAGCCGATGCGGCGGATGAATCGCTGGTTCGGGGGCGGGTGGCGAGGGCTCGCGGTCCTCGCCGGCTGCGTCATGCTTGCCGTTTCCGCGCCCGCGGACGCGGCAGCGATCAAGATCGGCGTCTCCAACATCCTCGCCTATGCCAGCGTCGCGGTGGCGCGCGACAAGGGCTATTTCGCCGCCGCGGGGCTCGCTACCGAACTGGTCTATTTCGATTCGGCGCAGCCGATCGCCGTCGCCACGGTCGCGGGCGACATCGATTTCGGCGTCGCCGGCGCCACTGCCGGCTTCTACAATCTTGCCGGCCAGGGCGAGTTGCGGCTCATCGCCGGCGCCAATCGCGAGCTTCCGGGCTTTCACAGCATTGCGTTTCTGGCATCGAACCGTGCCTATGCGGCGGGGATGACCGGTTTCAAGGACCTCGTCGGCCACACGGTTGCGATCACCCAGGTCGGGACGCCGCTGCATTACGCGCTTGCGCTCCTGTGCGAGAAATACGGCATCGACCTCGCGCGCGTCCGGGTCATGCCGCTGCAATCGAACTCCAACGTCAATGCGGCGCTGGTCGGCGGGCAGGTCGATGCCGCCGCCTTTCCGGTGACGCCCGCGACGCCACTCATTGCCCAGGGCAAGGTCAAGCTCCTCGGCTGGGTCAGCGATCAACTGCCCGGCCTGCTCGGCGCGGTCGTCTTCACCGCGACCAAGACCGCCGTTGACCGGAGCGACGTCGTGAAGCGGTTTCTTCGCGCCTATCGCCGCGGCGCGCGCGATTATCACGACGCCTTCGTCGGCGCCGACGGCAAGCGGCGGGACGGCCCGATGGCGCCGGAAATCCTGGCGATCGTCGCCAAATTCGCGCATGTCACGACGGCGCAGGCGCAGCTCGCCATTCCCTATATCGATCCCGAGGGCCGTCTTGACGTGAAGGGCGTGCTGCAGCAGATCGCCTGGTACAAATCGCAGCACCTGGTGAAAGGCGGGATCGACGGCAACGCGCTCATCGACCGGCGCTACGTCATCGAGTTGCCGTCGCGCTGACCGCGCGGCGATATTCCGTTTGACGGCGCGACTCAGCCGTGATTCTCTGACGTCGTGGTATTGCTCGCAGAGATACGCCGGCGTGCGCGGCTCATCATCGGTCCCGTTTGCGGGATCAGCCTGGTCGCGTATTTCGCCTATCACATGATCCAGGGTGACCGCGGACTCACCGCGTGGTTGCGGCTGTCGGAGCAGATCAAGACGGCGCAAGCGACGCGCGATGCCATCGAGACCGAGCGCCGCGCCCTCGATCAGCACGTGGCCTTGTTGCGCCCCGACCATCTCGACCGCGACATGCTGGACGAACGGGCGCGCGCCGCCTTGAACCTCATTGCGCCCGACGAGCGCGTCATCTTCTACGACGGGCAGTCGCAGCCGCGGCCCTGACAGCGGCGGCCGCACTGCGGTCTCGCACCTGCGTCGCCGCCGGTGATTAGCCTTATCAGGGCACTTAACCGAATATCGGTTAAGTTCCGTTTTGTGTTGCAAAACAAGGAATTGGCAATAGATCACTTGCAATATTCCGGCCGGGCCGCCATGGTGTGGCCAATCACGCCGGGATCGGCGCAGAGCCCGAACGGGAGGGGCCATGGCACTCGCCAAACGCAAGCCCAGGACGATCCGTCAGGAGGAGCCCGAGATCGCCCCTGACGTGCTGCTCGGCTATTACCGCACCATGCTGCTGATCCGCCGCTTCGAGGAAAAGGCGGGCCAGATGTACGGGATGGGTCTCATCGGCGGCTTCTGCCACCTCTATATCGGCGAGGAAGCCGTGGTGGTCGGCGTCATGGGCGCGGTCGAGGAGGGCGACACCATCGTCACCTCCTATCGCGACCACGGCCACATGCTGGCCACGGGCATGGACCCCAAAGGGGTGATGGCCGAGCTCACCGGCCGCCGCGGCGGGTATTCCAAGGGCAAGGGCGGCTCGATGCACATGTTCTCCCGCGAGAAGAATTTCTTCGGCGGGCATGGCATCGTCGGCGCCCAGGTGCCGATCGGCACCGGCCTCGCCTTCGCCCATCGCTATCGCGGCAATGGCCGGGTCAGCATCACGTTTCTCGGCGATGGCGCGATGAATCAGGGCCAGGTCTACGAGAGCTTCAACATGGCGGCGCTGTGGAAGCTGCCGGTGGTCTATGTCATCGAGAACAACAAATACGGCATGGGCACGTCGGTAGTGCGCGCCTCGGCCTCGCACGACTTGTTCGGTCGCGGCGCGCCCTTCGGCATTCCGGGCCACCAGGTCGACGGCATGAACGTTGTGGCGGTGCGGGCCGCGGCCGAAGAGGCGGTGGACTACGCCCGTACGGGCAAGGGCCCTTACATTCTGGAGATGCAGACCTACCGCTATCGCGGCCACTCCATGTCCGACCCGGCGAAATACCGCAGCCGCGACGAAGTCAACCGCATGCGCGAGGAGCACGACCCGATCGATCAGTTGAAGAAGCGGCTCATCGATGCGAATTTCGCCGACGACGCGCGGCTCAGCGCCATCGACAAGGAGGTCAAGGACCTCGTCACCGCCGCGTCCGAATTCGCCCAGGACAGCCCCGAACCCGATCCGCGCGAGCTGTGGACCGACGTCTACGCCGAGGCTTGAGCAGCGCATTTCCCCTCGCTCGGGCGGGGGCGCCCGTTACCGCACGATGGTGAGACACGAGCATGCCGATCGAAGTGCTGATGCCGGCGCTGTCGCCGACCATGACCGAGGGCAAGATCGCCAAGTGGCTCAAGCGTGAGGGCGACGCGGTCAAGGCCGGCGACGTGCTGGCCGAGATCGAGACCGACAAGGCGACGATGGAGATGGAGGCGGTCGACGAGGGCACGCTCGCCCGCATCATCGTGCCTGAAGGCACCGAGCATGTCGGCGTCAACAGCCCGATCGCCGTCATTGCCGCCGAGGGCGAAAACGTCGCCGCCGCCAAGGCCGCGCCGGCCCGGCCTGCGCCAGCGCCCGGCCGGCCGTCGCGGCCGAGCCGGCGGTGCGCGCCGAGGCGCCGCCCGCTTCGGCGCCGGCGACGGAGCCGCCGCTTCGCCCGCCGCCTGCCGCCGCCGCGCCGGAATGGACCGGAGCCGCGACGACGATGACGGTGCGCGAGGCGTTGCGCGATGCCATGGCCGAGGAGATGCGCCGCGACGGCGACGTGTTCCTGATGGGCGAGGAGGTCGCCGAATATCAGGGCGCCTACAAGGTGAGCCAGGGCCTGCTGCAGGAATTCGGCGCGCGCCGCGTCATCGACACGCCGATCTCGGAGCATGGCTTCGCCGGGCTCGGCATCGGCGCCGCGATGGCGGGGTTGCGGCCGATCGTCGAGTTCATGACCTGGAACTTCGCCATGCAGGCGATGGACCAGCTCATCAATTCGGCGGCCAAGACGCGCTACATGTCGGGCGGCCAGATGCATTGCCCGATCGTGTTCCGCGGCCCCAACGGCGCCGCCGCCCGCGTCGCCGCGCAGCACTCGCAGGATTATGCGAGCTGGTACGCGCATGTCCCGGGCCTCATCGTGATCGCGCCCTTCACCGCCGCCGACCACAAGGGCCTGCTCAAATCGGCGATCCGCGAATCCCAATCCGGTGATCTTCCTCGAGAACGAGCTGGTTTACGGCCACAGCTTCCCGGTCCCCGATCACCCCGATTATCTCGTGCCGATCGGCAAGGCGCGCATCGCGCGGCCGGGCGAGCACGTCACCATCGTATGCTATTCGCGCATGGTGCAGATCGCGCTCGAGGCGGCCGAGGCGCTGGCCGCGGACGGGCATCTCGGCCGAGGTGATCGATCTGCGCACGCTCCGCCCGCTCGACCTCGACACCATCGTCGCCTCGGTGAAGAAGACCAACCGCGTGGTCAGCGTCGAGGAGGGCTGGCCCTTCGCCGGCATCGGCAGCGAGATCGCCGCGCTGATGATGGAGCATGCCTTCGACTGGCTCGACGCGCCGGTGAAGCGCGTCACCGCCAAGGACGTGCCGCTGCCTTATGCCGCCAATCTCGAGCATCTGGCGCTGCCGCAGCCCGAGGACATCGTCGCCGCCGCCAAGGCGGTGGCGTACCGGTAGCGGGGAAGACGCATGCCGATCAGGTACTGATGCCGGCGCTATCGCCGACCATGACCGAGGGCAATCTCGCCAAGTGGCACAAGCACGAAGGCGACACGGTCAAGGCCGGCGACGTGCTGGCCGAGATCGAGACCGACAAGGCGACGATGGAGATGGAGGCGGTCGACGAGGGCACGCTCGGGCCGCATCCTCGTGCCCGAGGGCACCGCAGGGCGTCAAGGTCAACGCGCCGATCGCCCTGATCCTGGGCGAAGACGAGGACCCGAAGACGCTCGATGCCGCCGCGAAACGGCCGCCGGCCGCGGCAGCCGCGCCGAAGGCCGCCGCGCCTCTACCCGCCGCAGCGCCACCTGCCGCACCACCACCCGCCGCCGCACCAGCCCGCCGTGCCGCGCCGAAACGCCGCCGCCGGCCGCGCGCCCCGCCGCGCATCGGCAACGGCCACGCACCGGGCGAGCGCATCTTCATCAGCCCCCTGGCGCGGCGTCTGGCGCAACAGGCCGGGCTCGACCTCGCCGCGATCACCGGCTCCGGCCCGCACGGCCGCATCGTCAAGGCCGATGTCGAGAGCGCGATGGCGGGCGGCGTGACGGCGCGCCGCGCGCGCGGCCGCGCGCCGGCCGCGGCCCGCGCCCCGGGTCGGCGATCGGCCGCGCCCGGGCTACGGCAAGGAGCAGGTCGTGGCGCTGGCCGGCAACCTGGCTCATATCGAGGTGCCGATCAGCCGCGATGCGCCGCGTCATCGCCCGGCGCCTCACCGAGGCCAAGCAGACCATCCCGCATTTCTATGCTCACCATCGATTGCGAGATCGACCGGCTGCTGGCGATGCGCGCCGAGGCCAATGCGGCGGCGGATACCAAGCTCTCGGTCAACGATTTCGTGATCAAGGCCGCGGCGCTCGCGCTCAAGACGGTGCCCGAGGCCAATGCGTCGTGGAGCGAGGATGCGATCCTGCGCTGGCAGGCGGTCGATATCGCCATTGCCGTGGCGCTCGACGACGGGCTCATCACGCCGATCATCAAGAACGCCGACCAGAAAGGCCTGGGCGCGATCTCGGCCGAGATGCGCGATCTCGCGGCGCGCGCGCGCGCGGGCAAGCTCAAGCTCGCGGAGTTCCAGGGCGGCACGTTCTCGATCTCCAATCTCGGCATGTTCGGGGTCAAGGATTTCGCCGCCGTGATCAATCCGCCGCATGGCTGCATCCTTGCGGTCGGCGCCGGCGAGCAGCGGCCGGTGGTGAAGGACGGCGCGCTCGCCGTGGCGACGGTGATGAGCTGCACGCTTGGCCTGCGATCACCGCGTCGTCGACGGCGCGACCGGCGCGCGCTGGCTCCAGTCCTTCAAGAAGATCGTCGAGGCGCCGGCGCTGATGCTGTTGGGAGGGCAAGCAAGTGGCCGAAACATCCTTCGACCTGATCGTCGTCGGCGCGGGGCCGGGCGGCTATGTCGCGGCGATCCGCGCGGCGCAGCTCGGCATGAAGACGGCGATCGTCGAGCGCGAGCAGCTGGGCGGCATCTGCCTCAATTGGGGCTGCATCCCGACCAAGGCGCTGCTGCGCACGTCCGAGATCAACCATCTCCTGCATCATCTCGACCAGTACGGGTTCACCGCCAAGGAGGTGAGCTTCGACATCAAGAAGATCGTCGAGCGCTCGCGCAAGGTGGCGAAGCAGCTCTCCGACGGCGTCCGGTTCCTGATGCGCAAGAACAAGATCGACGTGATCGACGGCGCGGGTCGGCTCGCGGGCAAGGGCAAGGTCGCGGTCGCCAAGGACGGCAAGCCGGTCGCCGAACTCGCCGCCAAGCACATCATCCTCGCTACCGGCGCGCGCGCGCGCGTCGCTGCCGGGGCTCGAGCCCGACGGCAAGCTGGTGTGGACCTACAAGGAGGCGATGGTCCCCGACCGCCTGCCGAAATCGCTGCTGGTCGTCGGCTCGGGCGCGATCGGCATCGAGTTCGCGAGCTTCTACCGCAATCTCGGCGCCGAGGTGACGGTGGTCGAGGTGCTGGACCGCGTGCTGCCGGTCGAGGACGAGGAGATCTCCGCCTTCGCCCGCAAGAGCTTCGAGAAGCAGGGCATCAAGATCCACACCGGCACGACGGTGAAGGAGCTGAAGAAGTCGGCCGATAGCCGTGACCGCGACGCTCGCGACCGGCGACAAGACGGCGACGGTCACGGCCGAGCGCGTCGTGCTCGCCGTCGGCATCGTCGGCAATGTCGAGAATATCGGCCTCGAAGGCACCAAGGTCAAGGTCGAGAAGAGCCATATCGTCGTCGATGAATGGCTCGCCACCGGCGAGCCCGGGGTCTATGCCATCGGCGACGTGGTCGGGCCGCCCTGGCTGGCGCACAAGGCGAGCCACGAGGGCGTGATCTGCGTCGAGCACATCGCCGGGCTCAACACCGTCCATCCGCTCGACGTCTCCAACGTGCCCGGCTGCACCTATTGCATGCCGCAGGTGGCGAGCGTCGGCCTGACCGAGAGCGGCGGCCAAGGAAGCCGGGCTATCGAGGTGCGGGTCGGCCGCTTCCCCTATATCGGCAACGGCAAGGCGATCGCGCTGGGCGAGCCCGAGGGCATGGTCAAGACCGTGTTCGACGCCAAGACCGGCGAGCTTTTGGGCGCGCACATGATCGGCGCCGAGGTGACCGAGCTGATCCAGGGCTATGCCATCGCCCGCACGCTCGAAAGCACCGAGGCAGGAGCTGATGGAGACCATCTTCCCGCATCCGACGCTGTCGGAAATGATGCACGAGTCCGTGCTTGACGCCTACGGCCGCGCCATCCACTTCTAACCGGATGCAGGATCCCGCGCTCCGCCACCCCGAGAAGGCGCACCGAGCCCGACAATCCGGCGCCGCGCAAGCCCGACTGGATTCGCGTCAAGGCGCCGGTCTCGCCGGAATACCACGCGACGCGCCGGCTGATGCGCGAATTGCAGCTCAATACCGTGTGCGAGGAGGCGGCCTGCCCCAATATCGGCGAGTGCTGGAAGGAGCGGCACGCCACGGTGATGATCCTGGGCGCCGTCTGCACCCGCGCCTGCACCTTCTGCAATGTCGCGACGGGCCATGCCGCAAGCCGTCGATCCGCACGAGCCCGAGCACGTCGGCGAGGCGGTGGCGCGGCTCGGGCTTGGCGCATATCGTCGTGACCTCGGTCGATCGCGACGATCTCGATGACGGCGGCGCCGGGCAGTTCGTGCGCACCATCGCCGCCATCCGCCGCGCCGCGCCGGCTACGACGATCGAGGTGCTGACCCCCGATTTCCTGCGCAAGGACGGCGCGCTCGAAGCGGTGGTCGCGGCCCGGCCCGACGTTTTCAACCACAATCTCGAGACCGTGCCGCGGCTCTACGGCGAGGTCCGGCCCGGCGCGCGCTATTTCGCCTCGCTGCGACTGCTCGACCGGGTGAAGGCGATCGACCCCGCGATGTTCACCAAGTCCGGCCTGATGGTCGGGCCTCGGCGAGGACGAAAGCCGAGGTGCTGCAGGTGATGGACGATCTGCGCGCGGCCGACGTCGATTTCCTCACCATCGGCCAATATCTCCAGCCGACGCCCAAGCATCACGCGCGTCGACCGCTTCGTCACGCCCGAGGAATTCGAGACCTATCGCGCCCAGGCCTACGGCAAGGGGTTCCTCATGGTGGCGGCTTCGCCGCTGACGCGCTCCTCATATCTTGCCGGCGACGATTTCGCGAAATTGCGCCAAGCGCGTGCGCGCGCGGCAAGCGTCGCGGCGCGCTGAACGCGATGCCGACCCATGCCGAGCGGCGCCGGCTGCCCTATCGCGCCGAGCAGCTCTTCGACCTCGTCGCCGATGTCGAGCGCTATCCCGAATTCCTGCCCTGGTGCGTCGGCGCGCGCGTGCGCGAGCGCAAGGGCAATCTCATCGTCGCCGATCTCCTGATCGGCTACCGCATGGTGCGCGAGCGCTTCACCTCGCGCGTCATGCTCGATCGTCCGGGCCGCATCGACGTGAGCTACAGCGAGGGGCCGTTCCGCCATCTCGATAATCACTGGCTGTTCGAGCCGCAGCCGGACGGCAGCTGCATCCTCGACTTCTATGTCGATTTCGAGTTCCGCTCGCGCATGCTGCAGAAGATCATCGAGGTGCTGTTCAACGAGGCGGTGCGGCGCATGGTTCGTGCGTTCGAGGGCCGCGCGCGCCAGCTCTACGGCGCGGCGCCCGACGCCAAGGCCGCCATGAAGCCGGTCTAAGCCCGCTCAGAGCGGCAGCGTGCCGCCGAGGATATGCGGCGATCTGGTCGGGCGCGTCGACGAAGCGCAGCCCCAGATGTTTGCGGCGCGCCCATACCACTTCGGCCCGCAGCGCGCCGAACCGGTCGATGACCAGCGTCACCAGCTGGTTCGCCGACGACGTCGGCATGAGCCGCGCAGCTTGGCGCCGCCCAGCGAGAGATCGAGGATGATGCATTCGGCCGGACCGATCCGCGTCTCGACGCGGGCCGCCCACAGCACCGGCTTGCGCTTGTGTCGGCGGCGGTCGGCCAGCGCCGCGCCGCCTACGGCCTCAGTGTCCTGCAACGCTTCCGTGCTCCGCATGGCGTACTGCGCACCGATCGGGGAAGAACGCTGTCGATGATAGGCGCGAGATGTTGATCGGGTTACGAACCGGCGGCATTCGCGGTGAATTTGGGCAAAACGGCGGCGCCGGGCGGCACCGTGCCTTCGCCCGTCACGATGCTTCGCTCTCGCCGAGCGCGGGCGCGCCGGCGTCGTGGCGGGCGAAGCTGCCACGGTCGAGCGCCACGGTCTTGATCAAGGCATAGATCGGGCTGCCCGGCGCGAGCCGCAGCTCGGCGAGCGCGCGCCGCGTGATGCGCGCCCACAACATCACCGGTGCCGCCGCCGTGCCGACATCGAGCCGCAAATCGACGATCGGGCCCGGCTCGGCTGCGACCTCGACCACGCGTCCGGCAAGGCGAATTGCGGATCGAAAGGCCCGCCGGCGGCGTCGTCGCCAGCACCACGTCGCGCGCGCGCACCCTGCACCCGCACCTTGGCGCCGGCCGGCAGATCGAGCCGCGCGACATTGAGGCGCCCGCCGGGAAAGGCCAGTTGCGTCAGGCCGAATTCCGGGTCGTGCCCGGCGATCTCGGCGCGGATCACCGCGCCCGCCTCGTAGCGGCCGGTCAGCGGCCGCAAATCGAGGCGGCTGGACAATTCTTCGACCGAACCGACCGCGGCGACCCGGCCCTCCGACAGAAGAACCAGCGTGTCGGCCAGCCGCACGATCTCTTCCATCGCGTGGGTGACATAGACGATCGGGATGCGAAGCTCGTCGCGCAGCTTCTCGATGAACGGGAGGATCTCGGCCTTGCGCGGCGCGTCGAGTGCGGCGAGCGGCTCGTCCATCAGCAGGAGGCGCGGCTCGGCAAGCAGCGCGCGCCCCAAGGCCACGCGCTGCTTCTCGCCGCCCGACAGCGCGCTGGGCCGCCGCTCGAGCAGCGCCTCGAGCCCGAGCAGCGCCACCGTCGCGTCGAACCGCCGTACCGCATCCGGGCCGCTCCCGCGCCGGCCATAGCGAAGATTGCCGCGCACCGAATAGTGCGGGAAAGAGCAGCGACTCCTGGAAGACATAGCCGAGGCGGCGCCGCTCGGGCGGCACGTCGATGCCTGCAACCGCATCGAACAGCACCTCGCCGCGCACGACGATGCGCCCGCGCATCGGGACGCAGCAGCCCCGCCAGCGCATTGACGAGGCTGGTCTTGCCCGCGCCGGAGCGGCCGAACAGCGCGGTGATCCCGCCGGCCGCGGCAACGAAGCTGGCGTCCAGCTCGAAGCTGCCCAGGCGCTTGGTGACCGCGACCTCGATCATGAAGCGTTGAGGCGCGCGAAGCCGCGCGCGAGATCGGCGATGAGGTCGTCCCGGTCCTCGAGCCCGGCATGGAGCCTGAGCACCGGCCCCTCCAGCCACGGCACCGCGGTGCGCAGCCGCTCGGGATGGACCGGCAGGATCAGGCTCTCGAACCCGCCCCAGCTCGCGCCCATGCCGAACAGCTCCATGCCGTCGAGCATGGCGTCGATCGCCTTCTTGGGCGTGCCCTGGCGCAGCACGATGGCGAAGAGCCCACTCGCGCCGGTGAAGTCGCGCTGCCACAGCGCGTGGCCGGGATCGTCGTGGCAGCGCCGGGTGCAGCACCCGCGCGACCTCGGGCCGGGCGGCGAGCCAGCGCGCGAGCGCCAGTCCCTGCGCCTCGTGCTGGCGCAGCCGCACGCCGGCGGTGCGCAGTCCCCTGAGCGCGAGATAGCAATCGTCCGGGCGCGGCGTGATTGCCGAACTGCGTCGCCGCGGTCGCGCACCGGCATGAAGCTTTCCTCGTTGCACACCGCGATGCCCATCATCGACGTCGGAATGGCCGACGATGTATTTGGTCGCCGAAATCACTTCGACATCGACGCCGAGCGCGAGCGGCTTGAAGAAGAGCGGCGCCGCCCAGGTGTTGTCGATCACGGTGTGCACCCCGCGCGCCTTGGCGGCGGCGACGATCGCCGGCACGTCCTGGACCTCGAAGGTCAGCGAGCCGGGGCTCTCGAGATAGATGAGCCGCGTCTCGGGCCGGATCAGCCCGGCGATGTCGGCGCCGATGGGCGGATCGTAGAACGTCGTGGCGACGCCGAAACGCTCGAGAAAGCCGGTGCAAAAGCCGCGCACCGGCCCATAGACGGAATCCGTCACCAGCACGTGATCGCCCGATTTGACGAACCCGGTGATCGCGGCAAAGCAGCACGCCGCGCCCGAGCAGAAGGCGATGGCGCGGTAACCGCCCTCGACCGCCGCCACCGCCTCTTCGAGGGCGAACGTCGTGGGCGTGCCATAGCGGCCGTAGGTCACCTGGTTGTAGCGATTGCCCTGCGCCTTCTCGAGCGAGGCGACGGTCTGATGCAGCACGGTCGAGGCGTGGTAAACGGGCGGGTTGACGATGCCGAAATTGGCTTCGGGCGCACGCCCGGCATGGGCAAGGAGCGTGTCGATCTTGCGGGACTTGCTGCGCATGTCTGGCGTCGCCTCGGCGGTGAAGATGGACCTTATCTTGCATCGCGCCGCCTGCCGGCGGAAGTAGGAGAATGCCGCGCCTCTTTGCTATGATGCGGCGGGAGTGGCGAGGGGAGGGGCTTATGGCGGTGCTACGATGGTTCGGTGCCGCGCTTGCCGGCGCGGCGCTCGTGATCGCGGCGGCGGCGACAGCCGCGGCCGGCCCGACGCTCGATGCCGTCCACAAAAAGGGCAACGTCACCTGCGCGGTGACGACCGGGCTCGCCGGGTTCTCGATGCCGGATCGGCAGGGACATTACACCGGCCTCGATGTCGATGTCTGCCGCGCCATCGCCGCGGCCGTGTTTGGCGATTCCGAGAAGACGAAATTCGTGCCGGCGACGGCGGAGCAGCGCTTCACCATCCTGCAATCGGGCGAAGCGGACGTGCTCACGCGCAACACCACCTGGACGTTGACACGCGACACCGAGCTCGGCCTCACTTTCGCCCCGGTGAACTACTATGACGGGCAGGGCTTCATGGTGGCCAAGAAGCTCGGCGTCACCAGCGCCAAGCAGCTCAACGGCGCGACCATCTGCGTCCAGCCCGGCACCACGACCGAGCTCAACCTCGCCGACTATTTCCGCAAGAACAACATGACCTTCAAGCCGCTCGTCATCGAGAAGCTCGACGAGGTCGAGAACGCATTCTTCTCGGGCCGTTGCGACGCCTATACCACCGACCGGTCGGGCCTCGCGGCGACGCGCGCCGCCAAGGCGCCCAACCCCGCCGACTACGTCATCCTGCCCGAGGTGATCTCGAAGGAGCCGCTGGCGCCGGCGGTGCGGCACGGCGACGACGAGTGGTTCGACATCGTCAAGTGGGTGGTGTTCGGCATGATCGACGCCGAGGAGGAGGGCATCACCTCGAAGAACGTCGATACCATGCTGAAGAGCAACGATCCCGAGATTCAGCGCATGCTGGGAACCACGCCCGGCATGGGCAAGGCGCTGCATCTCGACGACAAATGGCTCTACAACGTCGTCAAGCAGGTCGGCAATTACGGCGAATCCTTCGATCGCAATGTCGGCGCAGGACTCGCCATTGAAGCTCGCGCGCGGCCTCAACCGGCTGTGGACGCAGGGCGGGCTGATGTACGGCATGCCGATCCGCTGAGGCGGCACCGCGGTGGGCGCGTTCCCGCTCGGCGATGCGCGCCTTCGCGGCGCGCTGTTCCAGATCGCCGTCGTCGCCGGCGTGGTCGCGCTCGGCGCCTATCTCGTCCACAACACTCTCGTCAATATGGAGCGAGCAGGGGATGGCCACCGGCTTCGGCTATCTCCGCCGCCAGGCGTCCTTCGCCATCGGCGAATCGCTTATCGCCTATTCGCCCGTCGACAGCTACGGCCGGGCGCTGCTGGTGGGGCTCCTCAACACGCTCCTCGTCTCGGCGCTGGGCGTGGTGCTGGCGACCGCGCTCGGGACGGTGATCGGGATCGCCCGGCTCGCGCGCAACTGGCTCGTGCGCACGGCGGCGCTCGTCTATGTCGAGGCGCTGCGCAACGTGCCATTGCTGCTGCAGCTCATCGTGTGGTGGGATTTGCTGCGGGTGAGCGCGCCGCCGCCGCGCCAGGCGTGGCAGCCGTTGCCGGGCGTGTTCGTGTCGGTGCGCGGCATCGCCTTTCCGGTGCCGGCCTATGCGCCGGTCTATCGCTGGATGGGGGTCGCGCTGGTTGCCGCGCTGGTCGCGGGCTGGGCGGTCATGCGGTGGGGACGGCGCCGCCGGGCGGGGACCGCAATCGCCGCCGCGCTGGCGGTGGCGCTGCCGCTCGCCGTGTTCGTGGCCGGCGGTGCGCCCTTTGCCTGGAACCGGCCGGTGCTGCGCGCCTTCAATTTCGCCGGCGGCGCGTCGCTGTCGCCGGAATTCGCGGCGCTCCTGTTCGGCCTCACCGTCTATACCGCGGCCTTCATCGCCGAGATCGTGCGCAGCGGCATCGAGGGGGTGAGCCGCGGCCAGACCGAGGCGGCGCTGGCGCTCGGGTTGAAGCCGGTCCAGACGCTTCGCCTCGTGGTCATGCCCCAGGCGCTGCGGCTCATCGTTCCGCCGATGCTGAGCGAGTATCTCGCCCTCACCAAGAACAGTTCGCTGGCCATCGCCATCGGCTATCCCGAGCTGATGTCGATCACCAACACGACGCTCAACCAGACCGGCGAGGCGGTCGATGCGATCGCGCTGATGATGGCGATCTATCTCGCCATCAGCCTCGTCACCTCGCTGACGATGAACTGGTACAACCGCCGCGTCGTCGCCGTGGGGCCGTGAGCGATGGCGGCTGCGGTGCTTGCGAGCGGCAGGCGATCCGGCTCCGTGCGGCGGGCTTGGCGCTGGATGCGGGCCAATCTCTTCGGCGGCGTCATGAGCTCGCTCGGCGACGCTCGTCGCCGCCTATCTCATCGCGCGGGCGGCATGGGCATTCGTCGATTGGGCGGTGGTTCGAGCCGTGTGGTCGGCGCCCGACGGGCGGGCGTGCCGTGCGGCGAGCGGCGGCGAGGGCGCGTGCTGGGCGTTCCTCGGCCGGTGGGCGCGGTTCATCCTGTTCGGCCGCTATCCCTATGCCGAGCAGTGGCGTCCGCTGGTCGTCGTCGTGCTGTTCGTGGCGCTGCTGCTGGCGAGTTGCGACCGGCGCCTTTGGGGCTGGCCCGTCGCCGCGGTGTGGCTTGCGGGGATCGCCCTCAATCTCGTGCTCATGGCAGGCGGCGTGGCCGGGCTTGAGCCGGTCGAGACCGATCTTTGGAGCGGACTGCCGCTGACGCTCATCCTCGCCATCGTCGGGCTCGTCTTGGCCTTTCCGCTGGCGATCTTGCTGGCGCTGGGACGGCGCTCGACCCTGCTGGCGGTGCGCGCGCTTTCGGTCGCCTATATCGAGCTGGTGCGCGGCGTGCCGCTCATCACCGTGCTGTTCATGGCCACGGTGATGCTGCCGCTGTTCCTGCCCGAGGGGACGACGGTCAACAAGCTCATGCGCGCGCAGATGGGCTTCGTGCTGTTCTATGCCGCCTATCTCGCCGAGGTCGTGCGCGGCGGGCTCCAGGCCATCCCCAAGGGCCAGGAAGAGGCCGCCGATGCGCTGGGCCTCGGCTATTGGCGCAGGATGGGGCTGGTCATCCTGCCCCAGGCGCTCAAGATCGCGATCCCGCCGCTCGTCAACATCTTCATCGCCGGCTTCAAGGACACCACGCTCGTCACCATCATCGGCCTCTTCGATCTCATTTCCACCGCGTCCAACGCCATCACCGATCCGCGCTGGCGCGGCTTCTATGCCGAGGCCTACGGCTTCGTCGCCGTGATCTATTTCGCGTTCTGCTTCTTCATGTCGCGCTACAGCCAAGCGCTCGAGAAGAGCCTTGCCGGGGGGCGGCAGTGAACGAAGGCGGCGCCACGGCGATGATCGAGCTGCGCCACGTCCACAAATGGTACGGCGCTTTTCACGCACTCAATGACGTCTCGCCTCACCGTGGCGCGCGGCGAGCGGGTGGTGGTGTGCGGCCCGTCGGGCTCGGGCAAATCGACCATGATCCGCTGCATCAACCGGCTCGAGACGCACGAGGCGGGTGAGATCGTCGTCGACGGCATCGCGCTTACCGGCAATTCGAAGCAGATCGAGGCGATCCGCGCCGAAATCGGCATGGTGTTCCAGCAATTCAATCTTTTTCCGCACTTGACCGTGCTCGACAATTTGACGCTGGCGCCGATCTGGGTGCGGCGGATGAAGCGCAAGGAGGCCGAGGATTTGGCGATGCACTTCCTCGAGCGCGTCCACATTCCCGAGCAGGCGCGAAAATATCCCGGCCAGCTTTCGGGCGGCCAGCAGCAGCGCGTGGCGATCGCACGCGCCTTGTGCATGCGCCCGCAAGCGATGCTGTTCGACGAGCCGACCTCGGCGCTCGATCCCGAAATGATCAAGGAGGTGCTCGACGTCATGGTCTCGCTCGCGCAAGACGGCATGACCATGATCTGCGTCACCCACGAGATGGGCTTCGCCCGCACCGTCGCCGACAAGATGGTATTCATGGACGCGGGCGAGATCGTCGAGCGCGCGCCTCCCGCGCAGTTTTTCGCATCCCCCGAAAGCGACCGCACGCGGCTCTTCCTGAGCCGCGTCCTCAGTCACTGAGGCGGCGCCGGGCGCGCGTCAGGCCGGGCCGGTGGCGATCGGCGTGTCGCCGGCCAGGCCCCATTCCGACCAGGAGCCGTCATAGATCGCGGCCGTCCGGCCAGCCGACGAGGTGCAGGCCGAAGGCGATGACGCAGGCGCTGACGCCCGAGCCGCAGCTCGCGACCACCGGCCGGTCCGGGCGACAGGCCCGCCGCGCGAAGCCGCGCCGTCGAGCGCCTCGGCGGCGAGCACGGTCTCGGTCCGGGCATCGGCCAGCTGGTCGAAGGGCAGGTTGACGCTGCCGGGAATATGCCCCGCGCGCAGCCCCGGCCGCGGCTCGGGCGCGGTGCCGGCAAAGCGCGCCGGCGGGGCGGGCATCGACCACGAGCTCGCGCCGGCTTGCGAGATTGGCGAGAAGCTCGCGCCTTGTCGCGCACGCGGCGCGGATCGAAGCGCGCGCGTGAAGCGAGCGCGCCGTCGGCTGCGGCACGTCGCGCGTCACCGGGCGGCCTTCGGCCAGCCATTTCGGCAGGCCGCCATCGAGCACCGCGACGTCCTCGTGGCCGAAGCTGCGCAGCATCCACCACACCCGGGGCGCAGCGCCGAGCCCGGCGAGATCGTAGACGACGATCTTCTGCCCGTCGCCGAGGCCGAGCCGCCGGCCATCGCGCGCGAAGACTTCGGGCGCGCGGCAGCATGTGCGGCAGCGGATTGGCGTGATCGGCGATCTCGTCGATGTCGAAGAACACCGCGCCCGGAATGATGGCGCGCGCGCATAGTTCTCATGCGCCGTCGGCGTCATCGCCCGGCAGCGTGAACGAGCCGTCGACGATCGCGACCGTCGGGATCGTCGAGATGGGCGGCGAGCCACTCGGTCGAAACCAGCGCTTCGGGATGGGCATAGGGCATGGCGGCAGCGATCCTTTCGCCTCACCTCCGTCAAGCCAGTGCGGGACGGGCAGGTTGCGTTCTCGCGCAGGAAGGCGGGGTTGAACAGCTTCGACTGGTAGCGCGTGCCGTAATCGGCGAGGATGGTGACGATGGTGTGGCCGGGGCCCAGCTCCTTGCGCCGCCTTGATCGCGCCGACGATGTTGATGCCGGTCGAGCCGCCGAGGATCAGCCCTTCCTCGAGCACGAGATCGAACAGCACCGGCAGCATCTCCTCGTCGGTGCACCTGGAACCAGCCGTCGAGCGGCGCGCCTTCGAGATTCTTGGTGATGCGGCCCTGGCCGATGCCCTCGGTGATCGAACTGCCCTCGGCCTTCAGCTCGCCGCGTGGCGTAATAGCTGTAGATCGCCGAGCCCATCGGATCGGCGAGAAAGATCTTGATCGCCTTGTTGCGCTCCTTGAGCGCCATGCGCGACGCCGGCGAGCGTGCCGCCGGTGCCGACCGAGGCGACGAAGGCGTCGACCTTGCCGCCGGTCTGCTCCCAGATCTCCGGGCCGGTGGTCTCGTAATGGGCGCGGCGGTTGGCGAGATTGTCGAACTGGTTGGCCCAGATCGCGCCGTTGGGCTCGGTCGGCCGCGACCTCCTGCGGCGAGCGTCTCGGAATAGCGCACATAGTTCATCGGATTGGCATAGGGCACGGCCGGCACCAGGCGAAGATCGGCGCCGCACAGGCGCAGCATGTCCTTCTTCTCCTGGCTCTGCGTCTCGGGCATGACGATGACGCTGCGATAGCCGCGCGCATTGCCGACGAGCGCCAGGCCGATGCCGGTATTGCCGGCCGTGCCTTCGACGATGACGCCGCCGGGCTGGAGCAGGCCGCGCTCCTCGGCGTCCTTGATGATGAAGAGCGCGGCGCGGTCCTTGACCGAGCCGCCGGGATTGAGGAATTCGGCCTTGCCGAGGATGTCGCAGCCGGTCTCCTCCGAGGCGCGGCGCAGGCGGATGAGCGGCGTGTTGCCGATGGTGTCGATGAAGCCGTCGCGGATCGTCATGGCATCCCAACTATAAGGCGAGGCGGTGAGGGATCAAGGCCGGTTGACGGCGGTCCGGAAACGGTCCGAAGATCGGCACGCAATGTTTCGAGGTCTCGTGCCGGGGCGGGCGGCCTTCGCCGCCGTCCTTCTCGTCCTCGTCGCGGCGGGGGCGGCAGCCTCGGGCATCCCGCGCGACACCGTGGTCATGGCCAAGCGCATCGACGACATCGTCTCGCTCGATCCCGCCGAGGCCTACGAGTTCTCCGACGTCGAGGCGATCGCCAATCTCTATGATCGCCTGCTCGACACCGATCCCGCGAATCCGGCGGTGCTGCGCGGCGCGCTGGCCGAGCGGTGGAGCGTCGATCCCGACGGCATGCGCTACCGCTTCGTCCTGCGGCCAGATGCGCGATTCGCGAGCGGCCGCCCCGTGACCGCCGCGGATGCGGCCTTCTCGCTGCAGCGTGTCATCCTGCTCGATCTCACGCCGTCCTTCATCCTGCGCCAGTTCGGCTTCACCCGGAACAATGTCGTTTCGCGCATCTATGCCGCGGACGCCCGCACGCTCATCGTCGACACGGCGGTAAAGGTGGCGCCCAGCCTGCTTTACTATTGCCTCACCGCGTCGCTCGCCGCGGTCGTCGATAAGGCGGCGGTGATGGAGCACGCACGGGACGGCGATCTCGGCCATCGCTGGCTCGGTTTCCATTCGGCCGGGTCGGGGCCCTATCGTCTGCGCATCTGGCGGCCGGGCGAGCGCTATGTCCTCGATGCCGTGCCGGATGCGTGGGAGCGGCGCGCCGCGCAATCGCCAGGTCATCGTGCTCAACGTTCCCGAGCCGGCGGCGCAGCGGCTTTTGCTTCAGCACGGCGACGCCGACTATGCGCGCGATCTCGACCAGGACCAGATCGCGGCGCTGGCGGCGCGATCCCGACATCGTCTTCGATCATGCGGAGCGGTCGCTCCTGACCTATCTCGCTCTCAACCAGCGCAATCCCTATCTGCGCCGGCCGCAAGTGATCGAGGCGATCAAGTATCTCGTCGAATATCGACGCCATCGCCGATGGGCTTCTGGCCGGCACGGCCATCGTCCATCAGAGCTTCCTGCCGGACGGCATTCTCGGCGCGCGATGACGATCTTCCGTTCCGCTTCGATCCGGCGCGCGCGCGGGCGCTGCTCGAGGCCGCCGGGCTGGGCCAGGGTTTCGCGGTCACGATGGACGTGGTCGGCGGCCCGCCCTGGATCGACATCGCCCAGGCGCTCCAGTCCGGCTTCGCGCAAGCCGGCATCAGGCTCGAGCTTCTGCCCGGCGACGACAAGGAGACGCTGACCAAGTACCGCGCGCGCCGCCACGACATCTATCTCGGCAATTGGGGCTCGGACTATCCCGATCCCGCGAGCAATGCCCAGGCCTTCGTGATCGACAGCGACAAGGGCAACGACGCCGCGCTCAAGACCCTCGCCTGGCGCAATTCGTGGCAGGACCCGGCGCTTGCCCGCCGCGTCGAGGCGGCTTCGCAAGAGACCGACATCGCCCGCCGCGCCGCGCTCTACCGCGCGATCGAGCGCGACCACCAGCGCGAAGCCCCATTCGTCATCATGTTCCAGGGGGTCGCGGTCGCCGCGCATCGGCGCGACGTCAGCGGCTTCGTCCTCGGTTCGAGCGCCGATCGTACGCGCTATGCCGGCATCGTGAAGCGGTGATCAGGCGGCGCCGTAGGATATTTCCAGCACCTCGATGGTCTCCGGTCCGCCGGGGCTGTTGAGCTCGACCCGGTCGCCCGTGCGGGTCTTGTGCAGCGCGCGCGCGATCGGCGCGATCCAGCTTACCTGGCCGCGTTCGAGATCGGCCTCGTCGATGCCGACGATCGTCACGGTCCGCTCCGCCCCGTCGCCAAGGCGATAGGTCACGGTCGCGCCGAAGAATACTTGTTCGAGATTGCGCTGCCGAGCCGGATCGACAACCACAGCCGCTTCGAGCCGCTTCGAGAGAAAGCGGATGCGCCGGTCGATCTCGCGCAGCCGGCGTTTGCCATAGATGTAGTCGCCGTTCTCCGAGCGGTCGCCATTCCCGGCCGCCCACGCCACCGTTTCAACCACCTGCGGCCGCTCGACGCGGGCGAGCCGGTTCAGCTCCTCCTGCATGCGCTGGAACCCGTCGGGGGTCATGTAGTTCTTGACGCCGGCAGGGAGCGGCGCGGGCTCGCCGGCCGCGTCGTCGTCATCCCCCTCGGTTTCCTTCGTGAAGGCCTTGCTCATGGCACCTCATCCGGTGCCGATGCGGGCGAGCGCAGCTTCGACGCGGGCGAGCGCGGCCTCGGCCTCGGTGGCGCGCTCGCGGCTCTCCTCGATGATCTCGGCCTTGGCCTTGGCGACGAACTGGGGATTGGCGAATTTCGTCGCGATCCTGTCGAGCTCGTCCTTGAGCGATCCCGCCTCGCGCTTGAGCCGCGCCCGTTCCTTGTCGAGATCGACGGCGCCGGCAAGGTCGAGCAGCACGGTCGCGCCGTCCACCACGATCTGCAACGCGGATTTGCGTTCGACCGGCGCGCCGTCGCCGAAGCCGATCGTGCCGAGCCGCGCCAGGCGCCGGATCTGCTGCGCGTGCCGCCCGATCCAGTCGCGCCCGTCGGCGCTGCTTTCGGTGATCACGGCGGCAAGCTCCGCCGCTGCCGGCACGTTCATCTCGGCGCGCGCGGTGCGGATTGCCGAAACCAGCCCGACCACCCATTCCATTTCCGCCATTGCCGCTTCATCGCCGAGGCCGGTATGCACCGGCCAAGGCGCGGCAATGAGCATCCCGCCCGCGTCGCCGGCGAGATGGCGCCACAGCGCCTCGGTGACGAAGGGCATGATCGGGTGCAGCAGATGCACGAGCTCGGCCAGGACCCAGGCGGTGGTCGCCCGCGTTTCAACCACCGCCGCCATATCGTGCCCGGTGAGGATCGGCTTGGTGAATTCGAGATACCAGTCGCAGAAATTGTGCCAGGTGAACTGGTAGAGCGTGGCGGCGGCGTCGTTGAATTTGTAGTCGTCGATCGCCTGGGCGACGCGGGCCGCGGTCGCGGCGAGCGCAGCGGCGATCCAGCGGTTGACCGTGAGCGTCGCGCGGGCGGGATCGAAGCCGGGATCGCGCGCGCAATGGTTCATCTCGGCATAACGCGCGGCGTTCCACAGCTTGGTTGCGAAATTGCGGTAGCCCTCGATGCGGCTCTCGGCGAGCTTGATGTCGCGCCCCTGCGCCGCCAGCGCCGCCAGGGTGAAGCGCAGCGCATCGCAGCCATAGCGGTCGATCACCTCGAGCGGATCGACGATGTTGCCCTTCGACTTCGACATTTTCTGGCCGCGCTCGTCGCGCACGAGCGCATGGATGTAAACGGTGCGGAACGGCACCTCGTCCATGAACTTGCAGCCCATCATCATCATCCGCGCAACCCAAAAGAAGATGATGTCGAAGCCGGTGACCAACACGTCCGTCGGGTAATAGCGCTTCAGCTCCTCGGTGGCCGCGGGCCAGCCCAAGGTCGAGAACGGCCACAACGCCGATGAGAACCAGGTGTCAAGCACGTCGCCGTCGCGCTCGAGCGCGACGTTCCAGCCGTAATGGCGGTGCGCCGCCGCCTGCGCCGCCGCCTCGGTCTCTTCGACGAAGACGCGGCCGTCGGGCGCATACCAGGCCGGGATCTGGTGGCCCCACCAGATCTGGCGCGAAATGCACCACGGCTGGATGTTGCGCATCCATTCGAAGAAGGTGTTCTCCCACATTCGCGGCACGAACGCGGTGCGGCCGCTCTCGACCGCATCGATCGCCGCCGCCGCCAGCTTCTTCGCGTCGCAATACCACTGGTCGGTGAGCCACGGCTCGATCACGGCGCCGGAGCGGTCGCCATAGGGCACCATCAGCATGTGGTCTTCGATCTTGGCGACGAGACCCTGCGCCTCGAGATCGGCGACGATGCGCTTGCGCGCGGCAAAGCGGTCCATGCCGCGATACGCCTCGGGCGCGGCATCGCCCAAGCGCGCGTCGCGGTCGAACACGTTGACGAGCGCGAGGCCGTGGCGGCGGCCGACTTCGAAATCGTTGAAGTCGTGCGCCGGGGTGATCTTCACGGCGCCGCTGCCGGTTGCGGGATCGGCATATGCGTCGGCGACGATCGGGATGCGGCGGCCGACCAGCGGCAGGACCGCCTCGCGCCCGACGAGATGGCGATAGCGCTCGTCGTCGGGGTGCACGGCGACGCCGGTGTCGCCCAGCAGTGTCTCCGGCCGGGTCGTGGCGACCACCACGTATTCGCCGTCAGCGTCGGCGATCGGATACTTGAAATACCACAGCGAGCCTTTGGTCTCGCGGCTCTCGACCTCGAGGTCGGAGACCGCGGTATGGAGCTTGGGGTCCCAATTGACGAGGCGCTTGTCGCGGTAAATCAGCCCCTCGCGGTGAAGCGCGACGAAGACCTTGCGCACCGCCGCGGACAGGCCCTCATCCATGGTGAAGCGCTCGCGGCTCCAGTCGGGGCTGGCGCCGAGCGAGCGCAACTGGCGGGTGATCGTGCCGCCGGATTCGGCCTTCCATTGCCAGACGCGCGCGATGAACGCCGCGCGGCCGAGCGCATCGCGCGTCAGGCCTTGAGCCTCGAGCTGGCGCTCCACCACCATCTGTGTGGCGATGCCGGCATGGTCGGTGCCGGGCTGCCACAGCACGTCACGACCGCGCATGCGGTGATAGCGGACCAGGATGTCCTGGAGCGTGAAGGTGAGGGCGTGGCCCATATGGAGGCTGCCGGTCACGTTGGGCGGCGGCATCATCAGGGCAAAGGGCCGCGCCGCCGAACGCGGTCGGGCCGCGAACCCGCCCGATTCCTCCCACGCGGCGTAAATCGTGGCCTGGAGCGCGGCCGGTCGAAACGTCTTGTCGAGCTCCGGTTGCGCCTGCGTCGCTTGCGCCAAGGCCGATCAGCGCCCTTGCGCCTGGCGCACCAAGCGGGCGATCTCGTCCTGGACCAGCCGCTCGACGAGTTGCGGCAGTTGCGCGTCGAGCCACTCCTTGAGCAGCGGGCGCAGCAGCTCGCGCACCACGTCTTCCAGCGTGCGGTCGGCAGCCCCCAATGGCATCTCGTTGCTCCTGTCACGCTGGGTGCGGCCCATGAGCTGCGAGAGCGCGGCCACGGACACGGCCGCGCTCGTGCTCGAGAGAAGCTGCCCCCCCTCCGCGCCGGCGCCCGGCGTCGCATGCGGCTCGGGATCGACCTTGAAAACCGGCTCCTCGGGAAGGAGGGGCGCCGCGTCGTCGGTTGATGAAGTCACGGGCTGATCCTCCTCGATCACCTCCGTCAGTTCGAGAACGTCGTCTTCCTTGGCTGGCGGAGGCGGCGCCGATGTCGGGGGCAAAGCGGACTTTGCCTCGCCCGTTGCAGCGGCGGCGGGCGCATCCGAGGGTTCGCCGTCCTCGGCGATGATGCGTCGGATGGAGGCAAGAATTTCCTCCATCGACGGTTCGTGCTGACCCTTGGTGTCGGACATGACAGGATACGGGCTCGAGGGACTGGTTCAGACTAGAAGATACGGCGCGGAAATTCCAGCGTGGCGCGCCGCCTCAATCCTTGGCGCCGAATCCGAGCCATTTGTTGCGCACCGACTTGTAATGGGCCTGGACGTCGTAGAGCTTCACCGGCAGCCTGAGATCGACGGCGGTAAGGATGCCGATCTGCTGCGCCAGGTTGAACTCGGCGACATTCTCGTCGTGCTGTGCCTGGACGAGCGATACCTGGTCGGTAAACAATTCCTGCTGTTGATTGAGGACGTCGAGAATGGTGCGCGAGCCGACCTGCTGCTCCTGGCGGACGCCTTCGAGCGCGATCTCGTCGGCGCGGATGGTCGCCTGCAGGGAAAAGGCGCTGGCGCCGGCGGACTGGATGGTCTCCCACGCCTGGGTTGCGCTCAGCACGGCCTGGCGCCGCGCGTCGTCGGTAAGGCCGACGCTCTGCGCCAGCTGTTCCTGCGCTTGGCGTGTTTCGGAATAAATCTGCCCGCCTTCGTAGAGCGGCATCTTGACCTGCGCGATGATCGAGCCCGCCGTCTCCTCGCGGCCGTTCGTGGACGTCTCCTGCGCGCGGTTGACGTCGCCCACCAGGTTGAGACTGGGCAGGAGCTGCGCCCGGGTCGCGACCACGTTCGAGCGCGACGCGTCCTCCTTGAAAAGCGCGGCAATGACGTTCGGATTGCCGGTCGCGGCCAGCGCGATCGCCTGTTCACGTGTGGCGGGCAGAACCGGATGCGCTTTCGGCTGGGTCAGGTTCTCGGGCGCATGGCCGACGAAGCGCTGGAAATTGGCACGGTCCTCGGCGAGCGTGCCTTCGGCCTGCTGCCGGCTCGCGCGCGCGGCGGCAAGGCGCGCCTGCGCCTGTGCCACGTCGGTCCGCGTGACCGAGCCGACGCGGAACTGGTCGTCGGTGGCTTCGAGCTGGCGCCGCAAAACCTGCTCGTTGTTGACGTTGAGGTTCACCACCGCCTGGTCGCGCAGGACGTCGAAATAGGACTGGGCGACGCTGAAGAACACCGAGGCTTCGGCGGCGGCATTGCGCGCGCGTTCGGCCTGGACCTGCTGCTCGGCTTCGGCGGTGAGAGCCACGGTGCGGCCGCCCTGATAGATCGGCTGGGTGATGTTGAGATCGACGGTCTTGGGGTCGAGGACGCCATGCGGCAGGAACGACGGCGGGGACGGCGGCGTATTCTCGAACTGCTCGAACCCGGCCGATCCGGTGAACTGGACCGTCGGCCGCCATCCGGACAGCGCCTGCGGCACGGTCTCGTCGGTCGCGCGCAAATTGGCGCGCTCGGCCAATAGCTGCGGATTGTTGTTGTAGGTCGCAACCAGTGCGTCCTCCAGCGTCTCGGCGCCGGCGCCGGCCGCGCCGAAGATCAGCGCCGCGAGCGGGAGAGAAGCCAGGAGACGTGTCTGCATCGCACCGTCCTCGTCGGTTGCCTGTTCTTGTCCGCGCGTTGCCGCCTCAGAACACGAAAGCCGGCACCGGCTCGAAGCCGGGAAGCAGCGCCGTGGCGGCATCGAACACCGGCCGTCGCGACAGCATCCCTTCGACGCGCGTCATCACCGCCCCCTGACCCATGCCGTGCCCGGGCTGCAGCACGGTTACCAGCCGTCCGCCCTCGGCGAGTTGGCGCGCGACGTCATCCGGAATGGCGGCGACTGCGCCCCCGATCAGGATCACGTCGTAAGGTGCGGCGGCGGGATGGCCGCGCTCCAGCGGTCCCTCGACCAGCGTGACGTTGGTCGCGCCCAGATCCTTCAGCCGCGCCCGCGCCATAGAAATCAGGCCCGCGTCGCACTCGACGGCGACCACCTGCGCGGCAAGTCGCGCGAGCAGCGCCGTCACATAGCCGGTCGCGGCACCGATCTCGAGCACGCGGTCGGCAGGGACGATCGCGGCCAGTTGCAACAGCCGGGCAAGCACCATCGGCTGCACCAGGACGCGGCTTTCGCCCAGCGGCACGTCGTCGTCGACATAGGCAATTCCGGCCAGCGCCGGCGGCACGAAGCGCTCGCGCGGGACGGCGAGAAAAGCCGCCAGCACGCTTTCGTTCGTGACCTTGTTGGTACGGAGCTGGCTCTCAACCATGTTGAGGCGCGCCGCGCTATAATCGATCATCGTTCCGGAAGACCGGTCGGGAAAGAGCGACCGAACTTATACAGGCCACACGCGGTTAACACAACGATCTGCTGCATTCCGAACGCGCGCGGCGGCCTGCGCTTGACCGGTTGCGCGCGATACCCCTATATGGGCGCCGCGCTCGGGCCGGATGGCAGAGTGGCTATGCAGAGGACTGCAAATCCTCGTACAGCGGTTCGATTCCGCTTCCGGCCTCCATCGCACAAAGTCTCGGAAATGTTGGTCTTTTCGACCCGCGGCCGGCGGGTTATTTGACGGCGCGAAGGGCGCCCGCGTGTAATTCCTGTGTAATCGTGTTCCCCGGTTCGGTCGCGACAGGTTCCCGTCATCTCCTCCCAATCGTCCGAATTATGCGGTCGCCGTGTTCGCCGTGTATGTGCGCGTCGCGGTACCACGGCAAGCGTCTTGTGACCACGGATGCGCTGGATCGTCGAAGGGTCGGCACCGGCCTTCATTAACGACCGATGGGCATGCGGTCTATCCGGAAGCGGTCGAAGGCGCGTTCGGCGGTGATGTGGATTATGCGATGCTGGAGCGTGATTTCATCGGCCCGAATTGGACTTTGATTCCCGACTCGGGATGACTTCTGATTCTCATGTCCGTCTTCAAGGGCACGGACATGTGGCACCAATCGCTGTTGCCAGTGCGAGGATTTTCGGGCTGCGCACGGCCGGGAGCGGCGACATTTCGGCAAGGTCGTCCTCCGCGTCGGAACCTCGAGGATGGCGCGCCGGGGGCTATTTCCCCCACGCTGCCTTGACGAAGCTCGCGTCGAAGAATTTGCCGAGCGGCGGCACCGGCTGCTTCAACTCGCCGAATTCGACGAGCGCGCCGGTCATCTTCTTGTAGGCGGCATCGCTGATCAGGCCTTCGCGACTGAAGGCGTGGAGCTTGGTGAAGAAGTAATCATAGGTGTCGGCGCTGTCCCGCACGCCCTGCTTGGTTGCCGTGGCGAGGATCTCGACCGCCTTGTCTTTGTTCTTGGGATCGTAGAGCCAGGCGACGGCGCGGCTGTAGGTGCGAACATAGGCCTCGACCGCCGCCCGGTTCTTGGCGGCGAAGCCGTCATTGACCGCCATCACGGTGAAGGGGAAATCCTTCAGGAGGTCGCCGATGTCGCCGAGAAAGGTATAGCCTTGTTGGCCGGCGCGGAACGAGGCGGGCGGATAGAGAATCGCCGCGTCGGCGCCGCCCGACATCAGTGCCGCAAAGCGGTCCTGGGTCATCTTGGCGTATACGAAATCGCAGTCCTTGACGCTGAGCCCGGCGCTCGCCAGGAGCGCCTCCATATAGATGAGGGTCACGTCCTTCGCGCCGCCGATGCTGATAGTCTTGCCCTTGAGGTCGGCGACGGTCTTGATCGCGGGCTTGGCATAGACCGCGTAAGGCGGCGCCCCCAGCGCGTTGATCATGATCTTGATGGGCGCGCCCTGGTTGATCGCGTAGATAAAATCGGGAAAGCCGCTATAGCCGAGATCGATCGAGCCGGCCGTAACCTGCTGCGCCGCGCCCGCGCCGACGCCCACCATGTCCAGGGCGATGCCGTTGTCCTTGAACCAACCGAACGCGAGCCCGACATATTCCGGCCATTCCGGCGCACCCGGGCTGACATAGCCTTCGATAACCTTTGTCTCTGCTCTCGCGGGCCATGCGGCGCAGAGCGCCAGTCCGCCGACGAGCAGCAAGGCGCCAAGCCGCGTGCGATGGATCATGTAGAGAACTCCCCCTCTGGCTTGGCCGGCATCATGCCAGCGGCGACGCGCTGCCGCAAGTTGCGCCCCTCGCGCGATGGCGTAAGATCGTGCCAACCGACAGGAGGACAAAGTGTACCTGCGCAATAGCTGGTACGTCGCGGCCTGGGACCACGAAATCGGCGAGGGGCTTCTCGGGCGCACCATACTTGGCGAGAACATTGTTCTTTTCCGCACCCCCGACGGCGGCATCGCGGCGCTCGAGGACCGCTGCTGTCATCGCCACGCGCCGCTCTCGGTCGGCAAGCGTATCGAAGGCGGGCTCGTGCAGTGCGGATATCACGGGCTCGTCTATGATAAAACGGGCGCCTGCATCCGCGTGCCAAGCCAGTCGACGGTGCCGCCCGGAGCACGCATCAAGTCGTATCCCGCGGTCGAGCGCCATCGCTGGATCTGGCTGTGGATGGGCAATCCCGCCGGCGCCGATCTCGCGCAAATCCCGGATATCTCGTGGCACCGGGATCCCGGCTGGGCGATGGTCAGCGGCTGTTTCCACGTGAAGTGCCACTACCAGGCACTGATCGACATCCAGCTCGACCAGACCCATTCGAAATACGTCCACCCCACCTCGCTCGCAAATGACGGCGCGATCGCGACGCCGCCCAAGGTGCAGCGCGAGGAGCGCGCGCTCCATGGCTGGCGCGAGATGCCGAACAGCGATCCGCAGCCGATCATGCGCCGCATCCTGGGTTATCCGGGCGACCGCGCCGACGTGTGGATCAAGTGGACTTACCGGCCGCCCGCCTCGATCACCTTCGACACCGGCATCGCCACGCCCGGCACCGGCGCGTTCGAGGGGCGCTGCTCGCACGGCTCGGTTTTCAACGCGCACGCCATCACGCCCGAGACCGAGCGCACCACCCATCATTTCTGGAGCTCGGCCCGCAACACCCGCCTCGACGACGAGTCCGCCACGGCGGCGCAGCGCGAGTTCCGCAACACCTTCCTTGAGGATCTGGCGATGGTCGAGGCGCAGCAGCGCGCCATCGAGGCGTTTGCCGACGCGCCGCAGATCGACGTGAGCGCGGACGCGCCCACCATCCAGGCACGCAGCCTCCTGGCGCGGCTGATCGCGGCCGAACAGGGACGGTGAGCGCGATGGGACGCCTCGAGGGCAAGTCGGCCTTCATCACCGGCGCGGGGGGCGGCATCGGCGGCGCGATCGCGCGGCGCTTCGCCGCCGAGGGCGCGGCCGTCGCCTGCGCAGATCTGGACAGCGGTGCAGCCGAGCGCACCGCCGCGGCGATCGCCCAGGCTGGCGGCCGCGCCATCGCCCTTGCCTGCGACGTCGCCGATGCGCGCCAGGTCGCCGCCGCAATGGAGCGCGCCGCAGCCGGCTTCCCGCCGCTCACCGTCCTGGTCAACACGGCGGCCGACGACGATCCGATGGGCGACACGGTCGAGCTCGACGAGAAGGACTGGAATCACGCGCTCGCCGTCAATCTCACTGGCGTCTTCCTGGTGGCGAAATACGGCATTCCCAAGCTGCGCCAAGCCGGCGGCGGCAGCATTGTCATTGTCGCCTCGCAATTGGGCCAGGTGGCGGTGCCGCGCCGCCCCGCCTATGTCACCAGCAAGGCGGCACTCATCCAGCTCGCGCGCTCGATGGCGCTCGACCACGCCAAGGAGAACATCCGGGTCAATACTGTCTCGCCCGGCGCGATCGAGACCAACCAACTCCTGAAGCGCCTCAAGACCATCGACGCGGTGCGGGCGGCGTTGGTGCCGCTTCATCCGATCGGGCGGCTTGGCCGGCCGGAAGAGATCGCCAACGGCGCGCTGTTTCTGGCGAGCGACGAGGCATCCTTCATGACGGGCGCCGATCTGGTGATCGACGGCGGTTATACCTGCGTCTGACGCCCCAGCCATTGCCCGAGAGAGATGCGGCAGGCGTTGTCGGCGCTGAGCGTATTCCGGCACGTCTCGCAGCAACATCATCGCGTCGCGGCGATCGGTCTTCACGCGGTCTCCGGCCGTCATCGGGATCAGCGACGGCGCCACCACGCCGCAGCCATGCCCACAGCCGGTCAGCATACGGTGGAACCCGTACCCGCAAGGGCCAGCTTCATAGCCGAAGCTGAGGCGACGGCCACTCTTGCCGAATCGAGCCACTATCCTCCGCAAGATCTCGGGGCGGTTCTTGAACACCCCGAACTGCCGTACCTCACCGCCGCGGCCGCTCTCCGGTCCATCTTGCAACCGCGTGGCCCTCGGCAACGCGAACGGTCGATCCGGTCGGCGCGGCGAGGCGTTCCGCTCACACGACGCACCCCGACAGGAAGATGGCGACGGCTTTCCGGGCGATGCGTTGGCGTTCGGACGCGCGCGGTCGGCGCGCAATCCCGAGCAATAGCCTCTGGCGAATTCCGCCGAGCACGAGCTGCACGAATTGCTCGGTGGCGAGCGCGACATCATCGATCTGCAGCGCGCCGTCGGCGATGGCGCCGCGCAGATAGTCCGACAGCGGCTCCATGCCGCGCATCGCGCCGACGCTTGTCGTAAATGTCGCGGACCAGATCCGGGAAAGCGATGAGCCTCGAACAGAAAAAGCCGATGCAGCTCGATCATGTCCGAACGCGTACCGACTTCGAGAAGATGCAGCGCGACCGCGTTCAGCACCTGCTCGGGCCGACGCGACGACAGCACGATGTCGTTCAGCTCGCTAATCCATTCGCTGCGCAGCGTCTCGAAGATCGTGGTGAACAGGCCGGCCTTGCTGCCGAAATGATGATACAGCGTCTTTTTCGCGACGCCCGCCTCGCGCGCGATGCCCTCGAGCTGGTCTCGCTGATAGCCCATGGTGAGGAAGTGGCGTTGCGCAATTTTGAGCAGGCGCGTCATGCGTTCATCGGCGTCGCGCCGCGTTGGCCGTCCCCTCGATGTGACGCCGCCGGAAAACTGCTGTCATGACCCATCGGCACTTCTTGACAATCCCGATTAAAGTGGAAACTCTCCCGTATCGTTTCCACGAAGGTGACCGACGCGCAAGGCTAAGGTCAATGGTCAATTTCTTCATCGAGCGTCCGATCTTCGCCTCCGCCATCGCCATCATCATGGTGCTTGCCGGGCTCATCGCCTATTTCAACTTGCCGGTGGAGCAGTTTCCGCAGGTCACGCCGCCCCAGGTCGTGGTCAAGTCGACCTATACCGGCGCGAGCGCGCAGGTGGTCGCGGATGCCGTGACGACGCCGCTCGAAGAGCAGATCAACGGCGCCCAGGGGATGATCTACATCTCCTCGGTAAGCGCCAATGACGGCACCTCGACGATCACCGTCACCTTCAACATCGGTTATGACGTCGATATCGGCGCCGTCGACGTCCAGAACCGCGTATCGCAGGCGACGGCGCAGCTTGCCGAGCATCGTCAATCAGTCCGGCATCACCATCGAGAAGCAGAATCCGAATTTCATCCTGGCGGTGAACCTCTATTCGCCCGACGGCTCGATCGATCCCGTCACGCTCAGCAATTACGCCTATCTTCAGCTCGTCGATCCGCTGAAGCGCCTGCCCGGCGTGAGCGACGTCACCATCTTCGGCGAGCGCCGCTATTCCATGCGCATCTGGCTCGATCCGAACAAGCTTGCCAAGCTCGGCCTGACCGCGACCGACGTCCAGAACGCGATTGCCGAGCAGAACGTCCAGGTCGCGGCCGGCAAGTTCGGCGAGGCGCCGGCGCCGCGCGGGCACCGACGTTCCAATACCAGATCAACGCGCAGGGCCAGCTCGCCGACCGCAACAGTTCGGCGAACATCGTGCTGCGCGCGGGCACGACCAGCGATGCCGCGGTCTATCTGCGCGACGTGGCGCGCACCGATCTGGGCGCGCTGCAATACACCTCGAGCGCCTCCGTGGACGAGCATCCCGCGGTTCTTCTCGCCGTCTTCCAGTTGCCGACGGCGAATGCGCTCGAGCTCGACAAGAGCGTGAAGGCGACCATGGCCGGCCTCGCCAAGCGGTTCCCCAAGGGCATGACGTGGGCGGTGACCTACGACACGACCATGTTCGTCTCGGCCTCGATGACCGAGGTGGTGAAGACGCTCGGTCATCGCGCTGGTGCTGGTGCTCGGGGTGGTGTTCCTGTTCCTGCAGAGCTGGCGGACCACGCTCATCCCGATGATCGCCATCCCGGTGGCGCTGATCGCCACCCTCGCGGTCATGCTGGTGCTGGGCTTCTCGCTCAACACCGTCAGCATGCTCGGCATGGTCCTGGCGATCGGCCTCGTCGTCGACGATGCGATCGTCGTGGTGGAGAACGTCGAACGCCAGCTCGAAAGCGGGCTTGCGCCGATGGCCGCCGCCAAGGCGGCGATGAAGGAAGTGACGGGCCCCATCGTCGCCACCTCGGCGGTGCTCGGCGCCGTGTTCGTGCCGATCGCCTTCCTGCCGGGCATCACCGGGCGGCTCTACAACCAGTTCGCGCTTGACCATCGCGATTTCGGTTGCGCTCTCGGCGTTCAATTCCCTGACGCTGAGCCCGGCGCTTTGCGCCGTCCTGCTGCGGCGCGAGCAAGCCGCCGCGGTTCGTGCTGTTTCGGAAATTCAACGACGGCTTCGACTGGGTGCGGCACAATTATGCCGGATTCGGTGCGGCATCTGATCCGCGCCCGCTGGCTGGCGCTTGCCATCTTTGCCGGCGGCTTGGGCGTCACCTATCTGCTCTATTCGACCGATCCCCTCGACCTTCCTGCCGGCCGAGGACCCGGGTTATTTCTTCGTGATCATGCAACTGCCGAACGGCGCCGTCGCTGCAGCGCACCGAGGCCGTGGTCGCGAAGACGCGCAAGATCTGGAGGCAACGCCCGGCGTCGACGAGCGTGCTGTCGATCAGCGGGCTCAATTTCGTCACCCGGGCGACCAGCCTCGAACAGCGCCGCCCAGTTCGCAGTCCTGAAGCCGTGGGCGCGAGCGCGGCGCCGAAAGAGAGCGTCGCCAACATCATCGCCGCGGTGCAGCCGAAACTGGCGCAGATATCCGAGGCCTTCGTGCTCGCCGTCAGCCCGCCGGCGATCAATGGGATCGGCACATTCGGCGGCTTCGATTTCGAGCTCGAGGATCTGACCGGGCGGGGCAGCGCCGCGCTCGATCAGGCGACCGAGACCTTTCTCGCCGAGGCGCGCAAGCAGCCGGAGCTCGATCCGCGGACGCTGATCACCAGCTTCAATACCACGACGCCGCAATACAATTTCGACCTCGACCGCGACCAAGGCGAAACTGCTCGGGCTCAGCCTGAGCGACATCTTCAACACGATGCAGATCTATCTCGGCTCGCTCTACGTCAACAACGTGACGCTGTTCGGCCGAACGTTCGAGGTTCTGCTCGAGGCCGACAACGGCGCGCGCGGGAACAAGAGCGACCTCTCGCAGCTCTATGTGCGCAATTCGACGGGCAACATGGTGCCGCTGAGCGCGCTCGGCCGGCTCACGCCGACGGTGGGGCCCGATACCGTGCCCCACTACGATCTCTACGGCGCCGCCGAGATCACCGGCAATCCGGCGCCCGGCTACAGCTCGGGTCAGGCGATCGCCGCGATGGAGCGCGCGGCCCGCACCCTGCCGGCGGATTTCGGTTATGAGTGGACCGGCATCACCTATCAGGAATTGCAGGCGGGCTCGGTCGCGGGCATGGTCTTCGCGCTCGCGCTCGTCTTCGTCTTCTTGTTCCTCGCCGCCCAGTATGAAAGCTGGACGATGCCGTTCACCATCATCCTGGCGGTGCCGCTCGCGCTTTTCGGCGCGCTGGGACTGCTCTGGCTGCGCCACATGCAGGTCGACATCTATGTCGCAGATCGGCTTCGTCCTGCTGATCGGGCTGTCGGCGAAGAACGCGATCCTGATCGTCGAATTCGCCAAGCGGCGGCGCGAGGCCGGCCGCGACATCGTCGACGCGGCGATGGAGGCGGCGCGTCTCCGCCTCCGCCCGATCCTGATGACGGCCTTCGCCTTCATCCTCGGCGCCGCTGCCGCTGATGATCGCCACCGGCGCCGGCGCGGCAAGCCGTCAATCGATCGGAACCACCGTGGTCGGCGGCATGCTCGCCGCCACGCTCCTGAGCCTGGGCTTCGTGCCGATCTTCTATGCCGTGATCGAAGCGCATGCGGGAGGCCATGCTGGAGCGCTTCGGGCGCGCGCCGGCAGCCAGGACGAAACGGCGCATGGGGATTGATCGGGAGGGACGATGCGATGAGCATAGCTTAAATCCGGCCTCGTCTGCTGCCGCGGGCTTGACGCTCGCGGCCCTCATCGTCGTCTTCGCTGATCAGGGGCGGCGGAACCGGCAGGGCCGCCGTACACCGCCGCCGGCGAGCCCGAGCGCCCATGGAAGTGCCGGTGACGCCGGTCGTCGAAAAGACCGTGCCGGTCTATCTCGACTATGTCGGCACGACGGATGCCATTCGCACCGTCACGCTCCAGGCGCAGGTCACCGGCTATCTGTTGAAGCGCGCCGTGCCCGACGGCTCCGACGTGGCCAAGGGCGAGCTTCTCTACCAGATCGATCCGCGCAACTACCAGGCCGCGCTCGATCAGGCGAAGGCGCAGGCGGAAAAGGATGCGGCGGCGCTGCGAATACGCCAAGGCCAGCCACCACCGCAACGCGGTCATGAGCAAGACCGGCGATGTGTCGATCGACACCTTGCAGCAATCGGCGAGCGCCGAGCATCAGGACAACGCCGCGCTCGCGGCCGATCGCGCCGCCATCGAGACGGCGCAGATCAACCTCGGCTATACCGAGATCCGCGCGCCCTTCGCCGGCCGTCTCAGCTTGAGCCAGGTGAATGAAGGCGCGCTCATCAGCATCGCGGGGACCCAGATCAATACGCTCGTCGCAGCTCGACCCGATCTACGCCACCTTCAATCCGCCGGACACCGATCTGCCGCGAGATCCAGACGTATCAGGCGAAGGCCGCGATCCCGGCGGAGGTCATCGTCGGCGACGGGAACGACGCCGCAATATCGGGGCAAGCTCACCTTCCTCGACAACAGTCGTCGGCCGCAGCACCGGCACGATCACCGCCCGGGCGACGATCGAGAACCCGAACCAACGCTTGCTGCCGGGCCAATTCATCCGCGTGCGCCTGCACGTCACGGACCAGCCCAATACCCTGCTGGTGCCGCAGGTGGCGGTGGGCTCGAGCCAGCTCGGCAAATACCTCTACGTCGTCGGCCAGGACGACAAGGTCGAGCAGCGCTTCGTCACCCTGGGCGCCGATTACGACCCGCTGGTCGCGGTCAGCAAAGGCGTCGCCGAAGGCGAATCGGTCGTCGTCGGCAATCTCCTCAAGCTCGGCCCCGGCATGCTGGTGAAGCCGGTTCCGGCGCAGCCGCGCAGGCAGTCGGCGACGAGCCAGGGCGGCGGCGGATGATGGCGCGCCTCGGCCGCCTCTCGCCGCTCCTCGCGGCGGCGCTTCAGCAGGTCGCCGCCTTCGCGCGCTATCGGCGGCGCTGCTCGCCGGCTGCGCCGTCGGACCCGATTTCGACGACGCCCAGGCCGCCGCAGGTCAGCGGCTATTCGCGGGAGCCGCAGCCCGGACGCAGACCGCCGCGTCGGATGTCCATGGCGGCGAGGCGCAACGCTTCGTCGAGGGCCTCGACATTCCCGGGCAATGGTGGACGCTGTTCCATTCGCCGCCGCTCAATGCGATCATCGAGCGCGCGCTCGAGGCCAATCCGAGCCTGCAAGCGGCGCAGGCAACGCTGCGCGAGGCGAAGGAGGAGGTCTATGCCGGCGAGGGCGCGCTCTTCCCAACGGTGAGCGCGAGCGCCTCGACCACGCGGCGAGAAGATCTCGGGCGCGGCGTTCGGCGTGACCAGCGCCAATCCCGATCTTCACGCTCAACAGCGCCTCGGTCAGCGTCTCCTATCTGCTGGACATCTGGGGCGGCACGCGCCGGCAGATCGAATCGCTCGCCGGCGCAGGCCGAGTACGAGCGATTTGAGCTCGAGGCAAGCTATCTGACGCTGACCTCGAATGTCGTCACGGCGGCGGTCAAGGAGGCCTCCCTGCGGGCGCAGATCGCCGCGACGCAGGAGATCATCGACATCGAGACCCAGGAGCTCGCCGGGCTGCAACGGCAATTCGCGATCGGCGCCGCCGCCGATACCGCGGTGCTGGCGCAGGCCGCCACCTTGGCGCAGGCGCGCGCACAGCTGCCGCCGCTCGCAGAAGCAGCTCGCCCAGACGCGCGATCAGCTCACCGCCTATCTCGGCCGCTTTCCCAGCGAGGAGCCCGGCGAGACCTTCG
Source organism: uncultured Alphaproteobacteria bacterium (assembly GCA_963721625.1). Taxonomy (GTDB): domain Bacteria; phylum Pseudomonadota; class Alphaproteobacteria; order ATCC43930; family CGMCC-115725; genus DATJLY01. The sequence continues at coordinate 237,089 of CAVRKF010000019.1, forward strand.
ATCTCGCCTCGCTGCAGCTGCCCCAGACGCTGCCGGTCAGCCTGCCCTCGAAGCTGGTCGAGCAGCGGCCGGACATCCGCGCGTCGGCAAGCGCAGCTCCACGAGGCGAGCGCGCAGATCGGCGTCGCCACCGCCAACATGCTGCCGCAGATCACGCTCAGCGCCTCCTACGGCAGCGAGACCACCGGCACCCTGTTCGCGCCGGGCAGCTCGATCTGGAGCCTGGGCGCGGGGCTGACCCAGCCGCTCTTCGAAGGCGGAAAACTGATGCATCAGCAGCGCGCCGCCGTCGCCGCGTTCGATGCTGCGGCGGCGCAATACCGCACCACCGTCGTCACCGCGTTCCAGAACGTCGCCGATGCCCTGCGCGCGCTGCAATCGGATGCCGATGCGGTGAATGCGCAGGTCGGCGGCCGAACGCGCCGCCGCGGACAGCCTCGACGCGTCCCGGCGGCAGTTCCGCATCGGCGCGATCAGCTATCTCTCGCTGCTCAACGCCGAGCAGACCTACCAGCAGGCCCGCATCAGTCTCGTCCAGGCGCAGGCCACCCGATTTTCCGATACCGCCGCCCTGTTCCAGGCCTTGGGCGGCGGCTGGTGGAACCGCAATGATGTCGTGGCCCGTGGCGAGCCCCGACAGTGAAAACGAGGACCAACGCCTCGCGAACAAACTTTGGCGGGACAGATCGCGACCGGGAAAGCGCGCGCCGGGTGCCGGAGAGGGCGCTGGGGCCGGGTTGCCGTCGCCGCAGGTGTCACGGTGCTTCTACGCGCCCCGCCGGACGCCACCCAAATCTGGAGGAGGTTCGGGGGATCAGGTCAGTGCCACCAAACTATGAGCCGCGTTTTGCAGTCGCTCCGGAATGCGAGGCCTGCCATATTGCCCGGTGAATAATGGGCAAAGACAGGAAGCGAGACGTGACGACCCGAATCCCGAAGGCCAGTGCCCGGCGCGGCGCGGCGCCGAAGGCGTCCTTCGGCCCACCCCTGCCGATGCAGCTCCTGCGCGCGCGCGACGCCGTGATGCAGCGCTTCCGGCCGTATCTGCGCAAACAGGGCTTGACCGATCAGCAGGGCCAAATCCTGCGGGTACTTGCGGAAATGGGACGGCTCGAGATGAGCGCGCTTGCCGCGCGCACCAGCATTCATCCGGCGAGCCTGTCCCGCATCATTCCGGGACTGCAGCGCAAGAGAATCGTGCGGCGCTGGAAAGTGGATGGCGATGCGCGCCGCGTTTCGGTTTCGATCACCAAGTTCGGGCTTGCCGTCGTGCAGCCCGTGATGCGTCAGTCGGAACGAATCTATGCCGATCTCGCCGCCGAGCTGGGCCCCAGCCGTTGGCGCGAGCTGCATCGGTGCCTCGAGCTGCTGATCGGCTCCACCCTTGATGCCGGAGCGGCGGCCGCAAAGTTCGGTCCGCACCGTCCGCACCGCGCCAACAAATCCGCCTCCGCCTATTCCTCGCTCCCGTGATCAGCGCGCCAGCGGCGTCGACGGCCCATCCTCCTGGCAAAGCTGGAATTTGACAAACGCCAGCATCTTGGGCCAAGCATCCTTTGCGGCCGCCTCGCGGTAGTTCGCCGCGGTGTGGTCTTGGAAGGCGTGGCCCGCGCCGTCATAGCCGTGAAAGATGTGGCGGATGCCCAGACGCGCAAACTCGCGCGACAGCTGACGCACCGTCTCCGGCGACGGATTGTGGTCGTCGCTTCCGAAGAAGCCGATGACGGGACAGTGGATGTTGCTGGTGAGATCGAACGGCGCCGGCATGCTCGCGCCGCGGGATTCGAAGATGTTGCCGTGATAGAGGATGACCGCGGCCTTGAAGACCGCATTCCAGACGAGGCCGAGATAGGCGGTGCGGCCGCCGAGGCAATAGCCGACGATGCCGACCGGCGCCGTCCGGCGCTGCCACATGGACGGACATGGCGCTTGCGCCGACCTGGAGCGTGGCGTCGCTCGCCGCCATGGTCAGGCTCCGCGCAGCGCCGGCCACGGCGACAGCGCCGCCTTGCCGAAGATCCAGTTCTGGTCCTCTGCGCCGAGGAATGAGAAATCATCCTGCATGATCGCGAGCCGCTCCTTCATGCCGCCATAGCGGTGCCAGTGCGCGGGATAGTTCGATCCCCACATGATCCGCTTCGCGCCGAACGTGTCGACGAGCTTGCCGAAGAAATCCCGGGGCGAGCCCTGGTCCGCGCGCCGACGCAGATCGGTATCCGCAATTGCTGCGCGCGCTCCCACAGCGGGAAGCTGCGCAGATCCTTGAGCGAGCCAGGCCCGCGCGCGCCCATCATGCGCAACCGTCTGACACCGTGATTTTCGACGAGGCCGCTCAGGAGGTCGGGTGCACCCGGGTCGAGCTGATCGATGACGCACACGCTCAGGTATCGTTGAGGCCGGCGCAGCGCGCAATCGATCATATAGCTGTTGTCGAAGTGATAGGTGACGTAGGTCTGCACCAGCTGCGCGCGGTCGATGCCGCATTCGTCCATCGATGCGACGAACTGCTCGCCCGTGAGCGGCAACCATTCCGGCTGGCCGATGTCGCGCACCGACGGCGCATCCGCGCCATGCGCGCCGTCCGAAACCTACGGATATTTTTTGCCGTCGTCGGAAACGACATGGACATGGGTATCGACGATCATTTGGCGTCCCTTCCGGCGGCGACTGGCGACGCCATCATTCCACGGCGAAGTCGAAGTTGGAAGTAGAATAGTTACTATGTTAAGCGTATGGCTTCTCCAGTGGGGCGGAAAAGATGGGCTTGCAATCATCGCGCAAACTCTGCGCGCGGCTCGCGGCCGTCGCTGCGGCGTTCCTTTTTGTCAGTCGGTGCCGTGCCTGGCCCTGGACCTGTACGCTCGCGGCCTGCGCATCGAAATGAAGGACGTTTAGCGTCATCTCGATTGGCATCATTCCCAGGGGATGCTGAAGGACAACGTCAAGGTGGATCAAATCGTCGACCGCCGCTATGCCGTGGCGCTGCCGGGATCGCCACCGCCGCGGCCTAGTGCGATTCTTCCCAGTCGCTGCCGATGAGGCCGTGTGGGCGCATTGCCAGTAGGGCGAGCAGGATGGCGAAGGAGATCACGGTCTGGTAGCTCGATGAGACGTATCGGCCGACCACGGCATTGACCAGCCCGGGCAGCAATCCGCCGAGCACGGCCGCAACTTCAAGCAGCCCGCGGAAGGTCTGGGTTACGACAACAGCCCCGTCGCGCATATGTGGCGCACCATAAGGCGGCCGACCAAGTACCTCTGACGTATCCAATCAGGTCAAGCCGTTCCACCATCGTTCGGTGAACGACCGCGACGGAGCGGAAGCCACCGATCCAGATTTGGTGGTGTGTGTCCGCCTGCTGCTCGTGCTGTCCCAAAAGCTGCGGCCGCATCGCCCCCTCCAGAAAGGGAAGCGAACTTGGCGGACAACTCACGCGCTACGGAAGACGGACAATTGATGCGTCGCCGACACTCGCGGCGCTTCGGCCTTGCCGCAACCGAGGAAATTGGGCAGTTTAGGCTAGGTTACCTCCGGGCTTCCGGGTGGTATCGAGCGAAAAACGATGGAGGGAGCGATGCAGAAGGCCGAACGAGCGGGATTGAGCCGGCGACGCGTGCTGAGCGGCGTCGCCGTGGCGGGGGCGGCGCCCTTCGTCTTGCGCGCGCGAGGATTTGCTGCCGGCGAGACCATCGGCAACTGGCCGGCCGGTGTCGCCGGCAAGACCGCCTTTGTCGGCGTCACCGCGCCGCTCACCGGTCCCTATTCGGCCGACGGCGAGGACCATCTCAAGGGCTATCAGCTCGCCATCGAGAATCTCAATGCGGGCGGCGGCCTCGTCGGCCACATTCCGACGCTCACGGGCAAGGGCGTCCTCGGCAAGCATCTCGAATACAAATACGGCGACACCCAGACCCAGCCCAATCCCGCGGTGCAGTTGCAAACCGGCTTCATCACCCAGGACAAGGCGATCATGATCACCGGCTGCGTCAACAGCGCGGTCGCGATCGCGCTCGAAAAACTGGCGCAGCGCTACAAGGTGGTCAACATGGTCGGCTGCAGCGGCGCCAACGAGACCACGGGCAAGGATTGCGAACGCTACGGCTTCCGCTCGCAGCCCTCGGCTTACATGGCGGCCCGCGCGCTGGCGCCGGTGCTGGGCAAGGAGCTGGGCAAGAATCTGAAGTCGGTCTATCTGGTTCCCGATTACGCCTATGGCCATTCGGTCGAGCAATCGACGGGCGAGTTCACCACGAAGCTGCTGGGCTGGAAGTCGCTGGGATCCCAGGTCTGCCCGCTCGGCACCAAGGACTACAGCTCCTATCTCCTCAACATCGCCAATAGCGGCGCCGACGTCTTCGTCAATGTCTGCTTCGGCGCCGACGCCGTCGCTTCGTGCAAGCAGGCCAAGCAGTTCGGCGTGCTTGCCAAGATGAAGATGGTGGTTCCCAACATCTCCGCTTTCCAAGCCCAGCAACTCGGCCCCGAGATCATGGAGGGCGTTTACGGCACCTTGGATTTCTGGTGGACGCTCGCCGAGAGCGAGCCGATGGCCAAGATTTTCGTCGATGCATTCGAGACGAAGTATAAGTACAAGCCGAACTGGCCGGCGCACATCGCCTATACCCAGATGATGTGCTGGGCCGACGCGGTCGAACGGGCCAAGACCTATGACCCGGTCGCGGTGATCAAGACGCTGGAGGCGGGGCACAAGCTGCACCTGCCGCTGGGCGAGGTCTATTTCCGCGCCGCGGACCATCAGCAGGTGCGGCCGGTTCCGGTGGTCGTCGGCAAGGCCAAGAGCGAGATGCGCAACGCGGACGATTATTTCAAGATCGTCGGGCTCACCCCCGGCCCGGAGGTCATGCCGCCGGACTTCCTCGGCTGCAAGCTCGGCTCCTACACCTAAGCCGTCGCGCGCGGCTGGCGGAGGGTCGCAGGCTGATCAGCTGGTCGCTCCTTCTTGCGCAGGTGTTCAACGGGCTGACGCTCGGGGCGCTGCTGGTGCTCGTGGCGATGGGCCTCACGATCATCTTCGGCGCCCTCGGCGTGGTCAATTTCGCGCACGGATCGTTCTACGCGCTCGGCGCCTATGCCGGCTTCGTCGCCTATGAAAAGACGGAGTCGTTTCTTGCGGCGATGGCGGCGGGCGCGCTGGCGCTCGTCGTCGCCGGCATCGTCATCGAGCGCGGTCTGATTCGCCTCTTCTACAACCGGCCGAAGGAGGATCAGATCCTGGTCACCTTCGGCATTGGGATCATTCTCGTCGAAGCCCTGCGCGCCGGTTTCGGCGGGCTTGCCCAGGCGCTGCCGGTGCCGTCCTGGGGCGGGGGGGCGGTCTATCTCGGCCTCACCTATTATCCTACCTATCGCGTCGAGGTGCTGGGGATCGTCGGCGCGGCGCTGGTCGTTCTCTACTTCGTTCTCTATCGCACGCGGCTCGGCCTCATCGTGCGCGCGGGGATCGAGGACCAGCTTATGGTCAGCATGCTGGGCATCAACGTCACCCGCACCTTCCTCACCGTGTTCGGCCTGGGCGCCATGGCGGCGGGTTTCGCCGGCGTCATCAACGGCCCCATCGTCACCGTGACGCCGGACATGGGCGCCGATGTTCTGGTGCAGTCCTTCGTCGTCATCGTCATCGGCGGGGTCGGGTCGTTCTGGGGCGCGCTCGTCGGCGGCCTCATCGCCGGCGAGATCCTGAGCCTCACCGCCATGATCGCGCCGGCCTATTCCCAGGTCATGCTGTTCGCCGCCATGGCGTTGGTGCTGATCTTTCAGCCGCAAGGTCTCTTCGGCGTCCAGGGCCGCCAATGACCGTGCCGCGCGCGGCGGGCGCCGTCCGGTTCCTGCCGGAATGCGGCGTGGCGCTGGGGCTGGTGGCGATGCCCTATGCGCTGCCGCATCTCGGCGGCACGCTCGACCTGGCGCAGCGCATCCTCGACTGGGGCCTGTTCGGGCTGGGCTTCGACATCCTGTTCGGTTTCACGGGGCTTTTGGCTTTCGGCCAAGCCGCTTTCTTTGGCACCGGCGGATTCACCGCCGCCTATCTCCTGACCGCGCCCTACACCGCCAACACGCTGCTGGCGCTCGCCGGCGGCACCGCCGCGGCTGCGGTGCTCGGCGCGGCGATCGGGATCTTATCGCTGCGCCGCGCCGGCATTTATTTCGCCATGCTGACCCTCGCCTTCGGCGAGATGGCCTATTTCCTCGAAATCTCGCCGCTGGCGACTTGGACCGGCGGCGAGAACGGCATTGCCGGCGTCCCGGCGCCGCATCTGGCGCTTCGGACCGGTCGCGCTCGACCTTGCCACGCCGCAAGGCATGTACTGGCTCATCGCGGCGTTGTTCTTCGCCGGTTTCTGGCTGGCGCATTGCATCGTCCGCTCGTCCTTCGGCACGGTGCTGCGCGCCATTCGCGACAACGAGGGCCGCGCCCGCGCGGTCGGTCACGACGTGGCGAAATACAAGCTCACGGCCTTCGTCATCGCTGCCGCCTATGGCGGGCTTGCGGGCGGACTGCTCGGCCTGCTGCAAGGTTACATGCCGCCCGACGCCTTCTATCTCGACACCTCGGGGCAGCTCGTGGTGCAGACCGTCATCGGTGGCGCCGGCACGCTGATCGGGCCGCTCGTCGGTGCCGCGGTATGGCTTTATCTCTACGCCGCGCTGCAGCAAGTGCCGGGCATCGGTTCGCTCTGGAAGTTGCTGCTCGGCGTCATTTTCGTCGTGCTGGTGACGGTGCTTCGCCGCGGCATCACCGGCGGCGTCGTCATGCTGTGGCGCGCATTGCGGCGTGCGCACCCTGCCGCGCCGGAAGCGGTGCCGGGCGACATATTGCCTGCGGGCGCCGGGGTGCTCGATGCCCCGCGCGCGCGGGCGCCGCTCAGCGGTCCCGTCGTACTCCGCGCCGAGGGTCTCAGCAAGCATTACGACGGCGTGATCGCCGTCGACGAGGTCTCGTTCGAGCTGGTCGAGGGCGAGGTGCGTGCGGTGATCGGCCCGAACGGCGCCGGCAAGTCGACATTCTTCAACATGCTCGCGGGCGTGCTCGACGCGACGGCGGGCGAGGTCCGGTTCCGCGACCAGCGTCTCACCGGTCTTGATGCCACGCGCGTGTGCCAGCTCGGCATCGCCAAGAGCTTTCAGATCAATCAGCTCTTTCTCAGCCTCAGTGTCCACGACAACGTGCTGATCGCGGTGCTGGCGCGCCGCTACGGCAAGTTCCGGCCGGCGCTGCTGCGCGACGTACGGCGACTTGCCGGGCTCGATGCGCTCGTTGCCGAGACGCTCGCGGCAGTGCAGCTCGGCGACCGCGCCGCTTTGCCGGTGCGCACGCTCACCTATGGCGAGAAGCGGCGGCTCGAGATCGGCCTCGCGCTGGCGACCCAGCCGCAGGTGCTGCTGCTCGACGAGCCGATGGCCGGCATGAGCCCGGCCGAGCGCGCCGATACCATGCGGCTCGTCAAGCGCATCGCCAAGGGCATCAGCATCGTCATCGTCGAGCACGACATGGACGTGGTGTTCGAGCTCGCCGACCGCATCACCGTCCTCTACAACGGCCGCAAGATCGCCGAGGACACGCCCGAGGCGATCCAGGCCGATCCGCAGGTCCGCGCCGCCTATCTCGGGAGCCCGGTCGACCATGAGCCTGCTCGAGGTCGACGGCGTCAACGCCTATTACGGCGAGGCGCACACGCTGTTCGACGTGTCGCTGCGGGTCGAGGCGCGCGAGGTGGTGGCGCTGTTGGGGCGCAACGGCGCCGGCAAGACCACGACGCTCAAGACGATCATGGGCGTGATCGCGCCGCGGCGCGGCGCCATCCGCTTCGACGGCGCGCCGATCCACGGCCTGCCGCCCTACAAGATCGCGCGCCGCGGGCTGCAATTGGTGCCGGACGAGCGGCGCATCTTCGGCGGGCTCACGGTCGAGGAGAATCTCGCGCTGGCCGCACTGAGCGCCAGCGCGCCGTGGAGCCTCGAGCGCGTCTATGCGCTCTTCCCGCGCCTCGCCGAACGCAAGCGCAACCGCGGCCGCGATCTTTCCGGCGGCGAGCAGCAGATGCTGGCGATCGCCCGCGCGCTCATCCGCGAGCCGCGGCTCATCCTGCTCGACGAGCCGTTCGAGGGCCTGGCGCCGCTCATCGTCCAAGACTTGCTCGGCGTCTGCCGCCGCCTCGCCGCGGACGGGCACACCATCGTCATCGTCGAGCAGAACGTGCAGGCGGCGCTCAGCCTGGCGCAACGCTGCTACGTCCTCAACAACGGCCACAAGGTGTTCGAGGGCACGCCGGATTCACTCCGGCGCGACCCCGATTTCATGCACCACCATCTCGGCGTATAGCGGACCCGTTCCGGCTCAGGGCTTGGCCCAGGCGCGCTGCACCGCCGGACGCGCCGCGATCGCATCGTGCCAGCGCTCGAGGTTCGGATACTCCTTGAGACCCGATGCCGAGCTTGCCGTGGATGTGCACGTCGGGATAGCTCGAGATGTCCGCGATCGAATAATTGCCGGCCATGTATTCGTTGTCGGCGAGGTGGCGGTCGAAAATGCCGAACATGTCGCGGACCACGCCCTCGTAATGCTTCTTGGCCTGCGGCACGTCCTCACCGAAGCGGTACATGAAAAGCCCGTATTGCTGCGCCAGCGGGGTGAAGGTCGAGGTGCCGTAGAAGAACCACTGATCGACCTTGGCGCGCCGCAGCGGGTCGGCGGGATAGAGCGCGCCGCCAGACTTTTCGGCGAGGTATTTGAGGACGGCGCCGCTCTCGCACAGCGAAACGCGCGCCCCGCCCGGTCCGTCATCGTCCACCAGCGCCGGGATCTTGTGGCCCGGGCTGATCTTCAGGTACGCGGGCGCGAACTGCTCGCGCTTGGTGAGGTCAACCAGTCGCGGTCGGTAGGGGAGCCCCGATTCCTCCATCGCCTGGCGCGCCTTGTGGCCGTTGTCGGTGTACCAGAAATAGAGATCGATCATGGCGTCCTGCCTTTCCGTTGTTCCTGAGAGTGTAAACCGCATTTCCGGCGGGACCAGTCCGGCGCGGCGCCGCCGGCCGGTTTCACGATTCCGGCGGGTAGGTCTTCGGCCACGCCGCTACCGCTTCCCGGCAAAGGCGTCGGCGATGAAGCCGTGCGCGAGATTGTAGCCGTGGCGCGTCGCCGGTTCGTCATAGACCGCGACCCCCGGGACGTTCACGCCGACATCGGTGAAGGCATGGACGACCCCGCCGAAGGTGAGCATGACCCAACGCGCGCCGGCCGCGTCCATCTCCTTCTCGAAGGCATCGCGTTCGGCTTTGGGCGCGATCGGATCGGCGGCACCGTGAACCGCCAGGACCGCGGCCCTGATCTCGCCGCGCTTGCCCGGCATCGGCGTCGCCAGCGAGCCATGCATCGACACCACCGCGGCGACGTCGGCGCCGGTGCGGGCGAGGTCGATCACGTTGCCGCCGCCGAAGCAATAGCCGATCGCCGCCCGCCGCTTGGGGTCGCCGATGCCCCGCCGCTCCGCCTCGCGCGACATGGTCTCGAACGCGGCCGTGATGCGCCGCCGCGTCTCCGCCGCGTCCTTCATCAGAGGCGCCAGGAATTCCATCGGGTTCTCGGTGCCCTTGGGTCCATTGCCTTCACCATACATGTCGGCGACGAACACGACATAGCGGTCGCCGGCGAGCATGTGCGCGACTTCGAGCGCAGTGGGCGTGATGCCGAGCCAGTTCGGCGCCATCAGGAGAAGCGGCCGCTTCGCCTGGCTTGCCTCGTCCCAGACGAGCGCGCCGCGGCCGTTCACCCCGGACACCGCGTAAGTGATGCGTTCGACCTTCATGCTTCCCTCCGTGCTGCGTGCCTCGTCTTTCGCATCCGCCAGGGCGGCGCGAAGCTTGCCGAACGATGCTATCCTGCCCGCCAAGGCTTGCAAGCGGTTTGGCCTGGGGAGGGAGGGACGACATGGAATACGGCATCGCGCTCGCGACCCACGCGGAGAGCTGGACACACGTCAAGCGGGCCGAGGAACTGGGCTATGCCGCCGCCTCGTTCTTCGACACGCAATTGCTCAACGCCGATCTCTTCGTCGCCATGGGCGCCGCGGCGATGGCGACCCGGACGATCAAGCTCGCCACCGGCGTGCTGATCCCCTCGAACCGCATCGCGCCGGTCACGGCCAGCGCGCTCGGATCGCTCAACGTGCTGGCGCCGGGCCGCATCGAGTTCGGCATCTCGACCGGCTTCACCGGACGCCGCACCATGGGCCTGAAGCGCGTCAAGCAGGCCGACATGAAGGAATATATCCGGGTCGTCCGCGGCTTGCTCGCCGGCGCGACGCTGGAATGGGAATTCGAGGGCAAGCAGCGCAAGATCCGCTTTCTCAATCCCGAGATCGGCGCCATCAACATCAAGGACGAGATCCCGCTCTACATATCCGCGACAGGACCGCGCTCGCGCGCGCTGGTGGCCGAGCTCGGCGCCGGCTGGATCTGCCCCTTGGGGCGCGCAGCGGCGGTCATGGAAGCGGTCGCGGACATGAAGCGGAAATGGCAAGCGGCGGGACGCGAGCTCAAGGATTTGCACATCCACGGCGAGATCGGCGGCTGCGTCCTCAAAGACGGCGAGGCCTGCGATTCCGCCCGCGCCAAGGACCAGGCAGGTCCCACCGCCATCATGCTGGTGCACGATCTTATCGAAGCGGACATGCAGGACCGCGCGCGGGGCGAACTGCCGCCGCCGCTCGCCGTCGCGCTCGAACGCTATCGCGAGGTCTATGAGCGCTTCGAGCCCGCCGACGCGCGTTACCTCGCCAATCATCGCGGGCATCTGATGTTCCTGAAGCCCGAAGAGCGCGACATCTGCGATGCCGATCTGATTCGCAATTTCTCGTGGACGGCGACGAAGCCAGAATTGCAGGATCGTCTGCGCGCCCTGCGCGAGGCGGGCTTCGAACGCATCTCGGTGCAAATCCGCCACGGCCATCCCGCGATGCTCGAAGACTGGTGGGACGTGTTCCAGGGCGTCTAGGTCGGCGCCGCTATTGGGGATAGAGGCTGATGGTGACGACCACGCGCACCGCCGGCGGATAGTCGGGCGGCAGCGGCGGGAAGGGCGCGGCCTTCAAGATCATGCGGCGCGCCTCGTCGTCGAGCAGCACGGCGCCCGATGAGGTCTCGAGGTCGAGCGCGCGCAGGGTTCCGGCGCGGTCGAGGACGAGGGCATAGACCGCCGTGCCGGCAAGATGGAGGCCGGACGCGCCGATCGGCGTGGTCTTGGCGCGATTGCGATCGATCATCGCCCAGAGCTTGTTGAGGTAGGGGTCGCCGTTCTCCGCTTTCTCGCCCACGGCGGCCTCGTCGGGGCGCCGGACCGGCGCGTGGGCTTCGGCCACCTTGCGCGGCGGGGCGTGGTGCGCGACGGCGCGGCGCGGCGGTGCCTTGACGCTTGCCGGTTGCGGCGCGGGTTTGGCCGCCGGCGCGGGCGCCGTTTCCGGCACCGGCACCGGTTTCGGCGCGGCCGGCGGCGGCGGCGCCTCCGGGGTCGGCGCGGGCGTCGCCGCAGAAGGCGGCGACACTGTGCGCTGGTCGGGACCGGATCGCCGCACGGCAAAAGGCTGCTGCGGTTTGGGCGCGGGAACGGGCGGCGGCGGCGGCGGCGGTCGCTCGAATACCAGCGCCACAGGGATCGGCGCCGGCACGTCAGGCGGCGTCTCGTTCCAGGCGAACAGCAGCCAGGCCAGGATGCAAGCGTGCAGCAGTATGGCGGCGGCGACGGCCCAGCGCCGCGGCGTCGTTGGCTGCGTCGGATCGAGGTGCGGACCCGCCAGGCGGCCCGCGCTGAATTCGAGACCGGTCACGCGGGTCAGGATTAGCACCGCCCGCCCTGCCCGTCACCGCGCGATGCCGTGATCCGGCAGTATTGACGCCGGCGCGCGCGGGCATTAGGGCGTTTTGGAGCGGGAATGACCCGGATGCGGGCCTCATGCAGACGACGGCAAAAGCGAGCGGCACGGAGGTCGAGGGAAACCCCCGGCAGCCGCGCCGCGACGGCAGGCTGCGCGGTCTTTCACTGGCGGTGGCGCTGCTGCGCCACCAAGCCATCTATCGCCGCTTCCGGGGTTACACGATGGTCCCGCGGCAAGCCTATCTCGCTAATCTCTACCTCGCCGCGCGCTGCCTCGCCGCGCCGGGGATGGCCGGCGGCTGCATCATCGAATGCGGCACCTGGCGCGGCGGCATGGCGGCCGGTCTTGCCACCATCGGCGGACCGGCGCGCGACTATCATTTCTTCAACTCCTTCGCCGGACTGCCGCCGGCGTCGGCGGAGGACGGCGCATATGCGCGCGACGCGCAGGCCAGCCGCGACGGCAGGCTTTATTTCGACAACAACACCGCTGCGCTCGCGGACCTGATGGAGGCGTTCGCCCGGGTCGCGCTGCCGCCGGAGCGGCTCCATGTTCACAAAGGCTTCTTCGCCGACACATTCCCTGGCGTCGCGGTGCCGCCGGTCGCGGTGCTGCGTCTCGATGCCGACTGGTATGGCTCGACGCTGCTTTGTCTCGAAAAATTCTGGGACAGCCTCCTGCCGGGCGCGCTCGTGCTCATCGACGACTACTATGCCTGGCAGGGCTGCACCAAGGCCGTGCACGAGTACCTGGCCCGGCGCGGCGCCGTCGAGCCGATCCGCCAGAGCCGCTTCGGCAAGGTCGCCTACCTCCTGAAGCAATGACGCCGCTCGTGACGGGGCGGCGGCGCCGTGCGTTACGATCCGATAAGGGGATCGCGATAGGATGAGGCGCGGCGCCCCAGTGAGGAGGCGTGACAAATCGCTCTTGACCCGGTGCGGGCGGACTTATATTGACCCGCGCCCTTGATCCCGGGTAGCTCAGTGGTAGAGCAGGCGGCTGTTAACCGCCGGGCCGGGGGTTCGAATCCCTCCCCGGGAGCCAAGATCTGCGGATGCTGCGATCCGCAATCGTTCGATAAGCCCCCACGAAGCGCCGAATTCGTGGGGGGTTTGTGCATCCGCTTTCGTCAGGACACTCCTGCCGCCGTCCGTGCCGGGAACCAGTGATCCCGGTCACAGGGTCGTTGGTCCAGCCGTTCCCCGCTCTGCATAGGAACTGGCAGTTAACACAATCCTTACGTTCTCGGCACATTTTTCGCGGTGCCGCAGGCCAGGCTCAGGGAGGCCGGGTGAGACTGATGATTCGCATCGCATGGGCCGCGCTGATCGCGGTCGGCCTCGCCGGTCCGGTCGAAGCCGGGCCGATCGACTACACGTTCGACTTCTCCGGCGACGGCGTCGTCGGCAGCGGGACCTTGATCACCAGCGGCACGACCGACGCCGCGGCGCCCTTCGCCGGCGCCGACGACATCATCTCCATCAGCGGTACCGTCAACGGCGAGGCCATTACCGGACTGCTCGGCAGTGCCGGACCGGTGGCATACTCGCCGGACGGATACTTCTACTACGACGACGATTTCTATGCGGCCGGCAACGCTTCGGCCACCGGCGGCTATTTCGATGATGCCGGGCTGCTCTTCACCACGGCCAGCGGCGGCTACAATCTGTTCTACGACGGCAGCCAATATTGGGACTGGACCGATCAGGGCGGCGGCATCGCCGTTGCCTTCTCGGCTGTCGATCCGCCGCCGCCGCCGGTTCCCGAGCCCTCGAGCGGTCTCGTGCTCGGCACGGCGATGCTGGGACTCCTGGTCACCTTCGGCCGCAGGGCTCGCCGGCTGCGGCGCGGCGGCTACATCGAGTGGACGGGGACCCAGGGATTGTCCGGCTTGAACGGCATTTGCGCCGCGGGGCTGTCGAAGGCCGAAGGCGGCGACGGCACGAAAGCGCCATAGATCAAGAGCGCAAGTGCCGCGACCAGCCCGAGCGTCAGCCAAAACGTCAAGCGACCGTTGGCGGAACGCCGCAACGGCTTCGTCAACAGGGGCTTGGTGATGGGTCTCGTAGCCATGACGCACCCGGCTTACGACGCAGAGTCCGGGCCGAAATGGTCGGCGGAAACGCGCCGGATTAGGGCGAATCTACCCCCCAATTCGTTAAGAAGAAGTTGTGGAAATAGCCCGGGTTTCGCGGCGGCGCCGCGGCTAGGACACGAACAGGCGCTTGAGCCGTGCGCTGATCCCATGGCGGAACCGCTCGCGCCGCATCACCGCCGCGCTCGTTACCCAGTTGAGCTGGATGACGCGGCGCGGCCCAGAAATCGGCGTATGGCCGTGCCATGAATTGGGCGTCACGCGAAAGGCGAGAAGCGTGCCGGCATCAGGCGGCACTTCGACGACCGTGCTGGCGAGATCGTCGGGCGAGCGCAGCAGCCGCAAGCGTCCGCCCGGCGCCTCCCACGCCTCGTTCATATAGATCAGCACGGTAATGAGCTTGCTGCGGGCATCGGCGTGAATGCGGCCGTCGTTTTCCCGCGCCTGGCCGCGAACCGTGATCATGGTCGGCCGCCCGGTGAGGTCGACGGCGAATTTCCGGGCGAAGATGTCGCGCAGCGCCGCGCCGTCGAGTTCGTCGAGGAATTGGCGGAACATCGGACCGCAGCGCAGTTCGCCCACCGGAAAACTGCCCGGCTGTTCGATGCGGGGGAAATCGGCGGACAGCGCGCGCACCGCCGCCATCGGCAGAAACCCCGGCACCACCAGATACGGAAAGGGGTCCTGGGACACCGCCGCGCGCGACAGCGCCTCGAGATCGAGAAACTGCGTCCCGTTCGTTGCCGCCGTCGCCATTACCGTCACGCAGACCTGCCGTCTTATCCGAAAGGGCGCGTTCATACCCCCCCCAGGGTCGCCCACCGGTTAATAGGATCGGTGCCTTGCTTCGCGCAAGTCCGGCGTTAAGGTCCTGTTGACGGATTTCGTGGCGTTGTGGCGTCACGTTGGCGAAGCTTATCCAGGAGGCGCATGGCGAGCGCAGCCGAGACGGCGGGTCGGATGGCGATGTTGCTCACGTTCGCGGGCTTGGCGCTCGCTTCGTGCAAGGAGGCGCCGGCGCCGCCCCCGGTTGCCGTCGCCGCGCCGCCGCCGGTCGCAGCACCGGCCCCGCCGCCGGTGCCGGCGCACAAGCCGGCGCCGACGGCGCTCGCGGCGCTGCCGCCGCAGCTTGCGCCCGACAATGACCGCTTCGAGCGCCTGCACGGGCTCGACCAGGGCGAAGCGGTCGCGCTTCTGGGCGAGCCGATGCAGCGTGCCGACGCGCCGCCGGCTATATTGTGGCGCTATCAAACCCGCCATTGCGAACTCGATGTCTATTTCTATCTCGACCTCGAAACCCGAGAGATGCGCATTCTCCACTACGAAGTGAGGGATCAGGATGCGGGAGCCGAATCGAGCGCAGCGCAAGTGCTACCGAGAGCTTGTCACCGACCGCCGCGGCGACCCGGCTGGAAGCGCGGATCGTCCTCGTTGATGACGACGATTCCTTTCGCGAGTCGCTGGGCCTCAATCTCGTTGACGAGGGCTTCGGCGTCGTGAGTTTCTCCAATGGCGCGGCGGCGCTCGCGCATTTTGACGGCGGCGGCACCGCCGACGCGATCCTGCTCGACTGGCGCATGCCGGGCATGGACGGGCTCGAGGTGCTGCGTCGGCTGCGGCGCAACGGCATGCACACGCCGGTGATCTTCCTCACCGTGCTGAGCGACGACATCTACGAGGAGGCCGCGCTCGAGGGCGGCGCCGTCGACTTCATCGACAAGTCGCGCCGGCTGTCGATTCTGGTGAAGCGGCTCCACCTCATCTGCGAGGGCGTGCGCGCGCCGCCGGAGGCCGATCCGCGCCAAGACCCGGGCGAGGCGATGCGCGTGGGGGCGCTCGAGCTGCGCTTCGACATCAGCCGGGCCTCTTGGCGCGAGCGCGAAATCGATCTTACCTTGACGGAGTTCAAGATCATCGCACTTCTCGCCCTCAGGGCGAACGAGGACGTGAACTATCGCGAAATCTATGATCTCGTGCACGGCAAGGATTTCGCCGCCGGCTATGGAGCGGAGGGCTATCGCGCCAATGTCCGCACCTTCATCAAGCGCATCCGCAAGAAATTCCGCGACGTCGATGACAGCTTCGACCACATCCACAACTACGCCGGCTTCGGCTACCGCTGGGCTGCCGGCGGTTAGCGCCGCCGCATCGCGGCCGCGGCAGCGCCGGCGCTTCCACCGGTCGCTCGCAGCGAAGCTCCTGATTCTGAGCGTCATCTTTCTCATCGTGCCGATCATCGTCTATGACCGGCTGCGCACCGCCGACGACGCGCAGAAGGCCCTGATGCTGCGCGGCGTGCGCGAGCAGGGCCACGTCATCGCCGAGGCGCTTGCCCCCCTCATCGCCGATCGCCGGAATCCGCCGCTCCCGCTTCTCGGTCAGGCGCTCGCCGGCTTCGCCGACGACTTCACCAAGGTCAAGCTGCTGTTCTCGCCGGTCGACCGCCCGGGCTTCTACTATGTCGCCTCGTGGCCACCGGTGCCCGCGGCGCAACTCGATGCCGAACGCGACGAACTCACGCGCGAAGGCGTGATTGAGCGTCTCAGCGCGACCTGCCAGGGCGAACTGCCGATCGCGTTGCGCTATGCCAAGCCCGGCGGCGACGACGAGATCGTCGCCTCGGTGACGCCGCTGCGGACGCCGGCGGGCTGCTGGGCCGTGGTCACGTCGTTTTCGGCCAGCGACGTGCCGGGTTCGACGCTGGGGCGGCCCTATTGGGCAAGCCGCGAGGTGCGCATCGCCGCGGTGATCTATCTCGCCATGGTGCTGATCGCCTTCACCACGTTCTGGAGCGTGCGTCGCGGCCTGCGGCGCTTCGCCGAGCGCGCGCGCGCCATTCGCGAGCACCGGCCGGGCGGTTCGTTCAGCGCGCAGAACGACGTTCCCGAACTCGCGGACGTGGCCGAAGAGTTCGACCGCATGGTCGAGGTGCTCGCGGATTCCGCGCGCGACATCCGCCGCGCCGCCGAGGACAATGCGCATGCCTTCAAGACCCCGATCGCCGTCATCCGGCAGTCGCTCGAGCCGCTGAAGCGCGCGGTCGTCGCCGACAACCCCCGCGGGCAGCGCGCGCTCGGCCTTATCGAGGCCTCGCTCGACAGGCTCGATGGGCTCGTCGCCTCGGCGCGGCGGCTCGACGAGGCGACCGCCGATCTCATCGACACGCCGCGCAGCGCGCTCGATCTTTCGCGCCTGCTGACGCGGCTGCTGCGAGCGCAGGCCGAATTGCTTATCGAGCGGCACCTCGGCCTCGACATCCGCATCCGGGCCGGGATCGTCGTTCGCGCCAATGCGGAGATGGTCGAAACCGTGGTCGAGAATCTGCTCGAGAATGCGGTCTCGTTCTCGCCCGAGGGCGCAAGCATCGGCGTGCGCCTCGACGCGCGCGGCGGCATGGCGGAGCTTCTCGTCGCCGATGCCGGCCCGGGCGTTCTCGACGATGAACTCGAGCGCATCTTCGAGCGTTATTTCTCGCATCGTCCCTCGGCCGAGCCGGGCGAAGGGGGGACGCATTTCGGTATCGGCCTGTGGGTCGCGCGGCGCCACGTCGCGGCTTTGGGCGGCACC
Source organism: uncultured Alphaproteobacteria bacterium (assembly GCA_963721625.1). Taxonomy (GTDB): domain Bacteria; phylum Pseudomonadota; class Alphaproteobacteria; order ATCC43930; family CGMCC-115725; genus DATJLY01. Next base: position 254,640 of record CAVRKF010000019.1, read on the forward strand.
ATTCGCGCCGAAAACCTCAAGCCGCACGGATTGCTGATGCGGGTGCGGCTGCCGCTCGCCGAAAGTGCCCGGCTGTCCGCCCCGGCGCCGTGACACAAAATTGATGCGCGAATTGCCCGCTACACCGGCGCTAGCTTCGGTGCCGTGTCGGGGGTGCCAATGGATCTGCACGAACTCCTGTTGCTTCTTTCCAATGCACGCGAAGGCAGCGAGTATCTCGATTATTCGATTCAGCGGGCGCTGTTTGCGATGGCGAAGCCGGTGCCGCGCTACACCGCGTCGCTCGATGCCGCGCTGCTGTTGCAGCCGGAGGGCTGGACCGTCCACCGCCTCAGCGAGTTGAGCGACTGCCGCGGCGGCTCCGGTGGCTGGGTCGCCGAACTCTATCGGCCCGAGGACGCGATGATCATGTTCCCGTGCCTGGGGACCGCGCATTCGGCGCCGCTCGCGCTGTGCATTGCCGGCGTCCGCACGCGCCTCGGCCTCATGCGCGTGGGGCCGCCGCCGCCGCTCGTGCGCAGCGCGATGGCGTAAACGCGGCGCTTGCCGCGCGACGCCGCGCCTCTAAACTCGCCGCGCCATGCGATCGTGGCGATGGGGCGGATGTGAGCGACGACATCGAAATATTAAATCGCGAGATCGTGTTCTCGGGTTTCTTTCGGCTCGAGCGCTTCCGGTTGCGCCATCGCCTCTATCGCGGCGGCTGGAGCGGCACGATGGAGCGCGAGGTATTCGAGCGCGATCTCGCGGTGGGCGTGCTGCTCTATGATCCGGGCGCCGATGCGCTGGTGCTGGTCGAGCAATTCCGCCTGCCGCCTCATGTCGCGGGACTGCCGGCGTGGCAGGTCGAGATCGTTGCCGGCATCGTCGCGGCAAGTGACGCCTCGGACGAGGACGTGGCGCGGCGCGAGGTGCAGGAGGAGGCGGGGATAGCGATCCTCGGCGAGCTCGTGCCGATCCATCGCTTCATGCCGAGCCCGGGCGGCTCAAGCGAGTTGTTCGCGCTCTATTGCGGGCGGGTCGATGCGCGTGCGGCGGCGGGCTATCACGGCCGCGCCGACGAGCACGAGGACATCAAGGTCCTGACGCCGAGCTATCGCGAGGCGATGCAACGTCTGCGCCGTGGCGAGATCACCAGCGGCCCGACCGTGCTCGCACTCTATTGGCTCGCCGCCAACCGCGCGCGGCTGCGGCGGCGCTGGCGGTAGGCGCGGTGGCGGCCGGACTTGCCGGTATGCCGGCGCGCAGGACGGTGCGGCTCAGGCTGGTGCCGCTGCAGCCGCGGCACGCCGCGCGGCTCAGGGCCATCACCGACGATCGCGCCATCGCGCGCCAGGTTCACATTCTGGCATTGCCGTTCACGCGCGGCGCGGCGCTGCGCCTCATTCGCGGCAACGGCGACGGGCGCGACCGCTTCATCGGCATCTGGTGCCGGGGTGCGCTTGCCGGTGTGATCGGCGCCCATCTCGCCGGCGCGGACGCGATCGAGATCGGCTATTGGATCGCGCGCGCGAGCCAGGGCAGGGGCTATGCGACCGAAGCGGGCATGGCAATCGTCGGGCTGCTGCGCCGCCGCTTTCCCGATCGCCGCCTCTTCGCCGAATGCCGCCGCGACAATCGCGCCTCCTGGCGCGTGCTGCAAAAGCTCGGCTTCCGCGCCACCGGCGCGGCGGGCGCGCGGCCCGGGCGGGAGGTGCTGCGGCTCGGTTAGGCAGCCTCCTGCCGGTCCGGGTCGAGGTGGCGCAGGCGCGGCGCGACCTCTTCCATGAAAAGGCGCATCGAGCGCGCGCGCTTTGCCGCGCGTGGCGTAGTCGCGCCCGGCATGGATCATCAGCACGCCGAAGCCGCCGGTCTCGTCGTAGAAGTCGCGGAGGCCGCGCGTCACCGTGTCGGGGCTGCCGACGAAGATGTTGGCGGTATCGACGAGATAGTCGAAGGTGATGTCGTCGAAGGTGCCGCCGGGCGGGATGCGCTCGACCTGGTGGTGCGGCGTGTTGGCGATCTCCCAGCGGATCGTCTCGGTGTAGGACTGGCGCATGTCCTCGCGCGCGATCGCATCGGTCTCGGCGACATAGATGACGCGGGTGGCGCGCAGCTCGCGGCGTCCGGGCGTGCGGCCGGCGGCGCGCGCGCCGGCCGACGAACGCGTCGCCGAATTGGCGCAGGCGCTCGCGCGGGAGAAAGTCGCCGGTGAGCGGCATGAGCCCGAGCCGGCCGGCGAGCTCGGCCGAGGCCGTGCGTCTTGGCGCAGGCGATCGCAACCGGCGGATGCGGGCTCTGCACCGGGCCCGGCTTCACCACCATGCCCTTGCCCTGCCAGAACGGGCCGTCGTAATCGACCGGCTCCGGGCTCGTCCACAATTTCAGGATCAGGTCGATCGAGGCATGCATCATCTCGCGCGTCTTGGCGAAGTCGAGGCCGCGCTGCTGCATGTTGGTCGGATAGAAGCCGAAGCCGACGCCGAGCTGGTAGCGCCCGCCGGTCAGGTGGTCGCAGGCATTGGCCTCGATCGCCACTTGCAGCGGATGGTAATAGGCGAGCGGCCGGACCGCGGAGCCCAGGCGGATCTGTTGCGTCAGGCCCGCCGCCTTGCAGATGATGAGCTCGGCCGGCGATTGATGCTCGCTGATCCACGCCTCGCGGAAGCCAAGCCGGTCGGCGGTGACGATCTCGTCGATGTCCTGGGTCCAGGCATCGCCCGTGCCGCGCTCCGGCCGCCGACTGTTGGAAAAAATCCCGAATTCCATGGCCTCGTGCTCCGCGTGTCCACGCCAGCCAATCTAAGCCGCGGCGCTGGCGCACGCCAGCTTCCGCCGTCACGCCGGCCGTGCGGGCACAACGCGGCGGTAGGCGCCGGCGGCGGCGATGAGTTCGCGCGTGTGGGGATGGCGGGCGCTGCCGTCGCGCAGTTGCGCTTGGTCGAGCGTCTCGACGAAGCGCCCGTGCTGCATCACCGCGACGCGGCCCACGAGCGCGTCCACCACCGCGAGGTCGTGGCTCACCAGCAGATAGGCGAGGCCGCGCTCCGTGCGGCAGCCGGCGCAGCAGCGCGATGATCTCGGCCTGCGCCAGCACGTCGAGCGCGGCGGTCGGCTCGTCGAGCAGCAACAGCGGCGGCGACAGCATCAGGGCGCGGGCAATCGCCACGCGCTGGCGCTGCCCGCCCGAGAGCTGATGCGGAAAACGGAAGCGGAATTGCGGCCCGAGCCCCACCGCTTCGAGCGCCGTGTCGATCCGCCGGTCGCGATCGTCGAGGCGGTGGATGGCGAGCGGCTCAGCGAGCGCGCGCGCGACCGTGTGGCGCGGATGGAGCGCGCCATAGGGGTCCTGGAACACCAGTTGCAGCAGGAGGCCGCGCGCCCGCGGCGGCTGTGCCGCGAGCGGCGCCCCGTCGAGGCTGAGCGTGCCGCCGGCGACGGGCTCGAGCCCGGCGATGGCGCGCAGGAGCGTGGACTTCCCCGACCCGGATGCTCCGACGATGCCGAATGCCGCGCCCGCCGCCACCGCGAAGGACACGCCCGCGACCACCGCGCGGCCGCCGAGACGGACGGTGAGATCGCGTGCCTCGATCACGTTGCGGCCTCGAGCCCGAGCCGTGCCGCCATCAGCCGGCGTGTATAGGGATGGCGCGCCGCGCCGAGCAAAGCGGCCGTGCAGCTCTCGACGATCGCGCCGTCCTCGATCACCAGCACGCGGTCACAGAACTGTGCAACGCGGTCGAGATCGTGGCTGATCAAGATGAGCCCCATGCCGCGCCGCGCGACGAGATCGTCGAGCACGGCAAGGACCTGTTGGGCCGAGCTGGCGTCGAGCGCCGAGGTCGGCTCGTCGGCGATGAGGAGATCGGGGTCGGCGGCGAGCATCATCGCGATCATCGCGCGCTGCCCCATGCCGCCCGAGACCTGGTGTGGATAAAGCCCGTAAATCCGTTCCGGCTCGCCGAGCCGCACCGCCTCGAGCGCAGCGAGCGTGCACGACCTGGCGCCGCGGCGGGGCCAGCCGCCATGCAGGCGGAACACCTCGTCGATCTGCGCGCCGATGGTCATCACCGGGTTCAGCGAGAATTTCGGGTCCTGGAGTACGAGCCCGATGCGGCGCCCGCGCAGTGTCCGCAGCAGCGACGGCGCGGCGCCGGCAAGGTCGATCCCGTCGAAGGCGAGGCGCGACGCCGTCATCTCCGCCCCGGCCGGTAACAGGCGCAGGATCGCGCGCGCGATCAGCGACTTGCCCGCGCCCGAGCCGCCGACCAGCGCGAGCCGCTCGCGTTCCATCGCGAAGCTCACGCCGCGCACGGCCGGGTGTCCGCCGAAGCGGACGCGGAGATCGGCGACCTCGAGCAGCGCCGCACTCATCGCTGCCGCGGATCGAGCAGGTCGCGCAACCCCTCGCCGAGCAGGTTGAAGCCGAGCGCCGCCAGCGCGATCGCAACGCCGGGCGCGGCGGCAACCCACCATTGATCGAGCATGAAGCGCTGCCCCGCCGCGATCATCGACCCCCATTCCGCTGTCGGCGGCGCCGCGCCCAGCCCGAGAAATCCCAATCCCGCCGCGGTCAGGATCACCCCGGCCATGTCGAGCGAGGCGCGCACCACGAGCGAGGGCAGGCACAGCGGCGCGATGTGGCGCACCAGGAGCCGCGCCGGTGATGCGCCCGCGAGCCGCGCCGCGGCGATGAATTCGCGCCCGCGCAGGGCCATCGTCTCGGCGCGGGCGATGCGCGCATAAGGCGGCCACGCCGCCAGCGCGATGGCCAGCATCGCATGCCATATCCCCGGCCCCATCGCGGCCACCAGCGCGAGCGCGAGAATGAGCCGCGGAAACGCCAGGAACACGTCCGCCACGCGCATCAGCACGGCATCGGCAAACCCGCCGAAGAACCCCGCGGCGCAGCCCACCGCCAGCCCGGCCGGCGGCACCGCCACGGCCACCACCGCGGCCACCGCCAGCGTGACGCGGCCGCCGTAAATGAGCCGCGCCAGGATGTCGCGGCCCAACTCGTCGGTGCCGAGCCAATGCCGCGCATCGGGCGCCGCGAGGCGCAGCCCCAAATGCGGCAGATCGGGATTCTCGCGCGTCAGCAACGGAGCCGCCAGCGCGATCAACGCCAGCACCAGCACCACGGCGAGCCCCGCCAGCGCCGCCTTGTGCGCGACCAGCGCGCGCGCCGAAGCGACGAGCCGCGCCCGCCGCGCCGCGCCCGCCGAACGCGGCGCCGCGGCGGCTTCGAGCAGCGCCTCGCTCACCGCGCCCTCGGGTCGAGCCAGGGATAGATTCCCTCGACCAGCAGATTGAGCAGGATGAACACCAGCCCCACCACCAGCGTGCCGCCCATCACCGCATTCATGTCGAGGCTCAAGAGCGAGCCGGTGATGTAGCGGCCGATGCCCGGCCAGGCGAACACCGTCTCGGTCAGCACCGAGCCTTCGAGCAGCTGCGCATAGGCGAGCGTCGCCACCGTGGCGAGCGGTACCCACACATTGCCGAGCGCATGCCGCCACAGCACCCGCGTCTCGCTCAGCCCCTTGGCGCGCGCGACCGTGACATAGTCCTGGCCGAGCTGCTCCAGCATCAGCGAGCGCGTCATGCGGCTGATATAGGCCATCGAGAAATAACCCAGCACCAGGGCCGGCAAGGCGAGGTGCCGGAGTGCGCTTGCCAGCACCGCGCCGTTGCCGGCGAGCGCCGCATCGACCACCAGGAGCCCGGTGCGCGCCGGCACGATGTCGTCGAGCCAGGGATCGAGCCGCCCCGGCCCCGCCGCCCAGCCGAGATCGGCATAGAATAGCAGGAGCGCCATCAGCCCGAGCCAGAACACCGGCACGGAATAACCGAACAGGCTGACGACGCGCAGCACATGGTCGGGCCAGCGGTTGTGCCGCGCCGCCGCGATCACGCCGGCGGGGACGCCCAGCACCAGGCCCAGCAGCGTCGCCGCCGTCGCGAGCTCCAACGTCGCCGGAAAGAAGCGGGCGATGTCGGACGTTACCGGGCTCCGCGTCAGCGCCGAATTGCCGAGATCGCCGCGCACGACCATCTCGCCGTAGCGCCAGAACTGCACCGCCACCGGCTGGTCGAGTCCCATCTCGGCGCGCACCCGGCGATAAACCTCGGGCGGGGCGCGGTCGCCGACCACGGCGAGGACCGGATCGATCGGCACCACCCGCGCGATCAGGAACGTCACCAGCAACAGCCCGAGCAGGGTCAGCCCCGCCTTCACCGCCAGCGCGCCGAGCGACATTCCCATCCGCCGCATCATCGCAGGACTGTAACCCGCGCGACCGGATTGTGAACGTCCCGAATGACGCCGCCGCACGTTTCGGGTCTTGCGGCAGCGGCCGGGAAGTGCTTCGGTCAGGCAAGTTCGAGCGGAGAGAGGCAATGGACACGCGCAGCGACGGCCGCAGCCATGAGGTCACGCACGAGGACGTCGCCTATCAGCAGGTCGGCGGCAAGCCGATGCTGGCGCGGCTCTATCGCCCGGTCGGCGCGGCGGGCGCGGTGCCGGCGCTCATTGAGGTGCATGGCGGCGCCTGGACCAGCGGCGACCGGCTCAACAACGCGGTCATCGCCGCTGCGCTGGCGCGTGCGGGCAATGTCGTGCTGTCGCTCGATTTCCGCATGCCGCCCGAGGGGCCATATCCGGCCTCGATCGCCGACATCAATCTGGGCATCCGCTGGCTCAAGGCCCATGCGCGCGACTATGGCGCCGATCCCGACCACGTCGGCGGCATCGCGACCTCGAGCGGCGGCCAGCAATTGATGCTCGCCGCACTGAAGCCGCGCGATCCGCGCTTTGCCGCGCTGCCGCTGCCGGGCGGGGCCGGGGTTGACGCGCGCCTTGCCTTCGTCATCCTGTGCTGGCCGGTGGTCGATCCGCTGGCGCGCTACCGCATGGCGCAGGAGAAGAAGATCGATCGCTTTCTTCAGGCGCATCACGCCTTCTTCGCCACCGAGGCGGCGATGGCGGAGGGCAATCCGCAACTGGTGCTCGAGCGCGGCGAGACGGTCGAGCGGCCGCCGGTGCTGATCGTGCAAGGCACCGCCGACGACAATCTTACGCCCGACATGGCCGACCGCTTCGCCGCCGCCTATCGCCACGCCGGCGGCGCGGCGGAACTGCACAAGTTCGAGGGCCAGCCGCACATGTTCGTGACCAAGGACCCCACGACCGAAGCATCACAGCGCGCGCTCGCGCTGATGACGGCGTTCGTGCGCCGCCACGCGAACGCGTGACGCCGCCATCGCAATGAGGAGAGGCAAGCATGCCCGACGAGGCGAGGAAGCCGGTTTTCGACAAGGCCAAGCTGCCGAGCCGGCACGTCACGGTGGGGCCGGAGCGCGCGCCGCACCGCTCGATGTTCTACGCCATGGGCGTCACCGAGGAGCAGCTGCGCCAGCCGATCGTCGGCGTCGCCACCACCTGGAACGAGGCCGCGCCGTGCAACATCTCGCTGTCGCGCCAGGCCCAGGCGGCCAAGCGCGGGGTCGCGGCCGCCGGCGGCACGCCGCGCGAGTTCACCACCATCACCGTCACCGACGGCATCGCCATGGGCCATGACGGCATGAAGTCGTCGCTGGTCTCGCGCGAGGTGATCGCCGATTCGGTCGAGCTCACCATGCGCGGCCATTGCTACGACGCGCTGGTCGGCTTCGCCGGCTGCGACAAGTCGCTGCCCGGCCTGATGATGGCGATGCTGCGCCTCAACGTGCCGTCGGTCTTCATGTATGGCGGCTCGATCCTGCCCGGCCGCTTCCAGGGCCGCGACGTCACCATCGTCGACGTGTTCGAGGGCGTCGGCGAGCACAGCGCCGGCAAGATGAGCGACGCCGATCTGCACGAGCTCGAATGCAACGCCTGCCCGTCGGCGGGCTCGTGCGGCGGGCAGTTCACCGCCAACACCATGGCCTGCGTCTCCGAGGCGATCGGCCTCGCGCTGCCGGGCTCGGCCGGCACGCCGGCGCCGTTCGAATTCGCGCGACGACTATGCCGAGGCCTCGGGCGAGGCGGTGATGAAGCTGCTCCGCCTGCGGCCTCCGGCCGCGCGACATCGTGACGCGCGAGGCGCTCGAGAACGCCGCGATGGTGGTGGCGGCGTCCGGCGGCTCGACCAACGGCGCGCTGCATCTGCCGGCGATGGCGCACGAGGCGGGCATCGATTTCGACCTCCACGCCGTCGGCGAGATCTTCAAGCGCACGCCCTATATCGGCGATTTCAAGCCGGGCGGCCGCTATCGTGATGAAGGACCTGCACGAGTCGGGCGGCGTGCCGGTGCTGATGAAGGCGCTGCTCGACGGCGGCTATCTCCACGGCGACTGCATGACCGTCACCGGCAAGACCATCGCCGAGAATCTGCAAGGACGTGGTGGTGCGCGAGGACCAGGACGTGGTGCGCCCGACCTCCGCGCCGCTGTCGCCGACCGGCGGCGTGGTCGTGCTCAAGGGCAATCTCGCGCCGCAGGGCGCGCATCGTGCAAGGTCGCGGGCATGCAGGGCATTGCAGCTCAGGTTCCGCGGGCCGGCGCGCTGCTTCGACCGCGAGGAGGACTGCTTCGCCGCGGTCGAGGCGCGCCAATACAAGCCGGGCGACGTGCTGGTCATCCGCTACGAGGGCCCGCGCGGCGGCCCCGGCATGCGCGAGATGCTCTCGACCACGGCGGCGCTCTACGGCCAGGGCGCGGGCGACAAGGTGGCGCTGATCACCGACGGCCGCTTCTCCGGCGGCACGCGCGGCTTCTGCATCGGCCATGTCGGGCCCGAGGCGGCGGTCGGCGGCCCGATCGGCCTGCTGCAGCGACGGCGACATCATCGCCATCGACGCCGTCGCCGGCACGCTCGCGGTCGAGCTGAGCGATGCCGAGCTCGCCGCGCGGCGCAAGGCGCTGGAAGCCGCGCCAGCACGAATACCAGTCGGGCGCGCTGTGGCGCTATGCGCAGACCGTCGGCGATGCCGAGAAGGGCGCGGTCACCCATCCCGGCGCGCGCGGCGAAACCTTCTGCTATGCCGACATCTGATCTCCTGCGTGCGGACGCGGCTGGCGCGAGCCGCGCGTATGCCGTCGCCGATCACGCCGGAGATGGCGGCGCTGATCGAGGGCGACCCGGCGCCCGATCCGATCGGGCGCCAGTTCGTGCCGCAGGCGGCCGAGCTCGACCGCGCGCGCCGACGAGCTTGCGCGATCCGATCGGCGATCACCGCTTCGCGCCGGTCAAGGGCATCGTGCATCGCTATCCCGACCGGGTGCTGCTGAAGCCGAGCCTGGTCTGTCCGGTCTATTGCCGCTTCTGCTTCCGCCGCGAGGATGTCGGGCCGCGAAGGCGGCGCGCTGAGCGGGCGCGAGCTCGCGGCGGCGCTCGATTATGTCCGGGCGCGGCCCGAGATCTGGGAAGTGGTGATCACCGGCGGCGACCCGTTCGTGCTGTCGCCGCGGCGGCTGCGCGCGATCGTCGCGGCGCTCGACGCCATTCCCGCATTTCGGCGTCATCCGCTTCCACACCCGCGTGCCGATCGTCGCGCCGCGACCGGGTCGATGCGGCGCTGGTGGCGGCGCTCGCGGCCGAGAAGGCGGTCTATGTCGTCGTCCACGCCAACCACCCGCGCGAGCTGACCGCAGCGGCGCGGGCCGCCTGCGCCCGGCTGCGTCGGCGCCGGCATTCCGCTGCTGGCGCAGTCGGTGCTGCTCAAGGGCGTCAATGACGACGCGGCGACGCTCGAGGCGCTGTTCCGCGGCCTCGTCGCGATGCGGGTCAAGCCCTATTACCTGCACCATCTCGACCTCGCCCCCGGCACCGCCCATTTCCGCACCGGGCTCGCCGCCGGGCAGGCGCTGATGCGCGCGCTTGCGCGGCCGCGTCTCGGGCCTGTGCCAGCCGACCTATGTCCTCGATCTGCCGGGCGGCTACGGCAAGGTGCCGGTCGGGCCGTGCTATGCCCGTCCGGGCGATGCGCCCGGGACCTGGTCCATCGAAGACCCGTGCGGGACGGGCCACACCTATCCGCCGGATGCGGGGATTCCTGACTTTCGAGTCGCCGCCTCGATTGTCGGATTGACGCGCTCGCGATATGATCGTGCGTGGCGGGTTTCCGGGGGATCGGAGCGAACCGCCGCGGTAAATTCCTTGCGCCTTGACGGGAGTTGCGGCTCGCTGCGGGCAGTCTGGCTCGGACAGAATGTTAAGATCGACCAAGATCTCGTTGGATATCAAAGAATCTTCGCCGCGACTGCCGTTACACGGCGCCGGCGGTCGAGATGATCGTCGGCGCGCGCGGATTCAGCGCCCTCAACTGGTCGCTGGGCGGGCTCCTGCTCGGTGGCGCGCCGGTTGCCGCGATCGGCGACCGCCTCGTCGGCCAGCTTCGGGTCGAGCGGACGGGCGGACGGCTTCGAAATAGCCGCCGAGGTGTTGCGCCTCGACACCAAGAACGGCACCTGGGCCTGCCGCTTCATCGAGCCGTCGCCGGCGCTGGTGGGGGCGCTCGATGCCGCCGTTGCCTCGCGGCTGTCGCGACGGCACGCGGCGCGGCGCGGGCGCCGCCGGGGCAGCGCTCGTCCTCGGCATGATCGCGACGGCACCGCACGCGCTTGCCGGCGCGCCGGGGAGCGCTGCGCTCGTTCCCGGCGGGTTTCCGCTGCCCGAGTTCCATCTCAATTTTCCCGATCGTCTGGCCGAGCCGCTTCGCCACCGGCTCGCCAGCGATCTGCGCATCTCGCTGACCTCGCCCGACAAGAGCGTGCTGCAATTCCTGTTCTCGCCGCGGCCGCAATTCGCGATCGCGACCGACCGCGGCACCGGCACCAGCCGCAGCTCTGCCGGGTTGTCATGGAACCTCTTCGACAGCAACGGCTTCTTCGGCAGCTTCGGTCTTGCCGGCAGCGTCACGCGCACCGGTGGCGTCGACGACGTCTACCGCCGCTATCTCGGACCGCCGCTGGCGCTGCACAGGCATGTTCGAGTTCGGCTATCAACTCGGCGCCCAGCACAGCCTGACGCTGTCGCTCGACCATGCCGCCGCGCCCGATCGCATTCGGCGACCATAGCGACCTCAACAATTTCCAGCCTGCGTTACGGCCTCAAATTCTGAGGCGGCTCAGGCCGTCAGTCTCGCACCAGACGGGCGTGTGGTCCGAGGCCTTGTCGCGGCCGCGCGGCTCGCGGTCGATGTCGGCGGCGGCGAGCCGGTCGGCGGCCTGCGGCGACAGCAGCAGATGGTCGATGCGCAAGCCCTCGTCGCGCAGCCAGCGCCCGGCCTGGTAGTCCCAGAAGCTGTAGCGCTGCGGCTCGGCGTGATAGACGCGGAACGCGTCGACATAGCCCATGATTGCAGCAGGCGCGCGGAAGCGCGCCCGAGTCTCCGGCCGGCACAGCGCATCCTCGCGCCACGCGATCGGGTCGTAGACGTCGTCGTCGGTCGGGAACGACGTTGTAGTCGCCGGCGAGCACGCACGGCTTGCTCGGTGTCGAGCAGCGCGCGCGCGCGCGCGCCTCGAGCCGGCGCATCCAGGCGAGCTTGTAGGCGTACTTGTCGGTGCCGACCGGGTTGCCGTTGGGGAGATAGATCGAGGCGACGCGCAGATCCCGCGATGGTCGCCTCGATGATAGCGCGCCTGCTCGTCGCCGTCGTCGCCGGGCAGGCCGCGCAGCACCTCGCGCGCCGGCTCGCGCGACAGGATGGCGACGCCGTTATAGCTGCGCTGGCCGAGGAACTCGACGTGATAGCCCGGCCGCCGTGATCTCGAGCGCCGGGAAATCGGCCGTCCAGGCACTTGATCTCCTGCAGGCAGAGGATGTCCGGCTTGGCCTCGTCGAGCCAGGCGAGCACATGCGCCGAGCCGCGCCTTGACCGAATTGACGTTCCAGGTCGCGACCTTGACCAAGCCCGGCTCAGCCGACCGAGAATGAGTTGCCGCAGCCGCAGGACGAGGCGGCGTTGGGATTGCGGACCTGGAAATAGGCGCCCATCAGATCCTCGACGAAGTCGATCTCGGCGCCCTTGACGAGTTCGAGCGAGACCTCGTCGATCACCAGCTCGACGCCGTCGCGGGCAAAGACGAGATCGTCGTCCTGGCGCGCATCGTCGAAGCTGAAGCCGTATTGGAAGCCCGAGCAGCCGCCGCCGGAGACCGCCAGCCGCAGGAACGCCGTCGGCGTGTTCTCGCTCGTCCTTGAGCTGCACGATTCGCCGCGCCGCGCTCTCGGTCAGGGTGACTTGCCAATCGGGCGGGATGCCGCGCCCTTCCGCCATGGATCGCTCCTTGCCCTGTCGCGCCCGGCCAAGCGCCCTATCTATTTGGGCAATCGCCGGCCATTGTCAAACCCCAAGCGGCCCGCCGCCGCGGGCGCGGCGTTGCAACCCCGGCGGCCGGAGGCTAGTTTCCGGCCCATGACGTCGGCGGCATCTCGCCCCTTATGCCTGCCGTCCGGAGCGAGCCGCGGCCGCCTTCATGCCGAGCCGGAGAGCCCGACGCGCTCGCCGTTCCAGCGCGACCGCGACCGCATCATCCATTCCACCGCCTTCCGCCGCCTGCAATACAAGACCCAGGTCTTCGTCTATCACGAGGGCGACCATTACCGCACGCGGCTCACCCACAGCCTCGAGGTGGCGCAGATCGCGCGCAGCATCGCCCGCGCGCTGGCGCTCGACGAGGATCTCGCCGAGGCGCTGGCGCTGGCCCACGATCTCGGCCACACGCCGTTCGGCCATGCCGGCGAGGAAGCGCTCGACGCGGTGCTCAAGCCGCATGGCGGGTTCTCGCACAACGACCAGACCTTTCGCGTGCTGACGCGGCTCGAGCGGCGCTATGCCGGTTTCGACGGGCTGAACCTCACCTGGGAGACGCTCGAGGGCATGGTCAAGCACAACGGCCCGCTCGGCGCGCGACCAACTGCCGCCGACCATCGCCGAATATGCCGCGCGGCACGATCTCGAGCTCGGCGACCTGGCCCTCGGCCGAGGCGCAGGTGGCGGCGCTCGCCGACGACATCGCCTACAACAACCACGACATCGACGACGGCCTGCGCGCCGGGCTCTTCGCCGTCGAGGATCTCGCCGACGTGCCGCTGGTCGGGCCCGTCTTCGCCGAGGTCGCTGCGCGCCATCCCGACATCGAGGAGCCGCGGCTCGTGCACGAGGCGATCCGCCGCCTGATCGACCGCATGGTGTCCGATCTCGTCGCCGAGACGCGGCGGCGCATCGCCGCCGCGCGCATCGCCTCGCGTCGCCGACATCCGCGCGCTGGGCGCGCCGCTGGTCGCGCTTCTCCGAGCCGATGCGGGCGAACGACCGGGCGCTGCGCGCGTTCCTGATGGAGCGCATGTACCGTCACTACCGCGTCAACCGCATGGCGTCGAAGGCGCGGCGCATCGTGCGCGAGCTGTTCGACGCTGCTGTCGGCCGAGCCGCTGTGCCTGCCGACCGAATGGCGCGCGCAGGCGGACCGCCCCGGCAGCGCCGCCACGGCGCGGGTCGTCGCCGACTACATCGCCGGCATGACCGACCGCTTCGCCCTCGACGAGCATTACCGCCTGTTCGACCGCTACGCGACGACGTGATGAATCTGTTCGCGCATTTCCGCGACGTGATCATCGCCGAGATCGAGGCGCTGATGCAGCGCGGGCGCGCTGCCGGCGGGGCTCGAGCTGGACCGCGTCGCGGTCGAGCCGCCGCGCGATCCGGCGCATGGCGATCTCTCGACCAATGCCGCGATGGTGCTGGCGAAGGCGGCGGGCATGACGCCGCGCGACGCTGGCGGAAATGCTGCGCGAGCGCCTCGCGCTGCTCGGCGACGTGGTCGCGGCCGAGGTGGCCGGGCCGGGCTTCCTCAATCTGCGCCTCGCCGATGCGTTCTGGCATGCGCGGCTCGCCGAGGTGCTGCGCGCCGGCACCGCCTATGGCGATTCGCACGATGGGCGGCGGCCGGACGGTCAATGTCGAATATCGTCTCGGCCAATCCGACCGGGCCGATGCATGTCGGCCACGGGCGCGGCGCGGTGGTCGGCGACGCGCTCGCCGCGCTGCTCGCCAAGGCCGGGTTCGCGGTGTGCCGCGAATACTACATCAACGACGCCGGCGCGCAGGTCGATGTGCTCGCGCGCTCGCTCCACTGCGCTATCGCGAGGCGCTGGGCGAAGGCGGCGGCGAGATGCCCGAAGGGCTCTATCCCGGCGATTATCTCAAGGAGACCGCCGCAGCGCTCGTCGCCCGCGACGGCGATCGCTGGCTCGCGGCCGAGGAACGCAGTGGCTGCCGGCGCTGCGCGATTTCGCCGTTGCCGCGATGATGGCGCTGATCCGCGCCGATCTCGCGTTGCTGGGCGTGTCGCACGATGTCTATCTCCTCGGAGCGCGCGATCGTCGCCTCGGGCGCGATCGAGCGAGCGCTCGAAGATGCTCGACGAGCAGGACCTCGATCTATGTCGGCACGCTCGAGCCGCCCAAGGGCAAGCTGCCCGACGATTGGGAGCCGCGGCCGCAGACGCTGTTCCGCGCCACCCGATTCGGCGACGATGTCGACCGGCCGCTCAAGAAATCGGACGGGTAGCTGGACCTATTTCGCCGCCGACATCGCCTATCATCTCGACAAGTTCCGGCGCGGCTTCGCCGACATGATCGATGTGTGGGGCGCCGATCACGGCGGCTATGTCAAGCGCATGCAGGCGGCGGTGCGCGCGCTGACGCAAGGGCAGGGCGCGCTCGACGTGAAGCTGTGCCAGCTCGTCAATCTCTTCGACCGCGGCGAGCCGGTGCGCATGTCGAAGCGCGCCGGCACCTTCGTCACCTTGCGCGAGGTGGTGGACGAGGTCGGCAAGGACGTGTTCCGCTTCGTCATGCTGACGCGGCGCAACGACCAGGCGCTCGATTTCGATTTCGCCAAGGTGGTCGAGCAGTCGAAGGACAACCCGGTCTTCTACGTGCAATACGCCCATGCGCGCGCCTCGTCGGTGCTGCGCCACGCGCGCGAGGCGGCTCCGGCAGGCGACGCTGGCGCCGGAAGCGCTCGCCGCCGGCGCCGCTCGAGCGCCTGGCCGAGCGCGACGAGATCGCCCTCATCCGCCAGCTCGCCAACTGGCCGCGCATCGTCGAGAGCGCGGCCGAGATGCACGAGCCGCATCGCATCGCCTTCTATCTTCAGGAACTCGCCGCCGCGTTCCACGGGCTGTGGACACGCGGCAAGGACGATGCGAGCCTGCGCTTCATCATTGCCGATGCGCCCGAACTGACCCGAGCGCGGCGTCGGCGCTGGTCCAGGCCGTGGCCTTCGTCATCGCGTCCGGCCTCGGCGTGTTCGGCGTCGAGCCGGTCGAGGAGATGCGTTGATGTCGTTTCGCCTGGAGCTCGAGCCCGAGGATGTTCGTCCGCGAACGCGGCAGCGTCGGCGGCGCGCCGCTGGGGCATGGTCTTCGGCGTCATCGCCATGGTGGTGCTCGGCTCGGCCGCCGGGCTATGGGCCGCCTATCATGTCATCGGCCATCACGGCGCCAGCGCGACCGGTGCCGATCATCCGCGCCGACGAGCGCCCGGTCAAGGTGCCGCCCGCCAATCCCGGCGGCATGGAGGTGCCGGACCAGAACATGTACATCCTCAACCGCGACCGCCCGGTCGATTCGCGCGTCGAGCAGCTCCTGCCGCCGCCCGAGACGCCGTTGCCGCGGCCGACCGCCGGCCGGTGCCCGATCGTCACCGAAGCGCCGCCGCCGGGCGCCGCAAGCATCCGCAGCCCCGACGCCTGCGCCTGCGCCTTCACCGCCGCACCAGCCGCCGCGCGCCGCGGCGGCACCGCCGCCTGCCGCTGTCCCGCGCCGGTTGCGGCGCCGGCCGCTGCGCCGCGTCGAGTCCCATGCCGGCGGTGACGGCCGCTCCCGCAGCGGCACGCAGGCGGCCGCCGGCGGCGCGGGCTACCGGCTGCAGGTCGGCGCGGTGCGCTCGCCGGCGGCGGCGCAGCAGGAATGGAAGCGGCTGCAGCGCATGCGCGCATGACGTTCTCGGCAGACTGGGCGAGAAGACCGAGCGCATCGATCGACGCCGGCCGCGGCGTGTTCTATCGCATCCTCGCCGGGCCGATCGCCGATGCGGCCGCTGCGGCAGCATGCCTGCGACGAGCTGAAGCGGCGCAAGGTCGGGTGCATCCTTGTCAAGCCGTGAGCCGCTGGCGGCGATCTTCGGCCTCGGCGGCGCCGCACTCGCCGCCGACGGAGCGCGCGTTCTTTCGCGACGCCGATCCGCTCGGCTTCATCCTTTTCGCCCGCAATTGCGCGGCGCCGGCACAGGTGCGGCGGCTCGTCGCCGAATTGCGCGACACGGTGGGACGCGCGCGACGCGCCGGTGCTGATCGACCAGGAAGGCGGGCGGGTGGCGCGGCTCAAGCCGCCGCACTGGCGCGACTATCCCGCGGCGGCGGCGATCGCTGCCCTGGGCGGCGCCGCGGCGCTGGCGGCAGCGCGGCTCGGCGCGCGCCTCATCGCCGACGATCTCGCCGCGCTCGGCATCACCGTCGATTGCATGCCGGTGCTCGATCTGCCGGTCGCCGGCGCGGACGCGGTGATCGGCGACCGCGCCTACGGCGACGGCGCCGGCGCCGGTGGCCGCGCTCGGCGCTGCGGTGTGCGAGGGGCTTCTCGCCGGCGGCGTGGTGCCGGTCATCAAGCACATCCCCGGCCATGGCCGGGCGCTGGTCGACAGCCATCGCGCGCTGCCGGTGGTGACGGCGCCGCGCGCCGTCGCTCGAGGCAACGGATTTCGCGCCCTTTCGCGCGCTCGCCGCGCTGCCCATGGGCGATGACGGCGCACGTGCTTTATGCGGCAATCGACGCGCAGCTTCCGGCGACGCTGTCGGCGCGGCTGATCGCCGAGGTGATTCGCGCTAGCATCGGCTTCGATGGCCTGCTCCTTTCCGACGATCTGTCGATGGCGGCGCTGCCGGGCGGGCTCGATGCGCGCACGGCGGGGGCGCTCGCCGCTGGCTGCGATGTCGTGCTGCACTGCAATGGCGCCATGAACGAAATGATCGCGGTGGCGGGTGCGGCGTCGTCCTTGTCGCCGGCGGCGCGGCGGCGGATCGAGGCCGGCGAGGCGCGCGCGGCGGCGCTCCGTGGAGCCATTCGACCGCGCCGCAGCGGTGGCCCGATTCGCCGCGCTGATGGCGGGAGAGGGGTG
Organism: uncultured Alphaproteobacteria bacterium; assembly: GCA_963721625.1. Lineage (GTDB taxonomy): Bacteria > Pseudomonadota > Alphaproteobacteria > ATCC43930 > CGMCC-115725 > DATJLY01. The sequence continues at coordinate 271,790 of CAVRKF010000019.1, forward strand.
ATGCTGGACCTTCCCCGCCTGCTCCAGGACGTTTCCGTGATGGCGCTGCCGGTGATCTTCGCCATCACGCTGCACGAGGCGGCGCACGGCTTCGTCGCCCATCGCTGCGGCGACGACTCGGCCTATCGCATGGGCCGCGTCACCTTCAATCCGCTGCGCCATATCGATCCGTTCGGCACGATCCTGCTGCCGCTGCTGCTGTTTCTCGTGTCGAACGGGCGGTTCCTGTTCGGCTATGCCAAGCCGGTGCCGGTCGCCTATGCGCGGCTGCGGCGGCCGCGACGCGACATGGTGCTGGTGGCGGCGGCGGGGCCGGCGATCAACGTGATCCTGGCCGTGGTCTCGGCGCTTGCCGTCGCCGTCGTTCCCTACGTGCCGACCATCATGAGCCAGTGGCTCAAGGAAAACCTCTACGCCTCGGTCTTCATCAACGTCATCCTCGCCGTGTTCAACATGATCCCGCTGCCGCCGCTCGACGGCGGCCGGGTCGCGGTCGGGCTCTTGCCCGAGGTGCTCGCGGTACCGCTGGCGCGGACCGAGCGCTATGGCATCATGATCCTGATCGGGCTGCTCGTGCTCGTGCCGATGATCGGCGAAAGCACCGGGCACGATCTCAATTTGATGGCCTATGTGATGGATCGGCCGGTAAATTGGATCTTGAGCGCGATCCACTGGGCGACGGGCGTGAGCTATGACTGAAAGCGAGCCGTTCGAGCTGGCGCGGCCCGAATCGCCGCCCGAGATGGCGGACCTCGTCGTCGACCTCGACGGCTATGAGGGGCCGATCGACGTGCTGCTCATGCTCGCACGCGAGCAGAAGGTCGATCTCACCCGCATCTCGATACTCCGCCTCGCCGACCAGTTTCTCGCCTTCATCACCACGGCGCGCCGGCTTCAGCTGGAGGTCGCCGCGGATTATCTCGTGATGGCGGCGTGGCTCGCCTATCTCAAGTCGCGCTTGCTGCTGCCGCAGCCGCCGACGCCGGAAGGCCCCAGCGGCGAGGAGCTGGCCGCAGCGCTGACCCATCAACTGCAGCGGCTCGAAGCGATGCAGGAGGCGGGAGCGCGGCTGATGGCGCGGCCGCAGCTCGGTCGCGACGTTTTCGCCCGCGGCGATCCCGAGGGATTGCCGCGCGTCCTGGTGCCGGTGTGGGAGGTGGCGCTCTACGACCTGCTCAAGGCCTATGGCGACGGGCGCCAGCGCAAGGAAGGCGGCGTCCTCCATATCGAGGCGCCTGAACTCTATGCGATGGACGATGCGCTGCAGCGGCTCGAACGGATGCTCGGGCGCATGCCCGACTGGCGCAGCCTGATGAGCTTCCTGCCGCCGCTTGCCGGCGGCGACGGGCTGGTGTGGCGCTCGGCCATCGCCGCCACCTTTGCCGCCAGCCTCGAACTGGTGCGGGCCGGCAGGCTGCAGCTCCGCCAGGACGCCGCCTTCGGTCCGATCTATCTGCGCAGCCCTCCGGAAAGCCCATGACGCCCGAAATCGACTCCTATCCCGATCATCTGCGGCTGGTGGAAGCCCTGTTGTTCGCGGCCGCTTCGCCGCTCGACGAGGCGAGCATCCGCGAGCGCCTGCCCGACGATGCCGATGTCGGCCGGCTCCTCGCCGACCTCGAAGAGCTTTACCGGCCGCGCGGCGTCAATGTCGTGCGCGTCGCCAATGGCTGGACGCTGCGCACCGCGCCCGATCTCGCCATGCGCCTCGAACTCGAGCGCAAGGTGACGCGCAAGCTGTCGCGGGCGGCGGTCGAGACCCTCGCCATCGTCGCCTATCACCAGCCGGTGACCCGCGCCGAGATCGAGGACATCCGCGGCGTCGTCATCAGCAAGGGCACGCTCGACACCCTGATGGAGGCCGGCTGGATCATGCCCAAGGGCCGCAAGCAGACGGTCGGGACGGCCGGTGACCTGGGTCACCACCGACGCCTTCCTCATGCAATTCGGGCTCGGCGGCGCTCGCCGATCTGCCGGGCATCGACGAGCTGCGCGCCGCGGGACTGATCGGCCCGCGTCCGGCCACGACGCTGCATGAGATCGCGCCGCTGCTCGACGTGCCGGAGCCCGAGGCGGACGAGCACGAGGACGAGGACGAGGACGAGACGGTCGCGCCGGAGGGCGCTGCCTAGCGGCGCAACAGGGGGCACGGCTGGACGCGTGCGGGGCGCGCCTCCTATATGGGGGTGGGCGCGGCGCGTTGCGGCCCTTCAGGCCTTCTGCCATGATCCGCGCCGCCGGGGCGGAAGGTTTCCGACGCTGTCGATGGCCGATTATGTTCGATTTCGCGTGGTCCGAGCTGGCGCTGATCGCCGTGGTGGCGCTCGATCGTCATCGCGCCCAAGGATCTGCCGCGGGTCATGCGCACGGCCGGCACCTGGGTGCGCAAGGCGCGCGCCATCGCGCACGAATTCCAGGGCAATATCGAGCAGATGGTGCGCGACGCCGAACTCGACGAGGTGCGCCAAGAGGTCGCCAAGGCGACGCAGCTTCAACGTCGACGAGACGATCGCCCGCACCATCGATCCCGCCGGCGAGTTGCAGGATGTTCTCGGCGACCATAGTGCTGGCCGGCGCTGGCACCCGAGTCGGCGCTGTTGCCGCCAGCCCGCAACGCCGCGCCGCGCCCGAGGCAGCACCAGACCCGGCCAAGACGACCGAGCCCGCGCCTGCACCTGCACCCGCACCGCCTCCGACCGGTTGAATCTGGCGCAGGCCGATGAGCGAAAACGAGGAGGAACTCGAGGCCGGCAGCATGCCGCTGCTCGATCATCTGATCGAGCTGCGCAAACGCCTCGTCTATTCGTTCATCGCGTTCCTCATTGCATGTTCGCGCCCGTCCTGGTATTTCGCCAAGCCGATCTACAATTTCCTGGCCACGCCGCTCTACCACGCGATGGGCGATCGCGCCGGTCAGCATCTCATCTACACCGATCTCACCGAGGCGTTCTTCACCGATCTGCGGGTCGCGTTCTGGGCCGCGTTCTGCCTTGCCTTCCCGGTCATCGCGACACAGATCTGGCTGTTCGTGGCGCCCGGCCTCTACCGCAACGAGCGCAAGGCGTTCCTGCCTTATCTCATCGCCACGCCGCTGCTCTTCATCCTGGGCGGCTCGCTCGTCTATTACGTCATCTTTCCGGTCGCCTGGCGCTTCTTCCTGAGCTTTCAGACGCAGGGCGGCAACGGCACTCTGCCGATCGAGCTCGAGCCCAAGGTGAGCGAGTACCTGACGCTGGTGATGCGCCTCATGCTCGCCTTCGGGCTGGCGTTTCAGCTTCCGGTGCTGCTGACGCTGATGGCGCGGGTCGGGCTGGTGACGTCGCCGTGGCTTGCGTCGAAGCGCCGCTATGCCATCGTCGGCGTCTTCGTCGTCGCCGCGGTGCTGACGCCGCCCGACATCTTCAGCCAGGTCTCGCTCGCCGTCCCGCTGCTGGTGCTGTTCGAGATCTCGATCTATTGCTGCAAGATGGTCGAGAAGAAGCGCGCCGAGCGCGAGGCCGGCCGAGGCGGCCGAGGCGGCAAATCCGACGAAGACGTAACCGATACGTCGCCGGGCGGCGTTGCCATAGACGCGAGCGCGCGCGGCCGATATAAGGCCGCCCGATGCTCGACCTCCGATGGATTCGCGAAAATCCCGACGCGTTCGACCGCGGCCTCGCGCGGCGCGGCCTGGCGCCGCAAGCGGACGCGATCCTCGCGCTCGACCGCGAATGGCGCGCGGCGCAGACCCGGGCGGAGCAGCTCCAGGCCGAGCGCAACCGCCTTGCCAAGGAGATCGGCGCCGCCAAGGCCAAGGGCGGCGACGCCGCCGAGCTCCTGCGCCGGGTCGCCGAGAGCAAGGACGAGGAGGGGCGGCTCGAAGCCGAGGCGGCGCGGCTGCGCGCGGCGATCGACGCGGCGCTTGCGCCCGTTCCCAATCTGCCGGCCGACGACGTGCCGGACGGCGCCGACGAAACCGCGCAACCGTGCTGGTGCGCGCAGCACGGCGCGCCGCCGCAGCTTCGAGTTTCCGCCGAGGGACCACGTCGCCCTCGGCGAGGGGCTCGGCATGATGGATTTCGCCCGCGCCGGCAAGCTCTCGGGCGCGCGCTTCGTCGTGCTGAGCCGGCGAGCTCGCGCGGCTCGAGCGCGCGCTGGCGCAATTCATGCTCGATCTCCACACGCGCGAGTTCGGCTATACCGAGGTGTCGCCGCCGCTTCTGGTGCGCGACGAGACCGCGTTCGGCACCGGCCAGCTGCCGAAATTCGCCGACGATCTGTTCCGCACCACCGACGGGCCTGTGGCTCATCCCCACCGCCGAGGTGCCGCTCACCAATCTCGTCGCCGACGCGATCGCTCGAGGAGGCGGCGCTGCCGCTGCGCTTCACCGCCTGCGACGCCGTGCTTCCGCTCCGAGGCCGGCGCCGCCGGCAAGGACACGCGCGGCATGATCCGCCAGCACCAGTTCAACAAGGTCGAGCTGGTCTCGATCGTCCATCCCGACCGCGCCGCCGACGAGCACGAGCGCATGACGCGCTGCGCCGAGGAGGTGCTGAAGCGGCTCGGTCTCGCCTATCGCGTCATGCTGCTGTGCGCCGGCGACATGGGCGCGGCGGCGCGCAAGACCTACGACATCGAGGTCTGGCTGCCGGGCCAGAACGCCTATCGCGAGATTTCGAGCTGCTCCAATTGCGGCGACTACCAGGCGCGGCGGATGAAGGCGCGCTTCCGGCCCAAGGGCGAGAAGGGCACGCGCTTCGTCCACACGCTCAACGGCTCGGGCCTCGCGGTCGGCCGCACCCTCGTCGCGGTGCTGGAGAACTACCAGCGCGCGGACGGCACGGTCGCCGTGCCGGCGGCGCTGCGGCCCTATATGGGCGGGCTGGAGGCGATCGGCGGCGATGTCTGACCGGCCCATCGACCTTGCCGCCGCGCGCATCCTGATCTCCAACGACGACGGCATCGAAGCGCCCGGGCTCAAGCTGCTGACCAAGGTGGCGCGCACGCTGTCGCGCGACGTCTGGGTGGTGGCGCCCGAGCAGGAGCAGAGCGGGGCGAGCCATTCGCTCACGCTCTACCGGCCGCTGCGCGTGCGCAAGCTCGGGCCGCGGCGCTTCGCCGTCGACGGCACGCCGACCGACTGCGTGCTGCTGGCGGTCAACGTCCTGCTGCGCGACAAGCGCCCGAGCCTGGTGCTCTCCGGCGTCAATGCCGGCGGCAATCTCGGCGAGGACGTGACCTATTCCGGCACCGTCGCCGCGGCGATGGAGGCGACGCTGCTCGGCGTGCCGGCGATCGCGCTGAGCCAGCATCACGATCGACGGCACGCCGATCCGCTGGGCGACCGCGGCGGCCTGGGCGCCCGACGGTGATCCGCCGCCTCACCGCGCTGCCTGGCCGCGCCAGACCCTGATCAACGTCAATTTTCCCGATGTCGCGCCCGACCAGGTGACCGGCATCGCCGCGACGCGCGCAGGGCCGGCGCAAGATCGGCGACAATCTCGAGCCAGCGCATCGACCCGCGCGGCCGGCCCTATTACTGGATCGGGCCGATGCACGAGGAGGAGGCCGGCGCCAGCGCCGACGACCGGGCCCGGCACCGATCTCGGCGCCATCGGCGCGGGCAAGGTGTCGCTGACGCCGATCTTGTCTCGATCTCACCAACGGCGCGGCGCTGGCCGCGCTCAAGCAGGCGTTCCCGTGAGCGATGAACGCGACAGAGAACGAGAAGCTGGCGCGCCTCGTCATGGAGCTGCGCGGCGAGGGCGTCACCGACACGCGCGTGCTCGGCGCGATCGAGCGCGTGCCGCGCGAGCTGTTCGTGCCGCCGACCTTCCAGGAGCAGGCCTACGACAACGTCGCGCTGCCGATCGGCCACGGCCAGACCATCAGCCAGCCGCTCGTGGTGGCGCTGATGACCCAGGCGCTCGATGTCAGCGAGCGCCACAAGGTGCTCGAGATCGGCACCGGCTCGGGCTACCAGGCGGCGGTGCTGGCGCGGCTGTGCCGCCGCGTCTTCACCGATCGAGCGCCATCGCGGCCTGCTGACGCGAGGCCGAGAAGCGCTTTGCCCAGCTGCGGCTCAACAACATCACGGCGCGCTTCGGCGACGGCACCAAGGGCTGGCCGGAGCAGGCGCCGTTCGACCGCATCATCGTCACCGCCGCCGCGCCCGACGTGCCCGGCCATCTGCTCGAGAGCCTCGCGACGGCGGCATCCTGGTGGCGCCGGTCGGCGCCGAGCGGCGCGACCAGCAGCTGCTGCGCGTGCGCCGCAACGGCGACGGCTTCGACATCGACGAGCTCGGGCCGGTGCGCTTCGTGCCGCTGGTCGAGGGCCTGCCGCGCGAAGCCCCGCCGCGTCGTGCGCAGCAATGAGCGCAGGCGCGACCGTGATGGACGGAAGAGTTCGTTGGCCGGCGCCCTCAGCCATGAGCATAAAGAACATGCGCCGGCCAAGGTCATAATCGGCCGCGTCGGCAAGGTACGTGTCAGGTCTGCCCCTCCGTCAGCATCGGAATTTACGCGGCTCGCCGCTATTGCGGCCTCGTGGCGACGGCGGCAGTCACCGTGCGACGGCAATTCCGAGACGCTCGGCAACGCGGCGCGCGGTGTGCTCCCGCTGCTCCGTCACCGGCCGATAGGAAAGCCGCACTTGCTCCAGCACGGCGGGCGGCGCTGACTCAGGCGTGCCGCTGTCGAACGGCGGTTCGGGCGCGTAGGCAAGGAGAGCTGGATGGCCTGGCCACCGCGTCGCCGCGCAGATCGGCTGCGACCCGCAGCGCGCCGTCGATGCCCGCGGTGACCCCTGCGGCAACACGAATTGCCGTCTGCATACCACGCGCTCGTTCACCGGGATGGCGCCGAAGAAAGGAAGGAGATGCATGGAGCCCAGTGCGTGGTGGCCCGGCGCCCTTTGAGCAATCCGGCCGCGCCGCAAATCAGCGCGCCCGTGCACACTGAAAAAAGGCATCGAGCCCCGGCTGCCTGGTCGCGAATCCAGGCCAGCACTTCCTCATCATCCATCAGCGCCTCTTGGCCGAATCCGCCCGGTATGTGCAGGAGGTCGAGTTGCGGCGCTGCGGTCAGAACTGCATCCGGCGATCAGACGCAAGCCGCGCCAGTCGCGCATTGGAGCGGCGGTCCTGCCGAAAATCCGGTAGGTGGAATTCGGGAGGCGCGACAAGACCTCGAAAGGACCCGTCAAGTCGATCTGGTCCAATCCCTCGAACAGCAGCGAACCGATCTGGAGGTGGGTATCCTGCGCGATCATGATGGCAAGGCCTCGTGCGGACTGGCGATGGACAACGCCAATCTAGCCTGGCAGGCTGTGGCGGAAATGCCAGAGAACCCTCGTTTTATGCCAAACCCGCCGCGCGTGGTCGAGATACTCGCGTATCCTGCGGTCCAATTGCTCGACGTCGCCGGCCCGCTGCAGGTCTTCGCCTCCGCCAACGAGCTTGTTGCCCGGAACGGTGAGCCGCCGCTCTATGCGCCGCGAGTGGTGTCGGCGGGCGCTCCCGTCGTCACCGCCTCGGCCGGGCTGGGGCTCGTGGCCGTGGCGCTGCCGCGTGCGCGGGCGGCGGTCGGACACGCTTGTGGTCGCCGGCGGCCCCGGCGTCCACGCGGCCGCCGCCGATCCGGTGGTGTTGGACTGGGTGCGGGCACGGGCGACGCGAGCGCGGCGGATTGCTTCGGTCTGCACCGGTGCCTTCCTGCTCGCAGCCGCGGGTTTGCTGAATGGGCGGCGGGCGGCGACGCACTGGATGCATTGTGCCGAACTCGCGCGGCGCTTTCCGGCCATTCGGGTGGAGCCCGACCCGATCTTCGTGCGCGACGGCGCAATTTGGACATCGGCCGGGGTGACGGCTGCGATCGATCTGGCGCTGGCACTCGTGGAAGAGGATGTGGGGCGTTCCTTGGCCCTTGGCGTGGCGCGCCACCTGGTCATGTTCCTCAAGCGTCCTGGCGGGCAGGCGCAGTTCAGCACCGTCCTGTCGCTTCAGGGGGCGGAGGATCGCTTCGGCGCACTGCACAGTTGGATGGCGGGGCGCCTGACCGACGACTTGTCGCTTCCTGCCCTGGCTCGGAAGGCCGGGATGAGCGAGCGCAGCTTCAGCCGACGCTATGCGGAGTCGACCGGGATCACCCCGGCACGCGCTGTCGAGCGGCTGCGGGTGGAAGCGGCACGGCGCCTGCTCTCCGACACACGCCAGCCGGTCAAGCGCATCGCCGCACGCTGCGGCTTCGGATCGGAGGAAACACTGCGCCGGAGCTTCGTGCGCCTGTTGGCTGCGACACCGCAGGATTACCGAGCGAATTCAGCTGTTGAGTCCGTTGCGGGTCAGCAGCCCCGACACCAGGCTCAGATGCTCGGGTCGGCGCGCTTGACCTCAATCGCGAGATAGGGGTTCCACACCACGGCGGTGGCGGCCAGGGCGGCATAGGCGCCCGCATCGAGAATGCTCCGCGCGCGCTGCGGCGTGGTGATGCCACCGCAGCCCACCACCTTGATCGACAGGCGGTCGTGCTCGGTGATCGCGACGGCCTCGCGAACCTGGCGCAGGGCGAAGCGGTAAATGGCGCCGCCGGTGATGCCCGCGCGCTGCCGATTCTCGCCGAAGCTGGCCGCGCCCGATGGATCGACAACCGGCGGCTGAGCCCGTTCATCATGATGACGCCGTCCATCGTGCCGTCGACCGCCCGCAGTAGCGCTCGCATTGCGGCCGGATCCTCGAGGCCGCCGACTTTCATCAGCAGCGGCAGAAATTGCCGGCACCGCGCCGCAGCGCCGCGGCGATTGCGCGGAAGCGAGTTCGGGATCGCGATAGGCCTCGCCCTCGCGCTTCTGCACATTCGGACAGGAGAGATTGGCCTCGACCATCTGCGCGCCCGCGCCCGCACGCGCGCCGCCAATTGCTCGAACTCGGCGAGCATCGACGGGACCGTCGGTTCCGGCGACACGCTCGCGACCAGCGAGACGATCAGAGAACCTGGCCGGGCCGCAGGAGCTCGCGGCTGCGGCGGATATCGGCCTCCCAGAACGCCGGCGCCTGCGAGGCACGCCGAGCGAGCCCGCGACGGTAGCCTCGGCGGCGCGTCGGGAACGCCGCGATCGCCCATTGCGGCGCTTCAGCGTCCTCGAGCGATGCCGTGCGCTTCTCGTCGAGGAAAAGTCCAGGTCGGAGTCGGATGTGCTTTGCGCGGCGTCAGGCGCACGGTCTTGTAGGCAGGATGTCGAAGCCAAGCCTGGCATAGAGCTCCGAGCCAACTGAAAATTGGGCACAGCAGGCTCGCCGCAATGCCAAAGCGCGAGCGACGGGGATGCCGAAAAAATCCTTGATCGGCGTTGGCGGCACGTGTGGCCAGGGGCCGTCGAAAAACGGGCCGTTGGCGAAATTCCACTCGAAAGTCCGGTCGATGCGGTAGGTGGGCGCCACCGATCGGCAACGGTGCAGGGATCGAGCAAGATTTAGCTCACTGCTTCCTCCGGAAATCGACCAGGCGCCGCGGTCACGGGCGCGACCATCCTTGCGACCTCTAACGCCGCTAGTTTAGAGATAAACCATGTCGTGTCGATGAAGTCGCGTGCAGGGGAGCATACCATATGATGTCAAATTAGCGATAGGAATTGCTGCTTGATCGCATCGTGGCGGCGACCGTGCCGCGGCGGCGGAGCCATTTATGATCGGCGTGATCGCGCCAACCTCGGGTCCCCTCGCAACCGTTGGCGTGCGCCAGCTCGACGCGATCAAGTGGTGGCAGCAGGACGTGAACTCCAAGGGCGGCATCAAGGCCGCCATGTCGAACTCGTCACCTGCGATGACCAGGGCAACCCCGAGACCGCGGTGACTTGTACGCGAAACCTGATCGGGCAAGCATGTGGTGCTCATCCTCAATACCTCGGTGACGGGCCGGTGCGTGCGACCGTGCCGCTCGTCGAAGGACGGGCCCGTCATGATAGTCGCGTCGCCGGCCGATCGTGCCGGAGCCATCGAGCTTCGTCTTCCAGGGGCTGCCGACCGATCTCGAGATCACCCGCGCGCTCGATGAGTTCCTGCAGGCCAAAACGGTCGATAACGCGGGTCGCGATGATCGCGGCGACGGACGCGACCGGCGAAGGCGGCGTGATCGATGCGAAAAAGATTTTCCCGCCGGCCAGCATCAAGCTCGCGCTGTCCCGGATCGATTTGCACGCCAACGATGCTTCGATCCAACTCGCCAACGTCATGAGAAGCAATCCACAAGCGCTCTATTCCAGCTACTCGGGAGCGGGGGCTGCGAGCGGTCGTGAAGAGCTACACCAATCTCGGGCTGACAATTCCGCTCATCATCAGCAACGCCAACGTCACGAATGCGTTCGTTTCGGTCATCAAGGACGACATGCCGCCGGGCTTTACGGTCTTGCCCTGCGGAGCATCGTGCCCGAACTGGTGTCGGATCCGCGCAATCGCGCCCGCATCGCCTATTTCGACAAATCCTATCATGCGTGGAAGCACGGGCCGGTTGACCAGCTCAACCATCTCGGCCTGTTGCTTGCGGACATCGCGGGAGCGGTGCTGCCAAAGTCGCACGATCCCGGCAATGCGCAGGCGACCCGCGCCTTCCTCGAGCGACGCCGATCTACAGCGTGCAGACGATCCGTTTTTCGCCCGAGAGCCACATCGCGCTGAGAGCGGCGAACATCGCGGTCGTCGAGTACAAGAGCGGGCACTGGGCGAAGGCGGAACCGTTGCGAATGAACCCGCTGTCGCAGGCGATCATCAGCGGCTTGATGATGGGTGCGGTCTACGCGCTCCTGGCGACGGGGCTGGCATCGTCTATCACACCTCGCAGATCGTGAACATTGCCCATGGCGAGGCTTACGCGATAGCCGGCATCGTCACCGCCGTGGTCGCCGCCGCGGGCACGCCGCTGTGGCTGGCCTTGGTGGCGGGTATCGCCGCTGCGGTGCTGTTCGCGCTGCTGCTGGAGCGGTTCTGCTGCGGCCGCGGCGATCCTGGTCGATCAATTCGCTCATTCTGGTGACGCTCGCGGTAGCCTTCTTCATTCGCGGCCTGCTGAACTTCGCCGTGGGAGCGGATCCGGTTTCGTTTCCCCGTCTTTTCGTCGGGCCGCCGCTGCACATTGCCGGCGGAGTTTTACCCTTGCAGGGGCTGGGGCTGATCGTCGATCGGCGTCCTCTCCGCGCTTGCGGTCCCGCTATTTCTCTCGGGCACGCGGCTCGGGCGCCAACTGCGTGCAGCGGCAGAGAATCCGGATGCCGCGGAACTCATGGGCGTGAATGTCGATTTGGCGCGCGCACTCGCCTTTGCGATCGCCGGCGCCTATGGCGCGCTCGGCGCATTGCTTGCTGGTGCCCCATGGTGTCGGTCGATTTCCAATCCGGACCTCGCCATGACCATGCGCGGCTTCATCGCCGCGGCGCTCGGCGGAATGTCGCCCATTCTCGCCATCGCCTGCGGACTTGGTCTGGGTCTCGCCGAGGCTTTGGTCAACGACCTATGTCGGCGCGCTGGCCAACGATCCGATCGTGTTCCTGGCGCTTGATCGCCTCGCGCTCTGGCAGAGCCGGAATGATTCGCTTCGGCGGAAGCATGCGCGCGTGAGGCCCAGCCGCATTGCTCGCCGGCGCGCTTGCTCTCTGCGTGATTGCCAGTCCTTATCGTCGGAGTCGTTCCCGGCTGGACGCCCGGCCTTGGCGACTGCCATCGTGCTTCAATGCGCTATCGCTCCTCGGGCTCAATCTCATTTTCGGTGTCGTCGGCATGCTGGCTTTCGGCCAAGCGGCCTTCATGGCGCTGCCAGCCTATGGCGCCGGCATCCTCGACAATCTGGGCGTGCCCTTCGCCCTGGATGTGCTCGTCGGCATCGTCGGCACCCTCGTCATCGCGTGGCTCATGGCACGGGTTTTCGTGCGGCTTCCCGGCGATTTATCTTGCCGTTGGCACCCTAGGCTTCGGCTATGTCGTCGAGGGCTGGCGCGGGCCTTTCCCTCGATCAGCGGGGGCGCCTCGGGCTTGGTCTTCGCGCGCGGCCGCGCGATCGGCGCCGACCTCTGGTATGCCATCGCGGTGAGCGCGCTCTGCGTCGGTCTGGCGCGCCTATGCCGTGCTCGTGCGCGGCGCGTTCTGGCGGCGGCTGCGAACGATCTGCCATGACGAACTTGTCGCCGCCGTGGCTGGGGATCGACGTTGCCGGCGTGAAGGCGCAGGTCTTCACCATCGGCTGCGCTTCGCCGTGTTCGCCGGCATCTGCGTGCCTATTACGTCGGCGTGGTCATTCCCGAGGATGCCGGCGTCGATCGCTCGCTGGAGCAGGTCGGCATGGCTGATGGTGGGCGGGCTCGGCTATCTCCTCGGACCCGTTGATCGGCACGGCCCTCATTCAGTGGCTTTTCATCGTCACCGGCTACGCGGAGCATTACGAACTGCTGATCTATGGCGCCGCCTTCCTGGCCGCGGTGATCTATGCGCGCGCGAGGGATTGGCCGGCTGGATCGCCCGGCTCTGGCAGAAGCTGGCGCGCGGCTCGACCGGATCGAAGGCGCCGGCCGGCGCACCGCCGTGGTACTGCCTGCGCGACGCCGGGCAATGCCGAAGCGTCCAGCGAAGCGGCGTTGCCTTGTCGGTCGCCAGCGTGTCGAAGCGCTTCGGCGGCGTCCAGGCGCTCGACGACGATCAGCTTCGAGGTCGCATTCGGCGAGATCTTCGCCATGGTCGGGCCAAACGGCGCCGGCAAGTCGACGCTTTTCAACATTATTTCCGGCATCGAGAGCGCCAAGCAGCGGGACGGTGCGTCTTGCGCGGCGCGCGATATTACGCGGCTCGCCATCGACGAGCGCGCGCCCTTTATCGGCCGCTCCTTCCAGGTCGCGCGGCTCGTGCCCGATCTCACCGCGCTCGCCAATGTCATGGTGCGGCTCGACCAAATCGCCCCGCAGCTCGACGAAGCGCAGCGCGCGGCCGTAGCGTTGGCGCAGCTCGACAGGTTTCGGCCTCGGAGCCTCGCCGACCGCCGGTGCGCGAGCTTTCGCTCGGCCAGCACAAACTCATCGACCTGGCCCGGGCCGCGGTCGGCGATCCGCCGCTCGTTCTTCTCGACGAGCCGGCGGTGGGATTGCGCAGCGACGAGCTTGTTCATCTGGCGCGGCTCCTCGAGCAACTGCGCGCGCGCGGCTCGGCGTGTTCATCGTCGAGCACAATATCGATTTCGTCGCCGACATCGCCGCGCGAGGCATCGTTCTCGACAGCGGTCGTACGATCGCTCTGGGTCGGGTCGAGCGACATCCTGCGCCGATCCGCGGGTGCAACGAAGCCTATTTCGGAGCGCTCGCATGAGCGCGGTGCTGAGTGTCGAGGGGCTGAGCGGTGGCTATCGGTCGCTCGTCGTCTTCCGCGATGTGCAGCCTCGGCGTGGATGAGTGGCGGCACGCTGGGCATCCTTGGCCCCAATGGCGCCGGCAAGACGACGCTTCTCAAGACCATTGCCGGACTGATGCCGCGCGATGGGCGGGCGCATCCTCTTCAACGGCCGCGAGCTCGGACGACTTGCGGGCCATGAGCGCGCGCGGGCGGGCTTGGTGCTGGTGCCGGAGGGGCGGCAATTCTCACCGGGCTGACCGTGCGCCAGAATCTCGAACTCAGCCGCGCATCGCGCCGGCTCGACGATGCGGGCTATGCCGCGGCGGCTCGACGAAGTGCTCGAAATCTTCCCCCGGCTGCCGGAGCGGCTCGATCAGTCCGCCGGATCGCTGAGCGGCGGCGAGCAGCAGATGCTGGCGATTGCCCGTGCCCTGCTGATCGATCCCGTGCTCCTCATGCTGGACGAGCCGACGCAGGGGCTGGCGCCCATCATGGTGCGGCAGGTGCGTGCCGCGTTGCAGAGTCTCAAGGGCCGCATGCCAATGGTGGTAGTCGAGCAGAACCGCGGTCTTCCTCGATGATCTCGCGGACATTACGCTGATGATGCGCGGCGGCCGCCTGGACACCGCCGAAGAAGCGCCGCGCCGCCACCCGACGATCGAGAGCCGACCATGAACCCCGTCATCGCGGAATTTTGGCCCAAGCGCCTCGTCATGGGACAAGGCGCCCTCGACCGCCTCGCGCGAAACCGTCGCCGCGTTCGGCGCCCGGCGCGCGCTCGTGATCTGCGGCCGGACGGTCGCCAGCGGCGTTTTGTTGGAACGGGTCAAGGCTGCGCTCGGCGGGCATTTCTCCGGTGTCTTCCCGGACGTTTCCGCGCACGCGCCATTGCGAATGTTGGAAAGCTCGTCGCGGCCGTACGCTCCCTCGGCGCCGATATCCTGGTCAGTGTCGGCGGCGGAAGCGCGATCGATGCCGGCAAGGGCACGGCGTTGCTGCATGCCACAGGCGGGGCGCTGGAGCCTTACGCGATCCGTTATGTCGCCGGCGGCGGGATGGTGCGCCGCCAACTCGCGACCGCGACGATCCCTCATATCGCGATACCCACCACCGCCGGTTCGGCCAGCGAGGTCATGCCAACGGCCGGTATCCGCGATGTGGAGCGTCGCCACAAGATGCTGTTCTGGGACGATGCGTTGGTGCCGCAGGCGGTCGATTCTCGATCCTGCGATGGCGAGCGGCAGACCGGGCCTGCGCTGACGGCGGCGAGCGGAATGACCGCCGTCGCCCGCTGCATCGAGGCGCTTTATTCCCGCCATCGCAATCCGCTCTCCGACGGCCTCGCGCTGCATGCGCTGCGGCTGCTGCGACGCCAATTGCCGCGGACCGTCGCACAGCCTGGCGATCTCGATGCGCGGTTTCAGTGCCAGGTCGCCTGTTCAATGTCGGGCGTAGCGACGATCAACGCCATGGCGTCGATCGTGCATGCGCTGGGGCATGTGGTTGGCGGCCGCTATGCGCTGCAGCATGGGGTCTCGCATACGATCCTTCTGGCGCCGGCCATGCGCCGGTTCATGCCGCTTCTCGGCGAGCGGCAGCAGCTGGTTCTCGAGGCGCTGGGCGGCACAACGACGGGGAGCGCCGATGCTGCCGGCGCCGCCGCCGGCGAGCGAATCGACGAATTGGTTGCGCAGCTTCCGCTCCAGCGTCGACTTCGCGATATCGGCATTCCCCTCGAAGAGTTGCGGCTGCTCGCGGAGAGGCGCACGCATGACTACATGATGGCGAACCTGCCGCTGGCGATGAGCGCCGCCGATATCGAGGCGCTGTTGCAGCGAGGCGTGGTAATGGCCGCACCACTTTCCCTGCGCTTGGCCGCGTGGGTCGCGGCGCTCGAATGGCAGGACGTGCCGCCGCGGCAGCGCCAATTGGCCGCGGCTTCGCCTGCTCGACACGGTCGGGCCTGCTGCTCGGCGCGAGCAACTGCCCGGCGGCAGCGATCGTGCGCGAGCGCGCCTTGCAGAGCGGGCAAGGCGGGCGGTCGAGCGTGGTCGGCAGCGCCACCGGGACCCCGCCGGATGGGCCGCGCTCGCCAACGGCGTCATTGCGCACAGCCTCGATTATGACGACACGTTCCCCAACTCGGTGGTCCATCCCGGCAGCGTTATCGTGCCGGTGGCGCTTGCCCTCGGCGAGGAGATTGGCGCGCATGGGCGCGACATCCTCACCGCGATCGCCGGCGCTTACGAGATCGCGGCGCGGCTCGCGCTGATCGGTGGCACCAATTTTCACGCGCGTGGCTTCCACGCCTCCGGCGTGTTCGCGCCGCTGGCCGCCGCTTTCACCGCCGGGCGGCTGATGCGCTTGTCGGCGCCGAGCATCGCATCGCGCGGCGGGGCTCGCTGCCAGCATGTCCGGCGGCCTTCTCGCATTTACGGCGGACGGCGCCTGGTCGAAATGGCTGCATCTCGGATGGGGCGGCTTCGGCGGCATCCTCGCCGCGCAACTGGCTGCGGCGGGTTTCCGCGGCCCGCTCGGCGCGCTCGACGGCCGGCACAATCTCTACGCTGCGTTTCTCGCGGCGGAAGTCCGGGGCCGAGCGCCGACGACGCCGATGCCGAGCTTGGCACGCGCTGGGTCGGCGACACCGCGCTCTTCAAATATTATCCCTGTGCCCATGTGATCCAGCCCTATATCGACCTCGCCCTCGAACTTCGCCGCGCCAAGGGGGTCGATCCGTCGATGGTCGGTGCCGTACGCTGCATGGTCGCGCCCTGGGCGGTGCCGATCGTCTGCGAGCCGGCGGCCGAGGAAAATTGCGGCCGAAGACGACGGTCGAGGCGATTGCGAGTCTGCGTTTCAACGTCGCCGCCGCGCTGATCGAGGCGCGGGTCGGGCTTGAGGCTGCTCGACGAAGGGAGCTGGCGGCGCGCCGACATCCTGGCGCTTCGCTGCCGCGTCGACTATGTGGTGGATACCTGCTCTTCGGGTTTTGCCGCGCGGCTCGAAATCGAGCTGCTGAATGGCCGGCGCTATGAACGCGCGGGCGGCGCCTCGCCGCCCGATGCCGAACGCCTCGGCGCGAAGTTTCGCGCGCTCGCGCGGCGGGCGCTTGGCGCCGACGACGTCGCACGGCTCGAGCGCGCAATCGGCAGTTTTGCGAGGCGGAGAGCGCGGCCGGGGTCACCGGCGGTCTCCGTCAGGCAGCACCGGCTGGACACCCCTAGAGCCACTGGCCATACTGTCGTCCGCCAACGCGGGAGCGTTCATCATGGCAAAACTGCGGCATATCGCACTCCAGGTGCCCGATCTCGAAAGCGCGGCCAGTTTCTATGAGCGCGCTTTGGAATTGACCCGCGTGGCCCAGGCAGAGAGCCCGATCGGCAATGCCATCATGCTGTCGGACGGCGTCATGAATTTGACGCTGCTGCATTTTCCGGCGGGCACCCAAGGCCGGATCAATGGTCCGGACTGGGCCGGGCTCCATCATTTCGGCTTCGTCGTCAACGACGCCGCCGAAACCGGGCGCAAGATCGAGGAGAATGGCGGGCGCTTCTTTCTCAAACTGCCCGAGGGCTTTCCCGGCGTCGACGCCGAGACCAAGTTCAAGGATCCTCTCGGCATCGTCTTCGACGTCTCCGAGCACGATTGGACGCAGAGCCCGGCGCGTTAGAGCGTGAAGCGGGCACGCCGCGCCGGCCGATGATCATCGCGCCCGGCACGCCGCAATGAGAATCGTTTCGGCCAGCGAGAAGACGATCGCTCTGCCTTCGCCCGTGCGCAACGCCGGCATCGGCTTTGGCGCGATGACCGCGAGCGCGCTCGTGCTGGTCAGCGATGTCCGGCGGGACGGCCGGCCGGTGATTGGGCTGGCTTTCAATTCCATCGGGCGCTACGGCCATGGCGGGTTGTTGCGCGAACGCTTTTTGCCGCGGCTGCTGAATGCGGCGCCGCGTGATTATCAGGACGATGCGCGGGATAACCTTGATCCCTTCAAAGCCTGGGCCATCGTCATGCGCGACGAAAAGCCGGGTGGCCATGGCGAGCGGCCCGCGGCGGTGGGACTGATCGACGCGGCCATATGGGACCTTGTGGCAAAGCTCGAGCAAAAGCCGTTGTGGCGCGTCCTCGCCGACCGGTTCCGCGGCGGCGTCGCAGCGCCGCGCGTCCCCGTCTATGCCAGCGGCGGCCACTACCGTCCAGCGGACGACATCATGCAGCTCGGCGACGAATTGCGGCGCGCGCGCGCGCTCGGCTACCGCCGAATGAAGATCAAGGTCGGCGGCCTGCCGCTGGACGAGGACCGCCGCCGCATCGAAGCGGCGCTTGCGGTGCTCGGCGGCGGCCATGCTCTTGCCGTCGACTGCAACGCCAGCCTGACGCGCGAGCGAGCGCATGAGCTGCTCGCGGCGCTTCAACCTTACGATCTCGCCTGGGTCGAGGAGCCGGTGGACCCGCTCGACTACGCCCTCAATGCCGAGCTTGCCGCCTCCTGGCCGGTGCCGATCGGCACCGGCGAAAACATCTTTTCCGTCGCCGATACGCGCAACCTGCTGCGTTATGGCGGCCTCCGCGCCGATCGCGACTGGCTGCAGATGGATGTCTCGCTCAGCTACGGGATTGTCGAATATCTGCGCATTCTTGCGCTGGTGGAGGAGCAGCGATGGTCGCGCGAGCGCTGCCTGCCGCACGCCGGGCATCTGTTTTCTCTCCAGGCGGTGGTCGGTCTGGGGTTGGGTGGACATGAAGCCGCGCCCGATGCGGAGAGCCTGTTCGGCGGCTATGCCAAGGGCACGATTGTCGAGGATGGCTTCGTCCGGCCCGGCGATGCCCCCGGCGTTGGCATCGAGGGCAAGGACAATCTCTACGCCGTTTTCCGCGACATGCTTGCGTAAGCGTGGGCGGCGCCTCTCAGAGCAGGATCGAGATCGGCGCGAGGATCGCATCGCAATCGAGGAGATCGACGCGTTTGCTGGCGATGCGCAGTTCGCCTCCGCTGCGGCGGAGCTCGTAGCGGCAGCGGCCGGAATAGATGCGCTGCCGGTCGCTGCGATGCTCGACCACGATAAGCGCGCATTCGACCCCGGCGGTGCCCTCGCGCGCCGTCTCGTCGACGAGTTCCACGTTGCCGATGAGATGCGTCGTGCGTGGCATCGGCGACAGCGCGTGTGCACGGGCCTCGCCGAGGCGCTGCACCCGCAGCGCCAGGATGGAGCGATCCTCGTAAATGATCGACGCAACGCCGCGGGGATCGCTCTGGTCCCGCCGGCTGGGGACCCAATAAATGCCGTCCGGCGTGAAAAGATCGAGCCATTCCTCGAATTGTCCGGCATCGAGCAGCCGCATTTCGCGATGCAGCAGCCGCGTCGCGTCGCCGAGCATCACGGTCCCGGTCAGGCGCATGACGGGGCGGCCTCGGTCATATACTCGAGCCAGGCGCCGAACTGGACGCGGATCGGCAGCTCGGTCGCCCGCCCCATCCAGCGGCCGACGCCCCGCGGCTCGTCGCGGCCGAGGCCGCGCTGCACGTCCACCCACTCGTCGGTGCCGTCCGCGAGGCCGGCCTGGCACCGCGCGAATATCTCGACATCGTCGGCGAAGATCATGGACGCCGGCGAGCCTAGATTCGTGAGAAAGCGCACCCCACGCTGGAAGATTCCTTCCGGCGCACCCTTGAGCCGAAAGCAATAGGAGGAGACGATCGTCCGGTCCACCGCGACGGGCCGCACGACACGCAGCTGATGGTACTGGGCGTTGATGCTGATGTCGGGATAGATGAGGTTGTTGAACCGGTCGAGCCCGAGAATCTCGGCTGTGCGCACGTCGCCGTGGCGCCGCTCCAGAGCGCGACGATATTCCAGCCGAAGTGCATCCTCCTGCTGCGGCGCGAGAACGCCGTTGCGGTAGAACCCGGCCATATAGCTGTGCCCTGCGGCTGTGCCGACGAGATCGATGTTCTGCCACTCCCGCAGCGTAAAGCCGTTGGCCCGCAACATCTCGCGCGTTTGGCCGTCGTCGATCGAGCCGTTCGCCGCCGGCGCGCGGTTGGCCGTCGCGACCGAGGATTCGTGGACGAATCCCGGATGGAACACGTCGGTGGCGTTCTCGTGATGCAGCTTCCAGTTGCCCCGATATTCGAGGTGAAAACTGCTGTCGGAGAGAATGATTTCGCCATCGGGAGCACGGTCGATCAGATTGTCGATCGCGTCCGTCATCTCGCCGAGATGGTCGCGCAGCGGTGGTCCATCGGCAGCGAGACTGGCAAAGACAAAGCCGCGGTAGCTGTCAACGCGCGGCGCCTTGGCAAGGTGGTTGCCAGGATCGTCGAGGCGAAAGCCTGCTGGATAGCTTTGGCGGTGCGGCACCCCCTCGAGCGTGCCATCCGCCGCATAACTCCATCCGTGATAGGGACAGATGAAGGAGGTGCGATTGCCGCGATCGACCGAGCAAAAGCGCGCGCCGCGATGGGCGCAACGATTGTGCAGAACATGAATACCGTCGTCGCGGCCGCGGGTCACGACCACGTCCTCGCCGCCAAGTCGCGACCTCACGAAATCCCCGGCTCGCGCGAGCTGGCTGTCATGGGCAACATAAAGCCATGCCCGGCCGAAGATGCGCTTCATCTCCAGCTCGAAAATCGCCGGATCGCTGTAGATGCGCCGATGCACCCGGTCAGCTTGAACGAGCTTGCGCAGCTCCGCGGTCGTGATGTCGCTCATCGGCGCAGAATATTCCGGCAAACACGGTCGTTGTCAAAGCGCAATGGGGCGTGAGTGAGGAGCCCCGATGAGGCGATTCGGGCCATCGCCGTCTTGACCCTCTGAACCGTTGAAGTCGCAATCCCATGCTCGTGCGCCATTTCGCCAATGCCGTTGCCGGTCGCGCGGCGTTCGGCCAAGCCCCTCGCGCCCGATATGCCACGGTCGGCAAGCACGTCCGCGACGCACCGGCCATGGAAGCTCCGTGCATGCCTGCCCCGCCGCGCCGACGTTCAGTTCGGCTTCTGGAACTTGATGACGAAAATGTCGATCGGAATTTTCGATCTAAAGATGATGAAGTCGTGCGTGTCGTTCGGGTTGCGCAGGAAATTGCCTTCGTCCACGAGCTTGAATCCGGCCGCCTCGACCTCGCGCTTCTCGATGTTTTCGTCGAGTCGATGGAAGAGCTTGCCGGTCGTGACCGGCGCTCCGGGAAGCGCCGCGTAATCCGCGATGACGAGATAGCCGCCCGGCTTCAGGGCGTTGAACATTGCCTTGTCCATCTTGTCACGATCGACCAGCATATAGGTCGTATCGTGATACCCGAAAAAGAATGTGACGAGGTCAAGATCGGTGACGTTCGGCGGCACCGGATCGTCGAATTTGCGCCTGTCGTCGATCACGTTCTTCATCGCCGGGCGCCGCATGCGCGCGAGGAACGCCTTCATGACGCGAGGCGTGGCGTCAGGCGGGTTCTGCCCATAGACGATGCCGCCGGGCGCCACGGCGCGCGCCATCAATTCGGTGCTGTAGCCGGCATCCGCCGCCATATCGAGATCCTTCCAGCCCGGCCGCACTCCGGTGAAGGCGAGGAGCTTCGCGGCCTGACGCCGGCCGTCATTCTTTCGGTCGGCATCGGTCCGATCGGGTGCGGCAAGCAGCGCGGCATAATCGGGCGGGGGCGCCGGCATGGCGCAGGCATTCAGGAGCACCGCCATCGCGAGCGCGCCAAGGCCGGTACTGGCCAGTCTTCTCATGGTCTTTCCTTTTTGTTCGACATTCCCGGGATGAGTATGGATGCCTTGGAACCCTGTGGCGACGTCGCCGGACAGCCAAGCCGGCATTTTCCTGAGGAGCAGGAAGACACTTCTACGGTAGCAGTCCGGCGGAGGAGCGAAAATCCCGCCGTCCGATCCATGGCGCCGACCGTGCGCGGCAGGTGTCCCATAACCCCTGGCAACGTGAGACGTCGCCGTTGCGCGGCGCGGCTTGCCGCGACCTGCCGCGCGGCGGTAGGATCGGGCGCCGTCGCGGCAAGGGATCGGCGCATGGCGCGCATCGGACGTTTGGCTTGGCTGGCTGTCGCGGCAGCGCTGCTGCTGCCGGGTACCGCCCTGGCGGATGCCAACCTGGGCGACGCCAACACCGCTTGGCACGAAGCCGATAGTTGCGCCCGCCAGGCGTTCAAGGAGTTCCCGGACTACACGCGCGAAGCGAACGCCAAGCGCGAGGCGGCGCGCCTCTCATGCCTGCGCAACCATCGCCTGCCCGGTTCGGACGGTGCCGCCGCGTCGCCGGAGGCGGGGCGATCGGAGTGAGAGCGCGGCCGGCGTTCCTGGTGCGGCTGCGGCGCGGCGGCATGGCGCGGAGCGGAAGCTGTTTTGCCGCCATGCTCGCGCTCGTGCTGCAGCTTGCGGCGCCCATCGCCGATGATTCTGCCGCGCAGATGGCGCTCGGCTCCTGGTCCGGTTTCCCGCTATGCCACGCGCGCGTTGCTCGCACCGCCGCATCCCGCCTATCGCGTTGCCGCAGCCGCGCAGCCGTTGCGGCAGTTGTTCCCGTCCGGGATCGCGCCGGCGCTACCGAGCGCCGGCGTCCCTGTTCAGCCGCGCACCGCCCGTCCTCGCCTGACTTTCGATCGATCCTGCCCGGGAGCCTCGCGGCGCATGCCGTGGCGCTCGTCCGGGCGGGTGCATTGTCTCGATTCGGCGTGGTCCGTACGGAGGTCGTGATCCGATGAATGCGAAGAAGAACCTCGTGGTGGGCGTCGCGGCCTTCCTCGTCATCCTCGGCGTGCTGGTCTATGCGAGCGGGCTGTGGCCGGGAAAGACCGGCGGTCCCCGGCTTCCCGCGATCACCATCGGCGGCCCCTTCGCGCTCGAGGCGGGCGACGGAAGTACCGTCACCGATCGGACCTATCGCGCCAAGTGGCAGCTCATCTATTTCGGCTACACGCTCTGTCCCGACGCGTGCCCGACCGCGCTCAACGACATCGCCACCGCCTTGGACAAGCTCGGGCCGATGGCGCAGAAAGTGCAGCCGATCTTCATTACCATCGATCCCGAGCGCGACACGCCCAAGATCATGGCCGAATACGTCAAATCGTTCGGCAGCCACATCATCGGGCTGACCGGGTCGCCCGCGGAGATCGCCACCGTCGCGCGCGAGTTCCGGGTCTATTACGCCAAGGTCAAGGATAAGGACGCGCCCAACGGCTATCTCATGGATCACAGTTCGGTCATCTACGTGATGCGGCCCGGCGATTTCGACTTCGTCGCCACCTTCACCCACGAGACCGCCCCGGACGCGATGGCCGAGCGGCTGCGCAAGCTCATCGCCAGTTCCTGAAATAGGAGGATGTCATGATGCGTCGATATCTGCTTGCATCGCTGCTCGGCGCGGCGCTCGGGGCGGCGCTCGTCCCGGCGGGCGTGGCCGCGGGCGCGAGTTCCACGATCGCCGTGACCAATGCCTGGGCGCGGGCGACGCCGCAGGGTGCCCAGACCGGCGCCGCCTTCATCACCGTCGTCAACCACGGAACGACCGACGACAAGCTGATCGGCGCGAGCACACCCGTCGCCAAGATGGCGCAGCTTCACCGCACCATCGACGATCACGGCGTCATGAAAATGCGCCCGATCGCGGCGATCGACCTGAAGCCCGGTGCCGCGGTGACGCTCAAGCCCGGCGACATGCATCTGATGCTGATGGGCTTGACTCGACCCTTGACCGAAGGCGCAAGCTTTCCGCTTACTTTGACCTTCGCCAAGGCAGGCAAGATCGAAACGACGGTCACGGTGGCGAAGGCCGGCGCCATGAACGGCGCGGACATGGGCGGCCAAGGCAGCATGAACATGCCGGGCATGTCGAACATGGACATGGGCGGAACGAATCAGAAATGACGGCGGCATGAGCATCGCGGCGAAGCTCCGGCGAGCGGCGGCGCCGGCGGCAAAATGGCCGGCGATGGTAGCCGTTGTGTCGGTGTTCGCGACTGTGCTGGCGGGAGAGCTGGCGCTGCATGGCGGCACGGGCAGGGCGGTGCATTTCGCCGATGCCGGGGACGAAGCGGCGGTGGCGCGGGGCGCCGCGCTTTACCAAGGTCACTGCGCAGCCTGTCACGGCGCCCAACTCCAGGGCCAGCCGGGCTGGCAGGTGATCGCGGCGGACGGCATCCTGCGCGCGCCGCCCCAGAACGACACCGGCCACACCTGGATGCATTCCGACGCGGAGTTGTTCGACCTCGTCAAATACGGCACGGCCGATTTCCTGCCGCCCGGTCTGGTTTCTCCCATGCCGGTCTTCGCCGGGCAGCTGACCGATGTCCAGATCGAGGACACGCTCGCTTTCGTCAAGAGTCACTGGAGCATCGGCGTCCGCGCCTATCAGGCGCTGCTCAACCCCGGGCGTGCCGGCATGCCCAAGGCGGCGTCGGCCGGGGCGTGGCTGCTGCCGCCCGATTGCCAGTTCGAGCTGTTGCGCTCGCGGCCTCGACCGGCGCGGGCGAAGAAGGGAAAGGCATGAGGTTTCGCCGCGCGCCGGTCGCGCCCTTCATCCGCTTCGCACCGTGACGGCCGGCGCCCGCCGCGGCCCCGGGGAGCGATTGGCGCCGTTGCGCCACATGGCTTAGACTGCGGCCGGCATGGCGCGCGTCGGGTCGATTGTTTTGCTTCTTGTGGCGGCGGCGGGGGCTCTCGCGGGCTGCGACCGCATCGGACCGCCGGCGCCCTACGAGCTGCGCACCAATACGGGAACGCCCACGGCGGGTGAAACGGTACCGCATCCCGATCGTATTACCGTCGCGGGCGGCGAAACGCTCTACGGCGTGTCGCGGCGCTATGGCGTGCCGGTGCGTGCGATCATCGACGCCAACAACCTGAAACCGCCGTTCCGTCTCCTTGCCGGGACGAGCCTCGTCCTGCCCCAGGTGGAGACGCATACGGTGCGCCCCGGCGACACGCTGACCAGCGTCGCGCGGGCCCAGGGCGTGGACATCAGCACGCTCGCACGCACCAACCACCTCGCGCCGCCTTACGTCATCCGCATCGGCGAGATGCTGATCCTCCCCGCGCCGGTCGAGACGGCGCACGCGGCTCCGCGTTCGCTCCCGCCGCCGCCGGTCGCGGCGGCGGCGCCCGTGGCGGCCGCACCACTGGCCGCACCGCCGCAGGCGGTGGCGGAAGCGCCACTACCGCCGCCGCCGCAATCGGATGCGCATCCGGTGGTGGCGGCGGCGCCACCGGCCGGGATCGCTCCGGTCCCCGCTCCCGTGCCCGCGCCGGTGCCGGTTCCCACCCCTTCACCCGCACCCCCTACCAAGCCGGCGGAGGCGGCCGCTTCGTTGCCGCCGTCTCTTGCGGTCTCGGATCACGGCTTCATCTGGCCTGTGCATGGGCGCATCGTCGCCGCCTTCGGGACCGGGCCGCAGGGCACCCATAATGACGGCATCGACATCGCCGCCCGCGAAGGCACGCCGGTGCTGGCCGCCGATTCCGGCGAGGTCGCCTATGCCGGGAACGAGCTGCGCGGCTATGGCAATCTCATTCTCATCAAGCATCCCAACGGCTTCATCACCGCCTATGCCCATAACCAGACGCTGCTGGTGAGGCGGGGCGAACATGTACGGCGCGGGCAGGTCATCGCCCGGGTCGGCGCCACCGGCACCGTCAACCAGCCGCAGCTTCACTTCGAGATCAGGCTTGGCGCCCGCCCGCTCGATCCCGACACCTATCTCCCGGCGCAGACGGCGAACGCGCGCCCCTGACCTGGACGCGCCGTTCTCCGGGCACGTCAAGCATTCGTTAACCTGAGGTGCGGATGATGGTGGAGTTAGCACAACGATAATCATTTACCGGGAGAGACGATGGGAGGCGACGTCACCATCGCCGATGCGCGCCTTGCCTTCTTGTACCAGTACTGGCGCACCAAGAAGCGCGGGCGAACCATGCCGGCGCCCGGCGATATCGATCCGGCCGAACTGCCGGCGGCGATCTTGCCCAACGTGATGCTGCTCGACGTCGTCAATGCGGCGGGCGTGCCGCGCTTCCGCTATCGCAGCGTCGGCGGCGTGTTCTGGCGCGCCGGCGGCACGAATTCGGTAGGCGGCTTCGTCGACGAGGTCTTGCCGGTAAAGGCCGGCTACCGGGACTATGTTGTCGGCATCTACCGCGAGATGGCCGAGACGATGCGGCCGATGTACACCGAGAACGTCTTCATCCTGCAGCATGGGCAGATCGACCCGATGTCGACCAAGCGCGTGAGCCTGCCGATGTCGCGCGATGGCGTTCGCATCGAGGGCGTGCTGGCCGCGCATGTGTTCGACTATGGCGGCGCCGACGGTGACGATGGCTTTGTCCTCGTCACCGCACTCAAGGAAGTGGCGCGCGCGTTCCTTGAATGAAGTCAAGCGGTCCGGGCCGCAGGTGTGCTGTCCTCGCGGGTCGTGAGCGCGATGAAGAGTCTGCCCTTGCGGTTGAGGGCCAGCTCGGGCGTGGTCATGCCATGCGACTTCAGGACGAAGAGCTGCGCCCTGAGCGGATCGTATTTCGTGGTGTCTTTGCGCGTCCGCGCCTGTTCAAGGCGCTGCTCGGCTTCGCCCATCTCGCGCAGGATGAGCGAGTTCAGACGCTCTGTCACACCCATGGCGCGCAGCTCCGCGCGCAGTTCCGCAAGCGTCATCTCCTCGGGCTCTTTCATGCTCACCTCATTTGATGCAAAGCATGATACGGGTGCCGCGCGCGGTCTTGCTAGAGGAACGTTCGGACAATGCGTGCGCCAAAGCGCGGCATCACGCCGCGCTACGCGCAGTCTCCCGCGTTGCGCATGGCAGCCATGATCATGGCGAGCGGCGTTCTTGCCGCGTGCGGCCGAAAGCGCGTAGCCTTGCCTCGTTTCTGTCCCTAGGGAGGATCTGCCATGGCTCCGGATATGGCGCTCGCGCTTGCTTCGCGCTTTGTCGAAAGCGATGCGATGCCCTGGACCGACACCCCCAATCCGGGGATGAAGGTCAAGGTGCTCTATTACGATCCCAAGACCGAGATGCTGACGATGCTGTCGAAGCTGGCGCCCGGCGCCGGCATTCCCGAGCACACGCACGAGGAGCTCGAGCAGACCTTCGTGCTCGAAGGCGCGCTCGTCGACGACGAGGGCGCCTGCACCGCGGGTAATTTCGTCATCCGCGCCAAGGGCAGCCGCCACGCGCCGGTTGCGCCCAATGGCTGCACCATGCTGGTGTTCTTCATGAAGCCGACCGCGGCGCTGCGCAAGATGCTGGAGAAGCGCGGCTGAGGATCGGCGCCGCGGCTACTCGATCGTCATGCCGAGGCGGCCGGCCAGGTCCTGGATGTATTGCCAGGCGACGCGGCCGGAGCGCGCGCCGCGGGTGATGGCCCATTCGGCGGCCTCGGCGCGCAACTGATCGGGCGGCAGGACGAGGCCGTAGCGCTCGGCATAGCCCCGCACCATGGCCTGATAGGTCTCCTGATCGCAGGCATGGAAGCCGAGCCACAGCCCGAACCGATCCGAGAGCGCCACCTTTTCCTCGACGGCCTCGCCGGGGTTGAGCGCGGTCGAGCGCTCGTTCTCGATCATGTCGCGAGACAGGAGATGGCGCCGATTCGAGGTGGCATAGAACACGACATTGGCCGGGCGCCCTTCGATCCCGCCTTCGAGCACCGCCTTGAGCGATTTGTAGCTGGTGTCCTGCTGGTCGAAGGAAAGATCGTCGCAGAACAAAAGGGTGCGCCGCCCCGCCGCGCGCAGCAACGTGAGCAGCCGCGGCAATCCGGTGATGTCCTCGCGGTGGATCTCCACCAGCGCCAGCGCATGCGGGTTCGCGGCGTTGACGGTCGCGTGCACCGCCTTGACCAACGAACTCTTGCCCATGCCGCGCGCGCCCCACAGCAGCACGTTGTTGGCCGCCAGCCCGGCGGCGAAACGCCGCGTGTTGTCGAGCAGAATATCGCGCACGCGGTCGATGCCCTGGAGCAGGTCGAGATCGACTCGGCTCACCGCCGCCACCGGTTCGAGGCGTTCGCGGTCCGGATGCCAGACAAAGGCGTCGGCCGCGGCAAGGTCGGAGGCGGGCGGCGGCGGCGGCGCCCATCGGTCGAGCGCTTCGGCGATGCGCCGCAACAGCGGCTCGAAAGGGGAGCTTGCAGTCATGCGAACGGGCGATCCCGGCGGGCCAGACGGGCGCGGACCCTAGGCGACCAGCGCCGCCCGCGTCAACCGTGTGCGTTCCGTTCCCGCACCGTTCTTGCTCTTTGCCGACAAGTCCAGTACAAGCGCCGCTGACCGAGCCGAGGAGTACGCGATGTTCATCTCGCCCGCCTTTGCGCAGGCGGCCGGCGCCAGCCCGCAGGACACGCTCACGACCTTCATCCTGCCGATGGCGCTCATTTTCGTGGTCTTCTATTTTTTCATGATTCGGCCGCAGCAGACGAAGGCGAAACAATTACGTGCGATGCTCGAAGCGCTGCGACGCGGCGATCGAGTGGTGACGGCAGGCGGCATCATCGGCACCGTGGTAAAGGTCGAGAGCGATCAAGAAGTAACCGTCGAAATCGCGGAAAACGTGCGCGTCAAGGTGGTGCGCAGCACGATCACGACCGTGCTCGCCAAGCCCGAGCCGGTCGCCGCCAAGAAATCCGCCAAGGACGAATCGGAGGGCGAGAAGAAGACACCCGAACCCGCCGAGGCCGGCAATGACGGCGTGGGGGGGAAGCTCCGGAGTTGGCTCCGGCGCTGAGACGGGGGCGCGAGAGGTGCGATGCTCTATTTTCAGACCTGGAAGGTGATGCTCATCCTGGCGGTGTGCGCGCTGGGTGTCATCTTTACCATTCCCAATCTCTTTTCGGAGGCCACCCTCCTGGGCTGGCCTGCCTGGCTTCCGAAGAAGCAGGTGAGCCTCGGCCTCGACCTGCGCGGCGGCTCCTATCTGCTCTATCAGGTCGATATGAACTCGGTCCAGAAGGACGAGCTCAACAATGTCCTGGATGAGCTGCGCACCCAGTTTCTCGACGCGAAGATCGGCTATACCGGTCTCGCCGTCGACGGCGACCACATCGCCTTCGTGCTGCGCGAACCCGCCCGCGCCGATGATATGCGCGCCATCGTGCAGAAGATCGATCCCGACTTGCAAGTCACGGTCGGCGACGGCGGGGCGGCGGCGATCGCCGAGGATCCGACCGCCGTCAACGCCCGGCGCACCACGGCGGTCGACCAGTCGATCGAGATCGTCCGGCGCCGGATCGACGAGACCGGCACCCGGGAAGCGACCATTCAGCGCGTCGGCGACGACCGCATCCTCGTCGAATTGCCGGGAATCAGCGATCCCGATCGCGTCAAGTCGCTGATCGGCAAGACCGCGAAAATGACCTTCCAGCTCGTGGATACCAATGCCTCGGTCGACGATGCCCAGCACGGAAAAGTGCCGCCCGGCGACGAGCTGCTCAAGGGTGCGGCCAGTTCGCGCGATCCCAGCGCGGCGCAGTCCTCCTACGTCGTGCACCGGCGGATCATGGTGAGCGGCGATACGCTCACGGATGCGCAGCCGACGTTCAACAATACCAACGAACCGGTGGTGAGCTTCAAGTTCAATGCCATCGGCGCCCGCCGCTTCGCCGACGCGACGCAGGCGAATGTCGGCAAGCCCTTCGCCATCGTGCTCGACAACAAGGTGATCAGCGCACCGGTGATCCAGGAGCCGATCCTCGGCGGCTCCGGCATCATCGAGGGCAGCTTCACCGTGCAGTCGGCCAATGATCTTGCGCTGCTGCTGCGCGCGGGCGCGCTGCCGGCGCCGCTCACCATCCTCGAAGAGCGGACGGTGGGTCCGGATCTGGGCGCCGATTCGATCCATGCCGGCGCGCTCGCCTGCATCGTCGGGATCGGCCTCGTCATCGTCTTCATGGTGGTGTTCTACGGGTTGTTCGGCATTTTTGCCGACATCGCGCTGTTCTTCAATTTGTGCATCATGATGGCGTCACTGTCGCTCCTGGGCGCGACCCTGACGCTGCCCGGTATCGCCGGCATCGCTCTCACCATGGGCATGGCGGTCGACGCCAACGTGCTCATCTACGAGCGCATCCGCGAGGAACTGCGCGGCGGACGCTCGATCATCTCCTCGCTTCAGGCGGGATTCGAGCGCGCTTTCGGCACCATCCTCGACAGCCACGTGACGACCCTCGTCGCCGGCGCGTTGATGTTTTGGCTGGGCGAGGGGCCGGTCAAGGGCTTCGCCGTGACCTTGAGCCTGGGCGTGCTTACCTCGCTGTTCTCGGCGATCCTGGTGACGCGTCTCCTCATCGTCACGTGGCTGCGCCGCACCAAGCCCAAGCTGGTCCCGATCTAGTGCGCTCTGCCGCGTCCGACACTGCGAATTCCGGTTGTTAGGACCAAGCCATGTTCCGTCCGCTCATCATCATCAAGCATATCCCCAGCATCGACTTCATGCGGCTGCACAAGCTCGGCTTCGCGCTGTCGCTGGTGATGACGCTGGGGTCGGTCGTTCTGTTCGGCGTGAGGGGTCTCAATTACGGCATCGATTTTAGTGGCGGCACGATCATCGAGGCGCGCACGCTGACCGGTCCCGCCGATCTCAGCAAGATGCGCGCCACACTCGACAGCCTTGGCCTCGGCGCGGTCCAGCTTCAGAGCTTCGGCGCGCCCAACGAGGTGCTCATCCGCCTGCAGCGCCAGCCGGGCAGCGACGATGCGCAAGAGCGCGCGGTTACGACGGTGAAGGACAAGCTCGGCAAGAGCGTCGAATACCGCCGCGTCGAAGTGGTCGGCCCGACCGTGGGCCACGAACTCATCCGCGCCGGCGTCATGGCCACGGTGCTGGCGCTGCTGGCGATCATGGCCTATGTGTGGTTCCGCTTCGAATGGCAGTTCGGCGTCGGCGCGATGCTGTCGACGCTGCACGACACCATCACCACCATCGGGCTGTTCTCGCTCTTCCAGATCGAGTTCAACCTGACGACGCTCGCTGCGATCCTCACCATCGCCGGCTATTCGATCAACGACACGGTGGTGATCTATGACCGCGTGCGCGAGACCATGCGGCGCTACCGCACGATGGATTTCCGCACCCTCATCAACAAGAGCCTCAACGAAACCCTGTCGCGCACCGTCCTCACCGTCACCACGGTGGCGCTTGCCGTCCTCTCGCTCCTCGTGTTCGGCGGCGAGGTGCTGCGTGGCTTCAGCATCGCCATGCTGTGGGGGATCGTGGTCGGGACCTATTCTTCGCTCTTCATCGCCGCGCCGCTGCTGTTTTATATCCGGCCGAAGCGGGGCGCGCGGGCGGTTGAGACGGCCGCGGCCGAGCCCGAGAAGGTCAGCTGAGGTGGACGTCACCCCGCTTGTCGCCGCCGACCGGCAGGTGATCGAGAGCTATGGCCGCACCGGCTTCCGCGTGAGCGGCGTCGCGTACGAGGGTGCCGTCCTGGTCTTTCCCGATGCGACGCAGCCATGGGCAGGCGCGGCAAACGTGACGGCGCTTACCCGCGAAAGCTTCGATCCCGTCCTTGCGCGGGGCGGGGTCGAGATCCTTCTGGTCGGTTGCGGCCCGCGCATGGTGCCGTTTCCCGGTCACCTGCGCGTGGCGCTGCGCGCGTCCGGCATTGTCGTCGATACCATGGACACCGGCGCGGCCTGCCGAACCTACAACGTGCTCCTGGCCGAGGATCGCCGCGTCGCCGCGGCGCTGCTGCCCGCGGGCTGAGCCGCGCTCAAACGCCGTCGACGGCGATGACGTCCGTCGCGGCTGCCGCCTTGCGTTCGGCGACCAAGGGGCGGTATTCCGGCGAGTTGTACCATCGCTTGAGGGCGTCCATGCTCGGAAACTCGAGCAGCACGACGCGGGTGGGGTGCCAACCGCCTTCGAGCACCTCATGCGCTCCGCCCCTGACCAGGAATTTGCCGCCGTATTTGGCGAGCGTGTCGCCCACCTTGGCGCGATAGTTTTCGAGCCCGGCCGGATTTTTCACGTCGAGATCAGCGATCAGATAGGCCGCCATGTCGAGCCTCCTGGACGATGTTGTCCGCCGGAGGCTCGACGGAATGGCGCCGGGCGTCAAGGACCCTGGAGCTCAGCTTTTGAGCAGCCGCGCGACGTGGTCCCAATTGACCAGATGGTCGAGGAAGGTCTGCACGAAATCGGGCCGCCGGTTTTGAAAGTCGAGGTAATAGGCGTGCTCCCACACGTCGCAGGTCAACAGCGCGGTCTGGCCCTGCGCCAGCGGATTGACGGCATTGGACGTCTTGGTGATCTTGAGGGTGCTGCCGTCGCGCACGAGCCAGCCCCAGCCGCTGCCGAACTGGGTCACGCAGGCGTTCTTGAACTCGTCCTTGAACTTGTCAAAGCTGCCGAAGCTCTTTTCGATGGCCTGTCCGACCTCGCCCGCGGGCTTGCCGCCGCCCAGGGGCTTCATGCAATTCCAGAAGAAGGTATGGTTCCACACCTGCGCGGCATTGTTGAATATCCCGGCCTTCGCCTCGTCCTTGGCGGTGGCGTGGATGATCGCCTCGAGCGATTGACTCGCCATCGGCGTATCCTTGGTCAGGTTGTTGAGATTGGTGACATAGGCCTGGTGATGCTTGTCGTGGTGGAATTCCAGCGTCCGCGCCGACATATGCGGCTCGAGCGCGTCCTTGGAAAAGGGAAGGGGCGGGAGTTCGAAGGCCATCTTTTCCTCGCTTCCGGTTGAAATGGATCGGCGCCCGGTTCGGCGCCGGCCGCCGCGAACCGACGACGCTCGCGCCAGTAAAGGCTATATGGAGCCGGCGAACAAGGGGCCTAGCCATGACCCTGGCGGGTCGGAGGATCGGAGACGCTGACGTGACGAACGCCCTCTCGCCGGTCGCCGCGCTGGTGCGCCGTCACGACCGCGATCGTTTTCTTACCGCCCTGTTCGCGCCGCGGGCACAGCGCGAGGCGCTTTATGCGCTCTATGCGTTCAACTACGAGGTGGCCAAGACGCGCGAGGTGGTGCGCGAGACCATGCTGGGGCGCATGCGGCTCGAATGGTGGCGCGAGACCATCGCGGCAATTTATGCCGGCGCGCCGCCGCACCGTCACGCGGTGGCCGCACCCTTGGCCGAAGCGGTCGCGGCCTATGGGCTTTCGCGGGTGCATTTGGACCGCCTCGTCGATGCGCGCGAAGCCGATCTCGACGACCGGCCGCCGCGCGATCTTGCGGCGCTCGAGGCCTATGCCGCAGCGACCTCGGGCGGCCTCGTCGCGCTGGCGCTGGAGATCTTGGGCGTGCGCGCGGGAGTTGCCCATACGGCGGGCGAGGAGGTCGGCGTCGCTCATGCGCTGGCGGGGCTGCTGCTCGCCGTGCCGTTCCATGCGCGGGGACGGCGGCTTTATCTTCCGGCCGATCTGCTCGCAGCGCATGGCGTCGATGTCGAGCGGACGCTGTTCGCGCTGAAGCCGGCGCCGGCGCTCGAGGCGGTCGTGTCGGTGGTCGCCGCGCGCGCCCGCGCGCGTCTGGCCGCGGCCCGTTCGCAGCGCGGCGATGTGCCCGGCGCAGCGGTGCCGGCGCTGCTGGCGGCGGTGCTTGCCGCGCGCGGGCTCGATCGCCTGGCGCGGCAAGGCGGCAACCCCTTTGCACCGCCTCTGGCGCGGCCGGACGGCGGCAAGATCGCCGCGCTCGCCTTGGCAGCGTGGCGCGGGCGCTACTGAGCCGCCGCGATGGCGTCGGCCGCGAGCCAGTGCCCGAGTGCCGCGCGCGCGCGTTGCGCCAGAAGCGGCTTGCGCGCAATTCTTCGCTTCGATGCGGGATCGCCGGTGGCGAGCGGCGGGAACAGGCCGAAATTGACGTTCATGGGCTGGAAGCTCGTGGCGTCGGCGCCGCCGGTGATGTGCGCGAGGAGCGCACCCAGCGCCGTCTCGCGCGGCGGCGGACGGAACGCGGTGCCCATCCGCTCGGCGGCCGCGAAGCGACCGGCGAGGAGTCCGATCGCGGCGCTTTCGACATAGCCTTCGACGCCGGTGATCTGGCCGGCAAAGCGCAGCCGCTGCATCGCCTTGAGCCGGAGCGCGCCGTCGAGCAGCAGCGGCGCGTTGATGAAGGTGTTGCGGTGCAGCCCGCCGAGGCGCGCGAATTCCGCGCGCTCCAGCGCCGGGATCATGCGAAAGATGCGCTTCTGCTCGGCGTGTTTCAGCTTGGTCTGGAATCCGACCATGTTGTAGAGCGTGCCGAGCGCGTTGTCCTGACGCAGCTGCACGATCGCATAGCGGCCGCGGCCGGTCTTCGGGTCGGTGAGGCCGATCGGCTTCATCGGTCCCCAGCGCAGCGTGTCGGTCCCGCGTGAAGCCATCACCTCGATCGGCAGGCAGCCCTCGAAATAGGGCGTGTCTTTCTCCCAGTCGTGGAACGACACCGTCTCGCCGGCGCGAAGCGCGGCAATGAAATCGCCGTACTGCGCCTTGTCGAGCGGGCAGTTGATGTAGTCGGCGCCGTCGCCCTTGCCGTAACGCGACTGGCGCCAGGCGCGCTCCATGTCGATCGTCTCGGCATGGACGATCGGTGCGAGCGCATCGAAAAAGGCCAGCGCCGCGGCGCCGGTGAGGTCTCGGATCGCCGCCGCCAGCGCGGGCGAGGTGAGGGGACCGGTGGCGACGATGACGCTGTCCCAATCGACGGGCGGCAACCCCGCCACCTCATCGCGGCAGACGGTGACGAAGGGATCGGCCGCGAGCGCCGCCTCGACCGAAGCGGCAAAGCCGTCGCGATCGACGGCAAGCGCCCCGCCGGCCGGCAGGCGATAGGCATCGGCCGCGGCGAGCACAAGCGAACCGCAGCGCCTGCATCTCCTCGTGCAGCAGCCCGACCGCGTTGTTGTCGGCGTCATCGGAACGGAAGGAATTGGAACACACCAATTCGGCGAGACGCCCCGTGACATGCGCCGCGGTCGAACGCAGCGGCCGCATCTCGTGCAGTACGACGCTCACGCCGGCGCGCGCCAACTGCCATGCCGCCTCGCTGCCGGCAAGCCCGCCGCCGATCAC
This sequence comes from uncultured Alphaproteobacteria bacterium, assembly GCA_963721625.1. Taxonomy (GTDB): domain Bacteria; phylum Pseudomonadota; class Alphaproteobacteria; order ATCC43930; family CGMCC-115725; genus DATJLY01. The sequence goes on from CAVRKF010000019.1 coordinate 306,133, forward strand.
GTGAACCGGATCGGACCGTCCCGGCATGAGGCGCCTCTCGCGGCCGCCCGAACTCAATGCTTCGGCGTCATCAGGCCCAGCACCGCGCCGGTGGTATCGGCGACGATGGCGATGCGGCCGACATCGGCAATGTCGAAGGGCGGGCGCATCACCTTGCCGCCCTGCGCCGCGATCGACTTGATCCGCGCGTCGACATCGTCGACCTCGAGATAGCTGAACCAGTGCGGCGGCGTGCCGGGCGGCACCATGCCCGTCATGTCCATGATGCCGGCGACCGGCTTGCCGCCGATTTTGGCAATCCAATAGGTGCCGTTCGGCATCGGCATCGCCTCGATCGCCCAGCCGATGGTCGCGGCATAGAAGGCCTTCGCCTTCTCGACGTCGGGCGTCATCAATTCATTCCAGGCGAAATTTCCGTGCGCCATGCGATCCTCCTCGCGTCGTGGCGACGCCAGACTAGCACGCATCGGCCGACGGAACCCGTGACGGTTTTCGGGCCGTCTCTCCCTCACGCCCGCTTCTTTTTCTTCCCGGCGCCACTACGTTCGAGATAGGCCTTGAGATATTGGCCGGTATAGCTCCCCTTGGCCGCGGCGATCGCTTCGGGCGTGCCGGTGGCGACGACGCGGCCGCCGCCCGCGCCGCCTTCGGGGCCGAGATCGACGATGAAATCCGCGGTCTTGATTACCTCGAGATTATGCTCGATCACCAGGACGGTATTGCCCTGGTCGACCAGCGCGTGCAGCACGTCCAAAAGCTTGCGCACGTCCTCGAAATGCAGCCCCGTCGTCGGCTCGTCGAGAATGTAGAGCGTGCGCCCGGTGGCGCGGCGCGACAACTCCTTGGCGAGCTTCACGCGCTGGGCTTCGCCGCCCGACAGCGTTGTCGCCGGCTGGCCGATATGGATATAGCCGAGCCCGACCCGCTCCAGCGTCACCATCTTTTCGCGGATCGACGGCACCGCCTGGAAGAACGCGGCGCCTTCCTCCACGGTCATGTCGAGGACCTCGGCGATGCTCTTGCCCTTGAACGTGACCTCGAGCGTCTCGCGATTGTAGCGTTTGCCCTTGCACACGTCACACTGGACATAGACGTCGGGCAGGAAGTGCATCTCGATCTTGATGACCCCGTCGCCCTGGCACGCTTCGCACCGCCCGCCCTTGACGTTGAACGAGAACCGTCCCGGTCCATAGCCGCGCGCCTTCGCCTCGGGCAGCCCCGCGAACCAGTCGCGGATCGGCGTGAACGCGCCGGTGTAGGTCGCGGGGTTGGAGCGCGGCGTGCGCCCGATCGGCGACTGGTCGATATCGACGATCTTGTCGAGATGCTCGGCGCCGTCGATGCGCTCGTGCGCGCCGGGGTGCTCGCGCGCGCCGTTGAGGCGGCGGGCGAGCGCCTTGTAGAGCGTGTCGACGACCAGCGTCGATTTGCCGCCGCCGGACACGCCGGTGACGCAGGCAAAGGTGCCAAGCGGGAACGACACAGTGATGTTTTGCAAATTATTGGCGCGCGCGCCCACCACGGTGAGGCGCTGGCCCGGCCGGCCGGGGCGCCGCTGCTCGGGCAAGGCGATGCTGCGCCTGCCGGTGAGGTATTGCGCGGTGATGCTGTCGGGGCTGCGCAGCACCTCCTCCGGGCTGCCGGCGGCGACGACGCGGCCGCCATGGATGCCGGCCGCCGGTCCCATGTCGACGAGATAGTCGGCGCTGCGAATCGCTTCTTCGTCGTGCTCGACGACGATCACCGTGTTGCCGAGGTCGCGGAGCCGCTTCAAGGTCGTGAGGAGGCGGTCATTGTCGCGCTGGTGCAGCCCGATCGATGGCTCGTCGAGGACATAGAGCACGCCGGTGAGGCCCGAGCCGATTTGCGAGGCGAGACGGATGCGCTGACTCTCGCCGCCCGACAGTGTCCCCGAGCCGCGGGCCAGGGTCAGGTATTCGAGCCCGACATTGCGCAGGAACCCGAGGCGCTCGTTGATCTCCTTGAGGATGCGCTGGGCGATGTCGCGCTGCTTCTGCGTCAGCGTCTGGTCGAGCGCCGCGAACCATTGTCCGGCGTCGAGGATCGACAGCTCGCACACTTCGCTGATGTCGCGGCCGGCGATCTTGACCGCCAAGGCCTCGGGCTTGAGGCGGCGGCCCTTGCAGGTCTCGCACGGCGCCTCGCCCTGATAGCGTCCCAGCTCCTCCTTGAGCCAGGCGCTGTCGGTCTCGCGCCAGCGCCGCTCCATGTTGGGGATGACGCCCTCGAACGGCCGCGTCGTGGTATAGGACTTGACCCCGTCGTCGTATTTCATCGCCACGGCATCGCCGCCCGAGCCGTAGAGGATGGCGCGGCGCACACTCTCCTTCAGGTCTTGCCACGGCGTGTTGGTGGAGATCTTGTAATGCCGGGCGAGGCTGTCGAGCGTCTGCGCGTACCATTGCGAGCTCGAATGCGCCCACGGCGCGATCACGCCCTCCTTGAGCGACAGCCGCTCGTCCGCCACCACCAGTTCGGGATCGAAGAAAAGTTTGGTGCCGAGCCCGTCGCAGGTGGGACAGGCGCCATGCGGATTGTTGAACGAAAACAGCCGCGGCTCGATCTCGGGAATGGTGAAGCCCGAAACCGGGCAGGCGAATTTCGCCGAGAAAATGGTGCGCGCGCCCGAATCCGCATCTTCGGCGATGGCGATACCGTCGGCCAGCCCCAGCGCAGTCTCAAGCGAATCGGCGAGCCGGTTGCCGAGCCCGCCGCGCACGACGACGCGGTCCACCACCACTTCGAGGTCGTGCTTCAGCTTCTTGTCGAGCGCCGGCGCCGCCTCGATCTCGACCATCTTGCCGTCGAGCTTGATGCGCTGGAAGCCGCGCTTCTGCAGATCCTGCAGCTCCTTGCGGTATTCGCCCTTGCGCCCGCGCACGATCGGCGCCAGCAGCAGGAGCCGCGTCCCGTCCTTCATCGCGAGGATGCGGTCAACCATCTGCGAGACCGTCTGGCTTTCGATCGGCAGGCCCGTCGCCGGCGAATAGGGCACGCCGATGCGGGCATAGAGCAGCCGCATGTAGTCGTAGATCTCGGTAACCGTGCCGACGGTGGAGCGCGGATTGCGCGAGGTGGTCTTCTGCTCGATCGAGATGGCCGGCGACAGGCCTTCGATCAGATCGACATCGGGCTTCTGCATCAGCTCGAGGAACTGCCGCGCATAGGCCGACAGGCTCTCGACGTAACGGCGCTGGCCTTCGGCATAGATGGTGTCGAAGGCCAAGGACGATTTGCCCGATCCCGACAGGCCGGTGATGACCACGAGGCTGTCGCGCGGCAAGTCGACATCGACATTCTTGAGATTGTGCTCGCGGGCGCCGCGAACGCGGATGTACTGCATGGGCGATGGGACCGCTGACGGGAGCATTCACTATAGCGTGCGCCGTCGTGGCGGCGCCACTGGCGCCTTGCGCTCAAGCGGCAGCCCGCTACAACGTGTTCCCGGCACGACAAACGCAACGAGCGGCCGGACCGCTGCGCAAGATTTTGGGGAGAGGACGCCATGACGGAGACCGCCGATACGCCCGCGCGCGATGCCAGGCGCCGCATCGACGTGCATCACCATTTCTTCTCGCCCGGCTGGAAACGGGCCGAGGCGGAATGGGCGGAGCGGCGCGGCGCCTTTCGCTTCCCCGCCAATCGCGACTGGACGCCGGACAAAACGCTCGAGGACATGGAAAAAGGTGGCGTGACGCAGGCGGTGCTGTCGCTCGCCTCGATCCCTGACAACTGGTTCGGCGGCGATCCCGCGCAGGCCGCCGCGCTGGCGCATGAATGCAACGAATATGCGCTGCAAATGACCAAGGACTATCCCGGCAAATTCGGCCTCTATTGCTCGCTGCCGATGATCGATGTCGATGCGAGTCTCAAGGAGATCGAGTACGGGATCGGGACGATGAAATGCGACGGCTTCGGGCTGTGCTCGAGTTATGGCGACAAGTGGCCGGGCGATCCGCTGTTCAAGCCGATCTTCGAGGAGTTGAACCGGCGCAAGGCGGTGGTCTATTTCCACCCGACCACACCCGGTTGCTGTCGCGGTCTCGTGCCGGGCGTCGGCGGCGATGCCGTGCTCGAAGTGCCGTTCGACACCAGCCGCGCCGTGGCCAGCCTTCTGGTCTCCGGCACGATGCACCGGCTGCGCGACATCAAATGGGTGTTCCCGCATTCGGGCGGCAGCCTGCCGTCGCTGGTCGGGCGCATGCACGCCTTCATGGACGCGCGCCAGGACGCGGCGGCATTTGCTCCCGACGGGGTTGAGGCCTTGCTCAAGCGGCTCTATTTCGACACCGCCAACGGCGCCTGGGCGGGCGCCATGGCGGGATTGCTGACGCTGGTGCCGTTCTCGCAGATCATGTTCGGCAGCGACTTCCCCTATTTCACCGCCGCGATGACCGCTGCGGGTCTGGCCCGGTTCGGCTACAGCGAGCGCCGCATGGCCGCGATCGACAGCGGCACCGCGCTCAAGCTGCTGCCGCGCCTGCGCCGGCTGCGGTGACGCCAGCATCGCTGTTGCGGTCGTTCCGCATACGTTCTAGGATGTTGTTTGGGCCGGCGTTTGCCCCGTTGCCGCGACGGCACGGCAAGGCGCGCCGGGAGGGATTTCGAGCACGGAAGCAGCACCATGGCCGGAAGCGTCAACAAGGTGATCCTGGTCGGCAATCTCGGCCGCGATCCGGAAATCCGCACAACCCAAGGGGGGACGCGGATCGCCAATCTCTCGGTGGCGACATCCGAGACCTGGCGCGACCGCGCTTCGGGCGAACGCAAGGAACGGACGGAATGGCACCGCGTCGTGATCTTCAACGACCGGCTCGTCGATGTCGTCGAGAGATATCTCAAGAAAGGCTCGAAGGTTTATCTCGAAGGCGCGCTGCAGACGCGCAAGTGGACCGATAATTCGGGGCAGGAGCGCTACACCACCGAAGTCGTGCTGCAGAATTTCCGCGGCGAGTTGACCATGCTCGACGGTCGCAGCGGCGGTGGCGGCGAGAGCGGCGGGTTCGAGCCCGACGATGGCGGCATGGCTAGCGGTGGCAGCGGCGGGAGCGGTGCCAGCGGCGGCGGCGGGGCGCCGCGGGGACGTGGCGGCGGTCAGGACCTCGACGACGAAATCCCGTTCTGAGGGCCGCGCGACATCCATTTTTCAGAACGAAGCCCGATGGCGGCGGCGCGCCGCCGGGACGTTGCGGCACGCTCTTTTGCATCGCAGCATCGGGGGACGATGGCGGCCCGCGCCGACAGTTGAAGCGTGATCTTCAAATTATTATTCAATGACTTGAATCTTCTATATTTTTTCTTCGAAAAGATAATTCGCCGCCCGACGCTTTTAGCTGCGTCCGGCGTTGTTCGGTCGCGCGAAATCGGCTAGTCTTAACCGCTTCGAAATACGGCATTTTCCACCGCCCTGGACCGACCCTTTGGCCATCCCGCCCGCGCCGCCCCCGCCGCTCGACATAACGCCCGTCGCCATCGAAGAGGAGATGAAACGCTCCTATCTCGATTACGCGATGAGCGTGATCGTCGCGCGGGCTCTGCCCGATGTGCGCGACGGTCTGAAGCCCGTTCATCGCCGCATCCTCTACGCGATGAAGGAGGCCGGCTACGACTGGAACCACGCCTTCCGCAAATCGGCGCGCATCGTCGGCGACGTGATGGGCAATTATCATCCCCATGGCAACGATGCGATCTACGACGCGATGGTGCGCATGGCGCAGGATTTTGCCATGCGCCTGCCGCTCATCGACGGCCAGGGCAATTACGGTTCGATGGACGGCGATCCGCCGGCGGCGATGCGCTACACCGAGGCGCGGCTGTCGCGCGCGGCCGACTCGCTGCTCGACGACATCGACAAGGAGACGGTCGAATTCCAACCGAACTACGACGGCAGCCGCGAGGAGCCGGTGGTGCTGCCGGCGCGCTTCCCCAATCTCCTCGTCAACGGCGCGAGCGGCATCGCCGTCGGCATGGCGACCAACATCCCGACCCACAATCTCGGCGAGGTCATCGACGCGGCGATCGCCCTCATCGACAATCCCGAGCTCACGGTCGAGGAGTTGATGGAACACGTGTCGGGGCCGGATTTCCCGACGGGCGGCATCATTCTCGGCCGTGCCGGCGTGCATGCGGCCTATCGCCTCGGGCGCGGCTCGATCATCGTGCGCGGCAAGACCATGATCGAGCCGCTGGGTCGTGACCGCGAGGCCATCATCGTCGCCGAGATGCCCTATGGCGTCAACAAGGCGCGCATGATCGAGCGCATTGCCGAGGTGGCGCGCGACAAGCTCATCGAGGGCATCGCCGATCTCCGCGACGAGAGCGACCGCGACGGCGTGCGCGTGGTGATCGAATTGAAGCGCGACGCGATGACCGAGGTCGTCCTCAACCAGCTCTACCGCTACACGCCGCTGCAGACGAGTTTCGGCGTCAACATGCTCGCGCTCAACGGCGGTCGGCCCGAACTGATGTCGCTCCGGGACATCATCGCCGCCTTCGTCGCCTTCCGCGAAGAAGTGGTGACGCGGCGCACGGTCCATCTTCTCGGCAAGGCGCGCGAGCGCGCCCATATCCTCGTCGGTCTCGCGGTGGCGGTGGCAAACATCGACGCCATCATCGCCCTCATCCGTGCCGCCCCCGATCCCGCCGCCGCGCGCGCCGACCTGATGGCACGCGACTGGCCCGCGGAAACCGTGGCGCCGCTCCTCGCGCTCGTCGAGGAGCGCGCCCCCGGTCCTGAGCCCGCCTACCGCCTCTCCGACGAACAGGCCAAGGCGATCCTCGAACTCAGGCTGCAACGGCTCACCGGGCTCGAGCGCGACAAGATCGCCGAGGAGCTCGACGCGGTCGTCAAGGAGATCGCCGCCCATCTCGAGATACTGCAATCGCGGCCACGGCTTCTCGACGTGCTGCGCGAGGAGCTGCGCGCCGTCAAGGAACAGTTTGCCAACCCGCGCCGCACGGTGATCGAGGAAATCGAATTCGAGACCGACATCGAGGACCTGATCCAGCGCGAGGACATGGTCGTGACGGTCAGCCATGGCGGCTACATCAAGCGGGTGCCGCTCTCGACCTATCGCGCGCAGCGTCGTGGCGGCCGCGGCCGAACCGGCATGGCGATGCGCGAGGAGGACGTTGTCAGCGAGGTCTTCGTCGCCTCGACCCACGCGCCGGTGCTGTTCTTTACCTCGTCGGGCCGGGTGTACCGGCTCAAGATCTACCGCCTGCCGGTCGGCACGCCGCAGTCGCGCGGCAAGGCGATGGTCAATCTGCTGCCCAACCTCGCGCCGGGCGAGACCATATCGACCGTCATGCCGCTGGCCGAGGACGAGGCCGATTTGAGCGCGCTCAACGTCGTCTTCGCCACGGCCAAGGGCAACGTCCGCCGCAACGCCCTCGCCGATTTCGCCACCGTCTTCGCCAACGGCAAGATCGCCATGAAGTTCGAGGGCGAGGACGCCGACGACCGGCTCATCGCCGCGACGATCTGCACCGAGGGCGACGACATAATGCTCGCGACCCGCAGCGGCCGCTGCATTCGCTTTCCGGTCGCCGATGTACGCGTCTTCACCGGCCGCACCTCGGTCGGGGTGCGCGGCATCCGCCTCACCGAACCGGGCGATGCCGTCGTGTCGCTCTCGGTGCTGCGCCACGAGGACGTCGCAACCGAACTGCGCTATGCCTATGTGCGCCTGGCCAATGAGCGCCGCCGCGGCAGCGTCGAGGAGCCGGGCGAGGTGGACGAGGGCGAGGGCGAGAACGGCAACGGTATTGCGCCGGCCACGATCACCGAAGAGCAATATGCCGATCTGGCGGCGCGCGAGGAATTCGTGCTGACCATCACCGAAAAGGGCTTCGGCAAGCGGACCTCGGCCTACGACTATCCCATCACCGGCCGCGGCGGGCAGGGGCGCGAGACCATCGCGCTCGCGCGTGACCAGGATGCGACCATTGCGGTCTTCCCGGTCGCTGAGGGCGACCAGATCATGCTGGTGACCGATGCCGGCATGGTGATCCGCGTGCCGGTCGGCGATATCAGCATCCGCCGCCGCCGCAGTGGCGGCGTCGTCGTCATCAAGGTCGAGGACGACGAGCGCGTCGTCTCGGCCGCACGTTTCCCCGAGGCCGACGACAGCGGTGACGACGCTCCAGCGGAAGAGGCGGTATCATGAGCAATTTGCATGTCGGCATCTATCCCGGCACGTTCGATCCGATCACCAACGGCCATACCGACATCATCTTGCGCGCGACGAAGATCGTCGACCGGCTGGTCATCGGCGTCGCCCGCAACGACGGCAAGGGGCCGCTGTTCACGACCGACGAGCGCGTCGCGATGGTGCGCGAGGAACTCGTCCATCTCGCCGACGCCGAAACGCGCGGCCGCGTCGAGGTGCGCCCGTTCAATTCGCTGCTCATGCATTTCGCGGTGGCGGTTGAGGCTTCGGTGATCATCCGCGGCCTGCGCGCCGTCTCGGATTTCGAATACGAATTCCAGATGGCGGGCATGAACAGCCGGCTCAACGCCATGGTCGAGACCGTGTTCCTCATGGCATCGGACCGCTATCAGTTCATCTCGTCGCGTTTCGTCAAGGAAATCGGACAATTGGGCGGGGACGTCACGCCGTTCGTGAGCGCGCGCGTGGCCGAGCGTCTGGCGCAGCGCTTCGCCGCGCCGCGCCACGACAAGCTGCGTCCGCGCGCGGGCGCCGCCAAGGCATGAACGGCACGCCGCAAGCGGTTTCATGAAATTGATTTAACTTGGCTATCAGTTTCAATTGCGACGTAATGCCGAGGCGGCATTGCCGCTAGCCCGCTCGACCCCCTTGGCGGGTGACGACCCCTGGGTCAGCCCCGCCTGCACCCCTTTCCTCCAAGCAGCAGGCGGGGCTACCCATTCCTCCTCATCCGATTGTTGAAGATGCAGCGCTGCCGTCAGCCGCGACCGCGCTTGCGCAGCGGGCCAAGATAGCGCCGCACGAAGCGCAGCATTTCAAGGTCGTAACTGTGCCGGGCGATGTCCTCGAGATCCTGGAAATAGCAGCGCAGTTCCGTCGGCGTGAGCCGGATCGCCAACCATTCGACGAATTGCTCTGGCGTTCTGATCCATGACGGGGCCGGCTCGGTCGGCGTGAGCAGCGGCTGGGCATTCTGAAGGATCCGCCAGCGCCGTTGGCCGATCAGGGTTTCGATCGGGCTCGCGGTCGGCAAACGATCCCAACCCGGCCGCGGGCGCCCGAGTGGTGAGGAGCGTGTCATGGCAAGAACCTTTATGACGATTGAATGTTCTTGCGCGCACGATAAGAAAATGGGCGCCCTGAAGCAATCGGCAAATATTATTAAAATCCCAAATAATAAAGTTAAGCCTTGTGGCCGCGCGCCACCCGTGGCGGCGTGGCGCGCGGCCCGGTGGGACTCATTGCGCCGGGGGCGCCTGGACCGGCTGCCACGGCACCGGACATTGCGTCACATAGGGATAATAGCCCGGCGGATTGGGACAGTAATACCAAGTCGCCGCCGCCGCCGGCGGCACGGTCACGACCGGCGGGACATAGGGGTCGGGATAAGGATAGATCGGCGTCGGATAGAAATAGAACGAGGGCCCGACCACCCACCACCAGCCGAGCCGGCCGCCATAGTTGCCATGGAACCAGTGGCCGCCGCGCCAGACCCCAAAATCGTGATCGTGAAAGTGGTGGATGTCGCCGTGCCAGCCGGGGCCCGGTTCGTGGCGTTGCGCTGACGCCGTTGGCGCCAACGCGGCACAGAGTCCGGCGGCGATCGCCGCGCGCGCAAGGCTTCTCATATGTGGGATCCTCTCATCTTGCTGGTGTCTTGCCGATAGGGCGCGCTTGCAGCGCCACGGGCTTTGCGTGTTGCACCTCATTTACGGCCGGCCCGACGCATCCATCCCCGGTGCGACAGGCCGTATACACAAATTTTACCAAACATCGCCCGCCGCGGCCGCAATAATTCGCGCGATTTTGCAGCTAAATCCTCGTCGATATTCGTATCTCTTACACGGCTTTCCGTATAAAACCATCGCCTCTCGCGCGGCCCATTTCCGGAGATCGGGGCATGCACATTATCGCGATCGCATCACAGAAGGGCGGATCGGGCAAGACGACGCTTGCCGGCCATCTCGCCGTCGCCGCCAACAGAGCGGATGCGGGTCCGGTGGCGCTGGTCGACACCGACCCTCAAGGCAGTCTTTCGGAGTGGTGGAATGCGCGCAAAGCGGATACGCCGCTCTTCGCCCGCACAACCACGGCGCGCCTTGCCGCCGATGTCGAGCGGATGCGCGGCTTCGGCATCAAGCTGCTGATCATCGACACGCCGCCGGCGATCGAGGCGACCATTGTGGAGGTCATCCGCCTGGCCGACTTTGTCATCATACCGGCCCGGCCGAGCCCGCACGATTTGCGCGCCGTCGGCGCCACGGTCGAGCTGGTTGAGCGCCTGGCCAAGCCTCTGGTGTTCGTCCTCAACGGCGCCACGCCGCGCGCGCGCATCACTGCCGAAGCCGTGATGGCGCTATCGCAGCACGGCACGCTCGCGCCGACCATCGTCCATCACCGTACCGGCTTCGCCGCCAGCATGATCGACGGGCGCACCGTGATGGAGATCGCCGGCGACGCGCGTTCGGCGAGCGAGATCGCGGAGCTGTGGGAATATCTCGAGCGCCGCATCAACCGCGACTTCCGGACCATGCTGCCGAGCACGATGTTCATGCCGGCGGCCGGCGGCACCATCGCTTCCCAAGGTGCGGCATGAACCTGCTGGAGCCGGCATCACTCACCGAGGCGCTGCTTGTCGCCAAGGGCGCAGCCGCGCCGAGCCGCCTGACCACGGTGCGCAGCAGCGGCGGCGGCGGCGGCGGGCGGGCGCGCCGATCGGACGGCCGCGCGCGTCTGGCCTTGCGCCTCGAGGAGGAGCGGCATCGCCGCCTGCGGCTGGCGACGGCGCATTTGCACAAAAGCGCCCAGGCGTTGCTCCTGGCCGCGCTCGATCATTATCTCGACCATGTCGTGCCCACCCTCATCGACGGACGCTGCCATTGCCTCGCATGCGGCGTAGCGCCGCCCGCGCCCGGCGGTCCGGTCCCGGGGGTGTGGCCGCAGCCATGAGCACTGCCAAGCGTTCCACGGCGTCATTGACTGACCTCGTCGTCGTCCGACACGTCGAGCCGCCGTCGGCGCCGGACAAGTCCGGCGATATCACCGGCAGCCTGGCGGCCGCAGTGCCGCCGGCCATACCGCCCGAGCCGTCGCCGCCACCGCCGATCGTGCGCGCCGCCGTGTCGCTGGCGCGGGCCGAGGAGATCGTGATCTATTGGGAACGGTTGCGCCGCGGCCGCCCGTTCCCGGTGCTCGCCGATCTCGATCGCGGCCTGGTCGGAAATTCCTGGCCGGGAAGTCTCATCGTCGCCTTCGACGGCGGCGCGGCGATGCCGCGCATTTCGCGGCTCGGCGCCGACGACGGCGCGATCGAATACACGCCGATGGTGACCGATTGGATTCTCTCGCGTGCCCGCCACGCGGCCCGGCGTGCCGTGAAAGTCGACGAGACGCAGAGCTTTCCCATCGACGGCAATGCGCCCCGCTATCGCATGCTGGTCCTGCCCTTCGCCATGGTCCAGGATGTGAGCGATTGCGCGCTTTGCCATCTTTGCCCCGCACCGTAACGGCGCCGCGCGCGGCGTTCAGCCGGCCGAACGTCGTCCACCGATAGCCGCCGCCGCCGCCGGTCTGCTAGGCTCGCGCACGGGGAGGTGCATGATGCCGCAGCCAGTCGGTTCGCCCATCGCCGCGGATGGCAGCTCCATCGCCGTCGTGCCGTGCGCCAAGCGTGTCCGCGTCGTCATCAACGGATGCGCGGTCGCCGATTCATCGGCGCCGCTGATCCTGCTCGAGCGCGGCCGGCGGCCCGCCTATTACTTTCCCCGCGCCGATACGCGCACCGATCTCCTGACGCCGAGCGCCCGCCGCGACCGGCATCCGCTGTTGGGCGAAGCCGTGTTCTGGGTGCTGAAGCTCGGCGAGCGAAGCTATGCCGATGCGCTGTGGAGCTATGGCGCGCCCGGCGCCGGCGGCGGCGGCCCTAGCCGGCGCCTTGGCCTTCGATCCGGCCCAGGTCGATCACTGGTACGAGGAGGACGAGGAGGTGTTCGGCCACCCCCGCGATCCCTATCACCGCATCGACGTGCGGGCGAGCGCGCGCCGCGTTCGCATCGAAGCGGCGGGCATCCGGATTGCCGAGACGCGCCGCGCCCTGTTCCTGTTCGAGACCGGGCTACCGACCCGCTACTACATTCCGCGCGAGGACGTGCGCATGGAACTCATGGAGCGGTCGCCGAACCGCACTGTCTGCCCGTATAAGGGCTTTGCCTCCTACTTCACCCTGCGCGCCGGCGGGTACACCCAGCCGGACGCAGCCTGGTCCTACGAGGACCCGCTGCCCGAGGCTCCGCGCATCAAGTCCTATCTCAGCTTCTATCCCGACAAGGTTGCGATCGACGTCGAGGAAGCTGCCGGGTTGCCTGCCGGCGGCTCCTAGCCCGAAGCCGCGGCCGGGGCATCGCTGCGGGCGCCGAGAAATTCTTCGAGGAAATCCAAGCGGTCGTTGCCCCACCACGTGGCATCGCCGACCATCATCGTGGGGACGCCGAAGACGCCCTTTTCGTGCGCCGCGGCGGTGGCGAGGCGATAGCGCTCGTCCGCCTCGGGCGACGTCGTGAAGGCGAGAAAAGCCGCTTCGTCGAAACCGCAATGGCGCGCGACATCGCGCAGCAGCGCCGTCGCCGCCATGTCGCCGCCTTCGCCCCACACCTTGCGCCAGGCATAGGCTACATAGTTGTCGGTGCAGCCGCGATCGTCGGCAAAATACGTGCCCTTGTTGAGGCGGTCGGGTTCGTAAGAGGCGGGGTTCACGATCGGCACGCCGTAGCGTTGCGCCCAGCGCTCCTTGTCGGTCTGATTGTAGCGGCGCTTGAGCGGCTGGGAGCGGCTGGTCGGGCCGGTATTGCCGGCGAGAAGCTTGACCTCGGCAAGGTTGATCGCGTGGCACGCGACGCCAAGGCCGAAACGCGCGGCCAGAGGCGGCAACCGCTGATAGGCGAGATAGGAAAACGGGCTGATGAAGTCGAAATAGAACGCGATCGTGTCGGCCATGACGCCTCCCTTCGCGCGTGCAACGGCGGTGCCGGGATGGTAGCGGCGCCGGCGGCCGCGTCGCAACCGGAACGGCGCCCCGCGTTCGCCGGTGGACATGACACGGCGCTTGGACGAGGCTGAGGCGCTTCGATCCCAGGGGAATACCATGCGCTACGGCCGCCTCGCATGCCTGCTCGCGCTCTTGATGTTCCTGTCCGCCGCCGCAGCCGCGGCGGCCACGCAATGGGAGACCTTGCCGCCGACGCCGAGCCTGCCCAAGCCGGAGCGGAGCGGCTATGCCGCGGTGAACGGGGTCAGGATCTGGTATGCCGTCTTCGGCCACGGCACGCCTGTCATCCTGCTGCATGGCGGGCTTGCGAACGCGAATTACTGGGGCAACCAGGTGCCGCTCCTGGCGCGTCATTATCGCGTCATCGTCATGGACAGCCGCGGCCACGGGCGCAGCACGCGCAACGCCGCGCCCTTCGGCTACGACCTGATGGCGTCCGACGTGATCGGGCTGATGGATTTTCTGAAAATCCCGAAGGCGGCGATCGTCGGCTGGAGCGACGGGGCGATCCTCGGGCTCGATATCGCCATTCATCACCCCGAGCGCCTGAGCAAGCTGTTCGCCTTCGCCGCCAATTCCGACCCGAGCGGCGTCAAGGACATCGACAAAAGTCCGGTCTTCACCGCCTATATCGCCCGCGCCGAGCGGGAATACGAGGCGCTGTCGCCGACGCCGACGCAGTACAAGCAATTCCTCACCAGATCACCAAGATGTGGGCGACGCAGCCCAACTTCACCGCGGCCCAGCTTCACGCCATCACCGTGCCGACATGGATCGTCGATGCCGACCATGACGAGGCGATCAAGCGCGAGAACACGCTGTTCATGGCCGACCACATCCCCGATGCCGGATTGCTGATCGAGCCGGATGTGAGCCACTTCTCGTTTCTGCAGGACCCGCAGCAATTCACCGGCGACGTGCTCCACTTCCTGCAGCGCGTGAAAGGCCGGTGAGCGGCGCGGCGGCGAGCATCTTGCCGCGATCCGGCTTTGCCTGTATCGCAGGGGGCACGGTTCGGAAACCATAAACGGCGGAGAGACGGCGGTGACGGGGGAGGAAGCGGCGGCGCCTGCGTGGCAGATCGAAGCGGATGTGGTGGTGGTCGGCTCGGGCGCGACCGGACTGCCCGCCGCGATCGTCGCGCGCGAAGCGGGCGCATCGGTGATCGTGGTCGAGGCCGAGGACCATACCGGCGGCCACGCCATCACCAGCGGCGGCAACGTGCCGTTGGGCGGCGGCACCAGCGTGCAGAAGAAATACGGCATCGCCGACTCGCCCGACCTGCTGTTCCGCGACCTGACCGACTGGTCGGTGGTGGGGACGAACGGCTTTCCGGATTATCGCTACAACGACCGCGAGATCGTCCGCGCCTTCGCCGATAACAGCGTCGCCACCTTCGAGTGGCTGGTCGCGCATGGCGTGGTCTTCGTCGACAAGGAGCCGGACAGCCGCGGCGGCAATTCGGTCGGCAATTCGGTGCCGCGCGAGATGCACGCCGCGCCGATGGATTGGCCGCTGGTGCAGACCGGCAAACCGGCCGACCCGGCGGTGCGCGCGACCATGTCGACCGGCAACGGGCTGATGCGTCCGCTCGAGGCCGCGGCGCGCAAGGCCGGCGTCGAGATCCTGCTCGAGCACAAGATGACCGCGATCCACCGCGCGGCACCGCGCACGGGCCGCGTGCTCGGCATCGCCGTGGACCACAACGGCGCGACGGTGGACATCCGCGCGCGCAAGGCCGTCATCATCGCCACCGGCGGCTCGACCGGCAATGTCGAGTTCCGCCGCATGTTCGACCCGCGCCTGACCGAGGAATATTGCGGCCTCGCCGGCATGCCGTGGTCGGACCAGGATGCCAGCGGCGAGCTTGCCGCCATGGCGGTCGGCGCCGGGCTGTGGGGCCTTGCCAACCAGACCAGCGAGGTCGGCCTCACCCTGACCAAGGCCGGCATGATCGGCTGCCAGTACGGCTATCGCAACCTGCAATGGATGCCCGGCAGCGCGGTGTTCCACCGCGCCCGCGCCTCGGGCCTCCGGGTCGCGGACTGGCAGGACGCGATCCTGGTGAACATGCTGGGGCGACGCTTCTACGACGAGACCGGCGAGCAGTTCACCGGCAACAACTACAACAGCATCGATCCCTATCTCCAGGGCAGCTACCGCAACGCCCAGGCCGTCACCTTCAACCCCAGTAATTTCATCAACGCCGCCATGGCGGGGTTGGATGACGGGCACAATGGCGGCGGCCCGATCTGGGCCATCTTCGATGCCGACGCGGTCCGCCGCGAGAAGTGGAATCCGGTGCCGCCCAATGTCGACATCGAAGCCGGGTTCTTCTTCAGCGCCGACACGATCGCCGGCCTCGCGCGCAAGATCGTGATGAAATACCAGCGCCGGCCGATGCCGCCGGAGGCTCTCGAGGCGACCGTCGCCCGCTACAACGGCTTCGTCGCTTCCGGGCAGGACGACGATTTCGGCAAGCCCGAGCCGCGCTACCCTATCGCCACGCCGCCCTTTTATGCCGCCTGGGCGACGCCCGTGGTGCACGACACGCGCGCGGGCCTGCGCATCAACGCCCGCTGCCAGGTGATGGACATGCAGGGCCGCGTGATCCCCGGCCTCTATTGCGGCGGCGAATCGGCCGGCGGATTCAGTCAGCACGGTCTCGCCCGCGCGACTTGCCAGGGCTATATCGCCGGCACCAACGCGGCGGCGGAACTCACGGCTTCCGACTGACGGGGCGCTACCACTTGTTCCTGAGCTCGCGCAGCTTGAGGAACACGGTCTTGCGATCGGGCTGATCCGGCAAGTCCGGGAAGGCCTCGCGCAGGCGCCGGATCACCGACGGGCTCCCGAGGCGGAAGAACGTGTTGATTTCCCGTTCGAGCTTCAGCGTCGTGACCAGCGCCTTCGCCGGATCCTGCAGCTCCATCCCCGGCAGCATTGCGCGGGCGGCGGCGTTATCCGGCTCGCGGTCGAGGGTGAAGGCAAGATTGCGCGCGATGTAGTCATGGCCTGGATAGACCCGCGTCGTGTCCGGCAGCTTGTCGAGCTGGCTGGCGAAGGTGTTGTAGAGCTCGGCCGGATGGCCGCCGTTATGGCAATTGCCGGCGCCCGCGTTGAACAGCGTGTCGCCGCAAAACAGCGCCGCCTCGTCGCCCCGCGCCTTGACGCAGATATGGGACATGGTATGGCCCGGCGTATCGAGGCATTCGAGCTCGACCGTCTTGCCGACCCGTATGACGTCGCCGGCGGCAAGGCCGCGATCGACGCCGGGGATCTTGTCCTTGGCGTTGGCATGAGCCAGCAGCTTGGCGCCCGTTGCCGCGATCATCGGCTGGTTGCCGCCGGTGTGATCGCGATGCTCGTGGGTATTGAGGATTTGGGTGATGGTCCATCCGGCCGCGCGCGCCGCGGCAAGGCATTTTTCGTGATCCAAGGGATCGACGGCCAACGCCTCGCCGGTTTGCCCGCAGGCGATAAGATAATTGAAGTTGCGACCGGCATTTGCCGTCCAGATCTGCTTGACGATCATGCTGCGCCCCTCGACCGTGAGCCGACGACGAGTTTAGAGCGGCGGCGCGCTTCCCGCCATCGCCCGAATCGCACCCCGCAGCGGCCTCGTCGCGCCGTGCCGTTGCCGGTGGAATTCTTTAACGTTTCGCTGCCACCGTGAAGAAACGCGCGCAAAAACCCTTGCGATGGCAACGAGGCTTATTGACGTGTCGGTAATGATGAACCGGCATACTTTGGATATTGTCGCAGCGGTCCCTGGCTACCGCGATATGCGGCCGCGACTGAGGCGGATCGTCTTCGGCTTGCCCGGCTGACAGAGAGGCGAACGGCGTGTCATGGCTCGCGTGCGTCGCATGCTCGAAGTGAAAGCCGCCCCGCCACGCGACCGGCCCGATCAGGTGCGCGGCGGCGATGTGCAGCAACCGCCCTGGCCGGTCATGGGAAAGCCGCAAGCGTGCCCCCTCGGCGTGACGGATTCGAGCAGCCCGATCGCGCCGGACGAGGAGCCGCATCACTTGCTGTCCACGGTGCCCGCGGGCCGGCGCGAGCGACACATGGCGCTGGTCGTCGTTGCGCTTTCAACCCTGGGCTTCGTTCTCGCCGTGCCGTTCGTACATGTGCAGCTGCCGGTGGTCCCCGCGTTCATACCGAGCTACGAGTCCGCGCTGCTGCTGAACGATCTGATCACTTCGGTGCTGATCTTCGGCCTGTTCATCGAACTGCGCTCGCGCGCGCTCCTCGCTCTGGCGTCGGGATACCTGTTCGATGCGCTCATGATCATTCCGCACGCGCTGACTTTCCCCGGCGCGTTCGGACCGAGCGGTCTCCTCGGGGCGGGCCCGCAGACGACGGGGTGGCTTTACGTGCTGTGGCACGGCGGGTTCGGCGGGTTCGTTCTGGCCTATGCCGTGCTCGGGAAACTCGACGACACCAGGCCCAAGCTGGTGGCGCGGCCGGGCGCGGCGATCGTGAGCGCAATGGCCGCGGTCACGGCGGCGGCAGCCGCTTGCACGGTCTGGACCACGGTTGGGCACGACACTCTGCCGGTCCTCCTCCAGGGCGCGGATTTCTCATTGCTCGTGACGAAGGGCGTCAGTCCGGCCATTCTGGCGATCAGCCTTCTCGCGCTCGTCCTGTTGTGGCGACGGCGACGGCCGGTCGTTCTCGACCAATGGATGATGGTGGTGCTGTGCGCCTGGCTCTTCGACGTGGCGCTGAGCGCTGTCATAGCTTCGTCCCGATACGATCTCGGGTGGTATGCCGGCCGCATCTATGGCCTGCTGGCGGCGAGCTTCGTGCTCGTGCTGCTGCTGCTCGAGACGAACGGGCTTCATCGCAAGCTCGCCGCTGCCAATGCGGCGCTCGCAGGGCATGCGCGCGGCCTCGCCAACCGGATCAGCGAGCGCACGCGGGAGCTCACGCGCTCGAACGACGCGCTGAAGGCCGAGATCGCCGAACGGCACCGCGCCGAAGCGCAGCTCGTGCAGGCGCAGAAGATGGAGGCGATCGGCAATCTCACCGGCGGCATGGCCCACGATTTCAACAATTTGCTCGGCGTCATCATCGGCAATGTCGAATTGCTGCGCGATCGTGTAAAGGCCGATCCGGAGGCCCAAGAACTGACGCAGGACGCGTTCGAAGCCGCCATGCGGGGCGCCGACCTCACCCAGCGTCTGCTCGCCTTCGCCCGCCGCCAGGCCCTTCAACCCCAGCGCATCGACGTCAACGAGCATGTCGGCGGCATCAGCAAGCTCCTCGCGCGCACGCTTGGCGAGCATATCGAGATCGCGCTGGCGCTGGGCGAGAATGTTTGGCCCGTCGAAGCCGACCCGATGCAGCTCGAGGCGAGCCTCACCAATCTCGCCACGAACGCGCGCGATGCCATGCCGAAGGGCGGCCGCCTGACAATCACGACCGGCAACCGCACGCTCGACGAGGACTATGCAGGGCTCCACGCGGAGGTGCGGCCGGGCGACTATGCCACGATCGAGGTCAGCGATACCGGCTCGGGGATGGCGGCCGAGACCGTGAGCCACATCTTCGAGCCGTTCTTCACGACGAAGGAACTGGGCAAGGGAACCGGCCTCGGCCTCAGCATGGTATTCGGGTTCATGAAGCAGTCCGGCGGGCATATCAATGTCTATAGCGAGGAGGGAGTCGGCACGACCTTTCGCCTTTATCTCCCGCGCGCCGCGACCGGCGTGCAGGGGGCGGTCGCGGCGCCGGCGGCGTCCCTGGTTCGCGGCAGCAACGAGAGGGTGCTGGTGGTCGAGGATAATGCCGATCTGCGCCGCGTCGTCCTGCGCCAGCTCAAGGATCTCGGCTATCGCACCGACGACGCCGAAAACGCGCACGCTGCCTTGACGGCGCTGGAGACGCGCCCGTTCGATCTCCTCTTCACCGACGTGGTCATGGCCGGGGGCATGAGCGGCTATGATCTTGCGCGGACCGCCCTGGCGCGCTGGCCCGGGATGAAAGTCGTCTTGACCTCCGGGTTTCCCGGCGGCAACCTCCCCGGCAGCGGCGAGAGCCTCAAAATTCGCCTGCTGAGCAAGCCCTACCGCAAGGAAGAACTTGGCCGGACCCTGCGCGACGCTTTTGACCGCTGATGCGAGCGGCCCGGCCGGCGCGCCTGCCGGTACCCCGCGTTGCTTGAAGTTAAGTGTCCCTTAACCAGGCTGTGGCAACCATTTGCAACCATTTCCTGCCATCTTATGCCGTCCCGCGCTCCTGATCGTCCCCACTGCGACTGCCGGCGCATTGTTGCGGTGAACGACGGCGCCCAGGCAAGCCATTGCCGCCCTGTGGTGGCCGCGGCGCTCGACGCGCGACGGTGAGGCCTTTATTGGAGTGATAATGATGATGCGACGTTCGTACCAACGGATCCTGTGCGGTGCGCTGGCCGCGGCCAGCCTTGGCATTGCCGCCGCGGCGCTCGCCGATGACGCCGTGGTCGCGACCTTCGGCTCGCAGCAAGTGACGGCATCGGAGATCAAGGATTTGATGCCGACGCTTTCGCCGCAGTCGCGCGAGCATGCGTTGAGCGATCCGCGATTGATGGCGAAGCTGGTGCGCAGCGCCTACGGTCGCAAGTTGGTCCTCGACCAGGCGCTGAAGCAGGGCTGGGACAAGAAGCCGGAGGTGGCGGCCGAGATCGCGCATGAGCGCGATGACATCGTCATCCACGACTATCTCGAGTCGGTGGCGCTTCCCTCGCCTTCGTTCCCGAACGAGGCGGAAGTGAAACAGGAATATGACAAGCGGCAGAGCAACTACGTCATGCCGACTCAGTATCACCTTGCGCAAATCTTCATTGGAGTGCCGTCTGACGCGTCGAAGGATGTGGCTGCCGCCGCTGCGAAGAAAGCGCGCGACCTCGCGCAGAAAGCAAAGGCGAAGGGCAGCGATTTCGCTGCGCTCGCGCGTGCCAACTCCTCTTACAAGATCGGCGCGGCACGCGGCGGCGATCTCGGCTGGCTCACCCCAAATCAGATGCTTCCGAAAATCCTGGCGGCAGTATCGGCGGTGAAGGAGAAGGGCGTCACCGAGCCGGTGCTGGCGGATGGAGGATGGCACATCATCAAGGTCCTCGACATCGCGCCCGCGATGATGCCGCCGATCGACGAGGTACACGACCAGATCGTCGCGAAGCTTCGCGACGACCAGATCGACCTCTACGTCGAAAAGCTGCTTAGCGCGAAGCCGTTCGCCCTCAAGGACGAGGCTGGCGCCAAACTGTTTCCGGCGACGCAATAGCGCGCGGCGCGGCGCGCTGGCGCTGGCGCGGCCGCGTTTTGCGCCGTCGCAGGAAACTTGAGGCGTCGATTTTCGTGGTGAGCCCGGCGGGGCTCGAACCCGCGACCCCTTGATTAAAAGTCAAGTGCTCTACCGGCTGAGCTACGGGCTCGAGAGCGGCCGCGACCTTAGGGCGCGGGTCCGGGACGGTCAATCGGATCGGCTCAGCTCGTGGTGTCGGCGCGGTGCGGGTGGGCGGGCGCGGGGCCGGAGACGAGCTTGAGCGCCGCGAGCGTCAGGGTATCGAGCATCGCCGCCACCGGCTGGCTCAGGGTCAGGCCGGCGAAAGCGAGGCGCGGCGTGGCGCTCGTGGCAGGGACGGCGGCTGCGGCGGTGCCGGTGATGTCGTCGCTGGCCGGTAGCATTTCGGCCCCGCCGGCCTCGGCGGAAAAATCCGCCGCTTCCTGCTCGATGCGGCCGCCGAGCGTGCGGTAGATCTCGGCGACGCTGCGGGCGCGCCCGGTGTCGCCGTCATAGAAGACGCTGCGGTTGCTTGCCGCCGCCTCCGGCAGCAGTTCCGCGGCCGGCGTGGCGCCCTTGGTCTCGAGCGCCTTCAGGAACGTCGTCGCGCCGGCGGGGCCAAGGAAATGCGCCATGTAGAGGTCGGCGCGGTTGGGCGCGTGGCCGAGCGCGCGTTCGACCTCGCCGCGGTTGAGATTGGCATACTCGCCCGCCAGTGCCGCCGACAGCGACGGGTCGTCGCGCAGCGCCAGGATACGCTGCCGCGTCGTGGAATCGGCCACCGTGGGCCGGCCCGACGCATCGACGGTGATGGCCTGGGCGAGCGCGCCTTCGCCGTATTTCGCGCCGAACCGGTGCATCATGTCGAGCCAGGTCGAACCGATGAACTGATAGAGCCCGGCAGCGCTGCCGGTCGCGGCCTTGGCGTCCGGACGGAAGCCGCTCTCCTGCGCCGCCTCGGCCATGAGCAGGCCGAAATCGGCATTGCTGGCTTGGCTTGCCTGGCGGATGGGTCGGGCGATGGCGGGATCGGCGCCTCGCGGAACGACCGGATAGGGATGGTTCGGCGCGACCATGGCGCTCCCGGCTTTGCACTTCGTCCCGAAACTAGGCCCAATTGGTTAAGCGAAAGTGACGCGACGGCACGTCATGCCTCAGGCGGCGCGGCGCGGCGCCAAGGCGCGATCCTCCACCGCGATGCGCCAAGCGAGGAGGCCGAGATTGGCGAGCGAGAAGACGACGGCGATGCGCCACGCCCCGAACGCCAGCGGCAGCAGCGCAATCTCCGCGACAACCACGGCGTAGATGGGATGGCGCAGGAAACGATAGGGACCGCGCCGCACCAGCGGCGCGTCCGGCACCGTCAGCACCCGCGTCGTCCAATAAGGGCCGAGGCTCAGGATCGCCCAAATTCTAATGAGTTGCAGAGCGATGTAAATACATACGATGAGGATATAGGGGCGCGTCGCCGGCGGCACGAGCAGCACCAGCGCCGCCAGCCACGCGACGTGCAGCGCGACGATAAGCGAATATTGCCGCTGCCCCGTCTCGACCGCGCCGCGGCGCCGCAGCGCCCGCGCGTTGCGGGCCGAGAGCGCCAGTTCGGCAAGACGCTGGGCCGCGACCAGCCCGACCGCGATCGCGACCGCGCTCATCGCTCGGCGCTCGAGGACAACGAAGCCGGCGGTGAAGCCGGGACCGAGCGCGGTCAGCAGCATCCGCCCTGCGGCGCGCGGGCTCGCAGCATGCGCTCGAGCACGAACAGCACCGTCGCGGCCGACATGTTGCCATACGTCGCGCAGCACGCTGCGCGCCTCGATCGAGCGCCCCGGCGGCGAGCCCGAAGGCGGCCTCGAGCGCGGTGATCACCTTGGCGCCGCCGGGATGGCAGACGAAGTGGGCGATATCCGCCAGCGTCAGATCCGTGGCGCGCCAGGAACGAATCCGTCACGCCGCGCAGCTCGCGCTGCACCAGGGTCGGGATGTCGCGCGAGAACACCGCCTTGAGCCCGTCGGCGGCGACCTCCCAGCCCATCACGTCGAGCGAGTGCGGCCAGGTATGCTCGCCCGCGCAGGCGACCGCCGGGCCCGCGCCGCGTGCACGACAACGATCGCCGCCGCCGCGCCGTCGCCGAACAGCGCGGTCGCGACGATGTTGCTCTTCGAGACGTCGTCCTTGCGGAAGGCGAGGGCGCACAGCTCGACCACCAGGAACAGCACGTGCGCCGCGGGCGCGGCGCGCGCCAGCTCGGCCGCGCGCGCCAGGCCGATGACGCCGCCGGCGCAGCCGAGCCCGAAGATCGGCAGCCGCCGCACGTCCGGCTCGAGGCCGAGCCGTCCGATCAGCACCGCATCGAGGCTCGGCGTGGCGATGCCGGTGGTCGAGACGCAGACCACGGCATCGACTGCTGGCGGCGCGATCCCGGCGCGCGCCAGCGCCGCGCGCGCGGCGCGCTCGAGCAGCCGGACCGCGTGGTCGAGATAGAGCGCGTTGCGCTCGACCCAGCCATGCGGCTCGGTCGTACCACTCGATCGGCACGCAGGAATAGCGCCGCTCGATGCCGGCATTGGCAAAGACCGGCATCAGCCGTTCGAGCTCGGCGCCGGCGACTGGCCGCGAACAGGTGGCGCGCGCGCTGCGCCACCTCCTCCTGGCCCAGCGCATGGGGCGGAACCGCGCTGGCGAGCGCGACGGAGTCGGGCGTGCGGCGTGCTCACTGGCGGCGGGCTTTCCGGGCCGTTAGAGTGCGAAGCGCGGGCGCAGGCACGCCTGCATCCCGCTCGGACATGAACGGTAAGCGAAAGTCGGCCCTCCGCCTATCACATGTTCGAGCGTTGCGCGTGATGCACTGCGTCGCCGCCGTTGTCGATCGCATCGAGCCATGCCAACGGACCCCTGCCTCGCCTCGCTTCCGCCGCGCCGCAGGCGCCACCGCGTGGTCGAGCGCCTGCGCGCCTATTTCATCGCCGGCATCCTCGTGACCGGGCCGATCGCGCTCACCCTCTATCTCACCTGGATCTTCGTCCATTTCATCGACCAGTCGGTCGGCGGCCTGCTGCCGGCGCAGTACAATCCCGGCGACCTATGTGCCGCTTGCCGGGCCTCGGGCTGGTGATCGCGCGTCGTCGGGCTGACCCTGGTCGGCGCGCTCGACGGCGGGCTATCTCGGCCGGCTGCTGCTGCGCCTCAGCGAGCACATCGTGCAGCGCATGCCGGTGGTGCGCGGCATCTACAACGCGGCAAAGCAGATCTTCGAGACCGTGCTGGCGAGCCAGAGCAACACCTTCCGCGAGGTGGTGCTGACCGAATGGCCGCGCCCCGGCATGTGGACGGTGGCCTTCGTCACGGCGCAGCCGCAGGGCGAGATCGCGACCAGGTCGGTGCGGACGCGGTCGCGATCTATGTGCCGACGACGCCCAATCCGACCTCGGGCTATCTCATGTTCGTGCGCGCGGCGCGATCTCGTGACGCTGGCGATGAGCGTGGAGGAGGGGATCAAGCTGGTCATTTCCGGCGGCATCATCGCGCCGCCCGACCGCCCGCTCCCGTCGTCCGCCGACGTCGAACCGCCGCGGCGCGTCGCCGCGCCGCCGCGCTAACCCGAGCGCAGATAGCGCACCGCGAGGTCGCGCGCGAAAAGATAGAGCAGCGTGCGCAGCGCCTGGCCGCGCGGGCTCTCGAGCTCGGGATCGCGCGCGAGGATGAGCCGCGCATCGTCGCGCGCCGCCTCGAGCAGCTCGGCATGGACGGCAAGATCGGCGAGCCGCAGCTGCCGGCAGCGCCGCTCTGGCGCGTGCCCAGCACCTCGCCGGCGCCGCGCAGCCGCAAATCCTCCTCGGCGATGCGGAATCCGTCCTGGCTCTCGCGCAGGATCGTGAGCCGCGCCTTGGCCGTCTCGCTCAGCGGCGCGGCATAGACGAGGAGGCAGGTCGACGGCTTGTCGCTGCGCCCGATGCGGCCGCGAAGCTGATGGAGCTGGGCGAGGCCGAAGCGCTCGGCGTGCTCGATCACCATCACCGTCGCGGCCGGCACATCGACCCCGACCTCGACCACGGTGGTCGCGACCAGAAGATCGATGCCGCCCTGCGGCGAAGGCTTCCATCGACGCGGTCGCGCTCCGGCCCCTTCATGCGGCCGTGGACGAGGCCGACGCGGGCGCCGAACAGCGCCTGGAGCTGCGCCGTGGCGCTCGGCCGCGGCGGCGAGGTCGATCGGCTTCGGATTCGGCGACGAGCGGGCAGATCCAGTAGATCTTGGCGCCGCCGGCGAGCGCGCGCCGCACCGCCGCGATCACCTCGTCGAGCCGCTGCGCCGGGGATGGTGCGCGTCGTCACCGGCGCGGCGCCCGGCCGGCTTCTCGGCGAGCCGCGAGGCGTCGAGATCGCCGTAGGCGGTGAGCATCAGCGTGCGCGGAATGGGCGTCGCCGTCATC
This sequence comes from uncultured Alphaproteobacteria bacterium, assembly GCA_963721625.1. GTDB lineage: Bacteria > Pseudomonadota > Alphaproteobacteria > ATCC43930 > CGMCC-115725 > DATJLY01. The sequence goes on from CAVRKF010000019.1 coordinate 331,074, forward strand.
ACCAGGATATCGACGGCGCGGCCTTTGGCCGCGAGCTCGACCCGCTGCTCGACGCCGAAGCGGTGCTGCTCGTCGATGACGGCGAGCGCCAGGTCGCTGGAACACGACATCGTCCTCGAGCAGCGCGTGCGTGCCGACGACGATGCCGACCGCGCCCGCGGCGATCCGCGCGAGCAGCGCGTCGCCGCGCGCGGCCCTTCTCGCGGCCGGTGAGGAGCGCGATCTCGACGCCGGCATCTGGCGGCGAGCTGCGTCAGGGTCGCGTGATGCTGGCGCGCCAGCAGCTCGGTCGGCGCCATCAGCGCCGCCTGCGCGCCGGCCTCGACCGCGTCGAGCATGGCGAGGAGCGCCACCACCGTCTTGCCGCTGCCGACATCGCCCTGCAGCAGCCGCAGCATGCGCGTCGGCTGCCGCCATGTCGGCGACGATCTCGGCGAGCGCCCGCTGCTGACCCGCGTGTCAGCGCGAAGGGCAGCGCTGCGATCACTTGCTGCCGCAGTCGCCGGCGGCGCCGAGCGCGCGGCCGGGCAGGCGCTTCTGATGCGCCCGCACCAGGGCGATGGCGAGCTGGTTGGCGAGCAGCTCGTCGAAGGCGAGGCGCTGGCGCGCGCGGCGCGGTCGGCAGCAGATCGGCGGCGCTCGCGGGCGCATGCGCCGCCGCCGAGCGCCGTCGCGCCATGACGGCCAGCCGCTGCGCGCGCAGATAGGCGGCATCGTGCCATTCCGGCAGATCGGGCGCGCGCGCGAGGGCGGCCGATCGATCGCCTTCTGCACGAGGCGCAGGCTGAGGCCCGCGGTGAGGCGGATAGACCGGCTCGATCGGCTTGCAGCCCGCGCCATCGCTTCGGGCGCGACGATGTGGTCGGGATGGGTGATCTGGATCTGGTTGTTGAAGTGCTCGACGCGGCCGCTCACCACCCGCGCCGCGCCCGACCGGCAGCAGCCGCTCGAGATAATCGCCCTTGGCGTGGAAGAAGACGAGATGCAGGAACCCGGTCTCGTCGCGGCAGCGCACGCGGTAGGGCTGGCGCGGATTGGCCGGCCGCTGATGCGCATCGACCGTCACCGTGATGGTCGCGATGGCGCCCGCCGGCGCGTCCGTCACCTTGGGCGTGAAGCGGCGGTCGATGATGTCGACCGGCAGGTGCCAGAGCAGATCGACGACATGCGGCCCGGCGAGCTTCTCGAACAGCTTGCCGAAGCGCGGCCCCACGCCCGGCAGGCTGGTGACCGGCGCGAACAGCGGGAACAGGATCTCGGGGCGCAAGGGCGGCGAGGCTGCCGCGCCCACTTCCCGCCCGGAGCTGGCGGGAAGCGGCGCGCGAGGTCAGAGCTTCAGCAGCCGCTCGACATTGCCGTGCAGGATTTTGGCCTCGTCCTCGGCGCAGAGCGGGATGGTGCTCGATCCAGTCGGTGCCCGGCTTGTTGGGGACGAAGGGATAATCGACCGAGAAGATGATGCGGTCGACGCCCAGCTCCTGCACGCAGCACAGCAGCGCCGGGATTGGAGAAGAAGCCGCTGGTCGTGATCCAGAAATGCTCGCAGAACAGCTCGCGGAACTTGAGCGGCCGGTTGCCTTCGCGCGACAGCGCCGAATTGATGCGCCAGAGCATGAACGGCAGGCCCTCGCCGAGATGGCCGAGGATGATCTTGAGCTTCGGATAGGCGTCGAACACGCCGCTCAGCACGAGGCGGATGCCTTGCGTCGCGGTCTCGACCGTGAAGCCCCAGCCGGCGCGCAGCAGCAGCGGATAGTCCTTGGCATAGTCCTTGTAATAGGCCTCGACCACCGCCGGCGTGCGGATTGGCCGGATGCATGTAGAGCGGCACGTCGAGCGCCTGGGCGCGCTCGAAGATCGGCCAGAAGCGCTTGTCGTCGAGGAAGAGGCCGTTGGTCAGGCCGTGCACCATGGCGCCCTTGAAGCCGTATTTCGTCACCGTGCGCTCGAGCTCGTCGGCGGCGGCCTTGGGATCGGGGGTCGGGCAGCGCGGCGAACGCGGCGAAGCGGTCGGGATGGCGCGCGCACCGCCTCGTGCAGCCGGTCATTGGCGCCGCGCGCCAGGCGCACCGCGGTCTCGGCGATCGATCTTCTGCAGCGACGGCGCGCCATGCGACAGCACCTGCATGTCGATGCCGGCACTCGTCCATCTCCTTGATGCGCAGATTGCTGAGATCGTCGAGCCGCTCGGCGACCGCCGGGCGCCTTGGTCGCATCCGCGGCGCTGAAATGCGCCTTCACCTCGGCGATCGAGATAATGCTCCTCGATCGCGATGACGCGCGGCTTCTTCGCCATGGGCTGCTCCTCCGTCTCGGTTCGGATGGCCGCGACCCTATCAGGCGGACGCAACCCTGTCATCCGGGCTGCTGCGCCCGAGGCAAAGGCTTGAACGCGAGCGCCGCGGCGGGACAGATTGGGCGCGCAGGCGGGACGAGGGCATGAGCGAAGCGTCGGCGGTCCGCCGCAAGCGGCTGCTGTTCCGCAGCTGGCATCGCGGCACGCGGGAGGCCGATCTGCTGCTCGGCCCCTTCGCCGAGCGCATCTCGGCGACGCTCACGCCGCGGCAGCTCGACCGCTACGAGGCGCTGCTCGAGGAGAACGACGCCACGCTCTATGACTGGATCACCGGCCGCGTCGCGCCGCCGCCGGAGCATGACAGCGACGTGCTGCGCCTCATCATGAGCTCCGCTTCCGGCCGCGGCCCGCGTGATCGCGCTCGACGCCTTCTTCGCGCCCGATGCGTCCGCCGGCGGGCGAGCGCCGCTCGCCATCGCCGGCGCGCCCGAGGGCCACGACGCCTTCGTCCTGGGCGGGCTGGTCGCGCGCGGCGTGGTCGGCGTCGCTGCTCCATGTCTGCCGCGACGACGGCCGCATGGCGCGCACGCGCGCGGCGCTCGCCTTCTTCCATCCCGAGCTCGAGGTCCTGACGCTGCCGGCGTGGGATTGCCTGCCCTATGACCGCGTCTCGCCCAATGCCGAGATCGTCAGCCGCCGCATCGACACGCTGACGCGGCTCGCCGGCGGCGCGAGGGCAGCGGGCCGCGTCGTGCTGACCACGGTCAACGCCGCGCGTGCAGCGCGTGCCGCCGCGCAAGCTGTTCGCGGACCGCGTGCTGCGCGCTCGGCGTCGGCGGGCGGCTGCCGCTCGACCGGCTGGTCGCGTTCCTCGAGCGCAACGGCTATGGCCGCACCGACACGGTGCGCGAGCCGGGCGAGTTCGCCGTCCGCGGCGGCATCGTCGATCTCTTCCCGTCGGGCGCGCGCGGCGCCGGTGCGGCTCGATTTCTTCGGCGACACGATCGAAGGCCTGCGCAGCTTCGATCCGCTGACCCAGCGCACCACCGGCACGCTCGACGGCCATCGTGCTGCGGCCGGTGAGCGAGGTGCTGCTCGACGACGACGCGATCCGCCGCTTCCGCACGCCGCTATCGCGAGCAGTTCGGCACCGTCGCCGACGACGACCCGCTCTACGAGGCGGTCAGCGCCGGGCGCCGCTATATCGGCATGGAGCACTGGCTGCCGCTCTATTACGAGAGCCTCGAGACGATCTTCGACTATCTGCCCGGACGCGGCGGTGACGCTCGATCCGCAGGCCGACGAGGTGCGGCGCGACCGGCTCGACGCGATCGCCGATTTCTACGCCGCGCGCCAGGGCGTCGGGCGGACCGCGGCCGCACGGCGCGCCGGTCTATCGCCCGGTGCGCGCCGGAGCAGCTTTATCTCGACGAGGCGGAATGGACGCGGCGTGCTCGGCCCGCGCCGCGGTCGGCGCAGTTCACGCCCTTTGCCGCGCCGGAGGGCCGGCGCTGGCGTGCGATGCCGGCGCGCGGCCGGGCCGCGATTTCGCCGAGGCGCGCGCCGACCCAAGCGTCAACCTCTTCGACGCGGTGCGCGACCAGCATCGACGCCGAGCGCGACGCCGGCCGGCGCATGCTCATCGCCGCCTACAGCGCCGGCTCGGCCGAGCGCCTGAGATCGCTGCTGCGCGACCACGGCGTCGCCGACGCCGCGCGCGGTCGAGCAGCTGGCAGGATTTCGCGCGCCGTGCCGCTCGGCGCGGTCGGGCTCGCCGTGCTGGCGATCGAGCACGGCTATCGCTTCGCCGACGCGGCCGCTCGTCACCGAGCAGGACATTCTCGGCGACCGCCTGGCGCGGCCGCCGCGGCGGCGCGCCAATTACCAGGATTTCATCGCCGAGGTCGCGGCGCTCGCGCCCGGCGATCTCGTCGTCCATGCCGAGCACGGCATCGGCCGCTATGACGGGCTGGTGACGCTCGAGGTGGCGGGCGCGCCGCATGATTGCCTGCGCGTCGATCTATGCCGGCGACGACAAGCTGTTCGTGCCGGTCGAGAACATCGAGGTGCTGTCGCGCTACGGCTCGGAGGACGCCGACGTGCCGCTCGACCGGCTCGGCGGCGTCGCCTGGCAGTCGCGCAAGGCGCGCGTCAAGAAGCGCATCAAGGACATCGCCGACGAGCTGATCCAGGTCGCGGCCGAGCGCCAGCTGCGCCAGGGCGAGACGATGCCGCCGCCCGAAGGGCTCTACGAGGAATTCGCCGCGCGCTTTCCCTATCCCGAGACCGAGGACCAGGACCGCGCCATCGCCGACACGCTCGGCGATCTCGCCTCGGGCCGGCCGATGGACCGGCTGGTCTGCGGCGATGTCGGCTTCGGCAAGACCGAGGTCGCGCTGCGCGCCGCCTTCATCGCCGCCATGGCCGGGACGCAGGTCGCGGTCGTGGTGCCGACGACCCTGCTGGCGCGCCAGCATTTCCGCACCTTCACCGAGCGCTTCGCCGGCCTGCCGGTGCGCGATCGAGCAGCTCTCGCGCCTGGTTCCGGCCAAGCACGCGGCCGAGATCAAGCAGCGAGCTCGCCGAGGGCCGCATCGACATCGTCGTCGGCACCCATGCGCTGCTCGGCCAAGAGCATCGCAGTTCCGCCATCTCGGCCTGCTCGTCGTCGACGAGGAGCAGCATTTCGGCGTGGCGCAGAAGGAGCGGCTGAAGCAGCTCAAGGCCAATGTCCATGTGCTGACGCTGACCGCGACGCCGATCCCGCGCACCTTGCAGCTGGCGCTGGCCGGGCGTGCGCGAGATGAGCGTCATCGCCACGCCGCCGGTCGACCGGCTCGCCGTGCGCACCTTCGTCATGCCCTACGATCCGGTGGTGGTGCGCGAGGCGATCCTGCGCGAGAGCCATCGCGGCGGCCAGTGCTTCTATGTCGTGCCGCGCATCAGCGATCTCGACGAGGTGCGCCAGCAGCTGCAGCGAGCTGGTGCCCGAGATCAAGGTGGCGATGGCGCACGGCAAGATGGCGCCGACCGAGCTCGAAGCGCGTGATGGGCGCCTTCGACGAGCGCGCCTACGACATCCTGCTCTCGACCAACATCATCGAATCCGGGCTCGACATTCCGACCGCCAACACGCTCATCGTCCATCGCGCCGACATGTTCGGGCTGGCGCAGCTCTATCAGCTGCGCGGCCGCATCGGCCGCGGCAAGGTGCGGGCCTATGCCTATCTGACGCTGCCCGGCCGGCAAGATGCTGACCGAGACGGCGCAGCGCCGGCTCGAAGTGATGCAGACGCTCGACCAGCTCGGCGCCGGCTTCACGCTGGCGAGCCACGATCTCGACATCCGCGGCGCCGGCAATCTGCTCGGCGAGGAGCAGTCGGGCCATATCCGCGAGGTCGGCGTCGAGCTCTACCAGCATCTCCTCGAGGAGGCGATCGCCAGCGCGCGGAGCGGCGTCGGCGCGCTCGGCGAGGCGCCGGAGGAGTGGACGCCGCAGATCACCATCGGCACGCCGGTGCTGATCCCCGAAACCTATGTCGCCGATCTCAATGTGCGGCTCGGCCTCTATCGCCGCATCGCGGCGCTGGTCGACCGGCGCGAGATCGACGCCTTCGCGGCCGAGCTGATCGACCGCTTCGGCAAGCTGCCGCCCGAGGTCGACAATCTGCTGGAGATCATCGCCATCAAGCGGCTGTGCCGCGACGCCGGCGTCGAGAAGGTCGAGGCCGGCCCCAAGGGCGCGGTCATCGCCTTCCACGACAACCGCTTCGCCAATCCCGCCGGGCCTCGTGCGATTCATCGAGCGAGCAACCGCGCGCACGGCGAAGCTGCGGCCCGATCAGCGCCTCGTGCTCATGCGCAACTGGGAGACCGCGCCCGAGCGTCTGCAAGGCATCAGCGCGCTCCTGCAGCGCCTCGCCGAGATCGCCGCGGCGGCGCCGGCAGTGCCGAAGGAGCGCGTGCCGGCGCGGTCGTGACGCCCGGTGCGCGGCGGCGTCAATCGCTGCGGATGCAGCTTTTGAGCTTGGCGACGATGGCGTCGGTCAAGGTGGTGATGCCGTGCTCGCGCGCGGCATGCTCGGCGGCCTTCTGCAGCAATTGCGCCTCGGTCTCGGCCTCGGCGCGAAACTGGCAGCCCGGAAACAGATCGCGGCATTCGATGGTTTTCATGGTCTTCCCCTATCGCTGGTCGGCGGGGATAATCTCGCCCGCAATCTTGCCCGGCCGAACTATCGTCTGCTTATCGTTCCATAAGCCAAGCCTATGCCACGGGGAGGTAGGATCGGGCGATGGAGATGCACCAAGCGCGCTATTTCCTCGCGGTGTGCGAGAGCTCGAGCTTCACCCGCGCCGCGGAGCAATGCCACGTGTCGCAGCCGGCGCTCACCGTGGCGATCAAGAAGCTGGAGGAGGAATACGGCGGACCGCTGTTCCATCGCGAAGGCAAGCGCCTGCTCGTGAGCGAGCTTGGCCAACGGGTGAGGCCGTATATCGCGCAGGTCGCGGACCAGGCCGACGCCGCCCGACAAGCGGCGACCGAATTCCGGCTGCTGCATCACGCGCCGCTGCAGCTCGGGGTGATGTCGACCATCGGTCCGTTGCGACTTGCAGGGTTGCTGGCGCAATTCAAGGGCGACCATGCGGGGGTCGAGCTTGGCGTGCACGAGGGCGGCCTCGACGACCTGCTCGCCCGGATCGAGGTCGGCCGGCTCGATCTGACCGTCCTCAACGCTCCGAACGGATATTCGCCGTTGCTGCGCACCATCCCGCTCTATCGCGAGCGTTACGTCGTCGTCATTCCGCCCGGCCATCCTCTGGAGCGGTTCGACACGGTCCGGCTCGAGGACGTCGCGGCCCATACCTATGTCGATCGTCTCGCTTGCGAGATGCGCGAGATGGTGATGAACGCCTGCGGCGAGCGCAAGATCGCGCTCTATGCCGGCTTTCGCAGCGAGCGCGAAGATTGGGTACAGGGCATGGTCATGGCAGGGATGGGATTCGCCTTCATGCCCGAATATTCGGTGACGCTCGGCGGCCTCATCCGCAGGCCGTTGGTCGAACCGGCGGTCGAGCGGACGGTCTCGCTCGCCTACATGGCGGGCCGGCTGCTCTCGCCCGCAGGCCTGGCGCTGGCCCGTGCGGCGCAGCTTCACCGCTGGGGCGAATAGGCCTTGGCTATTCCGCGGCGGCTGACACGGCGCCGCCGTTTTCGACGAGATCGAAGACCGGCAGGAAGAATTCGGGCTCCTGCGCGCCCGAGATCGCGTATTGCCGGTCGAAGATGAAGCAGGGCACGGCGTTGATGCCGATGCGGCGGACGCCGCGGTCCTCGGCCAGCGACTTCGGCGAGGCCGCGTTGCCGGCGAGGAAGCGCTCGGCCGCCGCGCCGGTCGAGCCCGCTGCCGGCGGCGATCGCGGCCGAGCGTCGGCGCGGTCGCCGATGTCGCGGCCGTCGAGGAAATAGGCGCGGAACAGCGCTCGACCAGCGGCGTCGGCGCAGCCCTCCGCGGCGGCGTGGCGGATGAGGCGATGCGCCGTCGCGCGTGTTGGGCGTGCGGCGGATGCGCTCGAAGGCGAAGGCGGATGCCGACCGTGGCGCCGGCCTCGGCGACCGTCTGATAGATGCGGCCGGCATGATGCGCGCCGCCGAACTTGGCCGCGAGATAGTCCTGCCGCGCCATGCCTTCGCGCGGCATGTCGGGATTGAGCTGAAACGGGCGCCAGGCGATCTCGGGCGTGATCTCCGGGCCGCAGCGCCAGCGCCTGCTCGAGCCGGCGCTTGCCGATGAAGCACCACGGACAGATCACGTCGAGCACGATGTCGATGCGCATGACGCGCGCGGCTCCGGATCCAGCAGCGAGGCGGCCAGTCATAGCATGATGCCGGCCTTGACGCTGCCCGTGCGCAGCGCACAAGGATGCGGCGGCAACGGGGAGTGAAGCATGGTCGGCGGCATCTACGATGCACCCATCTGGCGCGCGGGGCGGCCAATTATCGTGGCGCTCACGCCGCTTGTCGTTTCTCGCGCGCGCGGCCGCGGTGCTATCCCGCCAAGCTCGCCGTCGTCCACGGCGAGCGGCAGCTTCACCTATGCGCGAGTTCTATGCGCGCTGCCGGCGGCTCGCCGATGCGCTGCGCCGGCGCGGCGTCGGGCGCGGGCGACACGGTGTCGGTGATGGCGCCCAACGTGCCGGCGCTGCTCGAGGCGCATTACGGCGTCGCCATGGCGGGCGCGGTGCTGAACGCGCTCAACTACCGGCTCGACGCGCGCACCATCGCCTTCATCCTCGGCCATGCCGAGACCAAGGTGCTGATCACCGACCGCGAGTTCTCCGCCACCATCGGCGCCGGCGCTCGCTGCCGTGGCGCGGCGCCCGCTCGTCATCGACATCGACGATCCGCTGCTACGCAGGGCGGCGAGCTCTTGGGCGAGATGGATTACGAGGCGTTCCTCGCCACCGGCGATCCCGGATGCCGCGCTGGCAGCCGCCCGCGGACGAGTGGCAGGCGATCGCCCTCAACTACACCTCCGGCACGACCGGCAATCCCAAGGGCGTCGTCTATCACCATCGCGGCGCCTTCCTGAACGCGCTCGGCAACGTCATCGCCTTCGGCCTCGGCCCGGCCACGGTCTATCTCTGGACCCTGCCGATGTTCCACTGCAACGGCTGGACCTATCCGTGGGCGGTGACGGCGGTGGCGGGCACGCATGTCTGCCTGCGCCGCGTCGATCCCGCGCCGATCTTCGCCGCGATCGAGCACCATGGCGTCACCCATATGTGCGGCGCGCCGATCGTCCTCAACATGCTCGTCCACGCGCCCGACGACGGTGAAGCGCCGCTTCGACCGCATCATCGAGGTCGCGACCGGCGGCGCCGCGCCGCCCTCGGCGGTGATCGCCAACATGGAGCGCATGGGCTTCCGCGTCACCCATCTCTACGGCCTCACCGAATCCTACGGGCCGGCGACGTTCTGCGCCTGGCAGGAGGAATGGGACGCGCCTGCCGCTCGAAGGCCGCGCGGCGATGATGGCGCGCCAGGGCGTGGCCTATCCGACGCTGGCCGGCGTGCGCGTCGCCGATCCCGCGACGATGGCCGACGTGCCCGCCGACGGCGCCACCATCGGCGAGGTGATGCTGCGCTCGAATACGGTGATGAAGGGCTATCTCAAGAACCCCGCGGCGACCGCGGAGGCGTTCGCCGGCGGCTGGTTCCACACCGGCGATCTCGGCGTCATGCACGAGGACGGCTATGTCGAGATCAAGGACCGCTCCAAGGACATCATCATCTCGGGCGGCGAGAACATCTCCTCGCTCGAGGTCGAGGAGGTGCTCTACAAGCATCCCGCGGTGATGGAGGCGGCCGTGGTCGCGCGTCCCGATGCGCATTGGGGCGAGAGCCCCTGCGCCTTCGTCACGCTGAAGCCGGGCGCCGCCGTCGACGGCGGCGGACATCATCGCCTTCTGCCGCGACAATCTCGCCCATTTCAAGGCGCCGCGGACGGTGGTGTTCGGCCCGCTGCCCAAGACCTCGACCGGCAAGATCCAGAAATTCGTGCTGCGCGACCAGGCGCGCGCGCTCGCGGCGCTAGGCCGATGGCCGATGTTCGATCTTGCCGGGCGGACCGCGCTGGTGACGGGCGCCTCGAGCGGGCTCGGGCGGCATTTCGCCGCAGGTGCTCGCGCGGCGCCGGCGCCGCGGTCGTGCTGCTGGCGCGCCGCGCCGAGCGTCTCGCCGGGGCGGCGGCCGAGATCGCGGCGGCGGGCGGGCGGGCGGCGGCGGTCGCCTGCGACGTGACGGATTACGCGAGCGTGCGCCGCGCGGTCGATGCGGCCGAGGCGCGGCACGGGCCGATCGACATTCTCGTCAACAATGCCGGCATCGCCATCTCGAAGCCGCTGCTCGAGCATACCGAGGCGGATTGGGACGACGTCCTCGACACCAATCTCAAGGGCGCCTGGCTCATGTCGCGCGAGATGGCGGCGCTGTGGATCGCGGCGCGGCGCGGCGGGCGCATCATCAACATCGCCTCGCTCCTGGCGCTGCGCACCATCCGCCACGTTCCGGCCTATGCCGCGGCGAAGGCCGGGCTCGTGCATCTGACGCACACGCTGGCGCTGGAGCTGGGGCGCTACGGCATCACCGTCAATGCGATCGCGCCCGGCTATTTCGAGACCGATCTCAACCGCGCCTTTCTGCACAGCGAGGCCGGCCGCGCGCTGGTCGAGCGCATTCCGCTGGGCCGCAGCGGCGAGCCGCCCGATCTCGACGGCGCGTTGTTGCTGCTGTGCGCCGATGCCGGCGCCTACATCACCGGCGCCGTCCTGCCGGTCGATGGCGGCCATGCGGTCAGCGCGGTCTGAGCACGATGGCGCCGCCGATCGCCGCGGCGGCTCGCCGACGCGATCGCGCGCGCTCGCGGGTCCATCGCCGCCCGGCTCGACGAGCGGTGGCGATCACTGCGATACGGCCGCTCGCCGGCGGCGCGGTGCGGCGTCATTGGCGCGTCAGCGGCCAGATCGGCGACGGCACGCCGCTTGATCTGCGTGCTGCGCGACCGACGGGCGAGACGCGCGCTCGGTCTGGGGCTAGAGCTCGACGACGAATTCGAGCTGCTGCGCCGTCTGCACGGCGCGGGCCGGGCGGTGCCGGCGCCGATGCTTTATTGCGGCGATCCGCGCGGTGATCGGCGCACCGTTCCATCTGACGCGCTACCTGGCGGGCAGCGCCGATCCGGCGGCGCTCGTCGCTGCCGGGCCGGATGAGGCGCTGGCCGGAGCGCTCGGCGCGCGAGCTCGCGGCGATGCACCGCATCGTGCCGCCACAGCCCGGCGCTGCCGTTCCTCGGGCCGGCGTCCGCCGATCCGGCCGAGGCGCGGCCTCGACGCAGTATCGCCGGCTGCTCGATGCGATGGGCGAGGCACGGCCGGCGGCCGAATGGGCGCATGCGCTGCGCTCGCGCGCAATCGTGCCGCCTCCGCCGCGCCGGCCGGTTCTTTGTCATGGCGATTTTCGCACCGGCAACTATCTCGTCGCCGCCGGGCGGCTGGTCGCGATGCTCGATTGGGAATTCGCCCAGTGGGGCGATCCGGACGAGGACTGGGCTGGTTCTGCTCGCGCTGCTGGCGCTTCGGCGCCGACTGACCGCGAGGCGGGCGGCATCGGCGCGCGCGGTCCGTTCTGCGCGCGGTTACGAGGCCGCATCCGGCCGCCGCCTCGATCCCGAGCGCCTGCGCTGTTGGGAGGCGATGGCGGCGCTGAAATGGCTGGTCATCGCGCTCATGCAGCGCAATCGGTTGCTCGTCAAGGGCGGGAGGGCTCGCTCGATCTCGGCGCTGACCGGCCGGCGCGCCGCCGAATGCGAATTCGAGCTGCTGCGGCTGACGAGCGGAGGTGGTGATGCGCGATCCGCCTGATGCGGCTCCGCTCCTGGCGCTGGCCGAGGCGGCGCGGCCGAGCGGCATCTCGTCCGGCGCGCCGCGCCATCGCCGCGCGCGAGCGCGCTTCGGCACGGAACCCTACGACGCCGTCGCGGCGGAGCTGCGCATCCTCTATGGCGCGCGTGCGGCGCAGCTTGCTGCGCCGGCTCGCTGCCGACATCCGTGCCGGACGCTTCGAGTGCCGGGGCCGGAGCGCGCGCGAATCGCGCGATCTTTGCTGGCGCTCATGGCGCAAAGGCTGCGCGAGAGCAACCCGGTTTCCTGGCCGGGACCGGATTCGCATGACGGGCGGCGGCCTGCGCTTGCATCGACGGCGCGGGAGCGCCGATAATTCCGGTCCAAGGCGCGGCAGCCATGCGGCAACGGGCGCGCCGGCGGGGATATCCATGACGGGCGGCGAGGGTCAAGACCGGTTTGGCGCGGCTGCCGGGCGCCTGCGCGAAGGCCGGGGTGCGGAAGACGGCCGGCCGCGGCGGATCGGGCCGGTCGCGCGTTCCCTGGCAGTCGTCTTGGTGGTCGGCAGCTTGCAGGGCTGTTCGGGGACGCTCGGATCAGATGAGCGCGCTCAATCCGTTCAACTCCTATACCGTATCGGCCGACGACGGATGCGGTTCCGAGCGCACCCGGCTCAAGTCATATCAGGACTATTTTTACGCCGGCGATGGTCGAGGGCGCAGCAGTTGGCGGCGTCCTCGGCGGGGTGACCGGGTATCTCATCGGCGGCAACGCGACGTCAACGGCGATCGGCGCGGGTGCCGGGGCGGTTGCCGGCGGAATCGGCGGCTATTACGTCGCCCGGCAAAAGGCGGCCGGCAATCAGAACGCGCTCACCAATGCCGTGTTCAGTGACCTGTCCACCGAGAACAAGAAGATCGACGGCGTTGAGCGCCGCCTTCCGCCGCCTCGACCAATGCCGGGAGCACGTGGCGGCAGAAGTGCGGCGCAAATACCGCGCGCATGAGCTCACGACCGCCGACGCCCAGGCGCAGCTCGACCAGAACAAGAAATGGTTGCTCGAGGATATCGACTTTGCGACATCGGGTTGGGCGCCAAGATGGACGAGCGCGGCAAGCAATACGCCTATGCCTCGAGCCAGATCGACAAGCTCGAGGCGCCGCTCGCCGTGCTCCCGCGAAATCCAGCCCGATGCCAATCCCGTTCATATTTACCACGGCGAGGCCCGCGGCCGAGCGGCTGCGAAGCGGCGGCACGAGCGGCGGCATGGTGGCCCTCGAGGCGGCGCGTGTGCGCGAGGGGCCTTCGACCGCGAGCCGGCAGATCGGCACGCTGCCCGAGTGGCGACGGCGGTGACGGTGGTCACGCCCGACGCCAATGGCTGGACGCAAGTGAAACTCGCGCGACGGCAGCACCGGCTATGTCGCGAGCCGGCTGATCGGCTCGGGCAAGCGCAGGAGGCGGCGGCGCCGGGCGCCGCCGGCGTGGCGCAGCTCACCGAATCCAATCAGCTCAAGCGCAAGGCCCTGAACGGACGAGGTTGCCAACGCGAAGACCGCAGCCAATACCGACTTCGAGCCTGAATGGCGGCATCAGCAGCCTGCCGCCGCTGGTCGCCGGATAGGGCGCCGCGCGTCGCTCTGCCGGTCAACGCCGGCCGGCCCGGCACGCGACATCTTCGTTGCGGCGCAGCCGCCGGGTCGGCCGCCCGGTCGCGGTGACGAAGCCGCCGGCCGCGAGGCGCGCGAGGACGGCGCGCGAAATGCCGTGCCGCGCCCGGCTGCGCGCGCGCCCTCGAGCCAGTTCTGATCGAGGAACGAGGCGAGCGCCGGCTGGCCGAGCGCAGCCTCCCAGAGGATGCCGAGCAGCGAGGCCATCGCCTCCTCGCGCTCGCGGGCGATGCCGCGCAGGCTCGCGCGTCGCTCGGCGCCGGCGCGGTCGCCGGTCTCCGGCCCGGCGCCCAGGCCGAAATCGACGCGCCGGCGCCGGGCCGGGGCGGCAAGCTGGAAATGCGCGATCTCGTGCAGGAGGACATAGGCCTCGGTGCCGGTGCGCAGCGCCCGGCCGTCCCAGGCGCACCGGCCTGCGGGCGAGCCGCGGCGCAGCGCCCATGCCGAACGCGGACGCGAGCGCCAGCGCCTGGCGATGATGCGCCGCCGCACGCTGCCCCGCGCCCGCGCGGCCTGTGCCGGGACGGCGATGCGGCGGAAGACCGGGCCAGTGGCGATTCGAGCGCCGCTGCGAAGGCCGCGAGCGCGCGGCGCAGCCGGTCGGGGCGATCGGCGTCAGGATCATGCGGCGTTTCCGCGGCGCCGCCGCAATGTCGAAACAAGATGCACCCGCCACATTAAGGCGGGTCCGTGCGCAATGGTTGCGTCGGCGTTAACCCTGTGCAAGGTTCGGTCAAGGCTGCAGCCGATGCAGCGGCGAGCGATGGAGCCATGCAATCCTGCCCGTTGCCGCGCCGGGGCGCTCGCCGCAACAATCGCAAAAGCCGTGTTCCGGTTGATGTTGCGAGTATTGCGGTTTGAGGGTCGATTGGGGCAAAGTGATGTGCCCCAATCGGCCTCCATCTGCCGAGAGCGCCGGCGGATCACGGCGCGCATGCAGGAGGGCGCGATGCAGACCAGATCGGGCGCCGTCAGCGACGGGGCCGGTAGCGATCGACTTCGCGGGTGCGCGCGCGATGGTGCCGCGCCAGCGCCCGGACGTGCGGGCCCCAAAGAACGGCTGGTCGCAGGCGATGGGATGGTCCAAGGAGAAGGCGCGTTGAAGCCTACCGATATTGCCTCGCCCGACTATTTCCACAAGGTCGTCGATTGCCAGTGGGCCTGCCCGGCGCATACGCCGGTGCCCGAATATATCCGCCTGATCGCCGCCGGGCGCTACACCGACGCCTACATGGTCAATTGGCAGTCGAACGTCTTTCCCGGCATTCTCGGCCGCACCTGCGACCGCCCGTGCGAGCCGGCCTGCCGGCGCGGCCGGGTCGAGAAGGAGCCGGTCGCGATCTGCCGCCTGAAGCGCGTCGCCGCCGACAACAAGGACGACATCCGCGACCGCCTGCCGCGCATCCCCGACGACAGAAGAACGGCAAGCGCGTCGCGCTCGATCGGCGCCGGCCCGGCCTCGCTCACCGTGGCGCGCGACTTGGCGCCGCTGGGCTACCACCTCGTCATGTTCGACGGCGACGCCAAGGCCGGCGGCATGATGCGCACCCAGATCCCGCGCTTCCGCCTGCCCGAATCGGTCATCGACGAGGAATGCGGCTACATCACCGACATGGGCGTCGAGCTGCGCCTCGGCCAGCGCATCGACAGCCTGAAGGCGCTGCTGGCCGAGGGCTACGACGCGATCTTCGTCGGCTCGGGCGCGCCGCGCGGGCGCGAGCTCGACATTCCCGGCCGCCAGGAAGGCCGGCGCCAACATCCATATCGGCATCGACTGGCTGTCGAGCGTCTCGTTCGGCCATGTCGACCAGATCGGCAAGCGCGTCATCGTGCTGGGCGGCGGCAACACGGCGATGGATTGCTGCCGCACCTCGCGCCGGCTCGGCGGCGAGGACGTGAAGGTCATCGTGCGCAGCGGCTTCGAGGAGATGAAGGCGTCCCCCTGGGAGAAGGAGGACGCGATGCACGAGGGCATCCCGATCCTCAACATGCTCGTGCCCAAGGAATTCACCCACGCAGGCGGCAAGCTCACCGGCGTCCTGTTCGAGAAGGTCGCAGGCGAAATACGACGACAAGGGCCGCCGCTCGCCTCGTGCCCACCGGCGAGCCCGACCAGCACTTCGCGTGCGACGACGTGCTGGTCGCGGTCGGCCAGGAGAACGCCTTCCCCTGGATCGAGCGCGACATCGGCATCGAGTTCGACCACTGGGACATGCCCAAGGTCGATCCGCGCACCATGCAATCGACCATCCCCAACGTGTTCTTCGGCGGCGACGCGGCGTTCGGCCCCAAGAACATCATCTGGGCGGTGGCGCACGGCCACGACGCGGCGATCTCGATCGACAAGCTGCTCAACGGCGAGGACGTCGAACGACCGCCCGCCGCCCGACGTGGCGCTCATCAGCCAGAAGATGGGCATCCACGAATGGAGCTACGACAACGACATCTCCAACGATCTGCGCTACCGCGTGCCGCTGCGCGACAAGGAGGTGGCGCTCAAGGACGTGCGGGTCGAGGTCGAGCTCGGCTTCGACCAGAAGCTCGGCTTCCTCGAGGCCGAGCGCTGCCTCAATTGCGACGTCGAGACGGTGTTCATCGCGCGATCTGTGCATCGAGTGCGACGCCTGCGTCGACATCTGCCCGATGGACTGCATCACCTTCACCGGCGAACGGCGAGGAGGACGAGCTGCGCCGCCGGCTCGAACGCGCCGGCGAAGAACCGCACCCAGGATCTCTATGTCTCGGCCGAGCTCAAGACCGGCCGCATCATGGTCAAGGACGAGGACGTCTGCCTCCATTGCGGCCTGTGCGCCGAGCGCTGCCCGACCGGCGCCTGGGACATGCAGAAATTTCTCCTCGATATGACCTTGGCCGGACCAGCATGTCGAAGCCGATAACCAGCACCAACGATTTCGTCGTCAAGTTCGCCAACGTCAACGGTTCGGGCTCGGCGAGCGCCAACACTGCTGTTCGCCAAGTCGATCCTGCGCATGGGCGTGCCGGTGGCGACGCGCAACATCTTCCCCTCGAACATCCAGGGCCTGCCGACCTGGTACGAGGTGCGGGTGACCGAGGCGGGGCCATCTCGGCCGGCGCGGCGGCGTCGACCTGATGGTGGCGATGAACCCGCAGACCTGGGCCCAGGACGTGGCCTCGATCGAGCCCGGCGGCTATCTCTTCTACGATTCGACCAAGCCGATGCCGCCGTCGAAGTTCCGCGACGACATCAACATCGTCGGCATGCCGCTGACCGAGATCTGCAACCGCGCCTACACCGATCCGCGCCAGCGCCAGCTGTTCAAGAACATCATCTATGTCGGCGCGCTCGCGGCGCTGCTCGACATCGATCTCGCGCGTGATCGAGACGCTGATCGGCGAGCAGTTCAAGGGCAAGGACAAGCTCATCGCGCCCAACATCCAGGCGCTGCACATGGGCCGCGACTATGCCACAGACCGAGCTCGCGCCGATCGGGCTCAAGGTGCGCCGCGCCGACAAGGTCGGCGACCGCATCTTCATCGACGGCAACAGCGCCGCGGCGCTGGGCGCCGTCTATGGCGGCGCGACCGTGGCGCCTGGTATCCGATCACGCCCTCGACCTCGCTGGCCGAGGCGTTCATGCGCTATTGCCGGCGCTATCGCACCGATCCCGACACCGGCAAGGCGCGCTACGCCATCGTCCAGGGCGAGGACGAGCTCGCCTCGATCGGCATCGTCATCGGCGCCGCCTGGAACGGCGCGCGCGCCTTCACCTGCACCTCGGGCCCGGGCATCTCGCTGATGACGGAGTTCCTCGGCCTCGCCTATTTCGCCGAGATTCCGGCGGTGATCTTCGACGTGCAGCGCGGCGGGCCCTCGACCGGCATGCCGACGCGCACCCAGCAGGCCGACATCATCTGCCTGCGCCTATGCCTCGCACGGCGACACCAAGCATCCGCTGCTGTTCCCCGAGGACCCGCGCGAGTGCTTCGAGATGGGCGCCCTGGCCTTCGATCTCGCCGACCGGCTGCAGACGCCGGTCTTCGTCATGCTCGACCTCGACATCGGCATGAACGAATGGCTGTGCCGGCCCTTCGCCTGGGACGACAGCCGCAAGTTCGACCGCGGCAAGGTGATGACCTACGAGGAGCTCGAGGCGGGCAAGGATTTCGGCCGCTATCTCGACGTCGACGGCGACGGCATCCCCTACCGCACCTATCCCGGCACGCATCCGACGCGCGGCGCGCTACTTCACCCGCGGCACCTCGCGCGACCGCTATGCCCGCTACAGCGAGGAGGGCGCGGTCTATGTCGACAACATGCAGCGGCTGCTGCGCAAGTTCGAGACCGCGAAGAAGCTCATGCCCGCGCCGGTGCGGCGCGACGCCAAGCAGAAGACCAAATACGGCGTGATCTATTTCGGCTCGACCACGGCCTCGATGCACGAGGCGCTGGACGCGCTCGAGGCCCAGGGCATCCATCTCGACGCGCTGCGCGTGCGCGCCTTCCCGTTCGCCGACGAGGTGGTGGATTTCATCGCTCGGGCACGAGCAGGTGTTCCTGGTCGAGCAGAACCGCGATGCGCAGCTGCGCACCCTGCTGATCGAACGAATGCAGCATCGATCCGGCGCGGCTCGTGCCGGTGCTGCATTACGACGGCACGCCGATCACCGCGCGCTTCATCATCGGCGAGATCTCCGCGCGGCTCGCCGCGCTCAAGGTCGCCCCGCTGAGGGAAGTCGCACGATGACCTATCTTCCGAAGCCCAAGCTCCACCATCCCGCGCTGCCGACCAACGGGCTCGGCTTCACCCGGCGCGACTACGAAGGCTCGGTCTCGACGCTTGTGCGCCGGCTGCGGCCACGATTCGATCAGCGCCGCGATCATCCAGGCCTGTTTCGAGCTCGACCTGCCGCCGCACCGCATCGCCAAGCTGTCGGGCATCGGCTGCTCGTCGAAGACGCCGGACTACTTCCTCGGCCCGTCGCACGGCTTCAACACCGTGCACGGCCGCATGCCGTCGGTGCTGACCGGCGCCAATCTCGCCAACCGCGACCTGATCTATCTCGGCGTCTCCGGCGACGGCGACAGCGCCTCGATCGGCCTCGGCCAGTTCGCCCACAGCATCCGCCGCGGCGTCAACATGGTCTATATCGTCGAGAACAACGGCGTCTACGGCCTGACCAAGGGCCAGTTCTCGGCGACCTCCGACCACGGCTCGAAGAGCAAGCGCGGGGTCGAGAATTTCGATGCGCCGATCGACCTCGTCGGCATGGCGCTGCAGCTCGGCGCGACCTTCGTCGCGCGCAGCTTCTCCGGCGACAAGGCGCAGCTCGTGCCGCTGATCAAGGCGGCGCTGCTGCACAACGGCGCGGCCTTCATCGACTGCATCAGCCCGTGCGTCGCCTTCAACAACCACGACGGCTCGACCAAGAGCTTCGACTATGTGCGCGAGCACAACGAGACGGTGAACCGGCTCGACGTCATCACCGGCCGCGACGAGATCACCGCCGATTACGCGCCCGGCACGGTCGAGATGGTGGTCCAGCACGACGGCTCGATCCTGCGCCTGCGCAAGCTCGCCGCGGATTACGATCCGCACGACCGCGTCTCGGCCATGACCTATCTGCAGGAGCGGCACGCGGCGGGCGAGATCGTCACCGGCCTGCTCTATGTCGATCCCGGACGCCGCACGACCTGCACGACCATCTCAACACGGTCGACGACGCCGCTCAACGCGCTCGGCGAGGCCGAGCTCTGCCCCGGCTCGGCCGCGCTCGACAAGTTCAACGCCAGCCTGCGCTGATCCCTGCCGCACGCCTCCTCACGGCACGTAGGGCGTGACCCCCTCGATCTGCTCCTGGCCGCGGCCGCGCAGCTCGATGACGTTGCGGTCGGGGTCGCGCACGAAGACCGAGACATTGCCAGTCGTCGCCGAAGGCGGACGGTCCCTGGGTGATGATGATGTCGTTGGCCTTGAGCGCGGCGATGGTGGCCGGGATCGAGGTGACGCGCAGCGCCACATGGGTATAGCCCGCGTATTTCTCGCCCACGATCCATCAGGATGTTCTTGGCCGGGATCGCCGGCATTGGCGTTGATGATGAGGTTGATCTCGACGCCCGCCGCGTTGCGGATGATGGCGACGGCATCGAACGTGACCTGGTGCAGCGAGCTTGAAGCCCAGAACCTCGTAGAATGCCATGGCGCGATCGAGGTCGCGCACGCGGATGCCGATATGGTCGACCCGCTCGATGGTGATGCCTTCGCTCATCGCAGGCTCCCTCGTGGGCCTGTCGCCGCATAGAGTGGCGCGGAGCGGCGTGAAAGGAAAGGCGCTCACTCAGCGTCCGGCAAAGACCGGCGGCCGCTTCGCGACGAAGGCGGCGGCGGCTTCGCGATGGTCCTCGGTCGCGGCGCAGCGCGTGTGGCGCATCGCCTCGGCGTCCATCACCTCGGCAAGGCTCGCGCCGGCTCGGCGAGATTGAGGTTCTGCTTCATGTAGCCGAGCGCGATGCGCGGCCCCGTTGCGAGCGCGCGGGCGAGGGCGTGCGGTCTCGGCCGCAAGCGCGCTGTCGGCGACGACGCGGTGGACGATGCCCAGGGCCAGCGCCTCGCGCGCGCGTCAGGATCGGCGCGGTGAAATAAAGCTCGCGCGCCTTCGCCGTGCCGACGAGGCGGGTGAGGAAGTAATGCCCGCCGAAATCGCCCGACAGGCCGACCTTCGCGAAGGCGGTGGTGAGGCGCGCATCCTCGCCGGCGATGCGCAGGTCGCAGGCGAGCGCGAGCGACAGCCCGGCGCCGGCCGCGGGCCCGTGCAGCATGGCGATGGTGGGCTTGGCGAACTCGTGCAGGAGGCGCGCCGATCTCCATCCGCCGGCGCAGGTCGGCGACCCGCTCCTCGTAGGATTCGAGGCCGTGCTTGGCCTCGGCCATCGCCTTGACGTCGCCGCCGGCGCAGAAGGCGCGGCCGGCGCCGGTGAGCACGATGGCGCCGATCGCGCGGTTCTCGCCGCGCAGCAACCAGCGCGCGCTGGAGGCGGTCGCACATCTCCCAGCTCAGGGCGTTGAGCCGGTCGGGCCGGTTCATCGTCAGCGTCAGGACGCCGTCGCTCACGCTCTCGAGCAGAACCTCGTCCACGATCGCCGCCCCGCCCCGTCAGCCGCCGTAGAAGACGTTGTCGCCCAGATCCTTCATCTCCAGGATCGCCGCGTCGGGCCGGCCCGCAGGCGGCTTCATCAGATGGGCCTCGACCACTTCGGCGACGACGACGTGATGGTCGCCTTCCTCGACGATGATGCTTGACGCGGCATTCGACCGCCGCCACCGCGTCGGTCAGGATGGGCGCGCCGGTCGCGCCCTTGCGATAGGCCTGGCCGCTGATCTTGCCGTCCTTGACCTCGGAAGGCTTGAAGAAGGTGAAGGCGACGCCCTTCTGGTCCTTGCCCAGCATGTTGAGCGCGAAAATGCGGCTATCGCGCACGATGCGATAGGCGCCGGAATCGGTCTTGATCCCGACCACCACGAGCGGCGGGGTGAACGCGGTCTGGGTCACCCAATTCACCGTGGCCGCCGCGATGCCGCCTTTGCCGTCATCGGCGGTGAGAACGTAGATCCCATAGGGGATCATGCGAAGCGCGGTCTTCTTGGCATCTGCGTTCATGTCGTCTCTCCCGTTGGGCTGGCTCGCGCCGCCATTCTTAGCACAAGCGGCTGCCGCGCCAATCCGTCAGGCGCGGACCGGGGCATCGGACGCCCAGGGATCGCCGACGGTGGGATCGGGCAGCACCGCGCCGCATTTTCCGCATGTCCGCAAGGTCAGATCGGCATTGAAGGCGGCGATGACATCGCGCAAGCCTTTCTCGATGTCGTCGCACCAGAAATCGACCTGGTGAAGCTTGTTGGCGCAGGCGGGGCAGAACCAGGCGATGCCGTCGCGCTCCTCGGGCCGGCGCGGCCGTTCGACCACGAGCCCGACGCTGCCGGGCGGGCGGCGCGGCGAATGATAGACGTTCTTGGGCAGGATGAAGACCTCGCCCTGGCCGATGCGCAGCCGCTTCTCGGTGCCGTCCTCGATCACATGGAGAAAGATGTGGCCGTGGAGTTGGTAGAAGATCTCGTCGAACGGATCGATGTGGAAATCGTTGCGGGCGTTCGGGCCCTTGATGATCTGAAAGATGAAGTCCGAGCCCTTGAACACCTCCTTGTTGCCGACGGCGCCCAGGGCGCGCGGCAGATGCGTGTCGATCCAGCCTTCGAGGCTGAAGGGCGGATTGATGCTGGGGCTCGGCATGGCGTGGTTCTCCCCGGGGCATGAAGCGGCGGTGCGATCATAGCGCAAGCCGGGCCGCCGCGCCGCGTTGATTGCCGCGTGCCGGCGGCGGCGATAAGCTCACCCCGCGTCAGGGTCGAAAGGACGGGCGAATGAGCCGGGTGGATACCGAGAAATTTCGTTTGCGACGCTTCGTCGAGGAACTGGTCGCGCAGGGCGAATGCGCCGTGCATGACGCGCCCATCGACCTCGTCGATCTCGCGTCCCAGCTCGACTGCAACGAGAAAGCGGTGTGGTTCCGTGCCGCGGGGCCCGAGCGCGCCCCTGTCGTGGGCAACGTCATGGGCTCGCGCCGGCGTCTCGCTTTGGCGCTCGGCAGCGACGATCCGGGATTTCCTGCGCTGCTGCGCGCGCGGGTGGCAGCGCCGGTGGCGCCGGTCGAGGTGCCGTCGCGCGCGGCGCCGGTGCAGGAGATCATCATCGAGGGCGAGGCGGCCAATCTCTGCACGCTGCCGGTGCATCTCCAGCACGCGCTCGACGGCGCGCCTTACATTTCCGCCGGCATCGATTTCGCCCGCGATCCCGCGACCGGCTTCACCAATATCGGTTGCCGCCGCCTGATGCTGCGCGGCCGGCACGAGGCCGGCATCGACCTCAACGCGCCGAGCGATCTGCGCGCGATCTACCGCGCCGCGGCCGCGCGCGGCGAGCGGCTGCCCATCGCCTTCGCCGTCGGCTGCCACCCGGCCGATTTCCTCGCCGCGCAGGCGGTCACGCCGCCGATGGACGAGCTGCACGTCATCGGCGCGATCCGCGGCGCGCCGCTGCCCGTCGTCAAAGTGCGTGACCAGCGACCTCTTGGTTCCGGCCGACGCCGAGATGATCCTCGAAGGCTATCTCGATCCGCGCGGCCTGGTCGAGCCGGAAGGCCCTTACGGCGAGTATGTCGGCTATTACGGTGTGCTGAAGAAGAACCCGGTGTTCCATCTCACCGCCATCACGCGAAGGCGCGACGCGCTGTTCCAGACGGTCACGATCGGCGGCCGCCGCATCGGCCGGACCGACACGGCGCAACTGGGCGCGGCCCGGACCGAGGCGGCGGTATGGAGCGCGCTGCAGCAGGCCGTGCGCGAGCCGGTCGCGGTGTGCTGCACCGGCTCGTCGGGCGGCATGTACAACGTGCGGCTGTCGCTGCGCCAGCGCGTGCCGGGCGAGTCGCGAAACGCGATCGCCGCGGTCTTCGGCTCGACCGCCGACGTGAAGCACGTCTTCGTCGTCGACGACGACATCGACGTGTTCTCCGACGAGCAGATGGACTGGGCCTTGGCGACGCGATTCCAGGCCGACCGCGATTTCGTCGTCGCCTCGGGCTTCCGCTGCGTTCCGCTCGATCCCTCGCTCGAGGGCGCCGCGTCGGCGCCAAGGCCGGGTTCGACTGCACCAAGCCGTTCGGCCAGGGTGCAACGCTCGATTTCACCGTTCCGCTGCCGCCCGAGCTTCCGGCGCGCCCGCGCCGGACCGTCGAGGCGGCGCTGGAGGAGGGGCCGCAGACCTTTCTCGACCTCATGGCGGCGGCGGGTTCGCGCGACGGCCGCGATGTCGTGCTCGCGCTCGAGCGGTTCTATGCCGAGGGCCGGCTGCAACGCCTCGATGACGGGCGCTATGCGCTGGACAAGCGTTAAGATCGCGCGGCCGTTGAAGGGGCACGCGGCGAAGTAGGCACGATGTCGCGAATTATATAAACATTTAGTTTTATTTCCCCTCTCCCTCACACCGATTAATGGTTTTTAATCTTGTTCCAAATTTGATCGATGCGTATTTTCTCGGCGCTGCGGGCGACAGCCGCCTGCTACGGCGAGAGGTAATCTATGTCCGACAATTGTTCAGGCGGAAGCCAACAGGGCTCCAATTGCGGGGGCGAACAGGGCGGCGGGAGCCAGCAAGGCTCCTATGGCGGCGGCGAACAGTTCGGCGGAGCCTGCGAAGGCAATGCGCAAGCCGAATCGTTCTGCCAGTCCCACGAGAGCGCATGTCAACCCGGCGGCGTCCAGGTCAAACAGGGCGAATGCGGCGGCGATGGCGATTCCGGCGGCCACGGCGGCTCATGCGGCGCCGGCCAGTTCGGCTATGGCGGCGGCGGGCAGGAATCCGGCGGCCAGGGCAGCGGATGCGGCGGCTCCGGCACCCAGGGCGGCAGCGGCGGAAGCACGACGACGGTCGGCGACATCTGCCCGGCGGGAAGCGGCTTTGGCCCGAACGACATTCCCAGCGGCGACTGCAGCTCGGGCTCGATGGGCGGATGCGGGGGCGGGCAGGCCGGCAGCGGCGAGACGCACTGGAACACCAAGGGGCTGAAAGCCGTCGCCGACCAGACCGTCGCCCTGACCAGGGCCAATTGCCTGACCGAGGTGTTGGGCAATGGCAACAATGCCACGATCACGGTCAGCAGCGGCAGCTACGACACGCTCGCCGTCGGCAATGGCGACAACGACGCGATCACGGTGGTCAACTCCGGGACCCACGACACGCTGAGCGCGGGCACGGGCTATAGCGACGCCCTGACCGTCGGCTACGGCAGCTATAATCTGCTCGAGACCGCCGACGTCAGCAGCAACGCCAGCGGCGACACGCTGACGGTCGGCAATACCGCGACGATGTCGAACGGCAATATGCTCGTCGCCGGCAATGCCAGCGGCGACATGCTCACGGTCGTGGCCGGCAACAACAACTACCTCCAGGCCGGCACCGGCAGCGGCGACATGTTGACGGTCGGAACCGGCGACAGCAACTGCCTTACCACCAACGATTTGAGCACGAACACGGCAGCCGACACGCTGTCGGTCGGCAGCGGCAACGGCAACACGCTCGACGCCGGCGACGCCAATGGCGATTTCCTCAATATCGGCACGTATCTAACGGGAACGTCCGGCACGCTCAGCAGCGGCGACAACAACGTGCTCATCGCGGGCGACGGCACCAGCGATCTCCTCAATCTCGACAGCGGCAGCGGAAATTTCCTGGTCGCCGGCAACGGCAGCTACGATACGATCTGGGCCGCGTATTTCGGCGGCACCGCCGACTGCAATACCCTCGTTCTTGGCGACGGCACGGAGGATTCGATCCTCGTCGGCGACGGCACGAGCAACTCCCTCTATGTGGGCGACGGCAACGGCGATACGTTGTCCGTGGGGAACGAGGATGACGGGCAATCCCAGACCGCTGTAAAGAACCTCCTCTCCGCCGGTAACGGCGCCGGAGACCAGCTTTACATCGGCGCCGGCCATTGCAACAACGTGCAGGCCGGCTACGGCGTCGGCGATACGATCACAGCGGTCGAGAATGGCGGCGCCATCACCAACGACACGCTCATGCTCAACGACGTTGCCGGCACCGCCGGTCAGTTCGCAGGGCGATAGCATCACCGTCGGCAACTCGCTCAACACGACCTCCAACGACTACAACCTCCTCGCGCTGGGCGACGGCAACAACGACACAGCCACCTTGTACTACGGCAGCAACAACGAGATGTTCGCCGGCAACGGCAATTTCGACACGCTGTCGATGATGAGCGGCAACAACAACGTCATGCTCATCGGCAACGGCACGCGGCGATACGATGTATGGTCCCGATGGCACCGGCAACACCGTCGTCGCCGGCTATGGGCGCCAATTCGGTAATCTTTGCAGGCGGAAATACTAGCGGCAGCGGCACCGACACCTATAGCCTCAACGGCTCGACCACGCTCGCGGGCAAGGCGGCCCAGATGCAGGGCCTCGACCGTCGAGCATCTCGGCAGCGCGAACGCCCTCGATTTCCTCGACGTGAATGACAGCAGCAACAACATCTTCGCCTCCTATTCCGGCAATACCACCTCGGGAACGCTCACCTTGACGGAAGGCACCGGCCCCTCGGCCACGGTATCGCGAGCCTCGAGTTGCTGGGAAACTACAGCAACGCGTTCTCGTCGGGCTCCGACAGCGGCGTCCTCGGCAACTCGCCCACCGGCACGCTGGTGGAATACACGCCGACGTTGGCGACGAGCTACCAAAACGGCGGGTACACGCAGCCGGTCGCACGCCTAGGCACCGCGTCGGAAACGTCATGCATGCGAAGGGCGATCCCACGGGATCGCCCTTCGTGCGCGCCGGCTGCGCTCACGGGGCGGGCGTGTTAATCGGGCGTTAGCCCCGACAGCCTATCGTTAATCGCATCGCCGCCGCGCCTCGACGGCGGACGACGCAACGATAAAAGCGCCCATGGACGGAGACACAAACGACACACGCGCACCGGCGATCCCGGTCTCGCCGCCCTGGTGATGCTGCTGCGCTTCCAGGGCATCGGCGCCGACGCCGAGCAGATCCGCCACCGCTTCGGCGGCGTGCGCGATCGGCATCCCGGAGATGCTGCGCTGCGCCAAGGAGCATGGGGCTCAAGGCGCGCGTCTTCGCGCACGAACTGGAAGCGGCTTGCCGACACGCCGCTGCCCGGCGATCGCCGCGCTCAAGGACGGCGGCTTTCTCGTCATCGGCAAGGCCGGCGACGACAAGCATCATCGTCCAGGCGCCGCAATCGCCGCGCCCGAAGCTGATGACGCGCGAGCGGAGTTCGAGGCGGTGTGGGACGGCCGCATCGTGCTGATGACGCGCCGGGCGCCGCTCACCGACCTGACGCGGCGCTTCGACATCACCTGGTTCCTGGGCGCCATCCACAAATACCGCCGGCTCCTCGGCGAGGTGCTCGTCGCCTCGTTCTTCCTGCAGGTCTTCGCGCTGGTCTCGCCGCTGTTCTTCCAGGTCATCATCGACAAGGTGCTGGTGCATCGCAGCATCAGCACGCTCGACGTGCTGGTCGTCGGCCTCGTCGCGATCTCGGTGTTCGAGGCGGTGCTCGGCACGCTGCGCACCTATCTCTTCTCGCACACCACCAACCGCATCGACGTCGAGCTTGGCGCGCGCCTGTTCCGCCATCTGCTGGGGCTGCCGATCGCCTATTTCCAGGCGCGGCGCGCCGGCGATTCGGTGGCGCGCGTGCGCGAGCTCGAGAACATCCGCAATTTCCTCACCAGCTCGGCGCTGACGCTCGTCATCGACCTGTTCTTCACCTTCGTGTTCCTGGCGGTGATGTTCGTCTATTCGCCGCTTCTGACCTTCGTCGTCGCTCGGCTCGTTTCCGTTCTATATCGGCATCTCCGCCGGCGCGACGCCGCTGTTCCGCCGGCGCCTCGACGAGAAGTTCCGCGCGCGGCGCCGAGAACCAGGCCTTCCTGGTCGAGAGCGTCAGCGGCGTCGAGACCCTGAAGGCGATGGCGGTCGAGCCGCAGATGCAGCGCCGCTGGGAGGAGCAGCTCGCCGGCTACGTCGCCGCGAGCTTCCGCGTCCTGAGCCTCGGCAACACCGCGAGCCAGGCGGTGCAGCTCGTCGAGCAAGCTCGTCACCGCCGCGACGCTGTTCTTCGGCGCCAAGCTCGTGATCGACCAGAGCCTGACGCGTCGGCGAGCTCGTCGCCTTCAACATGCTGGCCGGCCGCGTCAGCGCGCCGGTGCTGCGCCTGGCGCAGATGTGGCAGGATTTCCATCAGGCGCGGCTGTCGGTCGCGCGGCTCGGCGACATCCTCAACACGCCGGCCGAGCCGACCTACAACCCGACGCGCGCGGCGCTGCCGGCGATCCGCGGCGACATCGCCTTCGAGCACGTCACCTTCCGCTATCGCATCGACGGCGCCGGAGATCCTGCACGACGTCAGCTTCACCGTGCCGGCAGGGCAGGTGCGTCGGCATCGTCGGCCCCTCGGGCTCGGGCAAGAGCACGCTCGCCAAGCTGATCCAGCGGCTCTACGTGCCCGAGAGCGGGCGCGTGCTGATCGACGGCGTCGATCTCGCCATGGTCGACATCGCCTGGCTGCGGCGCCAGATCGGCGTCGTGCTGCAGGAGAACGTGCTGTTCAACCGCTCCGTCCGCGACAACATCGCGCTCGCCGATCCCGGCGATGCCGATGGAGCGCGTCATCGCCGCCGCCGAGCTCGCCGGCGCGCACGACTTCATCCTCGAGCTGCCCGAGGGCTACGACACCGATGGTCGGCGAGCGCGGCAGCACGCTGTCGGGCGGCCAGCGCCAGCGCATCGCCATCGCCCGCGCGCTCGTCACCGATCCGCGCATCCTGATCTTCGACGAGGCGACGAGCGCGCTCGACTACGAGAGCGAGCGCATCATCCAGCAGAACATGCAGCAGCATCGCCAAGGGCCGCACCGTCATCATCATCGCCCACCGCCTCTCGACCGTGCGCCGGGCCGACCGCATCCTGACGCTCGAGCGCGGCCGCCTCGTCGAGGACGGCACGCACGACGAGCTGATCGGCACCGGCGGGCGCTATGCCTCGCTGCACCGCTTGCAGGCGGGCATCCATGAAGTCGGCTGAGGTCGCTCGGTCGCTCGCGGCCGGCGTCGCGCGAGCTGCGCCGCGCGCGACGAGCTCGCCTTCCTGCCGGCGGCGCTCGAGATCGTCGAGACGCCGCCTTCGCCGATCGGCCGCGCGATCGTCGCTCACCATCATCGCGCGTGTTCTGCGCTCGCCATCGCCTGGGCGTGCATCGGCAAGGTCGATATCGTCGCCTCGGCGCCCGGCAAGATCGTGCCCGAGCGGCCGCACCAAGGTCGTCCAGCCGTTCGAGACCGGCGTCGTGCGCGCCATCCACGTCCAGGACGGCCAGAGCGTCAAGGCGGGCGACGTGCTGATCGAGCTCGATCCGACGATCAGCGATGCCGAGCGCGAGCATCTGCGCAGACGATCTCATGGCCGCGCGGCTCGACGTCGCGCGGCTGCAGGCGGCGGTCGGCGGCGGCGACGATCCGCTCGCCGCCTTCGCTCCGCCGGCCGAGCGCCGATCCGGCACTGGTCGCGACCGAGCGCCAGCTCCTCCTCAACCAGGTGGCCGAGCAGCGCGCCAAGCTCGCGGCGCTCGACCGCCAGAACGCAGCGAAAAGGAGGCCGAGCGCGACTCGCACGCCGCCACCATCGCCAAGCTCGAGGCGACGATCCCGATCCTGCAGCAGCGCGTCGACATCCGCAAATACCTCGCCGACAAGCGAGTACGGATCGAAGCTCACCTATCTCGAGACGCTAGGCGATCTGGTCGAGCAGCAGAAGGAGCTCGCCGGTCGCAGCAGAGCACATCAGCGCGAGGCCGACGCGGCGATCGCCGGCCTCGACGCGACGCGCGCGCAGACCGAGGCGAAGTATCGCCGCGACCGCCTCAACGAACTCGCCACGGCCGAGCAGAAGGCGGCCGGGCTTGCAGCAGGACGTGATCAAGGCGACCGAGCGCTCGCAAGCTGCAGCGCCTGACGGCGCCGGTCGACGGCGTCGTGCAGCAGCTCGCGGTGCACACGGTGGGCGGCGTCGTCACGCCGGCGCAGGCGCTGCTCGAGGTCGTGCCGCGCGACAGCCATCTCGAGATCGAGGCGATGGTGTCGAACCGCGATATCGGCTTCATCCATGCCGGCCAGGACGGCCGAGATCAAGGTCGACACCTTCAACTTCACCAAATACGGGCTGCTGCACGGCACGGTTGCTGAGCGTGTCGGCCGATGCGATGCCGCGCGACCGCCCCGGCGGCGACGCGCGGTCAGGCCGAACCCGACCGGCGCCGGCGACGCCAATGCCCAGGACCTGGTCTATGCCGCCGCGAGTCTCGCTCGACCGCACGATGATGGACGTCGACGGCACGGCATGTCAGCCTGACGCCGGGCATGGCCGTGACGGTCGAGATCAAGACCGGCTCGCGCCGCGTCATCAGCTATCTCCTGTCGCCGCTCCTGCGCTTCCGCCAGGACAGCCTGCGCGAACGTTAATGTCGGCGAACGCAATGCATCGGCCGGCTGGCCCGGGATATGCATGGGCCGGCGCAGCGCGTGCAGTGCAGCAAGGCGGCAGTTGTCGCGTTCGGGACGGGAGTCACGTACGAAAATGTCGAACGAAGACTATGTAACGCTGTTTGCGGCCTTCACGATTGCGCTCTGCCTCGTGTCGCGAATTGAAGGGGCGTCCGCCGGCGCGGTGCACATGCCGGAGGCCAACTGGCAGCACTTCGAGGCAAAAGTAGCCAAGGCATTGGCAGATCCGGACATGCAAACGGATTGGGCCAATTCGCCGCTTTGGTGAGCAGCGGGGCTGAATTTGGCACACCGCGCGATTGTTCTTGATTTGTTCGAGATCGGGGTTTAGGCTTTTTCGTCCTGCCTGGAGGGTCATATGCAGGACGTCGCCACCGTTCTCGACACCTATCTTCTCGCCCGCTTCGGTATCAGTTTCGAGCGCGCCGTCGCCGACGCGACCGCCGGCGTGGTGAGCCTGAGGCTCGCTCGCTCGGTGCAGATCGCCTGCGATCCGGTCGGGCGGTATGCCTATCCTGACGGTGGGGTGAGCGAGCAGTATCAGGGCGTCCTCACGCTCGAGGGCGTCGTTTATCGTTTCCGCTGCTCGGTGTTCGAGGATGCCGGCGGCGCGCGCTATGTCGAATTGATCGGCGAGTTGACGGCGGTGGGATGGGGAGTCCGGATGTCGCTGTCGCGGCGGTGACCCGTTTGCGCGCCTGGTTGCGGCTGGCGGCGCTGGCACCGCTCGTGGTCGGCTGCGCGGCGCGACCGTTGAAATCGGCGATTCCCCCGGCGCCGGGGCAGGACGTGGTCTATGTGCTCGCGGGCGGCTGGCATACGGAGATCGCCTTGCCGCGGCCCGGGATCAGCCGTCCGCTGGGGACACTCGACCCGGCTTTCGCCACGGCGCGCTACGTCGTCTTCGGCTGGGGTGCGCGCGACTATTACATGGCGCCCGATCCCGGTCTCGCCGATGTGCTGCGCGCCATGCTGCCCGGGCCCGCGGTCATGCTGGTCATCCCGCTCGCGGTGACGCCGGCGGTATTCGCCGGCGCGACGAACACCGTTGCCATGGCCCTGACGCGGGACGGCGCGCAACAATTGTCGCGGTACCTGTGGGACACGCTGGCACGAACCGCGAATGGCGCACCGCGCCGTCTCGGGGCCGGTCCTTTTCGCGAAAGCGCGTTCTACGCCGCGACCGGAACCTACGATCTTGCCCGCACGTGCAATACCTGGACGGCCGCGGCGCTCGCCGCCGCCGGGCTCGACGTGAGCGCTGCGGGCGTCGTCTTCGCCAGCCAGGTCATGGACCAGTTGCCGGCACCGTCCTCAGCGGAAATGCCGTAGCGGCCGGCGGAAGGCATAGCCGATGGGGACGAAGCCCAACGCGCGCACGATCTCATACAGCCATTGGTAGGAATAGCGGGTGATGAACTGATCGTGAAAGAGCTCGAACAGCCATGTTGCGCCGCCGGCCCAGATCAGCAGCGTCAGTATCCACGGCCACCATGCGCGGAAGCTCGGCTCGTAAGCCGCCAGGACCACGAGCAGACTCGCACCCGTCACCAATGTCGCCAGGAACAGCGGGCCATAGAAGGAAGTCGGCATGGTCAATACCGCATCCGGCAGAAGCGGCATGACCTTCGACATCAGGTAGCCCCAGAGGATAGCCACCGCCGCCCGAACCACGAAGAGAATGATCGCGGCGACGAGCGCGCTGGCGGCGGACAGATGGCTCCAGCACCATAGGGCGAAGGCCAGAATGAGCGCCTCGAGCGCCGGAACGAGCCAGCCGAATTGATAGGAGAAGCCGCCAATAAGGTTGATCGGAATGATGAAGCTGATGCCGCCGACCTGGTGGACCAAAAGGCCCAACTGGGCAATGAACGCCAGGACCGGAAGGACGATGACCGGCGCCCACCCCGCTTTTTGTCCGCCCCCTGACGAAATTCGCGCCGACTGATCCTGCATGGACATGATCCCCTCCCGGTTCCGTTATTTCGCCCCGCCTTGCTTCGACCATAGCCGCGACGAGACGACAGAGCCAGACTTCAGTCGGCCGCCGGCGCGAGGTTTGTCGCGTGTCACGCCTGCTCGCTTCGGTCGCGCGCCGGAACGTGCTATAGCGCGCCGGCATCAAGGGAGGCGCTTCATTCCCGCACCTCGCGTATCGGCCGCACTCTCCGACGGGTTCGTTGAAACCTATCGCGGCGGCGTCGCTGCCTGGGAATGCGACGTCTTCGGGCATCTCAACATCGCGTTCTATGGCGAGCGCTTCGATGATGCCGGGCGCGATCTGCTCGAGCGCCGCGCCCCGGGGCGGCGTTGGCGCACGCTATCGCTCGACATCCTCTATCAACGCGAGTTCCGGGGGGGCGAGGGGTTCATCATCCGCAGCGCCGTCGTCGAATCGTCGCCGCAAGCGGTTCGGATCGCGCACGAGGCCATCGCCGACGGCTCCGAGACACGCGCCAGCCTGGCCGAGCAGGTCGTGCAGCCGCTCGCGGCCGCCGACGGCGCGGCGCCGATCGCCAACGCGCCCGGGTGGCAGCGATTTCCGTCCCTGGCGTGGCCGTCGGGTGCGGGGACGATTCCCGCGGGGCGCGACCGGGTCAAGCCGGGCGAGACGGAAGGCGGTCAGATGCGGCTGCCGGCTATCTCCATCGCTTCTCGAATGCGTGCCTGCACGTGATTGAGGCCGTCGGCATGAGCTATGCCTACCGGCAGGACGCCGAGCGCGGCTTCGCCACCGTCGAGACTCGGCTCGTGATCGATGATCCGGTGGCGGAAAGCGACGACGGAATGGTCGTCACGAGCGCCGTCGTGGCGGTCGGGCGCTCGTCGCTCGCCATGTTGCATCGCCTCGCGGCGTCGCGCGACGGCCGGCTCTTGGCGCACTTTTATCAGGCAGGCGTGCATTTCGACCTGGCGGCGCGGCGTTCCGCGCCCTGGCCCGAACTCCTTGCGCGACAAGGCGCGCGCGCTCATGACGCCGGCACGTTGATCTCGGGCTTTTCTTGGCGGCCGGTTTCGATTATGGGAATGACATGATCTCGCGCCGCACCTTGGGCCTGTCGCTGCTGCTGTCCCTCGGCTGCGGATCGGCACGCGCCGCGTCGGGCGATTTCCAGACCTGGCTCGAAGGCGTGCGGCGCGAAGCGCTGGCCAAGGGCATATCACCGCCGACGCTCGACCGCGCGCTTGCCGGGGTCACGCTCCTGCCGCGCGTCATCGAACTCGATCGCCGCCAGCCGGAGACGACGATCACCTTTGCGCAATACATCGAGCCGGGTGGTGACGCCCGATCGGCGGGCTGCCGCGCGCGAAGAGCTCGACGCAGAACCGCGCGCTGCTCGACGCGATCGGCGCGCGCTTTGGCGTGGCGCCGCGCTTCATCGTCGCGCTCTGGGGCATCGAGACCGATTTCGGCCGCTTCGTCGGCAATTTTCCGGTGATTTCCGCGCTGGCGACGCTCGCCTATGACGGGCGGCGCGCTGCGTTCTTCCGCGGCGAACTCCTCAACGCGCTGCGCATCGTCGAGCGCGAGCACATCGACCCGCGGCGCATGCTGGGGTCGTGGGCAGGCGCGATGGGGCAGAGCCAGTTCATGCCGTCGAGCTTCCTCGCTTATGCCGTGAGCTATCGCGGCGCCGGTGCGCCCGACATTTGGAAGCGCCGCGATGACGTCTTCGCCTCGATTGCCAATTACCTGTCCCGGTCCGGGTGGCGCGAGCGGCGAGGGCTGGGGCGGCGCGGTGGCGGTGCCGCCAAGCCTCGCGGCTGCTGCCGAGTCGGGCGCGCGTCCGATCGCCGACTGGTCGCACGCTTGGGCATCCGCCGAGTCGACGGGAAACCGCTCGTTGCGCGGGCACGCGCAAGCCAGTCTGGTCGACGCCGGACGGGGCGACAGGTCCCAGTTTTCTCGTCTATGACAATTTTCATGTCCTACTTAAGTGGAATAACTCACGATATTTCGCCATCGCCGTCGGCTATCTTGCCGATAGTCTCTCCCGCCCGTAGATTGGGCGGGGTTTCGTTCCGAGGGCCCATGGCTCGTTGATGCGCCGCGTTGCTCTCATTCTGAGCCTGAGCGGACTGGTCATATTGCTCGCGGCCTGCGCGACGCGATCGCCGCCCTATGGCCATGAGGCGGCGGTGCCGCATCCCATGTACAAGGTCGGCAAGCCCTACAGATCGACGGCGTCTGGTACTATCCGGCCGAGGATCTCGACCTATGACGAGACCGGCATCGCCTCGTGGTACGGCGAGGATTTCCACGGCAAATACACCGCGAATGGCGAGGTCTTCGACCTCAACGCGACTGACGGCCGCGCATCGCACCCTGCCGATGCCGAGCATCGTCCAGGTGACCAATCTCGAAAACGGGCGCTCGCTCGAGCTGCGCGTCAATGACCGCGGCCCCTATGTGCGCGGCCGTATCATCGACGTGTCGCGGCGAGCGGCGCAGCTTTTGGGCTTCGAAGGAGCCGGAACGGCCAAGGTGCGCGTTCGCATCCTCGCGCCCGGAGAGCATCCAGGCCAAGCTCCTCGCCGAACGTGCGTCGGGCCAGTTGGACGTCGCAGTCGGCGCCGGCGATCCCGCTGGCGCCGGTGAGCGGCGCAGCAGCTGCCGACGCCGGCCGGCGTGCAGCGTGCCAAGGACGATCTGCCGCCGCCGCTGCCGCGACACGCCACGGCCCGCGCCCGAGCCGCCGGCCAACTACGCGCCGCCGCCGCTGTCCGAGCAGGTGACGACGGTCGCGGTCCGGCCGACCAACATCTATATCCAGGCCGGCGCATTTGCGCGGGCTGAAAACGCCGATCGGCTCAAGGCGAAGCTCGCCAAGCTCGGCACTGTCCGCGTCAGCGACACGGCGGTCAACGGCATCAATCTCTTCCGCGTGCGGCTCGGCCCGCTAGCCTTCGGTCGAAGCGGCGGACCGGCTGCTCGACTCGGTCGTCGACAGCGGCGTGCCCGATGCGCGCATCGTCGTCGATTGACGATCACAATTTCCGGCGCAATTGCGGCTATGCTCGCGGCGTCATTCGTCGGTCGAAGGTGCGACCATGAAGCGATTGGAAGCCGCTCTGCGTCGTCGGCGTTGGGTCTTGCACTGGCGTGCTCGCCGCCGCCGCGGCCGATCAGGCCATGCCGACCATCGACACCACCGCGCAATACGCCTACGCGATCGACTTCAACACCGGACGCGGTTCTGCTCGACAAGAACGGCGACGAACGCATCGGGCCGGCGTCGCTGAGCAAGATGATGACCGCCTATGTCGTGTTCGACTACCTCAAGAAGGGGCAGGCGAAGATGGACGACCTGCTGCCGGTGAGCGAGAAGGCCTGGGCAAAGCACAAGACCGACGAGTCGAACATGTTCGTTCCGCTCGGCGGGCGCGTGAAGATCGAGCGATCTCATTCGCGGCATGATCGTCGCATCCGGCAACGATGCCTGCGTCGTTCTTGCCGAAGGGCTTGCCGGCAGCACGGACGCCTTCGTCGCGCAGATGAATGACACCGCGAAGAAGCTCGGCCTCGATCACACGCATTTCGCCGATGTCGACGGGCTGCCCGATCCCGAGGAATACACCACCGTTCACGACCTCACGATGCTCGCCGACCATCTCATCGCCGACTTCCCCGAGCACTATAAATACGAGTCCGAGAAGGAATTCACCTTTAACAACATCAAGCAGGGAAACCGCAATCCGCTGCTCTACAAGGATCTCGGCGTCGACGGGATCAAGACCGGCCATACCGAGGAGGCGGGCTATGGCCTTGCGGCATCGGCGCTGCGCGACGGCCGCCGCGTGATTGTCGTCCTTGCCGGGATGAAGAGCATGAAGGAGCGCTCGAACGAAGGCGCGAAGGTGCTGGAATGGGCCTACCGCGAGTTCAACGACTACACCATCGTCAAGGCCGGCGACCCGGTCGACGACGCGCCGGTGTGGCTTGGCAAGGCGACCAAGGTGCCGGCGGCGACGGCCAAGCGACATTGTCGTCACCCTGCCGCGCGAGGATCGCCGCGACATGAAGGTGACGGCAGTCTATGACGGCGAGGTGAAGGCGCCGGTGGCCAAGGGCGAGACGGTCGGCAAATTGCTGGTCACGGCGCCCGACCATGGACCCGATCGAGGTCCCGCTGGTCGCGGCGCAGCCGGTGGCGCAGCTCAATCCGCTGGGCCGCGTCGCCGCGGCCGCCGGCTATTTCCTGTGGGGCAGGCACTGACGCGCGGCCGCTTCATCACCTTCGAAGGCGGCGAGGGCGCCGGCAAGACGACGCAGATCACGCTGCTCGCGCGAGCGCTCGCGCGACGCGGCATCGACGTGGTGACGACGCGCGAGCCCGGCGGATCGCCGGGCGCGGAGGAGATCTGCGCCAGCTGCTTCTCACCGGCGCGCCCGAGCGCTGGGACGCGGAATGCGAGGCGCTGCTCATGGTGGCGGCGCGGCGCAGCCACCTCGTCGCCACGGTCTGGCCCGCGCTCGCCGCCGGCCGCATCGTGCTGTGCGACCGCTTCGCCGATTCGACCGAGGCCTATCAGGGCTGGGGCCGCGGCCTGGCGCGCGAGCGGCTGATGGAGCTGCACCGCCTCATCGCCGACGGATTTCGCGCCGGACCTCACGCTGATCTTCGATCTTCCCGTTGCCGAGGGGCTGGCGCGCACCTCGCGCCGCGCCGATGCCGCCAGACGCGCTTCGAGCGCGATGCCGCACGATTTCCACGAGCGCCTGCGCCAGGGTTTTCTCGACATCGCCCGCCGCGAGCCGCAGCGCTGCGTCGTCATCGATGCCCGGCCCGATGCCGCCACCGTGCATGAAGCCGTCGCCGCCGCGATGCGCGAGCGGCTTCAACTCCCGAATTGATCAAACGAAGCCCGTTGATCAGACCAAGCCCGTCATTGACAGCGCGGCAATGTAGAGGCGGAGAGGAGCGCGGCCGCTCTGGTCGGTTCCCGGCGCATCTTCTAGAGTTTGATCCGCATGAGTGACGAACTGACGACGACCTCGCCGAGGCGGAACCGGCGCCGGGTGCAGGTGCCGGTCCTGCCGCCGCGCGAGAATCCGGATCTGATCGGTCATGAGGCAGCCGAGGCGGCGCTCGTCGCCGCCTATCGCGCGGGACGGCTGCCGCATGCCTGGCTGTTCACCGGGCCGCGCGGCATCGGCAAGGCGACGCTGGCATTCCGCTTCGCGCGCTTTCTTCTCGCCGCGAGCGAGCGCATGGGGCAGGGGTTGTTCGCCGCGCCGCCGCCCACGCGTCTTGCCATGGCGCCGGACCATCCGGTCTTCCGCCGCGTCGCCTCGGGTGGGCATCCCGACCTCCTGGTGGTCGAGCGCGGCTATGATCCGCGCCGCCGGCGGCTGCGAAGCGAGATCGTCGTCGCCGACACGCGCGCCGTCGCCGGGTTTCTGCGCCTCACCGCCGCCGAGGGCGGATGGCGCGTCGTGATTCTGGACGGCGCCGATGCGATGAACCGCAATGCGGCCAACGCGGTGCTCGAAGATTCTCGAAGAGCCGCCGGCGCGCGCCGTGCTGCTGCTGGTGAGCGAGAATCCGGGCCGACTGGCGCCGACCATTCGCTCGCGCTGCCGGCGCCTGGCTTTGAAGCCGCTGCCGCGCGAAGCGGTCGAGGCGGTGCTGCGGCGTCAGCTTCCGGCGCTGAGCGCCGACGACATCGGCCGCATCGCCCAGCTTGCCCATGGCAGCATCGGCCGCGCCCTGGCCTTGGCTTCAGCCGAAGGGCTCGAGCTTTACCGGCAGTCTCTTTGGCTTGATCGAGCGGCTGCCTGGGCTCGACGGCGAGGCGCTCCATGGCTTTGCCGACCGCGTCGCGCGGAGCGATGCCGCGGACGGGTTTGCCCTCGTGGCCGAGCTGCTGCCGGGCTGGCTTGCCCGCATGATCGCGCTGGCGGCGGGCGAGGGCGCGGACGCGGCGGTCTTGCCGGGCGAAGCCGAGACGATGCAGCGGCTCGCCGCGCGCCGCAGCCTTGATCAATGGGTCGAGGTATGGGAAAACCTCGGCCATCTCTTCGATGAGGCCGACGGCATCAATCTCGACCGCAAGCAGGTCGTGCTGAACGCGTTTTTCGCGCTCGAGGCGGCGTCGCGCTAGGCGAGCATAAGGAAAGCACAATGAGCGGCGGCGACCCCGTATTACCTCACCACGCCGATCTATTACGTCAACGACTCGCCCCATATCGGCCACGCCTATACCACGGTTGCGACGCGATGCCTTGGCCCGGTTCATGCGGCTCGACGGGCACGACGTGATGTTCCTCACCGGCACCGACGAGCACGGCCAGAAGGTCGACAAGGCGGCGCGCGACCGCGGGGATCGACCCGCAGGAATTCTGCGACCGCGTGTCGCAGAATTTCCGCGCCATGGCGCAGCTCATGAACATCTCCAACGACGATTTCATCCGCACCACCGAGCCGCGCCACGTCCGCGCGAGCCAGGCGTTGTGGAACGAGTTGCAGCGCCGCGGCGAAATCTATCTCGGCAAGTTCGCCGGCTGGTATTCGGTGCGCGACGAGGCGTTCTTCGACGAGAGCGAACTGCTCGACGGCAAGGCGCCGACCGGCGCCGAAGTCGAATGGGTGGAGGAGGAAAATTATTTCTTCCGCCTGTCGGCGTGGCAGGAGCGGCTGCTCGCGCATTACGAGCGCTATCCCGACTTCATCGCGCCGCGCGCGCGCCGCAACGAGGTGATGAGCTTCGTCCGCGGCGGCCTCAACGATCTGTCGATCTCGCGCACCAGCTTCTCCTGGGGCATCCCGGTGCCGGGCGATCCCAAGCACGTCATGTATGTCTGGCTCGACGCGCTCACCAACTATCTCACCGCCGTGGGCTATCCCGACACCGAGAGCGACGAGCTTCCGCCGCTTTTGGCCGGCCGATCTGCACATGGTCGGCAAGGACATCGTGCGCTTCCATTGCGTCTATTGGCCGGCCTTTCTGATGGCCGCCGGCATCGCCCCGCCGATGCGCGTCTTCGCCCATGGCTGGTGGACGGTCGAAGGCCAGAAAATGTCGAAATCGCTCGGCAACTTCATCACGCCGCAGCAACTCGTCGATCAATACGGCGTCGATCCCGTGCGTTATTTCATGCTGCGCGAGCTGCCGTTCGGCAGCGACGGCGATTTCTCGCATCGTGCCATGGTCAATCGCCTCAACGGCGATCTCGCCAACGATTTCGGCAATCTCGCCCAGCGCGTGCTGGCGATGATCAACCGCAATTGCGCTGGGCAGGTGCCGGCGCCGGGCGATCTCACGCCGGCCGACGAGGCGCTCTTGGCGGCGGCACGCGGGCTTCTCGACAAGATCGCGGGCGGAATATGCCGAGCAATCCTTCCACCGCGCGCTCGAGGTCTTGTGGCAGGTCGTGGCCGAGGCCAACCGCTATGTCGACGAACAGGCGCCGTGGGCGCTGCGGCGCACCGACCCGGCGCGGATGGCGACGGTGCTCTATGTGCTGGCCGAGACCATTCGCCACCTCGCCATCCTGGCGCAGCCGGTAGTGCCGCAGGCCGCCGCGCGCCTGCTCGACCAGCTCGCGCAGGCTCCGGAACGGCGCAACTTCGCCGCGCTCGCTGCCCACCCGCTCGCGCCCGGCGCGGCGCTGCCGCCGCCCGAGGGCATTTTCCCGCGTTATGTGGAAGGCGCCCAGCCCGTGCGTTAACCATAATATTCAGGCGCCGCGTCGGTAATCAATCGAAGTATTGGCGCCGGCCGGGCCGTTAACCAACGAAAGCCACAAAATGTCCATCACAACTTGCTGGATAGACAGCCTATACCACCCGGTGAGCGCAAGGTGGGATCGCGCAAGCGCGAACGGGAACCGGAGGCACGCGATGGCGGTCATTTTGGTCATCGATGACGAACCGAAAATCCGCCAGACGGTCAGCGCCTTCCTGACGCAGGCGGGACATGAAGTTCTGGAGGCCCGCGACGGAGCCCAGGGCTTGCGCCTCTGCCGGACCGCCGACGTCGAGGTCGTCATCACCGACATCGTGATGCCCGGCAAGGAAGGCATCGAGACGATCCGTGAACTCCGCCGCGAACGGCCCGATATCCGCATCATCGCCATGTCGGAAGGCGGTGCCCGCAACAACAGCGCCTATCTGGAATTCGCCCAGCGCCTCGGCGCCGACGAGGTGATCGCGAAACCCTTCCGCGCCGACGACCTTATCGCGCTTCTCCACCGTCTCATCGCCGGCGCGCCGCAATCCTGAATCCGCCCGGGCGCGGCCGGCGGCTGCAACCCGCGCTTCCTTTTCGCGCTGCTGGCGCCTAGAGTTTCGCGTCCAGCGGGACGGCCGAAGCTGAGGAGGCGGACGTGAAGATCGAGGATGTAAGGAGCACGGCCTTTGCGATGCCGCTGACCAGCCCGTCCTTTCCGCGCGGCCCCTATCGCTTCATCGATCGCGAATATCTCGTCATCACCTATCGCACCGATCCCGCCGCGCTCGACGCGCGTGGTGCCCGAGCCGCTCAAGGTCGCGGCGCCGCAGGTGCGCTATCAGTTCATCCGCATGCCGGATTCCAGCGGCTTCGGCGAGTACGCGGCGTCGGGGCAGGCGATCCCCGTCACCTATGACGGCAAGCCCGGCAACTATGCGCATGCGCTGTTCCTCGATGCCGAGGCGCCGCTCGCCGGCGGCCGCGAGATCTGGGGCTTTCCCGAGAAGCTCGCCCGGATCTCGTTCAAGGTCGAGATCGACACGCTGCTCGGCACGCTCGATTACGGCCGCATCCGCCTCGCCACCGGCACGATGGGCTACAAGTACCAGACGCGCGACGCGCGCCGCGATGAAGCGCGAACTCGCCGAGCCCAATTATCTCTTGAAGATCGTGCCGCATGTCGATTGCACGCCGCGCATCATCGAGCTGGTGCGCTATCAGTTCGAGGACGTGGCGCTGAAGGGCGCCTGGACCGGTCCCGCCGGGCTCTGCAGCTGGCGCGAGCCATGCGCTGGCGCCGCTGTCCGAGCTGCCGGTGCACGAGATCGTCTCGGCGGTGCATTTCGTCAGCCGACCTGACGCTCGGCCTCGGCACAGGTGGTGCACGACTACATGGGCAAGTGACGCGCGCCGCCCGTCTTCATTCTTGTGGGTTATGCTGGTCGACAGCCATTGCCATCTCGACTACGCCGCGCCCGAGGAGCGGCCGGAGATCATCGCGCGGGCGCGGCGGGCAGGGGTCGGCGACCATGCTCACCATCTGCACCCGGCTCGACGAGTTCGAGGCGGTGCAGGCGATCGCCGCGGGCGATCCCGACATCTGGTGCTCGGTCGGCGTTCATCCGCACGAGGCCGCGGCCGAGCCGATGGCCGACGCGGCGCCGCTCATCGCGCTGGCCGACGCATCCCAAGGTCGTCGGGATCGGCGAGACCGGGCTCGATTTCTATTACGACCACAGCCCGCGCGAGCGCCAGGCCGAATTGTTCCGCGCCCATGCCGCGGCGTCGCGCGCGACCGGCCTGCCGCTCATCGTCCATACCCGCGACGCCGATGCCGAGACCGATCGCGATCCTGCGCGAGGAACGGCCGCCAAGCGGGGTCATCCATTGCTTCAGCACCGGCCGGGAGACTGGCTGAAGCAGCGCTGGAAATCGGGTTCTACATCTCGCTGTCCGGGATCGTCACCTTCAAGAACGCGACGGCGCTCCGGGCGATCGTGCGCGACCTGCCGCTCGACCGGCTGCTGATCGAGACCGACGCGCCCTATCTCGCGCCGGTGCCGATGCGCGGGCGCGCCCAACGAGCCGGCCTTCATCGTCCATACCGCCGCCGCGGTGGCGGCGCTCAAGGGGTTCGAGCCGACGAGCTGGCGCGGCGCACGGCGGAGAATTTCTTTCGCCTGTTCGCCAAGGCGGCGCCGCCGGGCAGGCGCGCGATGCGCGTGACCATGCTCGGCTGCGGCCCGTCCTGGGGCGTGCCGCGGATCGGCGGCGACTGGGGCGCCTGCGATCCCGCCAATCCGAAGAACCGCCGCCGGCGCGTGTCGCTGCTGGTCGAGGAGGCCGGCGCGCGTGCTGCTGGTCGATACCTCGCCCGACCTGCGCGAGCAGCTTCTCGATGCCGACGTGCACGCGCATCGACGCCGTGCTCTTCACCCATGCGCATGCCGACCACCTTCACGGGATCGACGATCTTCGCTCGGTCAACCGCATGATGCGGCAAGCCGCTGCCGATCTATGCCGACGCCGCGCACCATGGCCGAGATCGAGGCGCGCTTCGGCTATGTCTTCGCGCCGCTGCGGCCCACGGCCGGGGCCGCGTTCTACAAGCCGGTGCTCGAGCCGCGCGACCATCGACGGGCCGTTCGCCGCCGCCGGCATCGCGGTCACGCCGTTCGTGCAGGATCACGGCTTCTCGGCGACGCTTGGGGTTCCGCTTCGGCCGCTTCGCTTATTCGACCGACGTGATCAGGCTCGACGAGGCGGCGTTCGCGGCGCTCGCCGGGATCGAGCTCTGGATCGTCGACTGCATCCGCCGCGAGCCGCACGTGACGCACAGCCATTTGGCGCAGACGCTCGACTGGATCGCGCGGGTGAAGCCGCGCCGCGCCATCCTGACGCACATGGACGAGAGCCTCGATTACGCCACGCCTGCGCCGCGAGCTGCCGCCCGGCGTCGAGCCCGGCTATGACGGGCTCGGTCTAACGGGGCTTGGCTCGCAGCCTACGAAATCACCTATATTTCCCATAATATACATTATGCGATAATTGGATCGCCGCGCCGATGACCGATGCACCAGCGCCGCGACTGCCGATCTCGTCCGCCTCCTCGACGATCATGGCGCGGCTGCGCGATCCCGTCGCCGGCTGCCCGTGGGACGTGGCGCAGAGTTTCGCGACCATCGCGCCCTACACCATCGAGGAGGCCTATGAGGTCGCCGAGGCGGCCGAGGCCGGCGATGCCGCGGCGCTTATGCGACGAGCTCGGCGATCTGCTGCTCCAGGTCGTCTTCCACGCGCGCATGGCCGAGGAAGCAAGGCAGCTTCGCCTTCGCCGACGTCGCCGCGCGCCATCGCCGACAAGATGGTGCGGCGCCATCCCCACGTCTTCGGCGATCGCCCGGATCGGCACGCCGCCGCCCAGACGGTCGCCTGGGAGGCGCAGAAGGCCGCGGAGCGCGCAGGCCAAGGCCGCCGCCTGCCGGCCAGGCCGCCGAGCGCGCTCGACGGGGTCGGGCCCGGCCTTCCCGCACTGACCCGCGCGGCCAAGCTGCAGCGCCGCGCCGCGCGGGTCGGGTTCGACTGGCCCGACGTGGCGCCGATCTTCGCCAAGATCGACGAGGAGATCGGCGAGGTGCGGCACGAGATCGAAGCCGCCGCGCCGCCCGCCCGGATCGCCGACGAGGTCGGCGACCTGCTGTTCGCCGTCGTCAATCTGGCGCGCCGGCCTCGAACGCGACCCCGAACAGGCCCTGCGCGGCGCCTGCCGCAAGTTCGAGCGCCGCTTCCGCCGCATCGAGGCGAGCGCTGGCGGCGCGCGGCACCGACCCCGCCGCCGCCGGCCTCGACGCGATGGAGGCCGAATGGCAGCGCGCCAAGCGCGAGGAGTAGCGGCGCGATGCGTGGCGCGGTTCAGGGCTTGGCCAGCAGATGGATCAGGCTCGAGGTGTCCCAGCGCCCGCCGCCGCGCGCCTGGACGCGCTCGATAGAACTGATCGACCAGGGCCGTCGACCGGCAGCGCCGCCTTGGTGCGCCGCGCCTCGGCGAGGCAGATCGCGAGATCCTTGCGCATCCAATCGACCGCGAAGCCGAAATCGAACTTGCCGTCGAGCATGGTGCGGGCGCGGTTCTCGAGCTGCCAGGACTGCGCCGCGCCCTTGGCGATGACCTCGGCCGCCTTGCCGGCGTCGAGCCCGACGCGCTTGGCGAAATTGAGCCCCTCGGCGAGCGCCTGGACCAGCCCGGCGATGCAGGATCTGGTTGACCATCTTGGTGAGCTGGCCGCTGCCGGCCGGTCCCATCAGCGTCACCGCCTGGCCGTAATGGCGCATGCACCGGCTCGGCGGTGTGGAAAGTCGCCGCCGTCGCCGCCGACCATGATGGTGAGCTTGCCGTTGACCGCGCCCGCCTGCCCGCCCGAGACCGGCGCGTCGAGAAACCCC
The DNA here is from genome assembly GCA_963721625.1 of uncultured Alphaproteobacteria bacterium. Classification (GTDB taxonomy): domain Bacteria; phylum Pseudomonadota; class Alphaproteobacteria; order ATCC43930; family CGMCC-115725; genus DATJLY01. The sequence goes on from CAVRKF010000019.1 coordinate 374,697, forward strand.
ACGCCCTTCGCCTGCGCCGCGGCGTCGAGCGCGCGCGCGAACTCGGCCGAGGCAGTGGTGTGATCGACCAGGATCGCGCCCGGCGCCATGCCGGCGAGCGCGCCGTCGCGGCCCGGTCGCGACCGCGCGCACGTCGTCGTCGTTGCCGACGCACATGAAGACGATCGCGGCACCGTCGGCCGCCGCGGCCGGCGTCGCCCCAGCCGCCCCGCGATGATCCTTCAGCCAGGCCTCGCGCCTTGGCGGCGGTGCGGTTAAGACGGTGACCTCGTGCCCGGCCTTGGCGAGATGCCCCGCCATCGGGCAGCCCATCACGCCCAAGCCCAGAAATGCCAGCTTCATCGCTCGCCACCGTCGCGCCAGGAAGAATCGCGCACGACCCTAGGCGACAGCCCGGCGTGAGGCAATCGGCGAGAGTGCCGTACTAAAGAGCGGGCCGGCGGCGGAAGCGGCCGAGATCGGCCTCGCTCATGCGCACCTCGACATGCGCCTCGCTTGTCGTCATCGGCGCGGTGCAGCACCTCGCCATGGCGATAGAGCCAGGCGAGCGCGGCGCCGTCGCTGAGCGGCACGTCGAGCTGCACCGCGCGGCGCTCGCCCTCGAGACGCTCGATCGAGCAGCGCCACGAGCGCGTCGCACCCCTCGCCCGTCACCGCCGACACCGGCACCGCATCGCGATTGCGCCGCGCCTGGTTGCGCAGCACCTCGCGCTGCTCCTCGGTCAGCAGATCGATCTTGTTGAGCGCCTCGATCAGGCCGTCCTCGACCGTCTCGCCCAGCCCCAGCTCGGTCGAGCACGGCATGGACGTCGGCGCGCTGCGCCTCGCTGTCGGGATGATGGATGTCGCGGACATGGACGATGAGATCGGCCTCGGTCACTTCTTCGAGCGTGGCGCGGAAGGCGGCGACGAGATGCGTCGGCAGATCGGAGATGAAACCCACCGTATCGGACAGGATGGCGCTGCGTCCCGAGGGCAGCGGCGAGGCGCCGCATGGTCGGGTCGAGCGTCGCGAACAGCATGTCGGCGGCGACGACCTCGGCCGCGGTCAGGCGGTTGAACAGCGTCGATTTGCCGGCATTGGTATAGCCGACCAGCGCCACCACCGGATAAGGCACGCGCTTGCGCGCGCTCGCGATGGAGCGCGCGGGTGCGGCGCACGGCCTCGAGCTCGCGCTTCAGCAGCGTGATGCGGTCGGTGATGAGGCGGCGGTCGATTTCGAGCTGGCTTTCGCCCGGGCCGCCGAGAAAGCCGAAGCCGCCGCGCTGGCGCTCGAGATGGGTCCAGGACCGCACCAGCCGCGAGCGCTGATAGGTCAGCGCCGCCAGCTCGACCTGCAGGCGGCCCTCATGCGTGCGCGCCCGCGCGCCGAAAATTTCGAGGATCAGGCCGGTGCGGTCGATGACCTTGCATTTCCAGGCGCGCTCGAGATTGCGCTGCTGCACCGGGCTGACCGCGGCATCGACGACGACGACGGCGACCGCCTCGAGCTCGGCGATCGTCTGCGCCCAGGCGTCTCGACCGCGCCGGTGCCGAGCAGCGTCGCCGGGCGCCAGCGTCCGCAGCCGAACGATCTGCGCCGCGACGACGTCGAGATTGATGGCGCGTGCCAGCCCGACCGCCTCGTCGAGCCGCCCTTGCGGCGAGCGCGCGCGCATCGTCCGGCGCGCTCGGCGCGAGGCCGCGAGCACGGGATGGACGACCAGGCAGCGCCCGACGGAAGTCCGTTGTCTCGCGCCGCCCCTCCTCCATCCGATCAGGCTTCGTCGCTGTCCTTGGGCTCGAAGAGCTGGATCGGCTGCGCCGGCATCACCGTCGAGATCGCATGCTTGTAGACGAGCTGCGAATGCGCATCCCGCCGCAGCAGCACGCAGAAATTATCGAACCAGGTGATGATGCCCTGAAGCTTCACGCCGTTGACCAGGAAGACGGTGACGGGCGTCTTGTTCTTGCGGACGTGGTTGAGAAACACGTCCTGAACGTTTTGCGATTTTTCCGACGACATGGGGGTACCCCTTATTGCGGGTTTTGAGTCGGTCGGAGCCTTCGCGACGCTGCCTGCCCTCTGCGCTCTCATCCTTAAGTTTCGAGCGAGAGTTTACCCTAATCCTCTGCCTTTCCTAAAAAAATCCGCGAGGCATTACGTCGCCGTGCGGCAGCGCCAGCGACGCGGGCGGCAGCGTCGCGCGCTCGCACCACATATAGCAAGATTGGCATCCGAAAGGGAAATCACAAGCCCTGGAGATGGCGCGACAGCGCGGCGCAGCCGGAAACTGCAGCGCCGGCGGAAAGCGCGCGAAACCGGGATCGGCCGCGATCGGGCGCGCCGAGAGGACGCCGACGCAGCCGGCATTGGCGGCGCATTCCATGTCGAGCGCGGTGTCGCCGACATACCAGACCGCGTCGCCGGCGGCGATGCCGCTGCCGTCGAGCGCAAGATGCGACCGGCGCGGCATCGCGGCTTGTCGGCGGCGGCATCGCCGGCGCCGACCAGCCGGGCGAAGAAGCCGGGTCCAGCCGAGATGCGCCGCCTCGCGCCGCAGCACCGGCCCGGTCTTGTTGCTGACGACGGCGAGGTAGTGGCCGCGCGCCTGCAGCGCGTCGAGCAGCGTCGGCGGCGCCGGCGGCCGGCGCGATGCGCTCGAGATGGGTCGCGGTGAAGGTGTCGAGATAGAGCTTGCGCGCCTCGTCCCAGCGCGTCGCCGAAGAGGCGCCGGGAAAGCATCGCGCAGGCTGAGCCGCACCCGCGCCTTGGTCTCGGCGAGCGACCACGGCGCGTGCCCCATCGCGGTGAAGGTGACGACGAGCGCGTGATGGATCGCGTCCCAGCTGTCGACGAGCGTGTTGTCCCAATCGAAGATGATGGCGCGCGGCGGCGTCATCGGCCGATCCTGGCCGCCGCGCGGCGGCATAGGCGGCATAGGCCTGCGATGAGGCGCCGCGTCAGCGGTCCCGGGCGTGCCGTCGCCGATCGGCGTCGTCGTCGATGCGCACGACCGGGAATGAGGAAATTGCTGGCGCTGGTCAGGAAGCCTCGGCGCGCCGCCTTGGCCTCGGCGACGGTGAACGGCCGCTCGCACGAGGCGCAAGCCCGGCGTCGGCCATGACATGGCAGCAGCCCGGTGCGCGTCACGCCGTTGAGGATGGCGCGGTCGGCCTGGCGCGTCACCATCTCGCCCGCCGCCGTGACGATCCAGGCATTGCTCGAGGTGCCCTCGGTGACGTTGCCGTCGCGATCGACCTGCCAGGCCTCGTAGGCGCCCGCCTCCTTGGCCTGCTGCTTGCCGAGCGCGTTGGGCAGCAGCGCCACCGATTTGATGTCGGGCCGGGCCCAGCGGATGTCGGGGATGGTGATGACGCGCACGCCCTCGGCCGAGCAGCCTGCGGATCGGCCAGCCGCTTGCGCCGCGCGGTGACGACAGGCTCGGCCGCGCCGCCGCCGGAAAGGCGAAGTCGCGCGGCGCCGCGCCGCGCGTCACCTGCAGATAGACGATGCCCTCGCCCACGCCGTTGCGCCGCACCACCTCGCGCAGCACGACGCGCAGCGCGCGCATCGCTCATCGGCGCGCGCGATGCGCAGCGCGTCGAGCGAGCGGTGCAGGCGCGCGCAGATGCAGCGCCTCGTCGATGAAGACGCCGTCGTTGATCGCGATGACCTCGTAGACCGCGTCGGCGAACTGAAAGCCGCGATCCTCGATATGCACGCGCGCGGCGCGATGCGGCAGATAGCGGCCATTGACATAGGCGATGCGCGACATCAGGCGGCGCCCGTTCCGAAGCGGCGCCTCAGGCATCGAGCTTGGCCGGGCGCTCGCCGTTGAAGACGCCGAGCGATTTGAGCTTGCGGTGCAGCGCCGAGCGCTCCATGCCGACGAAGGCGGCGGTGCGCGAGATGTTGCCGCCGAAGCGCGTGATCTGCGCCAGCAGATATTCGCGCTCGAACATCTCGCGCGCGTCGCGCAGCGGCAGGCCCATGAGCTCGCCGCCCCGCTCCCAGTTCACCACCGCCGGCGCGATCGCGCCGATCTCGGCCGGCAGCATGTCGGCGCGGATCGGCTCGCTTGCGCGTCGCCCGGCGCCATGATCAGCATCCAGTCGACGGCGTTGCGCAGCTGGCGCACGTTGCCGGGCCAGTCATAGGCCTGCAGCGCCGCCATGCGCGTCCTCGCCGAACTCGCGCGGCGGTCAGCCGCGCCGCCTCGGCCGCGCGCGCCATGAAATGGCGCGCGAGCGCCGGGATGTCCTCGCGCCGCTCCTTGAGCGGCGGCACGTGCAGCGGCACGACGGTGAGCCGGTAGTAGAGATCCTCGCGGAAGCGGCCGGCGGCGATCTCGAGCGCGCAGGTCGCGGTTGGTCGAGGCGATGACGCGGACATCGACCTTGACGCGGCTGCCGCCGACGCGCTCGAAGGTCTGTTCCTGCAAGCGCGCGGACGATCTTGCCCTGCGTCTCGAGCGGCATGTCGGCGACCTCGTCGAGGAACAGCGTGCCGCCATGCGCCTGCTCGAAGGTGCCGACCTTGCGCGGGCTGTCGGGCTGATCGACGCCGGCCTCGGTGCCGAACAGCTCGATCTCGAGCCGCTCGGGCCGCATCGTGGCGCAGCTCAGCGACGACGAACGGACCCTTGGCGCGGCGCGAGCGCGCGTGGAGCAGGCGGGCGACGATCTCCTTGCCGACGCCCGGCGCGCCGGTGATCAGGACGCGGCTGCCGGTCGGCGCGACGCGCTCGATCTGGCTGCGCGCAGCTGGCTGACGGCGTGCGAGCTGCCGATCAGCTCGTCGTCGCCGCCGGCGCGCAGCTTCAGCTCCTCGTTCTCGCGCCTCAGCCGCGCCGCCTCGATCGCGCGCTCGACGACCAGCAGCAGCCGGTCGGACTTGAACGGCTTCTCGATGAAGTCGTAGGCGCCGATCTTGATCGCGGCGACCGCGGTCTCGATGTTGCCGTGGCCGCTGATCATGACGACCGGCAGGTTCGGCAGCTCGCGCCGGATGATCTTCAGGATCTCGAGCCCGTCGAGCTCGCTGCCCTGCAGCCAGATGTCGAGGATGACGAGCGTCGGCTGGCGCGAGCGGATGGCGGCCAGCGCCTCGCTGCTGGTGCCGGCCTCGCGCGTCTCGTAGCCCTCGTCGTTGAGGATGCCGCAGATCAGCATCCGGATATCGGCCTCGTCGTCGACGACGAGAATGTCATGCGCCATAGCTTGCCGCTTCTACCGCCGCGACCGGCTCGTCGCGTGCCGGCGCACGGCCTGCGCGCTTCGATCTCCGCAGAAGACGCAGGCTCACCCGGCGCGCCGCCGCCGGTCGCGGTCCTCGAGCACCAGCTCGCCATGATGGTCTTCCATGATCTTCTTGACGATCGCAAGGCCGAGCCCGGTGCCCTTGGCGCGGGTCGTGACATAGGGCTCGGTCAGGCGCTCGCGGCCCTCCGGCGGCAGGCCGCGGCCGTTGTCCTCGACCGTAAGCGACGATCCGGCCGTCTGGCGCCGCGCCGTGCAGCACGATGCGGCCGGGCGGCGCGCTCGCCGTCGCGCGCCTGCGATCGACTTCGGCGGCGTTCTTGAGGATGTTGACGAGCGCCTGGCTCACCTGGCGCGAATCGCAGGCAAGCCGCAGCGGCGCCGCCGGCAGGTCGACCTCGATGTCGATATCCGGGCGTCGCGGTGCGCTGCAGGAACACCGCCTGGCGCACCAGCTCGCCGAGATCGACGTCGCGGAACACCGGCGCCGGCATGCGCGCGAAGGACGAGAATTCGTCGACCATGCGGCCGATGTCGCCGACATGGCGGATGATCGTGTCGGTGCAGGTGGTGAAGGTCTCGGGATCGTTGCCGATCTCCTTGAGGTATTTGCGCTTCAGCCGCTCGGCCGAAAGCTGGATCGGCGTCAGCGGGTTCTTGATCTCATGCGCGATGCGGCGCGCGACGTCGGCCCAGGCCGCCTTGCGCTGCGCCGACAGCAGCTCGGTCACGTCGTCGAAGGTGACGACATAGCCCTTGACCTCGCCTTCGTCGCGCTCGGCGGCGATGCGCACGAGCAGCGTACAGGTGCGGCCGCCGCGCACGATGTGCAGTTCCGACTGCGCGAGCCGGTCGGGCCGGCGCGCGGCCTCGGCGATGAGCGCGCGCCATCTCCGGCACGGCCTCGGCCAGCGGCTTGCCGATCTGCTGGTCGAGATCGGTGCCGAGCAGCACCGAGGCCGAGCGGTTGGGCAGGTTGATGCGGCCGGCGTGATCGAGCCCGATGACGCCGGCCGAGACGCCGGCCAGCACCGTCTCGGTGAAGCGGCGGCGCTGGTCGAGCTGGCGGTTGGCCTCGATCAGCTCGCCGCGCTGGGTCTCGAGCTGATGCGTCATGCGGTTGAAGGCGCGCGACAGCGAGCCGAACTCCTCGTCGCCATGCGCCGACCGGCACGCGCGCCGTAAGATCGCCGCCGCGCACGCGCTCGGCCGCGGCGATGAGCCGGCTGATCGGCCGCGCCATGCGCGTGGCGAAGCTCAGCCCGATCCACACCGCGCCGGTCAGCAGCAGAACGCCGACGGCGAAGAACAGCATCGAGAACGCGATCTGGTAATCCGAGCGCTCGCCCTCGAGCTGCTCGATATTGCGCGACGGCGCGCTGCGTCTGCTGCATGTGGCTGAGCACCATCGGATCGACGAAGCGGCCGACATAAAGAAAGACGTCGCCGAACCGGTCGAGCCGGACGAGCGCGCGCACGCGGTCGTCGTTGTCGCTGGTGAGGATCGCCACGTCGCCGGCGCGCGCCTGCTCGCAGCGCCCAGTCGCGGCACCGGCTGAAGCTCCAGCGCGAAGCTGAGGCCGGTGCGCGCGAGGATGCGGCCGTGGCCGTCGAACACCATCGCCTCGCTCAGCGAGCGCAGCGCCGCCTGCGCCTCGACGATCTGGTTGAGGCGCTGCGGATCGATGCTGAGGATTGCGGCGTCGCGGTTGAGATCGCTCGCCATGCCGATGACGTCGGCGCGGATCGCCTGCTGGTGCTCGTGCAGATAGGCCTCGGCGACGGCGAGCGATTCCGACAGCGCGGTGCGCACGCGCTCGCTGAACCACGCCTGGACGCCGAAGCTGAACAGCACGTAAGAGAACACCGCGACGATGATCGTCGGGATCACCGCGAGCAGGCTGAACACCAGGACGAAGCGGACATGCAGCCGCGAGCCGGCCAGGCCGCGCCGCCGCTCGGCCCAGACCTGCACCAGCCGCCAGGCGACGATCGCGAAGAGCGGCAGGACCAGGACGAGGTTGAGCAGCAGGAACAGCGCGTCGAGATGATGGCGCGTATCGAATGGCGGAAGCCCCTTGAGCGCGGCGTAGGTCGCCGCCGCCGAGAGCGCCGCCGCCACGGCGAGCGCCAGCGCGAGCTTGCGGCCGAGCCGCACGCGGCCCGCCCATAGCATGAACTCCCGCCGCACGCTCATGGTGTCGTTGAGGATAGCGCCGCTCTCCCGCTCCGTGGCCGCCCGGCCCTCCGTTTATTTTAGGCCGCGCCCGACCTCGATGTCCAATTCGCGAATCTTCTTGCGCAGGGTGTTGCGGTTGAGACCGAGAAGCTGCGCCGCCTTGAGCTGGTTGCCGCGAGTTCGCGCCGAGCGTAAGCTGGATGAGCGGCCGTTCGATCTCGCGCAGCACCCGGTCATAGAGCCCGGCCGGCGGCAGCCCGCCCTTATGCGCGGCGAAATAATCGCGCAGATGGCGCTCGGCGGCGGCGGACAGCCCCTCGCTGCTCGGCCCCTCGGCCGCCGGCTCGGGGGCTAGGGTCTCGGCCAGCTCGGCCTCGATCGCATCGACGCCGATGACCTCCTGCGAATAGAGCGCCGCGAGCCGGCGGACGAGATTCTCGAGCTCGCGCACATTGCCCGGCCAGCGATAGGCCTTGAGCCGCTCCATCGCCGCATTGTCGATCGTCTTGAGCGGCAGCCCCTCGGAAGCCGCAAGCGTGAAGAAGTGCCGCGCCAGCGCCGGTATGTCCTCGCTGCGCTCGCGCAGCGGCGGCAGCCGGATCGGCACCACGTTGAGGCGATAGAACAAGTCCTCGCGGAACAGGCCCTGACGGATGAGCTGGCGCAGGTCGCGATGGGTCGCGGCGATGATCCGCACATCGGCGCGGATCGGCGTGCGGCCGCCGACGGTGGTGTATTCGCCCTGCTGCAGCACGCGCAGGAGCCGCGTCTGCGCTTCGGGCGGCATGTCGCCGATCTCGTCGAGGAACAGGGTGCCGGCTTGCGCTTGCTCGAAGCGGCCGACGCCGCGCGCGATCGCGCCGGTGAACGAGCCCTTCTCGTGGCCGAACAGCTCGCTCTCGATCAGCTCGCGCGGAATCGCCGCCATGTTGACCGCGACGAACGGACCGTTCCGGCGCTTGCCGTAATCGTGCAGCGCGCGCGCCACCAGCTCCTTGCCGGTGCCGCTCTCGCCGGTGATCATCACCGTGAGATCGGTGCCCATGAGCCGCGCCAGCACGCGGTAGATTTCCTGCATCGCCGGCGAGCGGCCGATGAGCGGCAGCTGTTCCTCGCCTTCGCCTTCGGGGACCGGCGCGGGCGCGCCGGCATGCGAGCGAAGTCAGCGCGCGCCGCACGACATTCACGAGCTCGCGCAGATCGAACGGCTTGGGCAGGTACTCGAACGCGCCGCGCTCGGTCGCCTTGACCGCGGTGAGCAGCGTGTTCTGCGCGCTCATGACGATGATGCGCAGCTCGGGCCGCAGCTTCTTGATGCGCGGCACGAGATCGAGCCCGTTCTCGTCGGGCATCACCACGTCGGTGATGACGAGATCGCCCTCCCCGTCCGACACCCAGCGCCACAGCGTCGCAGCATTGCCGGTGGTGCGCACCTCGTGCCCGAGCCGGCCCAGCGCCTGGCTCAGCACGGTGCGGATGGCGCGGTCGTCGTCGGCGACGAGGATGGTCGAGCCGCCGCTCATGGCCGACGCTCCCGGCGCGCGACGATCGGGAGAAAGACGCGGAACACGGTGCGGCGCGGCTGGCTGTCGAACTCGATGACGCCGCCGTGGTCGCCCACCACCTTGGCGACGAGCGCGAGCCCGAGACCGGAGCCGTTGTGCTTGGTCGAGACGAACGGGTCGAACAGATGCCGGCGCAGATCTTCGGGGATGCCCTCGCCGTTGTCGGCGACCGAAATGACCAGCGGCAGGTGCACGCGGCTGTCGCTGCCGGCGACGGCGAGGCGCACGCCGTGGCGGTAGGCGGTGGAGAGCTCGATTTCGCCGCCCTGCTCCGGCACCGCCTCGGCCGCGTTCTTCACGAGGTTGAGAAAAGCCTGGATGAGCAGATCGCGGTTGCCGTCGACCGCCGGCAACGAAGGGTCGTAATCCTCGATGAAGCGGACATGGCGGGCGAAGCCCGAACTCGCGACCTTGCGCACGCGCTCCAGCACCTCGTGGATGTTGACGGCATCGCGCTCGATCGGCCGTCGGTCGGAGAACACGTCCATGCGATCGACCAGCGCGCAGATGCGATCGGCCTCGTCGCAGATGAGCCGCGTCAGCTCGCGATCGGCGGGGCTTGCCGTCTCCTCGAGCAGCTGCGCCGCGCCGCGGATGCCGGAAAGCGGGTTCTTCACTTCATGCGCCAGCATCGCCGCCATCGCGGTCACCGACCGCGCGGCGTTGCGATGGGTGAGCTGGCGGTCGATCTTGTCGGCGATCGAGCGCTCCTGCAGGATGACGACGACGCGATCGTGTTCCTCGCCGAGCGGCGCCGCCTGGATGGTCACAACGCGCGTGCCGAGCCGCGGCGTCTCGAGCGTGACGCCGTACTCGGAGACGCTGTGTCCCGAATCGCGGACGGATTCGACGAGGGCGAAGAGCGGGCTGTCGGCCGGCACGAACTCGACGAGCGCCGACGCCAAGAGCGTCGCCGCGCCGGTGTCGAAGAATTGCTCGGCGGCGGCATTGGCATAGCGCATCCGGTCGGCGCGGTCGATCACCAGCACCGGATCGGGCAACGCCGCCAGCACCGATCCGGCCTCGATCGCGGCCTCGCCCGCGGCGCGCTTCGGCATGCTCGGGGCCAGCGCCATGATCACGCCGCCTGGGCCACAAGGGGTTCATAGAAGTCGCGGATCATCGCCGTCACCGCTTCCGGATCGTCGGTCCGGTTGACTTTGGCACGAAATTCCGCCGCGCCCGGCAAACCCTTGGAATACCAGCCGAGATGCTTGCGCGCCATGCGCGTGCCGACCGCCGTGCCGTAATGCGACAGCATGTCGTGATAGTGGTGCAGCACAGCGTCGTGCTGCCGGGCGAGCGGCGGCTCGGCCAAGCGCTCGCCGGTGCGCAGGAAGTGGATGACCTGGGCGACGAACCACGGCCTTCCATAGGCGCCGCGGCCGATCATCACGCCGTCGGCGCCGGATTGTTGGAGCGCTTCGCGCGCGTCCTCGAGGGTCTCGATGTCGCCGTTGACGATCACCGGGATGCGCACCGCCTCCTTGATGCGGCGGATGAACGCCCAATCGGCACGCCCGTCGTAGAACTGGCAGCGCGTGCGGCCATGGATCGTGACCATGCGGATGCCGCACTCTTCGGCGATGCGCGCGAGACGCGGCGCGTTGCGGTTCTGCTCGTCCCAGCCGGTGCGCATCTTGAGGGTGACCGGCAGTTCGACCGCCGCGACCACGGCGGCAAGGATGCGCGCCGCATGCCCCTCGTCGCGCATCAGCGCCGAGCCCGCATGGCCGTTCACCACTTTCTTCACCGGGCAGCCGAAATTGATGTCGATGATGGCCGCGCCGCGATCGGCATTGAGGCGCGCGGCCTCGGCCATGGTGGCCGGCTCGCAGCCCGCAAGCTGCACCGCCATGGGAAATTCCTCGGGCGCGTTCGCGGCCATGCTGATGGATTGCCGGGTCTGGCGGATCATCGCCTCGCTGGCGATCATCTCCGACACGACCAGTCCTGCCCCGTGCCGCTTCACCATGCGCCGGAACGGCAGATCCGTGACGCCGGACATGGGCGCCAGGAAGACCGGATCCGCGATCGGCAATGTGCCGATGTCAATGCCCATAAATTGCGCAGCACCTATCTATGCCTATTAATTAGGCATATAATACGCTCGGCCTTCGCACATGCAACAAGAATTGGAACCACCCGCGGCAGTCTCAGGCCAGCAGCACATCGGTCACGAATTTGACGCCGGGATAGGCCAAGGTCAGCAGGAGATAGGCGATAAGCGCCCATCGCGCGACGCGCCGTCCGCGAAGGCCATGGTAGCGCCGCGCCGCCAGCAGGCCACCTATGACGATGAACGCCGCGACGGAGAACACGGTTTTGTGGTCGAACGGCAATAGCGCGCCGCCGAGGAAATGTTCGGCGGCCATGCCGGTGGCGAGGCCCAGAGCCAGCACCGCCTCGGCGGCGACCAGCAGTTCGAGCTCGAGCGCCTCGCTGTCGGCGACCGCGGGCAGGAGCCGGGTGAGCGCCGTCGGATGCTTGCTCTTGAGCGCCCGTTCCAGCAGGAACACGGCCGCCCCCGCCACCGCGGCAATGGTGAGAAGCCCATAGGTCACGAGCGCGGAAAGAATATGGGCGTCGAGCCAAGCCGGCGGCACCGTGCCCACGATCCGGCGATCCGGCGTGTTCTGGGCCAGGGTGGCGATCAACGCGAGCAACAGCAGCAGCGGCGCCAGCAGCGGCGTCAGCCGCCAAGCATGGCGGGTCAGCGCCGCCAATATCAGGAACAGCGCCATGGTAACGGCGATGCTCACCCATAACGACATGGCAAAACCGGTCCGCCACGTGCCGCCGAACTGCAACGCGGCCCAAGCGCCCGGCCCGATCACGGCCAGTGCCAGGACGGCATAGAACAGCGCGTCGCGCCGCTCGCTGCGTCGCCAACTCACGACCGAGGCCGGCAGCAGCGTCGCCAGCGCCGCATAACCGAAGGAGGCGTGCATGCCGGTCAATCTAACCGAGGGTGCGGCCTTGGCAAGAAGCCGCGGCCTGCTCTAGCCTACGAAGATGGATGACTGCATCGCGCTCGTGGTCGCGGCCGGGCGAGGCACGCGGCTCAGCGGCGCGCAGCCGAAGCAATATCGGCCGCTCGGCGGCAAAGCGCTGTTGCGCTATTCGCTGGAGGCATTCGCGCGTCACGGTGCGATTGCCGCCGTTCGCGTCGTTTACCAGCCGGAGGACGAGGCGCTGTACCGGCAAGCGGTGGCCGGGCTCGACCTGCTGCCGCCGGTGCCGGGCGGCGCATCGCGGCAGGACTCGGTGCGCCTTGGGCTCGATAGTCTCGGCACGCATGGCCCGAAACGCGTGCTCATCCATGATGCGGCACGCCCGTTCGTCGATGCGGCCACGATCGATCGCGTGCTCGCGGCGCTCGACGAGGCTCCGGGCGCCATCCCTGCCCTGCCGCTCAGCGATACGGTGAAGCGCGGTGCCGACGGGCTGGTCGCTGCGACCCTCGACCGCGCATCCTTGTGGCGCGCGCAAACGCCGCAGGGGTTCGGCTATGACGCGATCCGCACGGCGCACAAAGCCTGCGCCGGGAGCGATCTTCCCGACGATGCCGCCGTGGCGGAGCGCGCAGGCCTTGCCGTCCGGCTGGTCGCCGGCAGTGAAGACAACTTCAAGGTGACGACCGCGGACGATCTGGCGCGCGCCGAGCGCTTCGTCGCCGCGCGCCAGGGCGATATCCGTACCGGCCAGGGTTTCGATGCCCACGGGTTCGGGCCGGGCGATCACGTCTGGCTGTGCGGCATTCGCATCCCGCACGAGCGGGCGCTGATCGGGCATTCCGACGCCGATGTCGGGCTTCATGCGCTGACCGACGCGCTTCTCGGGGCGCTCGGCGCCGGCGATATCGGCGGCCATTTCCCGCCGAGCGATCCGCGCTGGCGCGGCGCGCCGTCGCATCTCTTCCTGAGCCATGCGGCAACGCTGGTGGCCGCCGCCGGCGGCAGCATCGCCCATGTTGACGTGACGGTGGTGTGCGAGCGGCCGCGCGTCGCGCCGTACCGCGACGCGATGGTGCATCGCATCGCCGAAATTCTCGCGCTCGACCCGCGCCGCGTCAGCGTCAAGGCCACCACCACCGACGGTCTCGGCTTCACCGGACGCGGGGAAGGCATCGCCGCCGCCGCCGTCGCCACGCTGCGCCTGCCCCTTTGAGCGCCGCCATGGCAACCGCCGCAGCACCGCCGCTCCGCCGCTCCCATCCGGCGATGGTGGCGGCAACCCTGTGCGGCGTCGGCCTCATTCCGCGCGCGCCGGGCACGTGGGGCTCGCTTGCGGCGCTTCCGTTCGCGTGGCTGGTGGCGCGTGCCTGGGGCGCCGGCGGGCTGGCGGCAGGGGCTGTCGTGCTGTTCCTGCTCGGCTGGTGGGCCGCCGCCGCCGTGACCCGGGCCTACGGCAAGGATCCGCAATTCGTCGTGATCGATGAGGCGGCGGGCCAGTTTCTCGCGCTGGCGGCGGCACCGGTGCTCGATCCGTGGTTCTTCGTTGCCGCCTTCGGGCTCTTTCGCCTCTTCGACATCGCGAAGCCGTTTCCGGTGGGCTGGGCCGACCGGCGCATCGGCGGCGGCTTCGGCGTCATGTTCGACGACGTGCTCGCGGCCGTCTATGCCGCGATCGTGCTCCTGATCGCGAGGCATTTCCTTGGCCGATGATCGACGGCACCAGCTCGCTGCGACGGTACTCGAGCGCTGCCGCGCGCGCGGCTGGAGGCTCGCCACCGCCGAGTCCTGCACCGGCGGCATGATCGCCGCGGCGCTCACCGACATCGCCGGCTCGTCCGATGTGGTCGAGCGCGGCTTCGTCACCTATTCGAACGAGGCGAAGAGCGAATTGCTTGGCGTGAAGGCGCCGGACATCGCCACCCATGGCGCGGTCAGCGCCGAGGTCGCCGCCGCGATGGCCGTGGGCGCGCTCGTCCATGCGCCGGTCGATCTTGCCGTTTCCGTCACCGGCATTGCCGGTCCCGGCGGCGCGACCCCGGGCAAGCCGGTGGGGCTGGTCTGGTTCGGCCTCGCCCGGCGCGGCGCGGCGGTGCGGACCGAGCGCCATGTGTTTCCCGGCGACCGCGGCGCCGTGCGCCAGGCCGCACTCGAGCGCGCCCTCGCACTGCTGGCCGAGGCGGCACAGGCCTGACGCGGTTCACTCGATCGGATCGAGGCGCGCGTCGGCGGCGCGGGGAAAAGGATCGAGCACGAGCGAGAGCTGTTGCGCCACGGCTTCGCCGATATCGATCCTGCCGCCGGCGAAGCGGCTCGACCGTCTCGGCCTCGCCGTCGAGAACGATTTCGCGCGCATCGCCCGGCGGCGCCGTAGAGCAGGGTGAAGTCCTCCTCGATCCGGCTCGGCACCGGCTCGAGCGTGACGACGCAAGCTCTGCACGACATCGGCGGCGAGCGTGGCGGTAAGGCGCACGAGCCCGCCCTCGAGGCTGCACAGCCGCACCTCGGCGTCGAGACGGTCGAGCGACAGCAGCGCGAAGCGCGGCGGCGAGCGCCTGCCGCTCCGCGGCGACGGCGGCGATCACATGCGCCGTCTCGCGGCCGGCGCCGCGCGGCACCTCGACGGGGCGCGCGAATTCCGGCCGCGGCTCGCCGCCGTCATGACGCCGCCCCGGGTCCCGAGCGGCGCGAACGGCACGCGCCGGCGAGGAGCGCGCGGCCGGAACCGACGCCAAGGCCGCGGCCTGGCGCCGGAGATAGGTGCAGGCGAGCGCGAGCTGGGCTCACTCCTGGCGCCGACGGTGCCGAAGAGATTGCGCCGCAGCGCCTCCGCGAGCGCCGCCTCGCCGTCGGCCAAGCCCGCGTTCATAGGCGACGATGCGGCCGTAGAAGCCGCGCGCCATCGCCTTCACATGGCGGCCGACGCCGACATCGCGTCGCACCCATCTCGCGCACCGCGCGGTCGAGATCGGCGAACATGCGTGTCGAACAGGTCCTGGGCGAAGCCGGCGGTCTCGTCGTGGTCGGCCTTGAGCCGGTTGAGCACGAGGAACGCATGCAGCGCCAGCACCTCGAACCGGCCGTCGAGCGTGTCGGGCACGTCCCACGCGGCGAAGAACAGCCGGCTCGCGCGCGCGCTCGACGATGCGGTGATAGGCGGCGATGACGGCGTCGCGCCGCCGGCCGCGGCGAAACAGCGAGGCGAGCGGCATCGCGATCGGTCCATGTTCCGCGTCGGCGGCGGTTGACAGAAGCGTCTCGCCGCGGTGCAATTTCTCCGCCGAAATGGGCACCCGAATCACCGCATTGTCAATCGCCGCGCGTGCCACGCTCGGCCGTGCTCGCTCGCACGATGCTCGTGCTGGCCGGCTGCACCAACCCGGTCGATCAGCGCGGCAACCTGCCCGAGCCCGACAAGCTTGCGCAGATCAAACCGGGCGCCACCGACAAGGCCACGGTGACGCAGGCTTCTGGGCTCGCCCTCCAGCGATCGCCGCCTTCGACGCGAATACCTGGTACTACATCAGCCAGAAGACGCGGCCTTTTGCCGTTCTTCACCCCCTCACGCCTCGATCAGCAGGTGGTCGCGATCGATTTCGACAACAAGGGCATCGTCCGCGACCTGCGCCGCAGGACCATGGCCGATGCCGAGACGATCCAGCCCAATCCCCACGCCACGCCGGCACCCGGCCGCAGTTCACCGCTGATCGAGCAGCTCATCGGCAATTTCGGCAAGCTTCAACGCCCAGCCCGCCGGCACACAAGTCGGGCCCCAACCAACCCGACGTGCCCTGAGGGCGGACGCCGCGGCGTGCGCCGCCTCAGTGCAGGCCGGCGAGGATGGCGAGCAGCAGGATCGCCACGATGTTGGTGATCTTGATCATCGGATTGACCGCCGGGCCGGCCGTGTCCTTGTAGGGATCGCCGACGGTGTCGCCGGTGACCGCCGCCTTGTGCGCGTCGGAGCCCTTGCCGCCGTGATGGCCTTCCTCGATGTACTTCTTGGCATTGTCCCAGGCGCCGCCGCCCGAGGTCATGGAGATCGCGACGAAGATGCCGGTGACGATGGTGCCGAGCAGCATGGCGCCGAGCGCGCTGAACCCGGCGGCGCTGCCGGCGATGGCCCAGACCACGAAATAGAGCACGATCGGCGCCAGCACCGGCAGCAGCGACGGCACGATCATCTCGCTGATCGCCGCCTTGCGTCAGAAGGTCGACCGCGCGGCCGTAATCGGGCTTGGCGCGGCCCTTCCATGATGCCGGGGATCTCCTTGAACTGGCGGCGCACCTCGAGCACCACCGAGCCCGCCGCGCGGCCGACCGCCGTCATGCCGAGCGCGCCGAAGAGATAGGGCAGCAGTCCGCCGATGAAGAGCCCGACCACCACAAAGGGATCCTGCAGCGTCGAAGTTCACCGCGAGATTGGGAAAGTAGTGATGCAGGTCCTCGGTATAGGCCGCGAACAGCACCAGCGAGGCGAGCCCGGCCGAACCGATGGCATAGCCCTTGGTGACGGCCTTGGTCGTGTTGCCGACCGCGTCGAGCGCGTCGGTGGTCCGGCGCACGTCCTTGGGGAGATCCGCCATCTCGGCGATGCCGCCGGCATTGTCGGTCACCGGGCCATAGGCATCGAGCGCCACGATCATGCCGGCAAGCGCGAGCATCGTCGTCGCCGCCGACCGCGATGCCGAAGAGCCCGCGAGAAGAGATAGGACGACGATGATGCCGCCGCAGATCACGATGCACCGGCAGCGCCGTCGCCTCCATCGACACGGCGAGGCCCTGGATCACGTTGGTGCCGTGCCCGGTGATCGAGCTGTTGGCGATGCTCCGCACCGGCCGATACTCGGTCGAGGTGTAGTATTCGGTGATCCAGACGATGAGGCCGGTGACGGCGAGGCCGGTGATGCGCGCAGCCGAAGAGCCGTGCGCCGTTGGTCGACGCCGCCGCCGACGAGCGGCAGCGGCGTCGTCGAAGCCCGACCATCGTCGGCGATCGTGCCGGCAATCGCCAGCGCCGAGAGCACGCCGGCGACGATCAGCCCTTGTAGAGCGCCGCCATGATGTTGCCGCTCGGCCCCAGCCGCACGAAATACGTGCCGATGACCGAGGCGACGATGCAGACGGCGCCGATCACCAGCGGCAGCAGCATCATCGTGTCGCGCAGCGCGCCCGTCGAAGAAGATCGCCGCGAGCAGCATGGTCGCGACCACGGTGACGGCATAGGTCTCGAACAGGTCGGCCGCCATGCCGGCGCAGTCGCCGACATTGTCGCCGACATTGTCGGCGATCACCGCCGGATTGCGCGGATCGTCCTCGGGAATGCCGGCCTCGACCTTGCCGACGAGATCGGCGCCGACATCGGCGCCCTTGGTGAAGATGCCGCCGCCGAGCCGCGCGAAGATCGAGATGAGCGAGGCGCCGAAGCTCAGCGCGACGAGCGCTTCGAGGATCGGCCGCGGATCGTCCGGCGGCAGCGTCGCGCGCAGGAAGAAATAATAGAGCGATACGCCGAGGAGGCCGAGCCCGACCACCAGCATGCCGGTGACCGCGCCCGCGCGGAAGGCGAGCGCGAGGCCCGCGGCGAGGCCGCTGCGCGCCGCCTGGGCGGTGCGCACGTTGGCGCGCACCGAGACGTTCATGCCGATATAGCCGGCGGCGCCCGACAGGACCGAGCCGACGAGATAGCCGACGCCGGCGCGCCACCCGAGCGTGCCCATCAGGATGAGGAAGATGACGACGCCGACGATGGCGATGGTGCGGTACTGGCGGTTGAGATAGGCGCGCGCGCCCACCTGGATGGCGCCGGCGATTTCCTGCATGCGCTGCCGTGCCGGCGTCGGCCGCCAGCACCTGACGGCTGGTCACGATGCCGTAGAGAATGGCGAGCAACTCCCGCGGCGACGACCACCCAAGTCAGCGATGTTCATTCGTTCCGAACCCTTGGTTGGAGATCGACCCCGATCAGAAAAGCGCGCGGAACATAGAAGAGAAGCGCCGGCCGAGGCAACCGCAAGGATGAGCGCGCGCGGGCGATCACGGCGGCTAGCGCGCCTGCTCGAAGAACTCCTCGATCTCGACTTCCTGGACCGCCACGGGATCGAGAACGCGCTGCGCGGTCTGGCGCAGCCGCTCCTTCAGCGCGCTCTCGCCCTCGGCGCGCCGACGCCGCCGCGCTGCTGCACATAGGCATAGATGTCGCTCAGGAACGCGTCGTTGAGCGCGGGGCGCTTGCTCCTCGACGTCCTGCGCCTCGCCGCCGTCGGCGATCTCGACCGCGACGGCGATGCTGACCTGCCGCGGCACCTGGTCCTTGTCGATCACCGGCACGAAGATCGGTGCGAGCTGGACGAAGAACGGCTGGCCCGGCACCGGCATCACCACCGCCGAGCGGTCCGCCGCCGCCGGCCGGCGTGCCCGCAAGCAGCGCAAGCCAGCAGCGCCACGACCGGCGACGCGCTCAGAAATGCTCATAGCCGGCCACCGCGACCGTGATCTCCCGCCGTCGCCGTCGAGCGACACGCACGCCCTGCCCCGCCTCGATCCGGCCGATCGCGGTGAGCGGCAACGCGCGAGCTCGCGCGCCAGAGCGTCGAGGTGCGGCTCGGCCGCCGCGGGCGCGGCGAACAGCAACTCGTAATCGTCGCCGCCGCCGAGCACCGCCGCGAGGCGGGCGGGATCGACGCCGAGCGCCGCGCGCGCCGCCGGCGACAGCGGCAGGCGCTCGGCCTCGACGACGGCGGCGACGCCCGACACGGCGCAGATATGGCCGAGATCGGCGACCAGCCCGTCCGAGATATCCATCATCGCCGTGGCGAGTGCCGACGAGCCGCTGCCCGAGCGCGAGCCGCGGCTGCGGCAGGCGATAAGCGGTCGATGAGAAAATCGCCCGCTCGCCAGCGGCGATGCCGAGCTCCTCGCCCTTGGCCGCCATCACCCCGAGCGCCGCGTCGCCGAGCGTGCCGGAGACATAGACGCGATCGCCCGGCGCGGGCGCCGCTGCGCAGCACCGCGCGGCCGGTCGCGACGCGGCCGATCGCCGCGACCGACAGCGTCGCCGGGCCCGGGCGTCGCCACGGAATCGCCGCCGAGCAGGCCGATGCCATAGCGCGCCTGATCGGCGGCGAGCCCGGCCGCGAACTCCGCGAGCCAGGCCTCGTCGCGCGTCGGGCGGCAAGCGCGGTCATCAGCAGATAGCCGACCGGCGTCGCGCCCTTGGCGGCGAGATCGGACAGATTGACGCGCAGCAGCTTCTGCGCCACCTGCGCCGGCGGATCGTCGGCCAGGAAATGCACGCCCTCGACGATGGCATCGGTCTTCAGCACGTACTGCTCGCCCGGCGGCCCGTCGATCAGCGCGACGTCGTCGAGCAGGCCGAGCGCCGCCCGGCGCCGCGAGCGGCGCGAAGAAGCGGGCGATGCGCGCGAACTCACCGAGATGCGGCGCCGCCATCGCGATCCCTCCTGCCGAGCTCCTCGGCGCGCAGCGTGCGCGCCAGCGCGGTCGAGCACGCCGTTGACCAGCCCCGGCTCCTTGCCGGCGAAGAAGGCATGGCCGATGTCGAGATATTCGCTGATGACGACCGCGCGCCGGCACGCTCGGCGCAGGCCAGCAGCTCGTAGGCGCCGGCGCGCAGGATCGCGCGCAGCACGGTTTCGAGCCGCGTCGAGCGGCCAGTCCGGCGTCAGCGCCGCCGCGATCAGCCGATCGAGCTCGTCGCTGCCGCGCGACGGCGCCGCGGACGAGGTCGGCGAAGAGGGACTCGTCGGCCTCGCCGAAGCGCTCGCCTTCGATCTCGCGGCCGAGCCGGTGATGCACGAACTCGCCGATCGACGCTCTCGACCGGCGCGCCGGCCAGCTCGATCTGGTAGAGCGCCTGGACCGCGGCGAGCCGCGCGGCGGTGCGGCGGCGGCCGGGCGGCGGGCTTGCGCGGGCTGCCGGCCTCGTCGCTCATCGCGGCAGCAGACCGAGCTCGCGCTTCAGCGCGATCATGGCGAGGCAGGCGCGCGCCGCCTCGCCGCCCTTGTTGCGCTTGTCGACCGCGGCGCGGGCGAGCGCCTGCGCCTCGTTCTCGACGGTGAGAATGCCGAAGCCGATGGCGAGCTCGTGGTGGAGCGCGAGATCCTGCAAGCCCGCGCGCGCTTTCCTGGCAGACATGCTCGTAATGCGAGGTCTCGCCGCGGATGACGCAGCCGAGCGCGACATAGCCGTCGAAGCGCGGCGCCCGTGCCGCGCTCGGCCGCCAGCGCGGCGAAGCGGATCGCGGCCGGGAATCTCGAAGGCGCCCGGCACGGTGACGCGCTCATAGCGGCGCCCGCCGCCTCGATCGCGGCGACCGCGCCCTTCGAGCAGCGCGTCGGAGATGTGCGCGTAATAGCGCGCCTCGACGATCAGGATGCTGCGGCGCCGGCCGCCATGTCACGTCTCCGCGACGGGATCGGCTCGCGCCCGACGACATGGAGGCCGTAGCCGTCGAGCCCGACGATGGTGCGCGCGATGTTGGTCAGCAGCACCATGTCGCGCACGCCGAGATCGAGCAGGATCTGCGCGCCGATGCCGTAGTCGCGCAGCTCGCGCTGCGGCTCGCCGGTCTCGATGAAGCCGCGCACGCGGTCCGACAGCGCGGTCGGGGTCGGCTCGCGCAGCAGCACCACGACGCCGCGCCCCTCCTCGCGCGATCATGCGCCATCGACCGGCGCAGCAGCTCGCCGCGCCCGCTCTTGCTGTTGCCCAGCGCGTCGTCGAGCATGTTGACCGCGTGCATGCGCACCAGCACCGGCTCGGGCGTCGGAATGTCGCCCTTCACCAGCGCGATGTGCTCGGCATAGGCGACCTTGTTGGCGATAGATGAACATGCGCCACTCGCCGCCGAAATCGCTCCAGAACGGCGTCTCGAGGATGCGCTCGACGATGCGGTCGTGGCGCCGGCGATAGGCGATGAGGTCGGCGATGGTGGCGATCTTGAGGCCGTGGAGCTGGGCAAAGGCGACGAGGTCGGGCCGGCGCGCCATGGTGCCGTCGTCGTTCATGATCTCGCAGATCACGCCCGACGGGATTGAGCCCGGCGAGCCGCGCGATATCGACCGCGGCCTCGGTATGGCCGGTGCGCACCAGCACGCCGCCGTCGCGCGCCATCAGCGGGAAGACGTGGCCCGGCGTGACGATGTGCTCGGGGCCCTTGGTCGGATCGATCGCGACCGCGATGGTGCGGGCGCGGTCGGGCGCGGAGATGCCGGTGGTGATGCCGTCGCTCGCCTCGATCGAGACGGTGAAGGCGGTCTGGAGGCGCGAGGCGTTGTGCTGCGCCATCAGCGGCAGGCGCAGCTGCTCGCAGCGCTCGCGCGGTGAGCGCGAGGCAGATGAGGCCGCGGCCGTACTTGGCCATGAAATTGATCGCCTCGGGCGTCGCCATCTGCGCCGGGATGACGAGGTCGCCCTCGTTCTCGCGGTCCTCGTCGTCGACCAGGATGAACATGCGGCCGTTGCGCGCCTCGTCGATGATCTCCTCGATCGGCGACGTGACCTCGATGAAGCTCATGCCAAGCGTCCTTCCCAAGATGCGCGCAACGTAGCGGGCGAGGACATCGATCTCGAGATTGACGCGGTCGCCGACCGCGGCCGTGCCGAAGGTCGGTCTTCGCCTGGGTGTGCGGAATGATGTTGACGCCGAAGCGCCGGCCGATGACCTCGTTGACCGTCAGCGAGACGCCGTCGAGCGCGACCGAGCCCTTGGGCGCGAGCGCGACCTCGTAGCCCGCCGGCACCTCGAACACGAAGCGCACGCGAATCGCCTTCCGGCCGGCGCTCGACGATCTCGGCGACGGCGTCGACATGGCCGGTGACGATATGGCCGCCCAACTCGTCGCCGCTCTTGAGCGCGCGCTCGAGATTGACCGCGTGCCGACCCGCCAGTCGCCGAGCGTCGTGCGCGCCAGCGTTTCGGCCGAGGCCGTGACCGCGAACCAGTCCGCCGCCCTTGTCGACCACGGTGAGGCAGACGCCGGCGCAGGCGATCGACGCGCCGAGCGCGAGCTCGCGCGATGTCGTAGGCGCGTGGCGATGCGGAAGCCCGTGTCGCCGCCGGGTATGATCGCGCGCACGTCGCCGACATCGGTGACGATGCCGGTGAACATGATGGGCCGTAACCTAGGCCGCGCGCTCCAAGGTTTCCAGCACATCCTCGCCGATCGTCCTCGAGCGACAGCCGCGCGAAGCGCGGCGCCGCGGCAAGCGCGGCGACGCCGAAGGCCGCGACCGCCGGCCGTCCGTCGCCGCCGATGAGCGCGGGCGCGCGGAACCAGGCGAGGCGATCGACCAGATCGGCGCGCCAGGAGCGCCGCCGCCAGGCCGCCGCCGCCTTCGACCAGCAGCCGCGTCAGGCCGCGCTGCCCGAGCGCCGCAAGCGCCGCGGCCAGATCGATGCTCGCCCGCGTCGTCCGCCGGCACCTCGATCAGCTCGACGCCGCAGATCGGCGAAGGCGCTGCGGCGCGCCGCGTCGGCGCCGGCGCGCACGATAACCAGGTCGGCACGTCCGCGCGCCTCGGCGACGAGCCGCGCGGTCAGCGGCACGCGCAGCCGGCCATCGACGACGATGCGCACCGGGCAGCGCGCTTCGAGCCCGGTGAGCCGGCAGGTGAGCTGCGGATCGTCGGCCAGCACCGTGTTCGCTGCCGACCATGATGGCGTCGTGGCGTGGCGCGCAGCAGATGCGCCGCGCGCCCGCGCCGGCTCGCCGGTGATCCAGTGGCTTTCGCCGCGCGGCGGTGGCGATCCGGCCGTCGAGGGTCGTGGCGAGCTTCAGGGTGACCAGCGGCCGCCCCGCGCGCAGGCGCAGACAGGAAGCCGGCATTGATCTCGGCGCGCCTCCGTCGGCGCAGAGGCCGGTCTCGACCGCGATGCCGGCGGCGCGCAGCGCGGCGATGCCGCTTGCCGGCGACGCGCGGATCGGGATCCTCGATCGCCACGACGACGCGCGCGATGCCGGCGGCGACCAGCGCCTCGGCGCAAGGCGGCGTCTTGCCCTAATGGCAGCACGGCTCGAGGGTGACATAGGCGGTGGCGCCCGCGCGCCGCGCGCCGGCGCGGCGCAGCGCCTCGGTCTCGCCATGCGGCCGCCCGCCGGGCTGGGTCCAGCCGCGGCCGACGACGGCGCCGTCCTTCACCAGGACGCAGCCGACCGCGGGATTGGGCCAGACCGTGCCGAGCCCGCGCCGCGCCAGCGCCAGCGCCGCCCGCATGTAGGCGATGATCGTCCACCCGATGCTCAATCGCTCTCGACATTGGCGCCGATGCGCCCGATGAACTCGCCGAAATCCTTGGCCTCGCGGAAATTGCGGTAGACCGAGGCGAAGCGCACATAGGCGACCTGGTCGAGCGTCGCCAGCGATTCCATGACCAGCTCGCCGATCATGTCGCTCGGGATGTCGGTCTCGCCCGAGCTTTCGAGCTGGCGCACGATCGAGTTGATGACGCGCTCGATGCGCTCGGGCTCGACCGGCCGCTTGCGCAGCGAGATGCGGATCGAGCGCGCGAGCTTGTCGCGATCGAAGGGCTCGCGCTGGCCGTTCTTCTTGACGACGGTCAGCTCGCGCAACTGCACGCGCTCGAAGGTGGTGAAGCGCGCGGCGCAATTGGGACAATGGCGCCGGCGGCGGATCGCCGCGCGATCGTCGGTCGGCCGCGAATCCTTGACCTGGGTATCCTCGCAGCCGCAGAACGGACAGCGCATCGTGCTTCCTCCCCTTCCCGGCGATGCTCAGGCTCCGGCCGGGCATCATGGATAGATCGGGAAGCGGGCGCAGAGCTCGCGCTGCCTTGCGCCGCACCGCCGCTTCGACCGCGCCGTTGCCCGCTCGCCGTTCGCGCGCCAGCCCGTCGAGCACCTCGGCGATCAGCTCGCCGACCTGGCGGAATTCGGCCTGGCCGAAGCCGCGCGTCGTCGCCGCCGGGCTGCCGAGCCGGATGCCCGAGGTCACGGTCGGCTTTTCCGGGTCGAACGGGATGCCGTTCTTGTTGCAGGTGATGCCGGCGCGCTCGAGCGCGACTTCCGCGCCACGGCCGGTGAGCTTCTTGGGCCGCAGATCGACCAGCATCAGATGGGTGTCGGTGCCGCCCGAGACGATGGCGAGGCCGCGCTCGCCAGGGTCGCCGCGAGCGTCTTGGCATTGTCGACGACGGCGCGGGCATAGAGCTTGAAGTCCGGCCGCAGCGCCTCGCCGAGCATGACCGCCTTGGCGGCGATGACATGCATCAGCGGGCCGCCCTGCAGGCCGGGGAAGACCGCGCTGTTGATGTTCTTGCCGATCTCCTCGTCGTTGGCGAGGATCATGCCGCCGCGCGGGCCGCGCAGCGTCTTGTGCGTCGTCGTGGTGACGACATGGGCGTGCGGCAGCGGGCTCGGATGCACGCCGGCGGCGACGAGCCCGGCGAAATGCGCCATGTCGACCATGAGATAGGCGCCGACCTCGTCGGCGATGCGGCGGAAGCGGGCGAAATCGATGATGCGCGGATAGGCCGAGCCGCCGGCGATGATGAGCTTGGGCTGCTCGGCGTTGGCGAGCCGCTCGACCTCGTCGTAGTCGATGCGCTCGTCCTCGCGGCGCACGCCGTATTGCACGGCGTGGAACCATTTGCCGGAAAGGTTGGGCGCGCGCGCCATGGGTCAGATGGCCGCCGGCCGCGAGCGACATGCCGAGGATGGTGTCGCCCGGCTGCAGCAGGGCGAGCAACACCGCCTGGTTCGCCTGCGCGCCCGAATGCGGCTGGACATTGGCGAAGCCGCAGTCGAACAGCCGCTTCGCCCGGTCGATCGCGAGCTGCTCGGCGACATCGACATACTCGCAGCCGCCGTAATAGCGCCGTCCCGGGATAGCCCTCGGCATATTTGTTGGTGAGCACCGAGCCCTGCGCCTCGAGCACGGCGCGCGACACGATGTTCTCCGAGGCGATCAGCTCGATCTGGTCCTGCTGGCGCTTCAGCTCGCCGCGCGATGGCCGCGGCGATCTCGGGATCGCTCTCGCCGAGCGCGGCGGCGAAGAAGCTGTTGGGTGGGCAAGCGTGGCGGCGCGGGGGGTGGACATGGTGACGAGCCTTGCGGATCAGGACAGTTTGGCGATGCGGCGGGCATGGCGCCCGCCCTCGAATGCGGTCGAGAGGAAGATCTTGAGGCAATCCTTGGCCAGTCTCGGGACCGATGAGCCGGCCGCCCAGCACCAGCACGTTGGCGTCGTTATGCTGCCGCGCCAGCCGGGCGGTCAAGCCGTCGTGGCACAAGCGCGGCGCGGATCGCGGCGTGGCGGTTGGCCGCGATCGACATGCCGATGCCGCTGCCGCAGATGAGCACGCCGCGGCGCGCCTCGCCCGCGCGATGGCGCGCGCCAGCGCGTCGGCGAGATCGGGATAATCGACCGGCGTCGCGGCCCGTCGGTGCCGAGGTCGAGGACCGCGTAACCCAAGCGCCTCGAGCTCGGCCGACGAGCGGCGATCTTGAGATCAAGCCGCCATGATCGGCGGCGACCGCGACAGGTTCGGGCATGGCACCAGGCATCGGAGAGAACGCGCCGTAACTCTACCAGATTTCGAGGCCCGTCGCCAGCCGCCTACCATCCATCGCGTACCACCTGCTCTGCGACGACGCGATGCCGGCGGCGCGGGATCGAATACAGTCAAAGGCGATGCTAAATGCCGTGTCCCGTCGAGATTTTCCTTGGTTAATCTCGCGTTCATTTCACCAGATCGGCGAGAATTTTAGTCAATATTGGGCGTGCGCGTGCGGTTTTCGATTGACACAAGTTGCTTCACTTGCGATTATGCTCGCGCTCGATCACTGGAGGATGCACGGGCTGCCATGGCCGAGCCTGCACCACAAGGCGCCGCACCGAATTTCTGCGCATGACCACCGACGTGGTCGCGGCCTATCTGCGCAACAACACGCTGCCGAGCGCGCAGATCGCGGACATCATCAATGCGGTCTACCGCTCGCTGCGCACCCTCGATCGCGATGGCGGCGCGAGCCGTCGGCCGACGCGCATCGAAGCCGGCGGTGCCCGTCCGCAAATCGATCCATCCCGATTATCCTCGTCTGCCTCGAGGACGGCAAGAAGCTCAAGATGCTGAAGCGGCATCTGCGCTCGACCTACAACCTCACGCCCGACCAGTACCGGCAGAAATGGGGGCTGCCGCCCGATTATCCGATGGTCGCGCCCAACTATGCCGAGCAGCGCTCGACCTTCGCCAAGAGGATCGGGCTGGGCCGCACGGCGGCCGCAAGGACGCGCAAGCGCGCCGCCGAACGGCGCTCAAGAAATCACGCGCCGCGTCCTATCCCTTGATCTCGCGGTATTTGCCGGCCCTCCAGACATAGACGACGTAGTCCGGGCCGATGACGTCGCCCTTGGCGTCGAAGCCGATCGTGCCGATGACGGTGTCGAACCGGTTCGGCCCGCATCGTCCTTGGCGAGATCGTCCACCTTGATCGAGTTGGCCTTGGCGGCCGCCTCGGCGAAGACCTGGAGCGCGGCATAGGTGTAGAGCGTATAGCCCTCGGGATCGTAGCCCTGCGCCTTGAATTCGGCGACCGCCGCCTGCGCGCTCGGCGAGGTTGCGCGGATCGGGCGCGAAGGTCATCAGCGTCTTCTCGCCGGTATCGCCGGTGATTTTCCAGTATTCCTCGCTGGCGAGCGCGTCGCCGCCCATCAGCACGGCGTCGAGCCCCTGCTCCTTGGCCTGGCGGATGAGCAGCCCGGCCTCGGTGAAATAGCCGCCGTAATAGATGGCGACGATGTTCGCCTCCTTCATCTTGCTGACGAGGGCCGAGAAATCCTTGTCGCCCTGGTTGACCGATTCGTACATCGCCTCGTGCATGCCGGCGGCGTTCATCGCCTTCTTGGTCTCGTCGGCGAGGCCTTTGCCGTAGGCGGTCTTGTCCTGGACGATGGCGACCGGCTTGCCCTTGAAGTGCGCGACGATGTAGTTGCCGGCGACGCGGCCCTGCGCGTCGTCGCGCCCGCAGGTGCGGAAGATGTTGGTCCAGCCGTTCTTGGCGGCATCGTCGGTCAGCATCGGGTTGGTCGAGGCCGGCGTGATCTCGAGGATCCCGTTCTCGGCATAGACCGCCGAGGCCGGGATCGAGGCGCCCGAGCAGAAATGCCCGACGACCAGCGACGGCGCTGTCATTGGCCATCTCGTTGGCGACCGCGACCGCCTGCTTGGGATCGCAGGCATCGTCGCCGACGATGAGATGAAGCTGCTTGCCGAGCACGCCGCCCTTGGCGTTGATGTCCTTCACCGCCATGTCGGCGCCGCGCTTCATCTGCTCGCCGAAGGCGGCGTCCTGGCCGGTGATCGGCCCGACCACGCCGACCGGGATGTCTTGCGCCTCGGCGAGCGCGCTCGAGGCGGCAAGAAGGAGGACGGCGGCGAATGCGGTTCTCAGCGAGTGTCATGGCGGTTCTGCTCCCGGGATCGCAAAGATGGACCGCAGACTATCATCGGCGACGCGCGGCGTCAGGCGGGATCGTCGCGGCCGCGGTCGCGCCAGCCGAACCAGCCGGCGCGCTCGTAGAGCCAGGGATATTGCGCGCACCATGCGCTGCGCCTGGGTCACCCGATAGGCGGCGGCGGCGGCGGCGCCCAGCAGCGCGGCCGCGATCGCCAAGCCGCGCGTCGAGAGCAGCGTGCGCGCCGAACAGCGCGTAGAGCAGAAAACGGTCGCCCGCGCCAGCAGCAGCGCATAGGGCAGCATCTGCCATGCCGGCCGCCAGTTGCGCGCGAGCGCCTGGCCGGTCATCGCCGCGGCAGCGCCGAAGAGCACGCGCCATCGCCGACGAAAGCTCGGCGCCGGCCCGCCGAGAAGCGCCGCGCAGCCGCCATCACGCCGCCCTCGAGATAGGCCGCGCGCACCTCGTCATTGGCGAGCAACGTCGGCGCCGGGTCCCGACAGCGCGATGGTCCCGTTCTGCATGACATAGCCGCGATGGGCGAGCCGCAGCGCCTGATGCGCGTTCTGCTCGACCAGGAACACCGTGACCTTCTGTTGCTCGTTGATCTCGCGGATGACCTCGAAGATCTGCTTGACCACGAGCGGCGCGAGGCCGAGCGAGGGCTCGTCGAGCAGCAGCAGTTGCGGCCGGCTCATCAGCGCGCGGCCGATCGCCAGCATCTGCTGCTCGCCGCCGGACAGCGTGCCGCCGCGCTGGCCCTGGCGCTCGCGCAGCATCGGGAAAGAGCGCGAAGATGCGGGCGAGATCGTCGGCGAAATGCGCGGGATCGGCGACGGTCGCGCCGATCTGCAGATTCTCCAGCACGCGTCATGCGCGGGAAGATGCGCCGGCCCTCGGGCGCGTGCGAGATGCCGCGGCGGACGATCTCGTGGGTGGGCGCCGAGGTGATGTCGTGCCCGGCGAAGACGATGCTGCCCCGCGCGCGCGCGCGGCCGGCCGCAGATCGTCATCAGCAGCGTCGATTTGCCGGCGCCGTTGGCGCCGATGAGCGCGACGATCTCGCCTGCCTCGACGGCGAGATCGACGCCTTTCAGGGCCTCGACATTGCCGTAGAAGGCGTGGACGCCGGCGACGGACAGCACTCAGCGCCTCCTCGCCGAGATAGGCCTTGATCACCGGCGGGGTCGCGCCGCACCGCGTCGGGCGGGCCGTCGGCGATCTTGCGGCCGTAGTTCAGCACCACGATGCGGTCGGAGATGCCCATGACCACGCGCATGTCGTGCTCGATCAGCAGGACACCGATGCCGGTCTCGTCGCGGATCGCAAGCAGCAGCGCCGGTGAGCTCGGCGGTCTCGCGCGGATTGAGCCCCGCCGCCGGCTCGTCGAGGCAGAGAAGGTGCGGCGTCGGTGCACATCGCGCGCGCGATCTCGAGCCGGCGCTGCGCGCCATAGGGCAGGTTGCCGGCGGCGTCGTCGGCGCGCGTCGGTGAGCCCGATCCGGTCGAGCCAATGCGCGCGCCTTGGCGACCGCGCGCGC
Source organism: uncultured Alphaproteobacteria bacterium (assembly GCA_963721625.1). Lineage (GTDB taxonomy): Bacteria > Pseudomonadota > Alphaproteobacteria > ATCC43930 > CGMCC-115725 > DATJLY01. The sequence goes on from CAVRKF010000019.1 coordinate 403,618, forward strand.
CTCGGCGCTGGCGATAGAGCGGCAGGCCCAGCAGCCCGCCGACCGAAAAGAGGCTCGCGCGCATCAGCACGTTGTGCTGGGCGACGATGAGGTTCTCCAGCACGGTCATGCCGGCGAAGAGGCGGATGTTCTGGAAGGTGCGCGCCACGCCCGCCTCGCGCGCGATGCGGAACCCGTCCATGCGCTCGAGATAATGCGTCCGCCCGGCGCGCGCCAGCGCGAGCCGGCCGACGCTCGGCCGATAGAAGCCGGTGAGGCAGTTGAACACCGTGGTCTTGCCGGCGCCGTTCGGGCCGATGATGGCGGTGATCTCGCCCGCCGCGGCGGCGAACGAGACATCGTCGACCGCGCAGGAGGCCGCCGAAGCGCATGCTCAGATGCTCGACGGCGAGCAGCGCCATCATCCGCCGCTCCGCCGGCGCCGAGCCGGATCGACGGCGCGCGCTGGGCCAGCAGGCCGCGCGGGCGCCACACCATGATCGCCACCATCGCGGCGCCGAACAGCAGCATGCGGAACTCGGCGAAGGCGCGGCCGAACTCCGGCAGCGTCACCAGCACGATCGCGGCGAGCACCACGCCCATCTGGCTGCCCATGCCGCCGAGGACGACGATGGCGAGGATGGTCGCGCTTTCCTGGAAGGTGAAGCTCTCGGGGCTGATGAAGCCCTGGCCGCGTCGCGAAGAACGCGCCGGCGAAGCCGCCGAGCATGGCGCCGATGGCGAAGGCCGAGAGCTTGACCTTGGTCGGGTCGATGCCGAGCGCGCGGCAGGCGATCTCGTCCTCGCGCAGCGCCTCCCAGGCGCGGCCGATCGGCAGCCGCCGCAGGCGCAGGGTGAAGAGGTTGGTGACCAGCGCCAGCACCAGGATCACGAAATAGAGAAAGATGATGCGCTGCTCCGGATTGAACGGGATGCCGAAGAACTGATGGAAGGTGACGCCGCCGCCGGGCGCATGCGGCAGCGAACGGCATGCCGAAGAAACGACGGCCGCGGAATGCCGATGATGCCGTTGGGCCCGCCCGTCACCGGCGACCAGTTGAGCAGGATGATGCGGATCATCTCGCCGAAGCCGAGCGTGACGATGGCGAGATAGTCGCCGCGCAGCCGCAGCACCGGAAAGCCGAGCACGATGCCGAACGTGGCCGCGAGCAGGCCCGAGACCGGCAGCGCCTCCCAGAAGGTCAGGCCGAACCAGCGCGCGAACAGCGCGAAGGAATAGGCGCCGACGGCATAGAACGCGACATAGCCGAGATCGAGCAGCCCGGCGAGCCCGACCACGACGTTGAGGCCCCAGCCGAGCATGATGTAGATGAGCACCGTGGTCGCGAGATCGACGAGATAGCGCGAGGAGAACGGCAGGAACGGCAGCGCCGCGGCGAAGGCGACGAGCAGCACGCCGACGCGCGACGCGGCATGGCGGCGCGCGGCGCGCCGAGGCGCGCGGGCGCTGTCCGCTGCGCCCGACCTGCGCCCAGCGCGAGCCGCGCCGCCCGACGCGGCAGCGAGCAGCAGCCGCGCCACGAACACGGCGCCGACGCCGATCGCGACCCAGCCGAAGCGCGTCGCGACGCCGATGCCGCTGCGGCCCGAGATCGACCGTCTCGAAGCCGACCAGCGGCAGCGCCAGCACGAGCGCGACGGCGGCGGCGAGCGCCGCGTCCTTGAGCGCGGCACGCCGCGCGGCGGCGCATGCCGCGCGCCATCAGACCTTCTCCACCTCGGGCCGGCCCGAGCAGGCCGGTCGGGCGGAAGATCAGCACCAGCACGAGCACGGCGAAGACCGCGACGTCCTTGTACTCGGACGAGAAATAGCCCGACCAGAACGCCTCGATGAGGCCGATGAGGAGGCCGCCCAGCATCGCGCCCGGCAGCGAGCCGATGCCGCCCAGCACCGCCGCGGTGAAGGCCTTCATCCCGGCGAGGAAGCCGATGAAGAAATCGATCACGCCGTAATAGAGCGTCACCATCAGCCCCGGCGACCGCGGCGAGCGCCGCGCCGATGACGAAGGTCGAGCGAGATGGTGCGGTCGACATCGATGCCGAGCAGCGCCGCCATGGTCATGTCCTGCTCGCAGGCGCGCTGCGCCCGGCCGAGCGGCGTCGCCGCGATCATCGACGCTGAACCCCGCCATCAGCGCCACGGTCAGGACGATGATGATGAGCTGGAGATAGCTCATCTGCACCGACGAAGCCGCCCTGCTGCATCAGGCGGAAGCCGCCGTTGATCACCGGCGGCAGCGACTTGACCCGCGCGCCCTGGAGGAGCTGCACATAGTTCTGCAGGAAGATCGACATGCCGATCGCCGAGATGAGCGGCGCGAGGCGGAACGAGCCGCGCAGCGGCCGATAGGCGAGGCGCTCGACCGTCCAGCCATAGACCGCGGTGAAGCCCATCGCCGACGAGCAGCACCAGCAACAGCGCGAGCGGCACGTAGCTCACGCCGAGGACGCCGAGCAGCGAGATAGGTGATGAGCGAGACGAAGGCGCCGATCATGTAGATCTCGCCATGGGCGAAATTGATCATGCCGATGATGCCGTAGACCATCGTGTAGCCGATGGCGATGAGGCCGTAGATCGCGCCGAGCGTGAGGCCGTTGATGAGCTGCTGCAGGAAATAGGCCATGAGGCGGCAAAATTAAGCGCGCCGCCGGGCGCCCGCAAGGCGAAGCCGTCGCATAGCGCTTCGCCGCCGTGCGCGACGGCCGGCGCCGACGGGCGGCGGTTCCTCGAGGATAGCCGTCGCATGGCGAAATCATCCGAGCGCGCGCCGACTGGAACGCACGCGATCACGGCGGCTCGCCGCACGGCATCGTGGCGCGGCGGACACGGCGCCGCCTCGCCGAATCGTGATGGGATTTGATGGCCGGCATGCGGACCTGGGCTATGACAGCGGCATGTTTCCCTGGCTCGATTACGGCGGCCGGTTCTCGCCCTTCAAGGCGGCGGTGTTCGCCGCCCTGTTCCTGCCCGGCCCTATGCGTCGCGTGCGCTCTTTGCCTCGAGCGGCTCGGCGCGCGGCCCCTGACCGAGGCGATCCACGAGTTCGGGCTGTGGACAATCCGGCTCATCTTCCTGGCGCTGGCGATCACGCCCGGCGCGGCGGCTGCTGAATGGCCGCGGCTCATCGAGGTGCGGCGCATGGTCGGCGTCGCCGCCTTCTGCTATGTCGCTGGTGCATTTCTGCCTCTACGTCGCCGACGAGGCGTTCAATCTCGCGACGGTCGCGTCGGAGATCGTGCTGCGCATCTATCTCACGATCGGCTTCGTCGCGCTCGTCGGCCTGGCCGTGCTGGCGGCGACCTCGACCGACGGCATGGTGCAGCGCATGGGCGGGCGGCGCTGGCAGAGGCTGCACCGCATCGTCTATGTCATCGGCGTCCTCGCGATCATCCATTTCTTCATGCAGTCGAAGCTCGACGAGTGGGAGCCGATCTGGATGGCCGGGTTCTATCTCTGGCTGATGGGCTGGCGCGGCCTCGACTGGCTGGCGCCGCGCGGCCGGACCGGCGCCGCTGTGGCAGGTGGCGGTCGCTCGGCCTCGTCGCCGCGGCCGCGACCGGCCTGGGCGAGGCGGTCTATTTCGCGCTCGTTCATGCACGCGCCGTTCGTGCGGGTGCTGGCGGCGAATTTCTCGCTCGACATCGGCGTCCGCCCGTCCTGGATCGTGCTCGGGCCGCGTCGCTGCATTGACGCTCGCCGGCGTGGTCCGCGGCGGCGGCGCGTCACCGGCCCGCGCGCGCCTTCGCCATCACGTAGTCGAGCTTCTGCCGCGCGAGGCGCTTGAGCGCCGCCTCGCCGGCGGCGGGATCGCCGACGATCGTCGCCTCGATGCCGGTCGCGGCATCGACCGCGGTGACCTTCACCGCGGCGCCGATGCGGATGAATTCGAAGATGGTCTCGCGCTCGTCCGCCATGCCGCTAGAATAGCGCCTTCGGCCCGACACCGCCATTCCCGAGGAGCACCCGCATGACATCCCCCGCCGCCCGCCGCGACAGCAGGAAGCGCCGACCGCCCGGTCTTCGACTGGCAGGACCCGCTGCTGCTCGAGGACGAGCTGCAGCGAGGACGAGCGGCTGGTGCGCGACAGCGCCCGCGCCTTCGCGCAGGACAAGCTGATGCCGCGCATCCGCGCGCCTTCCGCGAGGAGCGCTTCGACCGCGAGCTCCTGCCCGAGATGGGCGCGCTCGGCTTCCTCGGCTCGACCATCGAGGGCTATGGCTGCGCCGGGGCGAGCTATGTCTCCTACGGCCTCGTCGCGCGCGAGCTCGAGCGGGTCGATAGCGGCTATCGCTCGACCCTGTCGGTGCAGTCCTCGCTGGTGATGCACCCGATCCACGCCTTCGGCACCGAGGAGCAGCGGCAGAAATACCTGCCCAGGCTCGCGCACCGGCGAGCTCGTCGGCTGCTTCGGCCTGACCGAGCCCGACCACGGCTCGGACGCCGGCGGCATGAAGAGCCGCGCGCGCAAGGTCGATGGCGGCTACGTCCTCAACGGCAGCCAAGATGTGGATCAGCAATTCGCCGATCGCCGACGTCATGGTGGTGTGGGCGAAGGACGACGAGGGCGTGATCCGCGGCTTCATCCTCGAGCGCGGCATGAAGGGGCTGTCGACGCCGAAGATCGAGGGCAAGTTCTCGCTGCGCGCCTCGATCACCGGCGAGATCGTGATGGACGGACGTGTTCGTGCCGGAGGCGAACCTGCTGCCCAACGTGACCGGGCTGCGCGGTCCGTTCTCCTGCCTCGACAATGCGCGCTACGGCATCGCCTGGGGCGCGCTCGGCGCGGCCGAGTTCTGCTGGCACGCGGCGCGCGACTACACGCTCGTCGCGCACCGCCTTCGGCCGGCCGCTGGCGGCCAACCAGCTCATCCAGAAGAAGCTCGCCGACATGCAGACCGAGATCACGCTCGGCCTCCATGCCTGCCTGCGCCTCGGCCGGCTCAAGGACGAGGGCCGCGCGACGCCCGAGATGGTGTCGCTCCTGAAGCGCAACTCGACCGGCAAGGCGCTCGACATCGCGCGCCTCGCCCGCGACATGCATGGCGGCAACGGCATCGTCGACGAGTATCACGTCATCCGCCACATGCTGAATCTCGAGACCGTCAACACCTATGAGGGCACGCACGACATCCACGCCCTGATCCTCGGCCGGGCGCAGACCGGCCTCGCGGCGTTCTGAGCGCGCCAAATGCAAAGCGCCGGCCCCGCGACGGGCCGGCGCTTTGCGTGCGCGGGCGGCCGGTTCAGGCGGCCGGCGGGAACTGGGCCGCGCGGGCGCCGAGCTCGACCGCGTGGATCCAGAAGCGCTCGAGCCGGCGCAGCGTCTTGTGCGCGGCGACGAGCTCGTCGTTCTGCACCACGCCCTGCATCAGCGCGGCGACATGGCGCTCGTGCATCTTGCTGATCTTCTGGTGCAGCGCCAGGCCCTTGTCGGAGAGCCGCACGCGGACCGAGCGGCGGTCGTGCGGCGAGCGCTCCTGCACGATATAGCCGTTCTCCAGCATCTTCTTCACGTTGTAGGAGACGTTCGAGCCGAGATAGCAGCCGCGCAGCGTCAGCTCGCCGACCGTCATCTCGGCTTCGCCGATATTGTACAGGATCATCGCCTGCACGTTGTTGATGTCGTGCACGCCCTGCGTGTCGAGCTCGAGCTTGACGACTTCGAGGAACTGCCGGTGCAGGCGCTCCACGAGCGCGATCACGTCGAGATAGGCGGTCTGCATGAAAGCCTCGGCTATAGACGGATTTCGCCGCACTCTAGCCACGGCGGCGTTAATGGCCGCTTAACGCCGATCCCTGCAATGCGTCCGCAAGGAACGGAAAAATGACCGAGAAATCCTTGGCCCCGAGCCCGGCATTGGCGAGCATCTGGTAAAGCGCCGCCGCCCCGGCGCCGAGCGGCGTCGCCGCGCCCGCCGCCTGGGCCGCCTCCTGGGCGAGCTTCAAGTCCTTGAGCATCATGCCGGCGGTGAAGCCGGCCTGGTAGTCGCGGTTCGACGGCGCCGCCGGCACCGGCCCCGGCACCGGGCAATAGCTCGTCATCGACCAGCACTGGCCCGAGGATTTGCGCTGATGTCGAACAGCTTCTGGCGGTCGAGCCCGAGCCGGTCGGCGAGCGCGAACGCCTCGGCCACGGCGATCATCGACACGCCGAGGATCATGTTGTTGCAGATCTTGGCGGCCTGGCCGCTGCCGGCGGGACCGGCATGGACGATGGTCTTGCCCATCGCCTCCAGCACCGGAAGGCCGCGCGCGAACGCCGGCGTCGCTGCCGCCGACCATGAAGGTGAGGCTCGCCGCCGCGGCGCCGGCAACGCCGCCCGAGACCGGCGCATCGAGCATGTCGAAGCCGCGTCCCGCCGCCGCCGCGGCGACCGCGCGCGCGGTGGCGACATCGATGGTCGAGCAATCGACGAGCAGCGCCGCCGCCGGCGCCGCCGCCGAGCACGCCGCCCTCGCCCTCATAGACCGCCCGCACCTGCGGCGCCCGCCGGCAGCATGGTCAGCACCAGTTCGGCGCCGGCGACCGCGGCGGCGATCGTGGCGGCGCGCCCGCCGCCGCTTGCGGCGAATCGGTCGAGCGCAGCGGCGCGACGTCGTAGCCGGCGACTTGGTGGCCGGCCTTCACCAGGTTCGCCGCCATGGGCCCGCCCATATTGCCGAGCCCGATGAATCCGATGCGCATGTCGTCTGCCTCTCGTTCACACCTGTTCCGCAGGATAACGGCAATGCTTCACCGGCGGAACCGGTCGACGCGACGCTGCGTTGCGCAGTACGATACGGGCAAAGAAGACGGAGCGGAACGATGGAAGCGTGGAAATCGATCATGCGGCGTCTGGCCGCGGCTTGCTGCGTGATGCTCGCCGTGCCGGTCTCAGGCGCGCGCGCGGCCGATACCATCGTCGCCGGCACGCTCGGCGGCCAGGCACCGCTCTGGCCGTTCTACATCGCCATGCAGCAAGGGGATCTTCGCCGACGCGGGCATCGCGCTCGATCTCAATTTCGCGCCGAGCGGCGCCAGCGTGGTCCAGCAGCTCACCGCCGGATCGATCGAGGTCGCCGTCAGCGTCGGCTTGACCGAGCCGCTCGAGGCCATCGACAAGGGCGCGTCGATCGCCATCGTCCGCATCATCGGCCGATCGGCGCCCTATGTGCTCATCGCCAAGCCGACGATCAAGACGATCAAGGATCTCCGCGGCAAGACCATCTCGATCGGCCCGCTCCCGGACATCATCACGATCTATTTCGAGCGCATGATGGAAGCGAACGGCCTCAAGAAAGGCGATTACGACGTGATCAGCGCCGGGGTGGCGGCGGCGCGCTATGCCGCGCTGCAGGGCCGGGGCCGCCGATGCCGCGATGGTGCTGCCGCCGCTCAACTTCCACGCCGCCGAGGAAGGCTATCGGACGATCGGGCTGGCCGCCGATTACGTGAAGGACCTGCCCTTTACCGGCATGGTCGTGAACCGGGCCTGGGCGGACAGCCATCGCGCGCTGGTACCGCGGCTGCTCGAGGCCACGACCAAGTCGATCGCATGGCTCGACGATCCCGACCATCGCCAGGAGGCGATCGATCTCCTGGTGAAATCCGCGCATGCGCGGCCCAAGGACGCGGCGGCGAGCTATGATTTCCTGCGCCGGATCGGCTATTTCGAGCCGACCGGCATGGTCTCGCGCAAGCTCTTGGGCAACATGATCGCGGCCGACCAAAAGCGCGGCAATGTCGGCGCCGCGCTGACCGTGGACCGCGTCGATCATGCCCGGCCTGACCCCCGTCACGGACTGACCGGATCGAAGCGCAGCTCGCGCGCGCCGACGGGCGCGAAATAGCCCGCCACCTCCTCGTCGCTTACCGCGGCCGGTGATTCGTGTTGCCAGCGCGGCTTGCGGTCCTTGTCCACGAGCAGCGCCCGGATGCCCTCGAAGAAATCGTGACCGGCGAGAATGTGCTGGGTCAGCCGGTATTCGAGCCCGAGCGCGGCCTCGACATCGGCCGCGCCGCGGCGAAGCTGGCGGAAGGCGATCTTGAGGCTCAAGGGCGAGGCGCGGGCCATCGCGTCGCGTGCGTCGCGCGCCCAATCGCCCGGCTCGTGCGCGAGCGCGGCGGCGATGGCCTCGACGCTGTCGCCGGCGAAGCAACGATCGATCGCTTCGCGCAGCGGCGGCAGCGTCGCCTCGCCCGGATCGCCGGCAAGCGCCGCCAGCGCCGTCGCGATCGCCGGCGCCTCTTGCATGCGGTCGATCAGCGCTGCGATCCGCTCATGCGGCACGTAATGCGTGGCAAAGCCGCAATAGAGCCCATCGGCCGCGGCGACGCTGCGGCCGGTGAGCGCGAGATAGAGGCCGATCCGGCCCGGACAGCGATTGAGGAACCGCGTCGCGCCGACATCCGGGAAAAGCCCGATATGCACCTCGGGCATGGCGAACACCGTCCGCTCGGTCGCGACGCGGCAGGCGCCGTTCACCGCAATGCCCGCGCCGCCGCCCATCGTGACCCCGTCCATCAGCGCGACATAGGGCTTCGCGTAGCGATGGACGCGGCGCACGAGCGTATATTCCGCGCGGAAGAAATCGACCTCGCCGCCGGCACCGCCCGTTCCTCTGCGCGCCTCATAAATTGCCACGACATCGCCGCCGGCGCAGAACGCGCGCTCGCCCGCGCCGCGCACCACGACCGCGCGCAGCCCGGGGTCGGCAGCCCAGTCCGCGAGCGCCGCGATCGAAACGCCCGCACATCGCGTAGGACAGGGTGTTGAGCGCGCGCGGGCGGTTGAGCGTGACGATGCCGAGGCCGCCGTGCCGCTCGAGCAGGATCGCGTCGCCGCCGGTCACGCGCCGAGCAGCCGCCGGGCGATGATCACGCGCATGATCTCGTTGGTGCCTTCGAGGATCTGGTGCACCCGCAGGTCGCGCAAATAGCGCTCGATCGGGTAGTCCTTGAGATAGCCATAGCCGCCATGGAGCTGCAGCGCCTCGTTGGCGATGCGGAATCCGGCATCGGTGGCAAAGCGCTTGGCCATGGCGCAATGGAGCGTGGCATCGGGATCGCCGGCGTCGAGCGAGCGCGCCGCGCGATGCACCATGAGCCGGGCCGCCTCCAGCTCGGTCGCCATGTCCGCGAAGCGGAATTGCAACGCCTGGAAATCGGCGAGGCGCTTGCCGAACTGGCGCCGCTCCTGGAGATGGCGCTGCGCCGCTTCGAGGCAGGCGCGCGCGCCGCCGAGCGAGCAGGCGGCGATATTGATGCGGCCGCCGTCGAGCCCCATCATCGCGATCTTGAACCCCTCGCCTTCCGCGCCGAGGCGGTTCGCCGCGGGCACGCGGCAATCCTCGAACATCACCGTCGACGTCGGCTGGCTGTTCCAGCCGAGCTTCTTCTCGCGGCGGCCGAAGGAAAGGCCGGGCGTCTCCTTCTCGACGACGAGGCACGAGATGCCCTTGGCGCCCGCCCCGCCGGTGCGCAGCATGACGACGTAGATGTCGCTCGCACCGCCGCCGGAGATGAAGGATTTGGCGCCGTTGACCCGATAATGATCGCCGTCGCGCACCGCGCGCGACGCCAGCGCGGCCGCATCGGAGCCGGCATCCGGCTCGGTCAGGCAATAGCTCGCGCAATGCGCCATCGACATGAGCTCGGGCAGGAAGCGCTGGCGCTGCGCCCGATCGCCGAAGCGGTCGATCATCCACGCCGCCATGTTGTGGATGGTGAGATAGGCCGCGGTCGAAACGCAGCCCCGCGCCAGTTCCTCGAACACGATCGCGGCATCAAGCCGGGTCAGCCCGCTGCCGCCGGCATCGTCGCGGACATAGATGCCGGCGAAGCCGAGCGCCGCCGCCGCGCGCAACGCCTCGACCGGAAAGATCGCCTCCTCGTCCCAGCGCGCGGCATCGGGCAAAAGCGCGCGCTCGGCGAAATGCCGCGCCGTTTCCTGAATCGCGCGCTGCTCTTCGGTAAGCGCGAAAACCATGGCGCCATCATAGACACGGGATCGACGATTGCTCCGCTCCGGCTGGCTGCCTATCATCGGCTGCCAATCGCCGCCCGCTCCGAGGCCGCCCCTTGTCCCGCACCCCGTCCCAGCCGCTCGGCGCCTATCCCCGCATCCGCTTGCGCCGCAACCGCCGCGACGACTGGTCGCGGCGGCTCGTGGCGGAGCATGTCCTGACCCCTGCCGATCTGCATCTGGCCGGTCTTCGTCCATGACGAAGCCGCCGCGCGCACGCCGATCGCGTCGATGCCGGGCGTGAACCGGCTGTCGATCGCGGCGCTGTCGATGCCGCGGGCGAGGCGCAGTCGCTCGGCATTCCGCTCGTCGCCGTCTTTCCCGCGACGCCGCCCGAGCGCAAGACGCCGGACGGCGACGAGGCGGTCAATCCCGACAATCTCGTCTGCCGCGCCGTGCGCGCGGTGAAGAAGGCGCATCCCGAGCTCGGCGTCATGTGCGACGTGGCGCTCGATCCCTTCACCACGCACGGCCATGACGGGGTGGTGCGCGACGGCGACGTCGCCAATGACGAGACGGTCGCGATCCTGTGCCGCCAGGCGCTCGTCCAGGCCGAGGCCGGCGCCGACGTGATCGCGCCCTCCGACATGATGGACGGGCGGGTCGGCGCCATTCGCGACGCGCTCGACGGCGCAGGATTCGAGCGCGTGCGCATCATGTCCTATGCGGCGAAATACGCCTCGGGCTTCTATGGCCCGTTCCGCGACGCGATCGGCTCCAAATCCTCGCTCGGCAAGGCCGACAAGCGCACCTACCAGATGGACCCGGCGAACGGCGACGAGGCGCTGCGCGAAGTGGCGCTCGACCTCGCCGAGGGCGCCGACATGGTGATGGTGAAGCCCGGGCTGCCCTATCTCGACATCGTCCGGCGGGTCAAGGAGCGGTTCCTGGTTCCGACCTATGTCTATCAGGTGAGCGGCGAGTACGCGATGCTGCAAGGCGCGATCGAGCGCGGCTGGCTCGACGAGTCGGTGGTGATGGAGACGCTGCTGGGCTTCAAGCGCGCCGGCGCCGACGGCATCCTCACCTATGCCGCCGTGTCGGGCGGCCAAGCGCCTCAAGGCCGGCTGAGCACCGCCGCGAAGAACTGGGCGATGGCGAGCGTCGTGCCAGGACGCGCGCCGGTCGCTGCCCTGGAAGCCGATATGCCCGCCGCGCTGCGGCAAGCAGCGGCACGAGGTGAGGGTTGCCGCTCCAATCGAACGTCGCGATAGGGCTCGGACGGGACCCAGGGATCGTCGAGCGCGTGGATGACCAGCGTCGGCACGGCGATCGCGCCGAGAAAATTCCGCGCCGCGTTGCGCGCGTAATAATCGTCGGCGCCGGCGAAGCCGTTGCGCGGCGCGGTGAAGAACTCGTCGAACTCCCAGATGCTGCGCACGCGGCGCAGGACGCGGCGCTCCGCTTGCGTGAGCTCGGCGAGGCGGGCGCCGGCCGCCTCGCGCGCGCATGTCGCGCATGAGATAGGCCTGATAGGCGGAGTTGCGCCAGCGCTGCATGCGCCGCGAGGTCGCGGCGAGGTCGATCGGCGCCGACACCGACACCGCCGCGCCGAGCGGCGCCGCAGCGCCGCGCTCGCCGAGAAACTTGAGCAGCATGTTGCCGCCGAGCGAGATAGCCGACCGCGACGATGCCCTGGGCCGTCGAGCGGCTCGCGGCAGCGCCGCCAGCGCCAGCGCGAAATCGCGCGCTGCGGCCGCCATGATAGTTGCAGCCGGCACAACGGCCGCGACGGCCCCGCCCCGCGCAGATTGAGGCGCAGCACGGGATAGCCGAGCGCCAGCGAAATGTGCGGCGCTGCGGCGCATATAGGCGCTGCTCTCGTCGCCGCTCAGGCCGTGGATGAGCACGACCAGCGGCAGCTCCGGCGCGCCCGGCGCCGGGCGGTTGAGCGTCGCCGCGAGCCGGTCGCCGCTGCCGTCGCCGAGCGGCAGGACGAGACGCTCGGCCGGGTGGGCGTGCGAGCTGCGCGCGCGGGCGGAGATAATTGCTGAGCGTCTGCAGATCGCCGCCCCACCACGGCGCGCGCGGCAGAAAACGGCGCGAAGGCCAGTTCTTCGAGCGCGGCCGGCGCGGATCAGCCGAGCTTGATCCATGTCAGCTCGTGCTTGTTGTGATGCAGATGCAGGAGGCGCGAGCCGGGGATGGCGGCGAAGCGGCGCGTCGGTCTCATGGTCGGTCGCTCCCTGGAACTTGAGCGTGCAAACGAAGCGCCGGCACGGTCCCGGCCGCGAGCCATTTGCTCGACCAGCGCCAAGAGCCGCGCGGGATAGCAGACGACATCGGAGAACAGCCAATCGACCGGTCCCAACCGCGTGCGGATCGAGCGCGAAGGCGCTGTCGCGCCGGTGCTCGATTCCGGGCAGGGCCGCGATGCGCGGATCGAGCGGCGCCTTGTCGATGGCTGATGACGCGGGCGCCGAGCCGGTGCAGCACCCAGCTCCAGCCGCCCGGGCTGGCGCCGAGATCGAGGCACAGTCTCGCCCGGGCCCGGCTGCACGCCGAGCAGCGGTGAAAAGCTCCCACAGCTTGAGATAGGCGCGGCTCGGCGGCGCGGCGCGATCCTCGATGAAGCGCGCCTCGCCGTTGGGAAACGGGCTGGTGCAGCGCGCCGCGGCGAGCACCGTCCGGGATCGAGCAGCGTCCAGGAGCCGAGCGGCGCCGCCGGCGCGGGCGCGCCGAAGCGAAGCGGCCGGGCCGAGACCTTGGGCAGCTTTGCGGCGATGAGCGCGGCGCGGCGGTGATGGGCGATGGGAATAGAGCGCCCAGTTGCGCTGCGAGCGCGCGCAGCTTCCGCGCCGCGTCGCGCGATCGAGGCGACCGGCAATCCGCACCGGGTCGAGCCACACATTGGCGACCCACGCCGCCGGGCGCGGCGGCCCGTCGGCCAGCACGAGACGGCCATGCGTTTCGAGCGATCCGCGCCCGCAGCTCGTGCTGCAACTCGGCGACGAAACCCGTCGGGCGCGAGGTAGCCGGTGAACCGTGCACCGCCGTCAAGCGCGCAGGAAATCGCGCACGAGCGCGATCTGGTCCGCCGCCATCAGCGCCGGCGCATGGCCGATGCCCGGCAGCTCGACGAGGCGCGCGCGCGGTCCCCGCGTCGGTCATGGCGACGGCGTCGTCGTGCCGCAGGATGTCGGATTCCGCGCCGCGCAGGACCAGCGTCGGCACCTTGATCGCGTCCCATTGCGGCCCAGAGATCGACGTCGCTTCGGCTCGCCTCCGCGAAGGGCGTCGCCGATGCGCGGGTCGTAGGCCCAGCCGAGCGTGCCGTCGGCACGCCGCCGCGCGCTGTAGCGGCGCGAGATGGTGCCAATCGCTCGTCCGACAGCGGGCCGAACGGCGCCGCGACCCGGCGCAGCGCCGCCTCGAGCGCCGGCAGGTCGGCGAAGCTCGGATCGTGCCCGACATAGCTCGACGAGCCGCCGCAGCCCGTCGCGCGGCAATGACCGCGCCGACGTCGTTGAGCACGAGGCGGCGGATCGGGCGTTCCCGGCAGCGCCGCCAGCAGCATGCCGATGATGCCGCCCATCGAGGTGCCGACCCAATCGACCTCGCTCACCTCGAGCCGCGCCAGCAGCGCGGCGACGGCGCCGAGATAGGTCGGATAGGCGTAATCCTCGGCATGGGTCAGCAATTCGCTCTTGCCGCGGCCCGGCATGTCGGGGCAGACGATGCGGGCATCGGGCGCCAGCGCCGCGGCGAGCGCGTCGAAATCGCGGCCGTTGCGGGTGAGGCCGTGGACGCAGACGATGGTGCGCCCGTCCGCCTGGCCCCATTCGACATAGGCCATGCGATAGAAGCCGTGCGGCCCGAGGCAGAGACAGCGCGCGTTCGATCATCGCCGCGACCATCCCGCAACCGCGCGCAGCGGCGCAAGCGATTGCCGCGGCGCGGCGCGATGCGGTAAGAGGGCGCCGATCCGTGCTGCGGTGAAAGGCATCGCGATGGCCGCCACAGGGCCGCTTTCGGGCATTCTCGTCGTCGATCTGTCGCGCATCCTCGCCGGGCCCTATTGCACCATGCTGATGGCCGAGATGGGCGCGCGCGTGATCAAGGTCGAGCCGCCGGGCAAGGGCGACGACGCGCGCGAATACGGTCCCTTCCGCAACGGCAAATCGACCTATTTCGCCTCGATCAACCGCGGCAAGCAATCGATCGCGCTCGACCTCAAGGCCGAGGCCGACCGCGCCATCTTCGAGCGGCTCCTCGACAAGGCCGACGTGCTGGTCGAGAATTTCCGCCCCGGCACGATGGAAAAGCTCGGCTATGGCTGGGAGACGCTGCATCCCCGCTATCCGCGGCTGATCTATGCCGCGGCCTCGGGCTTCGGCCATACCGGGCCCTATTCGCAGCCATCCCGCCTACGACATGGTGGTGCAGGGGCTGGGCGGGATCATGAGCATCACCGGCTATCCCGGCGAGCCGCCGGCGCGGGTCGGCATGTCGATCGGCGATATCGGCGCCGGGCTCTACACCGCGATCGCCGTCAACGCCGCGCTGCTCCATCGCGAGCGCAGCGGCGAGGCGACCAAGGTCGATATCGGCATGCTCGATTGCCAGATCGCGCTCCTGGAGAACGCGGTGATGCGCTACACGGTGCTGGGCGAGATTCCCGGTCCGCTCGGCGCGCGCCATCCGACCATCACGCCGTTCCAGGCCTTCGCGACCGACGACGGCAACATCATCATCGCCGCCGGCAATGACGGGCTGTTCCAGAAGCTCTGCGCCGCGCTCGGCCGCAAGGATCTCGCGGAGAGCCCGCTCTACCGCAGCAACGATCTCCGCCTGCAGAACCAGCCGCGGCTCCAGGACGAGCTCGAGCGCACGCTCAAGGAGCAAGCCGACCGCGCAATGGATCGCCGTGCTCGAGGCGGCCGGCATTCCCTGCGGCCCGATCAACAACGTCGCGCAGGCGCTGGCGCATCCGCAGGTCGCCGCGCGCAACATGCTGATCACGGTCGAGGACGAGGACGCCGGCACGCTTGCGCCTCGCCGGCAACCCGCTCAAATTCTCGGCCTTTGCCGATCCGCCCACGCGCGACCCCGCCCCCGATCTCGACGCCGACCGCGCGGCGATCCTCAAGGAGCTGGGCTCGGCATAGCGCGCGGCGGCCGGATTCCACCGAAATCCGCCGGCCGGTTTAATCAAGCCTTACCGCTTCGCCGTTAAAGTAAGCGGGGATGCTGAACCTCATTTATACTTGCGTCACCCGGCAGCATGATCTGCGCCTGGTGGCTCTCGCCGGCGTCGTGTGTCTGTGTGCGTGCTTCACGACAACGAGCCTTTATGGACGGGCGGAGAACGCCCGAGGCATAAGACAATTCGTCTGGATTGGCGCGTCCGCCGTCGTCTTCGGCTGCGGCG
The DNA here is from genome assembly GCA_963721625.1 of uncultured Alphaproteobacteria bacterium. GTDB lineage: Bacteria > Pseudomonadota > Alphaproteobacteria > ATCC43930 > CGMCC-115725 > DATJLY01. The sequence goes on from CAVRKF010000019.1 coordinate 418,996, forward strand.
TATGGACAACGCATTTCATTGCCGAACTCGCCTACCGCCCCGGCATGCCGGTCGGCTACGACCTCCGCCTGACGGCCGTCTCGGCGGCGATCGCCGTGGCGATGAGCGGCGTGGGTATCGTCGTCGCGCTTAAGGCGCGCCAGGCCGCCCTCGGCGGCGCGATGGTCGGCGCGGCAGTGGGTGCGATGCATTATGTCGGCGTTGCTGCCATGCGCTTTCCCGGCGACCTCCGCTGGAACACGGGCTTGGTGCTGGCCTCGCTCGCGATCGGCATGGCGCTGTCGGCGACGGCGTTCGGGGTCCAGGCGCGGGCGCCGAGCTTGCGCACGCGCGCAGCCACCGCCACGCTGCTGGTGCTGGCGATCGTCGCGCTCCACTTCGTCGGCATGACGGCACTCTCCGTTGCCTACGATCCGACCGTGGCGATCCCGAGCGAGGCGATCGCGCCTCAGTACCTCGCGGTCGCGGTGGCTGGTGTTACGGCGGCGATCATCACCATCGGTCTCGCCGGGTCGATTACCGACGAGAGCTTGACCCGGCGCGCCATCGACGAAACCGCGCGCTTGCAGCGGATGGTTGACGCGGGCACGGCCGAGCTGCGCCAGGCGCAAGCGGATCTGCCTGCGCAACGAGCGGCTCACGACCATCGGCCAGCTGACGGCATCGATCGCCCACGAATTGCGCAACCCGCTGAGCGCGGCGCGCAACTCGCTGGTGACGATCAAGGAGATCTGGCCAGCGCCCACGGCGTCGATTTGGAACGCCCGCTCGACCGCGCCGAGCGCAGCATCGTGCGCTGCGCGCGCATCATCGACGATGTGCTGGATTATACCCAGTCCCGCGAATTGCGTTGTGCCGGCATGGCCGCGGATGACTGGCTCGAGGCCGTGTTGGCCGAACAGAAGCCGCCGCCGGGTGTGACGCTGCGGCGCGAATTTTCGAGCCGGAATTCGCGGGTTCGCTGGGATGCGGAACGGATGCGGCAGGTGCTGGCCAGTCTGGTCGACAATGCGGCGCACGCGGTAAGCGATCGCGAGGGCGAGCGGTGCATCGTCGTCGGAACGCGGGTGGCAGGCGGGCTGTTCGAACTCACGGTCGCCGACAACGGCACCGGCATCCCGCCCGAGACCCTGGCGCGCGTGTTCGAACCGCTCTTCACCACCAAGAGCTTCGGCACCGGCCTTGGCCTTACGTCGGTGAAGCAGATCGTCGAGCAGCATGGCGGCCGGATCGACATCGAGAGTTCCGTCGGCGCCGGCACGACGGTCATCATCCGCATGCCCTGTTTGGCGGCCGAGCGCAGCGCCGCCTAGGAGCCGCCGTCGCCGCGCCGCGCCCGATTGGAACTTCCCTGCGCCGGGACGATGCGGTAAAGCTGCCGTTCGGACCTCGCTGCCAGGGAGGCAATCCATGCTCGGCAATCGCCTGGAGCCGGTGCTCGATCCGCGTGCATTGGCGCGCCAGCTCTCGAACAAGATTGCTGATCGACGGCGCCATGGTGCCGGCGGCGACGGGACGGACCTTCGCCATCCTCGATCCGGCGACGCAGGAGCATGTGGCGGACGCGGCCGAGGGAACCGCGCCCGATGTCGACATCGCCGTCGCGGCGGCGGCCAAGGCGCAGAAGAGCTGGGCCAAGCTCGCGTCGCGCGAGCGCGGCCGGCTCGTCTATGAATGCGGCCGGCTGCTCGACGACCATGTCGAGGAGCTGGCGCGGCTCATCACGCTCGAGACCGGCAAGGCGATCCGCACCGAGAGCCGGGTCGAGGCCGGCGTGTTCGCCGACGTGCTGATCTTCTATGGCGGGCTCGGCTCGGAACTGAAGGGCGAGAGCGTGCCGTTCCGGCCCGGCTCGCTCACCATCACCCAGCGCGAGCCGATGGGCGTGGTCGGCGCGATCATCCCGTGGAACGTGCCGCTGCTGCTGATGGCGCTCAAGATCGCGCCCGCCATGGTCGCCGGCAACGCGGTGGTGGTGAAATCGGCCGAGGAGGCGCCGCTCGCCGTGCTGCGCGCCTGCCAGGTGATGAACCAGGTGCTGCCGCCGGGCGTGCTCAACATCCTGTCGGGCGATGGGCCCGGTTGCGGCGCGCCGCTGGTCGCGCACAAGGGCGTCGGCAAGGTCACCTTCACCGGCTCGGTCGAGACCGGCAAGATGGTCTATCGCAGCGCGGCGGAAAAGCTCATCCCGGTGACGCTCGAGCTCGGCGGCAAGAGCCCGATGATCGTCATGGCCGACGCCGATCTCGACAAGGCGGTGGACGGCGCGGTGATCGGCATGCGCTTCACCCGCCAGGGGCAGAGCTGCACGGCGGCCAGCCGCATCTTCGTCCAGGACGCGATCCACGACGCCTTCGTCGCGCGGCTCAAGGCCAAGGTCGATGCCATGAAGATGGGCGATCCGCTCGACGAGGCGACCGATATCGGCACCATCATCTCGCGCCAGCAATTCGACAAGGTGCAGTCCTATATCGAGCTCGGCGAAGCGGCGCCGGGCGCACGGGCGCTGCGCTGCTCGGCCATGCCGGCCGATGCGCCGGCTCGCCCAAGGCTATTTCGTGCAGCCGGTGATCTTCACCGGCATCGCCAACGACCACCGCCTCGCGCGCGAGGAGATTTTCGGCCCGGTCACCTGCGTCATCGCCTTCAAGGACTACGAGGACGCGATCGCGCAGGCGAACGACACCGAATACGGGCTTGCCGCGACGATCTGGACGCGCGACCTCAAGACCGCGCTCGACGCGACGCAGCGGCTCGAGGCCGGGCTCGTGCAGGTCAACCAGAACATGGTGGTGCAGGCCAACATGTCCTATGGCGGCATCAAGAATTCGGGCCTCGGCAAGGAAGCCTCGCTCGAGGCGATGCTCGAGCACTTCACGCAGAAGAAGACCATCATCGTCAATCTCGGCTGATCGATGCTGCGCCGGATCGTCGCCGGAATTCTGCTGCTGTGCGTGGCGGCGGCGGGTGCGGCGCTATGTGTTCTTGCGCTCGTCGCTGCCGCTGACCGATGGCGTCCTGGCGCTGCCCGGGTCTGACGGCGCCGGTGCGCATCACCCGCGACGCCCACGGCATCCCGACGATCCGCGCGGCGAACGAGCACGACGCCGATTTCGCGCTGGGCTTCCTCCACGCGCAGGACCGGCTCTTCGCGATGGACATGATGCGGCGCTATGGCGCGGGGCGGCTGTCCGAGCTGTTCGGCGCGCGCACCCTCGCGATCGACCGCACCATGCGCACGCTCGGCCTCTATCGCGCGGCCGCGGCGCAATTCGCCGCTGCTGTCGCCGGCGGTGCGCGGCGCGCTCGAAGCCTATGCCGCCGGCGTCAACGCCTATCTCGCAACGCGGCGCGGTGCGCTGCCGCCCGAATATTACCTCCTCGACACCGCGCCCGCGCCGTGGCGGCCGGCGGATTTGCTGGTCTGGGGCAAGATCATGGACTTGCAGCTCACCGGCAACTACCGCTGCGAGCTGTTGCGGGCGCGGCTGCTTGCAGACAGCTTTCGCCCGCGGATCTGGCGGTGCTCTTTCCGCCCTATCCCACCACGGCGCCGCCGGCCGCGTCCGCCGACACCCGCGCGCTCTACCGGGCGCTGCCGCTCGATCGGCTCTATGCGCTGCTGCCGCCCGGCACGGGACCGCAGGCGGCGTCCAACAACTGGGTGGTCGACGGCGCGCATTCGCAATCGGGCAAGCCGCTCCTCGCCAACGATCCGCATCTCGATTTCTCGGCGCCGGGCGTGTGGTACCTGGCGCGGATCGAGACGCCCGAGACGACGCTCGCCGGGGTCACCGCGCCGGGCACGCCGTTCATGATCATCGGCCACAACGCGCATATCGCCTGGGGCTTCACCACCACCGGCGGCGATGTCGAGGACCTTTTCATCGAGAAGCCCGATCCCGGCGACCCCAGCCGCTATCTCGCGCCGGGCGGACCGCGTCCCTTCGTCACGCGGACCGAACGGATCGGCGTTCGCGGCGCCGCGCCCGTCACGATCACGGTGCGCACGACCCGGCATGGCCCGGTCATTTCCGATCTCGCGGACGGCAAGAGCGGCGAGATGCTGGCACTGCAGACGACCTGGCTCGGCGCCGACGACCGCACGCCGCAAGCGGTATGGGAAATGAGCCATGCCCGCGATTGGCAGAGCTTCCGCGCGGCGCTCAAGGATTGGGTCGCGCCGCAGCAGAACATCGTTTACGCCGATGCCGCCGGCCATATCGGCTTTATCGCGCCGGCGCGCATCCCCATCCGCGCATCGGGCGACGGCTGGCTGCCGGTGCCGGGCTGGAACGGCGAGTACGACTGGATCGGCACGATCCCGTTCGATGCCCTGCCGAGCGCCTACGATCCGCCTTCCGGCCGCATCGTCACCGCCAACAACAAGATCGTGCCCGACGACTATCCCTATCTGATCACCCGCGACTGGGAAGCGCCCTACCGCGCCGAACGCATCAATCAACTGCTCGATGCCGTGCCGCGCCAATCGCCTGCTGCAAGCGCCGCGATCCAGGCCGACGACCTCTCGCTTCCGGCGCAGCAATTGCTGCCGCTGATGCTGCAGATCGCGCCGACCGATCCCGGCGCGCGCGACGCGGTAGCGCTGCTGAAGCGGTGGGACTTCCGCATGGACCGCGGCAAGGTCGAGCCGCTGCTCTACACCGCCTGGCTCAGGGCGTTCGAGCGCGTCGTCCTGGCGCCGCGGCTCGGCCCCTATTTCGACGACTACTGGAGTCTGCGGCCGGAAGTGGTGCGCCTCATTCTCACCGCGCACCCCGACTGGTGCGTCCCGCGTTGCGCCGACGCGCTCGCCACGGCGCTCCGCGAGGCGCTCGCCGGACTCGCCGCCGCTACGGCGCCGACATGGCGAGCTGGCGCTGGGGCGACGGCACACCGGGCTGCATTCCGCAGCGGATTGTGGTCGCACGTGCCGGTCGCGGCAGGTTGGACGAGGCTCGCCATTGCCGCCGACGGCGGCGATTACACCGTCAATGCCGCGGTCATGGATATACGCGACGAGGCGGCACCCTTTCGCGACGTGCACGGGCCGACCCTGCGCATGATCGTCGATCTCGCCGACCCGACGACGCGCATTTCATGATCACGCCGGGACAATCCGGCAACCCGCTGTCGCCGCATTGGGGCGATCTGATGCAGCCGTGGCGCGACGGGCGACTCCGTGACCTTCAGCAACGACGCGAGCGGCGGCACGCTGATGCTGCGGCCGAAGTGAGCGGCCGCAGCTTGAGCGACCGTGCCGCTATTACAATTTCTTCGTGTTGAAGGCGGCGGCCGGGCGCCGCAATCCGTTGGCGCGACGCGTACCCTGCCGCGCGCGTCATCTGCGGTCTTGCAACGCGGGCCAATTCGCGCGTCAATGCGCCCCATGCCATTCTCCGTCCCCGCACGCGGCGGCGGTCGAGGGTGACGCGATCCAGGGGAGCGCAACATGAGGCTGGGTTTCTTCGACGATTTCAAGCTGGGCGTGTACAAGGGCGACGTGGTGGTCGACGTGTCGGCGCTGGTGCGGGACATCCCGCATACCGGCCCGGGCAATCTCATGAGCGGACTGATCGAGCGGTTTTCCGATTACCGCAAGCGTCTCGAGGACGAGGCCGCGCGCAGCCAAGGCGTTCCCGTCTCGCGCGTGCGCATCCGCCCGCCCGTGCCCAAGCCGACCAATATCGAATGCATGGCGGTGAACTACATGGAGGACGGCACGCTCAAGGAGCCGGCGCCGATCAATGCCTTTCACAAGTCGCCTTCGGCCGTGATCGGCGAGGGCGACACCATGGTGCTGCCGGACGTCCCGGCCTCGGTGTTCGAAGGCGAGGCGGAATTGGCGCTGATCATCGGCAAGCGCGCCTCGAACGTGCGCGCCGCCGACGCCATGAGCTATATCTTCGGCTATACCTGCTTCATCGACGGCTCGGCGCGCGGATTGCCGCCTGCCGGCAATACCTTCTATCAGATGAAGTCGCGCGACACCTTCGCGCCGATCGGCCCGTGGATCGTCACCGCCGATGAGATCCCCGATCCCGGCCATCTGCAGATCCGCCTGACCAACAACGGCAAGGTCATGCAGAACTTCAACACCGACGATATGGCGCACAAGATTCCGCGCTGCATCGAGTGGATGACCTCGATCCACGCCCTGGACCCAGGCGACGTTCTCGCGACCGGCACCAACCATCGCGGCCTCAATGCCTTTCAGGATGGCGACCAGATCGAACTCGAGATCGAGAAGGTCGGCAAGCTGCGCTTCAAGGTGCGCGACGATCTGAAACGCACCTGGTCGCGCGACACCCGGCTCGAGCACAAGAACAAGGGCCTCGAAGGTGCCCACACGCCGCAGCTCACCGGCAAATACGCGCCCGCGCGCTGAGCGCCAGTTGCCGCTCCCCTCCCCCGTCGCGGGGAGGGGATGGACCGCCCTGCTGCCGGGGAGCGACCATGACGAACATCACCTTCGACGGCGCCGCAGGCTATCTCGTGCGGGCCAAGACTCAGCGCGCGGGCGTGGTGCTGCTGCCGACGATTTTCGGCGTCAATCCGTTCGTGCGCGACTGGGCGTCCATGCTCGCCGAGCGACGGCATCACCACGCTCATCTGGGACATCTATCCGGGCGAGGCACTACCCGACGGGCTTCGAGGCGGCCATCAAGCCGCGGCCCGGCTGCGCGACGCGCCGGTCGCTGGCGGCGATGGCAAAATGCGTCGATTTCCTGGCCGACGAGCTGCGCCTCGCCGCTATCGGCACGATGGGCTTCTGCCTCGGCGGCCGCTATGTCTTCATGCTGGCGGCGCAGGACAGGCGGCTCGGGGCCTGCGCGTCGATCTATCCCTCGATCCACGCGCCGAACTGCCGACCCAGGACGAGGATGCGGTGACGCGCGCCGCCGCTGCTCGCCTGCCCGGTGCTGCTCGATCTATCCCGGCCGCGATCACATCACCAGCAACGAGACCTTCCAGCCGCCTGCAGCAGAACCTGCAGCGCCGCGAGGCGGCCACGGTGGTGCAGCTATTATCCCCAGGCCGAGCACGGCTTCATGCACAACGAGGCGCCGGCGAACGCGACGCCGCGTCGCCAGGCCCGGCCGCTCATCAGCGCCTTCCTCGCCGGCTGCCTCGGCTAGCACTGACGGCAGCGGCCGCCCAACCGCCGCGGCTTCGCCACGCGCGGCATCCACGCCGGCCAGGCGCCCGATCCGGCGACCGGCGCGATCATGCCGCCGATCTATGCGACCTCGACCTTCGTGCAGTCGAGCCCCGGCGTGCACAAGGGCTATGAATACGCGCGCACGCACAACCCGACGCGCATGGCCTACGAGCGCTGCATCGCCGATCTCGAGAGCGGCACGCGCGGCTTCGCCTTCGCCTCGGGCCTGGCCGCCGAGGCGACGGTGCTCGATTTGCTCGAGCACGGCAGCCACATCGTCGCCTCGGACGATCTCTATGGCGGCACCTACCGCCTCTTCAGCCGCGTGCGGGCGCGCTCGGCCGGGCTCGAGACCACCTATGTCGATCTTTACCGACCGCGCCGCGCTCGAGGCGGCGCTGCGGCCCGACACCCGGCTGATCTGGGTCGAGAGCGCCGACCAATCCGCTGCTGAAGCTGGTCGATCTCGCCATGGTGGCGGAGGTCGCGCGGGCGCGCGGCATCGTCACGCGTGGCCGACAACACCTTCGCCAGCCCCTATGTGCAGCGGCCGCTGGAGCTGGGCTTCGACCTCGTGCTCCATTCCGCGACGAAATATCTCAACGGCCATTCCGACATGGTCGGCGGCATCGTCGTGGTCGGCGAGAACCAGAACTTGCCGAGCGGCTCGCCTTCCTGCAAAACGCGGTCGGCGCGGTGGCCGGCCCGTTCGACAGTTTCCTGGCGCTGCGCGGGCTCAAGACGCTGGCCCTGCGCATGGAGCGGCACTGCGCCAACGCGCTCGCCATCGCCGAGCATCTGAGCCGCCATCCCCGCGTGCAGCCGGGTCCATTACCCCGGCCTGCCGAGCCATCCCCAGCATGCGCTGGCGCGGCGGCAGATGAACGGCTTCGGCGGCATGGTGACGGTCGAGCTCAAGGGCGGGCTCGCCGAGGCGCGGCGCTTCCTCGAACGGGTGGAGATCTTCGCGCTGGCCGAAAGCCTGGGCGGGGTCGAGAGCCTGATCGAGCATCCCGGCGATCATGACCCATGCCTCGCTGCCGGCCGGAGCGGCGCGCGCGCGCATGGGCATCGGCGACGCGCTGGTGCGGCTTTCGGTCGGCATCGAGGACGCGGCCGATCTCATCGCCGACCTCGATCAGGCGCTTGGCTTGAGGCCGCGTTAACCGTAAACGGGAAAGGGAACCTTAACCCCGATATCCCGCACTCTTCTGCGCGCAAGCAGAACGCGCGGTCTCATGTTCGTCCTCATCGGCTCGGCGATCGTCCTGGCGAGCGTCCTCGGCGGCTATCTCGCCAACGGCGGGCATCTCGACGTGCTCATTCAGCCCTTCGAAGTCCTGATCATCGTCGGCGCCGCGATCGGCGGCTTCATCACCTCGAACCGCAAGCCGGTGCTGAGCGCCACCGCCAAGGCCATCCCCGGGCTGATCAAGGCCGAGAAATACGACAAGGAAGCGCTTCCTCGAGCTGCTGAGCATGCTCTATTCGGTGTTCAAGCTCGCCAAGACCAAGGGCCCGCTCGCCCTCGAGCAGCATGTCGAGAAGCCCGAGGAGAGCTCGCTGTTCCAGCGCTTTCCCCGACTTCTACGCCGACCATCACGCGGTCACCTTCCTGTGCGACTATCTCCGCCTCCTCACCCTCGGCACCGACAACCATCACGAGATGGAAACGCTGATGGACGAGGACATCGAGACCAGCCAGGCCGAGCATCACGCGGTGGTGACGGCGGTGCAGTCCACCGCCGACGCCTTGCCGGCGCTCGGCATCGTCGCCGCCGTGCTCGGCGTCATCCACACCATGGGCTCGATCACCGAGCCGCCCGCGGTGCTCGGCCACCTCATCGGCGGCGCGCTGGTCGGCACCTTCATGGGCGTGCTGCTGTCCTATGGCTTCGTCGCGCCGATCGCCTGCGCGATCAGCGGCGCGCGGCGAGGCGGAAGCGCGCTATTTCCTGTGCATCAAGGCCGGCATTCTCGCCTACATGCAGGGCTATGCGCCCTCGGTCGCGGTCGAGTTCGCGCGCAAGGCGCTCAACACCGACATGCGCCCGACCTTCTACGAGGTCGAGGAGGCGGTGCAGAACCTGCCGGTGGCGGCCTGAGCCATGGCCAAGCACGACGCGCCCCCGTCATCATCAAGAAGGTCAAGGGCAAGGGCCACGCCGGCGCATCACGGCGGCGCGTGGAAGGTCGCCTACGCCGATTTCGTCACGGCGATGATGGCGTTCTTCCTGCTGCTGTGGCTGCTCAACGTCACGACCGACGTGCAGAAGCGCGGCATCGCCGATTATTTCGAGCCGACCATCAGCTCGAAATCGGAGAGCGGCGCCGGCGGCGTGCTCGGCGGCCTGACCATCGGCAGCCCGGGCGCGCAGGCCGTCCCGACGTCGAGCCCCGACGTCTCGAGCCCGCCCAGATGGCGCTGCGCCAGCCCAACGACGGCGACGACGGCAACAACGGCGGCGGCGCCGCGACCGACCCCAGACAAGGACGATCAGGCCGCACAAGCCGAGCGCCAAGCCGATCGACGACAAGGAGCTCGCAGCGCCAATTCGCCGCGCGCGAGGAAAAGCGCTTCCAGGAGGCCGAGAAGGCTGCTCAAGGACGCGATCAAGGACGTGCCGGAGCTCGCCAAGCTCGCCAAGAATCTCCTCATCGACGACACGCCCGAGGGGCTGCGCATCCAGCTCGTCGATCAGGACAAGCAGCCGATGTTCCCGCTCGGCTCGGCCGAGATGCTCGATCCCGCGAAGAAGCTGATGGCGCTTGTCGCGCAGGTGGTGCAGCAGCCTGCCGAACAAGATCGCGATCAGCGGCCATACCGATTCGACGCCCTATTCGATCGGGCGGCAAATACACCAACTGGGAGCTGTCGGCCGACCGCGCCAATGCCAGCCGGCGCGAATTCATCGCCGACGGCGTGCCGTCCGTCGCGCATCACCCGCATCGTCGGCCTCGCCGACCGCGAACCGCTGCGTCCCCGACGATCCCGCCTCGCCGCGCAACCGCCGCATCAGCATCGTGCTGCTGCGCGAGGCGAAGAACGGCGCCGCCGACCCGGCTCAGCCAGAAGTAGCGCCACCGGCGGCCTCGGGACTTGGCGCGTCCCCTCTGGCGCCGCCGCCCGCGCCTCGCCATAATCGCGGGCGACGGTGCTCGAGGAGGAGAAATGCCGGAGGGAAACGGCCGCCCGACGCAGCGCGTGGCTGCCGTGCACGAAGCCGAGCGCGGGCGGCCGTTCATCGTGCCGCCGCAGCATTTCTACCGCACGGCCGCGCTTCCCTGCCCCTACGTGCACGGCCGGATCGAGCGCAAGCTCGTCACCGAGCTCGCCGGGCGGCGATGCCGCCGGCGTTCTACAATGCGCTGTCGCGGGCGGGCTTCCGCCGCAGCCACAATCTCGCCTACCGGCCGGCCTGCGCCGCGCTGCAGCGCCTGCCTGCCGGTGCGCATCCCGGTCGCCGATTTCGCCCTCACCCGCTCGCTGAAGCGCATCCGCAACCTCAACCGCGACCTCGAGGCCCGGCTCGCCGCGCCGGCGGCGACGGTCGAGCAGTTCCGTCTGTTCCTGCGCTATCAGCGCTCGCGCCACGCCGACAGCGACATGGCGGCGATGACCTATGGCGACTACCGCGCCATGATCGAGGACAGCCCGGTGGCGACGCGGCTGGTGGAACTGCGCGGCGACAGCGGCGTGCTCGCCGGCGCCTGTCTCGTCGACATGCTCGATGACGGGCTATCGGCGGTCTACAGCTTCTACGATCCCGACGACGGCAATCGCAGCCTGGGCAACCTGCTGGTGCTGGCGCTGGTCGATCGGGCGCGGCAGCGCGCGCTGCCCTACGTCTATCTCGGATATCTGATCAAAGAGAGCCCGAAAATGGCCTACAAGGCGCGATTCCGTCCGCTCGAAGCATTGGGCCCCGGAGGCTGGCGGCGGATCGGCGCGATGATGCAGCACGGTATCGGCGTCGCGGCCCGTCCCCGACCGCGCGCCCGACGACGAGGTCAAGGACACGACCTGCTCCATGTGCGCCTGCCGCTGCGGCATCAAGGTGCATCTGAAGGACGGCGGCGTCCGCTACATCGAGGGCAATCGCGATCTCCGGTGAACCGCGGCGTGCTGTGCGCCAAGGGTTCGGCCGGGATCATGCAGCATTATTCGCCGGCGCGGCTGACGCGGCCGTTGCGCGCGTGGGTCCGCGCGGCAGCGGCGAGTTCCGCGAAATCGGCTGGGACGAGGCGCTGGCGACCGCGACCGAATGGCTCGGCGCCATCCGCCGCGACGATCCGCCGCAAGCTCGCCTTCTTCACCGGACGCGATCAGTCCCAGCCGCTGGCGAGCTGGTGGGCGAGCCAGTTCGGGACGCCGAATTACGCCGCCCATGGCGGTTTCTGCTCGGTCAATATGGCGGCCGCCAGGCTTTACACGATCGGTGGATCGTTCCGGGAATTCGGCGCGCCCGACTGGGAGCTGACGCGCTGTTTCCTGATGTTCGGCGTTGCCGAGGACCACGATTCCGACGGCGTCGATCGCGATACCGTTTGAACCTGGAACGCCATCGGCAAGCGGCCGGGCACCTATACCTATCGTTCGCTACGGCCCATCGCGCATTGGCACAATAGCGGGGTTCCGGCCAATTGCCCGGCGCAATCAAGCCATCCGATAAAATCGGTTCAACCGCGCCGCACCCCGAGCTAGGAAAGCCGCCCCACCGTCCGGGATGATTGCGCTTGCCCGAAGATTCCGCCCTGCGAACCGAGACCGGCGCGTCGCCCGCCGGGCCGACGAGCCGGCGCCTGGTGCTCGCCGCGGTGATGGCGATGATGTTCATGATCGCGATCGAGGGCACGATCGTCGCGACGGCGATGCCGACGATCGTCGGCGCGCTGGGCGGTTTCGATCTCTTCAGCTGGGTGTTCACCGCCTATCTGTTGACGCAGGCGGTGACCGTGCCGGTCTATGGCCGGCTCGCCGATCTCTATGGGCGCAAGCGCATCCTGTTCGTCGGCATGGGCGTGTTCCTTGCGGCCTCGCTATGCTGCGGCCTCGTCCGGGGCATGGTGGCGCTCATCGCCTGTCGGGCCGCGCAGGGAATCGGCGCCGGCGCGCTTTTGCCCGTGGGCATGACCATCGTCGCCGATATTTACGCCCCGGCCGAGCGCGCCCGCGTCCAGGCGATCGTCTCGAGCGTCTGGGTCATCGCCGCGATCATCGCGCCGATGATGGGCGCATTTCTCGTCGCCCATGCGGGCTGGGCCACGGTGTTCTGGGTGAATTTGCCGCTCGGTCTCATCGCCAGCGTCATGCTGGCGGTGGCGCTCGACGAACGCGGGACGCGGCGCGCGCACCGGATCGATTATCTCGGCTCGGTGCTGATGATCGCCGGCACCGGCACGCTGATGTTCGTGCTGGTGCAGGCGACGCATCTCAGCCTCGCCGTGATCATCCTCCTCGGCGGGTTCGCGCTGGCGACGCTCGTGGCGCTGGTGCTGCACGAGGCGCGCATCCGCGAGCCGATGCTGCCGATCGGGCTGTGGCGCCAGCGCATCGTCGTCGGCGGCAATCTTGCCAATCTTGCGATCGGCGGGGTGCTGATGGGCATCACCGCGTTCCTGCCGCCTTATGTGCAGGGCGTGATGGGGCGGAGCGCGCTGGCCGCCGGATTCATGCTCACGGCGATGTCGGCGAGCTGGCCCACCGGCAGCGCGCTGGCCGGTCAGATCATGCAGCGCACGTCCTATCGCACCACCGCCGCGCTCGGCGGCTGCATCGCTGGTCGTCGGCAGCGTGATGCTGGCGTGGATCGCGCCCGAGCGCAGCACGCTCTTCGTGGCCTTCGCCGCCCTGCTCTCCGGCCTCGGCATGGGACTCGCCAACAACAGCTTCCTTGTCGCGGTGCAGTCTGGCGTGGCGGCCGAGGATCGTGGCATCGCCACCTCCTCGGTCGTGTTCATGCGCATGATCGGCCAGTCGCTCGGCACCGCCGTGTTCGGCGGCCTCGTCAATGCGCGGCTCTCCGGTGTCGCCGCGGGCGAGGGCGACATCGTCGACCGCATGCTGCTGCCCGAGTTCCGCCAGTCGCTGCCGGTGACGGCGCTGCTGCCGCTGCTGCATCAGCTTTCCGCAGCGATCGGCGGCGTCTTCCTGATCGACTTGCTGCTTGCGGCGGCACTGCTCGGCGTGTCGTTCTTCTTGCCGCTCGGCCTCAGTCCGATCCGCCCGGCGCGCGGGCACCGCTGACGCGCTTTATTCCGCCGCGGCGGCGCGCCGGCCGAGATGCTGCAGGCAGCGATCGACCCATTGCTTGTTGAGCTTCTCCTGCACCGCGTTCTGGCCGAGGCGCTCGTGCAACACGCGGAAATCGACGCTGTCGAGCGGCTGATCCTGGTTGAAGCAGGAGAACACCACCGTCTCCGTGCCGGTAACGGGGTCCTTCTGGACCTGGAGGCATTGGGCGCAGATTTCCTTCATCATGCATTGCATCGGCGAGTTGATCGAGGCGATGGCGCGGTGGCCGGGCTTGAGATAGGGCGCCAGCACACCGTGGCGCGCCCGCCCCACCGCCGCCATCATCACGTCCGAGCCGATGACGATGAGCCGGTCGATCGCGCCGAGTGCGATGTCCTGCGGGCCGAGCCTGCCCGCACCATAGGCCGCCATCGCCGCGACGATGTTGCCGACGAAGCTGCGGTCCTGCGCGCGCGCCGGCACGAAGCCCGGCGCCTCGTCGCAGCACCACACCACCAGATCGGCCGCCGCCTCGATCTCCTCGGTCTTGTAGCGATCCTCGATCCGCTTGTAGGCGGCAAAATAGAGCACGCGCGAGCCCGACCAGCGCAGCGTCTGTCCGATCGAGAACAGCACCGCGTTGCCGAGCCCGCCGCCCGCGAGCAGCACGCTCTCGCCAGCGGGCGTTTCCGTCGGCGTGCCGGTCGGCCCCATCAGCACCACCGGCTCGCCCGGCGCGAGCAGCGTGCAGAGATCGGACGAGCCGCCCATCTCCAGCACGATGGTCGAGAGCAGCCCCGCCTCGCGATCGACCGACGCGCCGGTCAAGGCCAACCCCTCCATCGCCAGCGTCGTGCCGTCGACGCGCGCGGCGTGAGCCTCGTAGTTCTGCAGCCGGTAGAACTGGCCCGGACGGAACGCGCGCGCCGCCTGCGGTGCCCGCACCACCACCTCGACGATGGTCGGGGTCAGGCGATTGACCGCGTGGACGCGCGGGCGCAACTCGTCGTTCAGCGCCGCCACCAATGTCGCCGCTGGCGGCGCCGCGGACGCGCGCCGCGCCAGCACCCGGCTGACCACCGGATAGCCCTGCTTCGCCCCGCCCATCGCCTTGACCACGTTGCCGCTGAAGGACGGATGCAGATCGCCGAAGAAACTTACCGCGCGGCCGTCCGGCATCAGGCTCATCAGCACCTGCACCGCATCGGGCTTGGCCACCCGCTCGGGCGTGACCGGCCGTCCGTCTTCGTCATAGGCCTGGAAGAACCGGCCATCGAGCGCGACGTGCACCGGGTCCTCGCGCCCCAGGACGGTGTTGGGCTGCGTTCCGGCGGCGATCAAAATGGTGCGGGCCGGCAGCGTCACATGCGCTGCGGCAAGCTCCGTCCCCTGGCGCGTGAGGGTCAGCGCGGCGGCGTGACCGTAACGATCGACCTCGACCGCAGCGGGCGACAATCCTTCGGCGAAGCGGATGCCCTCCTCCATCGCCTTCGCCACTTCCTCGTGGTTCAGGGTGTAGCTCGGCGCGTCGATGAGGCGGCGGCGATAGGCGATGGTGACACCGCCCCATTCATCCAGCAGCGCGCCGATCCGCGGCGCGCGGCCCTTCGGCGAGCGCCGCCGCGCGCTCGGCGCGGATGGCGCGGGCATGGGCAAGGAAGTCTGTCGGCGATGGTGCACTCTTCCTCGGTCCACGCATCGCGCACCGCCGCCTCGCCGCGCTCGGCCGCAAGCGTCTCGTAGCGCGCCAGAAACTTCTCGACCTGCACCGGGTAATAGGCGCGCGATTCGGTCGCGGTGTCGATCGCCGTGAGGCCGCCGCCGACCACGACCACCGGCAGCTGCACCGTCAGATTGGCGATGCTGTCGGTCTTGGCGGCGCCGGTGAGCTGCAGCGCCATGAGGAAGTCCGACGCCTGGCGCACGCCGGGGGCGAGACCGTTCTTCATCGCGACGATGGTCGGGCGCCCGGCGCCGGCGCACATGCGCGATATGATCGAAGCCCCGCGCGAAGGCGCTCGGCGATCGTGAGCGTACCGCCGAAGCGCACCCCGCCGAACATGGCGAAGGCGCTGCGGCGCTCGATGATGAGGCGGATCAGCTTGAGGAAATTCTTGTCCCAGCGCACGGTGATGCCGTATTCGGCGACCCCGCCGAACCCGGCCATGACGCGGTCATCGAGCCGCTCGTAGAGCGCCGTCACGTCGGCGATCGGCTCGAACGTCACGCGCGCGCCGCCGTCGCCGACGCCGGAAATTTCCGCCGGCAACGGTTCGATCTTGAGCCCGTCGATGCCGACGACAGTGTGGCCGTCATTCATCAGATGATGGGCGAGCGTGAACCCCGCCGGCCCCAGCCCGACGATCAGAACCTTGTAGCCGGTCGGCTTCCTGGGCAGCGGCCGGCGCAGATCGAGCGGATTCCAGCGCGTCAGCAGGGCATAGATCTCGAACCCCCACGGCAGCGCGAGCACGTCCTTGAGCGTGCGCGTCTCGACCTGCGGGATGTCGACCGGTTCCTGCTTCTGGTAGATGCACGACTTCATGCAGTCGTTGCAGATGCGATGCCCGGTCGCGGCAACCATCGGGTTGTCGATGGCAACGATGGCGAGCGCTCCGATCGAATGGCCCTGCGGCCTTCACCATGTTGAGCTCGGAGATTTTCTCCTCGAGCGGACAGCCGGCGAGCGTGACGCCGAACACGCTTTTCTGGAAGGCGCCCGTCTTGCGGTCGCGCAGCCCGTGCGCGCAGCTGTCCTTGCCTTGCTCGTGGCACCAGATGCAGTAATTCGCCTGGTCAAGCGCGCCGGTGAGGTCGGTACCGGGGTCGGTCAGCGCAAATCCCTGGCGCCGCCGGCGCTCTTCATCGGGCAGGCGCAGCATGGTGACGCCGTCCTCGACCACCGTCTCCACCGGCACGAGATGCATCGGGTCGATGCGGTGCGGCACCTTGAAGATCACGCCCTTCTTGTGACGGGCGCGGCCGGCGGGCGCCAGCGTTGCCCAGGCGGCGTAGCGCGCGGCCAGATCGAGCGCCGCCGCGTTTGCGGCCTCGTCCTCGAGCCACTGCGTCACCGCAGCGGCATAGCTCGTCTCGGTGAGCGGCACGCCGATGAGCGCTTCGAGGTCCCGTGCCAGCGCCGCGCCGTCGAGTGCGGCGGCCTGTTCCGGCGTCACGCCCTTGACCGCCCGGCGCTGGACGAAGAGCCGCTTCACCGCATAAAGCGGCGCCAGCGCATCATGGCGCGCCGCCAATTCGCGGGCCTCGCGCGCGATGCCGAAGAGATCGGCGACGAAATCCTCGAGCAGCGGGGCGAGCGCGACGATGAGGTCCGATTCCGCCTTGCGTTCGAGCGCGGCCGCGCCGCGCCGCGCCGTCACCAGCCGGTCGTGCAAGCCCATGTCGGCCCGGGCGAGCCAGGCGACAAACGCCGCATCGAGCCGCACCAGCCCGTCGCGGTCGTAAAGGTCCTCGAAGGCGAGGCCGTGCTTCAAGACAAGGTCGCTCATTCCACCCATTCTACCCGCGCCGACGCGGAATTCGGGCCATATCTGGGCGCACGGCGCTCCCGGCGCAAGCGCCCGGCGCGGCCGGGCTCAGAACCCCAGCGCGCTGCCGTCCTTGCGCGGGTCGGAGCCGCCGATCAGCACGCCCTTGTCGTGGTCGATCCAGATCGCCTGGCCGCCGCCCAGCGGGTTTCGCCGCGACCGCGATGACGTGGCCGCGGCCGGCCAGGTCTTCGGCGATGGGCCGCGCGATCGTCGGCTCGAGTTGCAGCACCCCGCCAAAGGCGAAGCTGCGCGGCGTCTCCAGGGCCGCCTGGGCATCGTCGCCGTGATCGAGCATTTGCGTCAGCAGATGCGCATGCCCGACGGCCTGGTAGTTGCCGCCCATCACGCCGAAGGGCATCACCGTTCTGCCGTCCTTCATCAAGAGGGCCGGGATGATGGTGTGGAGCGGACGCTTGCCCGGTGCGATCGCGTTGGGATGGCCGGGCTCGATGCGGAACATCTTGCCGCGGCTATGCAGCATGACGCCGCTTTGAGGCGCCATGATGCCGCAGCCGAAATCGTCGAACAGCGAATTGATGAAAGAGATCGCGTTGCCGTCGCGGTCGACGACGCAGAGATAGACGGTATCCTTGTGCTCGGCCCCGTCCCATAACGGCGGCTCGCCGGCGCGGTCGAGGCGGATCGCATCGCGGACGCGCCGGGCGCGCGCGTCGGACAGCAGCTCGCGCCACCGGTACCGCGACTGCGCGCGGGTCGCCGATCAGTGCGTCGCGCGCGTAATAGGCGGCCTTGGTCGCCTCGGCGAGAAGATGGATGCGGTCGGCCTCGCCGAACCGCTCGCTCGCCGAGGTCAAAGCCCTCGAGCGCGCGCAGGATCATCAGCGCGGCGATGCCCTGGCCATTGGGCGGGCATTCATAGACATCGAAGCCGCGATAAGGCGCGGTGATCGGCGTCACGTATTCCGCGCGCTGCGAGGCGAAATCCTCTAGCGTATGCAGCCCGCCCGCCTGGTTGAGCCGCGCCACGATGCCGGCGGCGACCGGTCCCTCGTAGAAGCCCGTGCGGCCCTCGCGCGCGATGCGGCGCAGCGTCTCGGCAAGCGCCGGATTGCGCATGCGCTCGCCCGCGCCGAGAATGCGGCCCTGCGGCGCGTAGATGCGCGCTGCGGCGGGGTCGCGCATCGAGCTTGGCCGAGTCACCAGGCGAAATCATAGGCGACGCGCGGCGTCACGACGCAGCCCTCCTCGGCGAGCGCGATCGCCGGCGCGAGCAGGGCCGCCATGTCGCGCGTGCCGTAATCGGCAAGCAGCGTAAGCCAGGCATCGACCGCGCCCGGCACGGTCACGGCATGCGACGATTCCGCTTCGATGACGCGGATGCCGTGGGCGATGTACCAGTCGAGCGTCGCGCGCATCGGTGCGCGGCCAGAGCCGTTGAGCGCGATGGGCGCCTGCCCTTGGCGGCATAGATGGCAAAGCAATCGCCGCCCAGTCCGGTCATGTGCGGCTCGGCCACGGCCAGCACCGCCGCCGCCGCCAGCGCCGCATCGACGGCGTTGCCGCCGCCGCGCAGCGTCTCGACCGCGGCGAGCGTGGCCAGCGGGTGCGAGGTCGCCGCCATCGCCGAGCCGGCGATCGCCGCCGAACGGTTGCGGCAGATAAAAGTCGCGCATGGCAGCTCCTGATCACCCTGGCCTGGCCAATGACAAGCGGCTTGTCGCGCGCCGGGCCATTGCCTAACTTGCCCCATATGCCAGCGGAATTGTAGGGACGAACCATGCTCGATGCTTACGTCTATGACGGATTGCGCACGCCCATAGGCCGTCATGCCGGGGCGCTCGCGCCGGTGCGGCCCGACGATCTCCTCGCCGGCGTGATCAAGGCGCTGGTCGCGCGCAATCCATTCCAGCCGGGGGATTACGAGGACGCGGTAATCGGTTGCACCAACCAGGCCGGCGAGGATGCGCGCAACGTCGCGCGCCACGCCGCGCTGCTCGGGGGCTTGCCGATCGAAACCGGCGGGCTCACCGTCAACCGCTTGTGCGGCAGCGGCCTCGCCGCCATGCTCGACACCGCGCGCGCCGCGAGCTGCGGCCAAGGCGAACTGTTCATGGCCGGCGGGGTCGAGAGCATGAGCCGCGCCCCGTTCGTCATGGGCAAGGCGGAAAGCGCCTATAGCCGTGACGCCCGAAGTCTTCGATTCGACCATCGGCGCGCGCTTTCCCAACCCGCGTGTCTTTGCCGCCTTCGGCCAGGACTCCATGGCCGAGACCGCCGACAACGTCGCCCGCGAGCACGGCATCAGCCGCGAAGACAGCGACCGTTTCGCCCTCGCCTCGCAGCAGAAATACGCCCGCGCCAAGGCGGACGGGTTCTATGACGAGGAACTCTTGCCGGTGAGCATTCCCGGCGGCCGCAAGGGCGCGAACACCGTCGTCGATCAGGACGAGCACCCCCGCCCCAATACCACGCTCGACCGGCTCATGGAGCTGAAAGCGCTGAACAAGGACGGCGTGACAACGGCGGGCAACGCATCGGGCATCAATGACGGCGCGGCGGCCCTCATCGTCGGCACCAGGCGCGCCGGCGAGAAGGCCGGGGCCAAGCCGCTGGCGCGGATCGTCTCGGCGGCCGTCGCCGGGGTGGCGCCGCGCGTCATGGGGCTGGGCCCGGTTCCGTCCTCGAAGAAGGCGCTGGAGCGCGCCGGGCTCGCGTTCAAGGACATCGACGTGATCGAGCTGAACGAGGCCTTCGCGAGCCAGGTCCTGGGCTGTCTCAAGCTCATGGGATTGGCCTTCGACGATGCGCGCGTCAATCCCAATGGCGGCGCCATCGCCATCGGCCATCCCTTGGGCGCGTCGGGCGCGCGGCTTGCGCTCACGGCAATCCGTCAGCTTCAGCGCAGCGGCGGGCGCTACGCGCTCGTCACCATGTGCATCGGCGTCGGCCAGGGCATCGCCTGCGTGATCGAGCGTCTGGAACTCATGACTGTTACGGGCGGCGCCGCGATCCAGGATCTCGAGGCGGCGCTGGCCCTCATCGGCGACGGCGTCATGCTCGCGGTCCCGGCGGATTATGCCGGCGTTGCGATGGAAGCGACGCGCGCCCTCATCCGCCGCGGCAGCAAGGGGCTGCATCTCGTCACCGTGCCGGCCGGCAGCCTGCAGGCCGATCTCCTCATCGGCGCCGGCTGCGTCGCGACGATCGAGACCTCGGCCGTCGGCTTTGGCGAACTGGGACCGGCGCCGCGCTTTACCGCCGCCGTGCGCGAGGGCCGCATCGCGATCAAGGATGCGACCTGCCCCGCCATCCATGCCGCGTTGCGCGCGAGCGAGATGGGCAATCCCTTTGCGGCGCTCCGCGGCGTCATCGGTTCGGACATCCTCGCGCGGCGGCCGGACTGGAAAGTGATCGACAATCCGTTTCCGCCGCACGACCCGATCGTGGTACTGCCGGCGCTGCGGCCGGATGTGGCGCTGTTCCATGCGCCGCTGGCAGACCGGGCGGGGAATGTCTGGGTCGGGCGGCGGCGCGACCTGTTCACGCTCGCACATGCCGCGGCCACGAGCGTCGCCACGGTCGAGCGCCTTTACGACGGCGATCTGCTGGCCGACGAGACGCTCGCCGCGGCCACCATTCCCGCGTTCTACCTCGGCGCGGTCGCGGTGGCGCCGCGCGGCGCTTGGCCGATGCGTTGCGAAGAGCAAGAGGATACGGGCCATCTTCGCGACTACCTGGCACTCGCCGCGACCGAGGCGGGATTTGCGCGCTATCTCGACCGCCATGTCCGCGACCGCCGCGCCGCCTGACGGCGCCATCCGGCCCGAGGAGGTGCTGATCGAGACGGTGCGCCGTCTGCTTGCCGGAGCGCGCCATGTCGCGGTCGGCGCCAACTCGCCGATCCCCGCGGCGGCGGCGTTCCTCGAGCAGCGTCTTGCGGACGGCGTGCCGCTGGTATCATTGCAGCAGAGCCCGCGGCACAACCATTTCACCGACGGCGGCCGTGAGCTGTTCGACGCCGCGGGCCAGGGCCGCATCGACGTGTTCTTTTTCTCCGGCGCCGAGATCGATGGCGAAGGCAACATCAACCTGGTCGCGATCGGCGACTATGCCCGGCCGGGTGTGCGCTTTCCCGGCTCCTACGGCTCGGCCTTTCTCTATTTCACCGTGCCGCGCATCATTCTCTTCCGCACCGAGCATTCGCGGCGCACGCTGGTCGAAAAGGTCGCCTTCGTGAGCGCGCCCGGAACGAGCCCGCCCGGGGTATGGCGCCGCGGCGGCCCGGTCGCGCTGGTGACGCCGCTCTGCCATTTCACCTTCGACAAGGCGGCGCGCCGCTTCCGCCTCGCCAGCCTTCATCCCGGCCACAGCCTCGAGGAAGTGCGCGACAATACCGGATTCGCCTTCGATCTTCCCGAAAGCGTGGCGACGACGAAGCTGCCGGACGCGGCCACCCTGGCGCTGCTGCGCGGCGCCGTTGCTGCAGGAACTGGCGACGGTCTATCCGAAATTCGCGGCCTCTGTATTCGGGGTCGCGCCCGCGACGACGGACAGGACAGCATGAGCATGAACAACGCTGCCGGTGCCCTCGCCGGCGTCAAGGTGATCGACCTGTCGCGCGTGCTGGGCGGGCCGTTTTGCACGCAGATGCTCGCCGATCACGGCGCCGACGTCATCAAGGTCGAGCCGCCGCAGGGTGACGAGACGCGCGGCTGGGGACCGCCCTTCCAGGACGGAACCGCATCCTATTTCATCGGCATCAACCGCAACAAGCGCGGCATCGCGCTCGACCTCGCGCGCGAGGCGGGGCGCGCGGTGCTGTTCCGCCTGCTCGCCGACGCCGACGTGATGATCGAGAACTTCAAGACGGGAACGCTCGAGAAATGGGGCCTGGGCTACGACGCGGTGCTGAAGGACAAGTTCCCGCGCCTCATCCATTGCCGCATCTCGGGCTTCGGCGCGGACGGGCCGCTCGGCGGCTATGCCGGCTATGACGCCGCGGTTCAGGCCTCGAGCGGCATCATGAGCCTCAACGGCGAGAAGGACGGCGCGCCGCTGCGCGTCGGCATCCCGGTGGTCGATCTCGCCACCGGCTTCAACGCCGCCGTCGGCATTCTCATGGCGCTCGTCGAACGCCAGCATTCGGGCCAGGGGCAGTTCATCGAGACGACGCTCCAGGACAGCGGCCTGATGCTCATGCACCCCTACACCACCAACTGGTTCCTGACCGGCAAGGCGCCGCAGCGGACCGGCAACGCGCATCCCAATCTCTGCCCCTATGACCAGTTCCGCACCCGCACCAAGCCGATCTTTCTCGGCATCGGCAACGACCGCCAGTTCCAGCGCTTGTGCGCCGAGATCGGGCGAACGGAACTGGCGCGCGACCCGCGCTTCGCCACCAATGCCGACCGCGTCGCCCATCGCGCGGCGCTCACGGCGGCGATCGAGGACGTGCTCGCCGCCGTCGACGGCGACGATCTATGCCTGCGCCTGCTCGAGCGCGGCGTGCCCTGCGGCGTCGTCCAGGAGGTACCGGACGTGCTCACCCACCCGCACACCCGCCACCGCGGCATGATCTGCGAGATGGACGACTATCGCGGGGTCTTCAATGCGATCAAGATGTCGCGCACCCGCGCCAGCCTCCGCCGCAAGCCGCCGCGGTTCGGCGCCGCCAACCGCGAAGTCCTGCAACAGGCCGGCTATAGCGCCGCCGAAATCGACGCGCTGGTCGCCGACGGCATCGTCTTCGAGACCATGCGCAAGCCGCCCGCGGACTGAGCGCCGGGCGGATTTCCGAAACGGGCCGCTCGACGTTAAGGCGGAGATAACCATCACCGGCCACAATGGGTTTGGGTTCGACGCGCATGACCGATCAAAACGCCGCCACGACAGACACGCCAGCAAACGCCGCCGCCGCGCCGCCGGAGGAATCCGCCGTCGCGCTGTTCCGGGCGCTGGTGCAGCATCACGCCCAAGGCCGGATCGCGCTGAGCTTCGATTATGCGCGGCTGCATCACATCGACTGCCCGGTCGCCCTCGAGGCCGACAGCAACATCATCGTCTATGCCGTCATGGGATTAGTTCTGCTGGCGCTGTGGCGCGGCGGCTGGTGGGCGGCGGGGGCGACGCTGGCAGCGGGCGCGGCGCTCTATTTCAGCGCGGGACGATTTTATATCCGCCGCCGCATCCGCCGTCGCATCGAGGAGAAGGCGCTCGGCAGCCGCGATCTGTGGCAGCGGCTGTGGCGCTTCGGCGGCATCGGGCTCCTGCCCGCCGACGGCAGCGCGCCCTGCGTCGCACCGGAAGGGAACTGGATGGCCCTGGTGCGGCGGCTCGGGGCAGACGAACCGACAAACTCCTGACCATTTCGGCCCGCATTCACCGCGGCGCGTGATCGTGGTTCAAGAGGCGGTCCATCACCGCCAGCGCCAGGGCAGTCACGACGAATGTCAGGTGGATGACCGTCATCCACAGCAATTTGTCGTTGGCCACGTCCTGAACGTCCATGAAGCCCTTGAGAAGCTGAACGGCCGAGATGGCGACGAGCGAGACCGCAACCTTCACCTTGAGCGTACCGGTGTCGAGTTTGCCGAGCCAGGCGATGGTCCGCTCCGTCGTCGCAATGTCGAGCTTCGAGACGAAATTCTCGTAGCCGCTCAGCATCACCATCACGATCAGACCGGCGACCAGCGACAGATCGATCAAGGTCAGCGCCGCCAAGATCACGTCAACGTCGCGAAGTTGCCAGAGATCGAGCGCCACATGCACCAACTCGCGGAAAAACTGAACCGCGATCACGATCAGCAATAGCCCGAGGCCGAGATAAAGCGGGGCGAGCAGCCATCGGCTGGCGAACAGCACGCGCTCGAGGGGGCGCTCGACGTTCATCGCTAAACGGCCGGCGCGACGAGCCGCGCCCAGTCGTTACCGAGAACCAGTTCGGGCTCGGTCAGCGCCTGAAGCGCAGGAAGATCGAGACCCTCGACCAGTGCCCGCACCACCACCCCCTCGGGCGTGATGTCGAGCACGGCAAGGTTGGTGTAGATGCGCGTGACGCAGGACGGCGCGGTCAGCGGATAGCGACAGCGGCGGCGAATGCGCGGCGCGCCGTCGCGCGTGGTGTGCTCGAGCAGGACGCGCACCTCCCTGGCGCCCGCCGCGAGGTCCATCGCCCCGCCGACGCCCGGCGCGAAGGTCGGATCGTCGGTCGTCCAGTTGGCGAGGTCGCCCGTCTCCGACACCTCGAACGCGCCCATGATCGACAGGTCGATATGGCCGCCGCGGATCATGAGAAAGGCGTCGTTGTGGTGGAAATACGACCCGCCCCGCACCAGCGTGGTCAGCCCCTTGCCCGCATTGATGAGGTCGGGATCCTCCGCGCCCGGAGGCGGCGCTCCGCCCATGCCGAGGATGCCGTTCTCGCTGTGAAACACCACCTCCCGCTCCGCCGGGATGAAATCCGAAACGAGCGTCGGCAGGCCGATGCCGAGATTGACATAGCTGCCCTCGGCGATGTCCTGCGCGGCGCGCCACGCCATCTGACGACGGGTCAGCGGAGCCATCGGCTTCTCCTCAAGCCACCACCACCCGGTCGACGAAGATGCCGGGCGTATGGATGGCCTCGGGATCGAGCGTTCCGAGCTCGACCATTTCCGTAACCTGCGCCACCGAGATCGCCCCCGCCATCGCCATCACCGGATTGAAGTTCCGCGCCGACTTGCGATAGACGAGGTTGCCCCAGCGGTCGGCGCGCCAGGCACGCAGCAGCGCGAAATCGGCCTTGACCGGCCGCTCGAGGACGTGGAGCGCACCGTCCAGCTCGCGCGCTTCCTTGCCGTCGGCGAGCTTGGTCCCGGCGGCGACCCTGGTATAGAAGCCGCCGATCCCGGCGCCGCCGGCGCGGATACGCTCGCTGAGCGTGCCCTGCGGCACCAGTTCGAGCTCGATCCGCCCGGCCTTGAACGCCGCTTCGAAAACATGAGGATCGGTAGTGCGCGGATAGGAGCAGACGATCTTGCGCACCCGCCCCTCGCGGATGAGCTTGGCCACCCCGACCTCGCGCGTGCCGGCATTGTTCGAGACGATGACGAGGTCACGCACGCCGAGATCGAGCAGCGCCTCGATCAGCTCGATCGGCTCGCCGACCGCGCCGAAGCCGGCACACAGCACCGTCATGCCGTCGCGCACCCCTGCGACGGCCGCCGCGAGCGAGGGCACGCGCTTGTCGATCATCAGAAATTCACGCGGTCGCCGCCTTTGAGCGCCAGCATGGCGCGCGCGTCATCGGGCGTCGCGACATCGAGCGACAGGCTCTCGAGGATGGTGCGGATGCGCCGCACCTGTTCGGCATTGGACTTGGCAAGCTGGCCGCGGCCGAGATACAGCGAATCCTCCAGCCCGACCCGCACGCTGCCGCCCATGATCGCGCCCATGGTGATGAGCGACATCTGATGGCGTCCTGCCGCAAGAATGGACCAGTAGTAGCTGTCGCCAAACAGCTTGTCGGCGATGCGTTTCATATGGGCGACGTTCTCGGGATCGGCGCCGATGCCGCCGAGGATGCCGAAGATGGTCTGCACCAGAAGCGGCGGCGCGATCAGCTTGCGGTCGAGAAAATGAGCGAGATTATAGAGATGGCCGACATCGTAGCATTCGAACTCGAAGCGCGTGCCGTGCCCTTCGCCTAACTCCTTCAATATCATTTCTATATCTTTGAAGGTATTACGAAATATGAAATCTCTCGTTGCTTCGAGATGGCGGCCTTCCCACTCGTGCTTGAACTCCTTGTAGCGCTGCAGCATGGGGTAGAGGCCGAAATTCATCGAGCCCATGTTGAGCGAGCACATCTCGGGCGAGGCCTGGAGCGGCGCCGCCAGGCGTTCCGCCAAACTCATGCCGTGGCCGCCGCCGGTGGTGATATTCACCACCGCCCCGGTGGCCTGCTTGATCCGCGGCAGAAATTTCATGAACACCGCGGGATCCGGTGTCGGCCGCCCGTCCTTGGGATCGCGGGCGTGGAGGTGGAGAATGGCCGCGCCCGCCTCGGCCGCGCCGATCGCCTGTTCGGCCACTTCGTCCGGCGTAAGCGGCAGGTAGGGACTCATCGTCGGGGTATGGATCGACCCCGTGACGGCGCAGGTTATGATGACTTTTCCGGTGCGAGCCATGGGCCTCCTCCGCAGCGCATTTGCGAGCGCCGCGACCGGAGGCCGGGTGCCCGCTCTCAGCCGAAGGTACGGATGAAGTCCCGCACCCTGGGATAGATCTCGCTGCGCCAGCGGCGGCCGTTGAACACGCCGTAATGGCCAACCTTGAGCTGGACGTGACGCAGCTTCCTGTCGGCGGGAAGGCCGGAAAGGAGCTGGTGCGCCGCACCGGTCTGTCCCACCGCGCAAATGTCGTCGTTCTCGCCCTCGATGGTCAAGAGCGCGGTGCGGGAGATGGCGGCCGGCTCGACCCGGCGGTCGCGGCTCATGAAGCGGCCGAGCGGCAGCGCGTGCTCCTGGAACACGCGCTCGATTGTCTGAAGATAGAAATCGGCCGGAAGGTCCATAACCGCCATGAATTCGTCGTAGAACCGGGCAGTTGCCGCCGCGCTCTCGCCGTCGCCGCGGACGAGATGATTGAAGAGGTCGATATGGGCGTTGATATGGCGGTCGAGATTCATGGTCATGAACCCCGCCAATTGCAGGAAGCCGGGATAGACCCGCCGGAAGGCGCCGGGATAGCGCGCCGGCACGGTGCCGATGACGTTGCGCTCGAACCAGTCGAGCGAGTGCGATGTGGCGAGCCGGTTGGGCGTGGTCGGATTGACGCGCGGGTCGATCGGCCCGCCCATCAGCGTCATGGTGCGCGGCTGGGCCGGATCGTCGGCGGAAGCCATCAGCGCCACCGCGGCGAGCACCGGCACCGACGGCTGGCACACGGCGATGACGTGGACATCGGGACCCAGCTGGCGGATGTGGGAAATCACCAAGTCGATATAGTCGTCGAGATCGAAGCGGCCGTGCAGCAGCGATACATTGCGCGCATTGAGCCAATCGGTGATGTAGACATCGTGATCGGTGAGCAGCCGCTCGACCGTCCCGCGCAGCAGCGTCGCGAAATGGCCCGACATCGGCGCGACGAGCAGGACGCGCGGTTGCGGCGGGGCGTGCGACTTGCGGAAATGCACGAGATTGCAGAAGCCGTGATGCGCCACCACGACCTCCTCGATGGCGACGCTGTCGCCGCCCGCGTCCACCTTCCGAATCCGGAAATCCGGCCGCTGATGCGACATCCCGGCGCGCGCAACCATCTCGCAGGCGGCGTGCGCGCCGCGCACCATCGGATGGTCCGCGATGAGCGGCCAGTTCCGGCCGAGCACATCGGACGCAGTCCGCGCCATCCAGCGGATCGGGACCAAGGCATCGGCTTGCGCCTGGTAGGCTTCATAGAACAGCATGTTCTTTCACTTCATCGAGAGGCTACGCGCAACGGCGGCGCCGCACGCATCTGCCGCCGGCGACGCCCAGCGCTGTCCCTCCACATCGCTTGTCGATTGCCCGGCACATCCGCGGAACGCGGGGCAGGGTGGAAAGGTTGCCACGATCCCATTTAGGCAGGCTTAATCCCGCGGTCAAGCGATAGCTATCATGCAAGGTCCCGGAAATTCCTGTTGATTTATCTAAATTTGCAGCGATTGCGGCGGGGCTGCCGCAATCCGCCGACGTGCCCGCATCAGCCGGAAACGAAGAAGCGGGCGTCGCGCAGCACCGCAAGCGAAATGGTCTTCGCATCCTGCGGCGCGCCGACGCGCTGGAGCCGCACATGCGGGATCTCGTCCAAGGGCGACCGGGCGATCGCCGCAACCTCCCAAAGGATGGAAGGCGACCCTACGGCACGATAACGCTGCCCGGCCGCAACGCCGAAATTCTCATCCTGGGATCTGCGACGCCATAATCTCATTCCACGACCACAAGCCACAGCCACAACGACGATGCCGCCGCCGTCACCGGATCTCGACACAAAGGGATACTGGACCGGCTCGCCGCGCGCAATGACGATCGGACCGGGCGCACTCAGAATGTGCCGGGAAACGCACCACCGTCGACAAGCACGTTCTGGCCGACCACATAACTCGCCTGCTGACTGCACAAGAAGGCGCAGACGGCACCGAACTCTTCGGGCGTACCGATGCGGCGAGCGGGAATCGCGGCGAGTCGCTGCCGCTCGACCTCGTCCACCGACACGCCGCGACCGCGGGCGAAGGCCTCGGCGTTCGAACGGTAGCGCGCCGTGGCGATGGCGCCCGGCAGCAGGTTGTTGATGATGACGTTGTGCTGCGCGACTTTGCGCGCGAGTCCGGCGATGAATCCGGTAAGCCCGGCGCGCGCGCCGTTGGACAGGCCCAGCAGGTCGATGGGCGCCTTGACCGCGCCCGAGGTGATGTTGACGATCCGGCCGAAACGGCGCTCGATCATGGGGTCGATCGTCGCCTTGATCAGCTCGATCGGCGTCAGCATGTTGCCGTCGAGCGCCTTGATCCAGGCGTCGCGATCCCATTCGCGGAAATCGCCCGGCGGCGGTCCGCCCGCATTGGTGACGAGAATATCGGGCGACGGCAAGGGCGGCGAGCGCCGCCGCACGGCCTTCGGGCGTGGTGATGTCGCCCGCGACGGCCGTGACGGTGGCGCCGGTCTTGGCGCGGATCTCCGCCGCCGTTGCCTCGAGCGCGTCGCGGCCGCGCGCGGTGATGACGACCGCCACGCCCTCCGCGGCAAGCGCCATGGCGCAGCCTTTGCCCAACCCCTTGCTCGCGGCGCAAACCAGTGCGGTGCGGCCGGCGATCCCCAAATCCATGCGACTCCCCTATTTTCCGGTGGCGCGAAGCGGCGGCAGCGCCTTGATATAGACGGCGATGGCGCGGCGGTCAGCATCGCTGAGCTTGGCCATTCCGTCCACCACCTCGGTCATGCCGCCGCTCACCGAATCATGATCCGGGTGTCTCGCCCGAATCCAGGACCGTTTCGATGTCGTCGAGGCTCCATTTGCCAATGCCCGTGGCGTCGTCCGGGGTGATGTTGGGCGCCTTCTCGCCGTTGGGACCATCGGGATTGCCGGCGAAGGCGCGATCATGATCGAGCGCGCCGAGGAAATTGCGGGGTGTATGGCATTCCTCGCAATGGCCCACCGCCTCAACCAAATAGCGTCCGCGGTTCCATTGCGCGCTCCGCCCGGGCAAGGGCGTGAGCGGACCCTCGGTAAAGAACAGCGTGCGCCAAAAAAACAGCAGCGGCCGGAAGCCGAAGGGAAACCTGACCGCATGCGGCGTGTTGGCCCGCACCACCGGCTTCTGTGCCATCAGATAGGCGTAGAGATCGGCGATGTCCTGGTCGCTCATGCCGGTGAAAGAGGGAAGGGAAAGACGGGATAGAGAAAATCGCCGTCTTTGTCCTTGCCCTGACGCAGCGCCCGGCGCAAGATCGGCCTCGCTCCACCGCCCGATGCCGGTCCGGGGGTCGGGGGTGATGTTGGGCCCATAGAACGTGCCGAACGGGGTCGCCAGCGCGCGACCGCCGGCGAGTGGCGCACCGTCGTGCTTCGTGTCGGTGTGACAGGAGACGCATCCGGCCGCGGCGAAGACATAAGCCCCGCGCGTGACGGCCGCCTGATCGGCAGCGGCCGCCCGCGCCAACGGCGCGAGGGCCAGCACCATGACCGCGGCGACCCAGCGTGCCGCCGCGCTGATGGAGCGGGACGCCGACCCGATCAGTGTCCCGTCATCCGATAGGGCCCATGGCAAGAATTGCAGCCGCCGCGGTAGATCGACCGCATTTCATCGCCGGCCTGTTGCGGCGTGCCGGTGTTGATGACATCGACGAGTTTCACTTCCATCGTATGCAGCCTGGGCGGGATGGCCTTGAACTTGTCCATCTCCTGCCAGATCTCCGGCTTGGCCTTCGTCTTGCCGGGAAAATCCGTGGCACTCGTCCCCGCCGGAAACTGATCGACGATCTTCCCCGTCAAGGACAGGAGATCGTTCGCCTTCTCGAGCGCCACCGCCTTGTCGCCCTTGCCTTTGGCATAGGCGTTGATGGCGTCGACATCGTCCTGCTGGCGCTTCATGAAGTCCTGCCGCGCCTTGATCTCGGCAAGCTTGTCCTGAGCAATCCCGCTGCGGGTGCCGGCGACCAGCACCGCCGCTGCGAGCCCGATAACGGCGCCCCATCTCGTCATCCTGCGCATTTTCCCTCCCGTGTTCGCGCCGCATGGTTTTGCCGAACGGCCGGGATCATAGAAGCGGCGACCCCGGTCCTGCGTCACGATTGCGTGAGGGATGCCAGCGGCTTCAACTCATCGGCCCGGCGACATGGGCGGCAAAGCCCGGGCGGACGGCGATGCGGTCGTACCAGGCCTTGAGGTACGGCAGGTCGGGGCGCTCGATCGGGAAGCCGAACCAGCGCCTGGCATGGATGCCGACCGGAATGTCGCCAATGCTGAATTCGGCGCCGCCGAGATAAGGCGTCTTCTGTCGCGCCAGCCACGTCTCGGCGATCTGCCAGATCCCGATCGCTTCCTGGCGCGCCGCCTCGATCGCCGCCGCATTGCGCTTCTCGGGCGCGGTGCGAATCAGGCCGAAGAACAGCGCGGTGAGCGCGCCGCCGCTATTGGCGAGCTGCCAATCCATCCAGCGTTCGACGAAGCTGCGGCGTGCCGGATCCTTGGGATAGAGCGCATCGGCGCCGCGCGTGGTGCAGAGATAGCGCAGGATCGTGTTCGATTCCCAGATCACGACGCCATTGTCGTCGATCGTCGGCACGCGGCCGTTGGGATTCATGGCGCGGTAGGCGGGATCGTCATTGCCGCCGAACTGCCCGCCCCAATCGACGCGCTCGTAGCGCTCGCCGATCTCGGTGCACAGCCATAATACCTTCATCACGTTCGATGAGCTCGTCCGGCCCCAGATTTTCAGCACGGTCCCGTCTCCTCCCGCTTCGATGCGCCGATCCTGCCCCTTGCCGCGTCTGGCCGCAAGACGGCGGTTGCGATAGAACGCCGCGTAGCACCGTCATCCCGGAGGCCGGCCATGCTCGAGCTCTACCACCATGGTACATCGGTTTGCGCCGCCAAGGCGCGCCTCGCGCTCGGCGAGAAGGGGCTCGAATGGACGGGCCGCTATGTCGACATCCTCAACGGCGAGCAGTTCGCGCCCGCGTACCTCAAGCTCAATCCCAAGCATGTCGTGCCGACGCTCGTGCATGACGGTCGCGTCATCCGCGAAATCCACCCTCATCGGCGAATATCTCGACGAGGTCTTTCCCGACCCGCCGCTCAAGCCCGACAACGCCTTTGACCGTTTTCGCATGCGGCTCTGGACCAAGCGGCTCGACGAGGAGCTGCACCCCGCCACCGGCATTGTCACCTACGCCATCTCGCATCGCCATGCGCTGCTGAAGAATGGGCCGGCCGCCGTCGACGCCTGGGTCAATTCGGTCGCGCCCGCCGAGCGCGAGCGTCGCCGGCAACGTGTCACCCAGGGTATCGATGCGCCGGGACCGACGCAGGCGCTGCGCGTTTACGATCGCTTTCTCGCCGACATGGAGAGCGCGCTCGCGAACCAGCCCTGGCTCGCGGGCGCGCGCTTCTCGCTCGCCGAGATCGGCGTCATCCCCTATGTCAACCGGCTCGACATGCTGGCGCTGTCGCCGTTGTGGACAGAGAAACGGCCGCATCTCGCCGACTGGTTCCGGCGCATCAAGGCACGGCCCGGCTTCGAGGCGGCGATGCTGCGCTATGTGCCGCCGGCGCTCATGGCGCTGATGAAGGAACAGGGCAGCGCGGCCTTGCCGACGGTCCGCGCGATTCTCGATCAGCCCGGTACGTCATGACGCGACAGCGCGTTCGGAACGGTCGCGCAGCAAGTCGCGGCACGCGGCAAGAATCCGCGCGGTCGGCGCTCTGCGGTAGTCCCAGATGGCGCCCGGCGGCGGCGGATTGATGGCCATCGTCGCATTCGCCTCGAAGAACAGCACTTCGCCCTCCGCTCCGAGTGCGAAATCGATGCCGGCGTAGTCGAGGCCGAGACGATCGCAAATTTGTGCGAGCGCCGCCATCGCCTTGCGCCCGAGCACCCGGTTCATGTCGGCCAGGAATGACTCTTCCTCGTGACGATGAGCCGGGTGTTCCTCCATGCCGGCGGTGAAGTAGTGCACCTTCCACTCCTCGGCGATCGCGAGGTGGAGCGGATAGAGAGCGCCATCGATCATCATCACGCGGTACTTGCGCACCCTGCCATCGCGACCCGCAGCGTCCAGAAATTCGATCGCCGCCAGCGTCTCTCCCGGCAGGCCCGACGCGGCCGCAGCGAGCGCCGGCGCTTCCTCGACGCGAACGAAATTGCGCCCGGTGTGAAAGCCCGGCGTGCGCAGCAGCACCGGAAACCGCAATCCCGCGCGGGCCAGCAGCGCGGCGCCGTCGGCTCCGGCGAGCGCCTGCCGCGACAGCAAGGCGATCCGCGGCACGACCACGCCCGGAATGCCGGCCATGCGCCGGACATTGCCGTCCCGCGTCGTCGCCAGCACCCGCTCGGGCGGATTGATCACGGGCGCGGCGCTGCGGGCGATGAGCGCACCGGCGGCGGCGAGCGCCGCGACATCGCGGTCGGCGTCGCCGATGGCATTGAGGACGAGACGATGCGCCGGCAGCGCGGCTTCAGGATCGGCGAATTCGGCGGCAACCGCCCAGACGCCGAAGCGCGCACGGTCGATGAAGCGCTGCATCGGCACGTTGCCGCGACGCACCGAGACCAGCATCAGCAGCGGCACCGGCTGTGCCGCGCCGCGAAAAGGCAGCGCGGTGACGGCATGGCCGCGATAGCCGCGATCGCGGTGCCGCGCGGCCGCCGCGTCCTCGCCAAGCTCGGCCAAGGCCTGGGCCAGGCCTTGATGCGCTTCCGGCTGACCCGGCGCGAGCACCAGCGCCGCCTCGTAGGCGCGCCGCGCAGCCGCGAACTCGCCGTCCTCGAGCAGCATGTTCGCGAGATTGACCTGGGGCGCGGGATTGGCGGGATGACGGACCGCCGCCTCGGCGTAGAGCCGGCGTGCCGCGCTGCGAAAGCCGCCGGCATGGAGCAGCGTCGCGAGATCGTTGAGGGCGCCATAATGCGTGGGCTGGCGCGCCAGCACCGCCAGATAATCCTGCTGCGCAGCCTCGGTGTGGCCGAGCGACGCCAGCAATTCGGCCCGCCGGCAGCGCAAATCGGGCGCGTCCGGCGCCACGACGAGCTGCGCATCGACCGCCTGCAATGCCGCTTCGCGTTCGGCGCGCTGCGGCCAGGTCATCAGCCGATTTCCCCGGCCGGGTGCGCTCGTGGTTCGAGCAGCTTGGCCATGACGTACTCGTCGAACCTGGCGCCGTCATACGCGGCACAAGCGCGCAGGTTACCTTCGATCTCGAAGCCGATTTTGCGATAGAGGCGGATCGCCGTCGTATTGGTGGTCACAACGGTGAGTTGCAGGCGATGAATGCCGGCGCCTTCCGCCCAGCGTTCGATCGCCCGCATGAGCGCCGTGCCGAGCCCCGCGCCGCGCCGCGCCGGATGCACGCCGATACCGATCTCCAATGTGCCGCGCCGCGCCGGGTGGAGGCCGCGCCTTCCGGTCACCAGCGCACAGATTCCCCCGGCATCCGCGGCAACGAGAACGGCCTCGTTGCCGTTCGCCGCGATCGCCGCCAGATGCTCGCGCAGCAGCGCCACCCCGGAAACGGGATCGATCGGCACGATGAAAAGGCCATTCCGCTCGGCCGCGAGCAGGTTCATCAACGCGATGAGCGATGGCACATCCGCCGCTGTCGGCACCGCGATCGCGGCGGAACCGGCGAACCCTCGTTCCCCGCTCGGGGACGAAACCGACACAGCCATTCACGCGCCTCGCCGAGCGCCAATTCTCGGCAATTTGCGAATAACTCGGTTGAGATTGCGTTAATGCGGCGCGAGCGCCGGAACTACAGCAATCCGAGCTCGAGCTTCGCTTCCTCGCTCATGCGGTCGCGCGTCCAGGGCGGTGTCCAGGTCAGCTTGACGCGCGCCTCGGTGACGCCCTCGACCCCGCTCACCGCCTCCTTGACCTGGTCGGGCAGCGCGCCCGCCACCGGGCAGGCGGGCGTCGTCAGGGTCATCTCGACATAGACCGTGCCGTCGCGATTGGCGATGAGCTCGTAGATGAGACCGAGTTCGACGAGGTTCACCGGGATCTCGGGATCGCGCACCGTCTTCAGGGCGTCGAGGACGCGGCTCATCAGGGCCGGATCGCTGTCGCCCGGATCGGGCCGCTCCACATCCTCCGTTTCAGGCAGATCGAATGCAAAAAGATCGTCGTCGCTCGACATCGCTTTTACTCGGTTTTGACGGTAGCGCCGATGGCGCCGCTTTTGAGCGCCGCCTCGAAGGCATGCCAGGCAAGGGTCGCGCATTTGACGCGGGCGGGATAGCTGCGCACGCCGGTCAGAGGCGCGAGCCGCTCCATCTCGTCCTCGAGCCCCGCGGGCGCGATGCCGTCCTCGCCGGTCACCGCCGCATGGAATCCCTTGAACAGCGCCGCGGCCTCTTCCAGCGTCTTGCCTTTGAGTGTCTCGGTCATGAGCGAGGCCGAGGCGGTCGAGATGGCACAACCGCGGCCCTCGAAGCTCACATCCTTGATGCGGTCGCCGTCGAGCTCGACATAAACGGTGATGCGGTCGCCGCACAGCGGGTTGTGGCCGTTGGCGAAATGGCTGGGATGGGCGAGCGCGTGAAAATTCCGCGGGTGGCGCCCGTGGTCGAGAATGATGTCCTGATAAAGCTCGCGCGTGTCCATCCGTCTTCCCTTTAACGCGTGAACATCGTCTGCGCCGCCGCGATCGCTGCCGCAAGCGCGTCGATGTCGCGCTCGTCATTGTAGATGCCGAGCGAGGCGCGTGTCGTCGCCGCCAACCCGAGCCGGTCGAGCAGCGGCTGCGCGCAATGATGGCCGGCGCGCACCGCGACGCCGTGCTGGTCGAGCACCTGGGCGAGATCGTGCGGATGAACGCCGTCGACGTCGAAGGACAATATGCCGAAGCGGCGCTGCCCCGCCGGCATGAGCCGCACGCCCTTCATCGCGGCGAGACGGTCGACGCCATAGCCGGTGAGCGCCGCCTCGTGCGCCGCGACCGCGTCGCGGCCCAGGCCGTCGATGTAGTCGAGCGCGCGCGCCAACCCGATTGCGCCGGAAATGTCGGGCGTGCCGGCCTCGAAGCGGTACGGCGGCTCCTGGAAAATCGTCTCCTCGAACGTAACCGACAGGATCATGTCGCCGCCGCCCTGCCACGGCGGCATGGAGTCGAGCAGCTCGCGCCGTGCCCACAGCACGCCGATGCCGGTCGGGCCATAGGTCTTGTGGCCGGAGAAGACGTAGAAATCGCAGCCCAGCGCCTGCACGTCGACCGGCAGCCGCGGCGCCGCCTGGCAGCCGTCGATCAGCACCTTCGCGCCATGCGCATGGGCGAGCCGCACGACCGCCTCGACCGGAACGACCGCGCCGGTGGCGTTGGCGAGATGGGTCACCGCAACGAGCCGCGTGCGTGGCCCGATCAGCCGCTCGAACGCGGCCATGTCGAGACCGCCGGTTGCGTCGATCGGCGCCGCCACCAGCTTGAGGCCGGTGCGCGCGCGGATGAGCTGCCACGGCACGATGTTGGCGTGGTGCTCAAGCTCGGTGACGAGCACTTCGTCGCCCGGCTTGAGATATGTCGCGCCCCAGCTATAGGCGACGAGGTTGATCGCCTCGGTCGCGCCGCGCACGAACACGATCTCGCGCGCGTCCGCGGCGTTGAGGAAGCGCCGCACCGTATCGCGCGCCGCTTCATAGCGGTCGGTCGCGCGCGCGCTCAGGCTATAGACGCCGCGATGCACGTTGGCATAGTCGTTGCGATAGAACTCCGCGACCTCGTCGATCACCGCGGCGGGCTTCTGCGCGCTCGCGGCGGTGTCGAGGAACACGAGGCCGGGATTGCGCGCGAAAATCGGGAAGTCGCGCTTGACGCGGTTTGGGTCGAGGGGGCCGGCGGACGCCGTTTGCGAGTGGGGGGAGAAATCGTTCATGCTGCCGCTCCCGCGAGCCAGCGCGCGATATGGCCGGCGAGGCGCTCACGCATTGTGCCATCGACGCGTTCCAACGTCTCCGCCGCGAAAGCCTCGATCAGCATGCGCCGCGCCTCGGCCTCGGGGATGCCGCGCGCGCGAAGATAGAACAGCGCTTCCTCGTCGAGGTCGCCGACCGTGGCGCCGTGGCTGCACTTCACGTCGTCGGCGAAGATCTCGAGCTCGGGCTTGGTGTCGATAACGGCGCGCCGGCCGAGCAGGAGGTTCCGATTCACTTGCTGGGCGTCGCTGCGCTGCGCATCGGGCCGCACTGCGATCCGGCCGAGGAACACGCCATGCGCGCGGTCATCCACCACCCCCTTGTAGAGCTCGCGGGTGGTGCAGCCGGGCGCGGCGTGATCGACGAAGATGGCCGTGGTGCTCTCCTGCTGGCCGCGCAAAAGAAACGCGCCGTCGAGGCGGCAGATGCCGTCGGGTCCGTCGAAGCGCACCAGGATGTCGTGGCGCCCCAGCCCGGCCCCGAGCGTCAGCGCAAAGGCCTCGTAGGCGGCGCCCCGCGCCAGCGAAGCGCGGATGAGCGCGATATGAATCGCCTGCGGGTCTTCGTCCTGAACCCTGACATGGTGCAGCCGTGCGCCCTCGCCGAGGCGGATGGCCGCGACGGCGTTGGTCCAATAGGGGCCCGTTCCGGCAAAGGTCTCGATCACCGCCGCCCGGCTTCCCGCCTCGAGCACAGCGGCGCTGCGCACATGGAAAGAGCATGGCATTGCGGCGCGGCCGAGATGGATCACCTCGACCGGATGTTCGAGCACGACGCCGGGATCGAGCGCCAGCACGAACCCGTCGGCGAAGAACGCGGCGTTGAGCGCGGCGAAAGCCTGTCCGCCCGCGTCGTCGCTTTCGCCAAGCGCGGCCTCGACCAGCGCCGGCCGCTCGGCCAGCGCCCGCGCAGTCGAACCGAGCCAGGCCCCCGGCGGCAGCGCGCCGATCGCCGACACATCGGGTGCGAATCGCCCATTGACGATGACGATCCGGTGAGTCGGACCCGGCAGACGCCACGGCGTCAGCGCGTCGGGCGCGGCCAGGCCGGCAGCGGAAGCGGGCGGGAACGGGTGCTGGGCAAGCGGACGCAGATCGGTGAAGCGCCAGGCCTCCTCGCGCCGCGACGGAAAACCGAGCGCGGCGAAACGGCTCAGCGCGGCTTCGCGCCGCCCGGCGAGCCAGGATGGTTCCGCCGCGACCGCGCGCGCGTGGAAGGCGTCGAGATAGGGTGTCGTTTCGGGATGCGCCACCATGATGCCCTCAGGCAGCGTCTCCGAGCATGGCGTAGCCATGCTTTTCGAGTTCGGCGGCAAGGCTCTTGTCGCCGGAGAGCACGATGCGGCCCTCGCTCAGCACGTGAATGCGGTCGGGCGTCACGTAGTCGAGCAGGCGCTGGTAATGGGTGATGAGCACGATGGCGCGATCGGGCGCGCGCAGCTTGTTGATGCCGCCGGCGACGACGCGCAGCGCGTCGATGTCGAGGCCGCTGTCGGTCTCGTCGAGGAGCGCGAGCTTCGGCTCGAGCATCGCCATCTGGAAAATCTCGTTGCGCTTCTTTTCGCCGCCGGAGAAGCCGACATTGACGCCGCGCTGCAACAGATCGTCCTCGATCTCGAGCAGCTTGAGCTTGGCGCGCACTGCCTTGAGGAACTGGCCGGCATCGAGTTCGGCTTCGCCGCGGGCGCGCTTTACCGCGTTGAGCGCGGCGCGCAGGAAATACATGTTGTTCACGCCCGGGATTTCCACCGGGTACTGGAAGGCGAGGAAGATGCCGGCGCGCGCGCGCTCGTCGGGAGCCAGCGCCAGGAGATCGCCGCCCTGGTAGAGCACGCTTCCCGCGCTCACCTCGTAGCCGGGCCGGCCCGCCAGCACGCCCGCGAGCGTGCTCTTGCCCGAGCCGTTCGGCCCCATGATCGCGTGCACCTCGCCCGCCCCGACCGCAAGGTCGATCCCTTTGAGGATCTCGCGGCCATCGGCGATGCGCGCATGCAGATCCCTGATCTCGAGCATCGGCACCCTCACCCCACGCTGCCCTCGAGGCTCACGGCGAGGAGCTTCTGCGCCTCGACCGCGAATTCCATCGGCAGCTCCTTCAACACTTCCTTGCAGAACCCGTTGACGATGAGCGACAGCGCGTCCTCGCGCGACAAGCCGCGCTGCTGGCAATAGAACATCTGGTCGTCGCTGATCTTCGAGGTCGTTGCCTCGTGCTCGACGCGGGCGCCGGGATTGCGCACCTCGATATAGGGCGTGGTATGCGCGCCGCAGCGATCGCCGATGAGCAGCGAATCGCATTGCGTGTAATTGCGCGCGCCCTCGGCCCGCGGCTGGATGCGGACGAGGCCGCGATAGGTGTTCTGCCCCCGCCCCGCCGAGATCCCCTTCGACAGGATGGTCGAGCGCGTGTTGCGCCCGATATGGATCATCTTGGTGCCGGTATCGGCCTGCTGCAGGTTGTTGGTGATGGCGACCGAATAGAACGCGCCGACCGAATCATCGCCCTCGAGGATGCAGCTCGGGTATTTCCAGGTGATGGCGGAGCCGGTCTCGACCTGCGTCCACGAAATCTTCGAACGCGCGCCGCGGCAGGCGCCGCGCTTGGTGACGAAATTGTAGATGCCGCCCTTCCCGTCGGCGTCACCCGGATACCAGTTCTGCACCGTCGAATACTTGATTTCGGCATCATCGAGCGCGACCAGCTCGACCACGGCCGCGTGGAGCTGGTTCTCGTCGCGCTGCGGCGCGGTGCAGCCCTCGAGATAGCTCACATAGCTGCCCTTGTCGCAGACGATGAGGGTGCGCTCGAACTGCCCGGACTTGGCCGCGTTGATGCGGAAATAGGTTGAAAGCTCCATCGGGCAGCGCAGCCCGGGCGGCACGTAGAGCGAACGAGCCGTCGGAGAACACCGCCGAGTTGAGAGCGGCGAAGAAATTGTCGCCCTGCGGCACGACCGAACCGAGATAGCGGCGCACCAGTTCGGGATGCAGTTGCACCGCTTCGCCGAAAGAGCAGAAGATGATGCCCAGCTCGGCGAGCTTCGCCTTGAAGGTGGTCGCGACCGAAACGCTGTCGAACACGGCATCCACCGCGACGCCGGCCAGCGCCGCGCGCTCGCGCAGCGGAATGCCGAGCTTCTCGTAGGTGCGCAGCAGTTCGGGATCGACCTCGTCGAGCGAGCGCGGCCCCTCCTTCTGCTTCGGCGCGGAATAATAGGTCGCGGCCTGATAGTCGATGGGCGCGATGCGCAGCCGCGCCCAATGCGGATTTTCCATCGTCTGCCAGCGCCGGAACGCCTCGAGCCGCCACTCGAGCAGCCATTGCGGCTCGTGCTTCTTGGCGGCGATGAAGCGCACCGTGTCTTCGTTGAGACCGGGCGGTGCACTCTCGCTCTCGATCTCGGTGACGAAGCCGTATTTATAGCTTTCGCCGAGCGTGCGGACGGTGTCGATGGTCTGGGCGGTACCGGTCATGGGGCAATCGTATTCGATGGTCTGACAGCGGGTTCAAGGGCAAGGAAGCGCGGCGGCAGCGGCACCATCTCGGCGAGCGAGATCGCCGCCAGCGCGGTGCCGACGGCGTCGTTGATGCGACGCCAATGCGGCCGGGTCGGACAGAAATCGTTGCGGTCGCAGGACGGCGCGTGGATCGAGCATTGCGTCAGCCCGATCGCGCCGTCGATCGCCGTCACCACCTCGGCGACCGAGATGACGGCCGCTTCCCGCGCCAGGCGATAACCGCCCGCGGCGCCGCGCGCGCCGGTGACGATGCCGGCATGAGCCAGCACTTTCAGCACCTTGGCCACGGTGGCCCGGGGCAGCCGCGTCTCCGCGGCGAGCGCGCCGGCCGGGATCTGGCGCTCGGGATGCGCCGCCAGGTGCGACGCGATGATCACGCCGTAATCCGCAAGTTTGCTCAGGATGATCATCGCATGGGCCGAGGAATTGATATGGGACCGCGTTGGTCCGGTATAGGTCGGCACTTAACCCCAAGCGTCAACCCCTCGCAACGGTTATTTTTTCAGACCGCGCCGGCTTTTTTGCGCAGCCTGCCCGGTGGTTGCGGGTGCCGGCGCCGCGCTCTTATGCTGCCCCCTTGGGGCGGGCATCGCCGGCCCCGGGGAGGGCAGCATGAAGCACAACACCCACGGCATCCGCACGTCGCATGTCGGCAGGTTGCCGACGCCGCCGGGATTTGCCGACACGCCGGCCCGGCTGGCGACGCGGGCAGCTCACCGATGGCGGCGAGACCGCCGCCCTTGTCGTGCCGGCCATCGCCGCGACCGTGCGGCGGCAGGTCGCCACCGGCATCGACTGCATCGGCGACGGCGAGTTCTGGACCGGGCGCAATTTCGCCCATTACGCCCAGCATTTCGCCGGCGTGACGGTGCGGCCGGTGCCGCCGGGCGAGGTCGGAACGACGCGGGAATCGACCCGCGAGCGCGACGAGTTTCGCGAATTCTATGCCGACATGGATCGCGCCCGGACAATGTTCTTCGTGCCTGGTGAGAAGCCGTTGCAGGCCAGCGCAGGAGCGCGTGGTCGCCGAGCGGGCCGATCGAGTCGAAAGGGCCGGAAGCGATCCAGCGCGAGCTCGACACCTTCAAGACGGCGATCGCGCAGGCCGGCGTCAACGTCGACGAGGCGTTCGTCGCCGTGCTCGCGCCCGGCTGGCTCGATCATTTCATCTACAACGAATATCTACAAGACCGAGGAGGAATACATCTTCGCCCTGGCCGAGGCGCTCGCCGTCGAATACCGCGCCGTCGTCGCGGCCGGCTTCGTCCTGCAGGTGGACGACCCCGGCCTGCCCGACTGGTGGGACATGATCAAGCCCGAGCCCAGCATCGATGCCTATCGCAAGTTCGCGCGGCTGCGCATCGACGCGCTCAACCACGCGCTCGCCGGCATTCCCGAGGACAAGGTGCGCTATCATCTGTGCTGGGGAAGCTGGCACGGGCCGCATACCCACGATCTGCCGCTGCAGCACATCATCGATCTCGTCGCCATGGTGAAGGCGCAGACCTATTCGTTCGAGGCCGGCAATGTCCGCCACGAGCACGAATGGAAGCTGTGGAAGGAGGCCAAGCTCCCGGCCGGGAAGATGCTGATGCCCGGCGTCGTCAGCCATGCCACCAATGTCGTCGAGCATCCCGAGCTGGTGGCCGAGCGCCTCCTGCGCTTTGCCGGCATCGTCGGCCGCGAGAACGTCATCGCCGGCACCGATTGCGGACTCGGCGGCCGGGTCCATGCCGAGCTCGTCTGGGCGAAGCTCGGAGCCCTCGTCGCCGGCGCGCGGCTCGCGTCGAAGACTCTGTGGCCGGGACGCTGACCGGTCGCGCGATCGCCATGGCGGATACGACGGAAGCGGCGGCGCGCAGCCTCGCCGATGGCGTGGCCGCGTTCTGGGAAGCGCAGCTCGGCGCGCGGCTCATCACCGTTGCGCTCATCGGCAGCCTTGCCCATGGCGGCTACAGCCCGCGCTACAGCGACATCGACATGGCCGTCGTCGCCGCGGACGGACTGGCGCCCGAAGAACTCGCGCTGATGCGTGCGCGGGCCGCTGCGCTGGCGCCGGCGCATGCGGCAAAGCTGTCGCTGTTCTGGGCGGATCGCGGCTTCGCCATCGGCCGGTTCCCGCCGCTCGACCGGGTCGATTACATCGACCACGCGGTGGCGCTTGGGGGTCGCGCGCTTGTGCTGCCGCCGCGGCCGACCCGCGCCGACATCCGCGCCTATCTTCGCGGCCAGCCGTTCGCGAGCTGGGCCCAGGCGGCAAGCGCCTTCGCCGGGCTCGACGCGCTCGCGCCCGCGGACCACAAACCCTTCATCCGCGCGCTCCTCTATCCCGCCCAATTCGTCTTTAGTTGGACCACCGGCGCGATGGCGTCGAACGACGACGCGGTCGCGTCCCTCGATGCCACCGCGCCGCCCGGGCTCGACATCGAACTCGTCGCTCGCGCCCTTCGCTGCCGCCGCGAGGGGCGCGACCCCGATACCCTCTTCGCCGAACGCGCGACGCTGCTGCGCCAGCTCGATGCGTGTTCGCGGCTCGTCGCAGCCTCGCACTGAGCCGACGCCGCCCGCCGCGGCCGCGGACATGGACAAGCGCGTGCCGATGCCGCATCTTCGCCGCGCGAGGAGGCCAACATGGATTTCGAGTTCTCGGAGAAGTCGCAGCGCATCCAGGCTCAGGTCAAATCCTTCATCGCCGATCATGTTGCTCCGCGCGATCCGGACTTTCGCCGCCTCGTCGACGATGAAGGCGTGTTTCCGCCGCCCTTCATCGACGAGTTGAAGAGCAAGGCGCGCGCGGCGGGGCTGTGGAACCTGTTCCTGCCCGGGCTCAAACCCGACGAGCCCGGCACGCAGATGTCCAATCTCGATTATGCGCCCTGCGCCGAGATCATGGGCCGCCTGCCGTGGTCGTCGGAGGTGTTCAATTGCAGCGCCCCCGATACCGGC
Organism: uncultured Alphaproteobacteria bacterium; assembly: GCA_963721625.1. GTDB lineage: Bacteria > Pseudomonadota > Alphaproteobacteria > ATCC43930 > CGMCC-115725 > DATJLY01. Next base: position 461,511 of record CAVRKF010000019.1, read on the forward strand.
AACATGGAATTGCTCCACCTTGCGGCGACGCCGGCGCAGAAGGAGCGATGGCTGAAGCCGCTGCTCGAAGGGCGCATCCGCTCGTCCTTCGCCATGACCGAGCCCGACGTCGCCTCCTCCGACGCCACCAACATCCGCACCGCGATCACGCGCGCACGGCGACGACTGGGTCATCAACGGGCGCAAATGGTTCATCACCAACGCCGCCGATCCGCGCACCGAGATATTCATCGTCATGGGCCAGACCAGCCCCGACCGCCCCGAGCCGCATCGCCGCCAGAGCATGGTCCTGGTGCCGCGCGACACGGCGGGCATCACCGATCGTGCGCAACCCGCCGGTGATGCACGAGCGCCATCCCCAGGGCCATTGCGAGGTGCTGTTCGAGAACGTGCGCGTGCCGGGCGACCATCTTCTCGGCGAGGAAGGCGGCGGCTTCGCGCTGGCGCAGGAGCGGCTCGGTCCGGGACGCATCCATCACTGCATGCGCGCGCATCGGCGCGGCGGAGCTCGCGCTCGAGCTCATGGTCGAGCGCGCGCTCGACCGCCGCACCTTCGGGCAGATGCTGCACGAGCACGGCACGATCCGCGAATGGATCGCGCTGTCGCGCATCGAGATCGAGCAGGCGCGGCTTCTGGTGCTCAAGGCCGCGTGGCTGATGGACAAGTTCGGCAACAAGGCGGCGCGACGCGAAGTGTCGCTCATCAAGGTGGCGGTGCCGCGCATCGAGGTGCAGATCGCCAACCGCGCGATGCAGACGTTCGGTGCCAAGGGGCTGACGCAGGACACGCCGCTCCCCGACATCTGGACCCATGGCCGTTATCTCCAGATCGTCGACGGCCCCGACGAGGTCCATCTCCGCTCGATCGCCCGCGCCGAAGTGCGCGCGGTGGAGAAGCGCCGCAATCAACGCCGCTGAAGCGCCGCCCCTCCGGCCCCGCTTCCACGGGCCGCCACGGCCAATGGCTCTTGTTCTTATTTTGTTCCTACCCTATGCTCACGGCCGGAACAGGGAGGGACAGCATGACCGAACGGCCATTCGATCTTCAGGTCTGGGCCGTGCTGCTGCTCGGCTGGGCCGTCGCACTGTGGGTCACGCTGACCTAGGCGCGCACGCCCTCTGACCGGGCGCCGCCGGGACCGCCATTTTTCGTTGTTCTCTACGGCATCGCCGCCCGGTATGGTCCGGGCGAGGACTGGTTCATGAAGGTGCTCGTCATCGAGGACGACCGCGAGGCGGCCGCCTATATCGTCAAGGGACTGACCGAGAGCGGCTATGTCGTCGACCACGCGGCCGAGGGGCGCGACGGGCTGTTCATGGCGACCGATGCCGGCTACGACGCGCTGATCGTCGACCGCATGATGCCGGGCATGGACGGGCTCGCGGTCATCGCCGCGCTGCGGGCCGCCGAGGTCGGCACGCCCGTCCTCATCCTGAGCGCCCTGGGGGCGGTCGACGACCGCGTCAAAGGTCTGCGCGCCGGCGGCGACGATTATCTCGTCAAGCCGTTCGCCTTTGCCGAGCTGCTGGCGCGGCTCGAGGCGCTGCTGCGCCGCGGCGGCACCGGCCAGGCCACGACCCGGCTGGCGGTGGGCGATCTCGAGATGGACCTGCTCTCGCGCAAGGTGCGCCGCGCCGGCCAGGAGATCGAATTGCTGCCGCGCGAATTCCGCCTGCTCGAGTTCATGATGCGGCGCGCCGGCCAGGTGGTGACACGCACCATGCTGCTCGAAAACGTCTGGGATTATCATTTCGATCCCCAGACCAACGTGATCGACGTGCATATCAGCCGGCTGCGGCAGAAGATCGACAAGGGCTTCGCGCATCCGCTGCTGCACACGGTGCGCGGCGCGGGCTACCGGCTTGCCGCGGATTAGGCGATGGGGCGCTATCTCAAGACCAATGCCGTGCGCCTGGCCGCGCTTTATTTCGCGCTGTTCGCGACCTCGGTGCTGGCGCTTCTGGTATTCATCTACTTCTCGACCGCCGATTTCGCCCAGCGCCAGACCGAAGCGACGCTCGATGCGGAATCGCGCGGCCTCGCCGAGCAATACGCCGAGCGCGGTCTTGCCGGGCTGCTCGAGATCATCCAGGATCGCAGCGCCCCCGGCCATCCCGAGCGCACGCTCTATCTCATCACCGATCCGCTGCTGCACCCGCTCGCGGGCAACTTGTCGCAATGGCCGCGGGCGACGCCAGATCCGCCCCGGCTGGATCGAATTTCCGGTGGAGGAGGTGGTCGGCGGAAGCAAGCAGACGCACACCGCGCTCGCCTCGGTCTTCGTCCTGCCCGGCGGCTACCGGCTGCTGGTCGGCCGCGATCTGCGCGATGCGACCACGTTTCGCGCCCGCATCACCCGCACCCTGGCCTGGTCGGGGTTGCTGACGCTGGCGCTCGGCATCGCCGGCGGCGTGTTCATGACCCGCCACATGCTGCGGCGCATCGACGTCGGTGAACCGCACCAGCGCGCGCATCATCCACGGCGACCTGTCGCAGCGCGTGCCGGTTTCAGGCAGCGGCGACGAATTCGACCAGCTCGCCGCCAATCTCAACGCCATGCTGGACCAGATCGAGCGCCTGATGCTGGGCATGCGCCAGGTGACCGACAACATCGCCCACGACCTGCGCACGCCGCTCTCGCGTCTCAGGGCGCGGCTCGAAGTGACGCTGCTCGAGCGGCCCGATCTCCACCGCTACGGCGAGGCGCTGCGCGACACCATCACCGAAGCCGACCGCCTCCTCGGCACGTTCAATGCGTTGCTCAGCATCGCCGAGGCCGAAGCCGGCGCGCGCCGCGAAGGCTGGTCAGTGGTCGATCTTGCCGAGATCGCCCGCAACGTCGCCGAGCTGTACGAGCCGCTGGCGGAAGAGAACGGGATGGAGCTGGCGGTCGAGACCGACGCGACGTTGCCGGTTCGCGGCGACCGCCATCTGCTGTCGCAAGCGCTCGCCAACCTGCTCGACAACGCCCTCAAATATGCGCCCGAGGGCAGGATCGTGCTGCGCGCCCATGAGCACGGCGAAACGGTGCGCGTCGAGATCGCCGACAACGGGCCCGGCATCCCCGCTGACCGGCGCGAGGCCGTGTTCGACCGCTTCGTCCGGCTCGAGGGCAGCCGCAGTTCGCCGGGAAACGGGTTGGGGCTAAGCCTCGTGCGCGCAGTGGCCAAGCTTCATGCCGGCGCCTGCTGGCTCGAGGACAATGCGCCCGGCCTCAAGGCGGTGATGACCTTTCCGCTCGCACCGACGGAGCGCGGTGCGCGGTCAGCCGAGAGCCGCTCGCCGGCAGCCGCCGTGTGATTTTGCTTGCCCGGCGCATGAGCCCAGCCGGAGCGCGAGTTCGCTGAGCCGGCGCCGCAACTCGGCGGCATCGATCCCGGCACGCTGCATCACGCGGCCCATCATCTCGTCGCCGAGCAGCTCTTCGAGGCTCGGCTCGCCCGTCAATCGCAAGGCCGTCACGGCCGCCTCCCCTTTGCCAACACCGACGCGACAATGCCGGATGAGATGGGCCGATTTATGGCAGCCGCGGGTTAATTTCGCGGTAACCGGGCCACGTGCCGGCACGGGTACTTGCCGCCGTTGCCGGAATACGTCATATTCAAATGGATATAGCGGCGGCGGGGAGACGGTTCGATGAGGTCGCGATTTATCCGGGTCGCGGCGGCCGGGTTGACGCTGCTGGCGCTGATCGCCGCGGCGCCGCGGGCGGTGGCCGACGACGTTCTCGTCTTCGCCGCGGCCAGCCTCAAGAACGCCCTCGACGACGCCGCGCATGCTTACGAGCATCGGAGCCGCGACCATATCAGCGTGTCCTATGCCGCGAGTTCCGCTCTGGCACGTCAGATCGAGAGCGGCGCGCCGGCCCAAATCTTCATCTCGGCCGATCCCGACTGGATGAACGATGTCGCCAAGAACAACTTCATCGAGCCGGCGACGCGGAAGGATTTCCTCGGCAACAAGCTGGTCCTGATCGCGCCGGCCGCCGCCGGCGCCGCGACGGTCGCGATCGTGCCGCACTTCCCGCTGCTCAAACTGCTTGGAAATGGGCGTCTCGCCATGGCCGATCCGGACGCCGTGCCCGCGGGCAAATACGGCAAGGCGGCGCTCACGACGCTCGGCGTCTGGGATGCGGTTGCGAGCCGCGTGGCAAGCGCCGAAGACGTGCGCGCTGCACTGCGTTTCGTCGAACGCGGCGAGGCGCCCTACGGCATCGTCTATGCCACCGACGCGGCGGCCGACCCAGGGGTGCGGATCGCGGGGATCTTTCCCGCCAATACCGTTCCGCCGATCATCTATCCCATGGCTGCGGTCGCGGGCGCGTCGCCGGCGGCGCTGAAGTTCATCGCCTTTCTGCGCTCGCCCGCGGCACGGCCGTGGTTCGAGAAGCAGGGCTTCACCATGCTCGAATAGGCCGGCACCGTGTTCGCCCTCACCGGCACCGAGCGCGAAGCGATCTGGCTCAGCCTCAAAGTGGCGACGGTCGGGGTGGCGTTCAGCCTGCCCATCGGGATCGCGATCGCCCTCGCCTTCGCGCGGCTACGGCTACCGGGAAAGCGCCTGATCGAAGGCGTGGTCTATCTGCCGCTGGTGCTGCCGCCGGTCGTCACCGGCTATGTGCTGCTGCTGCTGTTCGGGCGCAGCGGTCCGATCGGCGCGTGGCTGTACCACAGCTTCGGCATCACCCTCGCGTTTCGCTGGACCGGCGCGGCGCTGGCGGCGGCGGTGATGGGGTTTCCCTTGATGGTGCGCGCGATCCGTCTGTCGCTCGAGGCCGTGGACCGGCGGCTCGAACGTGCGGCGCGGACGCTCGGGGCGGGGCGGCTGCGCGTGTTCTGTACCGTTACCCTGCCGCTGGCGCTGCCGGGCATCCTCGCCGGCACGATCCTCTCCTTCGGCCGCTGCCTCGGCGAGTTCGGCGCGACCATCACCTTCGTCTCCAACATTCCGGGCGAGACGCGCACGCTGCCGCTGGCGATCTACGAATATACCCAGGCGCCCGGCGGCGACGCGCCGGCACTGCGGCTGGTCGTGATCTCGGTCGTGCTGTCGCTGGCGGCGCTCACCGGCTCCGAGTGGCTGACGCGCCGCGCCGCCCGCCGCATCGAGGGCGCCTGAGTGGACGCCCGGCGGTCATGAAGCCTGCGCGGCCGCCGGCCGAGGCTTCGCCCGGCGATGGGGCCTGGCCCGTCCGGCCGATGCGGCATCGAGCGCCGCGAGATGGGACGACGCGGCGGCTGCGGCCGCCGCTTCCATGGCACGGTAATGGCGCACGAGGCTGTGGCCAAAGGGCGTGAGCACCGCGCCGCCGCCGGAGCGGCCGCCGAGCTTGGTGGTGGCGACCGGCTCGCGGAACAGGTGGTTGAGTTCCTCGACCAGCAGCCAGGCGCGGCGATAGGACATGTCCATCGCCCGCCCGCGGCCGAGATCGAGCCGGCCGCGTCGATCAGCTCCAATAGCCGGATCTTGCCGGGACCGATCGCGCCAGCGCGCGGCAAATCGATGCGGAGCGTGAGGCTGGCCATGACGTGGATTTTACCACGCGCGGCGGCGGTGGCGATACGGCGGCGATCTTGAGCCGGCCGCCCCGGCGCCATAAGGTGCAGCCGGAACGTTAAGGGAGCCCATTTCATGGAAGAGCGCGTCACGTTTTCGTCGGGATCGCTCAAGCTTGCGGGTGTGGTTCATCTGCCCCGCGATCATCGCCCCGGCGAGCGGCACCCGGCCTTCCTCGTGCTGCACGGCTTCGGCAGCAACAAGAGCAGCAGCAACTGCGTCCTGCCCGCCAAGCATGCTGGCGGAATGGGGCTATGCCGCGCTGCGCTTCGATTTTCGCGGCTGCGGCGAGAGCGAGCGGCGAGCCCGGCCGCGTCATCTGCCTCGAGCAGGTCGAGGACACCAAGGCGGCGGTGAGCTTCCTGGCCACCGCGCGCCGAGATCGATCCCGCCCGCATCGCCGTCGTCGGCAGCAGCTTCGGCGCCGCGGTCGCGGTCTATGCCGGCGGCGTCGACGAGCGCATCGCCGCGGTCATCTCCAGCGGCGGCTGGGGCGACGGCGAGACCAAGTTCCGCCGCCAGCACGCCTCGCCCGAGGCGTGGGACCGATTCAGCGCGCATGATGGAGGAGGGCAGGCGCGCCCGCGCCAGGGCGCACGATCATGGTGCCGCGCTATCGACATCGTGCCGATCCCGCCGCATCTGCGCAGCAATCTGGCGCAGAAGTCGATCATGGAGTTCCCGTTCGACACGGTCGAAAGCATGTACAATTTCCGCGCCAACGAGGTGGTCGGCAAGATCGCGCCGCGGCCGCTCCTGCTGCTGCACAGCTCGAACAATTCGGTGACGCCGACCGAGCAGTCGATCGCGACTGTTCCAGCATGCCGGCCAGCCGACCGACCTGCATCTCTTCGCCGAGACCGACCATTTCATGTTCTCCGAGGACAATCCGCGCGTCATCGCCGTGATCCGCGCCTGGCTCGACAAGATATCTCCCGGCGCGGCGCTAGGACCGTGGCCGAGAGCCGCACCGTTGCGGCGGCGGAGCTCGGCGCTTCGCCGCTGCGGTGTTCGTCGCAGCCGGCATGGACGAGGAGCATGCCGGCACCGTCGCCGAGGTGCTGGTCTGGGCCAATCTGCGCGGCAATGACGGGCACGGCGTGCAGCGCATTCCGCGCTATATCGAGATCATCGACGAGGGCAGCCTCAACCCCCGCCGCAGATGACGCGTCCGGCTCGAGACCGCCGCGGCGCTGCTGATCGATGCCGACCAAGGGCCCGGGCCCGTCGCCATGTGCCTCGCCGCCGACGGCGCCGTGCGCAAGGCGCGCGAGGTCGGCATCGGGCTCGCGCTGGTGCGGCGCACGACGCACACCGCGGCGATCGGCTATTACACGCGCCGCGTCGCTTCGATGCCGGCATGGCCGCGCTCGCCGCCTCGGCCTCGATCCCCAACATGCCCTATCACGGCACGCGCGTGGCGGCGGTGGCGACGAGCCCGTTCTCGCTGGCGGTGCCGAGCGCGGCGGGCGCCGATCGTGCTCGACATGGCGACGAGCGTCGCATCGCTCGGGCGGCTCGGCGCAGTTCCGCCGGGCGGGGCAGGCCATTGCCGCCGGGCTGGGCGCTCGACGCCGAAGGCAACCCGACCACCGATGCGGCCGACGCCGAGCTGCCGTTGCCGCTTGGGCGGGCCCAAGGGCGCGGGCCTTGCGCTGATGTTCGAGCTGCATCGCCAGCATTCTGACCGGCAATCCGATCCTTGCCGCGCGCCATCACCGAAGGCGGCGCCGCGGCGCTGCATCGCCAGAACGGCTTCATCATCGCCATCGACATCGCCCGCTTCGGCGCGGCCCGCGCGTTCCGCGACGGCGTCTCGCGGCTCGTTGCCGTGCTGAAGGCGCAGCCGCGCCAGCCCGGCTTCGACGAGATCCTGATGCCGGGCGAGCGCGGCGACCGCATCCATGCCGAGCGGCTTGCGCGCCGGCATCCCGATCCCGCCGGCGACCTGGAGCGATCTCGGCCGCGTCGCCGCGCGCTTCGGCGTCGCCATGCCGGCGGATTAGAGCATTCCGCTCTTCAGGCGGCGGCGCCGCGCACGCGGTCGATGAGCGCGAGCGCGTCCGCCGGGCGCCGCGTCGGCGCGCCAGGCGACGTGGCCGTCGGGGCGCACCAGCACGAGGCGGCGCTCGTAGAGCGCGGCGATCTGCGGATCGGCGAGATCGACGACCTGCAAGGGCACGCCGCGCCGCGCCGCAGCGTCGGCAAGCGATCGCGCCGGATCGGCGGCGCGGCGCCGAGACGCAGCAGCACGAAGCCCTTGCCGAAGAGATCGAGGGTCGAGCGTCCCGTCGTCGATCCAGGCATGCGGCGCGCGCGTTCCGGGCCGCGCCACCGGCACGAACTCCGGGGTCTCGACCGGCGGCGCCGCGGTGCCGTCGGGGACGACGATGGGCGACGGCTCGTAGCAATAGCCGAGCCGCAAATTCTCGGTGAAGAGCGGCGTGCGTACCTCGCGCGTGCGCTGCGAACGCCTCGGCAAAGCGCTGGCGCAGCGCCGCGCCCGCCGGCGAGTCCTCGTCGATCTCCGGGCCCGCTCGGCAGCGTCGGCGAGGAAGTAGAACTCGCCGGTCGAGGCGCGCACGTTGTTGAGCGCGACCGGCTTGCGCTCGATCTCGTAGGAGTCGAGCAGCCCTCGCCGCCCCAGCCCTGCAGCACCGCGACCAGCTTCCAGCCGAGATCGACCGCATCGGCGAGGCCGGTATGGAGCCCGAGCCCGCCGGTCGGCGAGTTCTGATGCGCGGCATCGCCGGCGATGAACACGCGGCGCGTCGCGGTAGCGCTCGGCCACGCGTTCGCGCCGCTCCCAATCCAGTCACCGACAGGATCTCGTAGGGGACGCTCGGTGCCGGCGAGCCGCCGCATATAGGCGTGGCCGTCGAAGCGCGGGATCGGCCTTCAGCACCGAGAGGCGCCAGAGTTCCTTGCCGTCGATGCCGATGATCTCGCCCCAGCTGCCGCCGGCATCGGTGAAGCGGTAGAACCGCGCCCAGCCCTTGTCGTGAATCTGTCGCGAGCTCGGGCGAGCGGAAATAGACGTTGACGCTGTTGGCGACGATGCCGAGGCCTTCATAGCCGACGCCCAAGGCGTCGCGGCACGGTGCCGTCGGCGCCGTCGCAGCCGACGAGATAGCGCGCGGCGATGGTCTCGCTGTCGTCCCGTCGCGCGATCGGTGAGCCGCGCCTGCGACGCCGTCCGCGTCCTGCGTGAAGGACGTCGAGGCCGGTGCGGTGGCGGATGGTCACCGACGGCAGCGCGCGCGCGCGCGCCAGCAGGATGGGGTCGTAGAAGATCTGCGCGCAGCCGCAGGCGCGGCTCGGGCGTGATAGGGCACCTTCTGGTCGACATAGGACGGGACTGCCGGTGCCGCGCCAGCTCCTAGCCGACCATGCTGGTGCAATAGACGAAATCGTTGGGATGGGTCTGCGGCCAGCCCGCGCGCTTGACCTTCTCGGCGATGCCCCAGCGGCGGTTGAACTCCATGCTGCGGATCGACAGGCCGCTCATCTTCGGGACGCTGAGCGTGCCGTCGCGCTTCTCGACCAGCGTGCAGGCGGATGCCGGCCATGCCGAGCTCGACCGCGAGCGCCAAGCCGACCGGGCCGCCGCCGGCGATCAGAACCGGAATCTGGTCCGTGGACATGAGATAAGCGTGCCTTGTTGCCGCGAAACCGTAGGCCGAAGCGCCGCGGCCGGTCAATCGCGCCGGCTTGCGCCCTTCCGTCGCATTCGCGCATGACGCCGCACGGCATCCTGTACCGCTTGATCGCCAGCGGCGGCGCGGCGAGTCGTTTGGGGGACGATCGATGCCCGGCGGTTTCCAGCCGGCCGCGATTTGCTCGTGCCGCGATCGGCGGTAAGATCGTGCCATGACCATCCGCCTCAAGATCCTTTCGGTCGCCCTGGCACTCCTGTTCATTTTCGGCATCGCCATCGGGGTTTCGGCGATTCTGCAGCGCCAAGTCGCGACCGAGATTGGCGGCATTACCCGGTATCACGAGCCGCTCACCGCCGTGATCGCGGATTTCGACGTCATCAGCTTCGAATACGAACTGATCCCATTGCGCCTGCTGCGCCGTTCCGACCGAGCATGGCGAGATCGCGCAGGCCCGAATCGCCGCCGATCTCGCCCAACGCATGAGCAACGATTTCCGCGACGCCCACGCGATCATCGACCACGGGGTCGCCGACGGGCGCTGCCGGTCCGGAGCCGGCTCATTTTCGCCCAACTCATCGGCTCCGATGACCTATCTCGATCGCAAGTTCGCCCTTTGTCACCACCGGTGCGCAGGTGATGCAGGCGCTCGCCGCGCGCCGCCGCGACGAGGCGCCGGCACCCTCGCTCGCAATTCCGCGGTTACGAGCAGGCGTTCGGCCCCGACATCGCCACGGTGCGCCACGACATCATCGGCCTCAGCCGCGACCACGATCCAAGCCGACATGGCAAGCTGGCGACGATCGAGTACATGAGTTTCGGCCTGTTCGCGCTCGCCGCCTGCCCGGGCTCGGGGTCGGGGTCGCGGTCTCGACCGCGGTCGTCGGGTACGCTCAGGCGTCTGGTCGAGGGACCAGCGCAGTCGAGGCGGGCGAGTACACTTCGCCGTCGCCGATCCACACCAATGACGAGATCGGCCAGCTTGCCGTCGCATTCAACCGCATGGTCGAGCGAACTGCGCGCCAAGGAGCACATCAAGGACACTTTCGGCAAGTATCGTCGATCCGCGCATCGTCGCCGGTCTCATTGAAAACAACGCCGCTGAGGTTGACCACGCCGACCGCAAGGTCGTCACCGTCTTCTTTTCCGACATCGCCGGCTTCACCTCGATCAGCGAGCAGCTCACCGCGACGGCGATGGTCAATCTGCTGAACCATTATTTCGCTGCGGTCACGCGCTGCATCCGCGCGCATAACGGCATCGTCGATAAGTACATGGGCGACGCGATAATGGCATTCTGGTCGCCGCCGTTCTCGCCGGGCGACTTCCATGCCGCGGCGGCGTGCCTCGCCGCGCTCGCCCAGCAGGAGGCGATTGTGGATCTGCAGGCGGAGCTTCCCAACATCGTCGGGTTGCGCCGGAATGCGCCCAAGCTCGCCGTTCGCATGGGCATCGCCACCGGCGAGGCCGTGGTCGGCACGATCGGGTCGCCGGTGTCGAAATCCTTTACGGTAATCGGCGATACCGTCAATCTCGCCTCGCGGCTCGAGGGCGTGAACAAGATCTACGGCTCGCGCATCATCATCACCGAAGATACTTTGCGGCTCGCGCAGCATGAGATCGAGGCGCGCGAGCTCGACCTCATTACCGTCGTCGGCAAGAACGAGCCGGTTCGCATCCACGAGCTGCTGTGTCCGCTCGGAAAGCTCGGGCCCGGTGATATCGATCTCGTCGGCGAATTCACCCAGGGTCTCGCCGCTTACCGTGCCCGCGAATGGGACGCGGCCGCATCCCGCTTCAAGCAATGCCTCGCGCTGCGCCCCGACGACGCCCCGTCTGCGGTCTATCTCGAACGGGTGGCGATGCTGCGCGCCGAACCGCCACCCGCCGATTGGGACGGGGTGTGGCGGATGACGCATAAATAGGCTGCGGCGGCGGTACCGCGAGGGAAGGCGCAGGATCGTCGGCCGGGCTTACGTTCATCCGTTGAGCCGCTCCATCATCGCTTGAAAGAAAGGACGCCATGCTGGTTTCGGGAAAGGAAAAGCTCGAACGCATGCGCGACGGGCGCGCCGTCTATATCGGTCGCGAACGGGTCGCGGACGTCACGCGCCATCCGGCGTTCCGCCACGGCGCCGAGACCGTCGCCGCGCTTTACGACTGAAGGCGCGGTCCGGCGAACCACCTCTCCTACGAGGAGGATGGCGAGCGCTTCAGCCTCTATTGGCTGCGCTGCCGCACCGCGACGATCTCGCCCGGCGCACGCGCGCGCTGAAGGCCTCGCCGACGCGACCTACGGCCTGATCGGCCGCTCGCCCGACCATGTCGCCGGAATGGTGACCGGGCTCGCGATGCGGCCCGAGTTGCTCGAGGATTTGCGCGCGCGGCTGCGGCGATAATCTGCTGCGCTATTAGGAGCATGCGCGGCGCAACGACCTCTATCTCTGCTTCGCCGTCGTGCCGCCGACCGGGATCAGCGAGCGTCGAGCTCTTTCCCGGCCAGGAGCGCGACGATCCGAGCCTCAGGGTCGTCGGCGAGGACGATAGCGGCGTCATCGTCTCGGGCATGAAGATGCTGGCGACCGGGGGCGTCTATGCCGACGAGGTGTGGATCGGCAACCTCACGCCGATCGAGGACAAGTACCAAGCGCCGAGAGCATCACCTGCGCGCGTCCCGCTACGCGACCGGGCGTGTCGCTGTGGGCGCGCCAGCCCTATGCCAGCCATGCCGCGCACGAGGCCGACTATCCGCTGAGCTGCCGCTTCGACGAGAGCGACTGCGTGCATGGTATGCGAGCGAGTGCGGGTGCCGTGGGAGCGCGTGTTCCTGCACGACGACGGCGCGATGTCGCGCCGCATCTATATCGAGACGCCGGCCAATTGCTACGCGAACCACCAGTCGAACGTGCGCTTCTGGGCGAAAATGGGGCTGGTCGTCGGGCTCGCCAGCCGGATCTGCGAGGCGAATGGCGTCGCCCACATTCCGGCTGTGCGCGAGGTGCTGGGCCGGCTCGCGGCGCTCGAGGCGACCATCGCCGGGCTGGTCGCGGGCCAGATCGAGGCCTGGGAAGAATGGCCCGCGCGCTTATGCCTGCCCCAACCGCCGCATGATGTATGCGACGCTCAACTGGTGCCAGGAGAATCACACCGAGATCATCGACGCGCTGCGCACGCTGCTGGGCGGCGTGCCGCTGCAGATGCCGGCGAGCATCGACGTGCTGGGCGACGCCGATCTGGCGAGCCTTCGAGCGCTGGTGGGAGACGCCCTCGATCGACGCGGTCCGGCGCCTCAAGCTCTACAAGCTGGCCTGGGAGCTGGTCGGCTCGGAATTCGCCGGCCGCCACATGCTCTACGAGAAATTCTACGCCGGCAATTCCATCGTCGTGCGCAACCAGAGCGACCGCGAGGCGCCGTGGGACAAATTCCACGGCATCGTCGACCGCCTGATCGACGACATCGCCGTCCTCGATTTCGCCGCCCCGCCCGATCGGCTGCCGTAACCGGCACCGGCCGGCTTGACAGCGGCGCCGCGGGCGGCGATACCGCGCCACCCCGAGGCGGAGACGCGCATGAAGCGGCCCAAGAAGCGTATTCTCGCGCACAAGCGCGCGGCCAAGCTCAAGGCCAAGCGCCGCCGTCAGCGCGCCCGCGCCGCCGGCTGAGACCGCGCACCATCCGCTCGACAAGCGCCCCTGACCTGCTATGACGCGCCGGCCCGGGGCGCGGGATGGGTGGCCGAGCGGTTTAAGGCACCGGTCTTGAAAACCGGCGTGGGTGCAAGCCCACCGTGGGTTCGAATCCCACCCCATCCGCCAGATCCCAACTATCTGATATGTAAGACGTTTTTGTTGCTTCATGGTGATTCAATTGCTGCCGCATGTCCGCGGCTTGCGCGCTCGGTGCCGTTCGTCGTCGGCGCGTGAGACGGCTGCGTGCGCAGAGTGACCCGCGCATAGCGAATACGCGCCGAACTTCGACCCTCCCCCGATCCGTGATTATCACATTGAATTTCCAGCGAAAATGCGAGTTTCTGCGGGGCTCACGATCGGCGCCGATCGTGACCCCCGCTTGGGTCAAGAAAGGGAAGAAAATTCACTCTGTTGATCATCATGTTCGGTGGGGTCAACATTCGGAGCTTATTCTCACGTTGGGCGAAGCGATGCGCCCGATCCGCCAGTTGTCTTTGATGAGGCCTAGCACCGAAATCGTGTCGAGCGGCGTGTCGTCGACGTAATTGCGAAAAGTATCGTCAGCCTCCCTCGTATTGTTCGTCTCCGGCAACCCATAAGCCGATTTCGCGGCATGCCGGAGACCGGCGATTGCGGTTTTGATACCGATGCGTTTCACATCGCCATCAGCCGCAACGATGGCACACGGCCCGACTGGCGCCCCACCGCTCGCCCGGGGCGAACGCCTTGGGACGGGGCCGATATTTCGTCAGTGTGTCCTCGGTCCAGGTCACGTCGGTGCTCTTCATCGCGGGCGAATAATTATCGCCAGCGACGGTCGCGTTCGTCTGGCGCCGGCCATTTGCTGCCGCCTCCATTCGGGAGTATGACGATGCCATTGTGTCGGTTGGAAGAGGCGGCCATGGCGGCAGCGCCGGATCGCGGCTCGGTTGAGCGGTCGCTCGCGGCGCGCCTCGTCGCAGCAGGAAAAGTCGACGAGGCCGCACTGGATCGGGTCGTGCGCTTGCAAGCGACCAACGACGAGCGGCTCGAATCCCTTCTGGTGAAACTTGGACTGGCGAGCGACCGTGACGTTGCCGAGGCCCTTGCCGCGGCTCTTGGCTTGGCGGTCGCCGCGACCGGCGATTATCCCGACACGCCCATTTTCGATGGCAAGTTCAACCGGAAGTTTCTACGCCATGCCAAGGTACTGCCGATCGCGGAGGAGCAGGAAGGGCTCGTGCTTGCGATGGTCGACCCGCTCGACGCCGCTGTCCTGCGCGCCATGGAGATGGCGTCCGGCAGGCCGGTCGTGCCGCGCGTCGCGATCGCATCGGAAATCGAGGCTGCCTTCGCGCGGCTTTACGACGCTGGCGAACAACCGGTGGGCGAAGTCGCAGCGAGCGTCGAGGAGACCGGCGGCGATGAAGACCTGCTCGAGGATGTTGACAGGCTTCGGGATCTCGCAAGCGGGGGACCGGTCATCCGCCTCGTCAATCAACTCATCACCCGTGCCGTGGAGAGCCGCGCCTCCGACATCCATATCGAGCCGTAGCAGAACCGGCTGGCGGTTCGCTATCGGATCGATGGCGCTGCTGCGAAGACGGAGTCGCCGCCGACGCGGCTGCGCGCCGCATTGGTCTCGCGCATCAAGATCATGGCGCAACTCAATATCGCCGAGCGTCGCCTGCCGCAGGACGGCCGCATCCGCTTGCCTTGCCGTGGCGGCAGATACGATCATGCGCGTCTCGACCGTGCCGACGATCCATGGCGAGAACGTGGTGCTGCGCGTGCTCGACCGGGCGAGCATCGAGCTCGAATTCGCGAAGCTCGGCTTCGAGCGAGGCGCTCGAGGCGCGATATCCGGGGCTGCTCGACCAGCCGAACGGCATCCTCCTCGTCACCGGGCCGACCGGCAGCGGCAAGACGACGACGCTCTATACTTCGCTGCGCCACCTCAACCTGCCGGACAAGAAGCTGTTCACCGTCGAGGACCCGGTCGAGTACCAGCTCGACGGCGTGAGCCAGATCGAGATCAGGCCGCAGATCGGCTTGAGTTTCGCGCACGTGCTGCGCGTCGATCCTGCGCCAGGATCCCGACATCATCATGATCGGCGAGATCCGCGACGTCGAGACCGCCGAGATCGCGATCCAGGCGGCGCTCACCGGCCATCTGGTGCTGTCGACGCTCCACACCAACAGCGCCGCCGGCACGGTGACGCGGCTGCTCGACATGGGCGTCGCCGACTATCTCCTGACCTCGACCGATCAACGGGCATCCTGGCGCAGCGCCTGGTGCGCCGGCTCTGCCCCCATTGCCGCGACGGACCGTACCAGCGATGCCAGAGCTCCTGACGCAGCTCGGGCTCGGCGCGGCGGCGGCCAAGCCGGTCGCCTACGCTCTATCGTGCGCGCGGCTGCGCTGCCTGCCGCGGCACGGGCTATCTCGGCCGCGTTGCATCGTCGAGCTGATGCCGATCTCGGCGGAGCTGCGGCGGCTCATCCTCGTCGCGCGCCGAGACGCAGGAGATCGAGGCCGCGGCCGTCGCCGAAGGGCATGCGGACGATGTTCGAGAGCGGCATCGCACTCGCCCTCGCCGGCGTCACGACGGTCGAGGAAGTACTGCGCGTCACGCGGTCGGTGTGATCCGATGCCGGTCTATCGTTACAAGGCCGTCAACGGCCGCCGGCGAGCGATCGTCGAGGGCACGATGGATGCAGCGACACAGCTCGCCGCGGTACGCAGCTCAACGGCGCCGGGCATGGTGCCGATCCGCGCCGACGAGGCAGGGCGCGCGACGATTTGGCCGCTGCTGATGCGCTCGCTTTTTCGCCGGCACCGGCGGCCGTCGGCGAATTGCTTGCCATGTTCACGCGCGAGCTCGCCATGCTGCTCGATGCCGGGTTGCCGCTCGACCGCGCCTCGCAGGCGACGGTCGAGTTCGGTGCGCAGCAAAGCGGCTGGCAGGATCGACGGCGGGTGATCGAGCAAAGTACGCGGCGGCAGCCACGCTCGCCCACGCGATGGCGGCCGCCGAGGGCATCCCCGATTTCTATGCCGGCATGGTCGAGGCCGGCGAAGGCGAGCGGCAATCGCCGCCCGTGCTGCTCCGCCTCGCCGACTATATCGAGACATGCGCGGCTGCGCGAGAGCGTGAAATCGGCGCTCATCTACCCGGCGATCGTTCTGGCGACCGGCTTCGGTTCGATCGCCGTGCTGTTCGGATTCGTCATCCCGCGGTTCGTGCCGTTGTTCGCCCAGGCCGGGACTGCGCTGCCGTTGATGACCAAGATCGTGCTCGCGGCAAGCACGGGATTTCGCGATTATTGGTGGACGCTTCTGGTTCTCGCTGCGGCGGCGGTGCTGCTGTGGCGGCGCATCGTGCGAAACCCGGAATATCGCCGGCGCTATGACCGGCGCCTACTCGCGCTTCCGCTTATTGGCGATCTCACGATGAAGGTCGAGATGGCGCGGTTCAGCCGCGTTCTCGGCACGCTTCTGCGCAGCGGCGTGGCGCTCCTCGCCGCGCTCTCGATCGGCCGCGACACGCTGACCAATACGGCCCTGCGCGATCTCGTCGACACGGTGGCCGATCGCGCGAAGGAGGGAAAGGGCCTTGCTGGGCCTTTGGCCCAAAGCGGAATCATCCCGGCATTGGTCGTGCAAATGGTTCTTGTCGGCGAGGAGTCCGCGCGGCTCGACGAAATGCTGCTCAAGCTCGCCGAGATCTACGACCGCGAAAGCCGGCGCAGCATCGACCGGTTGCTCTCGCTTCTCGTCCCCGCGGTTACGATCGGGCTCGGGCTGATCGTCGCGGTCGTGGTGAGTGCGATCTTGAGCGCGATCTTCAGCGTCTATAATCTGGCATTGTGATGTCACGCCTGGACGCGCGAGCCGACCGCGATGGCGGCTTCACACTGATCGAGCTTATGCTCGTCCTCGTCATTCTGGCCTTGGTCCTGGCCGTCATGCTGCCGCCGATATCGCGGACTCGCGGCAAGGCGGAGATGCGTGCCGCCACGTTGGAAATCGCCGCCGCATTGCGGCAGGCACGCAGCCTCGCCATCACGCGGGGCCGCACGCAGATCTTCGCCATCAACACCGCGCGCGGCACGTTTTTGGCCGGCGACGCTCGTGCGGTGGGTCGCCTTCCGAGTGACATTCATGCCGTACTGATGACGACGACCGATGAACGGGATAGCGCGACAACGGGAAACATCCGCTTCTTCGCAGATGGCAGCGCGACGGGCGGGGGTATTCGGCTGATGCAGGGGGATCGGCGGGCGGTCGTCACGGTGGATTGGCTCACCGGCCGAATTTCGGTCAATGACGATGCGGGACGGCGGTAGGTCGGGCGGCTTTACGCTCATCGAGGTTCTCGTCGCGTTCACGATCGCGGCGATTTTGCTGGTGGCGTTGCTGCGCAGCTTTTCCGGCGGCGTTGCCGGAAGCGTGCGAGCCGACGATTACACCGAAGCGACGATCCTCGCGGAATCGACCTTGGAAGCGCTCGGCACGAGTGAGGCGCTGGGTGACGGTTTCCATTTTGAGCGCGCGGAAGGCCGCTACATTGTGGCCGCGACCGCCCATCTTTATACGCCGCCCGATGCCTCCGACGTCGCTCACCGCTACGTTGTCGCTTACGATGTAAGGGTAACCGTATCATGGCACGAGGGCTTGCGTGCACCGTCGATTACCTTACGGACGCTCCACCTCGCACTGCGACAGTGAACGGTCCATGCGGATGACGTCCACGAAATGCGGCCGGCGAGCGACATCGGGCTTTACCCTGGTCGAAGTCTTGATATCGATCACGCTGGTGGGACTATTGACCGTGTTTCTTTTCGGTGGTCTGCGGTTCGGCACGCGCGCCGTCGACACGGCAAGCGGCCGAACAAACCGTTCGAACGAAATCGCGACGGCACAAGGCTTCCTGCTGGCTGCGCTCGAAAACGTGCAGGCCGTGGCGGAGACGCCTGGATCGGCCCAGCAAGTGATCGACTTCGACGGCCGATCCGATCACCTCGATGCCATAACCTTGCCGCCGGCCTATCTGGCACTGGGAGGTCTGCAGCGCTTAAGCCTGGGCATCAGCCGCGGGCCGAAAGGGCGAGACTTCACCGTCCGGTGGAGGCTCCTCCCGCGCGGCGCGACGGCGAACGCGCCGGGGGGGCTTCGACCATCGGTGCTCGTCGACAATGTACGCGCCGTGATGTTCAGCTATTTCGGCGTAGCCGCGCCTGATCGGGCCGCCCGATGGCATGATCACTGGCGCGAGAGCGCCGATCTTCCCCTCCTCATCCGAATCAGTATTGTGCTTGCCGACGGCTCCCGCGTGCCGGACTTTTTGGTGGCACCGCGGCAAGCGCGTCTTCGTGGGAGCGAAGCGCCATGAACTGGGATGCGCTGGCGGGCTTCAACGGCAAGTTCCGTCCCGATGCGCTCTTGCGCCAGGCCATAACATGGTGGATCGGCGAATTGGCCGCCTGTGTGCCGGCCAATCTGCGGCGGCGGATTACGGCGCTGCACGGACGGACCGTGCTCGTTTTCGACAATGCCGGCGCCCATCTCGTCGATGAAACCGGCGATCGGGACAAACCGTCTGAACGAATCGGTACGCCGTTGTCGCAGCGGACGCGACCCTTGGGCCGGAACGGTTCTGCAGCCATCGTCTTGCGGCTGCCGGCGGAGCGGGCGCTGCGGTCGGTCGTAAGCCTGCCGCTGGCGGCGGAACGCAACATCGACCAGGTCGTGAAATTCGAGTTTGAGCGCTTGACGCCGTTCAAGCACGAAGAAGTCTTCTATACCGCCCGTATTACGAAGCGCGACCACAAGTCACGCCGCCTGCAGGTCGAACTTACCGTGGTGCCGCGCGGCACCGTGCAAGACGCCCTGCGCGTGGCGCACGACGCAGGCTTCCGCGCAGACGCCGTCGAAGTTGTGGGGCCGGAGGGTCCGACACCGCTCGCGTGCGATCTGTTTTTGAAAGCGAAGAAGCCCGCTTCTCGCCGTCTGCTGCATGTCGCGCTGGGCATGATCGCCTTGGTCACGGTGGCGCTTGCCGTGGCCGCGGCCGTGATTCCCGTGGTTCAATCGGCATCCGAGGCCCGGACGCTGGCGGCGCGCGTTGCCCGGGCACGGCGCGAGGCGGACGAAAGTGTGCGACTTCGTAATGCGATCGAGAAGGAAACCGAGAACGCCCGCATTCTCGTCGCGCGCAAGCAAAGGACGGTGCCGGTTACCGAAATCATGGACGAGTTGACCCGATTGCTGCCGGACGATGTCTGGCTGACAGAGTTGCAGATCGGCGAGAAAGAGTTGCGTATGGTCGGCTTCGCCAAATCGGCGACCAGCCTCCTGGGGATTCTCGATCGCTCGTCGGCCTTCGCCAATGCCGCCTTTCGCTCGCCGGTGACGCAGAATTCGGCAACCAACCGCGAGCAGTTCGACGTCTCCGCGCAGATCGTGGAGAATCGCCGATGACCGGACGCCTCCCACCTATGCTGAGCCGCGGTTTGGCGCTCGCCATTCTCATGGCGCTGGTCGCAACGGCCTATTTCGGGGCCGCGGCCCCGCTGATCGCCCTCGACGCCGCCAATCGCCGGCAAATCGCCGACCTTCAAGGGGCGCTGGTACGGTTCGACCGCATTGCCAGTGACCGTGCGGAACGCAAGGCCACGCTCGCCGCCCTTGAGCGGCAGCACGTGACGCAGGAAGGCTTTCTCCGTGGCTCGAACGACGCGCTGATC
Source organism: uncultured Alphaproteobacteria bacterium (assembly GCA_963721625.1). Taxonomy (GTDB): domain Bacteria; phylum Pseudomonadota; class Alphaproteobacteria; order ATCC43930; family CGMCC-115725; genus DATJLY01. Next base: position 481,143 of record CAVRKF010000019.1, read on the forward strand.
GCTGCCGAAATTCAGAAATCAAATCAAGACCCTGGTTGCCATGGGAAAAGGCGAACTTACGAGCACGCAAATTCTTCCGAGTACAACGGAGCACGAACTCAAACAGATCAGCGTGCGCGGAGTCATCGTGATTCCGCTTTCGGGACTCGTGCGGGTATTCCACGATTTGGAATCGGCAACGCCCTTTCTCTTTATCGACAATGTCGAGATCAGGCCGAAATTCGACCCGAGGCGTCGCGGGGTTGGCGCCGTTGATCCCGGCTCGATGGAAGTACAATTCGATACCTACGGCTACGTGCGCGCTGCGGATTGAGCGGTGCGAACGGCCATGATGCGGCGTGACATGTCGTTGTCACGGTTCTGCATGATTACAGTCATCATCGCCGATTAGGCTGCAGCGTGCGAGTTCCGGCAATCGTGGTTTCGGAACCGCGGCGCGCGGCTGGGAGGACGTGTGGTCCGCGCTCGGCCAATAGCGCCATCATCTTGACGCAAATTGGAGGGACGGACCGTGCAAGAAAATCCGATAGCGGGCCGGCGGTTGTTACTTGCCGCTTTGGCCGTTGGCATGGGGCTGGTCGGCGCTTCCGCAACTCGTGCCGCACATCTCGACCTCGACGCGCATACAGTCACGCCGATCAAGCATATTGTCGTGATTTTCCAGGAAAACATCACGTTCGACCACTATTTCGCAACATATCCGGCGGCGGCGAACTTGCCGAGCGAGCCGCCGTTTCACGCTGCCGACGACACACCTTCGGTGAACGGCCTTTCAGCCGGCTTGCTCACCAGCAACCTAAACGAGTTTCCGCCGTTCCGCCTCGATCCGAGCGAAGCGGTCACCTGCGACGAGGATCACGGTTACAGCGATGAGCAGAAGGCGGTCGACGACGGACTGCTCGACATGTTCGTGCAGAATACGAGCAAGATGGGGGTCGGATGCAAGACCGACGGATCGACCGTTATGGGGTATTACGACGGCAACACCGTCACGGCGCTGTGGAATTATGCACAGCACTATGCCATGAGCGACAACGAATTCGGCACCACCTTCGGCCCCTCGACACCTGGCGCCCTCAATCTGGTTTCGGGTCAGACCCATGGCGCCACGGCCTATACGTTCAGCGGCGGCGTTGCGGAAGTGACGGCGACGAGTAATGTCGTCGACGGGACCGATATCGGCGACGTCGACCCCTATCTCGACGATTGCGGGGTCGATGCGGGCGGGACGGTCAACGGCAAGACGACCCTGCTCATGACGGGGACGAATATCGGTGACCTGCTCAATGCGCACGGGCTTTCGTGGGGCTGGTTCCAGGGCGGTTTTTTGCCGACGCAACCGGCGCAATTCAATACCGACGGGTCCCTGAAATCGCCGGCGGTCTGCGGGTCGGCGCACATAGCGCATCCGGGTGCGGTCAATCCGACCGACGGAAATCCGACGAACAGCAATGTTCATACCTCAGTCAGCGACTATTCGGCGCATCATGCAGCGTTCATGTACTACCCGTCGACGCGCAACCCCCATCACCTGCGCCCGAGTTCCCTCGCCATGATCGGCGAAACCGATCAGGCAAATCATCAATATGATCTGTCGGATTTCTTCGCCGCGCTCCAGGCGGACAAATTGCCGGCGGTCTCGTTTCTCAAAGCGCCGGAATTCGAGGATGGGCACCCCGGCTATTCCGATCCGCTTTCGGAACAGACTTTCCTCGTGGACGTCATCAACGCTCTGCAGAACTCGCCGGAATGGCAGGAGACCGCAATCATCATCAATTGGGATGACTCGGACGGCTGGTATGACCATGTCACGGGACCGATCGTCAATCCCTCGAATACCGCCGCCGACTTTGCCGCGGGGCCGAACAATTGCGGCACGCCGGCCGGCGGCGCGTTCCTTGCCCGCTGCGGACACGGGCCGCGCATCCCTTACATGGTGATCTCGCCCTGGGCGAAAAGGAATTTTGTCGATCACACGACGATCGATCAGTCCTCGACGATCGCCTTCATCGAATATAATTGGGATCTTGGCTTCATCGACGGTGCGACGCCGCCCGCGGCCGGGACGGCCTCATATGACCGGATTGCCGGCTCGATCCTGAACATGTTCGATTTCGACGACCCGCCCGATCACCAACGACTGACGCTCGACGATACGACCGGCGAGATCGCGAAGGGCGGGTTGCGGTTTCCCGGGCCGCACGATCACTTCTAGCTTGGCCTCATCACCGCACAACGGCGCTCGCCGCCGCGGTGTTGGACTCCGAAAATGCGATGGGCGCCCCGAGGGCGCCCATCGTTCGTTACCGGCAAGAGTTCCCTATCTCTATTTGTCCTCGCTGGACTCCTGCGCAAACACGCTTGGATCGTCGGCCGAAGAGCGGAACGCCGCGATACAGCCGGTCGCGGCACCGCAGAGCGGATTACCGTTGCCCAGCGGCACGAGAATGCGGTTGGTATAGGCGTCGGCCGCAATCGAATGCGGGCTGGCGCCGGACGTGCTGGTCGGCTTCGTCGTGATGTTCTGGTCCCAGACAATGCCACCGTGGGGCGAGTCGTTGTCGTCGGCGTCGATGACGCCCGCAACGTAGTAGGGAGACGCGGTGGCGCCCTGGCTGCACGCGCCCAGGAAATGGTTGTCGCCGGGATTGTACCACACCTCGTCGCACCCGCCGTTGAGCTGCGGGACGGAGGCGATCAGTTTGCCGTTGAGAACGTTGATGACCTGCACCGGCGCCTTAGCGTTACAGCCGAGCATGAGCTCGTTGTCCGGCCCGAGCGCCAAGCCATTGGGCGTGCAATTGTTGACGGCGAAGATTTTGGCAACCTTGAACGGATGCTTGGGGTTGATAACCGCGACAGCGCCGACCGAGGACGGGGCGACGAAGGTGCCGCCGTCACTGGGAACCGCCACGTAGAAGAGCCCGGTGTTCGGGTCGTAAAGGGGCTGCTCGATGCCGCCGGTGGCGTTGGGCGTGCCGTTGGTGCCGTCGAAAGTGATCTGCGAAATGATCTCGTGACCCGACTTGGTCGAGATCAGCGTCACGAAATCGGGATTGCCGATATCCTGCTCGGCATCGTTGGCAACGACGGCGATCTGATCGGCGGGATCGAAAGCCATCTCGTCCGCACGGAAGCAACCGCCGGTCGAAATGACGTCCGTAACCTGCTGCGTGCGGATATCAATCACCTTCACCGAGCTGTCGCAGTCGTCGACGGTGTAATAGCCGGTCGCACAGGCGGCAAGGCCCGTGAGGGTGCTCAAGTCGCAGCCCGGGAAAGCCGTGATCGGCCCGCTGAACGTCGGGGCGTCGCCTGCCCAGATTTCGCGATTGTTGACGGTCATCGTCCCGTTAGGGCCGGAGTAGTCGTTGATGGCACCTTGATTCGGATCGGTCCTGAGACCGGCAAAGGCGCAATAGGGACTCGAGTTGATGTTGAAGAACGAGCAGCTCGTGTTGCCTGGGCTGATGACATTGACCACGTTGAAATTCAGATCGAGAAGATCGACCGAAGAATTCGATCGGTCGGCGAGCAGATAGACACCCGCCTGGTTATCGACGTAGCTGATGTCGAACGAGGTGAGCGGCTTTACCGCACCGCCCTCGACGTTCGTGGCCGGCAGCGCATAGGCCGCCGTCTGCTTGAAGGTTTCGTCCGCACCGGCCACGCCGGCGACGCCGAGCAGCACCACGGCTCCGAGGCCGGCTGCCCGAAGTAATCGAAGTGACATGGAAATGCCCGACATTTTCTCCCTCCAAATTTTTAACTTCGCGTTAACCATGCTGGTTTGCGCGGTGATTGTAAATAACGATTAGTGGGTACCCTTTGGACGAATGCAAAAATTCGCCGCACGGTGTGCTAGCGATGGCTAGCCACCGCTTCACCGGAGTAATGCACAGGTTCCGTTGCCGTCCTTGATCGAGGGTTCCCACCGCGCTGCGGTTGGCGGCTTGGGCGGCTGGCCCCTCTTCTCGTCGCGGCCAATCTCCGCGATAATCGTCGCATGCGGCAGCGATTTCGCGAACACGCCCGGCGACGCATGAATAGGGTCGGCGCCCGCGCGGGAATGGCGCGGCGGCCACCATGAGCGCCTTTTCGACGCGTTTGCAGTTGGCAGGTTTCTGCGCTCTCGCCTTGGCTTCCCTCGGGCTCGGCCGCATCGTCTACGGCGAGCTCGGCCACGGTTCAGCCGATATTGCGCCGGGCCGGTCGGCACCGGCATCCGTGGCGCCGACCAGGGGTGGAGACAAGCCGGCCGGATATGCGTTGCCGCCGCTGGAGCGCTTTTCCGCGATCATTAAACGGCCGCTTTTTTCCCCGTCGCGGCGACCTCCCCCGAGGGAACCGGAACATCTCGAGCAGTTGGACAGCTTCGTCCTCGAGGGCGTCCTCATATCACCGGCCAGTCGGACGGCTGTCGTCGAGCATGGCCGGCCGCCGGTCACCGCTCATGTCGTGGAAGGCCAGGACATCGAAGGTTGGACAGTATCGTCGATCCTGCCCGATCGGATCGTGCTGCGCCACGGCGTGACGCAGCATGAACTCAAGCTGCGCGACCAGATCGTCCAGCCGCCCCCGGGCATTCGGTCCCAGTCGCGGCGATAGGCGCTACTTTTCGGGCGCCCGAAGCGAACCCGAAGGGTCGTCCGCTTGACCCCATTGCTCGATGGTGAAGGGCTGCAGCGGCGTGGCGGCGGACAGCGAAACGATGGCGGCTCGGGCAAAGTGCGCCCCGGCCCCGGTGGTCGCTTCGGCCGTTATCGTGGCAGCAACGGTGTCGCTTTGCGCGACATAGCGATCGACCCCGGTGAGACCCGGCATATCGGCCGGTTGTCCGCGTGCCGCGGCGGCACGAGCGGCGAGCAGGAATTCAACCTCCTGGGGGCTGACGCCAGGAATGGCCAGCAGCACCGCGCGCGGCGCCGTCAGAGGGTTGACCGTCGGCGCTCGCGAATAGACCGTCACATAGGGCCGAATCCGCGCGTAGTCGGCGCGGCTGATCGCGGTGAAGAGGCGCAGCTCCGAGGCCGTGGCGAAGGGTAGGATGCTGCGATTCAATCCTTGGGCGCCGGCGTCGGCGCCGAGGAGCCGGCGGACGGGGACGATCGGTGCGGCCGCGAAGCTCTGCCGGCGCGCGAGAATGGCGCCGACGATCTCCTGCCGACCGGCGATGTCGAATTCGGCGAGCAGGCCGTCAACGAATTCGGCGGGGGCGGCGTTGAGATCGATCTTCCCGCCTTCGTCGTCGACGGTGATCGCTACCGTGGAGCCGGCATAACGAACGGTCCGCGTGGTCCCGTCGGCGCGCCAGCGCAAGGCCGGGTCGGGGTCGAGCAAACCGTAGATCGCCAGGGTGGCCCCGGCATCGGCCGCCGCGCGCGCCTGCGCGAGTTCGAGGCGATTGCGCGCTATTTCGACGGCGGTGCGCGAATCAACAGCGAGCGCGGCGGCAAGGATCGACAGCAGAGCCAGTACCCAGATGACGAGAACGAGGGCGAAGCCCTGGTCGCGCTTCCGCGGTATCGGCACGGGCGGCTAGGGTCCGGCGTCACCCGCCGGCGCGAGACTGCGGAGGCGGCGCTGCAGCTCTTCCGTGGCGTCCCGCGCCTCGCTCGGATTATGCAGCACCTTGGGCGACAGCAGCACCAAGAGCTCGGTCCGGGCGGTCGAATTGTCGTTCGAACGGAACAGCTGGCCGAGCACGGGTATGTCCGACAGCAGCGGGATGCCGTTCACGGTCTTGCTCTTTTGGTCGGTGATGAGGCCGCCGAGCGCGATCGTCTGACCGTCCTCGACGGTCACGGTACTCTGGATCTTGCGCTGTTCGATGGTGGGCGCGCCGGTGGGCGTATTGGCCGCCGGCGCGGCGACGTCGCTCACCTCCTGCGAGATATCGAGGGTGATGAGCCCGCTCGTATTGACGCGCGGCGAGACGTGGAGCACCACACCGGTATCGATGTATTGAATGGAATTCGCGACCACCGGCGTCGTCGAGGTAACAAAGCTCTGAATTTGCGAGGTCGGGACTGGTATCTCGTCGCCGACCACCAGACTGGCGCTCTGATGATCGAGCACGAGGAGTTCGGGCGAAGACACGACATGGACGTTCGTCACCGCCTCGAGCGCATTCAGCACGAAATTCGTGTTGGCGGTGGAGAAGATGTAGTTGAAGCCCGGGAACGTTCCCGGGATCGGCGGTGCGATGGCGTTGGCAGTATTGCCGAACAGGAACTGATTATTGCTCTTATTGAAAAAATACTGCAGGCCAAATTGCAAATCGTTGTTGAGCGTCACCTCGGCGATCGTCGCCTCGATCAGTACCTGCAGCGGCACCACATCAATCCGCTGCAGCGTTTCCTCGATCATGCGGTAATCCCGCGGCCGGGCGTAGATCACCAGCGTATTATCCTTCTCGTCGGCGATGATGCGAACCGGCGGAATTGGCAGGTTTGCGGGCGAACCGGCGCCGCCGGCCTCGCCGGCGGCAGGCCCTGTTTCGCCACGCCCGGTCTGCTGCGACGGCGCCGTGGAAGCCTGCGTCGAGGACGTGCCGGCGGTCGATTGCGTCGGCGACGAGAGCACCGAAGGGGTGGGCGTGCCGGACATACCGATCCCGCCGAGCGAACCGGTGAGACCGGTCCCGGTAGATGCGCCTAGCGGATTGGCCGCGCCGCCGTTCAGCGCGGAAGTAAGGCTTGCGGCCAACTCGCCGCCGATCTCCGTCGCGGTCGTGCCCGGCGCCGTCCGCGGCAGAACGGTTTGGACCTCGCCGCTCGAGAACAGGCCGGTCAGAACCTTGGCGATGTCGGCGGCGCGGCTGTTCTGGACGTGATATTCATAAAGGTGCGGCCTGGCGTCGTTCTCGCCGCGGTCCAGACGCTCGATCCAACTGCGCGCCTCGGCGATATAGGCGCGCTGCGGCGATACGACCAGGATGGCGTCCATCTTGTCGAGAGGAGCAAAGCGCAAGACGCCTGCAAGCGGCGTGGCGCCGCCGGCGCCGAAAATCTGTTCCAGCTGAGTGACGACGTCCGCGGGCTCGGCCGTTTGCAGCGGAACCACGGCAAAGGACATGCCCGACAACCAGTCCACGTCGAAACTCTTCACCATGTCGAGAACCGTCGCGAGATCTTGCCCGGTGCCGGAAAGGATCAGCAGGTTGCGCGCAAGGTCGGCGTGGAGCTGCGCCCCTTTCGGCAGATAGGGCTCCAATATGCTCTGCATCTCCTCAGCCGCCGCGAACCGGAGCGGCAGCACATGCACGTTATATCGTGCCGACGCGGCGGCGGAGGCTTCGTTGCCGACACTGACTGGCAAAGTTCCCGTTCGCGTCGCGTCCTCGCTCGGAATCACGCGATAGATGCCGCCGGCCTCGATGAGACTGAGGCCGCTCGCATGCAGCACCTCCTGCAAGGCGGGCAGGACGTCGGCTCGCTTAAGGGGACGTCCGGTCTCTACGGTCAATGTCGCATGCACCTTTGAATTAATTGCGTAATTCAAGTGCAGCAGATCGCCGAGAACGGCGCGAAGGATTTCGCGCACGTCCGTGTCGGCAAAATTGAGCGTTATGTCGCCCTGTGCAGCATCCCCCGCGACTTGAACACCCGCAGTCCGCGGGGGAGACCCCACGACGATGCCCGTGCCTTGGTGAACGCGAGCCGTGACGGCAGCGGGCCGAATGGGCGGCTGGTTACCGGCGGCGGCCTGAGTTGTGCCGGGGACAATCAGGGGCGACGGTTCTGAATGGAGCTCGGGCGGAATCTGGCCCGATGCCGGAGCTGTGTCTCGGGGCGTACAACCAAAAACCGCAAAAAGCGTGCAGCACAAAAATGCAAAACGGCGATTTGAAGGGCCGAAGCGCCTTCCTATCGCGTCTCGACCCCAGCCCCCCCTCGGGATCGCCCTCGCCATGACAATCACTTTTCGTATTCATGTTGCGACGAGCATCTAGCTGATGCGCGTGCATCGGCTCCGCTCTGGCACTTTGCTCCCATGGAACCTTCTCGGTCCAGTCCTGAACCGTCGCCCCAATTCTTTGGTTGCACGGTAGCGATGGCAGCGCGATCCCGCAATGGTCCAGGTCGCGATCCCGTCTTTAAGTCAGGGACGACGCACCCGCGCCGGGACGCCCATTGGACATTCCAGCACCGCGCGGTCCCAGCCGCCGGCCTCGGCTGTCGCTGCATAGGTGGTGGACAGGAAGTCGAGCAGCAAAGCATCAGGGTCCCGGGCCGCACGGAGCACATCGTAAGGCAGGATGAACTCACCCAGCCTGGCGTCGAAACGGGCGCCCGGTGTCACCGGTCGGTCGCGGAACCCCGCCGGTTCGGGATAGGCATACGAATAGAAAGCGGCCTGCGGGAAAGCCTCGTTGCCCGGCCAGAACCCGGCACTGCTCACTTCGTGCGAATAGGCTTCGCGCGTGACGGCGTCGGGAAGCCCGGACACGCCGCCGGGATGGAGCGGGGCTGCCCGTCCGGAGAAACGGGTCACCGCGAGATCGAAACTTCCCCAGAAGAAATGGACCGGGCTCGCCTTACCAAGAAATCCGGTGCGGAAGAGCTTGAAGATGCGATCGACCTGGATGAGCGCGCGCCAGAATTGATGAGCCGCCGCGGCGTCGTAGGTGGCGTGGGTGCGGTCCCGCGAAAAGCGGATCGGATTCGGGACCTCATTGGGGCTTTCGTTGATGGTCGCCGCGACGCCGATGCCGCTCAGGAGATCGACCATCCGACGATAGAAATCCGCAACTGTTTGCGCCTCGAGCGGAAAGGCCCGTTCCTCGCCGCGGCTGGTGCGTGCGACGAGCCGGGAGCCGATGAAGTCGAACTCGATGTCGAGGATTTCGTTCCCGATCGGGATCGGTGACGTGCAAAGCCCGCGTGCGGCAACGTAGAGGGGGACTTGCCAGCTATGATTGAGCCAGGGTGTCAGGGACAGCCGGATCTTGCCTACGATCTGGGTCCAGAGCTGCAAGGTTGCGGCCGTCTGGCGCCAAACAGGATACGGCAGATCGGGCCAAACGGTGCCGGCGTCGTCCATGGAACTCCTCCTGGCTAGACGCGCTCACGCGATCGCCACCATCACGGGGGGGACCGCATTGCGCGCGTTGTTCACAGTCTGGACGGCGCCGCGGAAGACGGTGAAGGCGTGTGGTGGCAGCTGCCGACCGTCATTCAATCTCCTTATTCGCTTCCGACAACTACAACACGAAAGAGGAATTCGCGGTAGCGCGGTGTCCGATCCGATGATCCTGCAACGAGGGGACCATCTCGACGCAAGCGGGCGAACGATGGCAGTCTGCCAAGGCGCCCCTCTCACGGCGTGCAAACCGCGGATACGGACTCCTCAGGGCAGTTGTCTTTGGGCGCCCAACATGTGAATACGCTCCGAACTTTGACGCTACATCGAGCCGTGATTATCACATTGAATTTCCGCCGAAAATGCGAGTTTCTACGGGGGTCGCGATCGGCGCCGTTCGCGACACCCGCTTAGGTCAAGAAAGGGAAGAAAATTCAATCTGTTGATCATCATGTTCGGTGGGGTCAACGTTCGGGGCTTATTCACAGCGTGATGTACCGGCAGCCGTCCGCCCGGGTCTGGATTGCAGGAACGTCCGGAAAAGTGAGAGCCTCCATGACAGATCGGATGTCACCCGGAAAATTTGGGGCAGTGTGCAACCCGATCAGGCGATTGACAGCCGTCGCGCCGGCGTGGGAGCGTCGGGAAAAATGGGCGTGCGGCTTACGTTGGAAAAGGTGATGCTGGAGCAGGACGTACGTGATCTCATCGCGTCTTCCATGCCATCGATCTGGACGCTCGAAGTCTTGCTGCTGATGCATCGCGCGCCTGAGCGGGCGTGGGATGCAGCCGACCTTAATCGCGACCTGCGCGGCAGCGCCCTCATCGTGGCGAACGCGCTTGGCGTGCTCACCGCTGCGGGATTGGTGCTTGAGGTGGCTCCCGGCTTCTACCGCTACAATCCGGTCCGCCCGGAGCTTGCCAGGACCATCGAACGGTTGGTGTGCGCCTATGCCAAGACACCGTTTGCGGTGGTCCAGGCGATTTTGGCCGCGCCCAATAACCAGATCCGTACTTTCGCCGACGCCTTCCGTCTCAAGAAAGATTGATCCAATGCTCCTCCTTCCATCCGCGGTCTATTTCTTGTGTTGCCTCACCAGCATCCTGGCGCTTTGGCTCGTCTATCGCAGCTATCGCCTGACGCCGAGGCGATTGCTGCTGTGGAGCACGCTCGCCTTCGTCGCGTTGGCAGTCAACAATATACTTCTGTTCCTCGATGTCGTGATATTACCCGACGTAAGCCTGCTGCCACTTCGCCACGCCTCGGCACTCGTGGCCGTCGCATTCCTGACCTACGGTTTCGTCTGGGAGGTCGAATGAGCAATCCGGGCGCCGACTTCGTCGCAGGCGCAATCGCCATGGGCTATGTCGTGCTCGGCCTTTTCTTCTTCCGCTTCTGGCGGCGGACGCGCGACAAGATCTTCATTTATTTCGGCGTGGCATTCTGGCTGCTGGCAATCAACGCCTCGGCCGCGACACTGACCCATGTCGAGGAGACCGAGGCTCCCTGGGTCTATCTCATCCGGCTTGCGGCCTTCATCGTCATCGCCGCCGGGATCGTGCGCAAGAACTTGTCGCCGACATCACGTCTCTGACTAACCCGCGGTGCGCGGCGAAGGGATACACAGCCGCAACAGCCGCAACAAGAGGTTTGCATAGCATGCGGGATTCCAGAGATCGGAGCGGCCGATCCCGAAAAGGGGCGCCGGAAAGCGCACCGCGGCCCACTCGCCCCAACCTACTCCCCGGACGGAACGGGAATCGTCATCGCGCGTCGAAGGCCGTCGCCGGTGTGACATCGACCGTCCGCTGACCCGCCACCGAGGCCACTATCGAAGCCAGCTTATCGATGCGGTACGGCTTGTCGAGACGCGGCATGCTGGCGATAAGATTGCCCGGAACCTCGGCATAGCCCGTCGCGAGGATGATCGGCAAACCTTGCCGTATGTCGCGAATGTGTTTCGCCAACTCCACCCCGGTCATGCCCGGCATGACGTGATCGGTGATGACGACATCGATCGGAGCGTCGGAGCGCACCACATCGAGCGCCGCCGCCGCCGAAGTGGCTGTCAAAACGCGATGGCCCAATTCCTCGAGCATCGCAGACGTGCCCGCCAATACCATCGAATCGTCGTCGACCAGCAACACGGCGAAGGCGGCCGACGGGACGACCGTGAGCGTCGGCGCGCGCGGCGGGCGCTGCACATCCAACACTTCGGCAACCGGCAGCCACAGCTCTACGCAGGTGCCGGCACCGAGCCGGCTCTGGATGCGGCTGACGCCGCCCGATTGCGCCGCGAGACCATTGACCATGGACAGACCGAGGCCTGTACCCTTGCCGGTGCCCTTGGTGGTGAAGAACGGCTCTGCCGCCCGCTTCAAGGTTGCCTCGTCCATACCGGTGCCAGTATCACTCACCGCGATGCAAACATACTGACCGGTGCCGAGACCCTGCACGTCGCCCGCCGTGACCCACCCGCCGCGCGCGGCGACAGTGAGCCGCCCGCCACTCGGCATGGCGTCGCGTGCGTTCAACGCGAGGTTCAGGATCGCGAGTTCGAGCTGGTTGGGATCGACGCTCACCCGCGCGAGCCGGTCCTCGAATTCCATATCGATCTCGATTTGCGGGCCTAGCGAGCGGCGCAGCATTTCGACCATGCTGTTGAGGAGATTCGGTACGTTCACTGCCTCAGGCCGCAATCCCTGTCGGCGGGCGAAGGCGAGCATGCGCTTGGTCAAGGTCGCGCCACGCTCGGCCGCCTCGATCGAGGCATTGACGAGCGACTTGCACGCGGCCCCGTCAGGCAGGCGCCGCATCAGAAGGTCGAGGTGGCCGATAATCGCCATCAGCACGTTGTTGAAGTCGTGCGCGAGCCCGCCTGTTAGCTGGCCCAGGCTCTCAAGCTTCTGCATCTCGTGCACCTGCGCCAGCGCCATCTCGCGCTCGCGCGTGCGCTCTTCGACCCGGCGCTCGAGATCGGCGTTGGCGTGGGCAAGTTCCGCAGTGCGTTCCGCGACCCGGCGCTCAAGCTCGACGTTGAGCTGCTCGAGCTGGCGTGTCTTGCGATAAAGATCGGCGAAGATTTGTACCTTCGCGCGAAGTACGTCGGGCACCACCGGCACCGGTACATAGTCGACCGCTCCGTGCTCGTATCCCTTGATACGGTCGATGTCGGTCAAAGCAATCGCCGACACGAAGATGATAGCGATCGTTTGGAAGCGGGGATGGGCGCGGATCATCTGCGCCAACTCGAAGCCGTCGAGATCGGGCATGATGACGTCGATGAGGATAACGGCGATGTCGCGCCGCAACAAATACTCGAACGCCTCCTGCGCCGAGGACGCCGTCAATAGGTTTTCATCAAGTTCGCGCAAGATCAACTCGTAGCTCATGAGCTTCGCCAGCTGATCGTCGACGAGCAAAATATTGATGGGGTCTTGCCTGGTCATCGGCGTCGGCCTCCTGTCCCGCCCGTCACCGGTGTAGCCACATGCGCAGCGCCGAGAGAAGCTGCTCGGTATTGACGGGCTTCGCCAGATAGTCAGACGCGCCCGCCTCGAGGCATTTCTCCCGATCGCCCTTCATCGCCTTTGCCGTCAGCGCGATGATGGGAAGGCGCCGATAATCCGCATTCGCGCGGATCACCTCCATCGTCTGATAGCCGTCCATCTGCGGCATCATGATGTCCATGAGCACGATCGCGACCTCGGGCGAGGTGTCGAGGAGCGAAATCGCCTCGCGCCCGGTCATCGCGGTAAGCACTTTCATGCCGCGCCTTTCGAGCACGCTCGATAACGCGAAAATATTGCGCGCGTCGTCGTCGACGAGGAGCACCATTCGGCCGACGAGATCGTCGTCCGAACTGTGCAGCCGCTCGAGCATGCGCTGCTTTTCAGCAGGCAGTTCGGCGACGACGCGATGCAGGAAGAGCGCCGTCTCATCCAACAGCCGCTCGGGCGACTCTACCCCTTTCACCACCACGCTTCGCGCGATCATGTGGAGCTGGGCATCTTCTTCGGCCGAGAGCTGCCGGCCGGTGAAGACCACGACGGGTAGGTCGCCGAGGCTCGGATCCTTGCGCACCTCTTCCAAGACATCGAAGCCCGACATGTCGGGCAGGCGAAGGTCGAGCACGACGCAATCGACAGGCTCAGCGCGGAGCCTGGACAACGCCTCTGCACCGGTGTCGACCGAAACGATGTCGATGTCGTCGTGGCCCAGGAGCTGGGTGATGCTCAAGCGTTCGGCCGCATTGTCTTCGACCACCAAGAGCCGTTTGCGCCGCGGCTGCGTGTAATCCTTGATGCGCGTCAGCGCGAGCTCGAGCCCTTCCTTTGTCATGGGCTTGGTCATGAACGAAAAGGCGCCGCGGGCGAGGCCGTGCTGGCGATCCTCGTCCATGGTTACGATCTGGACGGGGATGTGACGCGTTTCCGGGTTCTGTTTCAGCTGGCTCAGCACTGTCCAGCCGAGCATGTCCGGCAGGAACACGTCCAGCGACACGGCGCATGGCTGATACTCTCGTGCGAGCACCAGCGCATCGGCGCCGCGCGACGCGATCAGCACCTTGAAACCCGCATCGTGCGCCAGGTCGGCGGTGATGCGGGCATAGTGCGGATCATCCTCGACCACGAGCAGAACCTCGTCGCCCTCCTCGATCCGGTTGCGGTCGTCGGGCACGGTCTCGGTCGGCAGCTCCGGCAAACGCACCACGGCGGACGGGTTGACCAGCGCCGGCGGCGCGCTGATCGCCGAGACGAATTTTTGCGGCACTGCCGGGCCCGAGTATTTCGCCGGCAAATAGAGCGTGAAGCTGCTGCCCACGCCGGGCGTGCTGCGGAGTTGGATTTCGCCACCGAGCAGGGTTGCAAGCTCGCGGCTGATGGCGAGGCCGAGACCGGTGCCGCCGTACTTGCGGCTTGTTGAGGCGTCGGCCTGCTGGAACGCCTCGAAGATGATCTTCTGCTTCTCCGGCGGAATGCCGATGCCGCTGTCCGAGACCTCGAACGCAACGACCGCAGGTGCGCTTCGCAGCACCGGATGGTCGGGTCCCCATCCTGCCTTTGGCTGAGAGATCGATAACCGCACGCCTCCCTTGCCGGTGAACTTGAAGGCGTTCGAAAGCAGGTTCTTCAACACCTGTTGCAAGCGCTTCGAGTCGGTGACGATGCTGCGGTCGAGCCTGGAATCGATTTCCACATCGAACGAGAGGTTGCGGGTCTCGGCTTCATGGCGGAACGGCCTGACGACGACATCCTGCAAGGTGGTGAAGAAGACCTCCTCAGCATCCACCGAGACGGTGCCCGATTCGATCTTGGAGAGATCCAAGATGTCGCTGATGAGATTCAAGAGGTCGGTGCCGGCGCCGTGGATGGTGCGGGCGAAATCGACCTCCTTCGCCGACAGGTTGGCGTCCGGATTGTCGGCGAGCTGTTGGCCCAGGATCAAGATCGAGTTCAGGGGCGTGCGCAGTTCGTGCGACATGTTGGCGAGGAATTCGGACTTGTACTTGGAGGTGAGCGCCAGCTCGTTGGCCTTCTCCTCGAGGGCCGCGCGCGCCTGTTCGATTTCCTGATTTTTGCGTTCGACTTCGACATTTCGCTCGGCGAGCTGTTGCGCCTTCTGCTCGAGCTGTTCGTTCGTCTCCTGCAGTTCGCGCTGGCGGGTCTGCAACTCGGCGGCAAGCTGTTGCGACTGCTTCAACAGCGCCTCGGTCTGCATCGTCGCCTCGATGGAATTCAGGACGATGCCGATCGAAGCGGTCAATTGCTCAAGGAAGGCAACTTGCTGCTCGGTGAGCGTGCCGAGCGACGCAAGCTCGAACACGGCCTTCACCTGGCCCTCGAACAGCACAGGCAGCACGATCACGTTCCTGGGCGTCGCCTTGAACAGGCCAGAAGCGATTGGCACGACCGTGTCGGGCATTTCGGTCAGTAGCATGCGCCGCGCGTCGGCGGCGCACTGGCCGATCAAGCCTTCGCCAAGAGCCAGCCGTTCGCGATGACCCTCGATCACCTGATCAGCATATGTCGAAAGCAAACGCAGGAGCTGCGTCCCGGTATTCTCCTCGACGAGATAGATGACGCCATTCTGCGCGTTGACGAGCGGCGCCAGTTCGGTCAGCAGCATGCGGCCGACTGTGGAGAGATCGCGCTGGCCCTGCAGCATGTTGGTGACGCGAGCGAGGTTGGTCTTGAGCCAATCCTGCTCGGTGTTACGCTCGGTGGTCAGGCGCAGATTGTCGATCATCGTGTTGATATTGTCTTTGAGTTCGGCAACCTCGCCGCGCGCCTCGACCTTAATCGAGCGGGTGAGATCGCCCTTGGTGACGGCGGTCGCCACCTCGGCGATGGCGCGCACTTGCGTCGTGAGATTCGCGGCCAGGAGGTTCACATTGCCCGTCAGGTCCTTCCATGTGCCGGCGGCGCCGGGCACGTTCGCTTGGCCGCCCAGGCGCCCTTCGACGCCGACCTCGCGCGCCACCGTCGTGACTTGGTCGGCGAATGTCGCAAGCGTCGAGGTCATGTTGTTGATGGTCTCGGCCAAGGCCGCGACTTCGCCTTTCGACATGACCGTGAGGCTCTGACCCAGATCGCCCATGGCGACCGCGGTCACCACCTTGACGATACCGCGGACCTGTTCGGTCAGGTTTGCCGCCATGACGTTGACGGTGTCGGTAAGATCTTTCCAGGTGCCGGCAACGCCCGAAACCTGAGCCTGGCCGCCGAGCTTTCCTTCGGTGCCGACTTCGCGGGCGACGCGCGTCACTTCCGAAGCGAACGCGTTGAGCTGGTCCACCATGGTGTTGATGGTGTTCTTCAGCTCGAGGATTTCGCCCTTCACGTCGACTGTGATCTTGCGCGACAGGTCGCCGCGTGCCACTGCGGTCGTCACTTCGGCGATGTTGCGGACTTGCGTCGTGAGATTGGCGGCCAGCAGGTTCACGTTGTCGGTCAGGTCCTTCCACGTGCCGGCGGCGCCGGGCACATTGGCTTGGCCGCCGAGGCGCCCTTCGACGCCGACCTCGCGGGCGACGCGCGTCACTTGGTCGGCAAAGGTGGCGAGCGTCGAGGTCATGTTGTTGATGGTCTCGGCCAAAGCCGCGACCTCGCCCTTCGATTGCACGGTGAGGCTCTGTTTTAACTCGCCAGTGGCGACGGCGGTCACCACCTTGACGATGCCGCGCACCTGCTCGGTCAGGTTTGCCGCCATGACATTGACGGTGTCGGTTAGGTCCTTCCAGGTGCCGGCGACGCCGGGCACCACCGCCTGTCCGCCGAGTTTGCCTTCGGTCCCGACCTCGCGCGCCACGCGCGTCACTTCCGAAGCGAACGCGTTGAGCTGGTCCACCATGGTGTTGATGGTGTTCTTGAGCTCGAGGATTTCGCCCTTCACGTCAACGGTGATCTTGCGCGACAAGTCGCCGCGCGCCACGGCGGTCGTCACCTCGGCGATGTTGCGGACTTGGCCGGTCAAGTTCGAGGCCATGAAATTGACGTTGTCGGTCAAATCCTTCCAGGTGCCGGCGACGCCCGTCACATTTGCTTGGCCCCCCAGTCGGCCCTCGGTGCCGACTTCGCGGGCCACGCGCGTCACCTCCGAAGCGAACGAGCGCAACTGCTCGACCATCGTGTTGATGGTCTCCTTGAGCTGCAGGATTTCGCCGCGCACGTCGACAGTGATCTTCTTCGACAAGTCGCCGTTGGCGATAGCGGTCGACACGTCGGCGATGTTGCGGACCTGCGCCGTCAAGTTCGACGCCATGAAGTTGACGTTGTCGGTCAAGTCCTTCCAGGTGCCGGCGACGCCCTGCACCACGGCTTGGCCGCCGAGACGCCCTTCGGTCCCGACCTCGCGAGCGACGCGGGTCACTTCGGAAGCGAAGGCGTTCAATTGATCGACCATCGTGTTGATCGTGTTCTTGAGTTCCAGGATCTCGCCCTTCACGTCGACGGTGATCTTGCGCGACAGGTCGCCGCGGGCGACCGCGGTCGTCACCTCGGCGATGTTACGGACCTGGCCCGTCAGGTTGGACGCCATGAAGTTGACGTTGTCGGTCAAGTCCTTCCACGTGCCGGCGACGCCCGGCACATTGGCCTGGCCCCCCAAGCGCCCTTCCGTGCCGACCTCGCGCGCCACGCGCGTCACCTCGCCGGCGAACCGGTTGAGCTGGTCGACCATGGTGTTGAGGGTTTCTTTCAACTGCAACATCTCGCCGCGCACGTCGACGGTGATCCTGCGAGACAAGTCGCCGTTGGCGATGGCGGTCGCTACCTCGGCGATATTGCGGACCTGGTCGGTGAGGTTGCCCGCCATCGAGTTGACCGAGTTGGTCAAATCCTTCCAGGTGCCGGCGACACCGGGCACCTGTGCCTGGCCGCCCAGCCGCCCCTCGGTGCCGACCTCGCGGGCGACACGGGTCACTTCCGAGGCGAAGGCATTGAGCTGGTCGACCATCGTGTTGATGGTCTCCTTGAGTTGCAGGATTTCGCCCGAAACGTTGACGGTGATCTTCTTCGACAAGTCGCCTTGCGCAACGGCGGTTGCGACCTCGGCGATGTTGCGGACCTGGCCAGTCAGGTTCGACGCCATCGAGTTGACCGAGTTGGTCAGGTCCTTCCAGGTGCCTGCGACGCCTTTCACCTGCGCCTGTCCCCCGAGCTTGCCTTCGGTGCCGACCTCGCGTGCCACCCGCGTCACTTCCGAGGCGAAGGCATTCAACTGATCCACCATCGTGTTGATGGTGTCCTTCAATTGCAGGATTTCACCCGACACGTTGACGGTCACTTTCTTGGACAAGTCGCCGTTCGCCACTGCGATCGTCACCTCGGCGATATTGCGCACCTGCGCCGTCAGGTTCGATGCCATCGAGTTGACGCTCTCGGTCAAGTCCTTCCAGGTACCGGCGACCCCCAGCACGTTCGCTTGGCCGCCCAAGCGCCCGTCGGTGCCGACCTCGCGCGCGACGCGCGTGACCTCGCCGGCAAACGCGTTCAATTGATCGACCATCGTGTTGACGGTCTCTTTGAGTTGCAGGATTTCACCCGAGACCGAGACCGTGATCTTGCGCGACAGATCGCCGCGCGCGATGGCGGTCGCGACCTCGGCGATGTTGCGGACCTGGGCCGTTAAATTGCCGGCCATCGAGTTGACCGAGTTGGTCAGATCCTTCCACGTGCCCGCGACGCCCGGCACCGTCGCCTGCCCGCCAAGGCGCCCCTCGGTGCCGACCTCGCGCGCGACGCGCGTCACTTCCGAGGCAAAACCGTTCAATTGGTCCACCATCGTGTTGATGGTGTCCTTCAATTCGAGAATCTCCCCGCGCACGTCGACGGTGATCTTGCGCGACAGGTCGCCGCGCGCCACCGCCGTCGTGACCTGGGCGATGTTGCGCACCTGGTCGGTGAGGTTGCCGCACATGGCGTTCACCGAGTCGGTGAGGTCCTTCCATGTGCCGGCGACACCCGGGACGATCGCCTGGCCGCCGAGCTTGCCCTCGGTGCCGACCTCGCGCGCCACACGCGTCACTTCCGACGCGAACGAGCGCAGCTGATCCACCATCGTGTTGATGGCTTCCTTGAGCTGCAGGATTTCGCCACGCACGTCGACCGTGATCTTCTTGGACAAGTCGCCGCTGGCGACGGCGATCGTTACGTCGGCGATATTGCGAACTTGCGCCGTGAGGTTCGACGCCATCGAGTTGACGCTTTCGGTGAGATCCTTCCAAACGCCGGTGACTTCGCGGACCTGTGCCTGGCCGCCGAGTTTGCCATCGGTGCCGACCTCGCGCGCAACGCGCGTCACCTCCGACGTGAAGACCGAGAGCTGCTCGATCATCGTGTTGACGATGTTGGCGAGCCGCGAGAACTCGCCCTTCAACGGCCGGCCATCGACCTCGATCGGCACGGTCTGCAGCAGATCGCCGCGCGCCACGGCGGCGATCGCGCGGGTCACGGCCGTGGTCGGCCACAACAGATCGTCGATAAGGGCGTTGACCGAGGCCTCCATGTCGGCCCAGGCCCCGGTTGCGAGGCCGATGCGCACGCGCTTGCGCGTCTCGCCGTCGCGACCGACGACCTGGCCGACTTCCTCGAGCTGTTCTGCCATGCGTTGATTACCGGCGACGATCTCGTTGAAAACATCGGCGATCTTGCCGGAGAGCCCATCCTGGTCGCGCGGCAGGCGCACCGAGAAATCGCCGCTGCGCATCGCCTGCAGCGCGTCGAGGATCTCCTGCAGCGCTTCTCCACTGGCATCGCGCCCGTGCCCGTTCGTCCGGCCGCCGCGTCGGCCGTTTTTCTTCGGTGGCGCGGCCGGGACGGTGCCCGGCGTCGCGCCCGAATACTCGTTCAGCGGCTCTGGGGACGCCATCCTCGGAGTGGATTTTGCACCATGCGACATGAGTTTCCTCCAACGCACGCAGAGCTCGCGATTGGCACATTACCGATTGACCGCGGCGACGAAAAGGGTGAATTGTAACCTCGAAACTTTCAGTATCATTTAGGATCATTTAGGTAGTGCTAGTGGTATTGAGGCGGCGCGTTTTTGACTGAGACAACCCCGCCTCGCTGTCATGCGCTTAAGACGGAATCCATTGCAAGATTCGCTACAAAACCGTCAGGAGGAATCCGGCACATACTCGCGGATCTTGGCGAGGAGCTGACGAGGGCTAAAAGGCTTCGCAACATAATCATCGCAACCGGCCGCGCGCGCCTTCCCGTGATCGCCGCTCAGGGCATAGGAGGTGACCGCGATGATCGGTATCGCCGCGAGCGCCGGGTCGGCCTTGATCTGACGCGTGACCTCGTAGCCGTCGATGCCGGGGAGCTGGACATCCATGAGGATGAGGTCGGGCTTCGATGCCGCGACTGTCGCAAGGGCTTGCGCGCCGTCGTGCGCCTCGATCATCTCATAGCCGGCAGCGCCCAAGAGGTCGCGCAGTATGCGCCGGTTATCCTCGTGGTCCTCGACCACCAATATCCGCAGGCTCATGCGTACCGCCCTGCCGTTCGACGTGGATGGGGAGCGTGAACGAGAAGGTAGAACCCTTGCCGGGTTCGGATTCGACCCAGATCCGGCCGCCGTGCATCTCGATGATCCGCTTGGAGATGGCGAGCCCCAGGCCGGTACCGCCCTTCGAGCGCGTGATCGAACTGTCGGCCTGCTGGAATTCCTCGAAGATCTTTTTCTGCTGGTCCGGCGCTATGCCTGGTCCGGTGTCGCGCACGGAGATCGTGACCGCGCCGTTGGATGCCAAGGCCCCGATCGTCACATCGCCCGCATCGGTGAACTTGATGGCGTTCCCGACGAGGTTGAGGATCACCTGGGCGAGGCGCCGCTCGTCGCCATGCGCCCGCGGCAGGTTCGGCGCCACATCGAGCTTCAGCGTGAGAGTTCTTCGACGTCGCCAGCGGCTCGACCGCGACATAGACGCCCTGAACCAGGTCCTTGATCGAATAATCGGCGAGCGTCAGCGTCAGTTGCCCCGCCTCGATCTTGGAGAGGTCCAGCACGTCGTTGATGAGGCCCAGGAGGTGCTTGCCGTTGGTCTCGATCCGCCCCAGCACCTCGCGCATCTTGGGTGGCGTCGCACCGTAGATGTCGTCGAGGATCAATTCGGTGTAACCGAGGATGGCGTTCAAGGGCGTGCGCAGTTCGTGGCTCATGTTCGCGAGGAACTGCGACTTGTGCTGACTAGCAACGGCAAGCTCGCGGCCCTTCTCCTCGATTTCCGCGAAGAGGCGCGCGTTCTGGATCGCGACCACCGACTGCGCCGCGAAGGTTTCCAGGAGCTCGGTGGCGGAGGCCGGAAACTCGCCGGGTGCGCGGCGGCGCACGACCAGTGCGCCGACGATGCGGTCCGGCCGCAGGAGCGGAATCACGAGGAGCGCGCGGAAACCGGCCTTGAGGATGATATCCGTGATGGGATTGGCGGGTTCCGCCGCGAGATCCGCCCGCTGTACTGGAGCGCGTTGTGCCGCCGCCTCGCCGATGCCGGTGGTCCCGAGCCCGATTTGCTGCTGACCGATCGACTCCATCAACGCCGCGTCCATGCCGTAGGTGGCCCGCAACCGGAAAAGCGCAGCGTCCTCATCATAGACGTAGATCGCGCCTGCCTCCGTCTGCGACAGGCGTACCGAGTTGGATACGATGGTCGTGAGCACAGTCTCAAGATCGAGCGTTGAGTTGACCGCCTGGATCACGTCGCCAAGCGCCTTCAACTCACCGACGGAACGCGCAAGCTCGTCGGTGCGGGCGCGCAGATCGGCGAGGAGCCGCGCGTTCTCGATCGCGATCACCGCCTGATCGGCGAAGCCGCGCATCAATTCCAGCTCGTCGGGCCGGAACGGGCGGTGCTCAATACGGTTGACAATGAGCGCGCCGATCGCCTTGCCGTCCTGTGTCAGCGGCGTGAAGGCTTGCGTTCGGACGCCGAGATCACGTGCCAACTGCCCGATCGGTGAGTCGGTGGGCGTACGGGCGGTGTTATCATGGTGAATTTGGCGATTCTCAGCGATGCAACGCCCCGAGCCGTGTAAGGGGTCGAAGGGGACGATCGGCATGGTGCTACGTGTCGTGGCTGACTCGGAACCTGCGGCGCTGACGATGCGCAGCAGGTCCCCGTCAAGCCGACGGATATGAACATTTGGCGCATCGAACAGACGCGCTGCTGTCTCCGCGATCGTATCCAACGCGCGCGTCGGATCGCCAGGCGTCGACGCGATGACGCGCAGGATGTCGGCCGTCGCGGTTTGGCGGTCCAGGCTCTCGCGCAATTCGCTTAAGAGCCGTGCGTTCTCGATCGCGATCACGGCCTGCTTGGCGAAGTTCTCCAGGACAGCGATCTGAGCGTCGGTGAAAGGGCGGACTTTTTGGCGGAAGAGATTGATTACGCCGATGAGTTCGCCGTCGCTTGAGCATCGGAACATACAGGTTGGTCCGTGCACCGCCCAACTCTACGCCCGCAACTGCATTGGGATTACGGTTGCGGTAGGATTCCGACAAGCGAGCGTCGTGAACATGGATCGGCTTTTTCGTGGCCAGCATCGCCTCGATCATCGTTCCTGGCCCGCCGGAATGAGGCCGATTCCTGCGGAACTCCGCGTAAGCCGGCGGTACGCCGCGTTCAGCGACAGGCACGATCTGATCCTGTTCCATTCGATAGATGTAGCCACATTGCGCCTCGCACAGCCGCATTGCATTGGCAAGCATTGTCTCAAATACGGGGTTCAACTCGCCGGGCGAGGACGAGATCATGCCCAGCACCTCGGCGGTCGCGGTCTGCCGGTCGAGGCTCTCACGCAGCTCGGTCAGGAGCCGCGCGTTCTCAATCGCGATCGCGGCCTGATCGGCGAAACTGGTCAACAGGTCTCTCTGCCTCTGCGTATACGGTTGGACAGCCTCACGAGGCATAACGATTGCGCCGATGGCTCGACCTTCGCGTAGCATGGGTGCAGCCATGACAGACCCGAATTTAGCCGCCGGCGTGCCCTTGAGCCGATGAAATTCGTCTGATTGCGCCGCGATGTCGTTGATGTGGACGAGTCGTCTTTCAAGGACTGCGCGTCCTGAAGTGGAGGCTCTGTCGATCGAGCAACTCTTTCGGGTCCGAAGTTGCCGCGAGCTCTCCGAGCGATGCAGGCCTGCGCAGCATCCCATCGGAGATTTGATAAGGACCACGTCACGCGCATCGCAAAGCCGTGCAGCATTCTCGGCAATGACATCGATAGCCGGCAGAATGTCGGTGGTCGATTCGGCGATGACCCGCAGCACCTCGCTGGTCGCTGTTTGAAATTCCAGCGACTCGCGCAGCTCGGTCAGCAGCCGTGCGTTCTCGATCGCGATCACGGCCTGCTTCGCGAAGTTCTCGACCAACTGGACATGCCTGTCGGTAAATGGGCGGACCTCGCGGCGATAGATGCCGATAAGGCCGATCGCTTGATCATTCTTAACGAGAGGCACGAATAGAAGCGACCGGACGCCGCCGACCTCCACATTCTCCACCGCAGATTGGACGCCGGCCTTGTAATCCGGCGCATCGCGAGCGTCGTCTCGTCGCCACGACTGTTTCTGTGCGAGCGCCCGGCCTGGCGCACTGTCGGGCGCAAAATGGAACTTTGTCCTCTGCCGTATGAGCGCCGCATATTCCGGTCGGCCCGCATCGCGCACAGCGGCAACGTGTAAATCCTCGCCCTCAAGCCGATATAGGTTGCCGGTGTCGGCTTCGCACAGCCGGAGCGCGTTGTCGAGAATCGCGTCGAACACGGGCTCCAGATTGCCCGGCGACGAAGAGATCACACCCAACACCTCCGCGGTCGCGGTCTGGCGGTCGAGGGATTCACGCAGTTCCGAGAGAAGGCGCGCATTCTCGATCGCGATGACCGCCTGGGCGGCGAAGTTCCGCAGAAGGTCGATCTGCTTTTCCGAGAAGGCTCTCACTTCGGTGCGGAGAACGATGAATGCACCGACCACCGCACCATCCTTGAGCAGCGGTACGTGGATGGACGTGCGGACGCCGCCGACCTCGACGCCTGCCACCGGCATGGGCGAGCGCGCCAGATACCCTGGAGACGCGGCCAAATCGAGATCATGTATCACTTGCCGCGTCGCGAGCATCCTCCCCATGTTGGTTTCGGGCGGCATTCGGAAGCGGTCTTTGAGCCAAACAGCGGCAAACTCGGGCGCGATACCTTGCACCGCCGCGGTCTCGAAACAGTCCCCGTCATAGCGAAGGAGCACGCCAGATTGGGCCTCACACAGGTGCAGCGCGTTGGCCAGCATGCTCTGGAACACCGGCTGCAACTCGCCCGGTGAGGCAGAAATCACGCCGAGCACTTCGGACATAGCGATCTGCTGCTCTAGTGCTTCGCGCAACTCGTCCGTCCGCGAGCGTAATTCGTTCAGAAGCCGCGCATTCTCGATCGCGATCACCGCCTGGGCGGCGAAGTTCTCGACCAGCTCGATTTGCTTGTCGGTGAAGGGGCGAACCTCTTGGCGATGCACGTTGATCGCTCCGACGACCGCGCCCTCCTTCACGATCGGGACCAAGAGCGCGGTCCGGATGCCCCCCCGGTCCACCACTGCCGTGATGCTGGGATGACCTGCGCGATAGGCTTCGCTGTCGCGCAGATCCGCGATGTGAATGGTTGCGCGCGTCCGTACCATCTCGATGGCCGGCCCGGCTACCGGAAGTGGCGTCGTGTCGATGTGCGCCGCCCATTCCGGCGATAGCCCGCGATGTGCGACCGCCATCATCGCACCGTCGTCGATTCGGAAAAACACGCCGTTTGTCGCCTCGCAGAAGCGCAGCGCGTTCTCGACGATAGTATCGAAGACAGGCTCGATCCGGCCCGGCGAGGACGCGATCACGCCGAGCACGTCCGAGGTCGCTGTTTGCCGATCAAGCGACTCGCGCAATTCGGTCAGGAGCCGCGCGTTCTCGATCGCAATCACTGCCTGAGCAGCGAAATTCACGACGAGATCGATGTGCTTCTGCGCGAACGGGCGCACGTCGCGGCGGTAGATCGTCATCATGCCGATGACCTCGTCGCCTCGGAGCATCGGCACGTACAAGACTGTCCGAACGCCCGCGCGTTCGACCGCGGCAACCGTCATCGGATTACGCGCGATGTAGAGCGGGTCCTGGCTGAGGTCGGCCACTTGGACGGGGTGCTTTTCCGCGATCGCGCGGCCGGTCGGGCCCGTGCGCTGCGCCTTGACCGTCCGTCCGCGCACGAATTCGGCAAATTCGGGCGACGCGCCGCGCAGCGCCACGATATGCAACTCGTCCTGGTCGTGCCGCCAGATGTGTCCGGTATCCGCCTCGCAAAGCTGGAGCGCGCTGTCGAGGATCACGTCGAACACGGGTTCCGGCCGTTCGGGCGACGATGCGATCAAGCCGAGCACGTTCGAGGTCGCTGTCTGCTGTTCGAGCGCCTCCGTCAGTTCGTCCGTCCGGTTGCGCAGTTCCGTCAAGAGCCGCGCGTTCTCGATCGCGATCACGGCCTGGTCGGCAAAGCCGCGCACAATTCCAACTCGTCCGGCCGAAAGGGGCGGACGTCGCCGCGCATCAACAACACGGTGCCGATCGCGTCGGCCTTCGCGGGTCAGTGGACGTGTAGGCTGCCGGACGACACCCATTCGCCGCGCGAGCCGCCCCGTCGCGGTACCGGCACCGAACTCAGAGGCCGCGACATCCTCGACAAGATCTGCCGGTTCTCCAAAACCGAGCGAGCGGTGTAGGACGGCTCGTTGAGCGGGTACTCACGCAACGGCTCCGTTGTGCTGCGGACATCGGACCGGCGGCACTAATCATATGCAGCACATCGCCTTCAACGCGCCTGATGCCGACACTTGCGGCATCGAGAGATCCGTGCCGCTGTCTCGGCGATGGTGTCGAGCGCGCGCGTTGGATCGGCAGGCGTCGACGCGATGACACGCAGGATGTCCGCCGTCGCAGTTTGGCGGTCGAGCGTTTTGCGCAGCTCCGTCAGTAATCGCGCGTTCTCGATGGCGATCACCGCCTGGGATGCGAAATTCGCCACAAGCGCGATCTGCTTGTCGGTGAAGGCTTGGACTTCCCATCGGTAGATAAGGATGGCGCCGATTAGCTCATGCTCCTTGAGCATCGGCACGTGCAGGGCAGTACCCACGTCACGGAACTCGGGATTGTCATGCCGCACTGCATCGTAGGCGGATTCGGCGGCGACATCCAAAATCTGCACCGCACGCTTCGTCTTGTGCATTCGTTCCAGACCGGTCCCAGGGGGCGGGCGTCTCAGCCGGGTCAGGCTTTCGGCGAAGCGGTCGGCAACGTCCAATACTGCAACGCCCCGAAAACCATCATCCTCCGCTAGTGCCAGCATGCCGAATTTGCCCGCGCAAAGTCGCGTCGCGTTTTCGAGAATGGTGTCGAACACCGGCCCGAGGTCGCCGGGCGACGACGAGATCACGCCCAGCACCTCGTCCGTCGCCTTCTGCTGTTCCAACGCCTCGTCACGCTCGGCCTTAAGCGCATTTAGCGCCTTGCCGTGCTTCGCCTTGAGGGCGCGCAGCTCTTTCGTCAGGTCGACCGTTTGCTCGGGCTGTCCGGCGCCAGCTCGGGGCTTCTTCGAGAGACGATTGATTTCCGCTTTCGACGCTCGCAGCTCTTTCTTCAATCGCGCGATTTCGGCAGCGCTTCCATCCTTTTTAACGGCGGCGCGCTTCGCGGATTTTTTCACCTGGTCACCTCGTCGATGAGGAAGAGCGGTGTCGGTAGGATCGAGATGTCAGGTATATTCGCTCGCTTGCGGCAGGCACCCCAAACCTTCCGACGAGATAGCGCCGCCTTATCGATTCGTGTGAGCCCGACCAAAGCCTGGTTTTCCCCCACGGCCCCACTCCCCCAAAAGGCCAGGATGGGCATATCGTATGCCCTCGTGCGGCGGGGAGAAAGTCCCGGCCAAGACGGGCTTCGACGGACGCCGCTGGTGCACGCGGTCGATCCACTGCCCCGACAGATTGGCAAGCGCGGCGAGGTTCTCCGGACGCGCAAGCCATTCCGTCTCGAACCGTCCCATCTCGCTGGCCGAGGCCGCAGCGTCGTGAACTGCCCGGTCGCCAACAATCCGGCGCATCGCGGGGTCGCGGCACAACCGCTCGGCGTCGTTCACGTCCTCCTAGCCGGCGAGCCGTCCGAACATCGACTGACGCAGCAATCCGACGAGCGCATGCCGACCGTTCCTGCCGGTGCGTACATTGGCAAGCACGTCGCCGGCCATGTCGGTCAACCCGACCGCGTCTGCAACTCGCGATATACCAGCGGTCCTGCATCGGAGGTGATTGCAGAGTCGCGGAATCGAAGCCTCAGGCGGCGATCGAAATCGAGCTTCGGCGCCGCGCCCATCGGGTCCGCCATCATCGCCTTGCTCTGCCAAGAATACCGTGTCGATTCCCATATCAAACTCGTCACGTCGCTGGCGAGAAATTACATGTCATCCGAAGAATGCGGGTTATATTGAGTTCGCCATTCAGCTTGGGCGGTATCCCTGCAGCGCGAACAAATTTCCCGGCTCAGTCAAATAAATAAATTGCCTGATCGGCTGACAGAATTTGCTGCTTCTTTGCGTCGGGAATTCTTAAAAAAATGGCACCATATCAGGGTGTTAAGTCGCCACGAAACGGGCTCGCATGGGCATTTCCGGCGAAATTCCCTGCATAATTCCCTGCTAGCAGGGAATTTGGCCCGGAGATTGGTTCGCCTGAGACTTTGTCCATCCGCCAGCTCAGAACAGGACGGCGACCTCAACCCGCCTTCCGCGACGCGGCGGGCGTCGATTTCGCGGCCGCGTTTTCTCCCGTAACCATCGGTTTCCAGGCGCTGCGTTACGTGCCCCGCACCCGCTCGACGATTTGGGCGAATTCCTGCGCGACCGTGGTGATTTCGTAGCCCCTGCGGACCCCTCCATTTCCCCAATCCGAGTCCCGGTCGCGGCAGACATCGTCGATCGCGCCGGCCAAGGCCGCGGCGACCTGCTCGGGCATGGTTGGGTCGGCGACCCGCCCGCCCAACGCCGCGATAAGCTGTGCGGCCGTTCCCGTCGGCGTGATACCGAGAATGGGCCGGCGCGCGCCGATGTAATCGACAAGCTTGCTGGCGAGAAATACGCTCTCGGCAGCCGGCGCGTCGAGGTGCAGCAAGAGATCGGCGCTCCGCATCATCGCGAGCGAGCTGCGATAGTCGATGGCGGGCACGAAGCGGATAACCCCCGGTGGCACGTTTGCCCGCGCCGCGCCTGCCGCGTGCTGTGGCGCCACGTCGCCAATGAACTCGACGCGCAACGTCTTGATCCATTCGGGGGCGCGCTGCGCCAAAATCTCGAGCCCGCGCAGGAAGTGGAACGGACCACGCGGGCCATAAAGGCTACCGAGATATCGCACCACGACCGGGCCATTCGCGCGCTCGCGCGGCGGGTACAGGCTTGGCGCGAAGGCGTGTGGCAGAACGCATACCTTGCTGCGCCACGCGGGCGGATACTTTCGCATGACGAGATCGCGGGTCTCGTGCGATGTCATGAGCACAAAATCGGCTGCGCCGATCACGTCGCGCTCCCATCCGAGATTGCGCCGGCGGGAAAACGGCATGCGAGCCGCGAAGGGATTGTCTGCCCAGGGGTCGCTGAAATGGGCAATCCAGCGATTGCCGAAGCGGGCGGTGAGTTCGAGGCCGGCAATGTGGTCGGACATGGGCTGGCCAAAGGTGACCAGCACATCGCCGCGTCCAAGCGGATTTCGCGCGATTTCGCGGGCTGCGCGCGCAGCCCAGGCACGTCTTGCATCGGGCACCGTCAAAGCAGCGCGAACCCGCGCCAGACCGAGGCGCCCGTAGAGCCTCGAAGGGCGCGGCTCCGGAATGCGGCGAATCGCGATGCCGCTCGTATCTGCCGTCACGCTGCCGGCGTCGCCGTCGATCGACGCGCAGAAGATTTCCAGCGGACGGATCGCGATGTGGCTCGCCAGCCGCTCCACTTGGATCGCCCGCGGAAAGTTCATCGGCGGAAACGCCCACGACACGAAAATCAGGCGCACCGCCAGCACTCCAGCCAGTGATCCAGGATCAGCAGGTTCCAGATCTTGTGCTGCGCGCCGGCACTTCCGCGCCGGGCGGCGGCGAGGACCGGCCGAATCGGCGCCAGATCGAACAACTCCGCCATGCGCCGCCCCACGATCAGGCGATCCTCGGCCCAATGGTAAAGCGCGCCTTCAAGCCAGCCATAAGCCGGAACCGGAAACCCCTGTTTCGGACGCTGGATGATGGCGCCGGGCAGGCGCCCGGCGGCGAAGAGCCGAAGGATGCGCTTCGAGCGATAGCCCTCGGCCGCTGACCCGACCTTCCACAAAAG
This sequence comes from uncultured Alphaproteobacteria bacterium, assembly GCA_963721625.1. Classification (GTDB taxonomy): domain Bacteria; phylum Pseudomonadota; class Alphaproteobacteria; order ATCC43930; family CGMCC-115725; genus DATJLY01. Next base: position 510,111 of record CAVRKF010000019.1, read on the forward strand.
CGGCAGACGCTCGCACCATTCGACAAGACGGTGGTCGAGAAAGGGGCAGCGAAGTTCCAGCGAATTGGCCATGCTCACCTTGTCGGCCTTCATGAGAAGATCCTCGACGAGCCATGAGCCGCAGTGAACCTGTTGGAATTGGTCGATGGGCTGCGGCGAGCAAGCGGCGTCGTACCAGCCGCGGATGAGCGCATCGGTCGAGGCCGGGGGTGGCGCATCGCGCCATAATTTCGCCTTGTCGGCTTCCGACCAGAGATGCGTCATGTGCGTGCCGCGCTCAGCGAGGAGGCGGGACCATCCGACCCGCGCAAGGTCCGACAGCATGCCGCCGAGATGCGACGGCAGCCGGGGCAGTCGAGCGAGCACCTGATTCGGCAGGAGACGCGACAAGGCGCGCAGGCGATCAATTCGTCGCGCCGTCTGCTCGAGATCATAACCGGCCAGTATCTCGTCGGCACCTTCTCCCGACAGCACCACTTTCACCTCCTGCCGGGCGAGCTGCGTCACGAAGAAGAGAGGCACCGCGGCGAGATCGGCCAATGGCTCGTCCGTTATGCGCACGAGCTCCGGCAGGAAATCGAGAAATTGCTTCTGGCCGATGACGATGTCGCGATGGCGCGCGCCGAGCCGGTCGGCCACCTGGCGCGCATAGGCGCGCTCGTCGGCAGCGCCGTCGGCGAACGCGACCGAGAAGCTGTGAAAGGCGCGATGGCCGAGTTCGACCGCGGCGGCGGCAACCGCGCTCGAATCGAGTTCCCCGCTCAGCAGGATGCCGACGGGCACATCGGAAGCGACCAACCGCTTTTCCACCGCATCGAGAAACAGCGTCTCGAATTCGCGCGAATAGTCGCGCGCTTCGGCGACGGACTCGGAACGGAACGCGAGCGACCAATAACGCTCGTTCACGCCTTCGCCGCCGTCGAGACCGATCGCAAGGAAGGTTCCAGGCTCGATCTTGCGAATGCCCTGCCAGATCGATTTGCCTCCCGGCACGTATCGCAAGGTGAGGTAGTGGTGGAGCGATTGCCGGTCGATCGCCGGCCGATCCGGCAGCACGGCGATGATGGCCTTGATCTCGCTCGCGAAGTAGAAGAGCCCCCCGCGCGACGCGCAATAGAGCGGCTTCTTGCCGATGCGGTCGCGCGCGAGGAAGAGACGCCGCACGCGCGGATCGTAGAGGCAGATCGCGAACATGCCTTCGAGGCGCGACAGGCAGGATATCCCCTCAGCTTCGTAAAGCCGCGCTATCACCTCGGTATCGGACCGGGTGCGAAAGCAATGGCCGCGCTGCTCGAGCGACAGGCGCAGGGACCGATAGTTGTAGATCTCGCCGTTGAAGACGATGCCGACCCCGCTCTCGCACCAGAACGGCTGATGCCCTTGCGCGATGTCGATGATGCTGAGGCGGCGCATGCCAAACGCGATGCTGTTTGCGGCGAAGTGGCCGTCGTCGTCGGGACCGCGATGGCGCATCATTTCGGTCATGCGTTCGACCGCTGCGCGACCCTGCGCTGCCGAAGGCATGCCGACGACGCCCGCGATGCCGCACACTACGCCGCGCTCACGATTTTCGGCCGTAAATCCACAGGCTCCAGCCGAAGCGGCGGGCCCACGGCTTGCGCGCCCATCGCGGCAGCATCGCGCCGAAGCCAGGCACCACAAACGGCAGCACGCCATCCACGTCGGTGCCAAGGACCCGCAACCGGAGCTTGGCGCTGTAAGGGCCGAAGAGCGCGCGCGCCTCGGATTTGGTGACGGGCCAGGTATGCGGATTGCCCTCCTCGCGCGCTCCGTCGCCATAGCGCGAGGCAAGCTCGAGCGGCGAGAGGAAGCGGCTTTCGTCGTGGAGCCATCCCTCGAGAAAGCGGATCATGTAGCCATAGAGCAGCGAGTGGCGGTGATAGAGCATCACGCCGAACCCGCCGCCTGGGCGCAACACTCGCATGAGCTCGGCGATCGAACGGGCGAGATCGGGCGAATGGTGCAGCACGCCCCAGGAATACGCGTAGTCGAAACTGCCGGCCTCGAAGGGAAGCTGGCGCGCGTCCGCCTGGCGGATGTCGCCGGTGAGACCATGGAGCACGAAGCGGCGCCGCGTCTGGGCGATCGATTCCTCGGCAAGATCGACGGCGGTGAGGCGCACGCCCTGCTGCGCCCAGTTCATCGCCATCGCACCCATGCCGCAGCCGATCTCGAGCACGGCCGCGCCGCGATAATGGTCGTAGGGAAAGAGACGGCCAAACGGCCTCGCATCGTGGAGCGGCGCGTTCCAGTCATAGAGCTGCCGGTCGGCGGCATCGAAGAATTCGCGCGAGCCCAGCTCGACGCTACCCTCCTTGTAGTCGGTTCCGCCGTGGACGCGGCCATAAGTCATCGGCCGCGACGACCACCAGCGGGCAATCTCGTTGGCCTCACTCATCGCCGCCCTCGCGCGAGATCGACGCAGAAAAGCACAGGCGTCGCGGTCAGCACGATCGCCCCGAGCACGCACTCGATGATCATGCTGCGTTCGAGCACGCGATGCAGCACCAGCCGCCGGTGCGTCTTCGCATCGAGCGGGAAGACCCGCCTGCGCCCATTGAGGACACGGATCGCGCGTCGCGGCACGCGCCCGACGACAGCGCGCTCGAGGCCGAGAAAACCGATGCCGATGGCATCGGGATAGACCAGCATGACCTCGTCGGCGCCGGCCAGCGCGGCCGCCCAGCGGGGCTCTGCCGCCACATCGACGAACTGCGCCTCGGGCAGCACCTCCGCAACACGCGCGCGCATATATTCGGCCGAACGCGGGTTCGCCTTGAACCACATCGCCTTCCGCCACAGCAGCAGAGGACGCCGCGGACTGGCCGGCGCGTCCTCGAGACCCGCCCACGGGTCGCGGAAGAGAGCGATCGTCGTGCCTGTCATGCCCGCATCGCCATGAGATCGGCAAAGGTTACGGGCTGCGCCAGGCGCGCGAGTTCCGCCATGGTTTCGAAGAACACCGGCTGATCGACGATGTGGCTGGGATCGGCATAGTAGTTGAGGACGCCGCTGCCGCCTTGAAGCCGCCGGGCAAGCCCGACCGTCTCGGCACGGTAATCCTCGGCGCCGAGCCGGCGCGCCGGCGCCTCGAAGCAGCCCCAACTGTCGATGATGGTGAGCGCGCGGCTGTCGCCGCCCGAGACCGGGATCTCGGGAAGACCGAACCGGTCGAACACCGGCCCATAACGCAGCCCGTAGAAAGGCGAGGTCGAGCTCGAATAGCGGTAGCCCAGGCGCTTCAGTACGCGATGCAGGAAGCGAAGATCGCGCGGACGCTGAAACCTGCCGAAATGCGGCGTGCGGAATCCGCCGGGCGCTGCGCCCAGAACGGCGCGGACGGCGCGATCGCCGGCAACGATGTCCTCCTCGATCAGCGCCTGTGACTCTTCGTCATAGAAGAAGCAGCTTTTGTAGCGGCCTTCGCGTTGGTCGAAATAAGTATGACGGCGATTGCCGTGATTGAGGAACTCGGCGCCGTCTGCGGCAATGCGACGGTAGGTCGCCGACCCTTCCTCGAGCAGCGCCCCCGGCACGGCATAGGCGGGCGTGATGCCGATGCCGCGCATGCGGCGATGCACGCCCGCGGCCGCCGCGATGTCCTCGGCGGTGTCGCAATCGAAAGATACGACCAGATAAAGCCGGCCGATGCCGGCGGCGCGCGCGCGGGACTGGTAGCGCGCGATGAGACCGCCGCCGTGGAGCCGCGACCAGGCCCGATAGGCGGTCTCGACCGGATGCGCCGCCGCCCGGCCCAACCGCGACAGCAGCGCGCGCGGCAACCGGATTCCGTCACGCATCATCGGCGATTTCGCAGTCATCCGCGCGTTTCGAAAATCGCATAGCGGTACCGTGCAGGCGCGCCAATGTCGAACCGCACGCGACCTTCGGCGGCGAGGCTCAGGAAACCGGAGGCCGCGAATCCGGCACCCCAATTCCCCGCATTGTAAAGCACGACATAGACCTTGCGCGGATTGGCACTGACCGATTGGCGCACCAGTTCGGCAAACGCGCGGTAGAGTTCTTCGACGGCGAAGGGCGAGAAGAGATAGCAGACGAGCGGCGTCGGCGGCAGCGTGAACCGAGTTGCGTCCGCGCAGTCTATGTCGAGGCGCCCATCGCCGGTTGCGGCAGCGAATTTCCCGGCGTTGGCGACGGCGATCGCGGCGAGTTCGGGCGCGAGTTCGACGCCGAGAATCCGCGCGAAATCATAACGTGCGGCATAGAGCAGGGTGCGCCCCTTGCCACAGCCGACATCGACGAACGTGAACGCCGCAAGCGATCGCGGCAGGTGCGCCATCATGGCGTGGAAGCTGCGCTCCGGCGTGGGCTCGTAAGGCTGACCGAAATCCTTGTTCTCGCTCGCGAAGCCAAGCGCAGCGAGCGCGATGCGCCCTTGCGTGTCCGTCCCGTAGCGACGGTCGAGATGACCATCCACGTGGTAGCGGAGCCGCACCAGAGCGCGACGCATCGGGGCGGTGGCGGCGAGCCAGAGGGTCTTGGCGATGCCGTGGGTTTTCAAGCCATAAGTCAAACGCTCGCCGATTCCGACGAAGGACAGTCCTCGCCCCGCATGCGTCTCCACCCAGGACTTTCGGTCGCCATCTTTTTTTGCCGGGTTCACGGGCGCGGTCATTCGCTGATCCCGCCTTCGAGCGCGTGAGCGGCGACCCGGCGGAACGCCTCGCTGTGCGCGAGCAGGTGCACGTAGCTGCCGGCGTCAACGACCGTGCCATCCTGCATCACCACGATGCGGTCGCATTTTCGTACCGTCTGCAGGCGATGCGCCACGATGACGAGTGTCACCGTACCGGAAAGCTGCTGCACGGCTTCGGAAAGGTAGTGCTCGGTGCGGTTGTCGAGTGCGGCCGTCGCCTCGTCGAGCAGCAACATTTCCGGGCGGTGGTAAAGCGCGCGCGCGATGGCAATCCGCTGCCGCTGCCCACCCGAGAGGCGAACGCCGTGCTGGCCGACGAGCGTGTCGAAGCCGGCCGGCATCTCGGCCAGCACCTCGTCGAGTTGCGCAACGCGCGCGACACGGGCGAGTTGCGCCGCATCAATGTCGTGATCCGGAACGCCGAACGCAATATTGCGTCGCACCGTGTCATCGAGCAGGAACACCACCTGCGGCACGTAGCCGATGCGCCGCTGCCAGGCCGTCGTTCCTTCCGGAACGCAAACGCCGTCGGCGACGATATCGCCGCTATCGGGCTCATAAAGCCCGGCGATCACGTCGAGGAGCGTGCTCTTGCCCGCTCCGGTGCTGCCGACGATGCCGATCGATTCGCCGCGTGCGATCGTGAGGTCGATGTGCCGGAGTGCGGGGCGATGCGCGCCCGGAAACGTGAAGGAAACATCGCGAAGACGGAGTTCCCGCGCAAACCGCCCCGCGCTTTCGGGCCGCGCACCGGCAGCGGCGCCATCCTGCACCAGCGCCTCGAAATCCGCGTGAACGTCTTGCAGCGTCGCGCTGCCAAAGCGAATGTTCTGAAGATGGGTGAGGCAACGAGCGACCGAAGGCATCACGCGAAATCCGGTATAGGCGTAGAGCCCGAGGAGCGGCAGGACGCCGCCCTTCGCTTCGAACGTGAACCTGCTCACGACCAGCACGATCGCGACGAGCGCGATGAACAGGGTTTCCAGCGCAAGGCGCGGCACTTGAAGCATCGTTATCCGCAACGCCTGGACCTGCGCGCTGCGGCGGCGGGCGCGGGCCAATCGCTCGATGAAATAGGATTCTCGGCCCAGGACCTTCGTCTCCTTGAGCGCGCCCACTCCCTCTTCCACCGTCATGATAATCGACTTGTTGAGCGCCTGATTCTCGGCGCCCCATCCGTAGATCCGCTTCTGTGTCGTGGAATAGATCGCGGCGGTCATGGCGCCGAGCGCGGCGATGACGAAGAGCGTCGTCAACGGCGCGACGAAGAACGTCAACCCAATGAGGCCGGCGACCATCAGCACCTCGGATGCGAGGCCGACCAGCGAATACAGAAGATCGTTGAACACGGCATCCACCGCCGGACCGACATTGCGCTGGATCGTCGCCGAATTTTTGCCGAGGTGATAGGCACAAGGCGCATCCAGATAAGCGGCGAAGAGCGCCCGCGATATTTCCGCTCCGCTCGCGAACGCCACATGCGCCTGCTGGTACGATGAATACGCCGCCAGCATGTTCTTCATGAAATAGAACACGGTCAGGCCGGCCGCGAGCGCGATCGCCGAATCGCCGATGCCGAAACTATGCGTGACGCGGGCGAGAAACGGCGCCAAGGTCCCCGTGAACGCGCCGCCGGCATTACTGATGAGTTGGATGAGCCACAACACCGCGACCGCCGAGATGGTCTCCATCCCGGACGTTGCGAAACCGAGAAGCGAGAGCGCGAGCCACCGCGCCCGCCACGTCCGCGGGATGAGGGCGACGGCGAGGCGAATTGAGCCGATCCAGCCGACCTCGGTCATGGTATCTCGCGCGCCGTCAACTCGTGCACCGCGCGCATGAGCCGGAATTTGAACCGTGGTGAAAGGAGACGGCCGTTATAGCGCGGCACCAGGGTCGCCCCGAACGAGGCTTTGAATTTGCTGATGCCTTGCGATTTCGCATTCTGTCCCACGAAGGCGGCGTCGCCTGTCTCGTAGAGGACGCAGCCCTGGCGTTTTGCATGCATGATCTGTTCGTCCATCAGCACGCGGGTTTCGCCGCCGGATCGCTCGCTGGCCGAAGGGCCGAACCAGTAGTAGGCGCCGCCCTTGTAGAGCGCTGTCGTCTGCGCCGCAACGACGCGCCCCTTGCGCTCGAAAAACAGCACGCGCGCGCGACCCGTCGCGACGAAGCGCTCGTAGATTGCCTGGAGAAACTCGAACCGGTTGGCGCCACGGCCCGTGCGCGCATTGGTCTCGCGATGGAGATCATGCCAGGTCTCGAGATCGCGCGCGCCGCACGGCTCGCGCAGCGTGAAGGGTTCCCGCGCGGCGCGTTTCAGCTCGTATTTGGTGCCCGAGGCGTAGGCAGCGCGAATCGATTCCGTGGACTTTGCGAGATCGATCACCCAGGTCGCGGTGTCGGCGTTGGCGAATCCGGCTTCGACCAGCGGACTGACGCGCGGCGCTTCGGGTCCGCGCCGGTAGCGCGCAAGCGCCGAGGTGGTGACGGAAACGCGTTCCGCATCGTGCTCGTCGAGTAGGCGCGCCAGATGTTCGCGGATGGAGGCGAGAATGCGCTTGCGCTGCACCCTGTCGATGCCCGCCGCACAAGCCGGGCCGCCGATCGATTCCAGGTAGCGGTGCGTCAAGATCCGCGCCCGGCGGCGCGACGAGAAATAGAGCGGCATCACGGCGCAGAGGCGCCCGCGGTGGTCGGTGACGCCAAAGCTCAAATCCTGGAGGCCGGCATGCGCGGCGAAGACGTCGACCATGTCCGGCAGATGCCACATCCAGCTCTCGTCGCTCGTCTCCACCAGATCACCCCAGAGCGTGCGATCGATTTCGGCACGCGCGCGCATGTGATACGGCGCGGCCGCAACGGCGACCGGAGAGGCCGCGGGGGATCCGAGTGTGGTCATCGGTCGGGCGCCGCGCCGGCGCGCATCAGGCGATCGCCCAGAGATTGCACCGTTTCACCAAAGAGGGCGAGTTCCGCCCAGACCGCGAAGCTCAACAGGATCGCGGTGGCCTCGTAGGAGTGCCCGAGGGCCCATTGCGCGCCCGATCGCGCGAAGATGCCGAGCTCGAGATAGCGGCCGCCCAAGAGCAGCTCGGCGATGGCGGCGGCCCAGGTGAGGCGGAAATGCCGCTCGATCTCCAAGGTCTCGCCGAACCCCACCTTGCGCTGATAGACGAAGGAGCGCGGCAAGTGCGCGGCGAGCCAGCGCTTCGCGATTTCCTTGGTGCGCGAGGCGCGGAGCGCCGAAGGGATGAGCATCGCGCGCGGCAGGGTGGCAGCGAATTCCACCACCTTGTGATTTAAGAACGGCGAGCGGATTTCAAGCCCGTGCCGCATGCCGGCCATGTCGGGAATGACCGCGTGGCCGTGCTGATGATAGACCATGAGGTCGGAGTAGATCGTCGCGTCGAGCAGCGAGCCGGGATTGCACTCCGCAGACGCTTCGACGACGGGCCTGCCGGCGTCGCTGCCGATCCAGCGCCGTGCGAACGCCGGCGTCGCGAGCCGCGCGAGGCGGGCGTCGGCGAGCATCGAGAAGGTGACGCCGCGCCGCGCGGCAATGGGGTGGCGGGACGATACGATGAATTGCTCGGCACGATCGCGCCACGCCTCGGGAAGGGCGCCGTTTATGCCCCTTGGAATGCGCGGCGCGCAGCCTTCGAGCGCGCCGCGGAGCACGACGCCGGCATAGGTACGGTAGCCGCCGAAAACCTCGTCGCCGCCATTGCCCGATAGCACGACCGCGAGCCGGCGGCGCATCACCTCGGCGAGGCGGTCGACAAACAGCGCCGCCATGCACGACATGGGCTGATCATAGTGGCCGAGAATGGCCGGCAGATCGCGCAGGCCCGGCAGCTCATAGCGGATGTTGCTGTGCTGCGTGCCCAACAGCGCCGCGGCGCGGGCGGCGCTGGCAAACTCCCGATCGAGACGATCGTCGCGGTCGGCGCCGAGGCAGAAGCTCTCGATCCTGCCGCCCTGGTGCATGGCGAGGGCGGCGATCGTGCTCGAATCGACCCCGCCCGACAGCATCAGGCCCAAGGGCACGTCCGCGACGAGGCTCGACTGCACCGCGTTGCCGAGCACGTCGCCATAGGCCGCGAGCGCGTCGTTCCATCGCCACGCCCGGCGCCGCGAAAAATCGAGGCGCCAGTAGCGCTCGACCGTCCGGCGTCCTTGTTGCCAGAGCATGTAGGAGGCGGGCGGCAGCAAGCGGATTCCGGCATAGATCGTGCCGGGGGCAGGGAGCGAGCTATAGACCATGAGGAACGGCACCGCAGCCTCGTCGATGCCCCGGTCAACCCAAGGAAGCGTCAGCAGCGCTTTCATTTCGGAGCTGAAGGCAAGTGTGCCGCCGTCCGCCGCGTAGTAGAGCGGCTTCTCGCCGATCCTATCCCGTGCCAGCATGAGGCGCCGCCGCGTCCCGTCCCAGAGCGCGAAGGCGAACATGCCCACGAGATGATCGACGCAGCGCTCGCCATAGCGCTCATAGAGCGGCAGGATCACCTCGACATCCGTTTCGCTGACGAAGGGATAATCGGGGAATTCGCGGCGCAGCTCGCGGAAATTGTAGATCTCGCCGTTGCAGACGAGCACGAGACGACCGTCGGGACTGGACATCGGCTGGCTCGCGCGCTCCGAGAGGTCGATGATGCTGAGGCGGCGATGGCCGAGCGCCACGCCGTCACCGGTCCAGCAGCGTTCACCGTCCGGCCCGCGATGCCGCAGCACCGCGTTCATCGCCCGGACGCGGGAGGCCAAGGCCTCGGCCGGCGCGCGATCGGAAAGAAGTCCGTTGATGCCGCACATGCGAAGGCTGCCGGCCGGTCTAAGACCCGGAGCCGCGTGGGCGGGATCGAGCCCGATGGCCGCCAAGTCCGGCCGCGACAGTCATCGCGATGCTCAAGCTCACGGGCGCAACTCCGCTCGATCGGGCTGACGCCGGTCCGCGACGACGCGGCGATAGAGGGCAGCCATGCGGCGTTCCATCGCCTCCGGGCGCCAATGCGCGTGCGCGTGGCTCGCCGCCTTGCGCCCCATCCGTTCGCGAAAGGTGTCGTCCTCGATGAGACGGCGCATCGCGCCCAGAAAGCCTTCAGCCGTGCCGGGGACGAGGAGGAAATGTCCCCCCGTCAGCTCTTCGGCCGGATCGCCGCCGCGGTCGCCGACGATCGTCGGCACGCCCGCGAGCGCGGCTTCGATGCAGCCTTTGCTGATCTCGAAGTTCTGCGAGCAATAGACCATCATATCCGCGCTCGCGATGAGCTCCAGAACCCGTGCGTTGGGCATGCTCCGAATGAAGCTCACGCGCGAAGCGATGCCGAGCGCATCCGCCTTTTGCCGCAATGTCTCGTGCAGGTCCCCGTCGCCGATAAGCGTCAGATGCACCGTGCCGAGCGCCACGAGCGCTTCGAGAATCGGCGTCGGATCCTTTTCCAGCGATTGCTGCCGTCCGACGCAGATGGCCGCAATTTTCGCGCGGTCGATGACGTAGGACCGGCGCGCCGCGATCCCGTATCCGACCGCGTTGTGGATAATCTCGTATCGCTGGATCGCGTGCTTCGCGAGATAGGGCAGGATCGGGCTATAAACGGGCACGACGAAATCCGCGTTCTTCACGCCCAGGATCTCGACCGCTTCGATTGCCCTGCCGAGGATCGCCTTCTTCAACGTGGTGGCGCGTCGGCCGCGGAAATAATCGACGTCGGGATTGCCATGCAGCGACACCACATAGGGCACGCCGAGCCGGCGCTTGATCTCCGCCGCGGCGAAAGCGTTCCACTGATTGCCGTGGCAGCGGACGAGCTGCGGCCGGACGCGCCGCGCGAGTTCTACGATGGGTGATGCCCAGCCGCGCATGAGCCGGGGACGCCACCCCAGGCTCCGGACGAAAAGCGGCAGGCCGCTCTTGAAGCTGTGGAGCGTCAGCGCGGCGTCCCCCACCATCGGCTGCACCAGGCGTTCGTCCGGCGCATCCTCGCTCGCAATCACGATGTGCACACGACGGAACAGGTTCCCGGGATTGTAATAGCGGGGCACGACTTCACCCTTGCTTACGATCGGCGACAGGCGTTCCTCGATGATCACCATAAGCGTGTCGAGCCGGTCGCTATCCGGCACGATCGCCGTTTCGATGACGCGCAAGTCGCTCATTTCGTGAGAAGGAGATAAAGGCTCGTCGCCTGATGCGGCACGAGGCGCCGGCCGATCGCATCGAACGCGTCGTCCACCGCCTTGTAGCGCCGCAGACGCTCGTCGAGACTCCAATGCGGCACGCCCCAGCCGAGATGCTCGATCTGACGCACGGTGAAGCCCGCCGCGCGGCATTTTGCACCGAGCGTTGCGGCCGTATAGAAATGGACGTGGTCGCTCTGCGCACGGACCAGCGGCTGCAAGCGGTAGGCGAGCCGCCAGAACATTGCGCCCTCGTTCGGCACGCCCAGCACCAGGAGCCCGCCCTCCTTGAGGATGCGATGCGTTTCGGCGAGTGCGGCCGCATCGTCCGGAATGTGCTCAAGGACATGGTTGAAGAACACCAGGTCGAAGCTCGCGTCGCGTGCGGGATAGTTCGTGATCTCGCCCATGAACACCGCAGCGGCCGCCTCGCGCGCCCGCGCGCGGGCCAGCCGGAGGATATTGTAGTCGCTGCCATAAACCCGGTCGGCATAGGAGCCGAGCCATTCGAGGTGAACCCCGTCGCCGCAGCCGAGATCGAGCGCGACCGTTTTGCCGGTTCGGGCGCGGCGGAACGCACCCAGGACGCCATCGAGGTAGGCGCGGCGCTTGCGAACATGATGGCGATAGGCACCGTGGCATTGGACGTCCTGGGCCGCCTCGTACCACTGCGTCCGGCCGCTCTCCTTGGCCTCGGCGATCGCCGCCTCGACCGTTTCGCGCTCGCGCACGAGCAGCGGAATGCCATCGAGCATCGCTACCTCGAAGCCGCACTGCGCGCAGCGCTCGGCATCGAGCGGCGCATGGCAGCGCGGGCAACGAAAGATGCCGAGGGCGGCCTGGTCGAGAAAGGTGGATGCCGTAGCACGCGTCACGGCAGCCCCGTCGGTTGAATTGCAACCGCGCGGTCATCTATAGTGGCGCGACCGCACCCGGCGCGCGCATGTCCCAATCCTTTCGCATCGTTCGACGGAACGACCTCGCCGCAAATGCTTGGGATGAGTGCGCCGACCGTTTCGAAGAGGCTTGGCTCTTTCACCGCGCGGACGTCATCGAAATGCTCGGTCTCTGGCCCGGCTATGAGGACGTGAGCTTTGCCGTGATGGACGCCGCGGCGCAGGTGCGCGCGATCGTCCCGCTGCATCGGGTGGTGTACAAGCGAGCGCGCGGTCTCGTGCGGCTGGTGCGGCTCGAAATCGCATGGCGGATTTGCGCTCGACCGATCGGGCGGCGCAGCGCTCCGGGCCAAGGTGAGCGCCGCAGTCATCGAGCATTTGGACGTGCTCGCCGCCGATGCCTCGTCCACGCTCGTTCGGCTGCCGCCGATGGCGCCGGCCTGGCGCCACGCGGAGGCGCCGCGTGTCAATCCACTCGTCGCCGCGGGATTCACGCCAGTCCCGGCCCAAAGCTGGGTGATCGATCTCGCAGCCGAGCCCGAGAGGATCCGCCTGCGCTACTCGCACGGAGCGCGGTCGGACCTCAAAAAGGCGGGCGCCTCTGGCGGCAAGGTGCGCACGGCGACAACCCAAGATCTCGAAGCTTGCCATGCGCTTCACCTGGAGACCTACCGGCGCACCGGGGCGCAGCCGGTGCCGATCGCCGCGTGGCGCATCATCTTCGAACGGATTCTGCCCAAGGGGCTCGCGCGCGTTCTCCTCTATGAGCGCGGCGGCCGCATCGTCGCCGCGCATACGACCGGCCTCTACAAGCGTGCGGCTATCTATTGGAACGGGGCCTCCGCCGACGAACGCTCGGGCGGCGAGAACCGCCTGCTGTTCGATGCCCAGATCATGGCGGCGCGGGCCGCAGGCTGCGCGTATTTCGACGCAGGCGACGCGTTCCCCAACGCCAAGGACGCGAAAAGCCGGGGGTTGAGCCAGTTCAAAGCTTCGTTCGGCGGCGAACTCTGGCCATTGTGGCAAGGCGAGCGCTACAATCCGCGGTTCTTGCCGCGTGCGCTGCGCGCCGTGCGCGAGGCCCGCGCCATCATGCTCGACCGCGTCTGACGTCATGTGATTGCCACCGGCGCACGGGACACTTTTCTTACCTTGAGGATTTGCACCCCGCCCAGGAACGGCACCAGGCGGAGCAAGAGCCGTTCGAAGAATCCGGCGCCCCGATCATAGCCATGGTCGACATAGGCGAAGCCGTTCACAACGAAAAGAGTGAGCAGCGTGTCGGGTGTCCAGCAATAGATGTGGCGATTCCATTCCACATTGCCGTAATAGATTTGCGTCGCCATGCGCGCGCGCTTGCCCAGCACGCGATAGAGCATGTTTCTCGCCTCGAACTGGAAAAAGGTCAGCATCTGCCGCCAATGGAAGGGATTAGGCGTGGTGACGACGACGCATCCGCCAGGCTTCAAGGCGCGATTCATCTCCTTGACCGCGACCGCCGCCCCTTCGAGATGCTCGATCACGTCCTGTATCGTGAAGCAATCGACGCTGTCGTCCGCAAAATCGAGTTTGTAGGCGCTCATTTCGCAAAAACGGTCGCCGAACTCCGGCCGCAACAGGCGCGCCAATCGAATATTGTCGCGAAAGTAATCGATGCCGAGGATCGTCTTTTCGGGATGGCGGCGTTGCGCCTCCACGACGAAGAATCCGGTGTAGCAGCCGATATCGACGACGTACGAGCCCTCGATCCACTCCATCGCCTGGCGCTGATGATCATGCAGCTTCTGGTGGGCGAAGAAGGCGCGGCACGCGTCCTCCGACCGGTATTCGCCGTCGACGAGGATCGGTGCGCCGTCAGCCATGGAGGTCCGGCATCTTCACGTCCCAGCGCCCGGTCCGTCACCGGCTGAAGGGCACGCGGCACCGTCATGCGGTGACACAAGCCGAGCCAGAATTCGACGAAGGCCTGCGGCGGCACCTTGGCGATGCGTCGCGCCGGCATGAAGCAGGACCCCGCAAGGGGATACGTAATCGAAAGCATCGCGCGCGAAGGGCAACGAGAAGACGCTCGCCTGTACCATGAGGACGCGCGATCTGAATGGCGGAGGGCGCTCGTTGACGATCGTTCGGAATACATCGACGCCGCGCGATATGACGCGGCGGATGAAGAGCTTCGTGCCATCCTTGGGGCAGGCGAGGAAGACGAGGTCGCTCTCAAACAACTCTATGCTCCTGCTGCAACAGCCGGATGACTGACCGCGTAGTCGCGAAACTCCGGTTCGAGATGCCTTGCGACGTAGTCGTCGATCTGCTCGCCAATTTCGGTGCTGAGCGAGTCGCGCCAATTGCCGCTGCCGCCCTTGCGGACGAAATTCGCGTCGGGCGGCGCGCCGTCGATGCGGTGAAGTCCGGGAACGAGTGCTGTTGCCGCGGTCGCGGCCAGCTCCATCCGGCGCATGTTGGCGAAACTGTAGGTTTCGACGATGCGCGCCAGCGCCTCGCGTTCAAGGCCGTCCGCGCCGATGAAGGCGGCGTCGCGTGCCAGGATGCCCACAGGGTCGCGTAGCAACGCCTCGTAGGAGGTGACGATGGTCCGCGCCGCGCTGCGCCGCCGCATTTCGGCGATGACGTTATAGTATCCGACGAATTTCTCGACGCCGTACGCTCCATCGAAGACGAACGCGGCAGCGTCGCGCGGCGCATCGGAATGGCCGAAGCGCCGTACCTCCATGACGTGATATGAGACCAGCACGTCCTTGCAGTCGCGGATCAAGACGATCATCGGCTTATCGGCGAAGGGCGCGAGGCTCTCGCGAACGCCGGCGAGATCGCGGCGCTCGGGAAACGGCATGAAATGGCTGTGATAGAGCCTCGGAATTCCCCGCGGCAGACGGAGCGCGAGCGGAATGGGACCAAGATCACTGACGAAAAGTCGATTGAAGGGCACGTCGGTGAGCCCGAACCGTTCGACGATGAGGTGGCGCAGCATCACCCCGTACCAGGTGTTGCCGCATTTCGGAAATCCCGAGATCGCGACATCGCTGGACCAGCGCTTCAGTCGCGACGTGACGGACGAGCCGGCGCGCCGGAACGCTGGCCAGCGGGCGATTGCATTGGCGACGTGGTCAAGTTGGGAGGACATTTTCATGCTACCGCACTCCGGGTGAAACGCCGTTCACCGGAGCCACATCGACGAAGAAGCCCGGCAGCCGACCCGCCGGAACGAACTAGGCAGCCTCGAGCGAGGCTCCCGGAACCTCGGCCCTGACCGTTCGGCCAAGAAACTCGAACAGGACGATGACCCGCTCGTCGGCGCCGACCGCGGCGAGCCGCCCGGTGAAATCCGCGAGCGGCCCGTCGCTCACCCGTACCGGGTCGCCGGGCCCGAGCCCGCGCGCCGGCCCGAGCTCGTCGAACGCGCCCTGGCGCTCGCGCCGGCGCAGGACTTCGACCACCTCGTGTTGCACGGGGATCGGGCCATCGCCGCCGCAAACCAGGTCCGCGACGCCGATGGTCGAGCGAACCGGCCGCCAGTTCATGCACGCACGATCGATGCCGACGAAGAGATAGCCGGGAAAGAGCGGCCGCAGCACGATTTCGCGCCGGCGCGCATGGCGTACCCAGCGGCGATGGCGCGGCAGAAAGGTGGGATAGCCCTGGCGATCGAGGTTCGCCGCCGCCTTCGCTTCGGCCGCGGGGTGCGTGCGGGCAACGTACCACTGCATTATTGCGCGGCCGTGGCAGCCGGCGAGAGCCGCAGCATGTCTGGCGCCACCACGCGCTCGGCGGCGATGCCGTTGCGGGCCGCGCCGGCAAGCGCGGCATCGCGGCTGTCGCCGGGCGTCTTTGCGTCGGTGATGACGATGACATCGAGCGGGCCGACCAGCCGCAACGCCGCGTCGAGATCGGCAACGACGGGATGGCCGCCCAGATGTCCTTGCGCCGTTGCCGCGTCGATGACGCACAGGATTTCCACCCCGGCATCCGCTGCACTCAACAGCATCACCTCCGCCAATTCGCCCACGCCCCACAGCACCGCGCGATCCCACCCGCGCGCGTGACAGGATAAAAGAAGGTCGGCGGCGTCGTGCCGCGCGCGCCGGAAAAAATCGAACGAGACCGCAAGATACTCGGCGGTCAGGCGGCTTTTCTCGGCGAAGCCGCGCGGCGTAAGGAAATAGGCGTAGCGATGCGCCGGCACCTTCCGGAACTTGATGAGCCCCTTGCGCGCGCAGCGTTTAAGATAGGCGTTGGCGAGGCCGAGAGCGATGCCGAGCTCGCGCGCGAGATGGCGCTGCGTTACGCGGCTGTCCCGCTCCACCGCGCTCAGCATGCCGAGCACGATGCCGATCTCGCCATTCTTCGCTTCGTCGCGCCGTCTCAGGGACCCGCTCCGCCTTGACGCTGCCCTACGAATCGGCGATCGGCTTACCATGTTCACGGGATGATCGTCAAGAGTTCGTGGCGTGAACGATAGCCCGTCCGGCAACATACTCGTCGCAGTGCGACCCGAAAATGCCGAAGGCGATCGGGGCATGCGCGAATGTTCGCTCAACCGCAAAACCGCGTTGCCGAAGGAACGCAGCCACGGCGGCCGGGTCGGCCGATTGGTAGGGATAGCCGCCAAGCCAGTCGTGAACATCGTGATGCCAATCCATGCCGCGCGCGGTGCGGTAGCCGGCGATGTAGTGCGCCGGATTGCGGCCGGTCGCCAACACGCCCGCACAATAGGCCGCTTTGTAGAGTGATCGGATGGTGGTCTGCGCCGCAGGTCCGGCCTGGGCATAGAAGCGCTTTTCCCTCGCCCAGAAGCCGCAGAACGGCGTGCGGCGGTAGAGCGCAACAGCAAGACGCCCGCGATCGCCTGCCAGACCGCAGGCACGGTCGAGCGCGCCCCACATATCGCCGGTGTGATGCAGCACGCCCCAGCTATAAACGATGTCAAAGGCCCCCGATCGGTCCGGCGAGAGGTCGAATACGCTGGCCTGCCGCACCGACCGTTTCGCCTCGGGGGCGAATTTCGCGAACAGCGCGTTCGTCGCCGCGACCGATGCGGCATCGAAGTCGACGGCTTCGACCGAGCTCGCGCCGAGCCTGAACGCGGCCAGCGCCGAGAGGCCCGACCCACAACCGATGTCGAGGAAGCGAGTGGCGCGAATTTCATCTCCGGGAAAGAGCCGCAGCAAGGCTTGTTCCGCACCGGCGATCTTCTGCTCGTCGACCGTGGCGACGAACGATTGCCAATTCTCGCCAAAGCGAAATCGTACCGAACTCTCCGCTGTACCTGGGACGGCAGTCATCAACTCGTTTCATTCCGTGAAGCGCGACGGCGCCGCCATTATGCCAGAAATCCCCGCCGTTGCGACAGTCGCCCGGCCATCGGATGCTCGCAACCGGCGGCGCTCCCCTGATGCGTCGTGCGCGCCGGAGCGCCGTGGGCTATCCTCGGCGATGCCCCAGGCTCAAATGCAATGAGCAACGCTGCATGAAACCCGGCGTTTCGTTCGTCGTCACGATCTACAACAAGGAGCGCTTTCTGCCCGACGTGATCGGGCATCTGCGCGATCAGGCGAGCGATCGGCCGCGTCAGTTCATCTTCGTCGATGATGGCTCGCGCGACGCTTCCATGAAAATCGTGCGCGACCTCACCCGCGACTGGGCCGACTGCGAGTATGTCGAGCAGGCCAATGGCGGTCCGTCCTGCGCGACCAATGTGGGGATCGCCAAGGCCCGGCTCGATTATCTGAAATTACTCGGGTCCGACGACCTGCTTGCACCGGGTGCGACGGACAAGCTGATCGAGGTGATGGAGACGACCGCCGTCGACATGGTTTGCGGGCGAATGCACTATTACCGCGACGCCAATGAAATCGCCGTGTCCCAGGACGATTTGCGGCGCGCGATCCCGACCGTCTTTGACCACCCGCTCGCCTCGGTCGTCAGGTACAACTGGTCGGGAACGAGCCAGACGCTTTACCGCCTCGCCACGGTCAAGCGGGCGGGCGGCTGCGATCCGCGCGTCTTCGTCGAGGATTTTTCGCTTGCCTTGCGCGTGGCGCTGATCGGGCGTTTCGCCCTACTCGATACCACCCTCGCTTTCGGCCCGGCGGCGGATGGCGACCGCATCATGGTGGGCTTGAAGCACCAGACGTTTCATGATTACGGTCTTGCGCTTTACTGGTTCCTCGCCGACTGCCCCGCGCTTGTGCCCGCCTTCGGCCGCATCGCCTTCGAGCGCGCCGCGGGTCGCGCCTATAAATGGGCGCTCCGCGAGGGCGGGAGCGGCTTCCCGTGGCGTTATTTCTGGCTGCACCTCGCCAGCCGCCTGCCCCTGGGCATCGATCCCGTCCGCGGCATCCGCGCGACGCTCGACGCGTTTTCCCTGGGGCCCTACGCCGCTGCGCACCCGATCATCCTGCTCCGAGATCCGCACGCTGAACCGGGCCCCGGAACGGCGGCGGCATAGGGCGATCATTGCGGGCATGCTCCGCCGACCATGGCGCGCAATGGCTGCAATAATCGGCTCCCATCCTGTATCAGCCGCTTGCGGTACAGCCTCCGATCCAACGTGAATTGTCTATAATAAGTATTTGAAATTACTGGCGTCCCCAACGGGATTCGAACCCGTGTTCTCACCGTGAAAGGGTGATGTCCTGGGCCTCTAGACGATGGGGACGAGGCGGCAGCCGGCGCCTGGTCTAACCGGGCGGGTCGCCGATAAATCAAGCCGGCGGCGGCGCTCGCGCCACGACCGCGCGCGTGCTAGGAAGCGGCTGCCATGCGCGCGCGCGCCTTCCCGTGACTGATCCCGCCCCTGCCCGCCCGGCCTGCACGCGCCGGGGGCGGGCTGACATGTGCGGCGTCGCCGGGGTGTGGGACCGGCGGCGGCGCAGCGCGCCGACCGCGCTCGCCGCGGTGGCCGAGGCGATGACCGAGGCCCTGCGCTATCGCGGCCCCGATGCCGGGGCGGTCTATGCCGATGCGGCGGCGGGGTTGGCGCTCGGCCATCGCCGCCTGTCGATCGTCGATCTCTCGCCCGCCGGGGCGCAGCCGATGGTGTCGTCATGCGGCCGCTTCGTCATTTCCTACAACGGCGAGATCTACAACGCCGACGAGCTGCGCCCGGAACTCGAGGCGGCGGGGCGGCGCTTCCGCGGCCATTGCGACACCGAGGTGATCGTCGAGGGCGCCGCGGTCTGGGGCGTCGCCGCCACGATCACGCGCCTCATCGGCATGTTCGCGATCGCGCTGTGGGACCGCCGCGAGCGCGGCTCTATCTCATCCGCGACCGGCTCGGCATCAAGCCGCTCTATTGGGCGGAGTTCGACGGGCGCGCTGCTGTTCGGCTCGGAGCTCAAGGCGCTGCGCGCCGATCCGAGCTGGACGCCCGCGCTCGACCGCGACGCGCTCGCGGCCTATCTGCGCTTCGGCTACGTCCCGGCGCCGCACACGATCTATCGCGGCGTGCGCAAGCTGCCGCCCGGCACCATCCTCACCGTGGACGCCGACGGGCGCGGCCGAGATCGCGCCCTTACTGGTCGCTCGCCGACGTGGCGCGCGCCGGCCAGGCGGAGCGGCTCGCGCTCAGCGAGGACGAGGCCGCCGACCGGCTCGATGCGCTGCTGCGCGATGCGGTCGGGCGGCGGATGGTGGCGGACGTGCCGCTTGGCGCCTTTCTTTCCGGCGGCATCGATTCCTCGACCGTGGTCGCGCTGATGCAGGCGCAGAGCACGCGGCCGGTGCGCAGCTTCTCGATCGGCTTCCACGAACGCGGCTACGACGAGGCGCAGCATGCCGAGGCGGTGGCGCGCCATCTCGGCACCGACCATACCGAGCTCTACGTCGCGCCCGAGCATGCCCAGGGCGTGATCCCGCGTCTTGCCACGATGTATGACGAGCCGTTCGCCGACTCCTCGCAAATTCCGACCTTCCTCGTCTCGGAGATGACGCGGCAGCACGTCACGGTGGCGCTGTCGGGCGATGGCGGCGACGAGCTGTTCGCCGGCTATACCCGCTATTTCCGCGGCCAGACGCTATGGCGCGCGATCGAGCACATGCCGGCGGCGGCGCGCGGCATGTCGCCGCGGCGGGCGTGCGCGCTCTGCCGCCGGCGGCGTGGGCGGCGCTCGGCGCGGTCATTCCGGGATCGGTCCGGCCGGCGCAGTTCGGCGACCAAGATGCACAAGCTCGCGAGCGTGCTCGCCGGCGCGGCCGAGGCGAGCGCCTTCTATCGCCAGGTGGTGAGCCTGTGGCTCGACCCCGCCGCAATCGTCGTCGGCGGGACCGAGCCCAAGGGCCCGCTCGAGGACCCGCGCATCAAGGCGCTGGTACCCGACTTCATCGAGCGCATGCAATATCTCGACACCGTCACCTATCTTCCCGACGACATCCTGACCAAGGTCGACCGCGCCTCGATGGCCGTGGCGCTCGAGGCGCGCGTGCCGCTGCTCGACCATCGCGTGGTCGCCTTCAGCTGGTCCCTGCCGACGGCGATGAAGGCCGGCGACGGCAGCGGCAAGCGTCTGCTGCGCCGCGTGCTCGACCGCTACGTGCCGCGCAAGCTGGTGGAGCGGCCGAAAATGGGCTTCGCGGTGCCGATCCATGACTGGCTGCGCGGGCCCTTGCGCGACTGGGCCGAGCCCCTGCTCGACGAGCGGCGCCTTGCCGGCGACGGCATCTTCGCACCCGCCCCCATCGTCGCGCGCTGGCGCGAACACCTCGCGGGAACGCACGACTGGCAATATCCGCTCTGGGCGATCCTCATGTTCCAGGCATGGAAGGATCGCTGGCTCGCCTGAACGGCGCTTGAGGCGGCGGCGCCCGTCATCGCTGCCGCCAAGCGACCGAGGGCGCAATGGTCGAGGGATCGATACGGCCGTGAGAAGCCGTGACCATGTCGAGCATGTGGTCGAGGACACGGTCGCTCAAGAGATGCGGCTCGAGACCGAGCGACGGAAGTGCCGTGTGGCGGGCATTGTAGTAGTGCTGCTCGGCCTCGATGCGCAGGTTCGGGATGTAATCGATGGCCGCGGCCAGGCCGCGCCGCTGGGCCACGCGCTTCACCCATTCGGCGAGTTGGGCGACCGAGAACTGCTCGGTGAACTGGTTGAAGACGCGGAATTCGCCGGGCGCGGCGGGGTTGAGCACGGCAAGCTCGACGCAGCGCAACGTGTCGCGGATGTTGAGGAATCCGCGCGTCTGCCCGCCCTTGCCGTAGACCGACATGGGCATCCCGTAGGCGGTCTGCACGATGAAACGGTTGAGCACGGTGCCGAAGATGGCGTCGTAATGGAAGCTGGTGATGAGGCCGGGATCGAGCGCGGTCTCGTTGGTATCGATGCCGTAAACGATGCCTTGGTTGAGATCCGTGACGCGGGAGCCCCAGATGCGGCACGCGAATTCCAGGTTGTGGGAATCATGCACCTTGGAGAGATGGTAGAAGGAGCCTGGCTTCTTGGGATAGAGCACGCGGTCCTTGCGCCCTTTGTGCTCGAGCTCGAGCCAGCCCTCCTCGATATCGATGTTCGGCGTGCCGTATTCGCCCATGGTGCCGAGCTTGACGATATGGGCGTCGGGACACGCGTGGCGCGTCCCGAACAGGACATTGAGCGTGCCGCCGACATTGTTCGTCTGCGTCAGAAGGCACTTGTCGCGGTCCATCATCGAGAACGGTGCGGAGGGCTGTTCCGCATAGTGGATGATCGCCTCCGGAAGGAAGCGATCGAGAACATTATAGACGAAGCGGTGGTTGTGGGCGATGTCGCCGACGAAAAGCTCGACCGTGCGCCCGGTCAACTCGCGCCAGCGCTTGACGCGTGCATAGAGCGTCGGCACCGGAACGAGCGGCTCGACGCCGATCTCGGCCTCCCAATAGCGCTTCATCATGTTGTCGCACACCGCGACCTCGTGGCCGCGCGCGGAAAAATACATGGCGGACGGCCAGCCGAGATATCCATCGCCGCCGAGGATCAGGATCCGCATTACTCCATCCCTTCTTCCCGCCACATGTGCGGCAGGCTGACGCATCCCGAGGCCAGGAGCGCTTCGGCCACGCCAAGATCGCCCGGCCCGTCGCGATCGAAATCGTCGGGTTGCTCGATCTCGACCGCGAGCGACGGCGCGGCGAAGAGTCCCTCGCCCGCCATCACCGCGGCGGCCCGCGCTTGAGACGCAAGATCATGAGCAGCGCACCCAAGGCTACCGCAGCGCTCTACACTTGCCCCCGCTCGCGCCGCCGCGAACCCCCGCGGCGCCTCGGCTCATTAATGGGCGAGAGGCGGCGAAGCAAGCCGCGGCCGCGCTCGGGGCGGTCGTTCCGGGATCGGTCCGGCCGGCGCCGTTTGGCACCAAGATGCACAAGCTCGCGGGAACGCGCAACCGGCGCTATCCGCCCAGGATGACCCTCATATTCCAAGCAGGGAAGGATCGCCGGCCCGCCTGAGCGGCTCAGCCGGGCGCGGCGTCGTCGATCACGAGTTGAACCTCGTCGCGGCCTTGCCAGCGGTCGATGCGGAGATGGCCGGCAACGTGAAAGAGCCGGCCACCGCCGCCGAGCAATGCCGGGCCGAGCGCACCGTCGAGCGCGCGGAACGCTACCGCCTTGAGCCGCCCTGTGCCCGCTCCGTCCGCCAGGACCGCGCGCACATGCACGCTGCCCACGGCGTCGGCGCGCAGCACGCGCAGTTGCGGAAAGGCGAAACGCGGCTCGGGATTGCCGGTGCCGAACGGCCCCACCTGCTCGATCAGCGTGACCAGATCGGCGGTCGCGGCGGCTGCGCTCAGCACGCCATCGATGCCAAGATCAGGCACGCCCGCTTTTGTGCCCAAGGCGGCGACCACGCGCACGTCGAGAAATTCCCGGAGCGCCGCCAGATCGGCGCGCGCGACCGTAAAGCCCGCGGCCATGGCGTGGCCGCCGCCATTGAGCAGCAATCCCGCCTGATGCGCCGCAATCACCGCGGGGCCCAGCGCCATGCCGGCAACCGAGCGACCGGAGCCGCGGCCGATGCCGTCGGCCATCGCCACGACGCAGGCGGGCCGCCCATAGCGATCCTTGAGTCGGCTCGCGACGATCCCGATCACGCCGGGATGCCAGCCCTCGCCGGCGGCAAAGACCATGGCGCGCGACGGCTCGCTTTCGACCTGCGCGATCGCCTGGCCCAGCACCCGCGCTTCGATCTCGCGGCGCTCGGCATTGAGCGCATCGAGACGCTGCGCCAGCGCCCGCGCCTCGACGGCATCGCAAGTGGCGAGAAGCCGCGCGCCCAGATCCGCCTCGCCGACGCGGCCGCCGGCATTGACGCGCGGGCCGAGGATGAACCCCGCGTGATAGGTCCCGATCGGCTCCGTCACGCCGGCGATATCGGCCAACGCGGCGATGCCGGCATTGCCGCGGCGCCGCATCACCTTCAGGCCCTGCGCCACCAGCGCCCGGTTGAGGCCGGTAAGCGGCACCACATCGCACACCGTGCCGAGCGCGACGAGGTCGAGCCAGGCGATGAGGTCGGGCTCGAGCCGCGCGCCATACCAGCCGATCCGGCGCAGCGCCCGGTTGAGCCCGACCAGCAGCAGGAACGCCACGCCCACCGCGGCGAGCGCACGGTGCGGCGAGGTCTCGTCGAGCCGGTTGGGATCGATCACGGCATGGGCTTGCGGCAGCGCCGGCTCGCCGATGTGATGATCGACCACGATCACGTCGAGTCCGGCAGCCGCCGCGGCCGCAAGCGGCGCCGCCGCGGTGATGCCGCAATCGAGGGTGACGACGACGGACGCCCCCGCTTGCAGCAGGCCGATCAGCGCCGGCGCATTCGGGCCGTAGCCCTCGCGCTGGCGGTCGGGGATATGGACGATGACGCGCGCGCCCACCGCCTCGAGGAAGCGGCGCAGCAGCGCAGCAGCCGTCGCGCCGTCGACATCGTAATCGCCGAAGAGCGCAACGGTCTCGCGCCGCTCGATCGCGGTGACGAGCCGCGCGACCGCGCGGTCCATGTCGAGGAGATGCGAAGGATCGGGGAGATAGTCGCGCAACAGCGGATTGAGAAATCGTTCCGCCGCAGCCTCGTCGACGCCGCGGCGGGCGAGGATACGGCCGACGATCTCGGGCAGGCCCAACCGTTGCGCAATCGCCATGCCGGCCCGGTCGTCGCCGGCGCGTTCGCGCCAGCGCCGACCCAGGAACGAGCACGCAACGTCGAGAACCGCCCTCTCCTGGTCCAATACGAGCCCGGCGCCGGGCACGGTCACGTCTCAGCGGTCCATCCCGGAAAAGCCGGACTTGCGGTGGAAATTGTGCTGCGCCTCGATGATGCGGACGGTGCCGCTCTTCGACCGCATGACCATCGAATGGGTGACGGCGCCGCCGGCGAAGCGGCGCACGCCCTGCAGCATCGTGCCGGTGGTGACGCCGGTAGCGGCGAACATGACCTCGCCCTGGGCGAGATCGAGAAGTCCGTATTTGCGGTCGAAATCCTTGATGCTGCAACTTCTTGCCCGCTGCCGCTCGTCGTCGTTGCGGAAGATCAGCCGGCCTTGCATGAAGCCGCCGATGCAGCGCAGCGCCGCCGCCGCCAGCACGCCCTCGGGCGCGCCGCCCGATCCCATATAGATGTCGACGCCGCTGTCGGGCTGCGAGGTGGCGATGACGCCGGATACGTCGCCGTCGGAAATGAGCATGATGCGCGCCCCGGCCTCGCGCACCTCGGCGATCAGCTCGGCATGGCGCGGCCGGTCGAGGATGCAGACGACGAGATCCGACACCTCGGCCTTCTTCGCCTTGGCGAGACGGAGGAGGTTGTTGCGCGGCGTCTCGTCGAGATCGACCACGTCGTCCCAGCCGCCGCCGATGGCGATCTTGTCCATGTAGACGTCGGGCGCGTTGAGAAAGCCGCCGGCCTCGGCCATGGCGATGACGGCGAGCGCGTTCGAGCCGCCCTTGGCGGTGATCGTCGTGCCTTCGAGCGGATCGAGCGCGATGTCGATGCGCGGCCCGTGCCCGGTGCCGACCTTCTCGCCGATATAAAGCATCGGCGCCTCGTCGCGCTCGCCTTCGCCGATGACCACGGTGCCGTCGATGGCGAGGCCGTTGAGCGCCTGGCGCATCGCATCGACCGCCGCCTGGTCGGCCGCCTTCTCGTCGCCGCGGCCCATGAGGCGCGAGGCCGACAGTGCCGCCGCCTCGGTGACGCGCACCGCCTCGAGCGCAAGGTTGCGGTCCATCGCTGCGGGTTCGGCCATTCATGCCTCCTACAGGTTTTCAACGCGGATCATGCGCGGCGGCTCGACGGATCGTCTCCAACCGCGCGATGCGGTCGAGCGCGCGCCGCATCGCCGCCTCCTCGGTCTCATGCGTCGTCAGCACCACCGGCACCGCCTCGCCCGGCGCGCGGCCGCGCTGGATCATCTGCTCCATCGAGACCTGCTCGTCGCGCAAGGCCGCCGCGACATCGGCGATGACGCCCGGCCGGTCGACCACCATGAGCCGCACATAATAGGCGCCGCGATGGCGCGCCATCGGCGCCCGCGGGCTGCGCCGAAGCCGCGAGGCCGGCAGCGCGAAGCTCGGTCGCGGTGCGGCCGGCGGCGATGTCGAGGAGATCGGCGACCACGGCCGACGCGGTCGGCTCGGCTCCCGCGCCGCGGCCTTCGAGCATGACGCGGCCGACGAAATCGCCTTCGATGACGACGGCATTGAACACGCCCTCGACATGGGCGATCGGCGCCGCGCGCGGCACCATGCAGGCATGCACGCGCTGCTCGAGCCCGTGCTCGGTCGGCCGCGCCAGGCCGAGGAGCTTGATGCGGTAGCCGAGCTCGCCGGCGAACTCGATGTCGAGGGCCGAGACGTGGCGGATGCCCTCGACATGGACGCCGGCGAAAATCGACCTCGGTGCCGAACGCCACGGCGGCGAGCAGCGCGAGCTTGTGCGCCGAATCGATGCCGTCGATGTCGAAGCTCGGATCGGCCTCGGCATAGCCCAGACGCTGCGCCTCGGCGAGCACGTCGGCGAAGTCGCGGCCGGTCTCGCGCATCGTCGTCAGAACGTAGTTGCAGGTGCCGTTGAGGATGCCGTAGATGCGTGTGCACATTGTTGGCGGCAAGCCCCTCGCGCAGCGCCTTGAGGATCGGGATGCCGCCCGCGACCGCGGCCTCGAAGGCGAGCGCCACGCCCTTGTCCTCGGCGAGCCGCGCCAGCGCCGTGCCGTGATGAGCGATGAGCGCCTTGTTGGCGGTGACGACATGCTTGCCGTTGGCGCAGCGCGGCGGTGACGAGCTCGCGCGCGACGCCCTCGCTGCCGCCGATCAGTTCGACCACCACGTCGATGTCGGCGGCATCCGCGAGCGCCGTCGCATCGGCCTCGAAGCGAACGGATGCGAGGTCGATCCCGCGCGTCGCGCGTCCGATCGCGCGCGGACGACCGCCACGACCGCGAGCGGGCGGCCGCCGCGCTGCGCCAGCAGCTCGGCGTTCTGCCGCAGCAGGCGCAACGTGCCGGCGCCGACGGTGCCGAGCCCGGCAATGGCGATCTTGAGCGGCTGGCTCACTGAAGGGGCTCGTCCATGGCCCTCATGGGCGGTGCCCTCCGTTTGTAGCTTGCGGGTTGCCAAGTTGCGACAGTTTTGTCCGTGCCGGGCCCGTCAATGCACCAGGAACACCTCGGCGCCGGTGGCGGCGGCATCGTCGGCGCGAGTCGGCGCGGCCTCGACGGCGATGCGACCCCGGCGGCACGCCGTCCGCGCCCAGCGTCGTTGCCACGGCTTTGGCGCGTTCGAGCGCGAGATTGAAGCTGTCGAGCTGTTTTTGCATCGCGTTATCGCCGCCGGGCGGCGCGGCATGGCCGACGACGCGGAGCGTCGCCGCCATCGCGGTGCTGCATCGCGGCGACATCGTTGAGCCGCGCTTTCTCGGCATCCGACAACGCCGTCGATCCGGCGGCAAAGGCGATCGCCGCGACCGCCGCGGACGGCCCGATGGCGCGGCAGGCCGGCGCGAGCGACGCCGTTTGGCGCAACCGGCGTGCGCGGCTCTTTTCGCGGCGGCGTCTGGTAGGCCGCGTCTTTCGGGGCGCCGGGGCTCGCCGGGCTGCAGCGCGCCGCGGGCGTGCGCCGCGACGGCGTGCGCGACGAAGCCGCAGCGGGCGATCGCCGCGGCGACGGCCGGCGGCGGCGGCAACGACCGCCGTCGCCGGCACGCCGGCCTCGAGGTGATCGTCGGTGTATTTCGCGTTGGCGCGGTCGGCGACGAGGCTCTTTTGCAGCTTGTCGCGGTCGATCGTGCTGAGCGCATCGTCGGGCGCGGCGGGCACCGTCGGCGAGATTGGGATAGGGCTCCTTGCCGCCGGCGTCGAAGTTTTTCTGGTTGGCCTGATTCTTGTCGAGCGCGTCGTTTTTCGACGCGCCGGAAAGGTCGCGGTACCAGGCGACGGGATTGACCGCGTTGGGCACCCACGAGCAGCCGCCAGGGGCGCAAGCGCGGCGAGCGCGAAGATCGCGCACCGCCGCACATACCGCATCGCAAATTCGCACTGCACCATCACATCCTACTTCCCGCAGCGCGGACACGCTCCATATTAGCCCATATTAGCAAGAGCGGCGGCGCCCGCTGGTATATATACCCGCCAGGACGGAAGCATGAAAGAACCTCAACCGCACGAAATCAAGATCCCCGACCCCGTCGCATGGTCGCGCAGCATGGCGGAACTCGCCGAGCGCAGCCAGCGCCTGGTGCAGGAGTTCCTGTCGCGCCAGGCCGACGGCGGCGGCGGCGCGGTCGATCCGCTCAATATCGGCGGCGCCTTCTTCGAGATGACGCAGACGCCTGATGAGCGATCCGACCGCGCTCGTCCAGGCGCAGCTCTCGCTGTGGCAGGATTATCTGCGGCTGTGGCAGAGCACGACGCAGCGCTTTCTCACCGGCGACGCCGGCCGACCCGGTCGCCGCGCCGGCGCCCGGCGACCGCCGCTTCAACGATGCGGCGTGGAGCGAGAACGCGCTCTTCGACTACATCAAGCAAAGCTATCTCCTGACCGCGCGCTGGATGCAATCGATCGTCCAGCACGTCGAGGGGCTCGACGACCAGACGGCGCGCAAGGTCGATTTCTATACGCGCCAGTTCGTCGACGCGATGGCGCCGTCGAATTTCGTCCTGACCAATCCCGAAGTGCTGCGCGCGACCATCGAAAGCGGCGGCGAGAACCTGCTCAACGGGCTCGAGGCACGTGCTCGAGGATCTCGAGCGCGGCAAGGGCCGCCTGATGATCAAGATGACCGACATGGAGGCGTTCGCAGGTCGGCAAGAACATCGCCGTCACGCCCGGCAAGGTCGTCTATCAGAACGATCTGATTCAGCTCATCCAGTATGAGCCCACGACCGAGAAGGTGCAGCGCCGGCCGCTGCTGATCATGCCGCCCTGGATCAACAAGTATTACATCCTCGACCTGCGCCCGCGGAATTCCTTCGTCCAATGGGCGGTCGAGCCAGGGCCACACCGTCTTCGTCGTCTCCTGGGTCAATCCCGACGAGCAGCTCGCCGCCAAGACGCTTCGACGACTACATGCTCGAGGGTCCGCTCGCCGCGCTCGACGCGATGCGCGCAGGCGACCGGCGAGCGCGAAGCGAACGTGATCGGCTATTGCCTCGGCGGCACGCTGCTGGCGGCGACGCTCGCCTACATGGCGGCGAAGGACGACAAGCGCTTCGCCAGCGCGACCTATTTCGCCTCCATGGTCGATTTCGCCGAGGCCGGCGAGCTCGCGGTCTTCATCGACGAGGAGCAGCTCGCACCTGCTCGAGGAGCGCATGCGCCAGCACGGCTATCTCGAAGGCTCCGACATGGCGACGACCTTCAACATGCTGCGCGCCAACGATCTGATCTGGTCGTTCGTCGTCAACAACTACCTGCTCGGCAAGGAGCCCTTCCCGTTCGACCTGCTCTACTGGAACAGCGATTCGACGCGCATGCCGGCGGCGATGCACAGCTTCTATCTGCGCACCATGTATCAGGAGAACAAGCTGGTCGTGCCGGGCGCGCTGACGCTCGCCGGCGTGCCGATCGATCTGCGCCGGATCAAGACGCCGAGCTTCATCCTCTCGGCGCGCGAGGATCACATCGCGCCGTGGAAATCGACCTATGCCGCGACGCAGCTCTATCAGGGACCGGTGCAGCTTCGTGCTCGCCGCCTCGGGCCACATCGCCGGCGTCGTCAATCCGCCGGACCAGGCGAAATACGGCCATTGGACCAATCCGAAGCTGCCGAAGCGGCCGGACGACTGGCTCGCCGGCGCCGAATTCCACGAGGGCTCGTGGTGGCCGACCTGGGAGAAATGGGTGGCGCGCCATGGCGGCGGTCGGGTCCCGGCGCGCCAGCCCGGCGACGGCAAGCTCAAGCCGATCGAGGACGCGCCCGGCTCTTACGTGCTCATGCGCGCGAGTTGATCGGGCGCCCCATCACCATCCATGACCGGCGCGCAAGCGAAAACGGCCCCCGCTTTGGGAGCCGTTTCCGGACGTTTTCTCCGGCGACGGTCTGACGCCGCGGAGCGACGCCGATCAGTGTTTATCGAGCAGGTTGAGGATGGCGCTGATGGCCGCGGCCTTGGGATCTTGTGCCCGGCTGGACGAGGAATCGGAGGAGTCGGTCGAGCTGGAGTTGGCCGAATCGGCGTCGGACGAGTTGGAATCGGCCGAATCGGCATCGGAATCGGACGAGGAATTATCGTTGCTCGTCGCCGCGCTGTGGTTGTCGCCGGAGGCGGACGGCGCCGGCGCCGGTGCGTAACGATTGTAGGTGGCCGCGTTCGCCGCATGTTGCTCGTGCCAGCGCTCGTCGCGGATGCGCGCGGCCTGGAGTTCGCGCTCGTGCTCGATGCGGGCATTTTCATGCCGGATTTCAGCTTGCCGGTGCTCTTCGCGCTGGATCGCGGCGTTGTGTTCCTCGCGCAGCCGCTCGTTCCGCAAGGCCTCGTCGTGGCGGATCTGGTCGGCACGGCCGGCATAGGGATCGAAATGCGCGGTGTGGAGATTGTCGGGGTGGCCGAGCGGCGCGCCATGCGCATCGTGCCCTTCGATCGCGTGCGGGGCATGCGCCGGCTCGAACACGTGCGCGTACGGGACCGAGGGCCGCGCCACCGGGGCGACGCGATGGACTGCAGGCTGGGCGTTGGGCACCACGTGCAAACTGCGGGCCGCGGGTGTCTGGTTCTCCTGCGGCGGCGGCTGATCCTGCTGCTGCGCCAGGCCGGGTGACGCGAATGCGGCAATGGCGGCTAGCGCCAATCCGGCAAAGAGGAAACGTTGCATCGTAATCTCCCTGGATCTGGACGAGCCGTCGCTCGATCACCTTCCCCAAATCTTACGTTCCGGCGCGCCGACCAGGGTGTGAAGTATCTCACATTTGGCTCAAAAAAGACATAATTGGCTCATAGCCCAACCCTAAAGGGCTAGTTTCTCCCCCTCGACAGGCGCGGAGATGCTGGTGGCGACGTGCCGCCGCACCGCAGCGGTGTCCAGAGATGGGAAGTCTCGTGCCCGGTCTTAATGCTTGGCCGCGACGGCGCGAACTTCCTCGAGCATGGCGTGGACCGCCGGCTGGCTCTTGGTGACCTCGTCGCCGACCGGCGTCAGCAGCGTCTTCATCGCGGCGAGATCCGCGGGCGGCAGCTTGTGAATCTGGCCCCCCATCGCGGCCCATTTCTTGTCGAGGCTGGCGGCGAACTGCTCCTCCCACGCCTGGGCCTTGGGTTGGATGGCGTGGCCGGTATCGATCACCATCTGGCGCAGATCGGGCGGCAGACTGTCGAGCCACTTCTTGCTCACCATGGCGATGGAAATGATCATGGTGTCGTTGGTGACCGTGACGACTTTGACGAGATTGATCATCTTGAACGAGACGAAGATCGAGGTCGCGCTGATCGTCCCGTCGATCACGCCCTGGTCGAGCGCCGGCACCACCTCGCTCAGCGGCATGGCGACGCCGGTTGCGCCGAGCAGGCCCATCTTGGCGCGCTCCAGCGCGGTGCCGTTGATGCGCAGCTTCTTGCCCTTGAAGTCCGCGAGGCGAAGGATGGCGTTCTTGGCCGCGTAGTTCGAGGCCCCGACATCGAGCGTGGCGATGCCGACAAGGCCCTTGCCCTCGGCCAGGCTCAGCATGTCCTTCTCGAGCGCGGGGTCCTCAATCGTGGCCACGGTATTTGCATCGTCGCGGAACAGCATCGGCGCGCTGAAGACGCCATAGCGGGGATCGATGCCGACGAAGAAATCCACCGGGCCCATGAACGCCTGAATGCTGTTGAACTGAACCCCTTCGATCTCGCGCGGAATGGCGCCAAGCTCGCTGTTGGGGAAGATCTGAACCTCGATGCGGCCGCCGGAGGCCTTCTCCAGCGCCGCCTTGTACATCTTCAGAAATTCATGCTGCGATTCATTCATCGTCGCGATGCCGAATTTCATGACGTAGGGCGCCGCATGCGCCGGCGGTGCGACGGGCTGCAGGCCGGCAAGCCCCATCGCGAAGGCCGCGGCACCCATCATCGCGCGCCAGGCAGACCGGATGCGCCTCTTTTCCATGACGTTTCCCCTCTGGTGATGGCCGCATTGGTTGCGTCGCGCGGCGCTTGACGGGCGCAACTATATCGGCGCGGCCGCAGCTTGCCAATCGCCGGCTGCCCCAAGCGCATCGTCGGATCAGGGAAAAAGCGGCTCCTGCGCGAGGCCCGTGGTCTCGGGCGAGGCCGAGCATGACGTTCATGTCCTGCACCGCCTGGCCCGAGGCGCCTTTGACCAGGTTGTCGATCGCCGAGACCAGGATGGCGCGGCCCGACAGGCGGTCGGCGGCGAGGCCGATGAGGCAGAGATTGGAGCCGCGCACATGATGCGTCGCCGGCACCGCGCCCTGCGGCAGCACGCGCACGAACGGTCTCGCCCTCATAGGCGCTCTTCGAGCGCGCGGCGCAGATCGTCGATCGTCGCGCCGCCGGTCAGCGCGCACATAGATGGTCGAGAGGATGCCGCGATTCATCGGCATCAGATGCGGCGTGAAGCTGACCGTCACCGGCCGCCCGGCGGCGGCGGAAAGACCCTGCTCGATCTCGGGCATGTGGCGGTGATGGGCGATGCCGTAGGCGCAGATGCCCTCGGAGACCTCGGCGAAGAGACTCGTCTCCTTGAGCGCCGCGCCCGGCGCCGGTGACGCCGGATTTGGCATCGATGACGATGTCGTCGGCATCGATCAGCGCCGCCTTCGACCAGCGGGATCAGCGGCAGCTGCGCCCCGGTCGGATAGCAGCCGGGCACGGCGACGAGCCGCGCATTGGCGACCGCCGCGCGCGCGATCTCGGTGAGGCCATAGACCGCCTCGCGCTGCAGCGCCGGCGCGCGATGCGCATGGCCGTACCAGGTGGCATAGACCGCGGGATCGGCAAGGCGGAAATCGGCCGACAGGTCGAGGATGCGCAGATGGCGCGGCAGCGCCGCGACCACCTCCTGCGTCGTGCCGTGCGGCAGGCAGCAGAAGACGAGATCGACCGTCGCTCCAATCGACCTCGTCGATGGCGACGAGATCGGGCAGGTTGCGGCCGCGCGAGATGCGGGAACACGGCGCCGATCTTGCTTGCCCGGCCTGGCGGTCGGCGGTCAGCGCGGCGATCTCGGCCTGCGGGATGATGCGCGAGCAGGCGCAGCAGCTCGGCGCCGGTATAGCCGCTCGCGCCGAGGATGGCGATGCGCACGCGGTCGAGGGATGAAGCCATCGTCCTACCTCCTGCCGAAAACGAAAAGGGCGCCCCGCAGGACGCCCTTTCGCCGGATCGAAGCGCCGCGCCTGCGGGATCAGCGCTTCGAGAACTGGAAGCTGCGTCGCGCCTTGCGCCTTGCCGTATTTCTTGCGCTCGACGACGCGGCTGTCGCGGGTGAGGAAGCCCTGCGCCTTGAGCGTCGGCCGCAGATCCGGCTCGTAGAAGGTGAGCGCGCTTGCTGATGCCGTGGCGCACGGCGCCGGCCTGGCCCGACAGCCCGCCGCCCACCACCGTGCAGACGACATCGTATTGGCCGAGCCGGTTGGCGATGACGAAGGGCTGATTGAGCAGCATGCGCAGCACCGGCCGGGCGAAATAGATCGGGCTGTCGCGGCCGTTGACGGTGATCTGGCCGGTGCCGGGCTTGATCCACACGCGCGCCACGGCGTTCTTGCGCTTGCCGGTGGCATAGGCGCGGCCCTGCGCGTCGAGCTTGGGCTTGACCTCTTCCTGCGGCGCGGCGACGGCGGCGCTGTCGCGCTGCGCACTGGCGCGCTGCTGCGCGCTGGCGAGCGCGTCGCGCAACCCGCCCAGAGCCCTGCTGGATCGATCGCCATGCGTCAGGCCCTCTTGTTCTTGCGGTTCATCGCCGCCACGTCGAGCGTCACCGGCTGCTGCGCCTCGTGCGGATGGGCGGGGCCGGCATAGACCTTGAGATGGCCCATGACGCGCCGTCCCAGCGGCCCGCGCGGCACCATGCGCTCGACCGCCTTGACGATCACCCGCTCGGGATGCTTGCCGTCGAGGATCGCGCCCTTGCTGCGCCCCTTGATGCCGCCGGGATAGCCGGTGTGCCAGTAGAAGATGCTGTCGCGGCCGCTTGTTGCCGGTGAGCTGCCACCTTCTCGGCATTGACGACGACGACGTGGTCGCCGCAATCCATGTGCGGCGTGTAGGTCGGCTTGTGCTTGCCGCGCAGCCGGTCGGCGATGATCGCGGCGAGCCGGCCGAGCACCAGCCCGTCGGCATCGATCAGCAGCCATTTCTTGTCGATTTCGCTCGGCCTTGAGCGTAAAGGTCTTCATCGCAGCCCTCGTCACAGGGCGGCGCAGTATGGCACGCGATCGGCGCCAGTCAAGCGCAGGAAATGCCCTTGATATCGGCATTATCAGTGATATGGTAATATATTACCGCGAGATTCCGGCGGCGGCAAATTTCCGGTTGATCGGCGCGCCCGCGGGTGCTTTGAGCAGGGCGCCCTTTGCCTGGGAGGCCGTCGCCATGAGCACCGAGGACAGCGCCGAGCCCGTGCTGCTGCGCCGCGACGAGGACGGCATCGCCTGGCTCACCCTCAACCGCCCGCAGGCGCGCAACGCGCTGTCGGTCGCGCTGATGACGGCGCTCGAGGACGCGATCGAGGCGATCGGCCGCGACCCGTCGGTCAAGGTCGTGGTGATCGCCGGTGCCGGTCCCGGCTTCTGCGCCGGCCATGATCTGCGCGAGATGCGCGCCAATCCCGGCCGCCAGCATTACGAGGCGCTGTTCGCCCAATGCGCGCGCCTCATGACCAGCATCGTCAAGCTGCCGAAGCCGGTGATCGCGCGCGTTCATGGCATCGCCGCCGCTGCCGGCTGCCAGCTCGTCGCGACCTGCGATCTCGCGGTCGCGGCCAGCCGATGCGCGCTTCGCCGTCAACGGCATCAATGTCGGGCTGTTCTGCTCGACGCCGATGGTGGCGCTGTCGCGCGCGGTCGGGCGCAAGGCGGCGCTCGAAATGCTGCTGACCGGCGACATCGATCGATGCCGCAGCGCGCGCAGGCGATCGGCCTCGTCAACCGCGTCGTGCCGGCCGAGGGGCTCGACGACGCGGTGCGCGCGCTCGCCCGCCAGATCGCGGCAGAAACTCGGTCTCGCCGTCGCCATCGGCAAGGAGGCGTTCTACCGCCAGGCCGAGACTGGGCCTCGACGCCGCCTATGCCTATACCGGCGAGGTGATGACGCGCAACATGCTGGCGCGCGAGACCGAGGAAGGAATCGACGCCTTCCTCGCCAAGCGTCCGCCGCCCTGGCAGGAGAGCTGACGCGATGGACCACGACCATTACAGCGACGACTATCTGCGCGGCATCCTGAACGCGGTCCAGCACCATCGCCATGGTGGGCGCGAGCCCGGACCCGAACCGGCCGTCCCACTTCGTGATGAAGTTCCTGCAGGCCAAGGGCTACCGCGTCATCCCGGTCAATCCGCAAGCGGCGGGCGAAACGATCCTCGGCGAACGCGTCCATGCCGACCTCGCCGACGTGCCGGAGGCGATCGACATGGTCGACATCTTCCGCCGCTCCGAGGCGGTCGAGCCGATTGTCGACGCGGCGATCGCCAAGGGCGCCAAGGTGGTGTGGATGCAATTGGGCGTGCGCAACGACGCGGCGGCCGCGCCGTGCCGAGGCGGCCGGGCTCAAGGTCGTGATGAACCGCTGCCCTGCGATCGAGTATCCCGCGCCTGCACGGCGCGACGGCTTGAGGCGGTGCCGGCGCACGAACCTCTTGCTTTTCAGGTCGGATGCTACTTGGGCGGTGCGCCTGCCGGCGCTCCCTGCGGCGTCAGGCCCGCCGCCGCGAAGACCGCCTCGAGCTTGTCGTTATGGTCAAAATACGTGCCCAGCTGCGTCATCCCTGCCCTGACATGCGGGTCGCTCATCAGTCCCCGCGTCGCGACTTGGCCGAGGACGCTGAAGCTCATCCCCAGAGCGCTTGGCCCCTCGTATTTGAGCGCATCGACGGCCTCGACACGACAATTGTCGCTGACCAGCCGCACGAAAAGCGATGCCGCCTGCTTGTCGAACCTCGCACGCTGCGCGTCGGTGATCGACACAAGCGGACGCACTGCGGGGTTGAGCGACATCGCGGAAAACATCCACTGAACCAACGCCAACTGGTCAGCGGGGTTGGTGGACTTCACGAGGCATTTGCTCAGATCGTCGGTGTACGCGCCCGCCTGCGCTAACGAACCGTGCATGATGGCGCCCACCGCGAGGATCGTCGCCGACAATAGCCATCGCATGTTGCAATCCCCCCAAGCGTTTCACCCCGAAGTGTCGCACACGGACAATGCCCTTTCCATTAATGGGCGATCAGGCGTCGCGCGCGGCATCGCGCGGCGGCCGGCGCGATCGTCAACGGCACGGATCGCTTCCGAACGGCCGTTGACTCAGGTGCCATCGGTCTCGCGGGCAACCCAGGCGAGGAAGTCGGGATTGCCGCCAGCGACCGGCAGCGCCTCGATGCACGGGCATTCATAGGAATGAAGTTCCTTCACCCGCGTCATCAGCGCGTCGAGCCGCGCCGCAGTGGTTTTGAGGATCAACATCGCCTCATCCGCTTCCTGCACGTCGCCGTCCCACCAATAAATCGACCGCATGCCCGCCAGCACGTTGGCGCAGGCAGCGAGGCGCTCGGTTACGGCGGCGCGGCCGATGCGCCGGGCCTCGTCGGCATCGGCGGCGGTCACATAGACAAACATCACCGCCATCGCGCTCCTCCTCGCCGCCAGCCGCCTCGCGCAGTCCTGGTGCGACCTTAAGAAATATGGTTAACATCCGGCAAGCGTGACCGGATCGGCGGGGGATTATGGACGCCGCAACCGACGGCAAGAAGCAACCATCCGCCGCCCAGCGTGCCTGGCTCAGGCGCGGCCTCGAACAGGCCGGAGGAAAACTGCCGCTGTTCGACGAGTGCGGCCGTCCCGTCAGCCAGCGCACGATCCGCGCCTGTATCGCTCATGGCTGGGCCGAGAAATGGTTCGACAATCCGCTGAAGCGTGACTGGCTCGTGTGCCGCCTGACCGCGCATGGCCGCAGCGTCGCGGCCACCCCGGTCCAAAACCTCATCTCTCAGATGAGATTCGGAAACAATGTTATTGTTTTACCTATAAAAAGATAAAGCAGACCTAGAAGCGCCGACGCCAGGCAGGCGCTCGGCTTCATCACGGCCAAGCTCGACTTCAAGCCTTACGCCGATCTCGGTCTGGTGCAAGAAGCCGACCGGCGGCTGAAGCGGGCGGCGCGCGATCAGGCCTTCATCGCCTCGTCCACGTATTTGTTGGTGTAGAGGACACTGGGGTCCGCGATCGTGACCATATGCGCGAGTTCGAGCGCGGCACAGCCCTCGTTCCATTTCCGCGGGATGTTGAGCATCACGTTCTGCCTGCCCTCGGACAGAACCGACTCCTTGACGATGGCCTGGAGCATCGTCGCCAGCAGGTCGGGGTTGTTGGCACCGGGAATCTCGAAATCCTTGGCGGCACGCACGATCAGCGGCTTCAGCGGCTCGCTCAGCATCTCGTCGATCGAGGATTTTATCGCGCGCAGGAAATTGACCGTCAGTTCGGGCCGTTGGTCGAGCGTCTGCTGCATCGCGTAATAGCACTGGCCGGGCAGCGGCAGGTATTGGTCGGGATCGAAGACCGCCACCGGCTCGTGCGCGAGCCGCAGCGCCACCTCGACCGAGATGGTCGAGATGAAGCAATCGACGCGGCCCTTCTTGAGGATCTCGATCGCGCCGGGCGTTCCGCCGGTGGGCTGGCGCTGGACATCGTCCTTGCTCAATCCCGCCTTCGCCAGCATCGCGTCGAGATAGATGCCGGTCGGCGACGCCATGGTGATCAGGCCTACGGTCTTGCCCTTGAAATCCTTGGGCTCGAGCACGGGGTTCGACTTCAGGCTGAAGACGCGGAAGTTGCAGCCCTGTGCGACGGTCGAGATCGCGATCGGCGCGACCTGATGGGCCGCCACGGCGCGGATGATGTCGGGCGGCGCGCCGCGGCCGAAATTGGCCTGGCCGGCGACCACGAGCTGCGCCATCTGCACCCCGGTATTGCCGCCGATGACCTTGGCATCGAGCCCGAATTTCTTGTAGTGCCCGCCGGAATAGGCGTTCATGGTATCGAAGAAGTCGATGCTGAAGCCCAGCGGCGTCACCACGCTCATGGGCTCGGCCGCGCCGCTGGTGCGGATCAGCGCCGGGGCGGCGACCATCGCGCCGGCACCGATGGCCGCGCCTTTTAGGAATTTTCGCCGCGTGGTCATGTCGTCATCCTCCCTCGCGATAGCTGCGGATTTAGTGACGCACGGGCGTTGCCCTGCGCCACCACGAGTGCTGCACATCGAGCGAGTTGGAAATGGTCGGGCAGGCGAGATTCGAACTCGCGACCCTCAGCACCCCATGCTGATGCGCTACCAGGCTGCGCTACTGCCCGTCCCTGGAGGAGGCGATGATATCGCCCGCTCCGGATGGTGGCAATGGCGCCGCCGCCGGTGAATTCGCTTGACCGACGAAGCAGCGTCTTCCTATCCCGGCAGCGCCGTGATGAATGCGACCTTGCTCGATCCCTTCACCATCGCCGGTTTCGTCGGCGCGGCCGTCGTGATCGTCGCCTACTTCGCCAATCAGATGCGCTGGCTCAGCGCCGAGGACTGGCGCTTTCCGCTGTTCAATCTTGTCGGTGCGGCGCTGATCCTCGCCTCGCTCACGACGCAGTGGAATTTTCCGTCCGTGGTGATCGAGGTGTTCTGGATCGCCATCAGCCTTTTCGGCCTGCTCCGCGCCGTCTCAGGCTGAGCGGTCGTCGCGACGTTTGGCGGCGAGCGCGTCGCGCAACGCCACCAGTTCGCGGCGCAGTTCGATGAGGCTCTCGCGCAACGCCCCGTCCAGCCGGGCCGGCGGCCGCGCCGCTACGGTGGTTTGCGGGGCCGTGTCCGGCGGCGACAACGGCGCGCGCTGTTCCGGCGCTTTGAGCGCGCCCTCGCGCAGGAGCTTTTGCACGCCCTTGATGGTATAGCCCTGCTCGTACAGGCATTGGCGAATGCGGCGCAGCAGCGCCACGTCGTCGGGCCGGTAATAGCGCCGCCCGCCGGCGCGCTTCAGCGGCCGGATCTGCGGGAATTTCGACTCCCAGAAGCGCAGGACATGCTGCGGTACTTCAAGATCGCCCGCGACCTCGCTGATGGTACGAAAGGCTTCGGCGGATTTGGCCGCCCGCCGCGCCGGCGCGGGGGCCGGGGGATCGAACAGGTCGGGCAAGCTCATGCCACTCCGCTGCGGCGCGGCTCGGACTTGCTCAAGGCCGCGTTGATGTGATCCTTGAGGACGTGCGATGCGCGAAAGACCAGCACCCGGCGAGGGTTGATCGGCACTTCTTTTCCCGTCTTAGGATTGCGCCCTACGCGCTTGCCTTTCTTGCGCACGGCAAAGCTCCCAAAGGACGAGATTTTGACCATCTCGCCGCGCGCCAGAGCATCGGAAATCTCGGCGAGCACGATCTCAACCAGCGCTGCGGATTCATTCCGGGACAACCCGACTTCCTGGTAAACCGCCTCGCTCAACTGAGCGCGGGTTACCGTTTGCGCGGCCATTCTGATCCTCCCCGTTTTTCCGAACCCTAGACCGCGCAGAGAAATTTTGCAAATACAGAGAGTTGGGTGAGGTTCTTGAATCTCCG
Organism: uncultured Alphaproteobacteria bacterium; assembly: GCA_963721625.1. Classification (GTDB taxonomy): domain Bacteria; phylum Pseudomonadota; class Alphaproteobacteria; order ATCC43930; family CGMCC-115725; genus DATJLY01. The sequence goes on from CAVRKF010000019.1 coordinate 549,087, forward strand.
GCGAGCGCCGCGGCCGGCCCCTTCTACCAGCTTATGAAGGCCGCGCCCCAGGTGAGGCCGCCGCCCATCGCTTCGAGCATCACGAGCTGTCCAGCCCGTATGCGGCCGTCCCCGGCGGCCTCGGCCAGCGCCAGCGGCACCGAAGCGGCCGAGGTGTTGGCATGGCGGTCGATGGTCACCACCACCCGCGCGGCATCGAGGCCGAGCTTCCTGCCCATGCCGTCGATGATGCGCCGGTTCGCCTGGTGCGGCACCAGCCAGTCGATATCGGCCGCGCGCAGGCCGTTGGCGGCGAGCGCCTCGTCGACCACCTCGGCAAGCCGATGCACCGCGTGGCGGAAGACCTCCCGCCCCTCCATGCGCAACAGGCCGCAGCTTCCGGTCGAGGACGGCCCGCCATCGACATAAAGCAGGTTGTAATTGCCGCCGTCAGCATGGAGATGGGTCGAGAGGATGCCGCGCTCGAGCGGGCTGCCCGTTCGAGGGCACGGCTTCGATCACGACGGCGCCGGCGCCATCGCCGAACAGCACGCAGGTGCCGCGGTCCTGCCAGTCGAGGATGCGCGAGAACGTCTCCGCGCCGATGACCAGCGCACGCTTCGCCTGGCCGCAGCGCAGGAAATTGTCGGCAACGGCAAGCGCGTAGATGAAGCCGGTGCACACCGCCTGGACATCGAAGGCTGGCACGCCCGCTTTCACGCCGAGCCGCGCCGCGACCTTGGCGGCGGTGGCCGGAAAGGTATGGTCGGGGGTCGCCGTCGCCAGCACGACCAGGTCGATGTCGGCGGCGTGCCCTGCCCGCGGCGGCAAGCGCGCGCGCCGCGGCCTGGAACGCGAGATCCGAGGTCAGCTCTCCCGGCGCCGCGATATGGCGCTGGTGGATGCCGGTGCGCTGCACGATCCAGTCGTCGGAGGTGTCGAGCCGCTGCGCCAGATCCGCGTTGGTGACGACCCGTTCGGGAAGATAGCCGCCGCAGCCGAGGACCAGCGAGCGAAAGGCCATGTCACAGCGCCGCCGATTGCGATTTGTCCTGCGGCTGCGGCGCCTCGTTGAGATGGCCGAGCCCGTCGCGGATCTTGTCGAGGAAGCCGTTCAGCTTCATGTCGACGGCGACCCCGATGGCGTTGGCGAAGCCGAGCGCGTCGGTGCCGCCGTGGCTCTTGACGCAGATGCCGTCGAGCCCCAGGAACACGGCGCCGTTGTAGCGGCGCGGATCGAGCCGCGCCGCGCAGCTTGCGCAGCGCGCTATGGGCGAAGAGATAGCCGATCGCGCGCCATCAGCGAATGCTGGAACGACGCCCGCAGGAAATCGGTGAACAGCCGGGCCGTGCCCTCGGCGGTCTTGAGCGCGATATTGCCGGTGAAGCCGTCGGTGACGATCACATCGACCGCGCCGGCGGCAATGCCGTCGCCCTCGACAAAGCCCTGGAAATGGATGGGACCGCCCGGCGCGCGCAGCCGCATCGCCGCGCCGCGCACCGCATCGTTGCCCTTCATCTCTTCGGAGCCGACATTGAGCAGCCCGACCGTCGGCTGCAGCAGTCCCAGCACGGTGCGGGCGAACACATCGCCCATGAGCGCGAACTGCACCAGATTGTCGGCGTCGCATTCGACATTGGCGCCGAGATCGAGCAGCACGCTCTCGCCGCGCTGGGTCGGGAAGAACGAGGCCATCGCCGGCCGGTCGATGCCCGGCAGCATGCGCAGCGCGAATTTCGCCATCGCCATGAGCGCGCCGGTATTGCCGGCCGAGACGACGCAATCCGCCTCGCCCGCGGCCACCGCGTCGATCGCGAGCCGCATCGACGAGCGCCGGCCGGTGCGCAGCGCCACCGATGGCCTGGCATCGCCCGTCACGATCTCGTCGGTGTGTCGGACGGTGACATGCCCGGCGAGCCGCGGCAGCTTCGCCAGCGCCGGCGCGGATTTGATCCTCGACGCCAAAGATGAGGAAATGGGCATGCGGATAGCGCTGCAGCGCGATGCTCGCGCCCTTGATCACGATATCGGGCGCGCGGTCGCCGCCCATGCCGTCGAGCGCGATGGTGATCCGAGCGCTCACGGCGCGCGCGCTTCCCCGCCGCTTTCGGGCTTAGGTCGGTCTCGGCCGCGCCCGCCACCACCTCGCGGCCGTCATAATGGCCGCACGCCGCACAAACATGGTGCGGCCGCTTCATCTCGCCGCAGTTGGAGCATTCGGCATAGCTCGCCCGCGGGAGCGCATGGTGCGAGCGGCGCATTTTGCGCCGCGACATGGACACTCTCTTTTTCGGTACTGCCATGCGCGCATACTCTGAGGAGGCGTCAGCGCGCAGCTAAGTAGCGAAAATCGGGCAATGGTGCAACCTCATTGCCGTCGCCGCCGCCCGCTCACCCGTATTGCCCCGTTTCGGCGGCGCGTCTTCCCGCGGTTGAAGCGGCGCCGCGCGCCCCTTACCATCGCCGGATAACAGCGAAAGCGGCGCGGCTCCCATGGATTTCGGCATCTTCGACCATCTCGACGCCTCAGGCGCGCCGCTCCGCGATTATTACGAGGACCGGCTCAAGCTCGCCGAGGCCTATGATCGCGCCGGCTTCTATTCCTATCACCTGGCCGAGCATCACGCGACGCCGCTCGGCATGGCGCCGAGTCCGAGCGTCTTCCTCGCCGCGGTGGCGCAGCGCACACGGCGGCTGCGCTTCGGGCCGATGGTCTTTGCCCTGCCGCTCTATCATCCGCTGCGCCTGATCGAGGAGATCTGCATGCTCGACCAGATGAGCGGCGGCCGGCTCGATCTCGGCTTCGGCCGCGGCGCATCGCCGATCGAGCTCGCCTATTTCGGCGAGGACCCGGCGGCGGCGCAGAGCGTCTATGCCGAGATGCTCGATCTCGTGCGCGCCGGACTGACGCAGCGGTCACTGACATTCGAAGGGCGGCACTTCCGCTTCAAGGACGTGCCGATGGAGATCGAGCCCGCTGCCAGCATCCGCATCCGCCGATCTGGTACGGGCTGCATGCACCGGAAAGCGGCGATCGCGCGGCGCGCCAGGGTCTGCACGTCATCTGCCTCGATCCCCCCGCGGCGAGCGGCGCCGCGATTGCGCGGTTCCGCGCCGGCTGGGCCGAGCGCGCCGACCATGCTCCGGAACCGAAAATCGGCCTTGGCCGCTTCGTCGTCGTCGCCGAAACCGACCGTGCGGCCCAAGCGCTCGCCCGCCGCGCCTATCCGCGCTGGCACGACAGCTTCACCTATCTCTTCCGCCGCCATGGCACCATTGCGCAGCACGCCCGTCCGGCGGATTTCGACACGCTGCAGGAGATCGGCCAAGGCGTGGCCGGCGCGCCCGAGACCGTCATCGCCTATCTGCGCGAACAGCACCGCGCCACCGGCGCCAATTACTGCGTCGGCCAGTTCGCCTTCGGCGATCTGACGCTGGCCGAGACGCTTGCATCGCTCGGGCTTTTCGTTACGCGCGTCATGCCGGCGCTGCGGAATGAGTGAACGCGTGCCATCGCGGGACGAAGCGATAGAAGCGGGCTAGACCTCAATCACCAGGCCTTCGCGGGCGACCGTGGTACCGCCGCGGCCGCGATCGGCCTCTTTTGCCACCTTGTCCATGAATTTGTCGTCGTGGCTGGGATCGTGGTGGAACAACACCAGACGCTTGACGCCGGCCGCATTGGCAACGCGAATCGCCTCCTGCCAGGTCGAGTGGCCCCAGCCGATATAGCGCGGGAACTCCTCGTCGGTATAAGTCGCATCGTAGATCATGAGATCGACGTCCCGACACAGCGCGACGATGTTCTGATCCTGGCCGGACGGGCGGTGTTCGGTATCGGTGATGTAGGCGACCGAGCGGCCCTCGTGCTCGATCCGATAACCGGTCGCGCCGCCGGGATGGTTGAGCGGCACCGTGGCGATGGCGAAGCCCGACTCGGTGAGGATGTCGTCGCCGCTGTGGAAGTCCTTGAAGCTCAACTCGGCCTTGAAGATGTCGAGCGCCACCGGAAACATCGGCGCCTGCATGATCTGGCGCAGCGCCTGCTCGATGCCCCACCCCTTCGACAACCCGCCGAGCCACAGGTGAAAGCGGTTGCCGGGCTGATAGAACGGGGCGAAGAACGGAATGCCGCAGACATGATCGATATGGGTATGCGTGAACAGCATGTCCGCCTCGATCGGCGCGCCGCTCGTGATGAGTTCATTGCCGAGGGCGCGAATCCCTGTACCGGCATCGAGGATGAAGAGCCGATCGCCGCAGCGGACTTCGATGCACGAGGTATTGCCGCCATAACGGGCGGTACTGGCTCCCGGCACGGCGATGCTACCCCGCACCCCCCAGAACCGCACGGTCAATGACACCGTTCGCTTCCTCCGCCGGATCGGCCCCAGCGTGCCGCTGCGGCCACGCATCGCGGCTCCCCCGCATTGCCACAGCACTGTCACGCCGGACATTAGCAGAACCACGGCCGCGGACGAAGTCAACGGAATTCCGCCCGGCAATGGCGAATATATGCGCGGCGTACGGCCTCGCGCCGCTTCCGTCGAATACCCGAAAACCGAGGTGAAAGCCGTGAACCGCGCCCCGCAAAATCCCGACCCTTGCAGACGCGAAAGACGAAGGGCGACGCGTCGCGGGTTGGAGCCACCTGCCTTCTGCGTTAGATTGGCCCCGGCAAGAACAGCGCTCGGACAAGGGGGCGCCCGTAGCTCAGCGGATAGAGCATCGGTCTTCTAATTCGGAAAGGGCGCTCCCCGTGGATGGCGCACGGTCCCGATCAGGCCAGTTTTGCATGCATTTTGCGAGGGTCGCTCATTGTGCCATGCCGTTTTGTCACCGTCAGTAGCCGGGTGTTGGGTCCAAGGTTGGGGCCAGCGATGACGAGGATGTCCCGTTTTTCGCCGCAGGCTGAGGAGCAACCATATGGCTGAGAACGTCGTCACGTTTCCCGCTCGCCGGCGCCCGGCCCGGAAACGGCGGGGCTCGCCGGCGCCTGAGTTTTCGTCGACCGCGGTCGACCACCGCGGGCGACCGCTTCGGCTGACCTATTTTGACGACGACGGCAAGCCGATTGTGTTCGATGAAGCGCTCGCGTGGTTTTTGGCGTGGCTCGGCGACCAGCCGGCCAGCTTGCAGAACTACGTCCTGGCGGTCGGAAAACAGAAGCTGCGCGCCCAACGCCTGCGCGAGCTTCGCGGGTAGGGCGGACGGCGCTAAGCTGCGCCGCCCATTCGCTCCGGCGCCCGTCTTGGCCGCCGCCGCGGGATGACGAGCGGCTCGGACCTGGCGCCGGCGATCCCGGCCGGCACCGGCGCCGATGCCCTGAGGCGGAATTCGCGGATCAGGTCATCGATGATCGCGGCGCCGAAGTCGGCGAAGTTGCGCGGCAGGTACTCACGCGCCCCGGTGATGATCTCGCGCAGCTCACCCGCGTCGCCGGCGCGATCGAGCTCGCCGGCGAGCTGCTCGACGTCGGCCGCGACGCCGGCCGTCGCCTCGCGCAGCGCGGCCGGAAGCGAGGGCGCCCCGGCGACGCCGGCGAGCGCGTCGTGTATGCGGTCGAGCCGCGCCACCGCTGGCGTGATGTCAAAAGGCGCCATATCTTCACCGTCCCTGGTGTCCATCCCGGGATAAGCTCCGCGCCGCCGCTACGCAAGCGCGGCATTGATCCGGCGTGAGAATTAAATTTTCCCGCGCTGGCAGGGCAGCCCCAGCCGTCTAGCTTCTGTCGCGTGCGAAGCGCTCGAGGTCCGCAATCGCCGACAGAACCATCAAGCCCGTCGTCCCGCCGGCGTCGAAGTCCTCCATCCACGCGCAGATGCGCAGCTTCTCGGTGATGCCGGCGATCGACGCCGCGGGCGTGGCGACGATCTGGTCGTCGAGAGCGAACACATCGTCGAACATCCGGTCAAACGTCTCGTCGTCCTGTCCCTCAGCCTCGGCCGCGATGCGGGCACGCTCCCGCGCGAGCGCCACCACCGCGTCGCCGGCGCCGCTAGCGAGATGGCCTTCAGGGCCGGCCTGGTCGGGCGACGGATCGTGCTGCATCTCGGCACTCTCGGGCCTCATGAGTGAGGCTGCGCTGCTCTTGGCCTCGGGCATAGCGGCCGCGGCGATCCGGTCGAGGTCGCGCAAGACCGCGATCACCCATCGCGCCTCGTCGAACTCGGTATCGCAGTCGGGTTCGCGAAGGCAGGCGTCGAGCAAGCTGTGCGTGGTGCGCGTGCCGGGCACCGCGCTCTGGCAGTATCCGAGGATGCCGCCATAGCGACGCAGCTTTGCCGCGGCGTCGGCGACGGAGCGCGCCGGGAACGCCATTAGCGCCTGTTCGCTCGCTTCGACTGCCAAGCGCAACCGCTCCTCCTCCTCCTGGAGCGCGGCGCGTTGTGCCGGGTCGGCGGCCCGCGACGGGCCGTCGACGGCCTCATTCGCCGAGCAATGCGCCGCGGCGAGGTCTTCGGCGGTGACGAACAGGTGCCGCAGCTCGGGCGAGATCGCCGCTGGCGCCGGTAGGGGCGCCGCGGGCCTGGGTGTGACGGCATCGCCGCCCGCGTGCGCCTGTGCCCATGGATCGGGTGAAAGGTCGTGGTGCTGCATTTGTGCCTCGCGGAATTGGGCAATAGCGCCCATGCCCGCGGCCGGCGCGGGCGCCGGGAGCTTCAAAGGCCGCAGAAGGCCCGGGCTTCTTTCCCGTCTCCGGGTATTGTATCCGCCTCGCTCCCGACATTGCGCGGGCGCATAAAATCCGCCATGCCTATCGGGGCGGCGCCGTCTGCGGTGTTTGAAGCACCAGACCGAATCATGCGCCCGCCCGAGCCGGCGCGCAAGCCCTCACCGCCCGGCGCCCCGCTCACGTATCCCCAGGCGGAGGCGCGACTATAGAGTTGCTGTCGCGAGGCCTGAATTTTCGCCACCAATCGATAATGAGCCGTTCCGCCACGCCACCACGCCACCGGCTCGGGTCGGCGCAAATCCGCTCCACGCAAAGATCGGGCGGGGTCGCCATCACGACGACGCGTTCGGCCGCAAGTGCCTTTGCAAACCAGTCCCGCTCAATGGCCAATGGCGCCGAGATCACGAACCAAACCCGCGGCCACTGACATTGATCATCCGACAGCGTGCGCAAAATCGCGTTGCGGCGATGCAGCGCGGCGCCGAGCCACGCCGAGCGGCTCCAGTCGTGGCCAACATGCCCCGATAGCTCGCAGGCTATCTGGTCGAGATCGATCACGAGATCAACCGGCGCACGATGTTCGGCGACATAGAAGGACTTCCCGCTCGCCGGCGCGCCGCAGACCATCGTAAGCGGCACGCGCGACGGCTTGAGCCCTGCCGGGCGCGCCAGGGCGTAAGTCGGCTCGAAATCGATGTTGATTAATTTGCTGCTGGCAGAATGGACGGCGGCGGGGCCTCACCTGCATGCCCTCCCCGCGCCCCACTTCGAATTGGACATCGTCGCTGTGGTGTTGCCCGTGATCGCCTGCTGCAGCTGCTGCATGCCCTGATTCTGCGCGCCGCCGGCGCCGCCGATGCCGAGCATCGCTGCCAGCCCGGCTGGCAGCACCGCGGCGAGGCCCGTCGCCGGCGTGCCGGCGCCGCCGCCATAGGTCGGTGCCACCGCGGCGCTGCCGCCGAGCGCGTTGGCGCCACTCTTGAACCGGCTGCCCAGCGGTCCGCCGATGCCGCTCGCCAGGCTCAGCGCCTCAAACGCCGCGATCTTGACCATGATCTCGGCCAGGCCCTCGATCCATGACAGGACGAGTTTCTGCACCGCCTGCTGCCCGGCCTGGGCCAGCGTCTCGTGCCGGGTGATCACGTCGTCGAGCACGGTCTTGGCCGCGCCCTCGATCGCGTTGAATCCCTGATTCCAGTCGCGAGCCGTTTGCTCGGCGTTCTGTTTGTTCCAGCGCGCCACGTCGTCGAGGTACTTCTTCAACGCCTCGGCGTTCTTCTTCGCCTCTTCGGTGATCTGGCGATAGGACGCGCTCAGCGCCTTGGTCTCGGCGTCGGCATTGTGCTTGGCGTCGGCGACGCGCTGGCGCCCCAATTCGGCCAGCGTCTGGTTGAGCGAGCGGGTCGCCTCGATCCGCTGCTCGTAGCTCATCCGCGTGCCGGCGAGCAGCGCCTGCCACACCCCGGCCTCGGCGGCGAGCTGCTCGGCTTTCGTCTTGCTGTCGTCGGCGGCGATCGCCTCGGCCTGCCCCCGCGCCAGCGCGATCGCGTCCGAGCCCGTCGCCTGCATCAGCTGGATGCGCGCCTGCTGGTAGGAGCGCTCGGCCTGGATTTTCTGCTGCGCGGTGAGATCGGCGGCACCGACCTCCTGCCGCCACAGCGCCACCTCGCGCTCGAGGATGGCGGCATTGGAGGCGCCCGTCTCCTCCATGTCGGCCTTGACCTGGGCGAGCTTGGCCTGGAACTGGCTCAAGGCCGAGGTCACTTGCGGGATGTCGCCGAATTGCGGCAGCGCGGCGCCCGATTGCTTCGCCGACACTGGCGGAATCGCCACCTCAGCGCTCGCGCCGCCGCTCGCCGCGGCTCCGCCTTCCGGCGCTGCACCGGCGCCGGGCAGCGCCGGCATATGCGCTCCGCGCGCCGCGGCGCTGGTCGTCTGGATCGACAGCAAGCGCGCCAGCTTCTCGGCCGCGGTATCGAGCCAGGGCATCGACGCCGCCAGCTTCGCCTCGAAGCCGCCCCAGGCGGTGCCGACGTCGAGGATCGCTTTGCGGTGCTGATCAAGCGCGGTCGTGACGTTCTTGGTCATGCCCTCGAGCTGGCCGTCCTTGGCGATCATCGCCGCGATCGCGTCCGGCCCTTGGCGTAGCGTATCGACCAGCGCCGCATTCCGCGTGCCAAGCAGCACCAAGGCCTCGGCGAGCGCCCGCGCGCCCCCCTCATGCGCGTGGAACGCCTTTGACAGCTGCAGCAGCACATAGAGCAGATCGTTCGAGTGCGCCTGCAACTCCTGCATGGACATGCCGGCATTGCCGAACGCCAGCGCCATGCGTCCGGCGGGCTGGGCGATGGCCTCGCTCATGTTCTTAGCTAAGATCGCGAGCGCGCGGTCGAGGGTGTCGGCCTGGACACCGAACTGCTCGGCCGCGTAGCGCAGCCCGGCGATATTTTCGACCGCGATGCCGGTCTCGGCCGACATGCGCTCGAGCTGCGCGCCCATCTCGGCCATTTGGTTGACGGACTCGGCCAGCCGGCCGAGGCCGAGCCCGGCGACGAAGATCTCGCCGAGCGCGCCGACCGCGGCGGTGGCGCGGGTCAGCGGCCGCGCCAGCTCGTCGATGCCGGCGCGCAGATCGGCCATGCCGGACTTGCCGCGCGCGGCCGTCTCGTTCATCTCGGCGCGCAGCTGCGCCACCTGCGCCTTGGCTTGTGCCGCCGCCATGGCAGCACGCTCGAGCCCGGCCCGCAGTTCCGACGACGCACTCGCGCCGGCCGCGCGCATCGCCTCGGCGGCGGTGCGCGTCTGCGCCCCGAAGGCGCGCATATCCGCCTGGGCGAGCGCCAGCTTGGCCGAGAGATCGGCGGTTTCCGCCGTGACCTTGATTGAGATGCCGTCGGGCATGGGCAGACCTCAACGTCGTTACTTGGTTTACCTATCGGTCTCCAGTCATAGGCCCCGACGGCGCCCGCGAAGAGCGGAAGAGCCAGCCCGAGCGCAACCGCGCCAGCTGCGCTACAAACGCGACCTCGGCCATCGCCAGGCGGGCGAGAATCTCGGCGTATTCCGGCGCATTCGCGGCCCGGCGGTGCGGCGCGATGCGCCCGATGGCGAATAGCGGCTTAACCAGCGCATGCGCGCGGACGAGCCGATCGGCCGCTTCCTGCAGCTCCGGCGCGATCTCCTGCACGTTCGCGTCCGCAATCCGTTCGAACGCTTCGGCCAGGACCGCGTTCACTTCGCCGAGCACGCGCCCTTCGTCGGTGATGGGCCGGATATCGAGATTTGGGCCGTCCCAGATGAATTCCATAGCATTACTCCCAAGGATGGCCGGCGCGCCGGGATGGAGGCCGGCCGCCGGCGGACGACGTTTTCGCCGACACCATCGCCTGGTCGGGGCGCGCAAAAATCATCGAATGCTGCAGGGTTGCGCGCCGTGCCCTGCTGTCTGCGATCGAGACGGGGTGGCCCATCATCCGTCGCGTAGGGCCCGCCGGGCCGCGTCGATGAAGTCGCCGAGCGCCGCGTGGGTCTCCCCCGCGTCGGCGGTGTGCGCCCGGAGTTTTTCGCGGCTGCGTTCGATGCCCCGCATCGCGCGCGCGACCTCGCGGTCGTTCCCAACGCCGAGATCGGTGAGCCGTTCCTGAAGCCGCGCGTGATGATCGTCTAAGCCGTCGACATCGGCGGCGATCGCCTCGTGCTGCTCCCCGAGGGTGCGATGGCGGCCGGCCGCGCGAGCGAGGTGCCGGGCCACTTTCTCTACATCTGGGCGGAGGCCAAGAACGGCATCATCGACGAATTTGGATAGCGCTGCGGCGCCCTCCGGCGTGCCTGGGTCGTGCACGCCGGGGTCCTTGCCGGGATGGATGCCGAGCCCGCTCAGCGTCGTCGTGTCATATTCGCGTCCCCACTCGTGCGGCGCCCACAGCGCGTTGGTATATCCGACGGCGTCCATCTCCTTCTGTGTCATAAGCCGGCCCTGCGCGCGAGCGCCTGGCGAGAGATCGGCGTGGGCACAGGCGCGCAGTTCTCGCGCGATTGCGCGCCGGCGCGCGGCGCCATCGGTTTCGTAGTGCGGCATCTTTGCTGATCTCCGTAGTTCTTCCAGTTCGGTCCGCGGCAGAACTCCGCCGCCGAGGTCGAGCGCGCGCTCGGCCCAGTGGTAAAGCGGGAGCGTGTCGATCCCGCGCGACCGCGCTTCTGCGAGCGCGGCGGGCAGCGCCGGCAGCGGGACCTGGCTCACCTCGAGGAGGTCGACCTTAGTGAAGTCGATCCCGCCGGGGCGGTCCTTGTCGCGCGCGTACGACCATTCGAGCGGGCGCCACGAGGCGGACACCGCGTTGAGATAGCCGCCGCGCACGAGGCGGTACACCGTGTCGGCGAAGGGATTTACGTCGCGATCGGCATATTCGACGTTGCCCTTGAGCTGGTCGCTGAAGGTCCCGATCTCTACCATCCGGCCGATCGGCGGCAGCGTGTCGTCATGGGCCCAGAGGAAGACCGGGTTCTTGAGATAATTGGTCAGGACCCAGGCGTCGGCCGCGACCGTGTGCTGGTCGCGTCCCACCGCCGGGGTCGACAGCACGTAGCGCACAACGCGGCCGTTTGCTGCATAGGGCGCGGCATCGAGCGTACCGCCGCGGCGCAGGCGCTCCATCATTCCGCGGCCTCGCCTAGATGATCTAGCTCGTCGAGGCGCGCGAGCGCGGCGGCAAGATCGGCGATGCACCGCGACGATACGACTTCGTGCGCCTTCGCCTTCGCGACCGAGCCGCACGCGGCTTCGTGCAGGCGGCGAAGGTCGTCGAGCCGGAACGCGATCGGGCCAGGGATCGCGCCACGCTCGGTCACGAGCTTTCTGATGCCCGAATGGACGGCATCAGCCTCGCGCTCGGCGGCCTCGGCAGTAGCGCGTTCCGCGCGCGCGACCGCCAGCCCGCGCTCGGCGGCGGCTAATTCGGCGGCGATCTCCCGGCGCCAAGTCGCAAAATGATCGGCGGCGCTCAGAGGCTTCGTTGCGGCGGAGGCGGTGCTCATAGGTATTTCCAGTCCTCGAGCTGGCGGCGGCATCGGGAGATGTCGCTATCGAAATTGCGTTCGCTGCCGAGCCGCGTCGCCCCGGCAGGTATGGCTACGCGACAAATATCTTGACGCCAAGCAAACCCGAGTTCCGCAACCGCATGGCGCGTCGCGCGCTCGGCATCGACCGCAGCGGCGAGCGCTTGAGCCGCCCGGAAAATGGCCAAGATTTGCGATTTGTGCTCGGTCTGCACCTTGAGCGCGACTTTGCGCGACAGCTCGTCGTTCACGCGATCGACCACCGGCGTCTGGACGACAATGCCTGCGCGCAGCGTCGCCACCTTCTCACGCAGTCGCCCAATCTTGTCGGCGAAGGGTTCGGCGGACGGGGGCTGCGGCCCGATGGCGATCGCGAGCGCGGCGAGCACCTCAGGGGGGCGTGACCCCGCATCGGGCGATCGCGGGGGATTATCCTCCTTGGCGTCCAACGTCGCGTCCAACTGCGCGCGCCGGGCGCGCGCTTGCTTGTCTTGAGGATGCCCGCGAAGGTATTCGTCGCAGGTCGCCGAATCGATCTCGCGCTCCGTGGAGGCCAACGCGTCTTCGAGCGTCCGCAAAACCCGCAGTTCCGCCTCGCCTTCCGGCGTATCGACGAATCGGGCGCCAACCATCCTTGAAATATCCATCCCACACTCCTCGATGTTACCGTACGTGCTCCATCTGGTTACCGACAGCCCGCTCGATTACCAGATCGAATGGCGCGAGGCGGCGGACGCTGTCGGGATCGGTCGGGCACGCGTTCTCGACCAGGTCGAAAATCAGGCCCGCAACGCCGTCCGGCCGCGGCCGGCTCTGCCCGGCGAGGCGGGCGCGGCGCCGGACCTCGGCCGCGACCTGGCGCGCGATCCACACCGCCAGCGGACGCTTCCACCGCCGCGACGGGAAGCGCGCGGCGACCGCAGCCAAAGCGACATCGCCGCACTGGAACCGCGCAACCAGCGCCGCCAGGGCGGCATCGCGGCGATTTGCCCGGACGGTGTCGCGCCAGCCGCCGCCCAACCCCGCCGCATCGTCGAAGGCGAGCCCGCCGAGCCAGTCGCGGATCGCGCGCGCCGCGTCCTCGAGCTGCGCATCGGACTCGGCGGTCAAGACGCCGATCGCCCGCTCGAAAGCGGCGACGATCTCTAGCGCGGTCACGCTTCACCCGACGACGCGACGGACGCAACGTTTCCCGGTGTATCGTCGAGAAGATCGCCAGCGCGATCAATCGCGCCGGCGCCATCATCAGTGCTCTCGATCCTCGCCGCGGCGAGCACGACGCGCCGCGTGAGGTCGTCATTGGCGGCGCGGAGGACGCGCTCGACGACGGTGCGGTCGGTCCGGGAACGCCGGACGACGATCGCTGCGAGCGCCTGGCGCACCGCCCACAGCTGCGGCGCGGCGGCGATCCGGAAATGCCGGCGGCGCCGCGAGCTCCGCCGGCAGCACGCCGCAGGCCCGTAGGAGCTCGACCTGTTCGGCGAGTATCAACTCGCGCATCGTCGCGCTGCGCCGAGGCCTGCCCGCGCCAGCGCGACGCCCGCCGTGTCCGTTCATTATGAATGTCCCATGAATTCTGATGCCCCCTTGAAATGCCGCCTCGATACCGGGACGCGTGTTCTGAAATTTGAAAGGCGCCCCCCGGTTGATTGTTCCGGCGCCCGAGAGGGGCGAAATCAATGCTCCCGGCACCGATCCAAAATCCGGCCGTGAGGGGGAACGCGGTTCACGGCATCGGGCCGGAGTGCCTACAAACCCCCCACCCCCCGCCGTGCTTGGCGCACTGCCAGGGCCGCCGCCGTCTTGGCGCCGCGGCAGGTGGCGCACAGCAGCATCACATTCGCGCCGTCGAGCGCCGCGCCGCCAGCGCCTGGCGATGATCGCAGCGAGGATGGCGACAATGAAACGAGGGGAACACTGTACGCAAATGAACGCGACCGCGACCGCACCTGAAATATGCATAAAAACAGATTACCCTTTATCCGCGGCGCTGGCACATCGGCGAGGGGATGATGGCGATGGTGGGGTGGGCTGCCACCCTTCCCCATAACTGTCACTATTTGACAGTTTTCACGTATAGTAGGAAACGACCCCACGTACTCTCATCTCCACCTCATCATGGCGAGCTTTCGAGCAATTCGAGCCGCCACAGCGCAGACCCAGCGCGCGTGCCATCTTTGACCAGGCGCCGCCCACCGACCACGCGGCCGGCATTTGCCGCGGCCCACTTGCCGAGCCGCAAGGCGCTGACGACGCCCTTGTCGGCCGCTATCAAAAGCAGCGCATCACGGAACGCCGGATGTATGAAGCGATCCGAGCCGCCGAGCGAGTTGGCGCGCGCACACGCATTCTCGATAACGGCCGAAAGCGGTATACGAACCTCACCGATCACCCGCTCCCATTCGTCCAGGATCGTACCCAACGCAGCAAAGCTTCGGGTCGCTAGCCCGCGCCTTCGCCATCGTCTCGCACGGGTCGGCCTCGCCCAGCCACAGCAGCGCGTCGCGCACCATGCGCGACCATTCGACGAACGACCCGACCGGCGCTATCGGCGATCTCCAGCCGGCGACGTGGATGTGCACGCAGCACCGTAGCGCCGCGGCGACATACTGGCCGCGGGCGCCGGACACCGCCGCGATCGGGTCCGTGTCAAACACGCGCAGCTCGGGGCGCTCGTGCTGCGGGTCGAGCGAGCAAAGAAGCGCGCGGCGTGTGAGATCACCGGCTAGTACGAGGTTATTGCCGGTCGCAAATATCGCGGCATTGCCCGGTACCTCGACGTTCGTGCTGGCGCCAAGCAACCGAACCTTCAGCGTCGATTGCGTGAGCGCCTGGCAAAGCAGGCCGCCCGTCAGCGCCCACTCGCAATTGTCGATCGAGACGATTGCATTCACCCGCCAGCAGCGCCGCGGCGAGGCGCTTTTCGGATTCTTCCTGGAGCTGGCCCTGCGCGATCACCGCAGCCAGACGTCCGGTTGCGATCATCGCGACGACATCAACCAGGAGCGACTTTCCGCTGCCCGAGACCGGCGCGGTAAAGGCGTGGAGCGGTGCGGTCGGAATCGCCGGGCGCACAAACGCCGTCAGCACGGCCGACAGCGCAACCGAAAGGTCCGCGCCATGCTTCGATCCCGTTACGAGCGGGAATGACGCGAACAACGACTTCAAAAAGTCGAGTGCGCGCAACGCATCTTCGCGCGACGGATGCGCGCTGATCGCCGGGAATTTCGCGTCGCCTGGCTCGAATAGAAGCCCGGTAGCCTCGTCGTAGCCAGGGCGATCGAGCACCGATCCATCCGGTCGAAGCGTCGGCGCATTGATGACGCGCACGAGCACTCGCAACGGCCACTGGCCGCGACCGAGCAGCGTCTCGGCGATGAAGCGGGGGCAATTGCACTCGACGCGCTGGCCCGATCGCGCGTCGAATTTCGTAATCCGCGCCGCCTTCGTGATCAACTCGACCACGTAGGCCAGCGGCGCGAGCGTGATGCGATGGGACAGCGTTTCGCGCCCGTCCGCTGCGGCGACTGGCGAAAGGACCGGATGCACGAGGAGGCCGCCGCGCTGGAACAAGTCACCCGGATTTTCCCCAAGCGCTCGCAGGCAGTCATCGATATTTTGCGACAGTTTTCCCGCGGCCAGGTCGATGGTCGTGCGGCCGTCGCCGTCAGCGGCACCGGATGATCCTCGGCGCCGTGCGGCGCGCAGTGGAATGGGCTTGTCCGTCGCCATCTACGCCGCCAGGACCGCAATTTTCGGCAAGCGAGGGACGATGCGGCGGCGCGCTTTGCGCAGCTCGGTGTCGAGCGCCTCGCCGAGATCGAGCGTATCGCAAAATCTCCGGCCATTCCAACAGCGCCGGCGCAGCAGATTTCCAATCGACGACAACCACACCCGCGAAATCGGCGGCGGCCCACGCAATAGGGTTGCCGAACAGCCGCAGTGCTTCGCCGGGTGACATTGAAAGGTCGAGATTCCAATCGCCGAGGGCCGACACGGCGCCGCGGCGGAGCATGATGCGGTCCGGCTCCGACGGGCGCCACGCCGCCAAGTCGACGAGTGCCACGGCATGGCCGGCGAGATCGCGCGGCGTCACCGACTGCGCATTGTGCACACCGCAGAGATGCGCCCCGGCGAGAACGCCGAACACGAACGCGCGATACCCGTCATCAGCGGGCTCGAAGAGATCGGCACCGGCGGCGCGGATCGTTGTGCAGCCGATGAGCGGGCAAGACACCCCGCGCGCATTGAGCCATGCTCGCTCGCCGCCGGCAATTGCACGCTGTCGCGCGAGGCCAAGTTCGCGATAGAGGAATTCGCCCGATGTCATCGACCGCCATCCCGATTAGGCTCGGAATCGCCGGCATTCCGCAACGCCGCCTTTGCGCTGACCAGGCGCCCGGAAATCGGGTCGCGAAGTGGGCCAATCGAGAGATGGGGTCGGGCGCGCAGCGCTTCCGCAGCGAGCCGCAGATCAGCGGCGCACGCCCGCGGGATCAGCACCAAAACCGGCACGAGCCCAGCCCGATGCTGCCGGTCGCGCCATCGCGCTTGGCGTTCGGAATTTGCGGTCATTGGTGCCGCCGTTACTAGGACGTTGCCCTACGCGGCCGATTTAGAACTTCGCCTGCCACCGCGCCGGCGAGCATCCGATCGAGCGCGGCCTTCGGCACCAGAATCCGCTTGCCGATCCAAATCGACGGTATCTCGCCGCGCGCGATGGCGGCATAAACCGCGTTTCGGCCGAGGCCGAGCAACTTGCCGGTATCCGGCCATGCGGAGACCACCAGCGGCTCGACAACTTTTTCGTTGCCCATCGAGGCTTCCTTCGTCTCGCTCTTGCCCCCAAGATACCAAACGGTGTTGTGCAATCCAGAAAAAACGTCTAAAACTTCTCTAACACCTTTCCGGCGGAGGCGGCCATGGCTAAACGCGGACCAAAGCCCCGAGGCGACTACGCGAAAAAGGGCGCAACGCTCGGCGCGCGCATCACGGTCCAGACGCGCGAGCTGCTCGATGCGGCGGCGACGGCGAGCGGGCTCTCGTTGTCCGAGGAAGCGGAACGGCGCCTGGCGCGGTCGCTGAGCGCCGACGGCGAAACGGAGCACCATCTGCTTCAGGTGGTCCGCGAGTTGATGCAGCGGACGCAAGGATTCACCGGCGCCGATTGGGTGTCGGACCCCTACACCTTCGATCTCATGCTAGCCGTGATCGTGGTGTTGCTGAGCTCGTTCCGCCCCGAGGGTGCCGCGCGCGTCCCCGACACGCTGCAGCCGCTGCGCGGCGTCGCTGATGCACCCCAGCAGATACGGGACCAATTCCGCGCAATGATCGAAAACGAACCGGCCGATGCCTTCGCACGCTCCATCGCCGGCGGCGTTCTCATCGACCTGCAACAGCACGGCGAGCGCTTGGGGCGGCATCAGCGCGCGCTCTACAAGCGCGCCGCGCAATATCTCAATGGACTCCTGCCCGGCCCAATTATGCCGCGGCAAGATCACAAAGAGGAGAATCCGATATGACCGAAAGTATCACGAACTCGAGGCAAGCGTGACCACGGCGATGGCGGCATAGATGCGCGCGGCAAAGGTAGTTGGCGATTGCGCTACCGTGTCGGCGGCAAGCGCTTCGCCAAGACGATCCGCGGCACCATCGGCGATGCGAGAAAAGAGCTTCGCCGCGTTCTCAAGAGCGCCGACGATGGCCAGCACGTTGCGCCTGACAAGCTCACGCTCGCCGACTGGGCTGCGCAATGGATCGCGGGTCGGCAGATCAGCGAGCGCACGCGTGAGCGCTACGACGGCCTGCTGCGCCTCCAAGTGCTGCCGGTGCTCGGCGCGCGCCGGCTGCAGAGCATCACGCCCGGCGATCTCGACACCCTCTATCGCGCGCTCGCCGGCGGCGGGCTTTCCGCCAGGAGCGTCAGGCACGTTCACACCGTTTTTGCCGGGTGCCTCAAGACGGCTGTGCTGAAGGGCCTTATTGTCGCCAACCCTGCCGATCGCGCCGACAAGCCGAAGGCGGCCGACAGCACCGCGGCGCGCGTGCTTGATGCAAAAGAAATGTCGGCGCTCGTCGCGGGCTTCGTCGGTCACCCGCTGCACGGAATCGTCGCCGTCGCGGCATGGACGGGCATGAGAAGGAATGAGGTGTTGGCGCTGCGCTGGATAGACATCGATGCCGCCGCCAAGACGCTGCGCATCGCGCGCGCCGCCGAGGAGACGAAGGCCTACGGGCGCCGCCTCAAGGCGCCAAAGACCGCGCGGGGAACGCGGACGATCGCCGTGGACGACGGGTTGCTGGCGCTCCTCGCCGATATCCGCGGCACGCACCGGCAACTCGTGGCCGGCGTCCCTGACGGCGCGACGGCCGATCTGTCGCTCGTGAAGCTCCCCGACGCCGCGCTGGTGTTCCCGGCGCCTGGCGCTGATCTGTGCAGGCTCAGGAATGTAAGCGCCGTCACCCGCACGTTTCAGCGGCATGTGCACAAGCTCGGCTTCGGTCACCTGCGCCTGCACGACCTTCGGGGGTCGCACGAGACGATGCTGCTCGACGCGGGGGTTCCCGTGCATACCGTCGCCGCCCGCTGCGGGCACGACCCCGCGACCTTGCTGCGCACCTATGCCAAGCGCACAGCCGGGTCCGATGCCAAGGCGGCTCAGGTCATCGGAGAACTGGCGAGAAACGCGGGACCCGGGGTATAAGCGGCTCTTGGGTCCCGATTGGGTCCAACACGCCGCCGGACGGCAGGAAGTTCTCACTTCGTGCCTTAGAAAGTGGCGGATTTCTGCGGCGGGCGCCCGTAGCTCAGCGGATAGAGCATCGGTCTTCTAAACCGAGGGTCGCAGGTTCGATCCCTGCCGGGCGCGCCAATCCTTGCCGGCCACCAGTGCCCCGCGTGATGGCGCGGCCGGGATGGGCGGCTGCGTTAGCGGAGCCGATCGAAACGGAAATTGTCGGCGTAGCTCTTGGGCGTGAAGCGCGCTTCGTGCGGCTCGATCACGACATAGTCGAGGCCGCGCTTGGTGGCGAAGGCGACCGCCTCCTCGAGGGTATCGAAGCGCAGGCGTACCTCGTTGAGGGTGTCGCGCGCGCTCGACCATCCCATCAGCGGGTCAGGTTCGCGGGGGCTGGCCGGCTCGTATTCGAGGATCCAGTGCCGCGTCTTCGCCTTGCCCGCCTGCATCGCGGTCTTGGCCGGCCGATAGATGCGCATCTGCGCCATGGGCTCGATCCTCCGGGGTGGTCGGGGCGAGAGGATTCGAACCTCCGGCATCCAGCTCCCAAAGCTGGCGCTCTACCAGGCTGAGCTACGCCCCGATCGCAAAAAAGCCGCGCGCTCATAGGCTTTGCCGGCGCTTTTGGCAAGCACCGGCGCGGCGGCCCGTGACAACCCGCGCCGCGCCGGCGTAGGCTCCGTTTGGCAGGCGATAACCAATTGGTTAGCATCGTCAAATAGTATCGGGCTACTACGACATCACGGCCCGGCCTCAGCCTTGGAGCGTCGCCCATGTCCGATCCCGGCAGACTTCCCGCCGCGCTCGCCGCGCTCCGCTCGAAGCAGTTGTTCTTCCTGTGCGGCGCGCCGAAATCGGGAACGACCTGGACCCAGTTGCTGCTCGATGCGCATCCCCACGTCGTGTGCAGCGGCGAGGGCCATTTCTGCGATCACCTCCTGCCGCGGCTCATCGATGCGTTCAACCTGCACAATCGCATCGTCGACGGCAAGAACAAGGCGATCTTCAACGACATCCGCGGCTATCCGCTGTTTCGCACGGACCACGTGTTCTATCTCCTTGCCACGGCGCTCGCGCTCATGCTCGGCGAGCAGGGTGCGGCTGCGGCCACCCTCGCCGTCGGCGAGAAGACGCCGGACAACGGGCTCCATCTTCCCTTGCTCGCCACGCTCTTTCCGCAGGCCAGGTTCATTCACGTCATCCGCGACGGCCGCGACCGCGCCGTGTCATGCTGGTTCCACAATCAGCGGGTGACGCCGGAATGGCTCGGGCAGGCCTTTGCGAGCCAAGACGCTTTCTTCACCGAATGCGCAAAGGAATGGGTGAGATACCTGCGGGCTGGGCAGGAATTCGGAACCAAGGAGCCGCATCGCTATCGCGAGATCCGTTACGAGGACGTGCTCGCCGATGCGCCGCGCGAGGCCGCGCGGCTCTTCGAGTTTCTTGGTGTTCCGGCCACGGATGAGGTTGTGCGCGCGTGCTGCGCCGGTACCACGTTCGAGAGCCTGAGCCGCGGACGCGAGCGCGGCGACGAGGATCGCGGCTCGTTCTTCCGCAAGGGTGTCGCCGGCGATTGGCGCAGCCACATGAGCGACGCGGCTGCCGAGTCGTTCGAAAGCATTGCCGGCGAATGGCTGACCCGGTACCGCTATTCCGCCGGCGATTCGGGCCTTCGCGCCCGCGCCTCGGGCTGACGGAACCGCGCCCGACGCGGCGACGAACCGAGCCGGCTCGCGGCTTGCGGATCACCCCTTGGCGTTTGCGAAGACGGGGTGATGGACCATGTCGCCCACCTTGATCTTCAGGCGATCGACGGTGCCGCCATTGAGCTCGAGCACCGCCTTTACCGGCACCTTCGAGACGATATTCGCCTCGGACATCGGTATGGCGCGCTCGTGAATGTCGGCGATCTTGCCATTGGCAGCGATGAACAGCATGTCGAGCGGGATGCGCGTGTTCTTCATCCAGAACACCGCGGTCTGCGTTTCGGGGAACACGAACAGCATGCCCGCATCGGGGGCGAGCGTGTCGCGAAACATCAGTCCCTGCTGCTGCTCCGCCGGCGTCAGCGCCATCTCGACGGTGAAATGCCTGGGCCCGGCAGCGGTGTCGATGACCAGCGTCGAGGTCGCGAACTGCGCCAGTTGGGCGTGCGCGCCGAGCGCCACGAGCCCGAGGACGGAAGCAAGAAGAACGGCGCGGAAACGGTGCATGACGGCCTCGATTTGCCTCAGTGAAAGAACACCGCCTCGGTCAGCAGGAGCCACGGCAGCAGGCACAAGACGGCCCAGCCGATATAGCCCAGGAAGCTCGGCATGCGCAGCCCGTGATTCTCGACGATCGCCTTGACCATCAGATTGGGCGCGTTGCCGATATAGCTCAATCCGCCAAAAAAGCACGCCCCCGCCGAGATCGCCGCCAGCGTCGGCGCCAGCGGACCCGTCAGCCGCGCGACCTCGCCACCGGCCAGTCCGAAGAACACGAGATAAGTGGGCGCGTTGTCGAGAAAGGCCGAGAGCACGCCGGTCAGGCGGTAGAACAGCGCATTGTCCGGCGCGCCGCCGGCCATGAGCCGCGCGAAGAGCGGTGCCGCCGCACCGTCCGGTCCCGCCGCCATGATTGCCATGACGGGAACGAGCGTGATGAAAATCGCCGCGAACAGCACCGCGACCTCGACCAGCGGCGCCCACGCGAATTCGTTGGCCCGCCGCGTCGCCGGCCGCGTCACAACCAGCGACAGCAGCGCGACGGCGAGCAGGATCCCGTCGGCGGCGATGTCGACGACGTTCCATCTTGTTCCCATCACCGCGATCGCACCCGTGCCGCGCCACACCGCCCGCATCAGCACCGCGCCGACCGCCGCCGCAAGCAGCACGAGATTGATGCCGCCGTCGATCCCGAGCCGGTCGATCCCGACGCGCCGCTCTGCAGCCGCGCCCTCGCCGCGCCGGCGGATGTAATGGTCGAGCGCGTAGAACGTCGCGAGCAGCCCCCCGGCCGCCGTCGCCGTCGGCAGCGCCAGATGCACTGTCGGCCAGAAGAACGGCACGCCCTTGAGAAATCCGAGGAGCAGCGGCGGATTGCCGAGCGGCGATAGCGAGCCGCCGATATTGGCGACGAGAAAAATGAAGAACACGAACACGTGCGTCGTGCGCGGCCGGTGGCGATTGGCGCGCAGCAGCGGGCGCAGCACCACCAGCGCGGCACCCGGCGCGCCGATGATGCTCGCCATCACCGTGCCCGTTGCCAGCATCATCGCGTTGGCCGCCGGCGTCGCGCGCAGCGTGCCCGTAATCCTGAGACCGCCGGTGACGACGTAAAGCGTGCCCATGAGCAAGGCGAAGGGAAGATAATCGTCGAGCGCCACCGCGATCGTCTGCGCCGCCGCGACGCGGGCACCGAAGACGACGCTGTCGGGAATGACGAAGGCGAGGGCCCACAGCAGGGCGATCGCCGCGTAATGGCGTTCCCAATGGTGGCGCAGCATGATCGGCGCCGCGGCAATCGTGAGTACGAGTCCGACGAATGGCAAGGTCCAGGGCAGCGCGTAGGACGCGGCGGGATGCATGAGGCGACTATGCCGGGCGCACGCGCGGGCGAAAAGCGAAACCGGATGACGGCGAAAAACTCATCGCTTTCCGTTCGGGACCGATCACGCGTCCGCCGCGCTTGCCGGGCGCCGGGCCGCACGCTAACGTTTGCGCACGCTGGCAGAGAAGATAATGAGGGAAGGCCCGCCATGGACATGACCGGCGAGTACCGGGTTCAGGCGCCGCGGCGCAAGGTCTGGGAGGCGCTCAACGATCCCGAGATCCTGAAGCAGTGCATCCCCGGCTGCGAAGAGATCGTCAAACTGTCCGACACCGAGATGACGGCCAAGGTGCGCGCGAAAGTGGGGCCGGTGAGCGCGCATTTCGCCGGCAAGGTCACGCTGTCCGAGCTCGATCCTCCCAACGGCTACCGCATCAGCGGCGAAGGCAGCGGCGGCGCCGCCGGCTTTGCCAAGGGCGGCGCGACGGTGCACCTCGAGGACGCCGACGACGGCGGCACGCGCCTGAGCTACATGGTCGAGGCGCATGTCGGCGGCAAGCTCGCGCAGATCGGCTCGCGCCTCATCGACGCCACGCGCGCAAGATGGCCGACGAGTTTCTTCGCCCACTTCGCCGAGGTCGTCGGCGGCCCGCCGGCGCCGCGGAAGCCGCGCCGGCCGCGCCCGCGCCCGCCTTCGGCCGCGGCGCCGGCGACCGTATCGCCGCAGCGGTCGACCGTCGCCCGTAGCCGGCGCCCAAGCCGCGCGCCGCATCGCCCACGTCCGGGGCGCGCTGTCGCCGCTGGTCTGGGTCGCCGGTCTGGTGGTCGTGGTCGCGATCCTGCTCTACCTCTTCACCCATGTGGGGGGAAGCCACTGAGAGCGACCGCGCGGATCGCTTGACCGCGCCGCCGCCGCGCACGAAACTCTCGTCAAGTCCAGTTCCAGACCGGCTGCCCGAGGGGCGGCGCCGGTCCACGCAGGGAGAGAAGCCATGCCCACCGTCACCCTCACCGTCAACGGCAAGAAGCAGACGCGGCAAGGTCGAGCCGCGTACGCTGCTGGTGCAGTTCCTGCGCGAGCACTCTCGGGCTTACCGGCACGCATGTCGGCTGCGACACCAGCCAGTGCGGCGCCTGCGTCGTCATGATCGACGGCTATTCCGCGAAGAGCTGCACCATGCTGGCGACGCAGGTCGACGGCGCCAACGTCACCACGATCGAAGGCCTCGCCAAGGACGGCGAGCTGCATCCGATGCAGGCGGCGTTCCGCGAGCATCACGGGCTGCAATGCGGCTTCTGCACGCCGGGCATGGTGATGAGCGCGGTCGACTTCGCCAACAAGCACAAGACCGGGAGCTTCACCGAGCAGGAAATCCGCGAGTGGCTCGAGGGCAATCATCTGCCGCTGCACCGGCTATCACAACATCGTCAAGGCGATCAAAGCCGGCACGGAGGCGATGGCCCGGGGCGGAAAATGAGCGCCCCGATCGGCGCGCCGGTGCGCCGAAAGGAGGATTTCCGCTTCCTCACCGGCAAGGGCAACTACGTCGACGACATCAACCGGCCGGGCCAGCTCCACGCCGTGTTCGTGCGCAGCCCCCATGCCCATGCCGAGATCGCGCGGCATCGACACCGCTCGCGCCAAGGCGTCGCCGGCGTTGTCGCTGTCTATACCGGCGCCGATCTGCAAGCGGCGGGCCTGGGCACGCTGCCTTGCGGCTGGGGCGTCAAATCGAAGGACGGCTCGCCGATGGCCGAGCCGCCGCATCCGGTGCTGGCGCTGGGCCGCGTCCGCCATGTCGGCGATCCGGTGGCGGTCGTCATCGCGGAAAGCAAGGCGGCCGGCGCAGGAGGCCGCCGAACTGCGTCGCGGTCGACTACAAGGCGCTGCCCGCCGTGGTCGCGGTCGACGAAGCGGTGAAGCCCGGACAGTCCGCTCGTCTATGACAAGGTGCCGGGCAATATCTGCTACGACTGGCACATCGGCGACAAGGCCGCGACCGACGCCGCCTTCGCCAAGGCGGCGCACGTCACGCGGCTCGACCTCGTCAACAACCGCCTCGTCGCCAACGCGATGGAGCCGCGCGCCTATATCGGCGAGTATCGACCGCGGCACCGGCGACTACACGCTCTACACGACGAGCCAGAACCCGCACGCCATCCGCCTGTTGATGGGCGCCTTCGTGCTGCACCTGCCCGAGCACAAGCTGCGCGTCGTCGCGCCCGACGTGGGCGGCGGCTTCGGCTCCAAGATCTATCACTACGCCGAGGAGGCGGCGGTCACCTGGGCCGCGGGCCAGCTCGGACGGCCGGTGAAATGGACCGCCGAGCGCGCCGAGAGCTTCATCTCCGACGCGCAGGGCCGCGACCACGTCACCCACGCCGAGCTCGCGCTCGACAAGGACGGCAAGTTCCTGGCGCTCCGCGTCGCGACGCTCGCCAATCTCGGCGGCTATCTCTCGACCTTCGCGCCGGCGGTGCCGACCTATCTCTACGCGACGCTGCTCGCCGGCACCTACACGACGCCGGCGATCTATGCCGAGGTGAAGGGCGTCTTCACCCACACCGTGCCGGTCGACGCCTATCGCGGCGCCGGGCGGCCCGAGGCGAGCTATCTCATCGAGCGCATCGTCGATCAGGCGGCGCGCGAGATGAAGATCGACCGCGTCGAGATCCGCCGCCGCAATTTCATCGCCAAGGACGCCTATCCCTATCAGACGCCGGTCGCGCTCGCCTATGACAGCGGCGACTATTTCACCACGCTCGACATGGCGCTCGAGGCGGCCGACTACGCCGGCTTCGAGCAGCGGCGCGCCGCAGCGGCGCGGCAGGGCAAGCTGCGCGGCATCGGCATCGCCTCCTATATCGAGGCTTGCGGCGTCGCGCCCTCGGCCGTGGCGGGCGCGCTCGGCGCGCGCGCCGGGCTCTACGAGGTCGGCACGGTGCGGGTCAATCCGACCGGCAGCGTCACCGTTCTCACCGGCGCGCACAGCCACGGCCAGGGCCACGAGACCACCTTCGCCCAGCTCGTCGCCGAGCGGCTCGGCATGCCGATCGAGAATATCGAGGTCGTGCACGGCGACACCGCGAAGACGCCGTTCGGCATGGGCACCTATGGCTCGCGCTCGCTGCCCGTGGGCGGCTCGGCGCTGGTCAAGGCGCTCGACAAGGTCGTGACCAAGGGGCGCAAGATCGCCGCCCACCTGCTCGAGGCGGCG
The DNA here is from genome assembly GCA_963721625.1 of uncultured Alphaproteobacteria bacterium. Classification (GTDB taxonomy): domain Bacteria; phylum Pseudomonadota; class Alphaproteobacteria; order ATCC43930; family CGMCC-115725; genus DATJLY01. The sequence continues at coordinate 574,284 of CAVRKF010000019.1, forward strand.
GAGGCGGATATCGAGTTCAAGGACGGCAAGTTCACCGTCGCCGGCACCGACCGCTCCAAGGCATTCGGCGAGATCGCGTTCGCGGCCTATGTGCCGCACAACTATCCGCTCGACGTGCTCGAGCCGGGGCTCGACGAGACCGCCTATTACGATCCGAAGAACTTCACCTTCCCGTCCGGCACCCATGTCTGCGAGGTCGAGATCGACCCCGACACGGGCACGGTGCGGATCGTCAATTTCACCGCCGCCGACGATTTCGGCCGCATCGTCAATCCGATGATCGTCGACGGCCAGGTCCATGGCGGGCTCGCGCAGGGCATCGGCCAGGCGCTGCTGCGAGGAGTGCCGCTACGACCGCGACAGCGGCCAGCTCCTCACCGGCTCCTTCATGGACTACTGCATGCCGCGCGCCGACAATCTGCCGTCCTTCACGGTGGCGACGCACGGCACGCTGTGCACGCACAATCCGCTCGGCGTCAAGGGCTGCGGCGAGGCCGGCGCGATCGGCGCGCCGGGCGCGGTGATGAACGCCGTACTCGACGCGCTGGCGCCCTTGGGCGTCAGCCATCTCGACATGCCGGCAACGCCGGAAAAAGTCTGGCGGGCGATCGCCGCCCACCGCACCAAACAGGCCGCGTGAGATTTAGGGGATCAAGGGAGCGAACCATGTACAATTTCGAATATCACTCGCCCAAGAGCGTCGCCGATGCGGCGAAGCTGATCGCGGGCAAGGCGGAGGGCAAGCTCATGGCCGGCGGGATGACGCTCATCCCGACCTTGAAGCAGCGCCTCGCCAAGCCGACCGATGTCATCGATCTCGGCCGCATCCCCGATCTCAAGGGCATCAAGCGCGAGGGCAACGCCATCGTCATCGGCGCGATGACGCGCCATTACGACGTCTCACCTCCGACGTGGTGAAGAGTGCGATCCCGGCGCTGGCCGATCTCGCCGGCCATATCGGCGATCCGGCGGTGCGCAATCGCGGCACCATCGGCGGCTCGATCGCCAACAACGATCCGGCGGCCGATTATCCCGCCGGCGTGCTCGCGCTCAACGCGACCATCATCACCAACAAGCGCAAGATCGCCGCCGATTCGTTCTTCAAGGGCATGTTCGAGACGGCGCTCGATCCGTCCGAGATCATCACCGCGGTCAGCTTCCCGATCCCGGAGAAGGCCGCCTATATGAAGTTTCCGAACCCGGCTTCACGCTACGCGATCGTCGGCGTGTTCGTCGCCAAGACCGGCACCGACACGCGGGTCGCCGTGACCGGCGCCGCGCCCTCCGTCTTCCGTCAGAAGGACATGGAAACGGCGCTGGCGAAGTCGTTCACCGCCGATGCGATCAAGAGCGTCGCGCAGAAGCAGGACGGCCTCAACACCGACATCCATGCCAGCGCCGAGTACCGCGCCCATCTCGTCGGCGTCATGGCCCGCCGCGCGGTCGCGAAAGCGGGATAGAAGCGCACGCGCGCACCGCGACGGCACGGCGCTGCGCCGCCGCCGCATAGCCTCTTGGATCGACGCGCCGTCTCCGCTACATAGGGACGGCTCGTCCCCTTTTCCCCAAGGCGCTCATGTCCCTTCCCGGCTCGGTCAGCGATACGCTCGATCTCCTGGGGCGCGGCAACTACGTCGCCGACCGCAGCCTCGCCACCGCGGTCTATCTGGCGCTGTCGCTGGGCCGGCCGCTCTTCCTCGAGGGCGAGGCCGGTGTCGGCAAGACCGAGATCGCCAAGGTTCTGGCCGAGACGCTGGGCCGCCGGCTCATCCGCCTGCAATGCTACGAAGGGCTCGACGTCGCCTCGGCGGTCTACGAGTGGAACTACCCGCGCCAGATGATCGAGATCCGCCTCGCCGAGAACGGCAGCCGAGAGCCGCGATACGGTCGAGGAGGAGATCTTCACCGACCGCTTCCTCATCAAGCGGCCGCTGCTCCAGGCGCTCGAGCCCGATCTCGCCGGCCCGCCGGTGCTGCTGATCGACGAGCTCGACCGCACCGACGAGCCGTTCGAGGCCTATCTCCTCGAGGTGCTGTCCGATTTCCAGATCACCATTCCCGAGATCGGCACGATCAAGGCGCGAGCATCCGCCGATCGTCGTCATCACCTCGAACCGCACGCGCGAGATCCACGACGCGCTGAAGCGGCGCTGCTTCTATTACTGGATCGACTATCCGACCGCCGAGCGCGAGCTCGAAATCCTGCACGTCAAGGCGCCGGGCGCGGCGGCCGCGCTGAGCCGCGAGGTGGTCGCGCTTCGTGCAGAAGCTGCGCGCGAACCACGATCTGTTCAAGCTGCCGGGCGTCGCCGAGACCATCGACTGGGCGCATGCGCTGACGCAGCTCGACGTGCTGGCGCTGACGCCGGAGGCGATCAACGACACGCTCGGCGTGCTGCTCAAATACCAGGACGACATCGCCAAGATCCAGGGCAGCGAGGCCGAGCGCCTGCTGAGCCAGGTGAAGGCGGAGCTCGCCGCCTCGGGCTGATGGAAGGCGCGCCAGCCGCCCGCGGCTGCCGGCGGGGACGGCGGGCGGCTGCTCGAAAACATCATGTATTTCGCGCGCACGCTTGCGCGCCGCGGGCCTGCCGATCGGTCCGGGCAAGGTGCTCGCCGCGGTCGAGGCCGTGCGCGCCGTCGGGCTCGAGAGCCGCAGCGATTTCTACTGGACGCTGCACGCCGTCTTCGTCAATCGCCGCGACCAGCGCGAGCTGTTCGATCAGGCGTTCCACATCTTCTGGCGCAATCCCAAGCTGCTCGAGCGCATGCTCGGCATGATGCTGCCCGAGATCGCGCTGCCCGATCAGCAGAAGGGCGAGGAGATGAGCCGCCGCCTCGCCGAGGCGCTGAAGCAGCCGGGCGACGGCGACGGCGAGAAGCCGCAGCGAGGAGGAGATCGAGCTCGACGCGGCCATGACCTTCTCCGAGCGCGAGGTGCTGCGCGCGCATGGATTTCGAGAAGATGTCGGCCGCCGAGATCGACGCGGCCAAGGCGGCGATCCGGCGCATGGCGCTGCCGCTCGGCCGATCTCGCCGACCCGCCGCTTCGCGCCCGACCCGCGCGGCTCGCGCACCGACATGCGCGCGAGCTTCCGCGCCCAGCTCCGCTCCGGCGGCCTCATCGCCCTGAAGCGCAAGAGCCGCCGCCGCCGGCCGCCGCCGCTGGTCATCATCTGCGACATTTCCGGCTCGATGAGCCGCTACAGCCGGCTCTTCCTGCATTTCATGCATGCCGTCACCAACGACCGCGACCGCGTCTACACCTTCCTGTTCGGCACGCGGCTCACCAACATCACGCGCTTCCTGCGCTACAAGGACATCGACATCGCGCTCGACAAGGTGGCCGGCGCGGTCGAGGACTGGTCGGGCGGCACGCGCATCGGCGAAACGCTGGGCGAATTCAACCGCCACTGGTCGCGCCGCGTGCTCGGCCAGGGCGCGATCGTGCTGCTCATCACCGACGGGCTCGACCGCGACGCCGGCATCGGTATCGGCGCCGAGATGGACCGGCTGCACAAATCCTGCCGCCGGCTGATCTGGCTCAATCCGCTGTTGCGTTACGAGGGGTTCGCACCAAAATCATTGGGCATGAGGGCCATCCTGCCGCATGTCGACGAGTTCAGGCCGATCCACAATCTGGAGAGCCTGGGCGAGCTGGTGGCGGCGCTGAGCCGGCCGGGTCCCCGCCGCCTCGAAGCGGCGGCGGCCTGGCGGGAAACGGGGTGAAGCATGGAAGACAATGACGAAATCCTGGAGAAAGCGGCCGATTGGCGCGGCGCCGGCAAGGGCGTGGCGCTGGCGACGGTGGTGACGCACCTGGGGCTCCTCGCCGCGGCCGGCCGGCGCCAAGCTGGTGGTCGATCAGGACAGCAATTTCCTCGGCTCGGTCTCGGGCGGCTGCGTCGAAGGCGCGGTGATCGAGGAGGCGCTCAAGACCGATCAAGGACGGCAAGCCGCGGCTCCTTGAGTTTCGGCGTCACCAACGAGCAGGCCTGGGAAGTCGGGCTTGCCTGCGGCGGCAAGATCCAGGTCTTCGTCGAGCGCGTCGAATGAAGCTCGCGCTTCTCGAACGCGCGCTTGCCGCGAGCCGCGACGGCCGCGGCGCGGCGCTCGCTGACCAACCTCAAGATCGCGGCCGCCAGAGCTTCTTCGAGAACGGCGCCGCGGCCGGCGAACTCGCGCTCGACGACGACGCTGCGCGAGGGCGTGCGCCGCGCCCTGGTCGAGGACCGCAACGCCACCGTCGAGACCGCGGCCGGGCCGGTCTTCATCGAGGTGTTCAATCCGCGCCTGCGCTGCATCCTGGTCGGCGCCGTCCATATCGCCCAGCCGCTGGCGCGCATGGCGGCGCTGGCGGGATATCTCGTCACCGTCGTCGATCCGCGCACGCGCCTTTGCCAGCGACGAGCGCTTTCCCGAGCGTCGAGCTCTCGACCGAATGGCCGGACGAGGCGCTGCGAGCGGCTGAAGCCCGACCGGCGCACCGCCATCGTCACCCTGACCCACGACCCCAAGCTCGACGATCCGGCGCTTGCGACGGCGCTGCGCTCGGAGGCCTTCTATATCGGCGCGCTCGGCTCCAAGCGAACCCATGCCGCGCGGCTCAAGCGGCTCGGCGAGCTGGGCTTCGGCGAGCGCGATTTCGCCCGCATCCACGGCCCGGTCGGGCTCGATATCGGTGCCGTCTCGCCGGCCGAGATCGCGGTCTCGATCCTGGCGCAGATCACGCTGGTGCTGCGCGGCGAGCGGCGCGGCAAGGCGGAAGCGGCGTGAAATTCGGCGAGACGCCGCTCGGCTGAGGCCGCAGGCGCGATCCTCGCCCACAGCGCTCAAGCTCGGCGACCGCACGCTCAAGAAGGGCCGCGGCCTGACCGCGGCCGACGTCGCGGCGCTCGCCGCGGCGGGCCATGACCAGCGTCGTGGCCGCGCGGCTCGAGCCCGGCGATGTCGGCGAGGACGACGCCGCCGACCGCCGTCGCCGCCGGCGCTCGCCGGGCCCGATGTCAGCGTCGGCCGGGCCTTCACCGGCCGCGCCAATTTCTATGCCGAGAGCGCCGGGCTCTGCGTCGTCGATCGCGCCGCCGTCGACCGCTTCAACCTCGTCGACGAGACGATCACGCTCGCGACGCTGCCGCCCGACGCGGTGGTCGCGCGCCAAGGAGATGGTGGCGACGGTCAAGATCATCCCGTTCGCCGTGCGCCGCGAGGCGGTCGCCGCCTGCGTCGCGCTCGCCGCGTCGGCGGCGCCGGTCTTTCACGTCGCGCCGTTCCGCGCCGCATCGCGTGGCGCTGATCCAGACCCGGCTCGCCGGGCATCAAGGAGAGCATCCTCGACAAGACCGTGGAGACGACGCGCGCGCGGCTCGCCGCGCTCGGCAGCACCCTCGATCGACGAGCGGCGCACCGCCCACCGCGAAGCGCGCGCTCGCGCCGGAGATCGCACGCGGCGCTGGCCGAGCGGCGCCGAGATGGTGCTGATCGCCGGCGCCTCGGCGATCCTCGACCGGCGCGACGTCATCCCGGCCGCGATCGTCGCCTGCGGCGGCGCGATCGAGCATTTCGGCATGCCGGTCGATCCCGGCAATCTCATGCTGCATGGCGCAGGGTCGGCGCGATCGCCGGTGCTGGGCCTGCCGGGCTGCGCCCGCTCGCCGCGGGTCAACGGCTTCGACTGGGTGCTGCGGCGCGTGCTGGCCGGCCTGCCGGTCGATGCCGCGGCGCTGGCGCCGCATGGGCGTCGGCGGCCTGCTCGGCGAGATCCCGACCCGCCCCCTGCCCCGCGCCCAGGCGACCGCCGAGCCGGCCGCCGGCGCCGCCGCACGCGCCGCGCATCGCCGCCCTGGTGCTCGCCGCCGGGCGGTCGCGCCGCATGGGCACGATCAACAAGCTGCTGATCGGCATCGACGGCAAGCCGATGGTGCGCCATGTCGTCGAGGCGGTGCAGGCGCCGCGCATCTCGCCCCGGTCATCGTCGTCACCGGCCACGAGCGCGACGCGGGTCGAGGCGGCGCTTGCCGGCTTGCCGGTGCACGTTCGTGCACAATCCCGACTTATGCCGAGGGCTTGTCGACCTCGCTCAAGGCCGGGCTGGCGGCGCTGCCGCCGACACTGCGACGGCGTACTGGTCTGCCTCGGCGACATGCCGCGCGTCGCGCGCGGCCGACATCGAGCGCCTGGTCGCCGCCTTCAACCCGGTCGAGGGCCGCGCCATCGTCGTCCCGACGCGGCACGGCAAGCGCGGCAATCCGGTGCTCTGGGCCAGGCGCTTTTTCCCCGAGATGCGCGAGGTCGCCGGCGATGTCGGCGCCCGCCACCTGATCGGCGCCTATCCCGAGGCGGTGGCCGAGATCGAGATGAGCGAGCGACGGCGTGCTCACCGACATCGACACGCCGCAGGCGCTCGCGCGGCTCGCCACCACCGCGAAGATCGAGGTTGTAGTCGGAATAATTCCGCAGCCGCAGCCGTTGTGTTCCCGAAGCCACAAGGATGGGAGGGGTCAGCCGCCATGAGCACTCTGGTCGGAACGGTTATTCTTGCCAGTACCTTGTTCGGCGTCCTCCTTGGCCAGATCACGGCCGGGGCGGAGGTTGCCGGGGTCATCATCGCCTCGCTCGTGCTGATGACCCTGCGCGGCGCCTGACAAGGCGAGAGCAGCGTAGCTCGGATTTGTCTTCGCTAAATCAGAGAGCTGCCAAGATAATTTCCAGCACTATCTGAGACTGTCCGCGCGCAGCCCGCTCAAACCGGGTAGCCCTTCGCGTTGCCTGCCAATCCGCCGTAGAGCGCGAGCATGCGGCCGCGCCAGGCGCAGACCGGATCGTCCGCGGCCAGCAGCTTGAAGTCGCTGATCGCCCGCGCCCACTGGAAGGCGCCGAAGACGGCGTAATCGGCATAGAGCGGCGTCTCGCCGCCGAGGAATTTCTGCGTCCGCAGCGTCAGCCGCAGCGGCGTCAAGGTCTCGCGCAAGGCCGGCAGCCGCGCCTCGCGGTCGGCCGACGACCGCCTCGAGCGTGTCGCCGAGGCGCTCCTCGCGGCTCTTGCGGAAATAGGCGCGGTCCTTCTCGTGGCAATGCCGCAGATGTCGAGGACCACGAGCCGGACCAGGCCGCCCTGCAGCGCCGCATCGGTCCAGGTCGCATGGAAGCGCGACAGCGCCCGCCCCGCCGCCGCCGCCGAACAGCGACGGGCGGTCGGGGTAGCGTGTCCTCGAGATAGTTGGCGATGGTCCAGGAATCCGATACCCAGCGCGTCGCCGTCGACGAGCACCGGCACGCGGCCCTGGCCGCTCGGGGCGAGCCGGTCCTTCTCGGTGAAGCGCCAGGGGATGGTCTCGACCTCGAGCCCCTTATGGGCGAGCGCCATGCGGATGCGCCAGCAATACGGGCTGAAGCGGCGGTCCGGCTCGGCGCCGGCAAGGTCATAGAGCGTGAGCATGGCTCATCCCCAATAGCGGCCGCTCGCGCCGACCACCACGACGATGAGGCCGAGCACCAGGTTGAACAGCACGATGCGGCGGATCTGGGTGAGCTGCGCCGCGGCGGCGGGAAAGTCGCCGGCATCGAGCGGCGCGCTGGAACCGCCGCCACGGCGCGAAGAAAAGATGGAAGAAAGCCAGCATCATGATGATGCCGATGCCCTGCATGAGCTGCACGAAGAGCGGCGCCTTGGCGAAACCGCCGAGCGCCGGCAGCATCACGCCATAGCCGCTCGCCAAGCAGCACGACGATCGCAGCCCAGACCCAGGGAAAGAAGTTCCCGAGCACGCGCCGGAACAGCGGCAGCCGCACCGCCGGCTCGAGCGCGGCCGCCGCCGGACGCAGCATCACATGGGCAAAGAACATCCCGCCGACCCAGATCACGGCGGCGAGGATGTGGAAGACGACCGCGATCATCATGGCAGCAGCTTACCCCGCGCTTGTGCATGGCGGAAATCCCGTTCCGCCGGCGCTATTCGTCCCCTCGATGCGCGCCAGCACCGCCGCGCGCAGCATCGGGCGGCAGGCCCTCGATCGCGCCGGTCACGGCTTGAAGGCGGCGGCGCAGCGCGTAGACCTGATCGAGCAGACGCAGCACGACCGGCATCGCTTCTTCGTCGATCGCGAGGTCGCGCTTCATCTCGACGATGAGGCGCACGCGCGCGACATCGACCTCGTGGAAGACATAGGTGCCGCCGGACGTCTCGGGCAGGACCCAGCGCTCGCCGATCCAGCGCTCGAGCTCGATCGCTTCGAGACCGACGAGGCCGCACATCGCTTCGAGGTCGATCATGGCTTGCTCCATTCCGTCGCGCGGATCGTAGGGATGTTGGGTGCCCATTGGCGCAGGAACGCCGTCAGCTCCGGTTGTCGCCCTCAGGCAGCACCACTTTGAGCGTCACGTATTCGTCGCCGCGCGTGCCGTCGGCGCGCGCGACGCCCTTGCCGCGGAGGCGCAGGACCCGGCCGGTATTGGAATCGGGCGGTACCGTCATGGTCACGGGGCCGTCGGGCGTCGGCACGCTGACGCGGCCGCCCAGCACCGCCTCGGGCAGGCGTCACCGGCAGATCGAGATGGATGTCGTCGCCGTCGCGGCGAAACATGGGATGCGGCGCGATCCGCACCTCGATCAGCGCGTCGCCCGCCGGGCCGCCGCCGATTCCGGGCCCGCCCTGTCCCTTGAGGCGAAGAATCTGGCCGTCGCTGCACGCCGGCCGGCACGGTCACGTCGAGCGTATGTCCGGGACCGAGTTCGAGCCGCCTGCGCGCCCCGTTGACGGCGTCGAGAAAATCGACCGTGAGAACGAAATGCAGATCCGGCCCGCGCATGCGGAAGGCGCCGCCGCGCCCGCCTGGCCGAACCGGCCAAACAGCTCGTCGATGTCCTCGGGCGTGACACCCTCTCCCTCGCGGTATTTGGCACCCGGCGCGCCCTCGGCGAAACCGCGCCAGGAATAGCCTTGCGGCGGCCGTTCGGCGCCCGATTCGTCGATCTCGCCGCGGTCGAAGCGGGCGCGCTTGTCCTTGTCGGAGAGCAGGTCATAGGCGGCGGCGATCTCCTTGAAGCGCGCTTCCGCCTCCTTGTTGCCGGGATTGAGATCGGGGTGATAGCGCTTGGCGAGGCGGCGATAGACATTGCGAATCTGATCGTCGCTCGCGTCCGGCTTGACGCCCAGAACTTCGTAGGGGTTTCGCTGCGCCATGAAAACCGCAAGGGAATGGGACCGCGCCCGACCATAGAGGCGCGGGCCGACCGCTGGCAACCGCCGCCGCGTTGCCGTCACCCGCGCATCGGCGCCGTGGATTCCGACCAGCCGGCAAGGCGGGTGCTTTCCTGCCACAGACGCCGTGCCGCACCGTCGTCCTGGGCGGCCGCCGACGGCGCCTCGGCGCGGCATTTGGCGAAATAGAGGCCGCTCAACCCGGCGACCTCGGGCGCCGCGGCAAGGAAGACCGGTGTCTCGGCTCCCTTATCCCGCGAGATCGCGACGAAACGCTTGCCGAGCGCCAGCAGCAGGCGGAACAGGCCGTCATTGTTATCGCCGAAGCGCGTGGCGACGAAGCCGGGATGCAGCGAATTCGCGGTGACGCCGGTACCCGTAAGGCGCCGCGCCAACTCGCGGGAGAAAAGGATGTTGCACAGTTTCGAGCGGCGGTAGGCGGTCCAGCCGTCGTAGTTCTGCGTTCCTTGCAGATCGTTGAAATCGAGCGTGGCGCCGCGGTGGGCTATCGACGCGACATTGACGATCCGCGCCGGCGCCGATGCGACCAGCCGGTCGCGCAGCAACTGCGTCACCACGAAATAGGCCATGTGATTGAGCGCGAAAGTGCGTTCGAGCCCGTCCTCGGTCTCGGCGCGGCGGCGGAAGATGGCGCCGGCATTGTTGATGAGCACGTCGATGCGCGGCGCCGCATCCAGCACAGCGGCAGCAAGCTGCCTGGCGCCGGCAAGGCGCGCGAGATCGGCATAAAGCACGACCACCTCGCACCCGGGACGCAACGCCGCCAGCCGTGAAGCCGCCCGCTCGCCTTTCGCCCGGTCACGCCCGACCAACACCAGCCGCGCTCCCTTGAGGACGAGCGCCTCGGCGGCCGCGAGCCCGATCCCGGAAGTGGCGCCGGTGATGACGCAGGTCTTGCCGTCGAGCGTTGCCATCACGTGCCCTGCGGCGCCGGTGCGGTGACGATCTCTTGAACCAGACGCCAGGCTTCGGCGTTCGCCGCCGCGAGCGGCTTGCGATCGAGAATGCGCGGATCGTAGTCGGAGCCGTCGAGGAACGCGGCAACGCCGCCCGCCTCGGTAACGATGAGCATGCCGGCGGCGTGATCCCACGGCAGCGAGCGCGAGTGGAGCGTGAAATGCGTCCGGCCGAGCGCTACGTCCATATATTCGAGACCGCTGCAGCCGCGATTGCTCACGCTGCCGACGCGGCCGCTGCCGGCAAGCGCCTGGGCCGCGCGTTCGCCCGCCGGCGTGCGGCCATAGGCCGAACCGGCCATGTCCTCGGGCGCCGCCCTGTCCGCAACCCGAAGGCGTCGCTCGCCACACCAGGCACCGCCGCCGCGACAGGCCGCCACCAGCACGTCGCCGAGCGGATCGTAGATCCATCCCGCCGTCGTCGTGCCGCGCTCGACATAGGCGACGATCACCGCGAAATCCGTCCTTCCCTTGGCGAAATTGCCGGTGCCGTCGACCGGATCGATGATCCACACGGGGCGGTCGCCGGCGATGAGATCGAGCCGGGTCGGATCGGCGAACACGCCTTCCTCGCCGAGCGCCACCGACCCCGGCACCAGGGCCTCGAGGCCGCGGATCAGCGCACGCTCGGCCTCGACATCGGCGACGGTAACGAGATCGCCCGGCCGCTTTTCGCGAATATCCGCCTGCGCCAGAGCGCGGAACCGGGGCACGATCTCGGCCAGCGCAGTTGCCCGCATGAACGCGGCGATCGAGGTGAGATCGATCATGCCCCTTCCTAGCCAATGCTGCCGCAGGACACACGGGAAAAGCGGCGGCCACCGCGCGATCTAAGGGCGCGCCAGGAACGGCATCACGGCGGTGAGAAATTCCTCGAGCCGTTCGGCGTGAACCCAATGCCCGGCGCCCGCGATGGTCACGACCTCGAGCGTCGGGAAAATATCGCGGAACGCCGGAAGATCGCGGTCGGCGGCGTAATCCGAGCGTTCTCCGCGAACCAGCAATACGGGTCCGCGATAGGCGGTGCCCGTCGCGAAGGCAGGAAACCCCGAGAGCGTCGCCATCGCCGCCGCGAGCGCGGCAAGATTGAGCCGCCATTTCAGCCCGTCCGGCGCGGCAACCAAATTCTGCAACAGGAAATGCCGCACCGCGTCGTCCGGAATCCGCAGGCGCAGCAGCGCGTCGGCCGCGGCACGGCGGTTCACGCCGCGCAAGTCGAGCGTCCGCATCGCCTCGAGCTCGGCGCTGTGCTGCGGCATGTGGGCGACCGGCACGATATCGACGACAACGAGCCGTTCCACCAGGCGCGGCGCGGTAAGCGCCAATGCCATGGCCGCCTTGCCGCCCATGCTATGGCCGATCAGCGCAACGCGGCCGAGCCCCCGCGCGGCGATGAAAGCGGCGACGTCCTCGGCCATCGCGGCATAATCCATCGGCTCCGCCCAGGGCGACGCACCATGGTTGCGCAAATCCAGCGCAAAGACATGGAACCGCGCGGCGAGACGCTGCGCGACGGTGGTCCAGTTCGTCCCGGCCCCGAACAGCCCATGCAGGATCAGCACCGGCGGCCCGGCGCCGAATTCCGCAAAGGCGAGCGCGACCGCCACCGGCTTCAGCGCACCAGCGCGGCGATGGTCGCGAAGACAGCGCAGGCGATCACGAGATAGATCCCGCTGCGCAGCGTCGCCGTCTGCAGGTCGCGGCCGAGAAATCGCTCCAGCACGTCGTCGGCCGCATCCGGCAATTTTGTGGCGCCGGGCTGCCCCGGCGGAGAGTTTTGTTCCTCTGCCATGATCGTCCTCTCGCGGCTGGTCGGTGACGAAGGTAAGATGACGCCATGAACGACCATACCATGCCTGGGGCGGACCCTTGCGACGTGATCGTTGTCGGGGCCGGCGCCGCCGGGATCGGCGCCGCGCGCCGGCTCATGGCGGGTGGCCTCGACATCGTCGTGCTCGAAGCCCGCGACCGGCTCGGCGGCCGGGCCTGGACGGAACCGACCGCGCTCGGCATTCCCGTCGATGTCGGCTGCGAGTGGCTGCATTCGGCCGAGAGCAATCCGTGGGTCGGGATCGCGCGCACGCTGGGCTTCGCCATCGACGAGACGCTGCCGGATTGGGGACAGCGCGTCACTTGGCACCGCGGCGCGGCGGCGCAGGAGGACTGGATCGCGGCGCGCGAGGCGTTCGACGCACGCTGCGCCGCGGCCGCCGCGGGCAGCGACGACGTTGCCGAAGCCGCGCTGCTGGAGCCGGGCGGACGCTGGAACGGCCTGCTGGGGGCGATCAGCACTTGGGCCAACGGCATCGAGCTCGAACGCGTCTCGGTCAAGGACCACGACCGCTACGAGAACAGCCAGCTCAACTGGCGGGTTCCGCGCGGCTATGGCACGCTGCTCCAGGCCTATGGCGCGCCTATGCCCGTACGGCTCGGCACCACGGTAGAGCGCATCGACCATCGCGACCGATCCATTACGGTTGGAACCGACCGCGGCGAGCTTCGCGCCCACGCCGTGATCGTCACGGTCTCCACCAACCTCTTGGCGAATGAGGCGATCCGCTTTACGCCGCCGCTGCCGGACAAGACCGCCGCTGCCGCCGGCCTGCCGCTCGGGATCGCCGACAAGCTCTACCTCGCGGTCGAAGGCCCGCTCGATGCCTTGCCGCAGGACCGCCATCTCATCGGCATGACCGACCGCACGGCCACCGCCGGCTATCAAATCCGCCCGCATGGCTGGCCGATGATCTCTGCCTATTTCGGCGGCATGCTCGCCGCCGGGCTCGAACGCGAAGGACCGGAAGCGATGGTGGACTTCGCGCTCGGCGAACTGGTCGGGCTGTTCGGCACGGATATGCGGAAGCGACTGCGGCCGCTCGCGCATTCGGCCTGGATGCGCGATGAGCTGGCGCGCGGCTCCTATTCCTGCGCGCTGCCCGGCCATGCCGACGACCGCGCGGTTCTCGCCGCGCCGGTGGACGATCGCCTGTTCTTCGCCGGCGAGGCGTGTTCGATCAATTTCTTCGGCACGGCACATGGCGCCTACATTACCGCCGTCGCCGCGGCCGAGATGGTGATCGCACGGCTCGGCGCAAAGCTGCCGCGGCAAAGTCTCGGGTAGCCTCAGGCAATGCGCCCGCATCGAGCGAGGTTGAAACTGCGCTTTGCGCTTGTTCTTGCGGGGCTGGTCTGGGCGGCCACGGCGGCGGCGCAGACCCCCACTCCCTTCAATTACTGGCAGAACGCCGCCGGCATCGTGCTCGCGCCGCTCGGCGGCCCGGTCCCCGATTGGCGGGTCTCCGTCGGGATCGGCGCCGCGGTGCTGCCGCTCTATGAAGGATCGAGCCAATACCGTGCCGTCCCGGCGCCTTCATTCGACGTGCGCTACAAGGACCTGCTCTTCGCCTCGAGCGGCGATGGGGTCGGCATCAATATCCTTCGCGGCAAGACCTATCGCGCCGGCATCGCCCTCGGCTACGATCTCGGCCGCGACGAGGATATAAGCGGCAGATTGCGCGGTCTCGGCAATGTCGAGTCTGCGCCGGAAATGCGCCTCTTTGCCGAGGCTGTGGTGCTTCCCTTCGTGCTCACGGCCGATCTGCGGCGCGCCATCGGCGGCAATGAAGGTATCGTCGGCGATCTCGGCGCTTACGTGCCGGTGATCGGTCGCAAGGATCTGATCGTCTTCGTCGGACCTGGCGCCACTTTCGCCGACGACCGCTACATGCAGTCCTATTTCGGCATCAGCACCGCTCAGGCGGCGGCATCGGCCGCGCATTTTCCGGCCTATCAGCCGCAGGGCGGATTTAAGAATGTCGGCATCGGCGCGTCGGCGCTCTATTTCATCACCGATCATTGGTTCCTTGACGGCGATTTGTCGCTCGAGCGGCTCGTCGACACCGCCGGCAACAGCCCGATCGTGCAGGACCGCAGCCAGTTCGCTGCCTCGCTGATCCTCGGCTATCAGTTCTGATCGGCAGCGCGACCCCTTACGCGGGATCGACCAGGCCGCGACTGACCCAGACCTTGCCCGCGGCGAGCCCGAGCAGCTCGCGCGCGCATTCGCGCAGCATGTAGGGCGAGACGATGCGGTGCTGCGTCGCCGTCAGCATGTCGCGCACGCAGCGCTGCAGAATGCCGGTGCGGATCGAGACGCCGCCGCCGTAGCGGTGGGCGAAGGCGCAGACCTCGGCGACTGCCGTGGTGACATGATTGAGCGAGAGCCGCATCAAGGTGAATTCGCGCATGGACACGGGATCGCCCTTGTCGAGCGTCGCCTGAACTTCGCCCCAGACCTCGTAGCAAAAGGCGCGCCCGGCGCGGAACTTCGCCTCCGCCGCGCCGTAGCCTTCATGGAAGCTCTCGCCGCCGCCCTGTTCGGCGAGCGGACTGGGGCGTCCCGCCGGTGCCCGCGCCAGCGCCGCCAGCTCGTCGAGCACGCGGCGGCCGAGGCCAAGGGCGAATCCGGTATGGCCGAGCGGCGACATGCCGACAATGCCGATGCGATAGGCGTCGCCGCCCTGCTCCGCCACGAGGACGTTGGGCGAATGCGTGAATTCGGCCGGCACGTGGACGTTGTCGAGCGCGTAGTCGATGCTGGCGGTGCCGCGGAGGCCGACGACGTTCCAGTTGTCGAGGAACTGCGCGTGGCGCGCGGGAACGATGAAGGTGCGCGCTTCGCGCGGGACGCCGTTCTCATAGACCATGCCGCCGGTATGCAGGTATTCGCCATGGAGCACGCCGCTGCCATAGCTCCACCGTCCGGTGAGGCGAAAGCCCTTGCCGTCCACATCGGCCCGGCCCCTGGGCGCCCCCTCGCCGCAGATGATCGGGATGGTGGTGCGATTGCCGAACACCGCCTGCGCGCCCGGACGGGGAAGATAGGCTGCGGCCGATCCGGTGCCGACATTGCAGGCCATCAAGACCCATCCGGTCGATCCGTCGGCCTCGCTGATGGTCTCGATGACTTCGAGCGCCTCGAGCGGGCCGGCCTCCGCGCCGCCGAAGCAGCGCGGCACCAGCAGCCCGAAGAAGTCGCCGCTGCGCAACGCGGCGATGGTCGCGTCGCTGAGCCGGCCCGCACCATCGTTGCGCGCACCCTCGGCCCTGATGACGTCCGCCACCGCCTTGGCCTTGGCAACCCAGGATGTCGCCCGCTCTGCCGTCTTCACGTCCTCCACCTTCATCTCCTCAATTCTTTGCCTCTAGCCCGGCGCGTTGGTTCCGCCGTGCCTTCATGCCGGCGCCAGGAGATGAATGCTGAACAGCCGGTCGCGGTCGGTCCAGGTGCGCAGCGAGCGATAGCCCGCGCGCGCCGCCAAGCGATGGAAGCCGATGGCGGTGTATTTGTACGAATCTTCAGTATGGATGCGCTCGCCGGCGGCAAAGCGGATGCCGTGGCCGGCGACGGTCACGATCTGGTCGGTGAGGCTCCTGATGTAGATTTCGACGCGGCCGACGGGCACATTGTAGAAGGCGTCGTGCGCGAAGCGGCGAAGATCGAAATCGGCACCGAGCTCGCGGTTCATGCGCTCGAGCAGATTGAGATTGAAGGCGGCGGTGATGCCTTGCGCATCGTTGTAGGCCGCTTCGAGCACGGCTGGATCCTTTTGCAGATCGACGCCCACCAGCAGGGCACCGTCCGCGCCGACGACCTGGCGGCTGCCGATGAGGAAATCGACCGCCTCGCCCGGCGAGAAATTGCCGATGGTCGAGCCGGAAAGAATCCGAGGCGCTTGCCCGGTGCCGCCGGCAGCGGGCCCAGATCAAGGGGCCGCATGTAGTCGGCGCAGACCGCGATGATGTTGAGCCCGGCGAATTCCGCCGCGAGGTCTTCGGCGGCGCGGCGGAGCTGCTCGCGCGAGATGTCGAGCGCGACATAGGCGGCCGGTGCGTCGAAGGCGCGCAGCAATGTCCGCACCTTGCGGATCGCGCCGGCGCCGAATTCGATCAGACTGCAGCCGCGCCCGACGACGGCCGCGATCTCATCGGCCCTGTCGTCGAGGATCGCGGTCTCGGTCCGGGTCAGGTAATACTCGGGCAGCTCGCAGATTGCCTCGAACAAAGCGGCGCCGCGGACATCGTAGAGGAAGCGGCAAGGCAGCGATTTCTGGCGCCGGCCCAGGCCCGCAAGGGCGGCGTCGCGGAAGCTCTCCTCGCCGGGAGCGAAATCGCGGAAGTCCGCAAGCGCCTGTCCTTGTCTCATGCGTCCTCCGCGAGCCTGATGCCGGCGAACGCCCAACGCGCGCCGGCGG
Source organism: uncultured Alphaproteobacteria bacterium (assembly GCA_963721625.1). Classification (GTDB taxonomy): domain Bacteria; phylum Pseudomonadota; class Alphaproteobacteria; order ATCC43930; family CGMCC-115725; genus DATJLY01. Next base: position 590,713 of record CAVRKF010000019.1, read on the forward strand.
GAAAGAAATTGCGATAGGTGATGCGGACGTGTCCGGGCGGCGTCACCGCCGCGCCGCCGCGCAGCACCATCTGGTTGACCATGAACTTGCCGTTGTACTCGCCGACCGCGCCGGCCGACGGGCGATAGCCGGGATAGGCGACATAGGGACTCTGCGTCCATTCCCAAACATCGCCGACCATCTGGGCCAGCCCCTCGCCCGACGCCGTCGGCACCGGATGGTAAATGCCCTGATCCATCAGATTGCCATCCAATGGTACCGCCGCCGCCGCCGCCGCCGCCTCCCACTCGGCCTCGGTCGGCAGCCGCTTTCCGGCCCAGCGCGCATAGGCATCGGCCTCGTAATAGCTGACATGGCACACCGGCTCGGCCTCGTCGAGTCGGCGCCGCCCCGACAGCGTGAACGCGCTCCAGGCGCCATCGTCGCAGCGCCAATAGAGAGGGGCGGTCCAGCCCTCGCGCCGCACCGTGGCCCAGCCGTCCGACAGCCACAGTTCCGGGCGGGAATATCCGTCCGCCGCGATGAACGCGAGATAGTCGCCGCAGGTCACCGGGCGCGAGGCGAGGCGGTACGGCACGAGCCAGGCCTGATGCCGCGGTCCCTCATTGTCGAACGCGAAATCCGCGCCCGCGTGGCCGATCGCCGCAAGCCCGGACGGACCTGCCAGGAACGTCACCGGCGCCGCATCGCGCCGCTCGAACAGCCGGGGCGGCGCGTAGGCGGGCTCGAGCGCATTGAGCGAAAACGCATGTTTGATGTCCATCAGGATCAGTTCCTGATGCTGTTCCTCGTGATTGAGCCCGAGTTCGACCAAGGGCGCGAGGCCGCGCCACGACGCCGCGCCGAGCGTGCCGATGAGGCGTGCCATCGCTTCATCGACATGGCGCCGATAGGCGGCGATCGCTTCCACGCCGGGCCGCGACAGCATGCCGCGCTGCGGCCGCGGATGACGCGGCCCCACCGCCTCGTAATAGGAATTGAACAGATAGCCGAACTGCGGATGGAAGGCGTTGTAGCCCGGCAGATGCGGCAGCAGCAGGAAGGTCTCGAAAAACCAAGTGGTGTGGGCGCGGTGCCATTTCGTAGGGCTCGCGTCCGGCATCGACTGAAGGGTCTGGTCCTCGGGCGAAAGGGGCGCGGCGAGGGCTTCGGTTCGCTGCCGAACCTGCGCAAATCGCCGCAAAAAGGCGTCGCGCTGCGCGCCGCGATCGGCCAGTCGCTTCGTCGGGTTCACGCGGCGCCTCTCCGCTGCCGTGAAACGCAGGCGGCCGGGTTTCGCATCGCGCGGTCCCGTCCCTGCCGAGTCCAAGGTTAACGCGCCAGCCGGCAGGACGAAAGCCGCTTGCAACGGGCTTCGGCGACGACGAAATATGGCCCATCCGCGGCGCCGATCCCGGCCGCCGGGACAGGAGAGCCCCGATGCTCCGTTGGCGCGGCCTCTGCGTCATGCTCATTGCCGGCCTGATCGCGTTCGCCCCTTCGCTCGCGGCGGCGCGCGCCGGCGGCAGCTACCACAGCTTCGGCGGCGGCAGCTTCTTCAACCAGGGTAGCCGCGGCTTTCGAACCTACGATCAACCGATGCAGCGCAGCCTCACGCCGCAAAGCCCGCAGTCGGGCGCCGGACCGGCCCGTGGCTACGGCTACGGCAATTCCCATCCCTTCTGGACCGGGCTGGCCGGCGGCCTGTTCGGGGGTTGGTTGGGCAGCATGCTGTTTCCGCACTGGGGCATGGGTTACGGCTGGGGTTTTGGCGGCATTCTCGGCTCGGTTTTCTCGTGGCTTCTCATCATCTGGTTGGTGCGCTTGGCTTTTCGCGCCCTGTCCGGGCGTTTCGCCCTGTCCGCGCCTTATGCCGGGCCGATCGGCGGCAGCGGCCTCGGCGGATATATGCATCCGGGGGCCGCCATCGACCGCGGCGCGCCGCTCGGCATCGTTCAGGCCGACTACCAGGCGTTCGAAACCGTGCTGAAGCAGGTCCAGGCGGCCTGGAGCGAGGGCAATCTCGCCGCGCTGCGCGCCTGGGTGACGCCCGAGATGCTGTCCTATTTCGCCGAGGAGCTGGCCGGAAACCAGAGCCAGGGCGTGATCAACCGCGTCGAGCAGGTCGAGTTGCAGCGCGGCGATCTGCGCGAGGCATGGGACGAGGGCCGGATGCACTATGCGACCTGCCTGTTGCGCTGGCGGGCGCTCGATTACACCGTGCGGGCCGATCGTCACCCCGGCGATCCCGGCGCCTTGGTCGAGGGCGATCCCAATCATCCGGCCGAGGCGGCGGAGCTGTGGACCTTCGCCCGCAGCCCCGGCGGCAAATGGCTATTATCGGCGATTCAGCAGGTGTGATGACTACGGGAGGATTGCGATGGCATTGACCGAACTCAATCACTTCACGGTACGGACCCTCGACATGGAGGGAACGCGCGATTTCTATGTCAATGTCTTGGGGCTGCAGGTCGGGCCGCGGCCCGATCTCGGCTTTCCCGGCTATTGGCTTTATTGCGGCCGCCAGCCGGTCGTCCACCTCGTGCCGGAAAGTGCGGGCATCGGCGCCGGCAGTGGCGAGGATACCGGCAACTTCGACCATGTCGCCTTCCTCGGTGACGACTACGAGGGAATGCGCCGGCATATCGGCGGGCTCAATCTGGCCTTCCGCGAGAACGACGTGCCGAGTGCGAACATCCGCCAGATCTTCCTCGCCGACCCGAACAAAGTGATGATCGAGATCAATTTCAGGCGCGGCTGAGTGTCCAGCGCCATGATTACACACGGCTAATGGGAATAATGCCGCGGCAACGGCCGTTATCGCTCCGGGGGGTAAGAGGCATGCAACGAGCGGGCGTGCGCGCATGGCCAATTTGGTCTGGACACTGGTGGTGGTCGGGCTCGTGGCGTCGGCCGATTACGGCTGGACGAGCTACCGCCGCTGGCGGGTGCGACGGCATGCGCTCAAGAACGGCCGCACGCTCACCGCGAAATTCGCGCTCGATCGCGATTGATCCCCGCACCGCGTGAGCGAGGCGCAACTCAAGACCCGCCTCGTCGTCCAAGCCGCCATCCGGCTTTGCAGTCTGCGGGCCGTACCCGTCGCGGTCACGCGGCGCGGCGACGAGGACGCGGGCACCATCCTTATCAAGCTCGATCAGCGGGATCTTGGCTACACGGTGCTGGTCGAGACGCGCGCGCCTGACGGCTCGCGTGCCTGGCTGCGCGCTACCGGAGCCGCGCCGGTGAGCGAAGCCGATGCCAACGCCTATATCGCGCGCCAGGTGAAGCGCGATCCGGATCTCTGGGTGGTCGAAATCGAGGACCGCGAAGGCCGGCCGGCTTTTCAGGGACGAATCCTCTGACCCGCGACGGCCGCGGGGGTCAATCCGGCTTGGTCGGCACCGCCAGGAGCTGGTTCGGATAAATCAGGTCGGGGTTATCGATCTTGTCGCGGTTTGCACGGTAGATCTCGACGAAGCGCACGCCATCGCCATAAGAATGCTGCGCCAGGTGCCACAGCGTATTGCCGGGCACGACCGCGAAATAGCTGCCCGGACCGAAGGCGCCGGGCGCGGCTCGGACGAGCGCGACCTCGAGCGACCCGGCGGCACCGCCGTCGAGACGAAGCAGGTAGTGACCGACCGGGACGCCGGTGCTGAGCGTGGCACGCCATTCCCCTGCGGCATCGGCCGTCGTCGCGCCGGTCCGGCGGTTGTTTATGAAGATGGCGATGGGCGCGGCCGGATCTGCCCGCCCGCCGAGCAGGGTGCGTCCGGCTGCATCGTATTCGACGATGTCGAGCGCGACGTGGTGCGGCGCGCGCGGGCTCAGGGCCTGGACGGGCCGGGCCGCTTCGCCGCTGTGCTCCGGCAACAGCACGGCGACCGGCGGCAGGGCTTCGCTGCCGGGCTGACGTTCCGGCACCAGCACGGCGAGGTTGCGCGTCGAGGGCGTCGGCTTGCCGCCGCTGCTGGGACCGAGCGCCGAAAGGCTCAATTGCTGCGGGCCGGCCGCAAGCGGCTTCTCCGGCATGAATACGAATTCGCCGTTGGAGTTGGCGGTGACCCTGCCGATGGCGTTACCGCCATCCAGCACCGTCACCTCGGCGCCGGGCGCGGCGCGGCCCGCGATCACGGTTTTGCCATCGTTACCGACATGCACGGCATCGAAACTCGGCGCCACCGGTTGCGGCGCCTCGGCCGCGCCTGGCGCCGGGACCGGAGGCGTTGCCGGCGGCGTTGCCAGCGGCGACAGAACTTGCGCGGGGCGATAGGCGCCCAGGTCGAACAAGGTTAATCCGGCCGCCACCACGGCAACAATCGCGACGATGACAATCCAGTGACGAATTTTCATGGCTTCATCGCAACCGCAACCTTAACGCGGTGTTACACCCGATTGGCCTAAGGTTACAACGCCGATCGTCGGACGAAGTCACTTGGAAGCGGTGCGCCGAGGGTGCATCCTGGATCGGCGAGGACGGCGGAGGGCTGGAGACGAGGAAGTCGGGTCATGGCGTTGGTTAAGCGTATCTGCGTTTACTGTGGGTCCTCGGGCCGGGTCGACGAGATGTACCGAGCGGCGGCAACGCGGCTCGGGGTCACTTTCGCGGCCGCGGGAATCGAATTGATCTATGGCGGCGGACGGGTCGGCCTGATGGGCTTGATGGCGGACGCAACGCTCGCCTCGGGCGGGCGTGTCACCGGCATCATTCCCCTCCATTTGCATGACCGCGAGGTCGGCCATACCGGGCTGAGCGAGCTCATGGTGGTCGACAACATGCACGACCGCAAGCGCCGCATGTTCGACCTTGCGGACGCGTTCGCGGTCTTGCCGGGCGGACTCGGCACCCTCGACGAGACGATCGAGGTGCTGACGTGGAAGCAGCTCGGCCTGCACGACAAGCCCATCGTCATCATCGACATCGCCGGCTATTGGACGCCGCTCTTCGAACTCGTCGAGCACGCGGTCGCGAGCGGCTTCGCCGCGCGCAGCGCGTTGCAGCTTTACCGCGTGGTCAATCGCGTCGAAGACCTGCTGCCGGCGCTCGCGGCCGCACCCGAACCGCATCTCGTCGCCGAGCCCAAACTGGTCTGAACTGCGCGGTTTGCCGGCGCAGCGCGCAACTTGCGCCGCGGGGGTCGCGTGCTATAACGCGCGCCGCACGATGGCGCGTTCAGAGGAATCCGCGGACATGCAGAAGATCAAGGTGGCGACCCCCGTCGTCGAGCTCGACGGCGACGAGATGACGCGCATCATCTGGCAGTTCATCAAGGAAAAGCTGATCCTGCCCTATCTCGACATCGATCTCAAATATTACGATCTCGGAATCGAACAGCGCGACCGCACCGAAGATCAGATCACGGTGGACGCGGCCAACGCGATCGCGCGTTACGGCGTCGGCATCAAATGCGCCACCATCACGCCCGACGAGGCGCGGGTTAAGGAATTCAATCTCAAGAAGATGTACCGTTCGCCCAATGGCACCATCCGCAATATTCTCGGCGGCACCATTTTCCGCGAGCCGATCGTGTGCAAGAACGTGCCGCGCCTGGTGCCCGGCTGGACCGCACCGATCATCATCGGCCGCCACGCCTATGGCGACCAATACCGCGCCACCGATTTCAAGGTTCCCGGGCCGGGCAAGCTCACCATGACCTTCACGCCCGCCGGCGGCGGCGCGCCGCAGCAATACGAGGTGTTCGACTTTCCCGATAGCGGCATCGCCGTCGGCATGTATAACCTCGACGAGTTCGATCCGCGGCTTTGCCCGCGCCTGCTTCAATTACGGATTGCAGCGCGGCTTTCCGGTCTATCTCTCGACCAAGAACACCATCCTCAAGGTTTATGACGGCCGCTTCAAGGACCTGTTCCAGGACATTTTCGAGCGCGAGTTCGCCGCGCAATTCAAGGCAAAAGGTCTCATCTATGAACACCGCCTGATCGACGACATGGTCGCGTCGGCACTCAAATGGAGCGGCAATTTCGTCTGGGCGTGCAAGAACTACGACGGCGACGTGCAGTCGGACGTGGTGGCGCAAGGCTATGGTTCGCTCGGCCTCATGACCTCGGTGCTGCTGACGCCGGACGGCAAGACCGTCGAGGCCGAAGCCGCGCACGGCACGGTGACGCGGCACTATCGTCTGCATCAGCAGGGCAAGCCGACCTCGACCAATCCGATCGCCTCGATCTTCGCCTGGTCGCGCGGTCTTTGGTATCGCGGCGAGTTCGACCGGAACGAGCCGTTGAAGCGCTTCGCCACGACACTCGAGAAAGTGTGCATCGACACGGTCGAAGCCGGGCGCATGACCAAGGATCTGGCGATCCTGATCAGCCCCGATCAGCCCTGGCTCACCACCACCGACTTCCTCGACGCGCTCGACGCCGGGTTGAAGCGCTCGCTGGGATAGCGCGCGCCGGAGAGACCGGACTCCGGTCGCATGCGATCGCCATTTCTCGGTCATTGCCGGGCTTGAGCCGGCCATCCACGGTCCCGCGGGTCAAGCCCGCGGACGGCGGAGACATAAAAGCGCTTCGACTTGCGGAGATCGCACCTTAAGCGCACGCCGCGATGGCATCGAGCCGCCCTCTTTGACCCCTCTCCCCGTGCGACGGCGGGTTGAGAGGGGCGCCGTTTATCGCCGGCGATCCATTGTCTCGGGCTTTGCGCTAGACCGGCATCTTCGCCATCGCGGCGAGCGCCGCTTCGACCGCAACGAGCGCGGCTTCGGCCTGGGCGACATCGGGGCCGCCGGCCTGGGCCATGTCGGGACGGCCGCCGCCGCCTTTGCCCCCTAAAGCCTCGGCGCCGCGCCGCACCAGCTCGACGGCGCTGAAGCGGCCGGCGAGATCGGGCGTAACGGCGACCACGATCGAGGCCTTGCCCTCTTCGCGCGCCACCAGCGCCACCACGCCCGAACCAATGGCGCGCTTCAAATCGTCGGCGAGGCTCTTGAGTTCCTTGGCCGGGACGTTGTCGAGCACGCGGCCGGTAAACTTGGTGCCGGCCACCTCCTTGACACGCTCCCCCGGGGCGCCACCGCCACCGGTCGCAGCGACGCGGCGCGCGTCGGCGAGTTCGCGCTCGAGCCGCCGCCGCTCCTCGATCAGCGCGACGACGCGCGCCGGCAGCTCCGACGTCGATGCCCGCACCGCCTGGGCCGCCTGGCGCAGCAGATCCTCCTCGGCGGCGACATGCGCCTCGGCCGCAGCGCCGGTCAGCGCCTCGATCCGGCGCACGCCCGCGGCGACCGCGCTCTCCGCCACGATCTTGAACAGACCGATATCGCCGGTGCGGCGGACATGGGTCCCGCCGCACAGCTCGACCGAGAACGGCCGCGCGTCGGCATCGTCCGCGTCCTCGCCCATCGCAACGACGCGCACTTCGTCGCCGTATTTCTCGCCGAAGAGCGCGAGGGCGCCTTCCGCCACGGCGGTATCGGGCGTCATCAGGCGGGTCCGGACATCGGCATTGTCGCGGACGCGGCGATTGACCTCCGCCTCGATGGCGCGGAGATCGTCGGCGCCGACGGGGCGCGGATGGCTGAAATCGAAGCGCAGGCGGTCGGGCGCCACCAGCGAGCCTTTCTGGGTCACGTGCTCGCCCAGCCGGCGGCGCAGCGCCTGGTGCAGCAGATGCGTCACCGAGTGATTGGCGCACAGACTGCGCCGCCGCACCTCGTCGATCCTGAGTTCCACCACGTCGCCCGTCTTGAGCGTGCCGTGCGTCAGCCGGCCGTAATGGACGAACAGGTCGCCGGCTTTCTTCTGCGTATCGGCGACCGCGAACTCGCCGCCCGCAGCCGAGAACATGGCGCCGATATCGCCGACCTGGCCGCCGGATTCGGCATAGAACGGCGTCTGGTTGACGACGATCGCGGCCTCCTCGCCGACCGTGATCGAGCCGACTGTCGCATTGCCGCGCAGGACGGCGACGATCTTGCCTTCGGCGACGGGCGCGTCATAGCCGAGGAACTCGGTCGCACCGACCGCGTCGCGCAGCGTGAACCAGAATCCCTCGGCCGCTTCCTCGCCCGAGCCGACCCAGCTCTTGCGCGCGTCCTGGCGCTGGCGCTCCATCGCCGCGTCGAAGCCGGCGACCGCCACCGCGCGGCCGCGCCCGCGCAGCACGTCCTCGGTGAGGTCGAGCGGGAAACCGAACGTGTCATAGAGCCGGAACGCGACCTCGCCCGGGAACGGCGCGCCGGGCGCAAGCCGTGCTTCCTCCTCGTCAAGGAGGCGCAGGCCGCGCGCGAGCATGTCCTTGAACGACGCCTCCTCGAGCCGCAGCGTCTCGGTGACCAGCGTCTCGGCCCGCACCAGCTCGGAATAGGCGGCGCCCATCTGCCGCACCAGCACCGGCACCAGCCGCCACAGCAGCGGTTCCTTGCAGCCGAGAATATACGCGTGGCGCATGGCGCGGCGCATGATCCGGCGCAGCACGTAGCCGCGCCCCTCCTTGGCCGGCAGGACGCCGTCGGCAATGAGGAACGACGCTGCGCGCAGATGGTCGGCGATGACGCGATGCGAGACCGCCTGCGGGCCGTCGGGCGCGACGCCTGACGCCTCGGCCGAGGCCAGGACGAGCCCACGCAGCACATCGGTGTCGTAATTGTCGTGCTTGCCCTGGAGCACGGCGGCGATGCGCTCGATCCCCATGCCGGTATCGATCGACGGCCGCGGCAGGTCGACGCGGTCGCCCGGCCCACGCTGCTCGTATTGCATGAACACCAGATTCCAGATCTCGACGAAGCGGTCGCCGTCGGCATCGGCGCTGCCCGGCGGCCCGCCGGGGATGCCCTCGCCATGATCGTAGAAGATCTCCGAGCACGGACCGCAGGGGCCGGTATCGCCCATCGCCCAGAAATTATCGGCGGTGGCAATGCGGATGATGCGGGATTCCGGGAGGCCGGCAATCTTGGACCACAACCGCGCCGCGTCCTCGTCCTCGGCATAAACGGTGACGACAAGCCGGTCGCGCGCGACGCCGAATTCCTTCGTCACCAGCGTCCAGGCGAATTCGATCGCCTGGTCCTTGAAATAGTCGCCGAACGAGAAATTGCCGAGCATCTCGAAAAAAGTGTGATGACGCGCGGTGTAGCCGACATTCTCGAGATCGTTGTGCTTGCCGCCGGCGCGGACGCATTTCTGCGCCGAGGCGGCGCGACGATAGGGCCGCTTCTCCAACCCGGTAAAAACGTTCTTGAACTGCACCATGCCGGCATTGGTGAAGAGCAAGGTCGGATCGTTGCGCGGCACCAGCGGACCCGACGGCACCGCCTCGTGGCCATTGCGCGCGAAATAGGCGAGGAACGCGGCGCGGATGTCGTTGGTCAGCATGGGCCAGATGTGGTCCTTCCCCCGGGCGTGGCCAAGGCGCGGGCCCGCCCGCCCGCCACGGATTTAGCCTGCGGCGGCGCGACCTGTAAAGTTGCCGGCCGCGAGCCGCGGCGGTAGGGCGGGAAAACCGTCGCACAGATCGGCCAAATCGCCCGGCAAAACGCCAACGGCCGAAACGTCCGGCCTATGCCGGACGCCTCGGATCTGGCCGCCGCATACCGGCCCGTCGCGCCGCCGCCGCCGGGCCGGTCAGCGCTCCCTCGTCATTCCTCGGCGGCAGCGTCGGTGCCCGCCGCCATCATCGCATCGGCGACGAGACCGGCATTGCCGCGAATGGCATGCTCGATCTGCTCGGCGATCTCGGCATGGTCCTTGAGAAAGGCCTTTGCATTCTCGCGGCCCTGGCCGATGCGCTGGCCGTCATGGGAGAACCACGAGCCCGATTTCTCGACCACCCCGGCCTGCAGGCCGAGATCCAACAGCTCGCCGCGCTTGGAAATTCCCTCGCCGTACATGATGTCGAACTCGACCACCTTGAACGGCGGCGCCATCTTGTTCTTGACCACCTTGACGCGGGTCTGGTTGCCGATGGTCTGCTCGCGCTCCTTGATCGCGCCGATGCGGCGGATGTCGAGCCGCACCGAGGCATAGAATTTGAGCGCATGGCCGCCGGTGGTGGTCTCGGGATTGCCGAACATGACGCCGATCTTCATGCGGATCTGATTGATGAAGATCACCATCGAGCGCGACTTGGAGATGGAGCCGGTGAGCTTGCGCAGCGCCTGGCTCATGAGGCGCGCATGCAACCCCATGTGATTGTCGCCCATCTCGCCCTCGAGTTCCGCCCGCGGCACCAGTGCCGCAACCGAATCGACCACCAGGACGTCGATGGCGCCCGAACGCACCAGCGTGTCGGCGATCTCGAGCGCCTGTTCGCCGGCATCGGGCTGGGAGATGAGCAGCTCGTCGATATTGACCCCGAGCTTGCGCGCATAGGCGGGATCGAGCGCGTGCTCGGCGTCGATGAAGGCGCAGGTGCCGCCGGCGCGCTGTGCCTCGGCAAGCACATGGAGCGCGAGCGTGGTCTTGCCCGAGCTCTCCGGTCCATAGATTTCGACGATGCGGCCGCGGGGCAGGCCGCCGATGCCCAGCGCGATGTCGAGGCCGAGCGAGCCTGTGGAAATGACCTCGCTGTCGGTCGCGGCCTCGCGCGAGCCGAGCTTCATGATCGAGCCCTTGCCGAAGGACCGCTCGATCTGGGTCAAGGCGGCATCCAGTGCCTTCTGCTTGTCCACGGTTTCCTTGTCCAACAGGCGCAACGCGGTCACCGACATTCCGCACCTCCCTTATTCCATAGGGGCCATGGGCTTGCAATGCGGGCTATCGTACATGGTTTGTTCTAAATCGCAAGTGCCTTTTTGTTCTCCTCGACCTTTTATTTGCCGGAAGGATGCGAGAGGCGCCTAGGCGGCGCCCTCCAGCATGACCTCCTTCACCTTCCCGGCGAGTTGTTTCAGGCTGAAGGGCTTGGGCAGGAAATGGATGTCGCTGTCGTGGCCGAGGCGATCGCGGAAGGCGTCCTCGGCATAGCCCGAGATGAAGATCACCTTCATGTCGGGATGGATGCGCCGCACCTCCTTGATCAGGCTCGGCCCGTCCATGCGCGGCATCACCACGTCGGTGACGAGGAGGTCGATGCACTCCTGCCCGGCAGTGATGATCTCGAGCGCGGCCTCGCCGCTGCGCGCTTCGACCACCTTGTAGCCCTTGTTGCGCAACGCCCGCGCGCTGAAGAGGCGCACCGGATCCTCGTCCTCGACCAGCAGCACGGTGCCGGCGCCGGTGAGGTCGCGCGCGGCCTGCGTCTCGCCGCTGTCGCCGCGCACCGCCGCGCCCGCCTCCTCGCCGCGACGCCTTCCAGACGCGGCAGCAGGATGACGAAGGCGGCGCCCTGCGCCGGCGCGCTTTCCACGGCAATGAAGCCGCCGGTCTGCTTGACGATGCCGTAGACGGTGGACAGTCCGAGCCCGGTTCCCGATCCCACCTCCTTGGTCGAGAAGAACGGCTCGAAGATGCGTTCGAGATTTTCCTTGGGGATGCCGATGCCGGTGTCGCGCACCTCGATCTGGACATAGCCGCCGGGTGCAATCACCTCGTGCCCGCGCCGCAGCGGCGCATCGAAGGCGACATTGGCGGTGCGGATGGTGAGCGTGCCGCCCGCGGCCATGGCATCGCGGGCGTTGACGGCAAGATTGATGATCACCTGCTCGAGCTGTCCCTGGTCGACCTTGACGAGGCCGAGATCGCGGCCGTGGACGACCTTGAGCTCGATGTTCTCGCCGATCAGGCGGCGCAGCAGATGCGACAGCTCGGCCAGCACGTCGGTGATGTTGAGAATGCGCGGCTGCAGGCTCTGCTGGCGCGAGAACGCCAGGAGCTGGCGCACCAGATTGGCGGCGCGGTTGGCGTTCTGCTTGATCTGCATGATGTCGGCGAAGGACGGATCGCCGGGCCGGAAGCGCAGCAGCAGGAGATCGCAGAACCCGATCATCGCCGTCAGCAGGTTGTTGAAATCATGCGCCACGCCGCCGGCGAGCTGGCCCACCGCCTGCATCTTCTGCGACTGGGCGAATTGCGCCTCGAGGCTTTTCTGCTCGGTAGTGTCGATGAAATGGAGGATGAGGCCGCCCGCCCCGTCCCCGGCCCCGGCAAGCCGGCTGACGAACACCGCGGCGCTCTTGTCGCGGGCGCCGTGCAGCCGGATCTCGACCGGTCCCGCCACCGCCGTGCCCGCCGTCGCGGCGGCGATCTCGGTCGCCAGAGCGGCGGCATCCGCCGAAGCAAGCAGGCTCGGCACGGTCTTGCCGATGAGACCCGCCGGGCGCGAGGCCGAACAACTCGCACAGCGCCCGGTTTGCCTCTTCGAGCCGCCCGTCGCGATCGACGAGCGCGATTCCGACCGGCGCATTGGCGAAAAAGCGGCGGAATCGCTGGCGCGACAGGCGCAGCGCCTCCTCCCATTCGCGCTCGCGCGTCAGGTCCTGAACCACCGAGCGCGTGCGCAACGCCGCGCCATCGCGCACCACGCTCTGGGTGATGCGGGCGTTGACGACGCGGCCCTGGCGCCCGCGCAGCACCACCTCGCCCCGGGATTCGCCCTCGCCGCCCTCGAACGGGGCGTGCGCGGCCGTCCCGGACGGCGCCGGCGCGGCGAGGAATTCCTGGAGCCGTGCGCCGCTCTCGACCAGCGCCCCCGCATCGGCGCCGAGCCATTCGGCCAGCGCCTGATTGACGAAGAGGAAACGGCCCCCGCCGTCGACCGAATAAAAGCCGATCGGCGCATTGTCGAGGAAATCGGCGAGCTTCGCCTGCTCGTCACGGATCACCTGCTCCATCTCGTGGCGCGCGGTGATGTCGGCGAAGCTCCACAGGCGTATGTCCGTCCGGCACCGGCAGGCGATGCGCCGCGACGCCGAACCATGACGGCGGCGCGCCGTCGCGCGGCGACAGCGCGATGCGGCCGGCGGCCATGCCGCCCGCCGCCGCGTCGCGCCCGAGCCGGGCGAATTCCCGCGCCGCTGTCGCATCGCGCTCCAGACGACGCGCCAGCGCCTCGAGCGGCCGGCGCGCGCGCGCCGAAGCAGCGACGGAACGCCGCGTTGGCATAGGCGGTCGCGCCGTCGGCCGCGACGATGAGATGGGCGTGGCGGAGGATTCGAGCGCCTGCTCAGCAGCGCCAGCCGATCCGCCAGCCGTCCGACGGCGACGCGTGCCGCCACCGCCGCGACGCCGCAGGCAAGCGCCAGCGCCGCCAGCCCCAGCGCCGCCAGCCGAAAAACCCGAATTCGCGCCGAACCCGGCCGAGGAGCACGCCGCCGACCGCGAGCGCCGCGAGCGCGAATCACGGCCGCAGCGGCGCCGAGCCCGGCGATCCAGCGCGGCAGGCTCCTGCCGCCGGCAGGGGTGCGCGTCCGGCCGCTGCGGCGACGCTCACCGATCGCCGCGCTGCTCGCGGTCATAGGGCATGTCCATCACCGTCAATCTTACCATACTGCGCTACGCGGCGCGGCCGGATTTTGCCCTTGAGGCGGAAGACGTAGCCGATAATTTCGGCCACCGCCTTGTAATGCTCGGGCGGGATCTCGCGGTCCGAGCTCGACGCCCGCATAGAGCGCGCGCGCGAGCGGCGGATTCTCGATCACCGGCACGCCGTTCTCCTCCGCGATGTCGCGGATGCGCTGGGCGACGAGGTCGGCGCCCTTGGCGACCACGCGCGGCGCGCCGGTTGCGCCCATCTCGTATTTGAGCGCGACCGCGAAATGGGTCGGATTGGTGATCACGACCGACGCGCCCGGCACCGCCGCCATCATGCGCCGGCGCGCGCGCTCGGTGCGGATCTGGCGCAGCCGCGCCCGGACGAGCGGGTCGCCCTCGGACTGCTTCAGCTCGTCCTTGATCTCGCGCTGCGACATCCGCAGCGAGCGCAGGATGCGACAGCCGCTGATAGACGATAGTCGGCGCCCGCCAGCACCGTCAGCACCGACGAGCACGCCGAGCGACGAGGCGCAGGACCAGGTGCTCGATCTCGCCCGGCAGTGTCCTCGGGCGCGAGCCCCAGAAGCGGCACGCGCCGGATCTCGCCGCGCAGCATCGTGCCCGCCACCGCCGCCACCAGCGACCATCTTGGCGAGGCTCTTCAGCGTCTCGACGACGGAGCGCAACGAAAACAGCCGCCCGAACCCCGCCGACCGGCGAAATCCGCGACAGATCGAAGCCGATCTTGTCGGTGGCGAAGACGAAGCCGATCTGCACCAGCGTGCCCGCCGACCGCGGCGGCCATGAGCAGCGCCAGCGGCAACGCCAAGCGACCATCACGACTTCGCGCAGGTCGCGCCACGACCGCCGGCCACAAGATGCCGTCGGCGGAGAGAAAGCGCGCCGGATCGGCGAACGCGCCGAGCGAGCCGGGTCGAGGCGTCGCGCGATCGAGGGCGCGAGGAACAGCATGACGATGCCGCTCGTCGCCAGCATGAACCAGGTGTTGATCTCGCGCGATTGGGCGACCTGGCCCTCCGTCGCGCGCGCGCTGCAGCCGGCGCTGGGACGGTTCTTCGGTTTTTTGGCCGTCGTCGGAATCCTGGGCCATCGGCTCAGCTCGCCGCGAGGAAGCGCGAACTGCTGCACGAACTCGTCGAGGAACCAGCGCATCCCCGTCACCAGCACGACGGCGAAGACGAACAGCCCGCCGATGATCTGCAGCGGCTGCGCGATGAACAGGACCTGGAGCTGCGGCACCATCCGCGCGATGAGGCCGAGCGCGACGAAGAACACCAGGCCCAGCACGATGAACGGCGCCGCCATCTCGATGCCGAGCCGGAACGAGCCGGCCGACGATCCGCGCCACGGTGTCGGAGAGATCGCCGACCGGCGGCAGCGCGCCCGGCGTGAACAGCGCCATAGCTCTCGACCGCGGCGCGCAGCAGCAGGTGATCGAGATCGGTGAGGAAGATCAGCACCACCCCGAGCATGCCGAAGAGCGCGCTCGGCAGCGGGCTCGTCCTGCTGGTCGCCGAGCGGATTGAACATGGCCGCGGCGGAGAGGCCGAGTTGCAGCGAGACCACCGTGCCCGCGGTCTCGAGCGCCGCGACGAGGATGCGCGCGACCGTGCCGATGAAGACGCCGACCGCGATCTCGCCGCCGACGATGACGGCAAGCCGCGCCGGGCTGTCCGGCAGCGGCGGCAGCACCGGCGCCAGCACCGGCGTCAGCAGCGCCGCCATGACCAGCGCCAGCAGCAGGCGATAGCGCTGCGGCACATAGACCTCGCCGAAGCCCGGCAGCAGCATCATCGTCGCGCCGATCCGGGCGAAGATGAGGAAGGCGGCAAAGAGATTGGCCGGCAGGAACTCGGTGAGCGGCACTGCCGTCTCCCTCCTCGCGCCCGCGCGCGCGCGCTAGCCCGAGATGATCCGGCCCATCAGCGATTGCGGTGAAGCGTCGTCAGCGTCGCCAGCATGAACGGCAGGAAGAGCATGAGCGACAGGAGGATGACCAGCATCTTCGGCACGAAGGTCAGGGTCATCTCCTGGATCTGCGTCAGCGCCTGGAGGAAGGCGATGGCAAGCCCGACGACGAGCGCCAGCAGCATCGCCGGCGCGCCGAGCTTGAGCGCGACGATGATGGTCTCGCGGCCGATGCTCGATGGCGTCGTTGGCGTTCATGCGCTCAGATCGGCATGCGCATGATGTCCTGGTAGGCCTGCACGACGCGGTCGCGCAGCGCCACCACGGTCTGCACCGCGACCTCGGCATTGGAGACCGCCTCGGTCACCTGGGCGAGATCGGCCTTGCCGGTCGCCGCCTGCAGCGACGCGTGCTCGCCCTGGGCGATGCGTGTCGACGACGCCGTCGGCGGCGCTTGCGCAGCATGTCGCCGAAGCTCGCGCCCGTGCCCGTCCCGCGGCCGCGCCGCGCCCTCCGCCTCCGCCATGCGGCCGGCATTGGCATAGGCGTTGACCGCGTCCATGAAATTGACCGTCGTCATCGCCGTTCCCTTCGCGACTCAGCCGCGCAGCAGGTCGATGGTGCGGCTCACCATCGCCTTCACCGCATCGATGACATTGAGATTGGCGTCGTAGCTGCGCTGCGCCTCGCGCATGTCCATGAGCTCGGTGATCGGGTTGACGTTGGGCGTCAGCACGTAGCCGTCGGCGTCGGCCGCGGGATGGCCCGGCTCGTAGCGCCTTGCCGAAGGCGCCGCCGACGCGCGGAACGACGCCCGCGACCTTGACGCTGCTTCACGCCCAGGGCGCGGTCGAAGACGTCGGTGAAGGTCACGACCTGGCGCTGATAGGGCTTGCCGCCCGGCGTGCTCGCGGTCGAATCCGCGTTGGCGAGGTTCTCGGCGATCACCTTGAGCCGCGCGCTTTGCGCGTTCATGCCGGAATAGGCGACATCGAGCGGGGTGTTGAAATCCATGCTTCGCCTCCGCTCCGCTCTAGGAGCTGCCGCCGAGCACCGATCTTGATGATGTTGAGATTGGCGCTGATAGAGCGTCGATGGTGAGCGCGAAATCGTTGGCGGTCTGCGACACCTTCATCATCTGCTCCTCGAGCGAGACGCCGTTGCCGTCGAGCGCCGCGGTCGGCCCGCATCCGGTCTCGGCGCCTGCGCGTCACGTCGCGCTGCGATCGCGATGTGGCCGGGCTGCGTCGTGGCGAGCGAGAACTGCTTCTGCGTCTGACGAGCATGCTGTTGAAATCGGGCGGCTTGCAGATCGCGCGCGGCATAGCCGGGCGTGTCGGCATTGGCGACGTTCTCGGCCAGCACGGTCTGGCGCTCGCCGAGCCACGCCATGCGCTTTGACCAGCGCCTCGAACAGCGGAATGCGCATCGAGATCCATGCGTCCTGCGTGATTCGGCCCGCTGGATCGAGTGAATCTTCCGGCGAGCTAGCCTTAAGAACCGCGTAAAGGTCGCGGCAAATGCCTGCGACCCGCGAAACAGAGCGGCCGTCGAAACCAAAAGTTAAGGATAACGGGACGAAGATCGCGGCTGACGCAGCACGGATAGAAAGTCCATCGCCTTGTCGTCGCGCTTCCCACCGCCCGCCACCGGTCGCCGTCGCGCTCGCGCTACGAGCCCGGCGAGGACAAGCGCACCGCGCATCGTCGCGAGCGGCCGCGGCCCGATCGCCGAGCGCATCCTCGCGCTCGCCCGAGACGCACGGCATCGCGGTGCGCGAGAATGCCGACCTCGCCGAGATGCTGGAGGCGGTGGCGCTGGGCGAGCACATTCCCGTCGCCGCCTTCGCCGTCGTCGCCGAGATCCTGTTCTACATCCTCAAGGCCAATGGCCGCCTGCCGGCGCCGGCGGGGCGCAGGCCATGACCGCGGCCGCAGCGCATCGCGCGAGCTCGCCGAGGCGTCTCGCCGGCGTCCGCGCCGCCATCGCCGACGGCGCGTTCGTCGACCTCGCCGGCCTCGAGGCCGCGGTCGCGCGACGCGCTGCGCCGGCGCGGCACGCGGCCCCGGCTGTGCGAACGCGCGGCGCTCCGCGCCGGCGCTCGGCCATCTCGTCGACGAGCTCGACCGGCTCGCCGCGGCGCTGGCCCGCCAGCATCATGCCGCGCGCCCAGCACCGTGCCGCGTCGGCCTATGGCGGCGCGGCCGACGCCCGCCGCGTCGCCGTCGTCGGACATGCGGCTCATGATCGCGGACAATTACGTGGCAATTCGTCGTCGCGCTCGCTGCGGTCGTCGCGCTCATCTTCGCGGTGGCCTGGGTGGCGCGCCGGCTCGGGCTCGGCGGGCGCCTCGTCGCCGTCGGCGGCAAGCGGCGGCGGCTCGCCGATCGTCGAGGTGCATGCCGCTCGACGGCAAGCGCCGCCTCGTCCTGCTGCGCCGCGACGGCGCCGAGCATCTCGTGCTGCTCGGCCTCGCCGGCGATGTCGTGATCGAGCGCGGCATCGCGGCGCGGCGCCGCAGGCCGGCCGATTTCGCCGCAGCCCTCGAAGGAGCCCGGCCATGAGCCGCCGCCTCGCGGTCGCCGCGCTCGCGGCTGGCGCTCACTGCTGCTGCCGCCCCGGCGCTGGCGCAGACGGTGACGCTCGATCTCGGCGACAGCGGCTCCTCGACCGGGCGCATCGTCCAGCTTCTCGTGCTCCTGACCGTGCTGAGCCTCGCGCCGGCGATCCTCATCACCGTCACCTCCTTCACCCGGATCATCGTCGTGCTGTCGTTCCTGCGCAACGCGCTCGGCACGCAGCAGACGCCGCCCAACATCGTGCTGGTGAGCCTCGCGCTCTTCCTCACCGCCTTCGTCATGCAGCCGACCCTCGAGGCGTCCTATCAGAACGGCATCGCGCCGCTGATCGAGAACAAGATCCCCGAGGCCGAGGCCTTCGCGCGCACGGTGGCGCCGATCCAGGATTTCATGATGGACCATGTGCGCAGCCAGGACCTGCAGCTCTTCACCGGCATGGCCAAGATGAGACGGTCGCCGACCCCAAGGACACGCCGCTGCGCGTGCTCGTCCCGGCCTTCATGGTGAGCGAACTGCGCCGCGCCTTCGAGATCGGCTTCCTGCTGTTCCTGCCGTTCCTCATCATCGACATCGTGGTGGCCTCGATCCTGATGTCGATGGGCATGATGATGCTGCCGCCGGTGACGATCTCGCTGCCGTTCAAGCTCATCTTCTTCGTGCTGGTGGACGGCTGGTATCTCGTCGCCGGCAGCCTGGTGCAGAGCTTCGGATCGGGATAGGCGGCCGTCGCCCGCCTGGGCTAAGCTCGCGCGCATGCTGAACAATCCGACTCGCCGGCTGCTCCGCGCCGCTTCGCCCTGGCGCTGCTGGCGCTTGCCGCATCGCCGTCCTGCGCCTCCACGCCCAGGACAAGGGCAGGCCCAGGCGGCGAGCCCGGCGCATCGCGCGGCGGCCGGCGATGCCACCGCGCGCATCGCTCCGCCGCCGGCCGAGCCGGTGACGCGGCACGAGATCACGCATCGGCGGCCGCCAGCTCGCCTATACCGCCACCGCCGGGACGCTGCCGCTCACCGACGACAAGGGCGAGACCACCGCCGAGATCTTCTACGTCGTCGTTCATGCTGCCGACGGCGTCGACCGATCGCAGCATCGGCCGATCACCTATCTCTTCAACGGCGGACCGGGCGCCGCCTCCGCCTATCTCGACATCGGCGCGATCGGGCCGCGCGCGCTCGCATTTCGGCCCGAGCGGCGCGCCTGCCGCCGCCGAGCGACCGCGTCGCCGACAATCCCGACACCTGGCTGCCCTTCACCGATCTCGTCTTCATCGATCCGGTCGGCACCGGCTACAGCCGCGCCACCGGCGGCGACGAAGCCGCGGCGAAGCAGTTCTTGGGGTGTCGGCCAGGATCTCGACGCGCTCGGCGACATCATCCGGCTCCATCTGGCGCGCAGCGGCAGGGCTCGTCTCGCCGGTCTATCTCGTCGGCGAGAGCTATGGCGGCTTCCGCGCCGCGCGGCTTGCCTACGACCTCGACGACCGATCGCGGCATCGCGACCGAGGGCGTGATCATGGTCTCGCCGGTGATCGATTTCGGACTGATGGGCGGCGGACCGCTCGATCCCCTGCCCTGTGCGCTGCGCCTGCCGTCCTATGCCGCGGCGAAACTGGGCGCGAAGAGCCTCGAGCCCGGCGCGCTCGGCGACGGCCGAGCAATTCGCGCTGCACGATTATCTGGTCGACGCTCGCCGCGGGACCGCGCGAGGGCGCGGCGGCGGCGCCATTCTATGCACAAGCTCGCGCAGCTCACCGGCCTCGATAGTCGACAGCCTCGAAGCTCTGGCGCGGCCGCATCCCGATCGAGCAACTATCTTCGCGACATGCGATCGCCGCGACGGGCGCGTCGTCAGCCGCTATGACGCCACGGTGAGCGGCACCGATCCCGATCCGTGGAGCGCCGGCGCGCACGACGATCCCGTGCTCGACCGCTCGATCGCGCCGTTCACCGGCGCCTTCGTCGCCTATGCGCGCGACGAGCTCGGCTTCAAGACCGAACAGCCCTATCGAGCTCCTCAACCGCGATGTCGCGCCGGCACTGGGACTGGCGCGGCGGACGCGGCGGCTCGTTCCGCGCGCTCGGCGCCAGCGACGCGCTGCGCCGCGCGCTCGCGCTCGAGCCGCGGCTCAGGGTGATGATCGCGCACGGCGTCACCGACCTGCAGACGCCCTACATGATGAGCCGCTACATCAAGGATCAGATGCCGACGGCGCTGGGCGACCGCATCGCGCTCAAGCTCTATGCCGGCGGCCACATGCTCTATCTGCACGAATCTTCGCGCCGCCGGCTTGCCGCCGACGCCAAGACCTTCTACGCCGCGGCGGCGGCGGAATGAGGGAGCGGCAGGCGGCCCGAACCCACGCCGCTCCGTCGGCCGGGCGTCACGATGCGTGTCGGCGCGCCATGCGACCCCCCGCCTCCACCATGATTTTGGGATGGCGCTCGACCCTCAAGGTTCCGTCGGCGAACAGATAGACGACGACCGGCTTGCCGCGCTTGTCCGCGTTCGCTTCCCAATAATCCCCCACTGGCCCGAGCTGCGTCACGTTCTTCAGCCCGTGACGCAACATCGCGTGCCGCGCCTGCGCCTCGGTTGAAATGCGCGGCGAGGGCACCGCCGTTATCGGGAAAATCCGCGCCGGCATGGCCGGTGCGCCGGCTGGCAGGAACGACGCCAGGCCGGCAGCCACGAGGCCGATGGTCGCGGCGCGGCGCAGCCCAACCGAAAGTCGAGCCGATCCGCCAATCCCTGCAACCCTAGTCATTCACATCATGACCGAGCGCAATACCGGCAAGGGTCATGCCGGATATCGGATGCGCCGGCAGGGTCCCGTCCGTGCGCCCGATGAAGGCATCGTCACGGAACCCCGCGCCGATGAAAGGCGCGCCGTGTCGTGCGTCACGCCCGACTTTTTCCATGTGCACCCAATAGCCGCGCGCCGCAGGCCGCTCCTGCGGCGCCGCTCCTGCCGCCGCGTCCTGCGCGAATGCCAGCGGGGCTCCGGCGCAGGCGAGCGCCGCGGCAACTGCCACAATTCGTCCGATCCACTTCATGTGCCGCTCCGATGTGACTTGCGAGTTGAAGGACGACCTCGCAGATGCGCTATCGATCCTCCGTCCTTGGACGTAATGCCGCTTCGCGCGGAACCCAGGGCCGGCCGGGATTAAATTCTCGTCATTGATTGTTGGGCCCGGAATCGGGCACACCCGCCGATACGCTCGTCCCCTCGTCGCCGCCGGAATCATAAGGCTCCGGCGCCGCGTAGGCGGGCAGCATCGGCGACGTGACCGCAGCGAGCGGTGACGTGTCGATCATGGCGGGATCGTCGAGGAGGACGGGCGATGCCAGTCCCCCGAGCCATGCCAAGGCCATCGCGCGCCAGAGATTGGCCATCATCCGTCTCCTCTGTTCGCAAAAGCGTACGGGATTTTCACATCGACACCATCAACGCTCGCACCCGGGCCGCGATCCGCACGCCGCGGCAATTCTGCGACGGTCGCCCGCGGAGCGCGGCGGCCTGCCGAAGATCATCACTACGCCGGCCGCATTTCTGGGGTACATCTCCTGAGAAATTGCACGAGCGACGGTCCGATGCCTTCGATCTATACCGCAACCAATGCGGCCGACTACGAGCGGTTGATGGGCCGCTGGAGCCGATTGCTGGCGTCGCCGTTCATCGCTTTCGCCGGGATCGCCGCGGGCGACCGCATTCTCGACCTGGGCTGCGGCACCGGGAGCCTCGCCTCGGCGCTCGCCGCGCTGGCGGAGCCGCGGCAAATCGTCGGGCTGGACCTTGCCGAAGCTTACATCGCGCAAGCCCAGGCGGAGGCGCACGATCCGCGCCTGTCATTCCGCCTCGGCGATGCCGCCGCGCTCGATTGGCCCGACGGCAGCTTCGACCGCAGCTTTTCATTGCTGGCGCTCAATTTCGTTTCGCAGCCAACGCAGGCCGTGCGCGAGATGGTGCGCGTGACGCGACCCGGCGGCACGGTCGCCGCCGCAGTCTGGGATTTTGCCGGCGGCCTCACCTATCAGCGCCTGTTCTGGGACACCGCCGCGGCGCGCGACCCGGAAGCGGCGACAGCCCGTGCGCGCCACTATGCCGCAGCCCTGACCTGGCCGGGCGAACTGGAAGCTGCGTTCCGCAGCGCCGCTGCCCGCGACGTCATCGCGGCATCGCTGACCATGCGCATGGTCTATGCCGATTTCGCCGATTACTGGGAGCCCATGGTGCGCGCGCAAGGCCCGGTGGGCGACTACGTCAAGCAGCTCGATCCCGCGTCCCTGGCGGCGCTCGCCGGACTGGTCGAAAACGCGTATCTCGCCGGCCGCCCTGACGGGCCGCGCAGCATGACCGCCACCGCCTGGGCGGCGAAGGCAACGGTCTGAGGGTAACGGGCGGTGCGCGACGCCGGTGGTCGCGGCAGCGGTTGCTAATTGATGGCGCTGAGATTGGCGCCGGCGAGCTTCTGCTTGAAGGCCGCCATGAAGCTCTGCAGCTCGCCGATCTGGGCGACCTTGCTGGCGATGGTGCGCGGGGTCGCCGCCGGCCGGACCGCCGTTGTCGCCGGCAATCACCCGGAAGGCGGCGGCATAAGGCGTCGCCGCCATGGCCGGGCCATAGGTCGCCCGCAGATTCGCCAGCGCGCTCTGGTCGTTGCTCAAGGTGAGCGCGGCGGCCAGGCTGACGACGATCCGGCTGGTCTCGGCATCGAGTCTTGCCGTCGGCGGGTACCGGGCCGGCAAGGCGCGCCAGGGTCGCCGCCGCGTCCTTCCAATCGTGGCCGCGCCAATAGATGTCGGCGCGCAGCCGATCGGCATCGCGGCTGTTGTCGTCGGCAAGGAGCGCCAGCGCGTCCTGTCGGCCGGCCCATCTCCATCAGTACGCGGGCGCGGAGCTGCTGGCGCTGGCGCACGAGATCGGGCGGCAGGTCGCTCCCGACATCGATGTCGAGCGCCGCGAGCGCGGCGTCGGGCTTGTGGTCCAGCAGGCGCAGCAGCGCGAGTTGCGTCGCGCCGCGCGCCTTGTCGAGCCCGGTGAGCCGCGTCTTCACCTGCTCCTCGAGCAGCACCCGCGGCGCGGTCGAGGAGATCGACGGCGACCAGCCGATCGATGAGCTTGCGCACGATCAGGTCGCGGCGCTCGCCGACTGGCTCGAGATCGTGGAACCGATCATAGAGCACCAGCCACTTCAACGGCGGCAGATCGCCGCCATGCGGGCCGAGGAACAGCTTGGCGAAGGCGTCGCTCGTCTCCTTGGCGACGTCCTTGGCGATGGGCTGGTCGGGGAAATCCGTCGCCGCCTGCTGCCAGCGCGTCGAGCCCGCCGGCGTCGTCGTCCTCGGCGAGCTTGAGCTCGCCCAGACGGCGCAGCAGCGTGAACTCGAAGCTGCCGCCGCGCCAGGCGAAGCGCAGGGCGTCGAGCGCCTTCACCGTGTCGGCGCGGCTCGCGCGCTTGGCGGCGTAGAGCGCGAGGGCGCGGTCATAGAGCGCGCGCGCCCGCGACGGCGGATCGTCGAGCGCCGCCGCCTTGTCCCAATACGCGATAGCGCGTCGTCGAGATGGCCATCGAGCTGCGCCTTGCGCCCTTCGAGATAGAGCGCCATGGCCTTGTCCGCGGGCGCGGGATGATCGCTGAGCACGAGATCGAGCAGCGGGCCGGCGAGGTTCGTCCGCCGCGTCTCGAGCATGGCCTCGCGCCGCCTCGAGGGCGAAGCGCGCGCGCAGCGTCTTGGGATAGGTCGGCAGCAGGCTGACGCTCGCGAGGAAATCCGTCGCCGCATCCTTCCAATCGCCGGCCTCGCTCGCCAGCGCGCCGCGCCAGAGCGCCGCTTCCGGCTCGCCGTCGAGACTGTTCTGGCCGAGCGCGGCGGCGGCGCATTTGCGATCCTCGGCAAGAACGCAGGCCGCGCCCATGAGCGCGCGCACCGCCGGTTGGCTGGCGGTCTGCGGATCGTCGCGTGCCGATCGCCGTCGAGCACGGCCATGGTCTCGGCGCCGAACAAATGCGCGAAATAGAAATGCGCCAGCGCGAGCCGCGGCTGCGACAGCGCGCCGCGCGGCGCGACGGTGATGGCGCGCTCGAGCGCGCTGCGTTCGACCGCGAAACTCGCGCCCGCGGGTCCGCGCCAGGCGGCGAAATCGAACAAGGAATGCGCTGCTTGGGCACATGGCCGAGCAGCCGGTCGCGCGCGCCGGACACCCGCAATCCCCCCGGGCCGCGACACCGCGACGGCATCGGCATCGACGTGGACGGCAAGATCGTCGGCGAACGGCCGGATCACGATGCCCTGTAGGCTGGGAAGCGCGCGGAAATCGACCAGTTGCGGCGGCGCGGCGATGCCGCGGCCAAGCTCGCCCACCGGTACGATCTCGAGCGCGCCGCCGAGCTCGGGCGCGTCGAGCCGCACCGGCGCACTCGGCCTGATGGACCCGGAATGCCGCGTCCGCGGGCATGGCGCCGGAATGGACCTCGAACGCGATCGGCGCGTCGACCGGCGACGGCTGCGCTTGAAATCGATGATCCATGCGCTGCCCGCGCGCCGCACGCTCGGTGCAAGGCCACGCAGCGGCACCAGGCGCAGCGCCGTACGCACCCTTGGCCGGGACCTGCGTGATGGTCGAGAAGCTGCTCTGGCCATGGGCCAGCGGATCGGCGAGATCGAGCGTCGTCGGCAGCGCGAACACGACCCAAATCGAGCCGCCATGACGAAACACCGCAGCCCCGGTCGCAACCGGCCAATCGAAGGACAGGCTGGCGCCGCTATCGGCCGCGGTGAAATGCACGGCGACGCTCGGCGGCGGCGCAGCCGGTTCGCTCGCGGGCGCCGCCGCGACAGGCACGGCCGGCGGCGGCGATGCCGGAGGGGCGGCTACCGTCGCGGCCGAGGGAGGGCTCGACACCAGGGCCGGCGCGGGCGCCGGGTCAACCGCGGAGTCCGATGCCGATGCCGGGGCCAGCGCGGGCGCCGGGTCGGCGGCAGAGGCGGCGGCGGGTGCCGCGGCTTTTTCCGGCGCCGACGCAGGCACAGGCGCGGGCGCGTCTCGCCGCGGACGGGTGACCTCGATGGTCATCGCCTTGCCGTGCCGGAAATGCTGGAAACGCGTGCCCGCAGGCACCGTCATCGCCACCACGGTCATGCCATTCCGCTGCGCGACGGTCGGCGCCAGGGTCGGCAGTGCCGCCGCGAGCGCGGCTTCATCGATCGCGCCGCCGCCGCGGTAGAAGAGGCGCACGGTGCCGTCCTTCTCGGAGAATTCGTAGCGCACCGGCTTGGTCCAGGCGAAGGTGACGCGGGTGGTGTCGCCGTCGGTCGCGACCACGAGGTGCAGCTTTGCCGTCTCGGGCTTGGCTTGTTTTGCGTCGAGCGGCGCCGGCGCGGGATGCGGTAGCGCGGCGCGGGGCGTGAGATCGACGACGACGGTCTTGTCGCGAACGGTGAAGGCATTGGCCGAGACCGGCCGCTTCAGTCGGACGACGAGCGTCCGGCCTTTGGCTTCGAGCCTGGCGTCGGCGACATAGGCGGCGAGTTCGGCGCTCAGTCCATCGGCGCGCGCGTCGAGCGGGCGCGAGAAATGGATCGTCAGCGTCGTGCCCTTGACATGCACGGCGTATTGGACCGGCGCCGGGAAATCGAAGGCGATGCGGCCGAAGCCGTCATGCGCAGCGGCACGAATGTCCGCTTGCCCGGCAGCCACGGCCGATGCCGGCCAAAGCAGTGAAAGGAGAACGGCGGCGACGAAACGGCGAAGCTCCGTCATGGCTCCCTCATGGTGCGGTGGGCGGCGGCGCTTGCGGTGCCGGCGCGACCGCCGGCGCGCGGTGCTGCTCGGCCAGGGCGAGCGTCACCGCCTTGGCCTTGGCGGAATCCATGGTCGCGAGGATCGGCGCCGCCTTCATCTCGCGCATGTGCGAAAGCATGGTGACGACCACCGGCACGTCGAGCTGATCGAGAATGCGCGCCGCGTCCTGCGGCTTCATCTGCTCGTACATGTGGGTGAGGCTCTGGAGGCGGGCGTCCTCCTGCTCGTCGTCCTGGGTCTTGACCGCCGACTGGATCGATTTCTCGAGCGCCTGGAGCTTGGCGATCTTCTCGTCGACGCGCTGTTCGGCAGCTTGCATCAGCACTTCGCGCTCGCTCAACTCGCGCGGCGCGCTTGTCGAGCTCGGTGCGGCGCTCGCGAGCTGTTGCAACTCGCCGATCTCCTCGGGCGACATCTGCAGCGGATCGCGCGGCGCCGGTCGCCGGCCGGCGCGGCGCCGCGGCGGGCGCGGCGCGGCAGCGGCGCGCACGGCACGCCGTGCATGCGGCCGGCTGTCTGGGTCGGCCGCGGGCGGCGCCGCGGATCGGCCGCGGCCGACGGCGCGCCGATCTGCGCCAAGGCGGTCGCGATCGCGGCGCTGCCGCCCGACCAGAGATCGACCAGCTTGATCCCGAGCAGCGCCGATGCGGCGAGGATGACGCTCGGCAGGAGGCGTGGACGCATGGTCACGACTTAGCGCCCGCTCAACGCCCGAGCAGTTCGCGCTCGGCACGCGACGGCGCGGCTGCCCGCGCCGCGGCGACGTCGGCTGCCGGCTTCGGTTCGGCAACCGGAGCGCGCGGCACGAGATCGATCTTGGGCTCGCGCTTGCGCTCGCCGGTCGTCTCGGGTGTCGCGTTCTCGCGCCGGGCGCGGATCGTGCCTTCGAGCCGATCGGCGATGCCGCCGCCGCGCTCGAGCATGTAGGTGAGATCGTCGCGCAGGCTCGCGCCCCTCCTCGATCTTGCTTCTCGAGCCGCGCGCCCGATATCCTCGGCCGCGGCCTTGAGCGCGGCGATGCCGGCTTCGGCGCGCTGCGGCCGCGACGGTGAGGCCCTGGATCAGCTCATCGAGCTTGGCGCGGTCGCCGCGCAGCACGGCGAGCCGGCGCATTGAGCATGGCCGCATAGCCGATGGTGGCGATGAGAAGAACGGCGACGACCGCGTCGCCCAGCAGGCTCAGCATCATGACGATGATCCCTTCTCGATCTTCTCGCTTACGCGGACCGCGATGTTCCCGGCCTTGCGGCCCATCTTGCCGATGAACATGTGCAGATCGCCGCACACGAGCCGCACATCGGACTCGACCGTCGCGTTCAGCGGGATGCGCGTGCCGACGGACCAATCGAGCACCTCGCGCAGCGACATCTCGACGGTGTCGAGGATCGCCTGGATCGGCACCGTGGTCTGCCACAGCTGGCCGGCGAGATGCGCCTCCCAGATCGAATCCCGGCCGAATTTCTCGCCGAGGAAGCCTTGCAGCAGGATCTCGCGCACCGGCTCCAGCGTCGCATAGGGCAGCAGCACTTCGAGCCGGCCGCCGCGATCTTCCATGTCGACGCGCAGCCGCGCGAGCACGGCGGCATTGGCGGGACGGCCGATGGTGGCAAAGCGCGGATTGGTCTCGAGCCGGTCGAAGCGGAACGTCACCGGGCTCAACGGATCGAAGGCGCCGGAAAGATCGGACAGCACCACCGCCACCAGGCGCTCGACGAGATTGCGCTCGATGGTCGTGTAGGGACGGCCCTCGATGCGCATCGCCGCGGTGCCGCGCCGCCCGCCCAGCAGCACGTCGACGATCGAATAGATGAGCGCGCTGTCGATGGTGAGGAGGCCGTAATTGTCCCATTCCTCGGCCTTGAACACGCTCAGCATCGCCGGCAGCGGGATCGAGTTGAGATAGTCGCCGAAGCGGATCGAGGTGATGTTGTCGATCGACACTTCGACGTTGTCCGAGGTGAAATTCCGGAGCGAGGTCGACATCATGCGCACGAGGCGGTCGAACACCACCTCGAGCATCGGCAGGCGCTCGTAGGAGACGAGAGCGGAATCGATGATGGCGCGGATGCCGGAGGTGTCCTTGCTCTGCCCGTCGCCTTCGCCGAAGCCGAGGAGACTGTCGATCTCGTTCTGATTGAGAATCTGTTGCGTGCCGGCGGCCTCGCCGCCGTCTCGGGCGCTGCCGTCGGGCTCGCTCGCGGCGCCGCGTCGTCCGCTTCGGTCTTGTCCTCTGCCATCTCTCCGCCGCCTCGTGCGCCGGCGTTATTGAACCAGCATCTCCTTGAACAGCACGTCGTCGACCTTGACCGGCGAGACCGCGTTGATGCGCGCTGAGCAACTCCTCGCGCAGGCGATAGATGCCGCCCGAGCCGCGCAGATCCTCGACCCGCAGCTCGCGCAGGAAGATCTGGCAATTGTCGATGATGCGCGGCAGCACCGCCTGCAGCTGCAGCGTGTCCTCCTGCTTCTCGATCTGCAGGCTGACGGTGAGCTTGAGGAAGTTCGCCTTGCGTCCGCCCGTGTTGAGATTGACGAGGAAGTCGGGGAGATCGAAGAACACGAGCGGCTTGGGCGGCGGCGGCGCGCGCCTCGGTCTTGTGGCCCAGCAGGCGGGCGATGGTGCCGTTGAAATAGAGATAGCCGCCGCACGCCGAGCAGCAGGATCGAGGATGTCCGCCCGCGCCGAGGAGGATCAGCTTCTTGCGACTCGCGCTTGGGACTTCGGCGCCTTCGCCTTCGGCGACGGCCTCGACCTCTTCGTCGACGGTTTGTTCGGCCATGAACGCCTTAAATGAACGCGGCCGCGCCGGACTCGCGGCGATGCACGCGCACAATAGGAGCGTCATCGTTAACAACAGGTTGAAGCCGCGGCCGGCGACCCATCCCGCGCCGCGCTCGGCAGCGGCAGCAAGTGCTCGGCAATCTCTGCCCCGCGAGGCCTCCTGCCACGGCCGGCGAGGGCGGAAAATCGAGCGCGACGCGGCGTCGCCGCGCTTGGCACGGACGATGCATCGTCCCGGCAGACGCAGCTTTCATTTGCCGAAGAACCGCCCATGGATACGCCCTTCTTCCGTCGCCCTTTCCGGCCAGGTCGCGCGCCAGCGGCAGATGGACGTGCTCGCCAACAACATCGCCAATCTGTCGACCGTCGCCTTCAAGGGCGAGCAGATGGTGTTCGCCGACTCTGATCGCGGGCGCCGAGCGGCCAGAAGAGTCGCCTATGTCGAGGATGCCGGCACGGTCCGCGACTGGAGCCAGGGCCCGCTGACCCGGACCGGCAATTCGCTCGACGTGGCGCTGCAGGGCGAGGGCTTCCTCGAGGTCGAGACCGCCGACCGGCATCCGCTACACGCGCGACGGCCGGCTCAAGCTCGATGCCCAGGGGCAGCTCGTCACGCTCGACGGCGATCCCGTGCTCGGCGAAGCGCGAGCGTCCGATCGCGCTGCCCGCCGGGCAGCGGCGCCATCACCATCGGCCAGGACGGCACCATCTCGACGCCGCCAGGCACGGTCGGCCAGCTCGCGGTCGTCGATTTCGCCGACCTTCAGAGCCTCGTCGCCGAAGCACGACGGCCAGTATTCGACCGATCAGACGCCCGACCCGCGCGCGCCGACACCAAGGTCGTGCAGGGCATGGTCGAGGAATCGAACGTCCAGCCGATCCTCGAGATGACGCGGCTCATGGCGGCGGCGCGCGCCGTCGGCATGGCCAAGACATTCCAGGACGGCGAGGCCGACCGGCACAAGAACGCCATCGACCGGCTCGCCAAAGTGGTCTAGCAGGGAAGTCACCGCCATGCGCTCGCTCAATATCGCCGCGACGGGCATGCTCGCGCAGCAGCTCAACGTCGAGGTCATCTCCAACAACATCGCCAACCTCAACACCACCGGGTTCAAGCGACAGCGCGCCGAGTTCCAGGACCTGCTCTACCAGACCGAGCGGCGGGTCGGCGCCACGTTCGTCGGATACCGGCACGATCGTCCCGGTCGGCGTGCAGATCGGCTCGGGCGTCAAGGCCGCGGCGGTCTATCGCATGTCGGATCAGGGCAACCTGACCAACACCAACAACCCGCTCGATCTCGCGATCCAGGGACAGGGCTGTTTCCAGGTCCAGATGCCCGACGGCACCACCGCCTATACCCGCGCCGGCTCGTTCCAGCTCAGCCCGACCGGGCGAGATCGTCACCGCCGACGGCTATGTCGTCCAGCCTGGCATCACGCTGCCGACCAACACCACCGGCGATCACCGTCAATGCCAACGGCCAGGTGCTGGCCCAGATCGCCGGCCAGCACGACGCCGCAGACCGTGGGCCAGCTCCAGCTCGCCAACTTTCCCGAACGAGGCCGGGCTCGCAGGCGATGGGCGGCAATCTGCTTGAGCGAGACGCCGGCCTCGGGCGCGCCGGTGGTCGGCAATCCCGGCACGACCGCCTTCGGCACGATCCAGCAGGGCTATCTCGAGACCTCGAACGTCAACATCGTCACCGAGATCACCAACCTCATCACCGCGCAGCGCGCCTACGAGATGAATTCGAAGGTGATCCAGACCTCCGACGACATGGAATCGACCCTGAGCCAGATCCGCTGACGCATCATGATCCGCCCTTGTTCATCGCTCGTGCCTGCGGCGGCGCCGCCGCTTCCGCCGCGCGCGCCGCGCCGGCTGCTGCGGCCGGCAGCGACCGTTGTCGGCCGCCGTCATCCGTGTCGGCGACCTCTTCGCCGATGCCGGCGCCCATGCGCGGCGATCCGGTCGCCGCCGCGCCCGCCGCCCGGCATGCGCATCACCTACAGCGCCGACTGGCTCGTCGCGATCGCGCACGGAGCATCAACTCGACTGGACGCCGGGCTCGGCCTACGACCAGGCCACCGTCGTGCGCGCGAGCCGCGACGATCGGGGCCGACACCATCGCGCAGCAATTGATGGGCGAGATCGCCGCAGACGCCGGCCGGTCGACGGCGCCGAGCTTCAGCTCGACAATCCCGGCCTGCAGCCTCGTCGTTCCCGCCGGACGCGCCCGACGCGCTCGGCGATCGACGGGTCTCGACGTCGATCCGGCGCAGCGGGCGGGTTTCGGCCTTCGTCTCGGCGCCGCCCGGCGATCCCGCCGCAGCGCGCCAGCGCGTCACCGGGCAGCTCATCTATCGCGTCGAGGTGCCGGTGCTCAACCATCCGATGGCGTCCCGGCGCGATCATCGCCGCCGGCGATCATCGAGATCGTCAAGCTGCGCCGCGACCGCATCCGCTCAGGACGCGGCCGACCGAAGTCCGCGCAGCTCATCGGCAGAACGCCGCGCCGTCCGCTGCCGCCGACGAGCCGATGCGCGCTCGGCGACGTCGCGCGCCCGATCCTGGTGCATCGCGGCGATCTCGTCACCGTCGTGCTCGAGACGCCGAGCCTGCAGCTCACCGCGCAGGGCAAGGCGCTCGAGGACGGCGCGAAGAACGCGCTGGTGCGGGTCGAGAACACCAAATCGAACCGCGTGATCGACGCCGCCGTCGCCGGGCCGACCGGTCGCGGTGACGGTGCCCGGCGCGGCCGCGCTACGCCGCGCTGACTCGCGCTCGCTGAGGCGTAAGCGACAGGATGGACCCATCCGCCGCATACCCCCTTCTCGCCGTCTCCAGGCCGCCCTCGCGCTCGCGCGTCGCCGCGATGTCGCTCGGCGGCTGCAGCGCCTTCACGCGGCTGTCGCAGATCGGCGAGACGCCGCCGCTCACCACCATCCAGAATCCCAAGACCAAGCCGGGCTATCAGCCGGTATCGATGCCGATGCCGCACGCCGATCGTCGCCGAGCGGCGGCCCAATTCGCTGTGGCAGGCCGGCAGCCGCGCCTTCTTCAAGGATCAGCGCGCCAGCCAGGTCGGGCGACATCCTCACCATCGACGTCAGCTTCGACGACAAGGCGCAGTTCAACAACGAGACCCAGACCCAGCGCACCACCGCACGAGCAGGACGGCGTCGCCAACCTGTTCGGCCTCGAGAAGCAGATCTCGAAAATCCTGCCGCACGCCGCCAATCCTGCGAGCCTCGTCAACATCAACGGCGCGACCAACAACGACGGCAAGGCGGCGATCAACGCGCGAGGAACAGGTCGACGCTCGAAGTCGCGGCGATGGTGATGCAGGTGCTGCCCAACGGCAATCTCTGGTCGTCCAGGGCCATCAGGAACTGCGCGTCAACAACGAGGTGCGCGACCTGCAGATCACCGGCGTGCTGCGCCAGCAGGACATCACGCGCCACCAACACCACGACGCTCGACAAGCTCGCCGAGGCGCGCGTTTCCTATGGCGGGCGCGGCCAGCTCACGAACGATCAGCAGCCGCGCTACGGCGAGCAGCTCCTCGACATCGTCGCGCCGTTCTAAGGGCCGCGCGTCACTCGTCGCGGTGGGTGCGCTCCATGCGCTCGTGACGCTGCTGCGCCTCGAGGCTCAAGGTCGCGATGGGGCGCGCCTCGAGCCGGCGCAGGCCGATCGGCTCGTCGGTCTCCTCGCAATACCCGTAGCTGCCGTCCTCGATGCGCGATCAGCGCGGCATCGATCTTGGAGATGAGCTTGCGCTCGCGGTCGCGCGTGCTGCAGCTCGATGCCGCGATCGGTCTCGAGCGAGGCGCGGTCGGTGAAGTCCGGCTCGGCGAGGCTTTCCTCCTTGAGATGCTGCAAGCGTCTCGGTAGAATTCGGCGAGAAGCTCCATGCGCCAGTGCAGCAGCTTTTGCCGGAAATACTCGAGCTGCAAGCGGATTCATGAATTCTTCGTCTTCCGACGGTCGATAGTCTGGCGGAAGCGCTGGCCGCATTCACCACTCCCAAAGTCCCGAACGGCCGAGGACGGCGGCGAGTATATGAATTGGCCTTAGGCTCCGCAAGCGCGCGGATCGACCGTGCGCATACTGGCAGCGTGATTCAGCGCCGTCGGCTGTTCGAGCTTCGCCAGCTCGACCGCGGCGCGCAGTTCGATCTCGGCGAGAATTCCGGCGAGGCGCGGATCGTCGACCAGCGGCACATGCTCGTGCGCGAGATGGGCGAGCGCCTCGAGCTGGCGCGCGCGGCAGCGCGCCCGCCGAGCAGCGCCAGGCGCAGCGCCTCGAGCGCATCGAGCAGCTTGTTCGCCGCGCGCCATCGCCGCGGCGGCGGCCGCCGAGCCCGTCCGCCACCTCCTGCAGCGACAGCAGACCCCGTCCACCGGTACTGTCATCGGCGCGCGGCGCCGCGTTGCCGCGGCGGCGGCGGCATCGCCGCCGAGGGCCATGTCGAGAACGAGCGATCGGCGGCGACGCCGCGATCGTCCCGTCGCTGCGCGGCCGCGCGCAAGGACGGCGTCCACTCGATCCTCATGGCGGCCTACATCGCGAGCATGCTGCGAGATTCCTACGGCGGCAAGGCATGGCGGCAGGGTTAAGGGCGCATCGGGCGCGCGGCAAAACTTGCCGGCGCCGGCGGAACCGATTGCCGCGCCGCGCGGCGCGCGCCGGAACTATCGGCGGAGCGCTGCAAAGCGCCGGTTCGCGGTCTGGCACGGGAATGGCATGGCGGATGTTCGAGCGCTCCACGAGCCGTCCGCCGGTCATGATCATCCGTCGCCCGCTTCCTCGCCCGTCGCATCGCCTTTGCCTTCATCGCCGGTCATGCTGCGCTGCCGGCGCCGCCGCCGGCGATCGGCGATGTCGCGGATCAAGGACATCGTCGATTTCGAGGGCATCCGCGACAACATGCTGGTCGGCTACGGCCTGGTGGTCGGGCTCAACGGCACCGGCGACACGCTCAACCAGGCGATCTTCACGCGGGAGAGCCTGATCGGCATGCTCGAACGGCTGGGCGTCAACGCGCGCGACACCGCCTGCGCACCAACAACGTCGCCGCCGTGATGGTGACGGCGACGCTGCCGCCTTTCGCCCGCCAGGGCGCGCATATCGACGTCACGGTCTCGACCCTCGGCAACTCCAAGAGCCTGCTCGGCGGCACGCTGCTGGTGACGCCGCTGCTCGGCGCCGACGGCGAGGTCTATGCGGTGGCGCAGGGCACCGTCGCCACCGGCGGCGTCAGCGCCAAGGGCCAGGGCGCCTCGGTGACCAAGGGCGTTCCGACCGCGGGCCGCGTCGCCGTCGGGCGCCATCGTCGAGCGCGAGAGTCGGCTTCGAGCTCGACAAGATGCACAGCATGAACCTCATGCTGCGCAATCCCGATCTCACGACCGCGCGCCGCATCGCCGAGGTCATCAATGCCCATCTCCAGAGCCACGTCGCCCAGCGCGATCGATCCCGTCGACCGTCGTGCTCGACATGCCGCGCGAAGTTCAAGGGCGACGTGGTCAGCGCTGCTGACCGACATCGAGCAGCTCGAGTCGAGCCCGACGAGGTGGCGCGCGTCGTCATCGACGAGGCGAACGGCATCATCGTCATGGGCGAGAGCGTGCGCATCAGCACGGTCGCGGTGGCGCAGGGCAATCTCACCGTGCGCATCACCGAGACGCCGCAGGTGTCGCAGCCCAACCCGTTCTCCGCCGCCGGCACGACCGCGCCCGCCGGTCAACAGCCACCACCGCGCCCGGCGAACGGCGAACGAGCCGCAGACGCCGGGCGCGGCGGCGTGCAGTTCGCGCCCTCGGGCGGTGCGCAGACCGTGGTCGTGCCGCGGACCAACATCCAGGTCGACGAGCAGAAGGACCGCCGCATGGCCGTGCTGCACGGCCGGCGTCAGCCTGCAGGAGCTGGTCGACGGCCTCAACGCGCTGGGCGTCGGCCCGCGCGACATGATCAACATCCTGCAGGCGATCAAGGCCGCGGGTGCGCTCCAGGCCGACATCGAGCTGATGTGATGGACGCACCGCCGCTTCTCTGCTCCGACCGCCACGCCGCCGACGCTGCGCCGCCGCCGGCGGCGACCGATGCCGGCGCCGCGCGCAAGGCGGCGCAGGATTTCGAACTCGTTCTTCCTGCAGCAGAGCTTCGAGAGCATGTTCCAGGGCATCGGCAGCGACACGCTGTTCGGCGGCGGCGAAGGCGAGACGATCTATCGCTCGCTGCTGATTCAGGAATACAGCAAGGTCGCGGCGCAAGAGCGGCGGCCTCGGCATCGCCGATGCGGTGCAGCGCGAAATGCTGCAGGACCCAGGAGGCCAAATGATCATGACCGGCCTCAGCCGACCCCGCGCCTGCAGCCCGGCCGACGCGCGAGCCTCGTCGCGCTCGCCGGCGAGCTCGCCGACTCTGCTCGAGCGCGAGACCGCGCTGGTGCGCGCGCATGCAGATCGCGGAGATCGCGCCGCTCCAGGCGGAGAAGATGCGCCTCACGCAGCTTTTCCAGAAGGCGCTCAAGCCGCTGCGACGGCGCGCGGCGGCATCGACGGCGCTCGCCGGGCCGCGCGAAGGCGCGAGTGGCTGGTCGCGCGGCACGCGGCTCGCCGGGGCGGCGATGGAGAACGAGCGCGCGCTGCGCATCGGCCGCGCCGCGACCGAACGTCTCGTCGCCGCGATCGTCGCCGCGGTGACGCAGAGCCGCCGGCCGCCCGACCGGCCTATTCCGGCGCGGCGGCGCGACCGCGCCGCGCCGCGCGTCGCCGGCATCGCGGTCGATCACCGGCTCTAGGCGGAGGGGACGCCGCCGATGAGCCTCGACGTCGCCCTGCAATACGCCGTCTCCGGTCTGACCGCGACGCAGGCCCAGCTTCAGGTCATCTCGGGCAACATCGCCAATGCCCAGACGCCCGGCTATTCGGACGAAACCCTGCCGCAGACATCGCGATCGTCGGCGACAACGGCGGCGCCGGCGGTCGTCACCGGCGAAGTCCAGCGCGCCACCGACAAGATCCTGCAAGCGGCGCATGCTCGGCCAGACGACGCAGTCGGGCGCCGCCTCGACGCTCAACAGCTATTCGCAGCAGCTCCAGAACCTGCTCGGCCAGGTCGGCAGCGGCACCACGCATCGCCGACGCGCTCAACAATTTCATCAGCGCGATGCAGACGCTGGCGACCACGCCGCAGGATCCGGTCGCGCAGCAAGCCGCCGTCAACGCCGGCCAGCAGCTCGCCCAACAGCTCAACAGCCTGTCGAGCGGCATCCAGACGCTGCGCCAGAACGCCGACGGCGCAGATCGCCACCGATGTCGGCACGGTCAACACCGCGCTCAACTCGATCGCCCAGCTCAACGGCCAGATCAGCCAGCTCCAGGCGCTCGGCCAATCGACCGCGACCTTGCAGGACCAGCGCGACCAGGCGCTGGCGCAGGTCGCGCAGTATGTCGGCGTGCAGAGCTATACCCGCCCCGACGGCACGCTGGTGGTGCTGACGACGCAAGGGCCAGTCGCTGGTCGACGGCACCACGCGCCAGCAGTTCGGCTACACGCCGTCCGGCACGGTCACCGCCACGCACGACGCTGTCGCCGCTCACGCTCGACGGCACCGAACGTCACCAGCCAGACCACGACCGGCGA
This sequence comes from uncultured Alphaproteobacteria bacterium, assembly GCA_963721625.1. Lineage (GTDB taxonomy): Bacteria > Pseudomonadota > Alphaproteobacteria > ATCC43930 > CGMCC-115725 > DATJLY01. The sequence goes on from CAVRKF010000019.1 coordinate 626,814, forward strand.
GATCGGCGCGCTGCTCCAGCTTCGCGACACGGCGCTGCCGAACGTGACGGCGCAGCTCAACCAGTTCACCAACAGCCTCTTCAACCTCACCGCGACGCCCGATCTCCAGACCACCAATAGCGGCCTCGGCGCCACCAACGACGCCAACGATTTCTTCGCCGCCGTCAATACCGCGCGGCGGCGTCGACAACGCCGCGACGATCCAGGTCAATCCCGACCTCGTCGCCAATCCGGCGCTGCTCGACACCGGCGCCGCCGGGCCCGACCCGAGCATCGCCGCGACGCTTTCGACCAACCTCCAGGGCGACGACGAGTTTCGCCGCTGCCGGCGGGCTCGCCGGCCATCACCACGACGCTCGGCACCTATATCGGCCAGATCATCGGCGCTGCCGCCACGCACGGCCGTCGGCGGCGACGAGCCAATGCCAACGGACCAGATCGCGCTCCTGACGCAGATGCAGGGCCAGTACTCGAGCGCGACCGGCGTCAATCTCGATTCCGAGCTCAGCACGCTCATCGTCTACCAGAACGCCTATGGCGCGTCGGCGCGGGTCATCTCGACGATCCAGAACATGTACGACGCGCTGATGAACATGCTAGGAGCCGCGCCATGCCGATCAGCAGCCTCGCCCGAAGTCAGCAGATCGATCCAGAACCTGTCGCAGCTGCAAACCCAGGGCAACACGCTCGAGCAGCAGATCTCGACCGGGCTCGTAGAGCCAGACCTATGCCGGCATCGCGCCGCAGGCGGCGCAGCTCGTCGACCTCACCGCGCCGCAGTCGCAGCAGCAGGGCTATATCAACACCATCAACACGGTCAACACGCACGCTCCAGACCATGAGCCTCGCGACCTCCACCATCGCCACCCTGGTGCAGCAATTCGCCAGCCCAGCTCGCGACCAACGCCTACAACCAGACCGGCGCGACCATTCAGAGCCAGGCGCAGGCGCTGCTGGCCGAGGTCGGCAACTATCTCAACACCGCCGGCGGCGAGGGCTATCGTGTTCTCGGGCGGCGACACCGCGACGCCGCCCTTCAACGCCGAGCGGCCTGCCCAACCCCGGCGACCTCACCACCCCGGTGAACGGCGCGCCGCCCAACGGCTACTACCAGGGCAACAACAGCGTGGCGCAGGCCCAGGTCGACAACGACCTGACGCTGCAATACGGCGTCACCGCCGACAATCCGGCCTTCGAGCAGGTCGTTCGCGTGCTCAATTTCCTCGCCAATTCGCCGCCGCTCTGTCCCACCAACCCGACCGACGTCGCCAACGTCAATCAGGCGCAGCAGATGCTCACCACCGCCACCACCAGCTTGCAGCAGCTCACGTCGAACATCGGCCTGCAACCAGTCGCAGCTCAACACCATGCTTCAGGCGCACCAGAGCGCGCTCACGCTACGTCCAGTCCAACATCGGCGACATCGAGAACGCCAATCCCGCCACCGTGATCACCCAGCTCGACACGCTGCAGACGCAGATCGAGGCCTCTTACCAGACCGTCAACATCCTGCAGAACCTGTCGCTTGCCAATTACCTCAAATAGGCCCTTCAGCTCATCCGGACCTCAACGCATGATCAAGACCAAGCAGCGCAAGCCCTGTCTCCCGGCGATCTCCGTAGCGCTGCTGCGACCCTGCCCTCCCAGGCGCGCGCGCCGCGCCGGCCGGGGACCGCGCGCGTCGCGCGAGCTTGTCCGACGGCCTGCGCACGGCATTGCGCCGGTTCGACGACAAATCGGTGCTCGTCACCGGCGGCACCGGCTCGTTCGGCCGGCGCTTCATCGATACGCTGCTGCGCCATACGCACCGCGCGGCGCGCTCATCGTCTTCTCGCGCGACGAGTACAAGCAGTACGAGATGCAGCAGCAGTTCGGCCCGCGATCACGCCGCGCGGCATGCGCTTCTTCATCGGCGACGTGCGCGATGCCGAGCGGCTCGAGCTCGCCATGCGCGAGGTCGACATCGTCATCCACGCCGCGGCGCTGAAGCAGGTGCCGGCGGCCGAATACAATCCGTTCGAATGCATCCGCACCAACGTCTCGGGCGCCGAGAACGTGGTGCGCGCGGCGCTGCGCAACGGCGTCAAGCGGGTGATCGCGCTCTCGACCGACAAGGCCGCCAATCCCGTCAACCTCTACGGCGCGACCAAGCTCGCCTCCGACAAGATCTTCATCGCCGCCAACAACCTCGCCGGCAAGAGCGGCACCCGCTTCTCCGTGGTGCGCTACGGCAATGTGGTCGGCTCGCGCGGCAGCGTCATCCCGCTCTACCGCAAGCTGGTCGCCGAGGGCGCCGAGTACCTGCCGGTCACCGACGAGCGCATGACGCGCTTCTGGATCACGCTGCAGCAGGGCGTCGATTTCGTCGTGACCTCGCTCGCGATGATGCACGGCGGCGAGATCTTCGTGCCCAAGATCCCGAGCATGCGCATCGTCGATCTCGCGCGCTGCATCGGCCCCGGCCTGCCGATCAAGGTCGTCGGCATCCGCCCCGGCGAGAAGCTGCACGAGGTCATGGTCACCGAGGACGATTCGCGCCAGACGCTCGAGCTCGCCGACCGCTACGTCATCGAGCCGTCCTTCGCCTGGTGGCAGCGCGACGCCTTATGTCGATGACGGCGCCGCACCGGTGATCGCCCGGCTTCCGCTTCGCCTCCGACACCAACACCGACTGGCTCGACGCCGAGCGGCTCGACGCGCTGCTCGCCGCGGCTTGACGCGCCGGGCGGTTACGCCCGCATCATCGCGCGCGACGGCAGCCGCCGCTCGATCGTGATCGACCGGTCGGCAAGCCGCGCCTCGTCGATCGCGGCGCGATTGATCGCGGCGATCTCGGCATGCGCGGCAAGGACGGCGAGGATTTCCGGCGTCGTCGCCGCGACCGCGCGCTCGCCCATCGCCGCCCAGAGAGCGCGGAAGAAACTCAAATCCTCGGCGAAATCGAGGGTCCAGCGGTGGCGCTCGAGCCCGCCGCCGGGCCCATCGACATTGATCCGGCGAAGCTCGCGGATTGCGCTTGAGCCACAGCGTCACGTGCTCGCGGTCCGCGGGCCGCGGTCGCCTCGCGCCGCGGCGCGGGCAGAGCTCGGACACGGGAAAGGCGTCGCAATCGAGCCCGTGCGGCCATAGCGGCGGCAGGTTGTTGCACGACATAGTCGGCGCCGGTGGCCGTCGAGCACCTCCAGCACTTCGCCGCACAATCGCGGGATCGATCAGCGGACAATCGCTGGTCACGCGCATGACCGATCGTCGCGCCGACCGCGCGCGCCGCCCGATGATAGCGGTCGAGCACGTCCGTTTCGCGAACCGCGGAAAACCACGGCGCCGCAGCGCCGCGCGCAGCCGCCGCGACGGCATCGTTGTCGCGCCCCTCCGGCACGGCGCAGACCACGACGTCGATGCCGGGGATGCGGGCGCAGCGCGCAAGCACGGATGCCAGCGGCGTGGCGGCGCCGAGCGGCATCAGCACCTTGCCCGGCAGGCGCGACGAGCCGAGCCGGGCCTGGACGATGATCGCCGTCGTCACGCGACGCGCTCCGATGACGCGGTTCGGGCACCTCTGCGGGCAGCGAAACTCGCGGTCGAGAATGCCGAAGAACAGCGAATCGTGCCACGCGCCCTCGCCCCAATGCGTCTCGCGGTGGCGGCCGTCGAGGGTGAAGCCGAGCGCGTCAAGCAGGCGCTGCTTGGCCTGCGTCGAAACCGTAGATCTCGCACCAGATGCGATGCAATCCCCAGCTCCTCGAAGCCGATAGCGCAGCAGGGTCCGACCGGCATCCGGCGCATGGCGCTCGTCGATATAGAGCCCGTCGTGGCCGATATAGATCGAGAAGTCGGCGGTGCGGTTGACCCAATCGATGGCGCAGAGCCCGCAGGCGCCGAGCAGCAGTTCCCCGAGCGGCGCTCGACGATCGCGAACATGCGGGTACGCGGATCGTCGCGCAGCACGGTGCTGTCGAACCAGCGCTCCTGCTGATGCCAGGCCGAGTTCGCGGATATTCGCGGAAATAGCGGCGCAACTCGGGCCGGTTGCGCCACGCGAGAAGCGCCGGCAGGTCGCGCGCGCTCGATCGCACGCAGGCCCGTCACGCATGCCCCGATCATGCGGCCGCCTCGCCCGCCGGCGCGAGATCGCTCCAGCCGCAGCTCCGCGCCTGCGGTACGCGCCGGCAGCAAGACGCCGGCCGAGCACGCGCGTCGATCGCCGACGGCGGCAGCGACCCTGCGGGCGCCGGCCGCAGCGCCGTCAGGTGCTCGCGCGCCGATCACGGTTCCGGCGGGAAGGTCGCGCGCCAGGCGCAGGCAACGCCGCTGCACGATCGCGGCCTCGCGCTCGTTGGCCTCGATGCGCTTGATGCCGTCGCCGAGCGCGGCCTCGAGCTCGCGCGCGCGCAGCACCATCTCGCGCCACGTCGCGGGCGTCATCGAAAAGCCGTGGTCGGGTCCGCGTCCGCGCCGGTATCGTCGGTGAAATGCTTCTCGACGACGCGCGCGCCGAGCGCAATCGCGCCGAGCACCGTCGCATGGCCCGGCGTGTGGTCGGACAGCCCGAGCGGCAGTCCCGGCCAATGCACGGCATAGCTCTGCAGCACGCGGAGATTGACGAAGCGCAGGTTCTCGAGATCGCCGGTGTAGTTGGTGTTGCATTGCATGCAGGCAGAGCTGCGCGGTTGTGCGCTCAGGACGGCGGCTCAACCGCCGCCTCGACCTCGGCGAGGTACGAGGCGCCGGTGGCGAGCAGCACCGGCTTTCCCTTGCCGGCGATGTGCTCGATCGATTCGAGCCAGGTGATGTCGCCGGAGCCGATCTTGAACGCCGGCAGGAGATCCGCGACGGCATCGGTCGCCTCGCGGTCATAGGGCGTCGTCATCCAGTCGATGCCGGCGTCGCGCGCCGTTTCGACCAGCGTCAGGTCCCAGTCGCGGTCGAGGCTGTATTGGCGATAAACCTCGAACACCGATTTGCTGCCATTTCGCCTGATGCGCGATCTGCGTGCCGAGCTGGCGGAAGCCGAAATCGCTCACGATCTTGTCGGCGAGGAAATGCTGGAATTTGACCGCGTCGGCGCCGGCCTCCCTGGCGCAGCGCGATGAGATCCTTGGCGCGCGCCAGATCGCCATCGTGATTGGCGGCGATGTCGGCGATGAAATAGGTCGGCCGGTCGAGCGCGATTTCGCGCGCGCCGATCATGAAGCTGGTGGCATAGCGCATCGCTGCTCTTCCCATTGCAGAACGAGATTGCGGCAGACCTGCGTCGGTGTCGGGCAGCGCATAGCCGAGGAGCGCGCTCGGCCCTGCCGACGTCGAGACCCGACGCTTTCGGCGCGCGGCGTGCGCCAGAGCCGCTGCACGCTCGCGCGCTCGTCCCAATCGAGCGTGATGCCGAGCGCGCGGGCGAGCGTCCGGACGAAGCGGCGTTTGCGACGCGACCGTGCGCGCGGCGAGATTGACCACGCCCGCGTCGCCCGGCAGCGATGAGATCGAACAGCGCGCGTGCGAAAGCCGGCCGCGTCGATGGTCGAGACGTAGAAATCGTCGAAGAGGCGCAGCGGCGCGCGCCGGACCAGCGGCATCGAGCGCCCATTCCGCGAAGGTCGGCCGCCCCGGTCCAGCCGCGCAGGCCAGTGACGTTGGTGCGCACGACGAGCGCGCGCGGCGCGAGGCCCGGCAAAGGCCTCGGCCGCGAATTTGGTCCGCGCATATTCGTTCACCAGCGTCACCGGATCGCGTCTCGGAATGCGGCCGGTCGCCGTCGCCGGTAAAGAAATGGTCGGTCGAGACCTGGACGAGCGGCACGCGCCAGCGCCCGGCACGCCTCGCCATGACCGCAACGGCCCGCGCATTGACCGCATAGGCGAGCGCCGGATCGCGCTCGCACGCATCGAGGTCGGCGATCGCCGCGGCATTGATCACGAGCGCGGGACGCAAGCGCCGCGACCAGCGCGCGCACCGCATCGGCCTCGGCGAGATCGACCGCTCCGATCGGCACCGCTTCGCGACGGCGCCGATCACGTCCCGGCCGCGGCGCCTGGCCTCGGCGGCAGATCGCCCGGCCCAGCATGCCGGTAGCGCCGAACAGAAGGATCGCCATCAAGGCGCCTTGCGCGAGCCTTTCCCGGTCCGCAGGTTTCTACCCGTCGCATGGTTACCTTTCGATGAACGCGACGGTGGCAGCCGGGCCCGTTAACGCGCCCTACACCGATGTTGCGCGAGGATGCTGCCGGCCGTCTCAGGTCGGGGATTTTCGGCGTGACCATCTCGCCAATCGGCTGCGGCGGCGATCAACGACCACGGCCTCGCCTGCTCACCGTGCTCGCCCAGGCATCGGCGAACGCGACGACGCAGAACGCGCAACATCGAGATCAACGAGGTCGACAACCAGATCCAGAACCGCCTCGCGCAGCAAGACCGCTGCGCTTCAGAGCTGCGCCGGACACCGCGCGTGACCGCCGCCTTGCAGGCGCAGATCACCGCCTCGCAGAACCAAGCAGCGGCGATCGCCGCGCCGAAGCAGCTATGGCGCCAACGCCAACACGCTCTTCGATCTGCAAAATCAGCTCGCGACCCTGCAGACGGCCGCCGGCCAATGGCAACAGCGACGAGCTTCGACACCGCGCTCGCCACGGCCAATACCGACGTCTACGACCTCAACGTCGTCGACCCCGATGGCGCCGTTTCAGCCCGATAAGGTCGCGGCGCTCAAGGGCAACGGGCTCGGCATCGGCGCGAGCGCGACCTACGATCTGTCGACCCCGGCCGGCCAGGCCGCCGCAGACCGCCGCCGTCCAGAACGCGCAAACCTGGTCGGCCAGGTGTTCCAGGCCACCAGCTTCGAACCAGATCCTCGCCGGCGAGCCTCAGCGACCTCGCTGACGACCCAGGTCGATGCGCTCAATACCCAGCTAACGCAGGCGCAGCAGAACACCGAGACGCAGACGACCGCTGCAGTCGCGCAGCTGACGCAGCAGGCGCAGGACCAGGAGCATCTCATCGAGCTGGCGATCGGCAACACGCAGAACGCTGGCCACGGCCCTGCTGCAGGCGGAGAATCCGCCGCAGCCCGCGAACTCGCCCTTGGGGCGCTGGCGAACGCGGTCGGCGCGACGCCCGCGACCTACTCAGTCGCAGCAATCGACGCCGGCCATCCTGTCGCTGCTGACGTAAGCCGCCGCGCGTCCGGGCCGCGCGCGCCGCCGCCGCACGCCGCCGATGCGAGCCGCAAGCAGCGCGTCGGTCCGTTCGGCCATTTCCGCGACGATGGCGCGGAACTCGTCGATAAAGACGCGATAAAGCCGGGCCCGCGCCGCCGGGTCGGCGACGCGAAACCCATAGAACATCGCGATCCGCGGCAGGGCCTTGAGCGTACCGTCGACGATCGCATTCGCATGCGCATAGCGGTCGCCGAGGCCCGCGATCAGCGCCCCCATGCGCTCGTAGGCGGCGGCGAAATCGGGCGGCGCCCGCAAGTTCGTCCAGCACGTCGTCGAGGCGCGCGGAACAACGCCGCTCGCGCCGGACGGTGGCGCCGAAATCGATCTCGCCGAGCAGTTCGCCCGGCGCGAAATGCGCGCAGCGACCGCCGCAAGCTCGGCGGCGAAGGCGGCGCGATCGACCGGCGGCGTCGTCAGCTCCAGCGCCTCCGGCACGCACGGCTTCGCGCCGGGAATGAGCGCGCCGTCGCTGCAATTCACGACGTTGAAGCGGTAATGCGCGATCGCGCCCGCCAACATCAGCCGACTCGCGTCATAGACCCAGTCGGTGCGCACGACGCCGCCGAAATTGCCCTCGACCTCGATCGGTTGCGGCTCGTTGCGGTCCTTCTCCCGCCACACGCCGAGATCGCGGTAGACCGTGCCGTCGGCATGGCGATTGCCGCCGGGCCGCACGCCGCAATCGGTGCCGAACAGCACGAAATCGGTGAAACCCATGTAAGGCCGCCATCGCCAGGCCCATATTGACGCAGGTCGGCGCCGTCGCGGGAACGATGGCGGTAGCTTTCGCCCGAGAATCTCCGTGGAGCTTACCAGTATCGCGGAAATAGAAGCATGGTCTCGCCGAAACAGCGGCGGCACCCGCGGATCGACGGTCGCGGACGCAATCAGCGCGATGCGCTCCAGATCGCCGTAGCCTTCCGGCTTCCGACGAGCACGTCGAAGACTTCGGGCACGTTCTCGAGCTCGCAGTGGAAATCGGGAATGAGGCCGCTGCGCAACAGCGGCCGCAAGCGCCGTGCCGCAGGAGAAGAGCACGACGCGGTCGCGGATGCGGTGCAGCGTGTCGAGCCCTTCGTCGAGCGAGGGACCGGCCCCGACGAGACCGCCGTCTCCGTCCGGCGCAGCCGCGGCCGGGCTTCGAGCAGCGCGAAGGAGCGCTGCGGCGAAATTCCGGACGGCGTTCTCCATCATCCGCAGCTCGTCCTCGAAGAAGCCGCGATTGACGAAGGCGAATTCGATCGCCTCGTGCAGGCGCTTGCGCGCCTCGGCGAACGGCCCATAGCGGATAATGCGTGAAGACCCAGCTGCCGTCGGCAAAGGCGATGCCGTTCGCCGCCATGAAGCGGGTGATCGCCGCCACCATGGCGGCGGGATCGAGCTCGGTGACGATGTGGACACCGCCGCCGCGGCGCTCGAAGTCTGCGACAAGCGCACGCCAGTCCAACGCTTGGCAGGAATGGGCGAGGAATTCGACGATCGGCTCGACGACGATGAGCCAGCGCGCCTCGGTGCGGCGCGCCAGCGCCTCGAGGTGATGGCCGAGCCCGAGGCCGAAGACGACGAGGAAAGCTTGGGCTGCCGACCGGATAGAGCGCGATATCGCGCCGGCCCTCGGCGTTGAGATGGTCGTCGAGCGCCTTGACCAGGCGAATGCAGATCGGGCTGACAAGCCCGGCGGCGTCCGGGCTGTTCATGAAGAGACGCAGCGGCTTTTCCAGATAGGCCGCGACCTGCTCCGGCGCGAAGGTGCCGGCGTCGCCGCCGTAGAGGCTGCGCTCGTCGATGCGGATGTCGACAGCGCCGCGCCATTCGCCATCACGACCGCCGACTGGAACGCGCCGACGGCGCTCGAGCCGCGCCGCCAGCGTCGGGAAAGCGCTCGACCAGGAACGCTCGCGACGCGCGCCGCGGTCGTCGGCTTCGCTCATGCCGCACATTCCCGGCCGCAGCATCGCAGCGCGCGCGACTCGATCGCCGCGGCCAAGCGGCCGGGGCCGGCGTCGCATGCGGCAGTCGTCAGCATCGGCGATGCGCGCGCGCTTCGCCGGGGAGCGTGCCGAGCGCGACGGCAATGTCCGCATATTCGCGCATCGTCCGCACGCGACCAGCGCTGCGCCGAGGCCGAGCGCGCGCAGGAACGCGGCATAGGGCGCCACGGCGTCGGGTCCCGCGACAGGCCACGGCGGAACGCCGCAAGCCATCGCCTCGGCCGCCATCCGCGGCGACAAGCCGCGACGCGGCGCCAGCGCCACATCGACGCGCGGCATAGAATTCCTCGAACCTTTCGGCGGCGACGAGATCGATGCGCGCCGCAAGCTCGCGGCCGAAGCGCGCGACCAAGCCGTCGAAGCGACCGCGGCTGGTATCGCCCGGCGCGCAGCAGCAGCTCGCGCCTCCGGCACGGCGCGCAGGATCGCGTACCCAGGCACGCGACGGTCGCGGGATCGAGCTGCGGCGAGGTCGACGTCGGCGCCGAATTGCAGAGGAGCTCAGCGCGCCCCGCGTCGAGGCGCGCCGGCGGGCGGCACACCGGATAGGAAGCGGCCGTCGGCCCATGGCGCGCGACCGTCGCATCGTAGACCGGCGCGCCAAGGCCGCGGCCGAGCCGAACCAGGCGACGCGAAGGACGCCGTCGAGGCCGGGCAAGCGCCATGAGGCTTTGGCGGCGTGAAAGCCGCAGGCATCGATCACGACGTGCACGCCATCGCGCGCGAAGAATCGCGCGAGCGTCGCGGCATCGAGCGCGGCGATATCGCGCCAGCTATCGAAGGCGCCGCGAAGCGCGCATTCTCGAGCCAGCTCTGCGCGCCCATGCCGTAGCCCAACACCGTGACGCGGCTGCGATCGTGCGCGCGCGCCACCGCGGCGATGGCAGCCGCATCGCGCGGATCGGCCAGCGCCGAAACGAGATAGGCGATGACGAGCTTGCCCTCGGGCGCCGCCATGCCGCGCCGGGGCGGCGGCGGGCAGAACCGCTGCAGCCCAGCGCGCGCCGGCGGCAGCGAACTGCTGCGGGTCCGGCTCGAGCCAGATCGCATCGGCCGACGCGCGCGGCGGCGATGGCGGCATCGTCGGGCGCAGCGGCGCATGGCACGATCGTGCCAGCGCCGCGCGGCCGCGACATCGCCGATCGCAGCATGGACACGCGCCTGCAGGCTCGCACTCGCGGCGCGGATTGCTCGGCCGCCGCGGCGAACGCGCGTCAGGGTCTCGGCGGCCTTTCCCGCCTGGCCGGCGCGCAGCAGCGCCGCGGCATAGAATGCCGCTGCCGTCGCGTGTCGTCGCGGATCGAGCGCCACGTGCTGGCGCGCCGTCTCGATCGCATCGTCGAGCTTGCCGGCGGCGAGACTTTGCTTCGCCTGATCCAGCAGCGGACGTTCCTTGATGTTGACGAGCGCCCATTCGAACGGCGGGAATTCGGCCGGCACCAGTTCGCCGAGCGGGCCCGCGCCGCCGAGCGCCGGTCGCGAGCTTGGCCATATAGAGACTGTCGACGAGATTGCCGCTTTGGGCATGGAGCGAGGCGAGCGCCTCGGCGACCGCGCCCTCCATCGGCCAGCGCTCGTGGCATTCGCGCAGCACGGCGATGGCCCAGTCGAACCGGCCCATCCGCCACGCGGTCATGGCGAGCACGAACCGCGGCGGCAATGTCGTATCGTCGCGCGACCAGCGGCGCCAGCAGGCGAGCGCCGCCTCGACGTCCCCCTCGGCAACCAGAGCCGCCGCCGCGCGGACCGGGGCGGCGATCGGTCGTCTGCTGTTCCGGCTCGGCGAGCGGCGTCATGCGTGCTCCTTCAGACGCTCCGGGCGAGCCGCCTCGGTCTCGGCCGGCGGCGGCTTGCGCGTCGGCCGGCGCGCTGTCCGTCGAGCAGCCCCTCGCTGATCTGGCGATTGATGCTCACGAGCACATCGATCTTCGCCGGATCGGGCTTGGCGAGAAGCTCGGCGGTCTGGCGGTCGATGAAATTGGCGAGGCCGAGGAGATTGGCCGCGGGTCTCAGCCGGGACCTGGCATTCGGGATCGAGCAGGCTCGCCTGGAAGATGGTCCACAGGCGCCAGTTGCGCCGCAGCGAGCCGCGCAGCTCGTCGATCGGCGCCGTGCGCGCTTGATAGAGCTCGCGCGCGGCCTCGAGCAGCGCCCACGCCTCGGTCCGCGCCGGATTACCCGGCTCAGGCATCCTCTGATACGTCTTCTTGGGTAGCGCCATTCAAGATCTCCTGCTCTCTTGCGATGAGCTGCTCGCGCCGACCTGAGCGCCCGGTAAAAATCGCCGCCATCGACGAAGCGGCGGATGTCGCGCACCAGGCTCGCGGTGCTCGGCGCGGCGGCCGCGAACTCTCGAAGGAAATCATAAATTATCGGTAAAAATAGATGTTCCTTGCCGGGGAACAGATATTGGCATTGGATCGCGAAATAGATGCGGCGCGCCGGCGTGTTCGCCTGCTCCTCGGTGAGGATGTCCTTTTCGCGCAGCAGCGCGGCGGTGTTGTGGATGAGGATCTTGGCCGCCTGGCCCGAATTCTCGATGACGACGCCGTTGACGATGAGACGTTCGCGCGGCTTGAGATTGATGGTGAGCGGCATTCTACTGCTCTTCCTGCAAGGTTCACGGCCGATGGTGGCGCCGGAATGGTTAGCAACGCGATTAAGCGGCGGACGGACGGCCGCGAGGCCGCCCGCCGCGCCGAAGCGACGATTAGTGGAAGAGACGCAGGACCGACTGCTCGGACTGCGTCGCGATCGACAGCGACTGAATGGCGAGCTGCTGCCTCGTCTGCAAGGTGACGAGGTTGGTGCTCTCGACGTTCACGTCGGCGACCGTCAGCTTGTTGGCGCCGCCCTGCAGCGTGGTGATGTATTGCTGCGTGAAGGCAAGGCGGGTCTGCAGGAAGGACACGTTCGAGCCGAGGCTCTGCGCCGCCGCCTGCAGGGTCGAGATGGCGTTGTTCAGCGCGTTATAGACTTTGTCGAACTCCGACGTCTTGCCGGCGGTGACCGCGGTCGAGAACGTCACGCCCGCGAGCCCGGTGGCCAGCTTGCTTGCCGCATGGCTGCCGGAGACCGCCACGCTGACCAGCAGGTTCTCGCCGGCAATCTTGAGTGTCGAAGCCGAGCTCTGGCTGAACTGCAGCGTCAGGTTCGATTTCGACGAATTGACGAGATTGAGACCCTGATAGCTCGAGTCATTGAGGAGCTGGTTGAACTGGGTCGCCAGCGTGGCAAGCTGTGTTCGCCGCCGCGGCCTGCTGCGTCGTGGTCTCGGTCTTCGCCGATTCCACGATGCCTTGCATCTGCTGCAGGATGGAGATCGCGCTCTGGATGCCCTGGGTCGCCGTCGTCAACGAGGAAATGCCCTGATCGATCGAGTCCTTGCGGGTCGAAAGGTCATTGGCGCGGTTGTCGAGCGACTGGGACTCGAAGTATTTCACCGCGTTGTCAACGGCGCTCGAAACACTGAGCCCGGTCGACAGCGCATTCTGCGTGGTACCCATCTGCGAATTGATGTTCTGCAACGACAACAAATTCTGCTAGCGTTCCAGAACCGAGGACGATATTGGACATTCTGTGGTTTCCTTCTAGGGTGATCGGGCCGCTTCGCGGTCCGCGCCAACCGAAGCAACGATTGTGCCGCGTTAAGCCGTGCCGGCCCGGCGCAAAATCCCCATCAAATCGCGCCAAACTGTCGCTGCGGCCGCGCGCGCGGTCGCCGCCGCGGCAAATCTTGCCGGGTGAAACCTGCCGCGCGCGGCAGAATGTTCCGCTTCAGGTGAACCGCCGCTCCTGCTGTGCGCGACGAAGCCACGGCAAAACTTGCCCGCGCGCGCTCGGCAGCGATTGCCGAAGAGCGCCGGCGGCGCCCGCATCGGCTCGAGCATGTTATTGCAACATCAAGCATTTAGGCGCGCCCGACGCGCTGGCACACGGCTTGCTGTTCGACATCGGGACGACGAGAAAGGCCGATGACCCCTCAAGCCGTGGCTTCTGCGCCGAGAGATCAGGCGCCGCCTCGCCCAGCGCCGCAAGCTGCAGCCGACGGCGATTTTGCTCAGCTCGTCGCCGGCGCCGACCCCGACAAGGGAGCGAGCCCAGCCGCGAGCGATCAAGCCGCGAGCGATCAAAACGATCCGGCGCGGGCGCAAGACGGCGGAAACATCAAAGCCGGGAGCGGCGCTGACGGCGCCGCCACGCCGGCGGCAGCCGCGGCTGCGCCCGCATCGCCGCCGGCCATCCCTGCCCCGGCCTCGTCCCGCAACCCGCAGAAAGTCGGGCCGACGCTGCCCAGCGACGCCGCAAGCATCGCGTCGCGCCAATCCCCGGCCGCGAGCGCTGCGCCGGCGACGGCGCCGGCCGCGCTTCCCGGCTCCGCCGATAATCCCCAGCAGCTTTGGCACCACACCGGCGAGACCGCTGGTTCCGCCACGGTTCCGCCATCGCCCGGCAGTCCTGCGGACGGCGCCGGCGCTGACGGCAATCTCGCTCCGACCGTTGCCGCGCCTCCGTCCGCGGCCGCGGCGAGCCACGGCGGGAGCGGTCCAAGCGGTCCTGCGCCGACCCTGGCCGCCGCGAAGACCGCCAGCGCGAAGACCAAGAACAATGGCAGCGTTACCGGCGCTGCGCTGTCGGCGGTCGTTGCCTCGACAATTGTGCCGGCGTTGCTGCCGCAGACATTGCGTGCCGCCGTCGCTGCGGCCACGCCGACCGGCGGCACGCAGGCGGCCACGCCGCCGCCGCTTTCCGTCACCCCGTTCGTCGTGGCTCAAGTCCCTGGCGCCGGCGCTGCGCCGAACACGGCGCGTTCCGGCACGCCCGGCACCCGCGGCACCGCCGCCCCGAACGCAGCTTCTGCCGCGGGCGGCACCAGCCTGCCGGCGGACGCGGCCGCACTCAATGCCCGCGTCGTCGCCGGCGCACCCAATCTTGTGTCCCAACCCGACAGCGCGCTTGCCGGGCTGTGGCATCACGTCGGCGACACCGCCCCGGCCGCGACGGGGCTGCCTGCGCCCGGTAATGCCGCGGGCACGGCCGCGGCCGCAGGCGACCCCGGAAACGCCGCGCAGGACGCCGCGCCGGGCCAGATCGGCGCCGCCTCGCATGACGGCGTCGCGGCTGCGCCGCAGGTCGTCCCCGGGGTCGATAGCGCGGTCTCGTCCGATGATCTCGCGCGCGACAGCGATGCCGCGGCACCCGATGGCAGCGCACCGTCGGGAGCGATCGCCGCGTCACTGCCTGGCACCGCGTCCACCCCGACGGCGTCAACCGCGGCGCCGACCGCTAATGCCGCGCCGCCGCTGCCGGTCGTCATTCCGGCCGTGGCGCAGGTCGCCGTCAATCTCGCGCAGGCCGTCCAGAACGGCACCGATCGCATCGAAATTCAGCTCAAGCCGTCGAATCTCGGCACCATCGACGTCAAGCTCGACCTCACCCGTGACGGAAAGATCACCGCCGCCATCTCGGCCGACCGCGCGGATACGCTCAACCTGCTGCGCCAGAATTCGGGCGAGCTGCAGCAGGCGCTGCGCGACGCCGGGCTGCAGGCCGACAGCGGCAGCTTGAGCTTCAATCTGCGCAGCGATCCGCAAGCTTTCGCACAGAACGCAACGCCGACCCGCCGCGACATCGGCACCGCCGCCACCCCAAGCACCGCTGCGGCGGCGCAAACGGCCAGCGCACGAAGCCGCTACCACGCCGGCACTCTCGACATCGAAGTGTGAGGACGACCATGACCACGACATCGCCGATCACAGAGATCCCTCCGTCATTCCGAATACCGCCTCCACGGGCACCGGAAGCACCGGTTCGACGACCTCGGGAACGCTAGCTTTCACGCAGCAATTTCAATACGTTTCTTACGCTGCTCACGACCCAGCTACAGAACCAGGATCCGCTCTCGCCGATGGACACGAACGCCTTCACCCAGCAGCTGGTCTCGTTCAGCGAGGTGGAGCAGCAGATCAACACCAACAGCAATTTGCAGCAGCTCATCCAATTGCAGAACGCGAACGAAACCATCTCCGCGCTGCCGCTTGTGGGCCAGAGCATCGAATACAGCAGCGCCACCGCCCCGCTGCAGAACGGCCAGGCGAGCTTCGTCTATTCGCTGCCGAGTGCCGCGGCGCAAACGTCCCTGGTCGTCGAGAACTCGAGCGGCAATATCGTGTACAGCACCACCGGCGCCACCAGCATGGGCTCGCACAGTTTCGTGTGGAACGGCACGAACAACAGCGGCCAGGAAATGCCGAGCGGTCCCTACACGCTCAAGGTCGTCGCGTCAGAACTCCACCAACGACGCGATCACGGCGACCGTGCAATCGATCGGCACCGTAAGCAGCGTCAGCGTCAGCAGTGGCCAGGCGACTTTCAGCGTCGACGGCATCGCGGTGCCGCTGAGCGAACTCGTCACGGTCAATCCCAGCAAATCCGCCACCACCACCAACTGATCGCTTCCGAATTTCAGGAGACCTTCCATGAGCATCCTCGGCGCCATGTATGCGGCCGTTTCCGGCCTCAACGCCAACAGCAACGCACTCGGAGTCATCTCCGACAACATCGCCAATTCCGGCACCGTCGGCTACAAGGGGGCCAACGCTTCGATTCCTCGACCTGGTCTCCCAGAGCGGCAGCAGCGACGAATATTCCCCCGGCGGCGTCCAGAGCCAGACGCTCTACGACGTGTCGCAGCAGGGATCGATCGAGGCCGCGAGCGCGCCCACCGATCTTGCCATCTCGGGCGGCGGCTTCTTCGTCGTCAACAGCAATCCGGCCGGCGCGAGCGGAACCGGCGCCACCACCTTCACGCGCGCCGGCAATTTCACCGTCGACGCCAACGGCAATCTGTCAGAATGCCGCCGGCCAATACCTCCAGGGTCAGATGCTGACCGCGGCGCAAACCCAGGCGATCGCCTCCGGCGCCCCGGCGACGCTGTCGGCGACGACCATCGGCTCGCTTCAGACCATCAACGTCAACAACATCAGCGGCACCGCGACACCGACCGCGAACGTGACGTTGAGCGCCAATCTGCCGGCCAACGACAGTTCCGGCACCGCCGAGACGATGACCGTCCCGATCTACGATTCCCTCGGCATCGAACACGACATGAGCTTGACGCTCACGCCGACGGGAACGGCGAACCAGTGGTCGGCCTCGGCGTCCTTCGCCAATGCCGGAACCAGCACGGCGACGATCGCGGCCGGCGACAACATCGTCCAATTCAATCCGGACGGCACGCTCGATTCCGCCGCTTCGACCTTCAACACGGCGAATGCGCTGTCCATCTCGTGGGATCCAACTCTGACGCGGCGCCGCCTCGCCGCAGACCGTGAGCTTCAATCTCGGCTCCAACGGTGCCAGCAACGGTTTGAGCCAACTCGGCAGCGCCTTTACCGTCAGCAGCATCAACCAGGATGGCGTGGCGCTGGGAAGCTTCTCGAGCGTCAGCATCGGCCAGAACGGATTGATCACCGCGAATTTCACCAATGGGCTGACGCGACGCCATCGCCATCATCCCGATCGCGACGTTCGAGGATCCGGACCAACTGGCGCCGGGCAACAACGGCACCTACCCGCGACGCGGGCTCGGGCGTGGCGCTGGTACGGCAGCCCGGAACCGGTGCCGCGGGGCAGATCGACGCCTCCTCGCTCGAGAACTCGACGGTCGATATCGCCTCGGAGTTCAGCCAGCTGATCGTCGCCCAGAATGCCTATCAGGCGAATTCGAAGGTGATCACGGTGTCCGACCAGATGATGCAGGCGCTGCTTGCGATCCAGACCGCATAACGGCGGGATCGCCAAGTATTTTGATCAATTTGTTCAGAACTATTAGCCCTCGCGCACTTAGGCGTTTCTTAAGCCGGTGCGCGTAGAAAGGCCGCACCAGCTCAGGGTAACGACCGTGAACCAGCCCATTCGTCCTCTCCCCGAGCGCTCGGTGCCGACTGGACCCTCGATGTCGGCACCATCGCATCGCCCGACAATCTGCCGCCGACGGATACGAAGCGTTGGGTGATCCGGCGCAAGGCGGAGGTCGTGGCCGCCGTGCGCTCCGGCATCATCAGCCTCGAAGAGGCGTGCAAGCGCTACACGCTCTCGGTCGAGGAATTTCTCTCCTGGCAGCGTCTCGTCGAAAGCCACGGCCTGCCCGGGCTGCGCGTGACGCGACTCCAGGACTACCGCGGCGCGGCCCGTCCGCGCGCCGTGTGAGGCGCTCCCGGCAAGACTTGCCGGGCGGCGCGGCAAAATCTGCCGCTCGATTAACCAGACCTTCACCCGATCGTCGCTAGGGTTGAGGCCGGGCAACGAGGCCCGGTATCGATCCCGAGGAACATGTTGCGGTGAACGGACTGGTGCATCTTTTCCGCAGTCTCGGCTTCGTGCGTCTTGCCGCTCTCGGCGTGGTTGCGGCCGCCTCAATCGGCTTCTTCGCCTTCCTCATGACGCAGCATCGCGACGCCGTGCTTACGGGCTGCTCTACGGCGATCTCGATTTGCGCGACAGCGGCCAGATCGTCCAGAAGCTCGAGGCGATGAGCGTGCCCTACCAGTTTGGGCGCGCAGGGCGCCGCGATCATGGTGCCGGCCGACCAGGTGGCGCGGCTGCAGGATGCTGATCGCCGACGACGGCCTGCCGCATGGCGGCTCGGTCGGCTACGAGATCTTCGACAAGAGCGACGCCTTCGGCACCTCGAGCTTCGTCGAGAACATCAACCAGGTGCGCGCGCTCGAAGGCGAGCTCGCGCGCACCATTTCTTCGATCAGCCTGATCGCAGTCGGCGCGCGTCCATCTCGTGCTGCCGCGCCGCGAGCTGTTCTCGCGCGAACGCCAGGTGCCGAGCGCCTCGATCGTCGTCAAGCTGCGCGGCGCCGAGCGCCTTACCGCGCAGCAGGTGGCGGCGATCCAGCATCTCGTCGCCGCGGCCGTCGCCCGACCTGACCCCGAACCGCGTGGCGATCATCGACACCGACGGCAATCTGCTCGCCCGCGGCGACGGCGACGGCGACGGCGGCGCCGCCGCCACCCCGAACTCGGCCGAGGAGATGCGCGTCAATTACGAGAACCGGCTCACCCAGAAGCTCCAGGCGCTTGATCGAGCGCTCCGTCGGTCCCGGCAAGGCCCGGGTCGACGTCCATGTCGATATGGATTTCGACAGCGTCACGACCAATTCCGAAAGCTACGATCCGAACGGCCAGGTCGTACGCTCGACCCAGACCGTCAACGATACCGACAACAGTACCGATGGCGGCAGCAACCAGCCGGTTTCGGTCTCGGCCAACCTGCCCAATGCGCAGACCACCACCGCGCCGCCCAATCCCCGCCGCAGCAACAGCGCGCACAACGAGGAGACCACCAACTACGAGATCTCCAAGACGGTCCGCAATCAGGTGCGCGAGGGCGGCGACGTCAAACGCATTTCGGTCGCCGTGGTCGTCGACGGCAGCTACGTAACGGCCAAGGACGGCGCCCGCAAATACGAGCAGCGCTCACCCGAAGAGATGAAACAGCTCACGGAGCTGGTGCGCTCCGCGATCGGCTATGACGCCAAGCGCGGCGACACGGTCGACGTCGCCAATCTCCGCTTCGCCCCGGTCGATGAGCCGGCGACGGATTCGTCATCGTCGTCGTCGTCATCGACCATCATGGGCTTCGAGCGCTCGGATCTGATGCGCATGGGCGAAACGCTGGTATTTGCGCTGGTCGCCCTGCTGGTGATCCTCCTGGTGATCCGCCCGCTCATCAATCGCGTGCTCGACGTCGCGGCCGCCGACGGCGGCGCCGCTCTCGCGCGGCGCCTTGGCGCACCAGCCCGGCCGCCGGCGCTGCCTCCTCCCGGCGGCACGCCGGCGCTGGCGCACGGGGCGCCGCACACCATGGCGACAGGCGATCAGGGCGATTTCATCGACATGGGCCAGGTCGAGGGCCGCGTCGCCGCTTCGAGCCTGCGCAAGGTCGCCGAGATCGTCGACAAGCATCCCGACGAGGCGCTCTCGATCATGCGCAGCTGGATGTATCAGGACGCCCGATAGGAGCCGCCGCAAACGATGCGCGTCCGCGAAGACTATCGCACCCTCACCGGCACCGAGAAGGCCGCCATCCTGCTGCTCGCAGTGGGCGAGGACCAGATGGGCAAGCTCTTTCAACTCATGGACGATGAGGAGATCAAGGAGCTGTCGCAGACGATGGCCAATCTCGGCAACGTCAGCGCCAACATCGTCGAGCGGCTGTTCGTCGAGTTCGCCGAGCAGATATCCGCCACGGGTTCGCTCGTCGGCACTTACGAGAGCACCGAGCGGCTCCTGATCAACGTACTGGGCGCCGAGCGCGTCAACGCCATCATGGAGGAAATCCGCGGCCCCGCCGGCCGCACCATGTGGGACAAGCTCGGCAACGTCAACGAATTCGGTGCTCGCCAACTATCTCAAGAACGAATATCCCCAGACCGTCGCCGTCGTGCTCTCCAAGATCAAGCCGGATCACGCCGGGCGCGTGCTGACGCAGCTTCCCGAAAGCTTCGCCATGGAGGTCGTCATGCGCATGCTGCGCATGGAGGCGGTGCAGAAGGAAGTGCTCGACGACGTCGAGCGGACGCTCCGGAACGAGTTCTTCTCGAGCCTCGCGCGGACCAACCGCCGCGACTCGCACGAGCTCATCGCCGAGATCTTCAACAGCCTCGACCGCAACACCGAGACGCGCTTCATCACCGCGCTCGAGGAGCGCAACCGCAACTCCGCCGAGCGCATCAAGTCGCTCATGTTCACCTTCGAGGACCTCGGCAAGCTCGACGCCAGCGCCATCCAGGCGATCCTGCGCACGGCCGAGAAGGACCGCATCCCGATCGGCCTCAAGGGCGCGTCCGAGACCCTGCGCGATCTCTTCTTCGCCAACATGTCCGAACGCGCGGGCAAGCTGCTGCGCGAGGAGATCGCCGCCATGGGCCCGGTGCGCCTCAAGGACGTCGAGGAGGCGCAGGCCTATCTCGTCTCGGTCGCCAAGGACCTTGCGGCGCGCGGCGAGATCGTCATCGCCGACGGCAGCGGCGAAGACGAGCTGGTCTATTGAGGATCGGGATGGGCCCGCCGCAGCGATATCTTTTCGACGTTTCGTTCGATCTCCCCGATCCGGGCGTCGGCGCGAACGCGTTGCGCGTTCACTGCTGCCGATGTCGCAGCCGCCCGCGCGGCGGGGGCGGTCGAAGGGCGCGAGGCCGCGTTGGCCGAAGCCGCGGCGTCGACCGAGGCGCAGACCGCCGCCGCCATCGAAGCGCTCGGCCGCGGCATCGAGGCGCTCGGCGCGGCCCGCGCCGCATGGCGCGGGCGACACCGAGCAGCGTGCCGTCGCGCTGCTGCGCGCAGCGCTGCAAAAGGCCGTGCCGGCGTTCGCGGCCAAGGAACCGGTCGCCGAAATCGAAGCGCTTCTTGCGGGCTGCCTCGCCGAGGCGCTCGACGAGCCGCGGATCGTGCTGCGCGTCAGCGACGCGCTGTTCGAGGCGGTCCAGGCCCGGATCGCCGCCGTCGTCCAGGCCGGCGGGTATTCCGGCAAGGTCGTGCTGTTGGCCGACGCCGCGCTCGCCGGCGGCGACGGGCGCGTCGAATGGGCCGACGGCGGCGCCGAGCGCGACACAAGCCGCATCGCCCAGGAGATCGACGCCGTACTCGCCCGCGCGCTTGCCGCGCCGCCCGCCCTGCCCTTCCGAGGAGACACTCCATGGCTGAAACGCAGAACCTTCAGCTCGCCGAACTCGACACCGAAATCGTGCCGCCCGCCGAGACGCGGCCGCAGACCGCCAAGCGACCTCGAGGCCGTCTATGACATCCCCGTGCAGATCTCGGCGGTGCTGGGCCGGGCCACGATGCAGGTGAGCCAGCTTCTGAAGCTCGGCCGCGGCGCCGTCGTCGAGCTCGATCGCAGGGTCGGGGAAGCGATCGACATCTACGTCAACAACCGGCTCGTGGCGCGCGGCGAGGTCGTCGTCGTCGACGAGCGGCTCGGCGTCACCATGACGGAAATCGTCAAGGCCGACCGGACCTGACAGGAAAGACGCCATGCGTCTCCTCATCCTCGGACCCCTCGAAGGCTATATCAGCGCCGCCGGCAAGATCGCGCTCGCGCGCGGCGCCACCGTCGCCCATGTCGACAACATCGAACAGGCGCTCGTCGCGCTGCGCTCGGGCCAGGGCGCCGATCTCCTCATGATGGACGTGAAGCTCGACATCGCGCGGATGATCGACAGCCTGCGTCAGGAGCGCATCAACGTCCCGGTCGTCGCCTGCGGCATCGGCGCCGATGCCGCCGCCGCGGTCCGCGCCATCAGGGCCGGCGCCAAGGAATATCTGCCGCTGCCGCCCGACGCCGAGATGATCGCCGCCGTGCTCCAGGCGGTGGCGCAGGAAAGCCACGCCTTGCTCTTCCGCGACGTGGCGATGGAGAGCGTCGTGCGGCTCGCCGAGCAGGTGGCGCCGTCCGATGCCAGCATTCTCATCACCGGCGAAAGCGGCACCGGCAAGGAGGTGCTGGCCCGCCTCATCCATCGCAAGAGCCGCCGCGCCAAGCACAATTTCATCTCGGTGAACTGCGCGGCGATCCCCGAGAACCTGCTTGGAAAGCGAATTGTTCGGCCACGAGAAAGGCGCCTTCACCGGCGCCGTCGCCCGCCGCATCGGCAAGTTCGAGGAAGCGAACGGCGGCACGCTGCTGCTCGACGAGATCAGCGAGATGCATCCGCAGGCTCCAGGCCAAGCTGCTGCGCGCGATCCAGGAACGCGAGATCGACCGCGTCGGCGGGATGCAGCCGATCAAGATCGACATCCGCCTCATCGCCACCTCGAACCGCGATCTCGACGAGGCCGCGCGCCGGGGCGAGTTCCGCGAGGACCTCTATTTCCGCCTCAACGTCGTCAATCTGCGCATCCCGGCGCTGCGCGACCGGCCGCGCGACATCGAGCTGCTGGCCGAGTATTTCATCAAGAAATATGCCGAGGCGAATTCACTGCCGACGCGGCCGCTCTCGGCCGCGGCGCGCGAGATGCTGGCCCACCACGGCTGGCGCGGCAACGTGCGCGAGCTGGAGAACACGATGCACCGCGCCGTGCTGCTGGCACGCGGCGACGAGATCGGCCCCGATGCGGTGATGCTGGCGGGAACGCGCCGGCCGCAGGATGGCGACGGGTCGGCCGCGAGCGGCGGGCATGCCGGCCTCGTCGGCCGCACCGTCGCCGATGTCGAGCGCGACCTCATCCTCGGCACGCTGCAGCATTGCCTCGGCAACCGCACCCATGCCGCCAACATCCTCGGCATCTCGATCCGCACGCTGCGCAACAAGCTGCAGCAGTATCGCCAGGACGGTTTGGCGGTGCCGCTGCCCGGCGAGACCGAGCGCGCCACGGCTTAAGCCAGCCGCCGGCGAAGGATCGCCCGCACCATGACCGATCTCGCAACCACCACCACCGTGCCGGCCGCCGGCGCCGCGCTCTTCGGCCGGCTCAGCGCGACGCTGCGCCGCGGCGAGATCGCGCTGGCTCTGGCGGTGGTCGCGATCCTGTCGGTCCTCATCCTGCCGATGCCGCCGTGGCTGCTCGACATCAGCCTCGCGCTCTCGATCACCTTCTCGGTCCTCATCCTGATGGTGGCGCTGTTCATCGAGCGCCCGCTCGAGTTCTCGTCGTTTCCGACGGTGCTCCTGATGTCGACGATGCTGCGCCTTGCGCTCAATCTCGCCTCGACCCGCCTCATCCTCAGCCACGGGCACGAAGGCACCGCCGCCGCCGGCCACGTCATCCAGGCCTTCGGCAACTTCGTCATGGGCGGCAATTTCATCATCGGCGCGATCGTCTTCACGATCCTCGTGGTGGTGAATTTCGTCGTCATCACCAAGGGCTCGGGCCGCATCGCCGAGGTCGCCGCGCGCTTCAGCCTCGACAGCATGCCCGGCAAGCAGATGGCGATCGACGCCGACCTCTCGGCCGGGCTCATCGACGAGGCCAAGGCGCGCCAGCGCCGCCGCGATCTCGAGGACGAAAGCAATTTCTACGGCGCCATGGACGGCGCCTCGAAATTCGTCCGCGGCGACGCCGTCGCCGGCCTCATCATCACCGCCATCAACATCGTCGCCGGCATCATCATCGGCGTGGCGCAGAAGGGCATGACCTTCACGGCCGCGACGCAGACCTACACGCTCCTGACCGTCGGCGACGGGCTGGTATCGCAGATCCCGGCGCTCATCGTCTCGACCGCGGCCGGCATGCTGGTGTCGAAGGCCGGCATCAGCGGCTCGACCGACAAGGCCCTGTTCGGGCAATTGAGCGCCTATCCGTCGGCGCTCGGCGTCGCCTCGTTCCTGATGTTCGCGCTGTCGCTGGTGCCGGGCGTGCCGCTGCTGCCGTTCCTGGCGCTCTGGCACGCTCGCCGGCGGCGCCGCCTGGAAGATCACCGAGCGGCGCGAGCGCCAGGTGGCGGCAGCGAGCGACGCCGAACTCGCCGCCGCCGCCGCGCCCAAGGAAGAGCCGATCCAGGGCGCCCTGCTGATCGACCAGATCCGGCTCGAGCTCGGCTACGGCCTGCTCAGCCTCATCAACGGCGAACAGCGGCACGCGGCTCACCGATCAGATTCGCGCGCTGCGGCGCCAGCTTGCGGCCGAGATGGGCTTCATCATGCCGTCGGTACGCATCCAGGACAATCTGCAGCTCGCCGCCAACGCCTATGTCATCCGCATCAAGGAGATCGAGGTCGGGCGCGGCGACTGCGCCCCAACATGCTGCTGGTCATGGATCCGCGCGGCGATGCGATCACCATTCCGGGCGAGGCCACGACCGAGCCCACCTTCGGCCTTCCCGCGCAGTGGGTCCAGGAGATGCACCGCGAGGAGGCGACGTTCCGCGGCTATACCGTGGTCGAGCCGCAGACCGTCATCACCACGCATCTCACCGAGGTGGTCAAGGACAACATGGCCGAGCTGCTGTCCTATGCCGAGACGCAGAAGCTGATCGACGAGCTCGACAAGGGCCATCAGAAGCTGGTCGGCGACATGGTGCCGAGCCAGATCTCGATGGGCGGCATCCAGCGCGTGCTGCAGAACCTGCTCGCCGAGCGCATCTCGATCCGCGATCTGCCGACCATCCTCGAAGGCATCTCCGAGGCGTGCGGCTACAGCCGCAACATCTCGGTCATCACCGAGCACGTGCGCGCGCGCCTCGCGCGTCAGATCAGCGACGCCAATACCGGCGAAGGCGGCTTCATCCCGATCTGCAGCCTGTCGCCGCAATGGGAGCAGGCCTTCGCCGAGGCGCTCGTCGGCCAAGGCGAGGAGCGCCATCTCAGCATGGCGCCGAGCAAGCTGCAGGAATTCATCGCCGCCATGCGCCAGACCTTCGACCGCTTCGCCATGCAAGGGCGAGACGCCGGTGCTGCTGACGAGCCCCGCCATCCGCCCCTATGTGCGCTCGATCGTCGAGCGGTTCCGCCCGTCGACGGTGGTGATCTCGCAGAACGAGATCCATCCCAAGGCGCGGCTCAAGACCTTGGGACAGATCTGAGGGAACGCCCAGGCATGCGCCTGCGGAGCTTCACCGGCGCGGACGATGAGCGAGGCGATGGGCCAGGTGCGCCAGCATCTCGGCCCCGACGCCATCATCGTCTCGACCCAGGAGGACGAGCGACGGCCTGATGCGCGTCACCGCCGCGCTCGACAGCGCGGATGCGCCGGTGCGCACGGGCACGCCCGAGTCGCGGCGCCATCGACGCGCTCGGCTCGCACTCGCCGCGCACGGACTCGCGCCCGAGCTGACCGAGAAGATCCTCGCCGCCGCGCTGCCCTTCGACGACGAGGACCCGCTCGTGGCGCTGTCGAGCGCGCTGGCGACGCTCTACGCGTTCAGCCCGCTCGCGGCCGAGGAAGCGCGGCGCGTGTCCTGCTCGCCGGCCCGCCCGGCGCCGGCAAGACCGTGACCGCCGCCAAGCTCGCCGCCCGCGCCGTGCTGCGCCGGCGGCCGCGTCCGCCTCGTCAGCGCCGACGCCGCGCGCGCCGGCGCCGCCGATCAGCTCGCCGCCTTCGCGCGAATTCTCGGCGTCCGCTCGTACCGGGTCGAGCAGCGCGCAGCAGCTCGCGCGCGCGTCGACCGACGTCCGCCGAACCGGCCGAACTGGTGCTGATCGACACCGCCGGCGTCAATCCCTACAGCGCCGCCGAGCGTGCGCGAGCTGCGCGGCCTCATCGCGCGCGAGCGCGGCCGAGCCGGTGATGGTGCTGCCCGGCCGGCGGCGACGCCGTCGATACGATGGAGATGGCGCGCAGCTTCCGCGATCTCGGGCTGCGCCCGCATCGCCGTCACCCGCCTCGACATCGCGCGGCGGCTCGGCAGCGTCATCGCCGCCGTCGATGCGCCTGCGCCTCGGCTTCGCCGAGGCCGGCGTCGCCAGCGCCATCGCCGATGGCCTCAGTCCCTTCAATCCCGCCCTCCTCGCCCGGCTGCTGCTCGCCGCAGCCGCCCGGTCGCGGCGGCCTTTGCTCGAGAAGACGAGGTAAATCCATGAACGTCGCGCCCGCCGCCGCAGCGCCGGCCCCGGCCCCGGCAACTGCAGCCGGAGAAGCGCAACATCATCGCCGTCGCCTCCGGCAAGGGCGGGGTCGGCAAGACCTGGTTCTCGATCACGCTGGCGCATGCGCTGGCGCTGGCCGGGCGCAAGGCGCTGCTGTTCGACGGCGATCTCGGCCTCGCCAATGTCGATGTGCAGCTCGGCTGCACGCCGCGCCGCGATCTCGCCAGCGTCCTCGCCGGCGAGGTCACGCTCGAGCAGGCGGTGACGCGCCAACCCCTGCGGCTTCGACATCATCGCCGGCCGCTCGGGTTCCGGCGGCCTCGCCAGCATGAGCGCGGCCCGGCTCCTCGACCTCGCGACCGAGCTCGGCCGCTTCGCGCAGGCCTATGACTGGGTCGTGCTCGATCTCGGCGCCGGCATCGAGCGCACGGTGCGCCTCCTGACCGGCAAGTCGCGCGCCTGCCTCGTCGTCACCACCGACGAGCCGACCGCGATCACCGACGCCTATGCCTATATCAAGGTGACCGCGCTCGAGCGCCTGGCCGACGGCATCCAGATCGTCGTCAACATGGTGCCGAGCTCGCGCGACGGCGAGCGCACCTATGGCACGCTGCTGCGCGCCTGCCGCGAGTTCCTCAAGCTCGAGCCGCCGCTCGCCGGCATCATCCGGCGCGACGATCACGTCAAGGACAGCATCCGCCGCCAGGTCGCGCTGCTGACGCGCTATCCCAACACCGATGCCGCCAGCGACGTCGAGCAGATCGCCCGCGGCTCGACCAGCGAGCTCGGCCAGCGCGCGCCGCTGCCATGACCGAGCCGCTCGGCATCGGCGCGGCATCGCGTCACGGGCTCGAGCGTGGCCCCGAGCGCGCCCGCAACGCCGACGGCCGAGCTGCTGACCGCGCCGCCCGCGCTTTCGACGGCGACGGTATTCGCCGCCACCGTCGTCGGGCAGAGCCCCGAAGGCGCCGTCGAGTTGCGCAGCGCCTACGGCATGCTCGCGCTCAAGACCGCGAGCCGCTGCCGACCGGCGCGCGGGTCGAGCTGCGCTTTCAACCAGGCAACCCGCTCGGCGTCACCATTATCGCGGTGGACGAGTCGCCAGCGGCCGAGCCGCCGTCCTGGCAGCTCGACCTCGGGACCACCACGGCCGCGACGGTCGTCGACGCCGGCCCAAGGCGCGCCCGACGCCGCCGGCGGGAACCCGCCTGTTGCTGCGTATCACCGCCCCCGCTCTCGCCGGCGATCCGGCGCTGCTCGCCGGGCAGATCATCGCCAATCGCCGGCGGCGAGACCTTGGTCGAGACCGCGATCGGCACCCTGGCACTCGATCTTCCACTCGCGCTGCCGCCGGGAACGGCGATTGCCTTCGACGCGGCTCGGCGAGCTTCCGGGCGTGGCGATGGCGCCGCCGCCGCCATCCGCGGCCAGCCTGTGGTCCGTCGCTCGACCAGGTTCTGGCCGTGCTCGACAAAGCCGCGCCCGATCTCGCGCTGCAACTTCGCGCCGTGATCGCGCCGGGTTCGCCGGCAGCGCTCGCGGGCACGCTCCTGTTCCTCCTGGGCGCGCTCTATCGCGGCGCGTGGCCGGACGCGGACGTGGACAGCGCGCTCGGCACCGTCGGCGACAAGCGGCTGGCGCAGCGTCTGCGCACCGAGCTTGCCGAGCTCGCGCGCCTGCGCGACGACAGCGCCACCGGCGCATGGCGCGTGTCGGTGCTGCCGCTGCTGGCGGGAACGCCAGGTTCAGCCGCTGCGTCTTTATCTGCGCCGGCCGCGACGCGGCGGCGCCGAACCGGCAAGCGAGGACGGCGCGCGCTTCGTCATCGAAGCCGAGCTGAGCCGCTTCGGCGCGTTCCAACTCGACGGCATGGTGCGGGGCGCGCGCCTCGATGTCGTGCTGCGCAGCCATGCGCCGCTCGCCTCCGCCGCTGCAACACGCGGTGACAGCGATTTTCCGCAGCGCCAGCGAGGCCCATGGTCTGCACGGCGACATCGTCTTCGCCGCCACCGCGCAATTCGACGTTCGGCCACTGGCGGGAACGCAACGCCACGTCGAATTGCAAGCCTGATACGCGTCACCCGCCGGTGCGTCCGCGGCGGCGGAAGGCGCCGCTGCCGATCTCGTCGAGCACGCGCTGCTGGATCTGGTCGAGACGACGGCGGCGCTGCGCCGCGCGGTTGGCGGCGGCGATCTCGTAGCGCTTCACCTCCTGAAAGGCTTCGCTCAAGGCCTCGCGCGCCGCGACGATCTGCTGCTGGACCGAAACGAGCGACTGCTCGATCTTGCGTCGCCGCTCGATCAGCCGGCGCGCATATCCGCCATAGGACGCGCGCTGCCTCGAGCGAGGCCGAAGCGGCCGCCTGCTCGCGCGCCTCTTCTTCGGCGAGGCGAATTATGTCGTCGTTCAACTTCGCCGCCAGCTGATCGAGGTCGGCGAGCCGGCGCCGGCGCTCGTCGAGCTGCCAGCGATGCAGCCGCACCAGGCTGTCGAGCGCGCTCATGCGCGCGTTGCCGAGGATTGCGGCGAGCGCCGCATATCCCGCAGCGAGATCGGCGCGCTCGTTCTTGGGCTGCGCCAGGAACGCTTCGAGCGCCGGATAGTAGCGGATCGCGGCGTCGACGCCGGCGTCGCTGCCGGCGCGATAGGCGCCGAGGCGGATCAGCTCGGCCATGTTCTCGTAGGTGGCGATATGGGCGCGCGCCGCGGCGACGAGCCGGTTCTCGTCCGCGCTGTTGCATTGCGGCATGGTGCGCGAGATCGAGCGCAGGATGTCGATCGCGGGATAGCGGCCGCGCTCGGCGATGGCGCGGTCGAGCACGATATGGCCGTCGAGAATGGCGCGGCAGGCATCGGCGATCGGCTCGTTCTGATCGTCGCCCTCGACCAGCACGGTGAAGAGGCCGGTGATGCTGCCCTTGCCGGTTCCCGGCCCGGCGCGCTCGAGCAGCTTCGGCAGTTCGGCGAAAACCGTGGGCGTATAGCCCTTGGTCGTCGGCGGCTCGCCGGCGCTCAGGCCGATCTCGCGCTGCGCCGTGGCAAAGCGCGTGACGCTGTCGATGAGGCAAAGCACGTCGCGCTCGCTGTCGCGCAGGAACTCGGCGACCGCCAGGGTGAGGAAGGCGGCCTGACGCCGCATCAGCGGCGATTCATCGGAGGTCGCGACAACGACGACGCTGCGGGCCAGCCCTTCGGGGCCGAGATCGTCCTCGATAAACTCCTGCACCTCGCGGCCGCGTTCGCCGATGAGGCCGATGACGATCGCGTCGGCCGCGGTATAGCGCGCGATCATCGACAGCAGCACCGACTTGCCGACGCCCGAGCCGGAGAAGATCCCCATGCGCTGGCCGCGGCAGCACGACAGGAACGTGTTGAGCGCGCGCACGCCGAGATCGATCTTGCCCTGCACGCGCTGGCGCGCATGCGCGGGCGGCGCGCGGTTGCGCAGCGGATAGGCGTACCGGGCCCTGCGGCAGCGGTCCCTTGCCGTCGATCGGCTCGCCAAAGGCATTGACGACGCGGCCGAGCCAGCCGCGATGCGGCCGGATGGTACTTGCTGCCTGCAACCAACTCGACCTTGCAGCCGAGGCCGATCCCGTCGATCGCGCCGATACGGCATCAGCAGAGCGCGGCCGCCGCGGAAACCCACCACTTCGCAGGCGATGCAGCCGGCCCTGTGCCAGCACTTCGGCGCGCCCCCCGACCGCCAGCTCGCGCGGCATCCCGCCGACCTCGAGCAGCATTCCCTGCACCGCCGTGACCCGGCCATAGCGCCGGACCGACGGAAGCGCGGCAATCTCCTCGGCAACGCTGGACAACAGCAAGAAACGGGTCCTCCGCAGCACCGCGCGCGTTCACCGCGCCCTTCCCGCGCATCTTCGCCAATCACGCTTAACTGCCAGTTAAGTCAGGGAAAAGCGCCGCGTCCGCGGCGCCGCGCCAGGATCCGCCCGGCGCTTTCGGATAAAATCGGTGGCGCATGGTTTGCGATTAACCCGCCTTTAACTCCACTTGGAAATAATGATTAAAAGCGGTTATGGTCGCTTGGTGAGCCTTGGAGGTCATGGATGCGCGTTCTCCTGGTCGAGGATGACTTCAGCAACGGCAGCCAGCATCGAGATGATGCTGCGCGCCGAGGGTTTCATCTGCGATACCACCGATCTCGGCGAAGACGGGCTCGAGATCGGCAAGCTCTACGATTACGATATCATCATTCTCGATCTCATGCTGCCGGATATCGACGGCTACGAGGTGTTGCGCCGGCTGCGCGCCGCGCGGGTGCGCACGCCCATCCTCATTCTCTCGGGCCTCGGCGAGCTCGATCACAAGATCAAGGGCCTCGGCTTCGGCGCCGACGACTTCCTGACCAAGCCGTTCGACCGCCGCGAGCTGATCGCCCGCATCCAGGCGATCGTCCGCCGCGCCAAGGGCCACTCGGAATCGGTGATCCGGACCGGCAAGCTCACCGTCAATCTCGACAGCCGCACCGTCGAGGTCGAGGGCAAGCCGCTCCACCTGACCGGCAAGGAATACGGCATCCTCGAGCTGCTGAGCCTGCGCAAGGGCACGACGCTCACCAAGGAGATGTTCCTCAACCATCTCTATGGCGGCATGGACGAGCCCGAACTCAAGATCATCGACGTGTTCGTCTGCAAGCTGCGCAAGAAGCTGTCCCAGGCGGCGGGCGGCGACAACTACATCGAGACGGTCTGGGGCCGCGGCTATGTC
The DNA here is from genome assembly GCA_963721625.1 of uncultured Alphaproteobacteria bacterium. Lineage (GTDB taxonomy): Bacteria > Pseudomonadota > Alphaproteobacteria > ATCC43930 > CGMCC-115725 > DATJLY01. Next base: position 657,284 of record CAVRKF010000019.1, read on the forward strand.
CTGCGCGATCCGCCCAGCGACACCGAGACCATCCCGCGCAAGATCGCCAAGGGCTGAACGCCCGCTCTTGGCTCCTCCGTAAGCGCCAGCGGCGGCCTCCGGGCCGCCGTTTCCGCGTCTGGGCCTCAGCCGGCGCCGGCGGTGAGCACGACACCGCGCCGGTCGGCATGCGCCAGCGCGAGCCGCGTCCCGAGATGCACCGCCAGGCGCCCCGTGTAATACGCGTGAACGTTGCGCGTGGTCAGCGCCTCGATCGCGACCGCGTCATCGAGCACGGCGCTAAGGTCCTCGCCGGCGGCGACCTGATCGCCCTCGGCCGCAACCTCGATGCCCTTCGCCTCCGGCACCGGGCGGCCGCACCAACACGGCGCCGCCGCGCGGCAGCATCTCGGCCGCAATCACCACCATGTTGCATGCGAGCCGCTGCCACGGGACTGGCAGGCGGGCGATCTCGGGCGCCCAGGCACATTGTACCTTGCCGCCTTCGAGCAGCCCGGCGGCGAGCGCCGCGCCGTCGATCGTCGCGTGCTCGCCGGTCCCGGCCGTGCCGTAGGCGAAGCGATAGAACTGCAGGCGCTGCCCGGCCCGGCGCGCGCTCTGGCCGATCAGCCCCACGGCCTCCTTGACGAATTCCGGATCGTCCTCGCCGAGCAGTTCGACGCCGTTGGCGATCGCGCCCACCGGGCTCACCAGCTCGTGACAGAGCCGCCCGCACAACAGATCGAGGACGCGAAAATCGACCGCAACACTCATGCCGCATTCACAGCGCTAGTCCTCCGCCGTCGCCGCGAGAAGCTCGGCCGCGGCAAGATCGTCGAGACGGTTGACGTTGAAGAACGGATCGACCGGCGTTGCCGGAAATTCGACCAGGCTCAAAGCGTAGCGCGCGGTCCATTCGTCGACCTTGCGGATTCCCTCTGCCGCGAGAGCATGCCGCAGTTCATGGCGCAGCGCCACGGGCCAGAGCCCGAACACCGGATGGGCCCGCCCGCCCGACGCGGCGGCGGCCAGTACCGCGCCTTGCGCTACCGCGGCCGCGAGACGGACGACGAGATCGTGCGGCAGGAACGGCGCATCGGTCGCAAAGCTCGCAACGTGGGTCGCGCCGGGAACGTCCGCCGCGGCCCAGTCGAGCCCGGCGAGAACGCCGGCCAGCGGTCCCGCAAAGCCGGGTATGCCATCAGGCACCACCGGCAGGCCGAGGGCGGCAAAGCGCGCCGGGTCGCCGTTGGCGTTGAGCGCCAGCGCCGCCACCTGCGGCCGGGCGCGCTCGATCACCCAGTGCCAACAGCTTGCCGGCCGCGCAGCAGCCGCATCCCCTTGTCGCCGCCGCCCATCCGGCGCGCCAAGCCGCCGGCGAGCAGCACGCCGGCGACGATCACGCCGCCCCCTCGGCGGCCGACGGCACACCTGCCGCCGCCTTGCGCTGCAGCCGCTCGGCTTCCTCGGCGACGGCTTGGGGATCGCCGTCGAAGACGATGCGGCCTTCGCCCGCGAGCGCGACGAAGCGCTTGCCCTTGGCCCGGCCGATGAGGGTGAGCCCGGCCTTGCGCGCCAGTTCGACGCCCCAGGCGGTGAAGCCCGAGCGCGAGATCAGGATGGGAATGCGCATCTGCACCGTCTTGATCACCATCTCGGAGGTGAGCCGGCCGGTGGTGTAGAAAATCTTGCCGTCGGGACCGATGCCGTTCAGTCGCATGTAGCCGGCGATCTTGTCGATCGCGTTGTGGCGGCCGACATCCTCCATATAGACGAGCGGCCGGTCCTCCTCGCACAGGACGCAGCCGTGGATCGCGCCGGCGGCAAGATAAAGGCTGGGCACGGTGTTGATCTTGCGCGTCAGCGCATAGAGCCACGAGGTGCGCAGCACCGCATCCCCGGGGAGCCGGACATCGTCGAATTTCTCCATGAGGTCGCCGAAGACGGTGCCTTGCGCGCAGCCCGAGGTCAGCGTCTTCTTGCGCAGCTTCTTCTCGAAGTCGGTGCGCCGCGGGGTGCGCACCACCACGGTCTCGAGGTCGTCGTCATAGTCGATCGCGGCGATCTCGTCGTCGGCGCGCAGCATGTTCTGGTTGAGCAGATAGCCGACGGCGAGGTAATCGGGGTGATCGCCCACCGTCATCATGGTGACGATCTCCTGCCCGTTGAGGAACAGCGTCAGCGGCCGTTCGACCACGACCGCGGTGGTGATGTGCCGGCCCTCGTGATCGATCCCTTCGACCTTGCGGGTGAGACGGGGATCGTCCGGGTCGGGACGGACGGCAAATTCCTCCATGCCTCAATTGTGCGGCGCCGACGCAGGCGACGCAAGCGCAGCCGCCGGCCGTTGCCGCCCCGTCCGGAAAGCGGGCCGGGCGGCCATATCGCGGCAATTTTCGCGAAATCCGGGGCGAAAGATCGCCCGCGGTGTGAGCCGCGTCACGCCTGCCGGCGCCCGGCCGCCGCTACACTTGCGCACGATGAGGGAGGGAGGCATGGCATGACTTCGGCGCAAAGCGGCGTCAAATCCGGTCGAATGCTGGTGGCCGTCGGCACGCAGCTCATCTTGTGCGGATTCCTCGTCCTGATGATCCAATGCTTTCTCTGGCTCGGCGATGGCCATTGGATCCCCTGCAATATCGGCGCAATTCTGCAATGGACCGGATCCTGGATCCCGCGATGGATTCGCCCGACGCCGAGCGGATCGTCGCCGGCATTCTTGCGATCCCGCTCTGCGCCTGGCCGGTCGCCGTCGGCTTCGTGATCGCCTGGATTGGCGCAACCAACGCCGATAACGCCTCGAAAATTCTCGATTTCGACTGTTGATGGAGCCGCATCCGCGGCCGCCTCTGTGACAAATTGAGGTCGCGATATTTCGACACGCAAGTCTCAACCCTGCGTTCATTCCAGCGCAGCAATGCTGTCCGCATTCGGAACACGAGCTTGGCCTATCCCTCGAGGAGGCGGAGCATGCGGGCACTCATCGACATGCTATTCGTCGGCGGCGGCGGCAACCGCGTAGCGGTTTTTTTCGTCGCCGCCTTTGCAGTCGGCGCGATCGTGAAAATGTTGGTGCGATAGAAGCGACCGCCCTAAGCTTTCGTGCGACGGCCGGCGTGCCGCGGCGGAAGGGGCTTCGCATGTTCGCTTACTTTGCAACCTTCGAGGATGGCGCAGCGGCAAAAGCGCCGGTAAGCGCGGCGGAGATCGAGCGTCTCAGCCGTTTGATCGCGACGACGCCGGGCCTCGCGCGTGGCCTGATCTTCACACCGGAGCGCACGCGTGACCCTTATGGCGATGACGGGGCTTCGCCGTCCCTCGCGCTCGAGCTCTATTTCGCGGAACTGCCGGCGCTCGAGGCGGCGCTGGCGCCCAAGGGACATTTGCAGGCGCTGGCGCGGCCCGAGACTTTGCCGAGCCGGACGGGCGCCGCCGTGACGCAGCAGGCGATGGTGGCTCGCAGCTACCCGGTGCCGCAGCCGCGCTTCGAGACGCCGCCCGGCGGCCTGCCCTGCACCTATCTCGTCCATTACCCCGGCCAGGCGGACGACTTGAACGCCTGGCTTGCCTATTACATCGAGCACCATCCGCAGGTGATGGCGCGGTTTCCGGGCATCCGCGAGATCGAAATCTGCACGCGGCTCGATTGGTGCGGCTTCCTGCCGTGGCCGCGCGCCGCTCATATGCAGCGGAACAAGGTCGTGTTCGACAGCGCCGCCGCGCTGACCGCGGCGCTCAATTCGCCGGTACGCGAGGAGATGCGCGCCGATTTCGCGAAATTCCCGCCCTTCAGCGGCGGCAGCCGCCACTACGCCCTAGCAACGCGCACGGTCGTGTCCTAGCGGCGGTGCGGCGCCGGCCGATCACGACCGCCGCGCCAGCGCCGCCGGCAGCATCCAGCCATTGCCATAGGGCGTGTAAGCCACGTCGCTGCGATAGGCCACGGTGGTGATACCCTGCAGCAGCGGCATCGCATAGCCTTTCTCGATCACCATCTTGTTGAGCGCGCGATAGCCCGCGATGCGTTTGGCGTAATCCGTTTCGCTGAACAGCTTGTCGATGATGGGCCCGAGATCGTCGCTTTTCCAGGTCGAGAATTGCAGATGGGGGTTGAGGATGTAGCCGGTATAAATCTCGGGATCGGCAGTATCGTTGCCCCAGCCGGCATATAGCGTCGCCTCGGGGCTCTTGCCCGCATGGTTGATCGCGTAATATTCCGCCAGTTCGATGACGTGGAGATCGGCCACGATTCCGACCTTCTGCCACATCGCAGTGATCGCGCGCGCCATGTCGAAATCGCTGGCGAAGGCGCCATTGGTGGTGTTGAAGGTGATCTTGACCGGATTGCCCGGCCCGTGGCCCGACTTCGCCAGCAGCGCTTTCGCCTCGCCCACGCTGTAGGGGAAGGTGAAGCCCGGGACATCGCCCGGCGTGCCCGGCGGCGCCAGCACGGAAATCGGCTTGGCGACGCCGTTGAAGAACGCCTTGGAGATCGCCTTCTTGTCGATCGCGTGATGCGCGGCGAGCCGGACATTGGCGTCGGTGAACGCGCCTTTGTTGGCGATCTGGATGATGACGATATCGGTGATGGGATCGACCCGTCCGGCCATGCCATGCTCATGCCCGAGGCGAAGCGCCTCGCGCACGGGGATCTGCTTGGTGATGTCGGCCCGCCCGGCCGAAACGGCGGCGACGCGGGCGGTCGGGTCCTTCACCACCTCGATGGTGACGCGCTTGATCCTGGGCGCCGCGCCCCAGTATTTCGGATAGGCTTCGAGCACGATCCGCGCGTCGCGCTGATACTCGACCAGGCGATAGGGGCCCGAGCCCACCGGCTTGGCGAGGAAGCCGTCGTGTCCGACCGACTTCGAAATACTTCTTCGGCAGGATGAAGCTGCCGAGGAAGCCCCACCATTGCGGCGCCGTCGGCATCGGCGCCGACAGCTTTACCACCGCCTTGGTCGGCGATTGCACCTCGATGTCGGTGATCTTGCGCCAGATGCCGGCGGTCGGGAGCTTGGGATCGGCCTTCTGCCGTTCGAGGAAGCTGAAGCGGAAATCCGCGGCGGTGAGCGGATCGCCGTTGTGGAAGGTGACACCGTCGCGGAACGTGACCGCGATGGTCTTGCCGTCGCCGCCCAGCTTCCACGCCGTCATCACGTTGGGCGCGAGCTTCAGATGGGGCGTGTAGGTCAGCGGCGAGTCGTACACGCTCTTGAAGATCGGCATCGCCAGCGGAAACGTGTGGGCGACTGCATCCCAGCTCGGCACATCGACCGGATAGGCGATGGTGATGTGGCCTTCATCCGCCGCCAGCGCGGGGCGCAGCGGAAAGGGCGCGGACAGGATTCCGGCAGCCTGAAGCAGCGATCGGCGCGTCAGTCTCATGATGAGTTCATCCCCTCGCTTGGCGCAGCGGCCGCGCGGCCTTTCCGTGCCGTTCCCTTTATGTTTAATATCCTCGGCTTGGTGCGCCGGCAAGCCGGATAAAATCGGGGAGATACCGGAATGTTCGATTTCGAACGCCGCGGCGCGCCCGACCCGGCGGCCGGTGCCGTGCCCGGCGGGTCGCGATGATCGACTCCGGTCTGGCGATTTCTGGTCCGTCGTCTCGTCCTCGCCGTGCCGACGCTGCATCGTCGTGTCGCTGCTGGTCTTTGTCGTCTTGCGGCTCATTCCGGCCGATCCGGTCGCGATGTCGCTGCCGCCCAACGCGACGCAGGCGGAGATGGCAGCGATGCGCCACGCGATGGGTTTCGACCGCCCCATCCCGGTGCAATACGCGATCTGGCTGGGACAGATGGCGCGCGGCGATTTCGGCACGTCCATCCAATTCCGCAGCAATGTCGCGGATCTCATTCTGACGGCGTTGCCGACGACCCTGGAACTGGTGGCCGCGGGCCTTGCGCTCGGCGTGCTTCTGGGCATCGGGTTCGGCCTGGCGATGTTCGAATGGCGCGGCACCGTCGCCGAGCATGCCGCCGATATCGGCAGCATCGCCGTCATGTCGATTCCGGAATTCCTGTGGGCGATCCTTCTCATTCTCGGTGTCGGCGTGGGGCTGCGCTGGCTGCCCTTCATCGGCCGCATCGACCCGCAGGTGACGATCGCGCCGGTGACCGGGTTCCTGCTGATCGACACGCTGATCGCCGGCAATTTCCCGGCATTCCTCAGTGCGCTCGCCCATCTGGCGCTGCCGGCGCTGGCGCTGGCGCTGGCGCTGGCGCCGCTGATCATGCGGGTGCTGCGCTCGAGCCTGTTCGACACCTATGTCGAGGACTACATCACGCTCGCGCGCCTGCGCGGTCTGAGCGAGCGCCGCATCCTGCTGCGCCATGCGCTCAAGAACGCGGCGCTGCCGACGGTGAGCCTGATCGGGGTGCAGGCCGGGTTCATGTTCGGCGGGACCCTGCTCGTCGAGGTGATCTACACCCTCCCCGGCATCGGCAATCTCATGGTGCAGGCGTTGCGCAACCACGATCTGCCGCTGATCCAGGGGATCGCGCTCGTCTATTGCGTCATCGTTCTCGTCGTCAACACCGTGGTCGAGATCGCCTATCTCGGCCTCAATCCCAAGCTGCAGGCAGGCGTGATGCGGCTGCCGCCGTCGCTCCGTCGCGCCCTCGGCGAGCCCCGCGTCGTGGTCGGCGGCGCACTGATGCTGACGCTCCTCGGCGTCGCCTTGTTCGCGCCGGCGCTGGCGCCGCATCCGCCCAATGCGCAGGACCTGCTCAATACGCTGCTGCCGCCGGCCTGGGAGCCGGGCGGCGACCCGAGTTTCATGCTCGGCACCGACAGCCTCGGGCGCTGCGTCCTGTCGCGCCTCATCTATGGTTCGCGCGTCGCGATGCAGGTGGCGGTATTCGCGGCGCTGGGCGCGGCGCTTCTCGGCAGCGTGCTGGCGCTGCTCGCCGGTTATTTCGGCGGCTGGCCCGACTGGATCATCGCCCGCGCCGTCGATGTGTGGATGTCGTTTCCGCCGGTGGTGCTGTCGCTCATCCTGATGGTCGGGTTCGGCGCCGGTCTCGACAACGTCATTCTCGCCATCGTCATCGTCGACTGGACGCGGTTCTGCCGGGTGGTGCGCGCCGAGGTGCATGGCCGTGGCAAGGCGCGACTACATCGCGGCGGCGCGGCTCGCCGGCTTCACGCATCTGGCAGGTCATCCTCAAGGAGATCCTGCCGGCGGTCACGCCGCTGCTCCTCACCCTCGTCAGCATCGAGATGGGCATCGCCATCGTGGTCGAGGCGATCCTGTCCTTCGTCGGGCTCTCGGTCGAGCCCAGCGTTCCCGCCTGGGGCGTGATGATCGCCGACGCGCGCCCCGCCATGTACGAGGCGCCACCGGCCTGATCGCGCCCGTCCTCGCCATCTTCTGCGCCGTGCTGGCGGCCAATCTCCTGGGCGACGGGCTGCGGCGCAGCCTCGATCCGCGCCTGGCGCAGCGCTTCGCCGTCGTGCGCTGATGCTGCTCGAGATCGCCGGGCTCAACGTTACCGTGGCGGCTGCGGCGGGCGCGCGGTCGCGGTGCTGCGCGACATCGACTTGACCCTGGCGCCGGGACGCATTCTCGGGCTCGTCGGCGAATCCGGCGCCGGCAAGAGCATGATCGGGCCGGGTGATCGCGCAGCTTCTGCCGCCCGGCTTCGCGGCTCGCGGCGCGGCGGCTCGCGTTCCAGGGCGAGGACCTGCTGGCGCTGACGCCGGCGCGGCGGCGCGCGCTGCTCGGCGACCGCATCGCCTTCGTGCCGCAGGAGCCGCTTTCGGCGCTCAATCCGGTGCTGACGATCGGCCGCCAGTTCGCCGAGCATCTGGCCCGGCTGGGCGTGGCGCCGGCTGAGCGGCGGCGGCCGCGCCGCCGCGCGCGCTCGAGGAGGTGCGGCTGGCGCCGGCCGACGAGCTCCTCGAGCGCTATCCGTTCCAGCTTTCGGGCGGCATGTGCCAGCGCGTCCTCATCGCCATGGCCTTCGCCAGCGATCCCGCCCTCATCATCGCCGACGAGCCGACGACCGCGCTCGACGTCACCACCCAGGCGCATATCGTGACGCTGATCCGCCGCTTGCAGCAGGCGCACAATACCGGGCTTGTCTTCATCACCCACGATCTGCGCCTGGCCGCGCATCTGTGCGACGAGGTGCTCGTGCTCTATGCCGGCGACGTGGTCGAGCGCGGCCCGGCGAAGCGCGTCTTTCGCGCGCCCGCGTCATCCCTATACGCAGCGCGCTCAAGCGCGCCACGCCCGCGCTCGAGGGCGAGCGCCGGCTGCTCGGGTCGCTGCCCGACATCATGCCGGGGATCGCGGCGCTGGGCGGCATGCCGGGCTGCCGCTTCGCCACCCGCTGTCCCGTCGCCGATCCCGCCTGCGCCGCCGCGCTGCCGCCGCTCGCCGCAATCGGCGACGGTCATTGGGTCCGCTGCGCCGCTGCCTGCCGCGACACGGCGGCCGCACAGACTGCGGACGCGATGGCGCCGCCCCTGCCCGCGCCGCCGGGCGGCGTGCCGCTGCTGCGCCTCGAGGAGCTCGGCAAGGCCTATCGCGGCCGACGCAGCGGGCTGTCGTCGCCGCGCCGCCACCGTCGCGCTCGGCGGCGTCGAGCTTCGCCATCCATGCCGGCGAGGCGGTCGGCGTCGTCGGCGAGAGCGGCAGCGGCAAGAGCACGCTCGCGCGGCTCGTCATGGGGCTGGAGGCGCCGAGCGCAGGCCGCATCCTGCTCGACGGCAGCGACGTGACCGCGCCCGAGAGCGCCTGGCAGCAGCGGATCCGGGCGGTGCAGATGGTGTTCCAGGATCCGGTCTCCGCGCTCAATCCGCGCCGGCGCGTCGCCAATCTGGTCACGCAGTCGCTCGAGGCGAAGGCCAACTGGCAGAGCCGCGCCCGAGCGTCACGAACGCGCGCTCGCGCTGCTTGCGCGACACCGGATTGCCGGAGGAACTCGCGCCGCGCTTTCCGCCGCAACTGAGCGGCGGCCAGCGCCAGCGCGTCAACATCGCGCGCGCGCTCTGCGCCGAGCCGCGGCTCCTCGTCGCCGACGAGATCGTCTCCGGCCTCGATGTCTCGATCCAGGCGCAGATCCTCAACCTGCTGCTGCGGCTGCGCCGCGAGCACGGCGTGGCGCTGCTGTTCATCTCGCACGATCTTTCGGTGGTGCGCTATCTGTGCGAGCGCGTGGTGGTGATGCATCGCGGCGCGATCGTCGAGGACGGGCCGACCGAGCGCGTGTTCGCGGCGCCGCGCCATCCCTATACGCGGACGCTGATCGCCGCCGTGCCGCCCGACGACATCAACCGCCCGTGGCCGGCGCCGGCGGCGGCGGATTGACGCAATGGCGCAGCGTGCCGTCGCGGAGATAGGCGACTGCGGTCTCGACCGCCTTGCGCCGCATGTCGCCGATCGCGTCCCGGCTCAGGAACGCGGCGTGCGGCGTCACCACCAGCCGGCCGCGCAGCCAATCCGCGTCTTCGCCGCAGCGCCCGGAACAGCGGATGCGCCGGATCGGGCGGCTCCCGCGGCAGCACGTCGAGCCCGGCCGCCGCGATGCGGCCGTCGCGCAGCGCCTCGGTCAGCGCGTCGAGATCGACAAGGCCGCCGCGCGCCGTGTTGATGAGAATGGCGCCGGGCTTCATCGCCGCGAGACGCCGGCGGTCGATGAGCGCGCGCGTCGCCGTCGTCAAGGCGGCGTGCAGGCTGACGATATCCGCCTCGGCCAGCGCCGGCCTCGAGATCGTCATAGCGGCGCATCCCCGCGCGTGCCCGCCGCTTGCGCCAGCGGATCGTAAAATCCCACGGCGAGATCGAGCGCAGCGGCGCGGCGCGCCACCGCCCGTCCGATCCGGCCAAAGCCGACGATCAGCAGACGCTGCCCGGCGAGACGGCGCACCGGCGGCGGAAAGAGCCGCCAGTCCCAGCCCCGCCCGGGATCGGCGGCCACGCGCGTGGTGGAACGCGACCACGCCGCGCGCCAGCGCAAGCAGGAGCGCGATGGTGTGGTCGGCGACCTCGGCGATGCCGTAATCGGGCACATTGCAGACGGGAATGCCGCGCGCGGCGAAGGCGGCGAGATCGACATTGTCGCAGCCGACCCCGGCGCGCACCAGAATGCGGCAGCGATCGAGCCCCGCGCACAGCGCCGCATCATAGCTCATGCGGTGATAGGCGATCACCGCCTCGGCCGCCGCCCATTCCGCGGCCGCGATGTCGTCGGGACGTGCAGCCCGGCGCACCACGCAGCGTCGTCGGCGCGGCCGCCGCACGCTCGAGCGCGTGGTCGTCATCGAAGACCGCGTCGGGGATGAGGATGGTCAGAGCGTCAGTCGCGATAGCCGGGATCGAGCCGGTCGAGCTTGCGCAGGAGCCCCGGCCATTCCAGTTCGGCCGGCGTCATCGGATAGGACCACAGCTGGCTCGCCGCCTTCTCCGCCACCACCGCTCGCCGGCACCCGCGATACTTCGCATTGGCGGCGAGCACGTCCATCTGCACCCGGCAGGCGAGTTCGAGCTGATACATCAGGCTGAACGCCTCGGCGCAATCGCGCCCGCAGGTGAGGAGCCCGTGATTGCGCAGCACCATGGCCTTGTGCGCGCCCGAGATCGCGCACCAGGCTGTCGCGCTCGGCGAGATCGAAGGCGACGCCCTGGTAATCGTGATAGGCGAGCCGGTCATGGAAAAGCATCGCCTTCTGCGACAGCGGCAGGAGGCCGATTTCCAGCGCCGACAGCGCCATGCCGGCGCGCGTATGGGTGTGGATGACGCAATGAAGGTCGGGCCGCGCCGCGTGGACCGCGCTGTGAATGGTGAAGCCGGCCTCGTTCACATGCGCGCCGGCGGGCGAGATCACCTTGCCCGCGAGATCGATCCGCACCAGCGCCGAGGCGGTGATCTCCTCGAACATGGTGCCGAAGGGATTGATGAGGAAATGATCGTCCGCCCCGGGAACGCGCGCGGAGATGTGGGTATAGACGATGTCGTCCATGCCGTAGAGCGCGACCAGGCGATAGCACGCGGCCAGCGCCACGCGCGCCTCGTGTTCGTCGCCGGCGGCGGCGTTGCGCGAAGGGCGCGACAGAGCGGATGTCGACATGGGCGGCCTCGGGGTTGCATTGCCGTGGGTCGAGGATACCGGGTCGGGTCGCGGCGGGCCAGCGGTGAGGCGACCGGCGGTCGCTTGGCGCGCCCTTTGACCGCCGGCTCGCTGCGGCGAAACCAATGATTTGTCTTGAATGACCTGCTTTTCAGATAGCCCGTGGCGGCAATGACGGAATAGGGTGGCGCGCGACAGCGTTCTGTTCGTCGCTGTTCTTGAAAGGGCACTCGCCATGGCGTGGACGCGAGCTATCCGCAATTTTCGTCTGTTGGTGACTGGCCTGGTTGCCGTCGAATTGGTGGTTCCCATGATTCCGGCGATGGCCGATCCTCCGGATTGGGCGCCGGCGCATGGATGGCGCCACCATCACGATCGCGACGAGCACGATCGCGGCGAACGCGTCATCATCATGCCGCCGCCGCCGCCGGTTTACGTCATGCCCGCACCGCCGCCGGTGGTCTATGCGCAGCCTGCCCCGCTCTATGCCGCGCCGCCGCCCGTGGTTTATGCGCAACCGTCTCCCGTCTATGTCGTGCCGCCGCCTGCGGCGCCTGTTCCTCCCTCGCCACCCTCGGTTGCTTGCGGCGGATCGCAAACCGGCGTCGTCATGGGGGCTCTGGCAGGGGCCGCGGGCGGCGGCCTTGTCGGTTCGCAATTCGGAAAAGGATCCGGCAAACTCGCGACGACCGGTGCAGGCGTTGCGGCCGGCGCCCTGTTGGGAAGCCAGGTCGGCCGGTCGCTTGGATGCTAATGGGCACCGATGATCACCGTGTCGCGCACGACCGCGTCTTGCGCGCGGCGCGGGCGGCGCCCGGAATTCCGGATCGAAGCGTTTGATCGCGTAATCGCATCAAGTCATCGGCGATGGCAATTGCGCGCGTCGGGGCACTTCTCTAGCGTTCGCGCGTCTCGTCGGCATGCACCCTCCACCGACGCAACGGGAGATCGAGAGAGATGAAGATAACCAAAAGATCGATCGGCGCGCTGTTGCTCGCCGCGGTTGCCCTTTCGGGATGCGGAACGACGACCGGAGATCGCGGTTTGAGCGGTGCCGCAATCGGCGCCGGCGCGGGTGCAGTCGGCGCGGCTCTGCTCGGCGGTCCCGTCATCGCGGCAACGCTGGTCGGCGCCGCCGCGGGTGCTGTGGCGGGTGCCGCGACAACCCCGAGCACCATCAATCTCGGCAAGCCCGCCTGGGAACACTGAGCGACATCCGAGGGCCTGATGCCCGCGGACTTCGTCAACGTCGCACGGAAAATTACCCTGCCCTGGCGCCCCCGGCCACCAGCGCCAGCACCCGGAGCGGGCTGCCGCTGCCCTGCTGGATTTTGAGCGGCGGGCAGATGAGGACGCTGCCGGTGGGCGGCAGGAGGTCGAGGTTGGTCAGGCATTGCAGGCCCGAGCGGCCGCTGCCGTGCATGTAGAAATGGCAGGGATAAGGCGGCTTCAGATGCTGCGCCTGGCCGGCATCGGTGCCGATCGCCTCGCCGCCGAAGCCGATGCACGTCGCGCTCGTCGATGAGGAAGCGCACCGCCTCGGCCGAGGGACCGGGCGAATGCTGGCCGGTATCGTCGAAATTCTGGTACGCGATCGGATCGGTGCGCTTCGACCAGTCGGTCCGCATCAGCAGCCAGGCGCGGGGCGGGATGCGGCCATGGCGCGCCTCCCAGCCCGCGATGAATTCGGGCGTGAGCAGGAAATCGGCATCCGTCTGCCGCCTCCTTGGCGCAGTCGATGACCGCGGCCGGCGCGATGAGATGCTCGACCGGCACGGTCTCGACCGTGTTGTTGGGCAGGTTGCTGCCGGAGATCCAGTGGATGGGCGCGTCGAAATGCGTGCCGGTGTGCTCGCCGCAGGAGATGTTGTTCCAATACCAGCTCGGGCCGCGCTCGTCGTAGCGCGAGATCTCCTCGCGGCGGAACGGCCAGCTCTGGCCCAGCTCGGGCGGCAGCACGATGGGCGGCGTGTCCGGCGACAGCGTCTGCGTCAGATCGATGATGCGGATGCGGCCCGACGCGAGACCGGCGACGAGCGCCATCAGCGTGCGGGCTCCGTCCTCGGCCGGCTGATCCATGGGCTCTCCTCAGGGATCGGCGGCGAGCTCGCGCTCGAGCGCCTTGGGGTTGTCGCGCCAGCGGGCGAACCAGTCCTGCGCGATGTCGCCGGGATAGACGTCCTCGACGCTGTCGCCGAGCGCGCTGACGATCGCCGTGGCGAGCGCGGCCGGCGCGAGCTTCGGCGGCAGGATGAGCTGGTTCCATTCGTCGTCGACCGGCCCGGGAAAGAGGTTGATGACGCGGATGCCCGCCGGCTGCATCTCGGCGCGCAGGCATTGCGCCAGCGACAGCGCCGCCGCCTTCGAGGCCGAGAACGTGCCGTGCGGCGGATAATTTGTTAACGCGAAGATCGACAGGAGATTGACCCAGGCGACGGCGCCGTTGGTGCCGTCGGCGCCGCGGCCGCGCATCACCGGGCCGAATTCCTGCGCCAGGCGCAACAGGCCGAAATAGTTCACGTCCATCTCGGCGCGCGCGACCTCGACGCCCGAACGCTGGGCGATGCCGTAGGCGCGATGATATTCCGCGGTATTGACGAGGATGTCGGTGCTTGAACCCGATCTCGCCGGCGAGCTCGCGCACCGAGACCGAATCGGTGACGTCGAGCGGCATCAGGGTCACCTGGGGAATGCTCTTCAGCCGGTCGAAGCCGGGAAATTTCTTCCACGGCTCGGAATAGCCGACCCAGACGATGTCGGCGCCGGCCGCGACCAGCCGATCGACGATCGCCTGCCCGACCGCGGTCTTGCCGTCGGTGACCAGCACCTTGCGATAGCGCGGGTCGCAGGTCAGCTCGCGCAGCAGCGGGTCGTCGCTCATCGCCGTCTCTCCTTCGCCCGGCAGCGCCGTCAGCACCGCCTGCCCGGCACGGTCGAGGCCATTCACGACGCGCACCCGCGCCGGCGCCGCCGCGCAGTCCTCGTGCACATGCGCGACCACGGTGGCGCCGCAATCGAGCCGCACCAGCCCCATGCGCCAGGGCGCGCGCTCGCGGAAGAACAGCTCCTGGCTGATATGGATGCGCGTGTCGGCGATGAGCTGCGCCCGCGCCGTCCACCGGCCGCCACGCGAAGCGGTCGGAGAGGCAGCGATGGCACGCCTCGCGCGCCGGATATTGCACCGCGCCGCAATCGCGGCAGAACTGCAGCTCGAGCCGCCCGCGCGCCGCCGCCGCCGTCAGGCCAAGGGCGAAGCGGCTGCGCGCGGCCGGCGGCAGGGTCGGCTGCCGCGTGCGCAGGATCGGGTTCTTGCGCCGCGGCCGCTGGAGCGGCGTGCTCATGCGCCGCCCCCCCGCGCGAGAATGGCCGCGCTCGAGCACAGGCCGCGGTCGTAATTGATCATGCCGAAGCCGCTGACCAGGCCGATCGTGGCCGCGGGCACGGCACGGCCCAACGGCGCGCCGGTGAGCTGCCGCACCGCCTCGGTCAGGCCGAGATAGGCGCCGCCCGCGCCGGCCTGTCCGACCGAGAGCTGCCCGCCCGAGGTGTTGAGCGGGAACGCGCCCTCGACCGTGAGGTCGTGAGCGCGCACGAAGTCCGGCCCTTCGCCCTTGGCGCAGAATCCGAGATCCTCGATCTGCATCATCGTCATCACGGGATAATCGTCATAGGTCTCGAGAAAGTCGATCTCGCCCGGACCGATGCCGGCCTGGGCATAGAGCTCGTCGCGGTCCTGCGCCCAGCCGCCGCGCATCTGGATCGGGTCATCCGCAAAGGCGTTGTGGCGCTCGATGGCGCCGCAAATGCGGGCGTAAGCGAGTCCCTGCGCGGCAGCCACCTCTTCGCGCATCACCAAGAGCGCCTCGGCTCCGGCGCACGGCATGACGCAGTCGAGGAGGCGCAGCGGCTCGGCGATCGGTCGCGCCGCGAGATAATCCTCGAGTCGCCATGGGCTTGCGCAAAAGCGCATGGGGAAAGCTCGCGGCATTGGCGCGCTGGGCGACACAGATCTTGCCGAAATCCTCCGCCCGCGCGCCGAAGCAGCGCATGTAATAGGCAGTGAGCAGCGCGAAGCTCGCATTGGCGCCGCCGGCGCCATAAGGATAGACAGCGTCGCGTGCAAAAACGCTGAAATTCGCCGACGTCCGCCGGAACGTGTCGGGATGGTTGGTGTCGGCGGCGATGCAGGCGACGATTGCCGCGTCGCCCGCCTGCACCGCGCGCGCGGCGCGGCGCAGCGCGACAATGCCGCTCGCCCCGCCCAGCGGGATGTTGTCGAGCCAGCGCGGCGCGAGCCCCAGATGCTGGGTCAGCCCGACCGCCGTATCCGGCCCCAGCGTGAAGCTCGAAAAGCACAGCCCGTCGATCCGCGCCTTGGCGATGCCGGACGCGGCGACGAGCTGCGCCAGCGCGCGGCCGGCAAACCAATGCGCGCCGCGAATGGAATACCGGACATAGGGAACGGTGACCGGAACGGCGACGGCGACGCCGTCATAGGATGCGCGAGACGCTGCCACGCCGCCGCCCTATGCCTCCCGCGCCGCTTCCGCCGCCGCGACCATCAGGCGCTGCCAGGCGCGGTAGAAGTTGCGGAGCGCCAGCTCGTCATTGCCGTCCTCGTAATCGCGCATCTCCTCGGCTTCGCCGCCGCGGTACCCGCGCTGCATGTTCACCCATTCGTTCCCCGGCGCATGCAGCGCCTGCTGGATGCTCTCGAAGACATGGAAATCGTCATGAGCGACGACCGACATCGGCGAGAACACCAAGCGGTTATACATCACCGTCCGCTGCAGCACCGCATCGGGCGCGCCCTTGGGCAGGAGCGACCAGGTCTCGACCAGCGTGCGGTCAACATCCAGCGGACGCACCGCCCGCACCGTCTGGGGCATCGCCTTGAACGCCAGATTGGGAAAGAACAGCGTGTTCTGCGGCGCGAAAGACAGCACCGCGCGGGCGTGGTCGGCCCCATGCACGCGCTCCAGCATCGCTTCGTAGTCCGGCAGCTTCGCATAGGCGCTGTGCAGGCTCGCCTTGGTGCCGAGAATGGCGTGCCCGTTGGGAAAAATGCGCACACCCGCCGTGCTGAAATAATTATAGCTCACGCCGAACGGCAGGAGCTGTTCGAGCACCGCCGGTTCCTGTCGGTCGTTCGCCATCGCGTCGCCGATGGCGGCGGCGGACTGCGCGGCCGATTCATGCGTCGAGGGCGCATGCGCGGGATCGACGATGTTCTCGACATAGATCTTCCAGTTGCAGCGGATGACGCTGCGCAGACAGCCGCCGGCAACCTGAAGCTCGCCCTCGGGCGCGCGCGCGGCGAGATTGTCGAGCGGCGCCAACGCGGAGCCGAAATAGCTCTGGAAATCCGGCCCGGTCTCGCTCAACCGCGCGAACACGAAGCCGTGGCGGACGGCGACCGCCCCGGCCGGCCGCAGCCCCTTTGCCGCGGGACTGCGCGCGAAGGCGACCGGATCGTAGTCCGATTTGAGCGGCATCGACAACAGCGCGCCGTCGAGCCCATAGGTCCAGGCGTGATAGGGGCAGCGCAAGGCGCGCCCCGCCTTGCCGCAAATCTCGCTGATCACCGCAGCGCCCTTGTGCGCGCAACGATTGATGAGCACCCGGATCGAGCCGTCGCCTTGCCGCATCATGATCACCGGGCAGGTGCCGATCCGGGTGGTGTAGAAGTCGCCCGCCTCCGGCACCTGGCTCGCATGGCCGACATAAATCCAGTTGCGGGCGAACAACCATTCGTCCTCGAGCGCGAACAATTCGGGCGCGACGTAGAGATCGCGATGCACGCGGTCGGGCTCGACCAGCGCCGCCACGGCAGTGGGATCGTCGCGATAGGCTTGCATGAGCCCTCCTGCCACCGTCAGGTCCGGCGCCGCTTGAGCGGGCGCGTATCGATACAGATTTGCGTGCCCGGCAGGTCGCGCGCCTGCGCCTTGAGCGTGGCGCGCTCGACCTTCTGTGTCGCGGTCAGCGGCAGCGCCGCGACGAACGCTACCCACCCCGGCACCTTGTAATAGGCGAGATCTTCGCCCGCCTGCGCGACGATCGCGGCGGCCGCCTCGGCCATGTGCTCGGGCGCAAGCGCCGCGCGCGGCACGACGCAGGCAAGCACCTCTTCGCCGCGCAGATCGTCCGGCGTCGCCGCGACCGCGACCTCGCGCACCAGCGGATGAAGGCGCAGCACGGTCTCGACCTCGACCGCCGAGATGTTCTCGCCGCTGCGGCGGATCAGATTCTTTTTGCGATCGACGAAGTGAAGATGGCCGTCCGCATCCTCGCGCACGATGTCGCCGGTGTGGAACCAGCCGCCCTCCCACGCCGCTTCGGTCGCCGCTGCGTCCTTAAGGTATTCGGTGAAAAATCCGGCGCGGGGATCGGGTCCGGCGGCGCGAACCAGCAGCTCGCCCGGCGCACCGGAAGCGACCGCCTGCCCGTCCTCGCCGACGAGGCGCCAATCGAGAGCCGGCTCGGGCTTGCCAAATCCGTTGGTGCCGACCTGGCGCGGCTCGCGATGGGCGGCCACCATCGCGCCTGCGCCGGTCTCGGTCATCGCCCAGGCTTCGATGAGGGGAAAGCCGAAGCGCGCCTCGAACGCCGCGTGGTGGCGCCGATCGACGCCGGCGCCGAAGCCGAAGCGCAGCTTGTGCGCGCGGTCGTGCGGATCGGGCGCGGCCGCCAGCAGCAGCGACGGCATGATGCCGAGATAGTGCACGATCGTCGCCTCGCTGTCGCGCACGCTCTGCCACCACGTCCGCGGATGGAAGCGGTCGAGTGGAATGATGCATCCCCCGCTCAGGATCATCGCCATGGTCGAACAGGCCATCGCGTTCATGTGCACCATGGGCAGAGGCGTCAGCAGCCGCTCCGCGCCGGGCTCGAGCCGGCACAGCCCGCCGATGCCGTTGTACCAGGCGCCGCAGCGCAGAAAATAATCGTTCGACAGCACGCAGCCCTTCGGCCGCCCGGTCGTGCCCGAGGTGTAGAGCACGGCGCATTCCGCGCCGGCTCCCTCGGTCCGGTCCGAACGCGCCGGCGAGACCGCGGCGCGGTCGACAGGTTCCGCGTCGTCGCGCGCAATCACGAAATTCCGTCCTGTCCGCGCGGCGCAGGATGCGAGGGCCGGCACATGGCCGGCGCTGCCGATGGCCAGCGCGATCTCGCTATGGGACGCGAGGTAGTCGAGTTCCGCCGGGCGCAGCTCGGGATTGAGCGGCACCACGCTGACGCCGAGACCGTTGAGCGCAAGCCAGTGCAGAAAGAACGCCGGGCGGTTCTCGAGCATGAGCCCGGCCCGGTCATGCCGGCCGTAGCCGGCTGCGCCGTAGCGGGTGCGCAGGCGCGCCACCGCCGCTGCCGCTTCGCCATAGCTCAGCGTCCCCGGTTCGATGCCGTAGTTTTGCGCGGTCTCGTCCAGGACATGAAGCAACGGGCGATCGCGCCAGCGTCTGGCTGCGGTATCGAAGGCATCGGCGACGCTTGGCTGCATGTCGAACTCAGATGAAAAGCTGGATGCCCGGCAGCGCCGCATCGCCGTTCAGGAGATCGACGCGCTTGAGCTTGATCTTGAGCCGTCCGCCATCGTCGACGAGATGATGGATCGCGGTGCCGACATAGAAGTTCTGCTCGTCGCCGCGCGCCTCGGTGTAATGGAAGCTCGTCCGCGTCACATAGACCGCACCGGACTGCCCCTCGAATTCGGGCATCTGGAGCAGATGATGGCTGCGGCTCGGCGGGCGCTGCGAGGGCGGGCCGCGCTTCAGACGATCGATCCGGATGCGCAGCAGCAGCCGGTCTTCGTAGGCGAGCGAAGCGTGATCGATCCCGTCCGGCTGGTCCGGCGTCAGCGGCACCCAATAGACCCCGTCCTCGGCAAAGAGGTCGTACCACGAATCGTAGCGCCGCTCGTCGAGCAGGCGCGCCTCCCGCATGACGAAACGGATCAGTTCGTGCTCGGCAATGCTCATGCCCTCGACTCTGTCGCCCATGGTCAAGACGCGGCGGCCCGCAGCCTAGCACGCGGCCCGGCTCCGATTCGAGAGCGGCTTGCCTTCCCGGCTGTATCGCCCTCATGCTGCCGGCGACGGATGAATGAGGAGAGCCATGGCCACGGACGAGTCCAACGTCACCGTTTCCGCGCTGCAGCGGATGAAGCGCGAGGGCCGAAAGTGCGTCGGCGTCGTCGCCTGGGACACCCAGATCGCGCGGATCGCCGACCGCGCCGGGATGGACTTCGTCTCGGTGGGCGACTCGGTCGGCGTCAATCTGTGGGGCCACGCCAACCCGCTCGAGGTCACGCTCGAGGAGATGCTGGTGTGCTGCAAGGCGGTGCGCCGCGGCGTCAAGCGGGCGCTGGTCAGTTGCGACTTCCCCTTCGGCCCATTGCAGGAAGGCATCGACAGCGCGCTTCGGGCGGCCATTCGGCTGGTCAAGGAAGGCGGCGCCGACATGGTCAAGCTCGACGGCGCCTCGGACTATCCCGATGCGGTCCGCGCCATTGTTCGTGCCGGCATCCCGGTCTTCGCGCAGTTCGGGCTCACGCCGCAGACGGCGTTGCGCTATGGCGTGCCGTACAGCGCGCAGAACGCGCCCGAAGCGCAAGCGGCGCCGGAAACGACCGCGAAACTGGTGGACGAAGCGCGGCGCCTGGAGGATGCCGGCGCGGCGCTGCTCGATTTCACCAATTCCGGGCCGGTCGCGGGCGCAGCGGTCGCCACGGCGGTCGCGATCCCCGTGATCGGCGGCTTCGGCGGCGGCCCCTGGCTCGACGGGCGGGTGCGGATGGCGCATACCGCCATCGGCTATGCCGAGCGGTGGATCGATGCCCGGGTGGAGACCTATGCCAACGTCGCCCGGATCAGCCTCGATGCGTTCGCGGCGCTGATCGCCGACGTGCGCGCCGGCCGGCAGATCAAGGGCTGAGGCGGGTCGGACCATGACCACCGCGAAGATTGACGGCATCGCCACGCGCTATGACGTGCTGGGCGCCGGCCCGCCGGTGCTGATGTACGCGCCCGGCGGCTTTGATGCGACCGTCGAGAAATGGGCGACGCAAGGCATCTACGCCAGGCTCAACCTCGTCGCGCACCTGTCGCGGCGCTACACCTGCATCGTCTTCGACCGGCGCGAAGCCGGCCAGTCCGGCGGCCGGGTGGAGCGCCTGAGCTGGGCGCACTACGTCGCGCAGGGCAAGGGATTGCTCGACCATCTCGGCATCGATCGCGCGCACATCATGGGCGGCTGCATGGGGTGTTGCCCAGTAGCGGCCTTCGGCGTGGCCCATCCGCGGACGGCGCTGAGCATGGTCCTGTTCTGGCCGGTCGGTGGCGCCAAATACCGGATCGCCAGCCGGCAGCGATTCGCCGAGCATCTCGCTTTCGTGCAGCGGCACGGGCTGGCGGAGGTCGTCGCCCTGATCCGGCAGGACGGCAAGCCGTTCGCCGCAGACCCGCGCGGCGGGCCCTGGGCCTCGGTCATCAAGCGCGATCCCGCCTTCGCCGCTTCCTATGCGGCACAAGACGCCGATGCCTACAAGCTCATCGTGACCGGCCTGGCGCGCACGCTGTTCGACCGCGATACCGCGCCGGGAGCCGAACCCGAGGACCTGCTTCGCCTCGACATCCCCGCGCTGATCGTTCCCGGGCAGGACGCATCGCACGCGACCTCGGCCGCGCGCTATCTCGAAGAATGCCTGCCGCGTTCGGAATATTGCGATCTGCCGGTCGCCGCGCAGACGGAGGCGGCGATCGCTTCGCGCCTGCTGGCGTTTCTCGACCAGGCGTCCGCGGCGGTGCGCTGATCGAGCGACGCCGCCGGCGTCCGATCCGTCGGCCGCTATTCTGCGACCATCTCGCCCGAGCCGCCGAATTCGGCCGGAAAGTCCTTCAACTTAGGCAGGCCGTCCCGCATCGGCAGTACCGTCTCTGCATAGTTGACGTGAACGGCGGGGGTGAAGGCAAGGGTGGGGATCGTCGCGGCGAACACGTCCACGAGACCCAAGGTCGGATGATTGGTCATCAAATGGCCGCCGCATTTGCTGCAATACTGACGCTGGCTGATCGCCGTCTTCTGGAACGTCGCGATATGCTGCGCCCCGGACGTGATCCGCACGGCCTCCGGCTTCCACAGGCTGAAGGCGTTGACCGGCCCGCCGGACCACGAGCGACAAGAGCGGCAATGACAATAGCCCATGGCCTCCGGCGATCCGGTGACCTGCAGTTCGACGGCGCCGCAAAAGCAGCTTCCAACATGAGTCATGGTTCCCTCCTTCGTGCTCGTTCGTCGTCACCCGCCGGCACGCGCAAGGAGACAGTCCGGCGACGCATTTAACCAGCGAATTGGCCCTTGGCAAAGGCGGCGCCGCCGACCGGCGCCTCAACAGCATTCACAGCCGAAGACCTCGACCGCCAGCAGCGCGTTTTTCATCCAGGCCGGCGGCAGATCGGTCACGGCCAATTCGGTCACCGGCTTGAACACCTTGAAGTGATGCCGTTGGTCGCTTTCGGTCCAGAACGCGATCACCGTTTCGAGCGGCGGACAGCCGGGAACGGCGCAGGCGATCTCGGAGACGAACACCGTGGCATCGTCCGGCAAGGCGAAGCGTTCCCGCGTCCAAGCCTTCACCCGCTCCAACGCCTGGTAATGCTCAGGACCCTTGCGGAACGGCGCCAGTATCGCACCGGCTCCCGGCAAAGAATTGTGTTCCACGGCTCGCGGCCCTATTCTAGAGTGACGGGATCACGATGAACATAATGGGAGGAATGCGCATGGCGGAACAAGTGCTGGCGGCCGTGCGAACCGGGCCCGGCAAGACCGAGCTGCGCGAATTCCCGATGCCGGACGTGCCCGAGGACGCGGCCCTCATGAAAATGGAGGTGGCAGGCATCTGCGGCACCGACGTGAAGCTCTATCAGCATCCGCCCTCGAGCGCCCAGGTGATCATGGGCCACGAGAATATCGGCACCATCGCCAAGGCGGGTCGCGAGTTCACCCGCCGCAAGGGCTTCAGGGAGGGCGACCTGGTGTTCGTCGAGCACTATGTCGCGTGCGGCAAATGCGAGTGGTGCCATCTCGGCCAGTACCGCCATTGCGAGAACACGGACTGGCGCTCCAACCCGGATTCGATCCGCTACGGCTACACCTCGGCCGAGCGGGCGCCGCATTTGTGGGGCGGGTTCGCGCATTACGTTTACCTGCCGTGGAACGCGGTCATCCATCGCGTGCCCAAGGGCGTCACGCCGGAATTGGCCGGGCTGGTGACGCCGATGGCGAACGGCGTCGAGTGGTCGCTGTTCGAGGGCGGCGTCGGCTACAATTCCACCGTCCTGATCCAGGGCCCGGGCCAGCAGGGCCTGTCGCAGACCGTGATCTGCAAGCAGGCAGGCGCGTCTCTCATCATCGTCACCGGCACGTCCAAGGACGCCGCGCGGATGCAGGTCGCCAAGGAACTCGGCGCCGACTACGTGATCGATGTCGAGCAAGGAAGACCCGCTCGCGCGCATCAAGGAAATCACCGCCGGCAAGGGCGTGGATGTCGCCCTCGACTGCACGTCGGGGGCCGGCACCATTCCCATTCTCCTCGGCATCGAGGCGCTGAAGCGCAAGGCCGGGACCATGGTGGTTCAGGGCGAGATGGCGGAATTCCCCAATTTTCCGCTGGCGAAGGTGACGGTGAAATACATCACCATCAAGAGCGCGCGTGGCCACAGCTACCGGGCCTGCGAGCTGGCGCTGCAGCAGCTCGCCTCGCAGCGCTTCCCGCTCGAGAAGGTGACGACCCACACTTTCGGCCTGAAGGACGTGGACCTCGCCATAAGGTCGGTCGGCGGCCACGGCGTGAAGGATGTGATCCACGCCTCTCTCTTGCCCTGGCAGTAGGCCGCATCCGGCGGGGATGGCGGGCGCCGTGGCGAGCCGCATTCCCGTGACCGTGCTGACCGGTTATCTCGGCGCCGGCAAGACCACCCTGCTCAACCACATCCTGTCCGCGGATCGCGGCCGGCGCTACGCCGTCATCGTCAACGAATTCGGCGCGGTCGGCATCGACAACGCGTTGATCGTCGGCGCGGACGAGGAACTGTTCGAGCTGAGCAACGGCTGCATCTGCTGCACCGTGCGCGGCGACCTCATCCGCACGCTGCACGGGCTGCTGTCGCGGCGCGGCGATTTCGAAGCGATCATCGTCGAGACGACCGGGCTCGCCGATCCCGGGCCGGTGGCGCAGACGTTCTTCGTCGATCAATTCCTGCAGGCGCGGACTGTTCTCGATTCGGTGACGACCGTGGTCGACGCCAGGCACGTCCGCCTCCGCCTTGCCGACAGCCGCGAGGCGCGGGAGCAGATCGCCTTCGCCGATCAGATCGTTCTCAACAAGACCGATCTCGTTTCGGCGCAGGAATTGCACGACGTTGCGGCGCAGGTGCGCGCACTCAACCGGTTCGCGCCGATCCATCGCGCACAGCGCTCGAACGTAGCGGTCGGCGCGCTGCTCGGGCGGGGTGGCTTCGATCTCGAGCGCATCGCGTCGCTGGCGCCGGACGAGCCCGACGATCATGGGCATGACGCGCATTGCGGCCATGACCATGGCCACGACCACGACCACGATGGCGACATCGGCAGCGTCTCTTTCGTCTCGCCCACGCCGATCGACGGGGCCAAGGCTGGTCGCTGGCTGGCCGATCTGGTGTCCCGCCAGGGCCGCGACATCCTGCGCGCCAAAGGCATCATCCACGTCGCCGGCGAGGACCGCCGCCTCGTGTTCCAGTCCGTCCACATGCAGCTCGAAGGCGATTTCCTCGGCGCCTGGAAAGCGGGCGAGCCGCGCCGCAGCCGCCTGGTGTTCATCGGCCGGAACCTGAACGGGGAAGCGCTGCGCGCGGGCTTCGAGGCTTGCGCGGCATCGCCCGGACAGGGAGGCGCAACCTTGCCGGTCACGTGATAGAGTGCCTCCCTTGTCATGGCCAAGGGAGGGAGGCCGTGGAGCAGCACCTTGTCCCGGCGCGACGCCATCACCCGCTCAGGCGGCGCGAATTCGTCGCCATGCTCGCCGCGGCGGCGGCGGTGCGGGCAAGCATTGCTTTCGCCCAGGATCATGGGCGCACGCGGCGCATCGGCGTGCTGATGCCGATTGCCGAAAGCGATCCCGAAGCCGAAGACCTCGGCGCGCCGTTCCGCGCCCGGCTTCAGGAGCTCGGGTGGACGGGCGGGCGCAACCTGCACATCGACTATCGCTGGGCCGGCGGCGACGCCGACCGGATCCGGACCTATGCGAGCGAACTCGTCGCCCTTGGGCCCGATGTGATCCTCGCCGGCGGCGCGCCCGTCGTGGCTCCGCTCGAACGCGCGACGCAAACCATTCCCATCGTGTTCGTCGCCGTTTCGGATCCGGTCTCCCAGGGCTTCGTCGCGGACATGGCGCATCCCGGCGGCAACGTCACCGGCTTCACCAATTTCGCGCCGTCGATGGGCGGCAAATGGCTGGCGCTGCTCAAGGAGATGGCGCCGCGCACGAGCCATGTCGGGGTGCTCTACAATCCGCGCACGGCGCCCTACACCGATCGGTTCATGCATTCGGTCGCGGCGGCCGCGCCAGGCTTGTCGGTGACGGCCCGCGCGGTCGCGGCGGCGGACGAAGACGGGATCGAAACGGGCATCGCCGGTATCGCGCGCACCGCGAATGGCGGCCTCCTGGTGCCGTCCGACGCCTTCACCCTCGCCCATTACGGTGCCGTCGTCGCTGCCGCCGCGCGGCACGGCGTTCCCGCCATCTACGGGTTTCGCGTGTTTGCCGAGAATGGCGGCCTCGCCTCCTGGGGCGTCGATCTCCACGACGAGATGCGGCAGGCGGCGTCCTATATCGACCGCATCCTCAGCGGCACCAGCCCCGGCGATCTTCCCGTCCAGGAGCCGAGCGCTTTCCAGCTTGTCGTCAACGCCAAGACGGCCAAGGCACTGGGGCTCACGCTCCCGCCGGCACTGCTCGCGCGGGCCGACGAGGTGATCGAATGACCGCGACGGCAACGCCATGAGCGGCGCGAGCGAAACGCCCGTTCTCATCGTCGGCGGCGGCCCGGTCGGGCTGGCGCTCGCGGCCGATCTCGGGCGGCGCGGGATCGAATGCACGCTCGTCGAGCAGGGCGACGGCACGATCTACCATCCGCGCGCCAACACGGTGAATTCCCGCACGATGGAGTTCTGCCGCCGCTGGGGCATCGCCGAGGAGGTGCGTCAGGCGGGCACGCCGCCGGATTTCCCCCTCGACATCATCTATTGCACCGGGCTGGAGGGCGACTTGCTCGCGCGGGTGGACCGGCCGACCTATGGCGGGCCCATGCCCCTGCCGACGACGCCCGAACGCTCGCAGCGCTGCAACCAGCTTTTCTTCGATCCGATCATGCGCCGGCTGGCCGCGAGCTTCGTCGGCGTTCGCCTGCGCTATCGTTGCCGCTTCGAGTTGTTCACCGAAACGGCGGACGGGGTGCTGTGCCAGGTCCACGATCTTGCCGGCGACCGGCGCGAGACGATCAAGGCGCGCTTTCTCGTCGCCTGCTGCGCCGGGCGGAGCAGCGTGCCGCAGGCGCTGGGCGTACGCTGGGAAGGCCAGCCGGTCCTGTCCTATCACCTCAACGTCTTTCTCAAGATCAAGGAGTTGTGGACCCGGCACGCCATGGGGAAGGCCGCGTTCTATTTCTTCATCGACGAATCCGGGAGCGGGCCGAGCCTGATCGAGCTCGACGGCAAGGAATTGTGGCGCCTCGGCCTGAGCACCGGGCAAGAGCTCGTCGCGCCCGAGAAGGTCGATGTTCCCGCGATCGTCAGCGAGTTCCTCGGCCCCGACATTCCCTACGAGCTCGTATCGATCCTGCCCTGGACCTGCCGTAGCGTCGTCGCCGATACCTGGCGTCGCGGCAATGTTTTCCTGGCCGGCGACGCCGTGCATCAGCACAGTCCCTCGGGCGGGTTCGGCATGAATACCGGGCTTGGCGACGCGGTCGATCTCGCCTGGAAGCTCGCCGCGGCCATGGCGGGCTGGAGCGGGCCTGCGCTGCTCGAAAGCTACGAGATCGAGCGCAAGCCGGTCGCGCGCCGCATCGTGCGCGAGGCAACCGAGAACCAAGGTCCGCTTGCCGACAAGGAGACGCTCGCCTTCATCCGCGATCGGAGCCCAGCGGGCGACCGCGCGCGCCGCATCGTCGGCGACGAGATCGTACGCGAGCGCACGAAGGTGTTTGTTTCCGACGGGCTGGTGCTGGGCTACCGCTACGACCCCTCGCCCGTGATCGCGCCGGACGGAACGCCGCCGCCGGCGGAATCGGTGAGCCGCTACACGCCGACCGCGCGGCCCGGCGCGCGCGCGCCCCATGCCTGGCTCGGCGACGGACGCTCGATGCTCGATCTCTTCGGCGGCGGCTTCGTGCTGCTCGCCTTCGCCGGCGCAGGGCACGCCGCCTCGCCGATCGCGGCGGCGGCGCGCGCGCGCGGCGTGCCGCTCGAGACGATCGCGATCGACGATCCCGCGATCGCCGCGCTCTACGAACGGCGTCTCGTTCTGGTGCGCCCGGACGGGCATGTCTGCTGGCGCGCCGACGCGCCGCCCGCGGACCCGCTCGCGCTCGTCGATCGCGTGCGCGGTGCCGGCGGCACCGCCCAAGGGCCAGGATGATGATGGTCCGGACCATCGCTGCTGCCGGCATCGCGGTCGCTTTCGCTGCGAGCGCGGCCGAAGCGGCGCCGAAGCATTTCACGCTGTCGTCTGCGGCCTTCCGGGATGACGCGATGCTGCCGCTCAAATATGCCGGCGCCCGGTGCGGCAGCGGCAAAAAGGGCGGGAACATCTCGCCCCCGCTCGCGTGGACGCATGCGCCCGCGGGAACCAGGAGCTTCGCGGTTCTGATGATCGATCCCGACGGACGGCGCGGCATCGGCTCGGTGCACTGGCTGGCCTACAACATCCCCGCCGTGCGAACGGGGCTGAAGGAAGGCGAAGGCGGGGCGCCGCAGGCACCGATCACCGGCGGCAAGAACTCGCGCGGCTCGACGATCTATACCGGCCCGTGCGGTCCGCCTGTCGATGCGCCGCACCACTATGTCATCGACGTGATCGCGCTCGACCTTGCGCCGGGCTCGTTGCCGCCCGGTCTCGACCGCGGCCAGCTCTTGAAGGCGATCCAGGGCCACAGCCTCGGCCCGGCGAGCCTGCTCGTGCGCTATCGTCGTCAGCCATGATTATCGCCGTCAAGCGCATGGCCGCCGCGGCGCTCGCGCTCGCGCTCGTGCTCGCCGGCTGCGTCGTGCCGCAGGCGCGCGAGGACGAGGCCGCGGCCAAGGCGCAAGCAGCCTATGCGCGATGCGACGAGCTGCGCCGCGCCGGCAAGTACCCGTCCCGCGTCGCCGCGGTCGATTGCGCCGCCCCCACGGTGATCGCGGCCTATCGGGAAGCGGCCTATCCCTTCGATGACCTGATTTATATTTCCATCGAGGCGCGACGCATCGGCGCCGCGCGTGTCGATTCCGGCGCGGTGGGCGCGGCGCAATATCAGCGCGACGTGGCGGAACTCGACCGGCGTCTCGCCGCCGAGGAGAGCCGGCGGCGCGGAATCATGAAATACGGCGGCAACCCGCAGCCGGAAGAGCTTGGCAAGCTGCTGCAGGGATTGCCCAGCTTCGCGGCCGATGCCGGCGCGCCCCCGGAACCGCCGCCGCGGCCGGGAGGCTGTACCCCGCTCGGCGCGATCAAGCCGTGCCAGTGACGGTCACCGCAGGCGCACCTTAACCCACACCGGCGCATCAGCTTGCCGGCGGATGAATCGCCTGCAGCACGTCGGTCGTGGTGCGCGCGCGGTCCTCGATCTCCCTGACCGCCGGTTTCGGGATGACGCCGAGCAACACCCGCAAATGCCAATCCCCCAGCAGCAGGGAGAAGTATTGCCGGGTCATATCCATCGCGTCGCCGGCGCCGATGAGGCCCGCGGCTTGCGCCCGGACGAGCGTCGCGGCGAGAGCGGCGCGCGCGCCGCCGCGTCCCGTCGTGTCGAGCGCGCGCGCCACTTCCGGCGAGCGCTCGGCCTCGGCCACGGCGAGCCGATAGAGCGCAACCACGCGCGGCCCCAGGATCACGCGCAGGAAATTCGCGCCGAACGCGGTCAGCATCGCGGTGAGGCCGCTTCGGTCGCGCGCCTCCGGCAGTTCGAGCGGCAGGCGCATGAGCTGCACGCCGTGAGTGATGCAGGCGACGAGCATGGCTTGCTTGCTGCCGAAATGCGCATAGACCTCGCGCTTCGACACCTTGGCGCGCGTCGCGATCTCGAGCGTGCTGGTGCCGGCATAGCCGCGCTCCATGAAGGCCGCGACGGCGGCATCGAGGATGCGGCCGCGCACGCTGCCGTCGCCCGGCACGGTCGCGGTCGCGCATGCGGGCGCCGCAGGCGCGCGGCGACGGCTGCGGGCGGTCCTAGCCATCGGCGGCGGGGGCGACGGGAAACCCCGCGACATATTTGAGATAGCGCGCGAGGAAGCGGTCGGAGGCGACGAGCGTGCCCTTGCGGAACCGCATCGTGTGCAGGATGGGCGCATCCTCGTCGAGAAGCCGCGTGGCCAGGGCCTTGACGGCGGCAAGACGCGGCGCCGCGTCCGCGCCGGGGGCGGCGCCGACGACGTAGTACGACATGGACCGGCCCGGCGCGACCGAGCGGCCGGTGAACATCATCCACATGTCGTCGTCGCCGCGCCGCAGATGCTGGGAAAAGCAATTGGTGCCGGTGATGACGCCGTGCTGCGCATAGAACGGCGTCTCGACCCGATATTCGATGCCATAGGGACGGATTTCGACCGAATCCGGGGCGACCGCCGGCAGGCCATGAAGCGTGCGCAGGTGCTGGAAATCGACGCCGTTGCTGATGCCGATCCACGGGTCGATCGGGCGCGGGCCGTAGAGATGGGTCTCGGTGACGAGCGCGACGTCCTCGGCATCGGGCATGCGCGGCGGCGCGAACAAGGGCATCGCGCCGTTGAAGGCCCAGATCAGGCCCCACGCCTCGGCCGCAGGATAGGTCGCGAGCGCGGCACCGGGCGGGATCTTGTCGCCGGCCGGGATGTGGGCGCAGTGCCCGTCGGGGTCGAAGCTCCAATGGTGGAACGGGCAGCGCACGCGGCCCTCGACGATCTGCCCGACCGACAGATCGGCGCCCAGATGCGGGCAATAGGCGCCCTGCACCACCGGCCGGCCCGCGCCGTCGCGATAGACGATGACGCGCGTGCCGAGGAAATCGACGCCGACCACCGCGCCGGGCGCAACCTCGCACGCGAGCGCCAGCGGATACCACGATTGGTGAAACCCTTCGTCCGCGCCGCGGCCGTCGCAGCGTTGCCAATGCCGTCTCGTGCATGTCGGGTCTCCCCGGTCAGGGTGTTGCGGGCTGGGCGCGGCGCTGCAGCGCGCGGGTCCAGGCGAGGAGCGCCGCCACCACGGCGAAGGCGATCACCGGCTCGGCGATGAACACCAGGCGGGCGGGCAGCAGGAACGCGGCGGCCACGCCCGCGGCGGCTTCGGCGAGCGTGCCCGCGCCCCACACGATCGTGACGCGGCGCATGGCGCGGCGGAAGGCGGGAAGCGCCAGGCGCTCGTTCCAGGCGGCGGCGCGCGCGCGGTCGCCGTCGCTGGCAAAGGCGCGCGCAACGAAGAACATCAGCGGCCGCTTGGCGAACAGCGAGACGAAGCACGCCGCGCCGAAGAGCGCAAAGGCCGGCGCCGCCCGCACCAGGGCAAAGCGCGGATCATGGGTGAGCACGGCGAGCAGCAAGCCGCCGCCAATGCCGCCGAGCACGCCCACGCCGACGACATCGACGCCGCGCCGCCACAGCCACGACAGCACGATCTTGGCGACGAGATAGAGGCCTGCCACGGCGTAGGCCAAAAGCGGCGCCGCGCCCCAGTCCTCGAGGCCGACCACCACCAGGAACGGCACGGCCATGTCGAAAACCACGAGGCGGCGGAAATCCGGCTGGGCCGGCAGCGCGCCGGCCAGCGCGGGCGCGGGGTGATCGGACATGAGCGTCCCCTTTGGTACGGGTCGGTACCAACATCCTATGGTACCTGACGGTACCAATGCAAGGGGTATTTGCACGATCGCGAGCGCGCTCCGTCACGCACGGGAAGAGCGCCGGCGGCCGCATCGGCCCGGTCAGCACAGCGGCCGCGTCAGGCTGTGCGGCGCGTGCACCCGTTGCCGCCAGCCCCCGAGCCCGGCGGCGGTCTTGCGTTCACATGAAACCTGCGTTGCGGGGCAGGTAAAGAGCCCATTCGCCAAAACGGCGATCCGACATCAGCAACATCGGGAAAGTGATGCGCATCCCGAGCCCGACCGCAATGCCGAGATCGCTTCGATGAAGCCGATCAGTGTCTCCTCTATCTCATCTGGGCGAGAGCTATCTGACATGGGGCGATAATAGATCAGCTACCCGCAGCGCGCTTCGCTTGACGGCGCCGCAACCTGACCAAGGGTCAGCAGGCGATGGTCCTGGCGATGGTGCATCACTTTTGTTTAAGGCCGGCGCGGATCGTCTTGCCAACGGGCGAGGGTGGGAAAGAAAGGAGTGGGCTCCAATCTCTTCGACATATGCCTTTCAATGAAATGCGTCTGACTCTCGCCTAACGACCAAACGAAGTGACGCGCCAGCGCGACCACGTGCTCATTCGCCTTCGCTACTAACTCCCGCGGCCTCTGCCGCCTGAGACGATCCAATGCCCACTGCTCGTTTACAGCGACGAATAGCTTGGTTGGCGAGATGGGAAGCCAGACCATTCCGTCGGCTTCGTTAAGTTTGTAGAGCGTCACGGGCCGGTCTGACGTAAGTAGGAAATGCGGCGCCGCCGAAACGTCCAGCACAGACCAGATCATTCCGTTGATGTGTTGACCGAGTACCGGGTTGTCGAACATGGCCACGATGAGGTCAACTCTCGCTTTTATTGGCGCAAGGGAGTCGATGCGAGCCAGGTACTCATCAAGTGTGGGAGGATCGCCTGCCTCCTTGATCAGTTCATATTGTCGTTGAGAGGATTCGCCGCTGCCTTCCCAGATAGCCTTCGCCGCAGTGCGAAGTTCAGGCATCGTATCGGGGTGCCTGAGGCATAGGGCGACAACGTATCGCGACCACGCGCTAACCTGTTCTGAGGTCCATCCTTTCAAATCGCCAGCAATAAGCCGTTCTAGCGCTGCTGATGCCATGCGATCAGCAAAATCAAAGAATTTCTGCTCGATAAATTGGGATTGCTCGGGCGGAAGTTCGTCGAAGGCGTAAAGGTCGTAATCGAAGCCAGTAGCTCCCGGTCCCACAGGCTTGGCGATGAGTGTGTTATGCTTGATAGAGTATTCGACCACCTTGCCGGAACGGTCGCACCACTGGCCGAGATAGAAGGCCGGAATGAAATGGTGCTTACGCGGCACGCTCATGCAGTTCGACGCCCTATGTCATTCCGTCGCCGTCGCGCCTCAGTTCCGCCCCCTGGCGCGACCGCGAGATGAGTGCGAAGCCGATCGTAGGCGACACATATATGGGTCGCTGAACGATGGCGGATCAATCGCTCATTTATCGCTTATTTCGACCACGCTTATTTGTCTTCCCTCTCCGACCGCCAGTCTATAAGTCGTTGATTTGTCTATAATTTCTTGGTGGGTGCAGCAGGACTCGAACCTGCGACCCGCTGATTAAGAGTCAGCTGCTCTACCAACTGAGCTATGCACCCGCCGAGGGGAGGCGGCGTCTATAGCAAGGCGGCGCGCGCGGCTTGTCGAGCCGGGCGCATCACTCGCCGCCTTCGCCGAAGCGGCCGATGCGCGCGTCGCGGTGGATGTAGACGCTCATCAGCAGGCCGAAGCCGAACATCACCGTCAGCATCGCCGTGCCGCCATAGGAGATCAGCGGCAGCGGCACGCCGACCACCGGGATGAGCCCCATCACCATCGCCGTGTTGATGAAGACATAGAGGAACAGGTTGATGGTGATGCCGAGCGCCAGCAGCCGGCCGAAATGGTTGCGGCTGCGGAGCGCGATGGCAAAGCCGTAGACGAAGACCAGCGCATAGAGCCCGAGCAGCACGAGGCCGCCGACCAGGCCCCATTCCTCGGCCAGCATGGTGAAGATGAAATCGGTCTGCTTCTCCGGCAGGAAGTCGAGATGGGACTGGGTGCCCATCAGGAAGCCCTTGCCGAAGATGCCGCCCGAGCCGATCGCGATCTTCGACTGCAGGCTGTGATAGCCCGCGCCCAGCGGATCGTTCTCGGGATCGAGGAAGGTGTAGATGCGGTTGCTTCTGATAGTCGCGCATGAAGCGCCAGGCGACCGGCACCGCGCCGAGCGCCGCGCGGCGAGCACCAGCGCCGAACTTCCAGCAGCCGCACGCCGGCGAGGAAGAACATCGCGCCGCCGCCCAGCATCAGCATCATCGCGGTGCCGAGATCGGGCTGCTTCAGCACCAGCGCCGCCGGCACCAGGACGATGAGCGCCGGCACGACGAGGCGCAGCGGCCGGCCGATCTCCTCGACCGGGACGCCGTTGAAATAGCGCGCCAGCGCCAGCACGCCGCGATCTTCATCAGCTCCGACGGCTGGAGCTGGATGACGCCGAGATCGATCCAGCGCTGCGCGCCCATGCCGATCGCGCCGCGCACCTCGACCGCGACCAGCAGCAGCAGGACGACGCCGTAGAAGCCGTAGGCGATCTGCACCAGAAGCGCAGATCGACGAGCGCCACCGACCAGCATGATCGAGCGCGGCGACGCCGAAGCGGATCGCCTGCTTCGCGGCCCAGGGCTGCCAGCTGCCGTTGGCCGCCGAATAGAGCATGGCGATGCCGATCGCCGCCGATCATGGCGAGCAGCAGCACGAGGCCCCAATTGAGGCTGAGCAGCTTCTCGACAAGGCTCTGGCCGCGGGCCGCCATAGTCGAAGGGCTGGTCCATCTCGGCGCGGCCTCAGCGCTGCGCCACGTCGGCCGGCGCGCCGAAGGGCCGGTCGGGAACGCGGCGCACGGGATCGCGCTGCTGCGCCGCGAGCAGCACGTCGTGCGCGATCGGCGCCGCCACCGCGCCGCCCTCGCCGCCGGACTCGCCGCCATGCTCGACCACGACGGCGCAGACGTAGCGCGGCGCGTCCACCGGCGCGAAGGCGATGAACAGCGCGTGGTCGCGATCCTTCCACGGCACGCCGGTGCCCTTGACGCATGCCATGCTCGCGCTCGGCCTCGGTGATGTGGTGCACCTGCGCCGTGCCGGTCTTGCCGCGCCATCGCCATCGCCGGATCCTCGATGCGGGCGTGGTAGGCGGTGCCGTGCGGCTCGTTGACGACGCCGTACATGCCGTTGCGGACCAGCTCGAAATGCTGCGCCGGCGACGCCCAGCGGCGCGAAATCGGCGCTGATGCGCGGTCGGCGGCCGCGCTGTCCGCGGCCATCACGCCCTGCGCGCGCACGAGCCGCGGCACGATCATGCGCGCCGGTCGCGAGCCGCGCCACATAGGTCGCAAGCTGCAGCGGCGTCACCGAGACATAGCCCTGGCCGATGCCGCAGCTGATCGTGTCGCCGCGCTGCCACGTCACGCCGGTGGTCGCCAGCTTCCAGGCGCGCGTCGGAATGAGACCCGTGACGCTCGCCCGGGATCTCGATGCCGAGCTCGACGCCGAGCCCGAAGCGGTTGGCCATCGCGGCGATGCGGTCGATGCCGCAGGTGTCGGCGGTGTGATAGAAGAAGACGTCGCACGATTCCTTGATCGCGCGGCGCATCGACAGCGTGCCGTGGCCGCCCTTCTTCCAGCAATGGAACACCGCGTTGCCGATCTGAAAGTGCCCGGGGCAGAAGAATTCGGTATCGGCGGTGATCAGGACGCCGGCATCGAGCGCCGCCATGGCGACCAGCGGCTTGAAGGTCGAGCCCGGCGCGATAGATGCCGCTGATCGCCTTGTCGCTGAGCGGATTGAGCGGGTCGGTGACGAGCTTCTGCCACATCGCCTCGGTCAGTCCGGCGGCGAAGGCGCCGGGGTCGTAGCCGGGCGTCGAGGCCATGCGCCAGGACCTCGCCGGTCCAGGCGTCGAGCAGCGACGCAGGCGGCGCTGCCTTGGGCGCTGCAGCGCTGCGCCGCGAGGTCCTGCAGCGCCATGTCGAGGCCGAGCGTGATCTCCTGCCCGGCCATGCCGTCCTCGCGCGCCAGCTCGCGCACGACCTGGCCGAAGGCGTTGACCTCGACCTCGCTGGTGCCGGCGGTGCCGCGCAGCTCGAGATCGAAGGCCTTCTCGATGCCGCTCTTGCCGATGCGGAAATCGGGCAGCTCGAGCAGCGGATCGTCGCCCGCGAGATCCTTCTCGGACACCGCCGCGACATAGCCGATCACGTGCGAGACCTCCTCGCCGAAGGGATAGGTCCGCATCAGGCCGCTGCTCGACCGACACGCCGGCAAGCTCGAGCGTGTTCACCTCGATCCGCGCCATCTCGTCCCAGCTCATGTTCTCGCGGATGACCACCGGAACGAAGCCGTGCTTGGCGCGGATGTCATGCATGACGCGGCGGCGATCGCTGTCGGTCAGCGGCACCAGGCGGGCGACGGCGTCGAGCGTGGCGTGGATGTCGCCGCTCTCGTCGGCCACGAGCTCCGCACGATAGGTCGGCCGGTTGGTCGCGAGCGCGACGCCGAAGCGGTCGACGATAAGGCCGCGCGGCGGCGCGATGAGGCGGATGCTGATCCGGTTCTCGTCGGCGAGCGTCTGGTAGCGGCCGGCCTGGACCACCTGGAGGAAATAGAGCCGGCCGGCCACGGTCGCCAGCAGCGCGACCTGGCCGCCGGCGAGGAACAGCGCGCGCCGCGTCAAAAGCTTGCTGCGGACCTGTTCGCGCTTGAGGCTCACGGCGGCGCCGACGTCCGGACGAAGGCGCGATGCAGCCGCACGAGGATATAGCTTCCGACCGGGTAGCACGCGACGGTGAGCGCCGCCTCGAAGATGAAGGGACTGGTCCCGAGCACGCTTGCCGTGGAGCAGGCTGACGAACGCCCAGCTCGAAGGCAAAGGCGCCCGCGGCGACCCCCAGGAAGCCGAGCCACAGCACGGCGAAGGTCGCGGTTGACGAAATAGCGCCGCCCATTCAACACCGCGGTACGCGCCAGGATCAGCGTCAACGCCGCCACGCCGAGATAGGGCGTGCCGTTCAGGAGATCGAGCAGCAGCCCGAGCACGAATACCGCCGTCAGCGGCAGGAGATCGGGGCGATAGATCGTCCAGTGGAACACCGCCATCAGCGCGAAGCTCGGCGTGACCGCGGCGAAACCCGGGATCTGCACCGGTACGACCGAGACCAGGACGAAACACAGGGTCGACAGGAACGGCACCAGCCGGTCGCCCAGGCTGGTGTCGCGCGGCATCAGCGCGCGCGCCATCGGCCCCCCCGGCGGCATTGCGGCCCGACGCCGGGCAGGACGGGGATCGCTCCGAGGCAGCGCGTACGCGGATTCGTTGCCCACATGCCGCGGCTCATGGCCGGATTTCGGCCACCCGCGGCTTTGCCGGCCGTGGCGGGCGCGGACGGCGGCACCGCGTTCTGCGGCAGGACGCCGGTCAGGCCGATAATCGACGATGCGCACGATCTCGAGCCGCGACAGCTCGGCATAGGGCTCGACCCGGATCAGCCCGTTGTTCTCCGCCGCCGCCGCCACGCCCACCGGCAAGCCCGGCGGGAAGACGCCGCCGCTGCCGCTGGTGACGATGCGATCGCCGGCCACGACCGTCGCCTTCGGCTCGAGGAAGACCAGGCGCGGCCGGTCGGAATTGTCGCCATCGAGCAAGCGCGCGCGCGCCGGTGCGCTCGATCGTCACCGGGATATGCGAGTTGAGGTCGGTCAGCAGCAGCACGCGCGCCGTGCTGGCGCCCGACCTCGGCGACGCGGCCGACCAGCCCCTCGCCGGTCAGCGCCGCCTGGCCGCGCGCGACGCCGTCGCGCGCTGCCGGCATCGACCAGCACGTTGCGCATGAAGGCGCCGCCCGAATCGGCGATCACCCGCGCCGCCACGGCCGAGACCGCCTTGTCCGGGACGAGCTTGTCGAGATCGCGCAGTTCGGCGTTCTCGGCGGCCAAGCCGGCGCGCCACCTCCTGCCATTGCAGCAGCCGCCGGTTGTCCTGCGCAGGATCTCGTTCTCGCGATAGACGGCGACGGCGTCGCTGACCTGGTCCACCATCCCGGCGGCGCCGGCCATCGGCTGGGCCAGCAGTTCGAGCACCGGCGCGGCGGTATCGGCGACCACGGCGCGGAGCCGGTCGATCAGCAGAACGTCGGCCTTGCCGAGCACGGACAGCAGTGCCCGCGGCGAACACCAGCATCGGCAGCGTCAGCCGCTGCGCCGCCGCTCTTACCGGGCGCCGAGATTCGCATCCCCAGACCGCCCTCATGGCCTCAAGCCGCACGCCCGACGACCTGCCGGGCCGGCCCCGACCGTCTTCATTTTTTACATGCGATCGAACGACTAGTACATGCTGATCAGAACGCTTTTTAGGGTTTTCATCTCTTCCAGCGCGCGGCCCGTCCCGAGCGCGACGCAGGATAGCGGGTCGTCGGCGATCGACACCGGCAGGCCGGTCGCGTGGCGCAGTACATAGTCGAGATTGCTTAGCAGCGCGCCGCCGCCGGTCAGCACGATACCCTTGTCGACAATGTCCGCGGCCAGTTCGGGCGCAGTATGCTCGAGCGCGACTTTGACCGCTTCGACGATGGCGCCCACCGGCTCGGCCAGGCTTTCGGCGATCTGCCGCTCGCTGATGACGATTTCCTTGGGCACGCCGTTCATGAGGTCGCGGCCCTTGATCTCCATCACCCGCCCCTCGCCCTCCTCGGGCATGCAGGCCGAGCCGATCTCCTTCTTGATGCGCTCGGCGCTCGATTCGCCGACCAGGAGGTTGTGGTTGCGGCGGATATAGGCGATCACCGCCTCGTCCATCTTGTCGCCGCCGACTCGCACCGAGCGCGAATAGACGATGCCGCCGAGCGACAGCACCGCGACTTCGGTGGTGCCGCCGCCGACATCGACCACCATCGAGCCGGTCGGCTCGGTGACCGGCAACCCCGGCGCCGATCGCCGCCGCCATCGGCTCCTCGATCAGGAAGACGCGGCGCGCGCCGGCGCTCTCGGCCGATTCCTGGATGGCGCGGCGCTCGACCGCGGTCGAGCCCGAGGGCACGCAGACGATGATCTGCGGGCTCGCGAAGCTGCGCCGGTTGTGCACCTTGCGGATGAAATGCTTGATCATTTCCTCCGCGACCTCGAAATCGGCGATGACGCCGTCGCGCAGCGGCCGGATCGCCTGGATGTTGCCGGGCGTGCGGCCCAGCATCATCTTGGCCTCGTCGCCGACCGCGAGCACCTGCTTGCGGCCCTTGACGTTGGCGATCGCCACCACCGACGGCTCGTTGAGGACGATGCCGCGTCCCTTGACGTAGACGAGCGTGTTCGCCGTGCCGAGGTCGATCGCCATGTCGGCGGAGAGGATGCCCAACAGATTTCCGAACATGCGTGCCTTCGTTCCCTCAATGGGGACGGTGCCGTCCCGGGTTCGCGTAAACACCGCTCCCTTGCCCCTCCGCCGCGGCGCGGCGAAGGGGCGGCGAGGCGCTAAGCGGACATCGCCGCGGGCGCGGTCTTCGCCCGCTTGGTCAAGAGCTTGTTCAAGGCGTGGATATAGGCGCGCGCCGAGGCGACGAGCGTATCGGGATCGGCGCCCTGGCCGACCACGCTCTTGCCCTCCTCCTCGAGCCGTACCGTGACTTCGGCCTGCGCGTCGGTGCCTTCCGTCACGGCGTGGACCTGATAGAGCAGCAGCCGCGCGGTATGCGGCACGATCGGCGCGGATGGCGTTGAAGGTGGCATCGACCGGGCCGTTGCCGGTGGTCTTGGCGTCCTTCGTCACGCCGTCGACCACGAGTTCGAGCTCCGCCGTCTGCGGCCCCTTGGAGCCGGCCACCACGCCCAGCGACAGGAACCTGATGCGCTCGGAGACGCGCTGCAGTTCGTCATCGACGAGGGCGACGATGTCCTCGTCATAGACCTCCTTCTTGCGGTCGGCCAGATCCTTGAAGCGGCGGAAGGCGTCGTTCAGCGCATTGTCGCCGAGCTCGAAGCCGAGTTCCTTGAGCTTCATCTTGAAGGCGTGGCGGCCGGAATGCTTGCCCATCACCAGGGTCGACTTGCTCAGCCCGACCGATTCGGGGGTCATGATCTCGTAGGTGCCGGCATGCTTGAGCATGCCGTCCTGATGGATGCCGCTCTCATGCGCGAAGGCGTTGGCGCCGACGATCGCCTTGTTGGGCTGGACGACGAAGCCGGTGATCGCCGAGACGAGGCGCGAGGCGCGGGTGATGTATTCGCTTCGACCGCGGTGGTGAAGGGCATGGCGTCGTGGCGCGTCCGCAGCGCCATGACGATCTCCTCCATCGAGGCGTTGCCGGCGCGCTCGCCGAGGCCGTTGACCGTGCATTCGACCTGGCGCGCGCCGGCCCGCACCGCGGCCAGGGAATTGGCGACGGCGAGGCCGAGATCGTTGTGGCAATGGACCGAGATCACCGCCTGGTCGATATTGGGCACGCGGTCGAACAGCATGCGGATGAGGGCCGGCGAATTCCTCGGGCACGGCGTAGCCGACCGTGTCGGGGATATTGACGGTGCGCGCCCCGGCCTTGATCGCGCTCTCGACCGTGCGGCACAGGAAGTCGTGCTCGGTGCGGGAGCCGTCCTCGCACGACCATTCGACATCGTCGCAGAGATTGCGGGCGTGGGTGACGCTGTCGATGACCGCCTGATGCACCTGCGCGGGCTCCATCTGGAGCTTGTATTTCATGTGCAGCGGCGAGGTCGAGATGAAGGTGTGGATGCGCGGCCGCGCGGCATGCCGCACCGCTTCGGCGCAGCGTTCGATGTCGCCGCGGCCGGCGCGGGCGAGGCCGCACACCGACGACGTCCTTGACCAGCTTGGCGATCTCGCGCACGGCCTCGAAATCGCCGTTGGAGGCGATCGGGAAACCGGCCTCGATCACGTCGATGCCCATCTCCTCGAGCAGGAGGGCGATCTTGATCTTCTCGTCGAGATTCATCGACGCGCCCGGCGATTGCTCGCCGTCGCGCAAGGTGGTGTCGAAAATGATGACGCGGTCAGCCGTGCGGGCGGCGGATTCGCCGGCGGTGCTGGGGGTGGGAGTGGTGGTGGCGCTCATGGCGCTGATCCTCTCGTGTGGGAGCGACGACGAGCCGTTGGAGACCTTCCCCTGAACGCGCGGCGGGCTCGCACGATGCCCACGCTCAGGGGCCGGTAAGTCGCAGTGCTCCCTCGCCTCCCCGCGAGAATCGAGCCGGATGCGACAACGGCATGGCGCCGCACCAGGGCGCTCTGCCCCGCTGCTCGCCGTTGCCGCCCGCTGACCCGGCCATAGTGTCCGCTCTTGACCTCGTCCGATGGTCAGCTTGCCCGTGGTAAGCCTAACATCGGGTTAACGGCCGCCTTCGCCGTCCTCGTTGGTTCTAGCGTGTTTTCGCCGTGTCGTCGCAAGTTTCGCGTTGAGCCAGCCGACATTTCCCGCAAAAAGCCGGAGCCGGTCCAGCGACGCCCGGCGCCGCCGCCTGAGCACAAATCAGGAACATGCGCCCCCGCGACGCCGGCCGTCAGTTCCGGGTCTTGTCCACCAGCCGGTTCTGGGTGATCCACGGCATCATGGCGCGCAGCTTCTCGCCCACCTTCTCGATGTCGTGCTCGGCGGCGCGCCGGCGCATGGCCTTGAAGCTCGCCTGGCCGGCGGCGTTCTCGAGCACCCAGTCGCGGGCGAAGCGGCCCTGCTGGATGTCGTCGAGCACGCGCTTCATCTCGGCCTTCACCTCGTCGCCGATGATGCGCGGGCCGCGCGTGTAGTCGCCGTATTCGGCGGTGTTCGACACCGAATAGCGCATGTTGGCGATGCCGCCCTCGTACATCAGGTCGACGATCAGCTTGACCTCGTGCAGACACTCGAAATAGGCCATCTCGGGCGCGTATCCGGCCTCGACCAGGGTCTCGTAGCCGGCCATGATGAGCGCCGAAAGGCCGCCGCACAGCACGCATTGCTCGCCGAAGAGATCGGTCTCGCATTCCTCCTTGAAGGTGGTCTCGATCACGCCGGCGCGGCCGCCGCCGATCGCCGAGGCATAGGACAGCGCGAGCTCGAGCGCGTTGCCCGACGGGTTCTGCTCGACCGCGACGAGGCACGGCACGCCGCCGCCGCGGACATATTCCGAGCGCACGGTGTGGCCCGGACCCTTGGGCGCGATCATGAACACGTCCATGTCGGCGCGCGGCTCGATCAGCTTGAAGTGGATGTTGAAGCCGTGGGCGAAGGCCAGGGCGGTGTCGGGGCGCATGTGGGAGCGTAGATCGTTCGCATAAAGCGCCGCCTGCAGCTCGTCCGGGGTCAGGATCATCACCACGTCGGCCCATTTCGCGCCGTCGGCCGGCGCCATCACCTGGAAGCCCGCGGCCTCGGCCTTCTTGGCCGAGCCCGAGCCCGGGCGTAGCGCCACGCGCACGTCCTTGACGCCGCTGTCGCGCAGGTTCATCGCATGGGCATGGCCCTGGCTGCCATAGCCGACCACCAGGGTCTTCTTGCCCTTGATCAGATTCACGTCGGCGTCACGGTCGTAATAAACGCGCATGGTCGGTTTCTCCCCTAGAACCGCGCCGCGCCGCGCGCGATCGCGACGACGCCGGTACGCGACACATCGACGAGCCCCAAGGGCTCCATGAGATTGATGAAGACGTTGAGCTTCTCGGTCGAGCCGGTCATCTCGAAGACGAAGCTCTCGGTCGTCGAATCGACGACGCGGGCGCGGAAGATGTCGGCAAGACGCAGGCTCTCGATGCGCTTCTCGCCGGTCCCGTTCACCTTGATGAGGGCCAGTTCGCGCTCGACATGCGGGCCTTCCTCGGTCAGGTCGCGCACCGCATGCACCGGCACGAGACGCGCAAGCTGCGCCTTGATCTGCTCGATGATCATCGGCGTGCCCGAGGTCACGACGGTGATGCGCGACAGGTTGTTGTGCCGGTCGATCTCGGCGACGGTGAGGCTCTCGATATTGTAGCCGCGGCCGGAGAACAGGCCGATCACCCGGGCCAGGACGCCCGGCTCGTTGTCGACCAGCACGGCGATGGCATGCCGGTTGCTGTTCGGGTTGGCGGCGGCGCTGCTGTTGCTCACATCCGGCTCCGGCCGCGCTAGACCAGCACCATGCCTTCTTCGGAAACCGGACCGGAGGATCTGCCTGTCCTCGGGCCCGAGCAGCATTTCGTTGTGCGCCGCGCCGGAGGGGATCATCGGGAAGCAATTCTCCAGCTGGTCCACCATCGACGTCGACCAGCACGGGCCGGTCGACCGCGAGCATCTCCTTGATCACGCGGTCGACATCGTCGGGCTTATCGGCGCGCAGGCCGACCGCGCCGAACGCCTCGGCGAGCTTGACGAAATCCGGCAGCGCGGCGGTGTAGCTCTCGCTGTAGCGGCCGCCATGCATCAGCTCCTGCCACTGCCGCACCATGCCCATGTACTGGTTGTTGAGGATGAACGCCTTCACCGGCAGCCGGTATTGGCAGATGGTGGACATCTCCTGGATGTTCATCAGAATCGAGGCCTCGCCGGCGATGTCGATGACGAGCGCATCGGGGCGCGCGATCTGCACGCCCATCGCCGCCGGCAGGCCATAGCCCATGGTGCCGAGCCCGCCCGACGTCATCCAGTGGAACGGCGTCTCGAACTTGAAAAGCTGCGCCGCCCACATCTGGTGCTGGCCGACCTCGGTGGTGATGTAGGGATCCTGCTCGCGCGTCAGCTGATAGAGCCGCTCGATCGCGTATTGCGGCTTGATCACCTTGTCGGAATTGCGCATAGCGCAGGCAGTGGCGCGCGCGCCAGCCCTCGATCGCCTTCCACCACGGCGCAATGGCTTCGCGGTCGGTCTTGAAGCCGCGCTCCTTGAGCGACGCCGTTCAGCGCCTCGAGCGACGCCGCGGCATCGCCGATCACCGCCACGTCCACGCGCACGTTCTTGTTGACCGAGGAGGGATCGATGTCGATGTGGATCTTCTTCGAGTCCGGCGAGAACGCGTTGAGCCGCCCGGTCACGCGGTCGTCGAAGCGCGCGCCGACGCAGATCATCACGTCGCAATCGTGCATCGCGAGGTTGGCCTCATAGGTGCCGTGCATGCCGACGAGGCCGAGATATTGCCGGTCGGAGGCGGGAAACGCGCCCAGCCCCATCAGCGTGAGCGTGCAGGGATACCCGGTCATCTTGACCAGCTCGGTGAACAGCTCGCACGCGCGGGCGCCGGAATTGACGATGCCGCCGCCGCCATAGAAGAGCGGCCGCTTCGCCTCGGCGATGAGCGCGGCCGCTTCCTTGATCCGCGCCGGGTCGGGCACGCGCTGCGGGCGGTAGGTCTTGTGCTCGCTCACTGCCTCGGGCGGGGTATAGCGGCCCAGGGCGAACAGCACGTCCTTGGGCAGATCGACCACCACCGGGCCCGGCCGGCCGGTGCGCGCGACATAGAACGCCTCGTGCATCATCCGCGCGAGGTCGTTCGCCTCCTTGACGAGGTAATTGTGCTTGGTGCACGGCCGGGTGATCCCGGTCGTGTCCGCCTCCTGGAACGCGTCGTTGCCGATGAGATGCGTCGGCACCTGGCCGGTCAGGCACACGATCGGCACCGAATCCATGAGCGCGTCGGTGAGCCCGGTGACCGCATTGGTCGCGCCCGGTCCGCTCGTCACCAGCACCACCCCGACCTTGCCGGTGGTGCGGGCATAGCCTTCGGCCGCGTGCACCGCACCCTGTTCGTGCCGGACCAGGATGTGGCGCAGCCGGTTCTGCTTGAAGAGCGCGTCGTAGATCGGCAGGACGGCGCCGCCGGGATAGCCGAAAATCGACATCAACGCCCTGATCGACCAGGGCTTTGATGACCATTTCCGCACCCGCCATCGACTCCGACGCCATCGATCCGCTCCCTGCGCCGAAAGCTCAACCTAGTCAGCTAGTTCCGGGCGGTCAATAGCCGTTGACGAATAAATGCAAAAATTTCGGGAAGTAAACTTTCCGAAAATTGCGCTTCCATGCGTGAGCCGCGCAGCCCAGCCATGCGATGGCGCAGCCAGGTGTATTGCCGCTTGGCATAACGCCGCGTCGCTTGCTGCGCTGCAGCAACGGCTTCCTCGCGGCCGAGCCGGCCGTCGAGCCAGGCCGCGATCTCGCGCACGCCGACCGCCTTCATCGCCGGCAGATCGGGCGGCAGCCGCGCGCGCCAGCAGCGCCGCCACCTCGGCGACGGCCCCGCCATCCATCATCGCCGCGAAACGCGCGCATCGCACGCGGCATAGAGCGCGGCACGCGGCGGCAGCAGGACGATGGCGGCGAACGCGCCAGTGAGCGCCGGTCCGCGGCAGCGCGCTGCCATTCGCCGAGCGTCCGGCCGGTGGCGGCGACCACCTCGTAGGCGCGCACGACGCGCTGCGTGTCGCCGGGCGCGAGCCGCGCCGCTGCGGCGGGATCGCGCGCCGCGAGCGCGGCGTGGAACCCG
The DNA here is from genome assembly GCA_963721625.1 of uncultured Alphaproteobacteria bacterium. Classification (GTDB taxonomy): domain Bacteria; phylum Pseudomonadota; class Alphaproteobacteria; order ATCC43930; family CGMCC-115725; genus DATJLY01. The sequence continues at coordinate 700,970 of CAVRKF010000019.1, forward strand.
GCGCTGCCGCTGCGGGCATGAAGCGCGCCGCGCCTCCTCGCGCACGGCAGTCAGGGATGGGCGGCACCGGCGGCCAAGCCATGGATGAGCGACATGAAAGTAGAGCCCGGTGCCGCCGGCCAGAATCGGCAGGCTTCCCGCCCGCGCGCGCCGCCGCGATTTCAGCCAGCGCCAGCCCGCGCCAGCGCCCCGCCGAGCAGGCCTCGGCGGCATCGATCACGCCGTAAAGGCGATGCGGCGCCCGCGCCTCGGCGTCGGCGCCGGGGCGTGCCGTCAGCACGCGCAGGTCGCGATAGACCTGCATGCTGTCGGCATTGATGATCGTGCCGCCGAATTCCTCGGCGAGCGCCAGGGCGAGCGCGGACTTGCCCGCTCGCGGTCGGTCCCGGCCACGATGAGGATGGGCGGCCGGCATCGCGCGCGTTCTAGCACGCGGGAGCGGCGGCTTGCGTTTGCCCGCGGCGCGGCCGATAACCGCGGCATGGCCATTGCGTGCTGACGCTCATCGCCGCGCCCGAAGCGGGCACGGGGCTCGCGGCGCGGCGCACGCGGCTGCCGGCGCGCTGGCGGCGCTGGGCGCGACGAAATCTCGGACGCGGACTGGCTCGCGCCCGGCATCGCCTGCGACATTCCGTTCGATGGGCTCGATCCCGACCAGGCGGATGCGGCGGCACGCGCGGCGCTGGGCGGCGCGGCCGATCGATGTCGTGGCGCAGCCGCGAGCGGGGCGGCGCAAGCGCCTGCTCGTCGCCGATCTGGAATCGACGATCATCGCCAACGAGATGCTCGAGGAGATCGCGGACGGCGATCGGGCGCCGCGCGCGAGGTCGCGGCGATCACGCAGCGGGCGATGAATGGCGAGATCGATTTCGTCGCCGCGCTCAAGGAGCGGGTCGCGCTGCTCAAGGACCTGCCCGAAAGCGTGCTGGCCGCGGCCGGCGCGCGCATCCGCATCGATCCCGGCGCGGCCGCGCTGGTCGCCACCATGCGCGCCCACGGCGCGCGGACGGCGCTGGTCTCGGGCGGGTTCGGCATCTATGCGCGGCCGCATTCGCGACGCGCTCGGCTTCGATGTCGCCGTCGCCAACGAGATCGAGATCGCTGCCGGCCGCCTCACCGGCACGGTGCGCGAGCCGATCCTCGCCGGCGACAGCAAGCTCGCCACGCTGAAGCGTCTGGCCGACGGAAATGGGCCTGCCGCTCACGGCGACGCTCGCGGTCGGCGACGGCGCCAACGATCTGCCGATGATCGAGGCGGCGGGGCTGGGCGTCGCCTATCACGGCAAGCCCGCGGTGGCCGCGCGCGCGCGGGCGCGCATCGATCACGCCGACCTCACCGCCCTGCTCTACGCGCAGGGCTACCGCAGCACCGAGATCGTCGCCGCCTGAGGCGCGATCATGCCGGCGCGGGGAAGAAGGCGAGCACGCCCAGCGCTTCGTCGATATCGGCCGCGGTGTGATCGGCCGAAATTTGGAAGCGAATCTCTTCGTCGCCGCGGGGCACGACCGGAAAGCCGAGCCCGGTCGCAAGAATCCCGTGCCGGCGCAGATGCCCCACCAGCGCGGCGGTACGCTTGCCGTCGCGCACCATGAGCGGCACGATCGGATGCTCGCCGGCGAGGGTCTCGAAGCCGAGCCGGGTGAGGCCTGTCTTGAACCGCACCGTCATCGCGCGCAGATGCGCCAACAGCGCGCGCCCTTCCGGGCCGTCGAGCAGCGCCACGGCAGCGTCCGCCGCCGCCGCCTCGCCCGGCGCGATCGGGTTGGAATAGACGTAATAGGGTGAAGTCTCGCGCAGGTAATCGACGATTGCGGCGCTCGCCGCGACATAGCCGCCATTGACGCCGAACGCCTTGCCCAGCGTCGCCACCACGATATCGGCCGCGGTGCCGGTCACTTCCTCGGTGCCGCGCCCGGTCGCGCCCAAGGCGCCGACGCCGTGGGAATCGTCGATCACGGTGAGCACGTTCTCGGGAAAGGCAGCGTCGTGGCGGCGGGCGATGGCGGCGATCTCGGCCAAAGGCGCATGATCGCCGCGCATGCTGAAGATCCCGTCGGAGACGATGATGGCGCGCCGGCAGGTCTTTTGCGCCGCGGCCAGCCCCGCCTCGAGCTCGCCCATGTCGAGATGGCGATAGACATGCACCGCGCGCGGCCGGGCGAGGCGGACGGCGTTGATGATGCAGTTGTGGTTGAGCGCGTCGCTGATGACCGCGGTCTCGGGCGTGACCAGCGGCGGCAGCACCCCCATCATCGCCGCGTAGGCGGAACTGAAGACCATCGCCGCCGCGCGCCGATGGAACGCGGCAAGCTGCCGCTCGAGCGCAAGATGCGGCGCCCAGGTGCCGCTGATGAAGCGCACCGCGCCGGGCCCGGTGCCGAAGCGCTGCACGCCCTCTTCCTCGGCCGCGCCCACCGCGCGATGGAGCGACAAGCCGAGATAGTTGTTGGCGTTCATGCGCAGGAACGCCCGCTCGCCTTCGCCCGCGACGCGAAAGCGCGGGCCGCGCCCGCCCGCCGCCGGGAGCACGCCGGCGATCACGGTTTCGGCGCCCTTGAGCCGCCCCTCCGCTTCGAGCGCGGCAAGTGCGGCGCGCAGCATCGTCTCGATCCGGTCGTGCGGCATGATCCACTCCCCGCGGACTTAACCTCGCTCAGCGCGCGGACTTGAGCCGGGCGCCGAGCGTCTCGAGCATGTCCGTCGTCATCGCCGCGAGATCGTAGCGCGGCGCCCAGCCCCATTCCGCCCGCGCCGCCCCATCATCGACCGCGCGCGGCCAGGAAATCGGCAATGGCCTGGCGCACGGGATCGACGTCGTAATCGATGACGAAACCCGGCACGTGCGCGCGGATCGCGGCGGCGAGACGCTCCGGGTCGAAATTCATGGCGGCGACGTTGAAGGCATTGCGGTGGACGAGCCGCGCCGGGTCCGCCGCCATCAGCTCGATCACCGCGCGGATCGCATCGGGCATGTACATCATGTCGAGCCGCGTGTCGGGGCGCAGGAAGCAGGTGTAATGGCGGTAGCGCACGGCCTGGTAGAATATCTCCACGGCATAATCGGTGGTGCCGCCGCCCGGCGCCGCGACATGGGACACGAGGCCGGGAAAGCGCAAGCCGCGCACGTCGACGCCGAAACGGCGCGCGTAGTAGTCGCACAACAGCTCGCCCGCGACCTTGGTGACGCCGTAGATCGTGGTCGGACGCTGCACCGTATCCTGGGGCGTGGCATCGCGCGGCGTGGTCGGGCCGAAAGCGCCGATCGAGCTGGGAAAGAACACCGCGCAGCGATATTGCCGCGCCGTCTCCAGCACATGGTAGAGGCCGCCCATGTTGAGGTCCCACGCCGCTTGCGGGCGGTCCTCGGCCACAGCAGAGAGCAGCGCGGCCAGATGATAGATCGTGCCGATGCCGCGGCGGCGCACCACGTCCTGGAGCTGCTCGGGCCGGGTGCAGTCGAGATGCTCGAAATTGCCGTCGGATGCGGCGCCGCCCGTGACGGGCATGCGGATGTCGCTGGCGATGACGCGTTCGGCGCCGAAGCGCCGGCGCAGCGCCGGAACCAGTTCGGCGCCGATCTGCCCGGCCGCGCCGGTGACGAGAATGTTATCCATCCGGCGCGACCCCGCGGCGGCGGCGCACCGCCGCGAGCGCGTCCGATCGCCGCCCCCGGCCTATGGCCCTCACCCCTGATCGATCCTGAGCGCGACGAAGCGCAGATCGCCGTGGCGGTCAACCAGCAGGAGCACCGATTTCCGGCCGGCGTTCTTGGCCGCGACGATGAGGCTGTTGATCTGGCCGGGCTCTTGACCTCTTCCTGCGCCACCTCGACGATCACGTCGCCGGCGTGCACGCCCTTTTCCGCCGCCTGGCTCTTCGCATCGACGCCCATGACGACGACGCCGGCGGCATCGGCGGCAAGGCCGAAGCGAGTCGCGCAGATCGGGCGTGAGATTGGCGAGCGAGAGCCCCAGCACCTTGACGGCGTCCGCGGGGCTGGAGGGGGCCTGCTGTTTCGGCGGCAGCGCCGCCTGCGGCGGCGCCTCCTTGAGCTCGCCTACCGTCACCGCGACGGTCACTTCCTTGCGCTTGCGCCACAGCGTCACCTTGACCTTCGTGTCGATCGGCGTTTCGGCGACGATGCGGGGCAGTTGCCGCATGTCGGTCACCTGCTTGCCGTCGAAATCGAGGACGACGTCGCCCGGCTGAATGCCCGCGACCTGCGCCGGCCCGCCTTCCTTGACGCTGGCGATGAGCGCGCCGCGGGGCTTGTCGAGGCCGAGGCTCTCGGCGATCTCGTCGGTCACGCTCTGGATGTTGACGCCGAGCCAGCCGCGCCGCGCATGGCCGTAGAGCCGGATCTGCTCGACCACCGGCCGCGCCATATTCGAGGGCAGCGCGAAGCCGATGCCGATCGAACCGCCCGAGGGCGAGTAGATCGCCGTGTTGATGCCGATCACCTCGCCGTCCATGTTGAACATCGGACCGCCGGAATTGCCGCGGTTGATGGCGGCGTCGGTCTGGAGGAAATCGTCATAGGGCCCGGCATCGATATCGCGCGAACGGGCCGAGAGGATGCCGGCCGTGACCGTGCCGCCGAGCCCGAACGGGATTGCCGATCGCCAGCACCCAATCGCCGATGCGCGCCTTGTCGCTGTCGCCGAACTTGACCGCGGGCAGCGGCTTCGACGACTTGATGCGCAGCAGCGCCACATCGATCTTCGGTATCGCGTCCGACCACCTCGGCCTTGAAGTTGGTGTTGTCCTGCAGCGTCACGGTGATCTCGTCGGCGTCGGCGATGACGTGGTTGTTGGTCACGACGAGGCCCGGCGGGATCGATGATGAAGCCGGAGCCCAGCGAGGTGGCCCGCTGCGGCAGCGCCTGGGGCTGGCCCGGGATGCTTGCGATTGAAGAAATCCTTGAAGAATTGCTCGAACGGCGAGCCGGGCGGGAATTGCGGCGACGTCCGGGCCGGGGCCGCCGCCGCCGCGGTCGGGCTTGATGGTCTGCGGTGGTCGAGATATTGACCACCGCCGGCAGGAGCCGCGCGGCGAGATCGGCGAAGCTGTCCGGGGCGGGCCGCGCCCATCCGCCAGCCGGCACCAGCAACGCAACAAACAGCGCGATCGCCAATAGCCGGCGCAATGCCAACCCGGGCCGCCGCACCGGGCGGCCCCCACAGAATGAGGGACGGGCCGGCGCAGGATGGCTCGAACTCACGAACGATACTCCCTGGACGAGCGCGAAACGCAAGTCGAGTACTTTAGGCGAGTTCGCCGACGCATGAAAGATTCGCGTCACCGTCGGCGTCTCGCCACGCCCAATTTGCTTGGCACCCCCGGGTTCAGCGCCGCACGGCCCGGGTTGTGGCGGCGCTCGCGGCCGGGGCGGCGGTGTTTGCGGCCGGCGCCAGCGCCGGCGGGCCGGATTCGAGGAACCGGAAGAATTCGCTGTCGGGCGACAGCACCAGGGTCGTGGACGGGCCCGACAGACCGTCGCGATAGGCCTGGAGCGAGCGGTAGAAGCTGTAGAAGTTCTTGTCCGGCCATAGGCGTCGGCGGAGATCTTGATGCTGTCGGCATCGCCCTGGCCGCGCAGGATCTGCGCCTGTTTTTGCGCATCGGCGATGATCTCGATGCGCTGGCGGTCGGCATCGGCGCGGATCGCCTGCGCCTGGCGCGCGCCCTCGGCCCGGTATCCCGCCGCTTCGCGTTGGCGCTCCGACTTCATCCGCGCGTAAACCGCCTCGCTGTTCTCCTCGGGCAGATCGGCGCGCTTCAGGCGCACGTCGACCACGTCGATGCCGAAACCGGTCGATCTGCGCGTTCACCTCGTCGCGGATCTGGCGCATGATGCTGGCGCGCCGGGTCGAGATGACATCCTGCAGCTCGATATCGCCGATGACGCGGCGAAGCATCGCCGGTGATGATCGGCGGAGAGCCGCGTTGTCGCGCACCGCCTCGGTGCCGAGGCTCTGATAGAATTGCAGCGGGTCGGTGATGCGGAACCGGGCATAGGAGTCGACCACCAGACGCTTCTGGTCGGAGGCGATCACCTCTTCTGCCGGCGGCTCGAAATCGAGGATGCGGCGGTCATAGTCGATCACGTCCTGCCACGGCAGCTTGAAGTGGAGGCCGGGCACGGTGACGACGCGGATCGGCTTGCCGAACTGGAGCACCAGCGCCTGCTCGATCTGCGAGACGGTGAAGACGCTGCTGTAGAGGAGGATCAGCACCACGACGGCCGCGGCGCTGGCGATGGCGATCGAGCGGCTGCTCATCGGCGTGCTCCCCTGCGGCGCGGGAGGCGTCGGCACGGACGGCGCCGGTGAACTCGGCGCCTGCGGCCGCAGGAGTTGCGGCAGCGGCAGATAGGGCACCACGCCCGAACCGGCCGCGCCCTTGTCGAGGATGATCTTGTTGGTGTGCTGCAAGATGTCCTGCATCGTCTCGATGTAGAGGCGGCGCGCCGTCACGTCCTCGGCGGCCTTGTAGGCGGTCGTAGACCGAAAGGAAGCGGGCGGCGTCGCCTTGGGCCTGGAGCACGACCTGCGCCCGGTAGGCTTCGCGCCTCCTGGACGATGCGCGCGGCATCGCCTTGCGCCACCGGCACGACGTTGTTGCGATAGGCGTCCGCCTGGTTGATGAGGCGCTGCTCGTCGATCTTGGCGCTTTGCACGTCGCGGAAGGCATCGATGACCTGCGCCGGCGGATCGACCTTCTGGAGCTGAACCAGCGTGATGTCGATGCCGGCTTTGTAGGAGTCGAGAATTTCCTGCAGCAGCGTCTGCGTATCGGCCTCGATCTTGGGGCGGCCGGTGGTGAGCGCGCTCGCGAGCTGGCTCCTGGCCGATGACCTCGCGCATGGCGCTTTCGGCCGCCGCCTTCACGGTGTCGTCGGGGTTGCGGACGTTGAAGAGATAGTCCCGGGCGTCCTTGATCACCCACAGCACGACGAAATTGATGTCGATGATGTTCTCGTCGCCGGTGAGCATCAGCGATTCCGTGGGTATTTCGGTGCCGCTGATCTGGACGCCGCTCGCAATCGAGCGAAACCCGATCTCGACCCGGTTGACGCGCGTGACCTTGGGCGTGAGCGCCGCCTCGATCGGGTCCGGCAGGTGATAGTTGAGGCCGGGGCCGGTGGTGCGGTTATAGGCGCCGAAGCGCAGCACGATGCCCTGCTCGTCGGGCTCGACGCGATAGAACCCGCTCGCCACCCACAGCACCACGATCGCCGCCACGGCCAGGACGATGCCGCGGCCGCGGCCCTTGCCGCCGGGCAGGATACGGCGCAGCCGATCCTGGCTGCGTCGCAGCATTTCCTCGATATTGGGCGGCTGCGGACCGCGGCCCCACGGGCTCTGACCGCCGTCCGCCGCCCCAGGGGCCGCCGCCTTGATTCCACGACATGGTCCACGTTCCTTTCCCGCGCGGGCTCGGACGCGTCCTTTGCAGAAGGCCCCGGTGCCACTTATATCTCAGCGGTGCCGCGCGCGCGAGCGTAGGCGAAAAAGATGGAGACCCGCATGAGCGTCACCGAGAGCGCGGTGCTCGCCGCGCTCAAGCAGGTCAAGGATCCCGACCGCGGGCAGGATATCGTCAGCGCTCGGCATGGTCAGCGGCGTTCAGGTGCGCGAGGGCCATGTCGCCTTCGCCATCGAGGTCGAACGCGAGCGCGGTCCGCGGCTCGAACCGCTGCGCAAGGCGGCGGAGAAGGCGGTCGAGGCGCTCGCCGGCGTGTTGTCGGTGTCGGCCGTGCTGACCGCCGAGGCCGGACCGCAGCCGGGCGCCGCCGGCGCGCGGGCCGCCGCCGCGCCGGCGGCAGAGCGCCCCCGTCGCTGCAGCCGAGAAGCTGGTGCCCGGCGCGCGCGCACATCATCGCCGTCGCCTCGGGCAAGGGCGGCGTCGGCAAATCGACCACGGCGGCCAATCTCGCCCTCGGCGCTTGCCGCGATCGGGCGCAGCGTGGGCGTGCTCGACGCCGACATCTATGGCCCGTCGATGCCGCGCATGCTCGGCATCTCCGGCCGGCCGCGCATGGCCGACGGCAAGCGGCTCGAGCCGATGAGCAATTACGGCATCAAATGCATGTCGATGGGCTTCCTCGTCGCCGAGGACACGCCGATGATCTGGCGCGGGCCGATGGTGATGAGCGCGCTGCAGCAGATGCTGCGCGACGTCAATTGGGGCGAGCTCGACGTCATGGTGGTCGACATGCCGCCCGGCACCGGCGACGCGCAGCTCACCATGGCGCAGCAGGTGCCGCTCGCCGGCGCGGTGATCGTCTCGACGCCGCAGGACATCGCCCTGCTCGACGCCCGCAAGGGACTCAACATGTTCCGCAAGGTCGACGTGCCCGTGCTCGGCATCATCGAGAACATGAGCTATTTCGTCTGCCCCCATTGCGGCGAGCGCAGCGACATCTTCAGCCACGGCGGCGCGCGGCTCGAGGCCGAGCGGCTGGGCGTCGAGTTCCTGGGCGAACTGCCGCTCGACATGGCGATCCGCGAGACCTCGGACGGCGGCCGGCCGATCGTCATTGCCGAGCCCGAAAGCGCGCACGCCAAGGTCTATCGTGCGATCGCCGCGCGTCATCTGGGAGAAGCTCTCCGCCAGCGAGCGGCCGGTGCCGCGCATCGTCGTCCAGTAGCCCGGCCGCATCGACACGCCACTTACGACAAGGCTGCGGCCGCCCTCGGATTGTATTAGGATGGCGGGTAGCGCAATCGCAATAAGCGAGGGGAGGAAACAGATGCGCGTGATCGGAACGGCGGCGGCAGCCGCCCTTGTCGCGGCGCTGTGCGCGGATCGACGTCGCCAGCGCCGATCCGGTGCAGATCAAGATCGGCTGGGCCACCAGTTACCCATATGCAGCCCTCGATCGATCTGCTGCAACAGCGGCACCCCGAGCTGTTTCACCATTTCGGCAAGACCTATGTTGCCGAAGGCGTCCATTACCGCGGCAGCACGCCGCAGATCCAGGCGCTCGCCATCAACGAGCTGCAGATCGCCGCGTTCGGACCCGAGGCGTTCGTGCTCGCCGTCAGGAACGCTCATCTCGACGTGCGCGTCGTCGCCGACGTGTTCCAGGACGGCGTTCCCGGCTATCGCAGCGTCACCTATGTCGTCCGCGCCAACAGCCCGATCCGCCAGGTCGAGGACCTCAAGGGTCACTCGGTGGCCTCCAACGCCATCGGCTCGTTCGGCGACACCGCGATGCGGGTCATGCTGCACAAGCACGGCCTCAAGAACAGCGACTTCACCACGGTCGAGACCAGTTTCGGCAACATGCCGGCGATGCTCGACGAGCGGCAAGGTGGACCTCATCAACCTCCTGCCGCAGTTCCAGCGGTTCCTCACCGACGGCAAGTATCGCGCGCTCTTCACCGCGGCCGACGGCGAGGGCCGGATCCAGGGGCAGATCTGGGCGATGCGCGCCGACTTCATCGCGGCGCACCGGGCGGCGCTCATCGACTTCTTCGAGGACCATGTCCGCGCCGTGCAGTGGCTGCTCAACCCGGCCAACCACAAGGAAGCCGTGGCCATAGCCGCCGCGATCGCCAAGACGTCGCCGGAAAAGCTCGACTACATGTACACCAAGAATGACTCCTATCACGCGCCCGACGCCCGTCCCGATATTCCGGCGACGCAGAAGTCGATCGACATCAATGTCCAGCTCGGGCTGCTGAAAAAGGGCCTCAAGATCGCGCCGAAATATGTCGACCTGTCGCTGCTCGACGCGGCCAACAAGCGCGTCGCAGCACATACCGGCGGCTGATCCGCACTGGCGCCGGCCTGGCGCCTCAACTGGGAGAGGGAATAATGTTCGGGCTTTTCGGCCGCAGCCTCGCGTTGCGTGCGGCAATCACCGTGGTCGGCCTTGTCGCGCTGGTGGCGCCCGTGCGCGCGGAGGTCGAGCATACGAGCCTCGCGCTCCCGGCGGTCGCCTTCATCTTCTCGACCGCCTACATCGCCGAGGATGCCGGGATCTTCAAGAGCGAGGGTCTCGACGTGACGCAGCAGGTGATCACCGGCATCGGCTCGGCCAATGCCGTGATCTCGGGCTCGGTCGATTTCTCGATGTCGTCGGGCGTGACGCTGACGCGGGCGGCGGCGCGCCACCAGCCCCTCATCGCCATCGCCAACACCTTCGACCGGACCGGCTTCTGGATCGTCTTGCGCAAGTCCATCGCCGAAGAGCGCCACTTCGATCCGAACGCGCCGCTGGCCGAGCGTGCGAAAATTCTCAAGGGCCTGCGCTTTGGGGTCGGCGCGATCCAGGCGATCCCGCACGCCTATCTCAAGGTGATCGCCAGGATCGGCGGGCTCGATCCCGAACGGGATCTCGTCGTCGCCGGCATCGTGCCGCCCGACCAGGTCGGCGCGATGGAACGCGGGGCGATCGACGGCGTCTCGAGCGGACCGCCGGTGATCGAGCAGTTGCTGCACGACGGGACCGGCGTCGTCATCGCCGACGGCACCACCGGATCGGTCGACCCGCCGTCGCTCGCCGACATCGCCGCCAACGTGGTGATGACGCGCCAGAAATTCTGCGTCGATCATCGCTCCATCTGCGTCAAGATGGGTCACGCCATGGTGAAGGCCAATGCGTTCATGCACGAGCATCCCAAGGAGGCGATGGCGATGCTCGGCAAACGGCTCCATGTGAAGGACCCTGCGGTGCTTGCCGCCGCCTACAAGCACACCGTCGATGCGACACCGTCGCCGCCGACCCTCGATGCGAAGGAACTCGAAGCCGCCGACGAGATGAATATCGAGGCCGGCTTCATGAAGGCGTCGGACAAGCTGCCCTCCTATACCGGCATCTTCACCAACGAGTACGTGAAGTGACCGTCGATCCGGCGTCGTCGCGCGCATAGCGGCGACGACGCCGCGGCGGATCAGCCGGGGCGGCCGAGCGCTGCCATCAGCTCCGTCCATTCGCGCTTGCCGAGGCCGCTCTCGGCCTGGGTCACATTCTCGCCGCCGACCAGCCGGCGCACCACCGCGAGCGCGGCCGCCGAAAGGTTGATACTGCCACGCTGATAATCCCCAAATGCGTGCGCGGTGATCGGCACCCATTTCCGAACTACCTCAAAAATCGTATCGGCGTAAGCTCGAATTTCATACTGTGCATGTGGGTCACTGCGGAGGCTCAAAAAGTGTAAGAGGTTATGGAGGTCGATCTTCCAATACCACTGGGTGTAAAACGCTGTTGGCAGTACGATCCTTGCTAATTCCCTCGCAAGACCCAGTTTCCTAGGATCAATCCTTTTACCACCTTCCTCGTTGAGAAGTTCCGTGTAGCGCCGATACGACGCTTCACTGTGTTTTTGGATGATCTTCAAGACATCTTCGGCTTCCTCATGTGTTAGAACATGTTCGCGGCCTTGCTTGTTCGCCGTTGATTGCGCCGCAGTATGCCTCAACTCCTTTTTAGTTCCGAATAAATCGGGTTGCCCCTCTTCTTCGTTACGGAGCAACGCTGCCTCTTCCTTCAACGCCTCAAGATATTTGGCGTCGGGAACATAGAACTCATTGTCCAAGATGGAATAGCGAGCGCTATATTCGTTGATGTTTGCGGTCCTGTGGCGAACCCATTGCCGCGCAACGAAAATCGGCAGCTTCACGTGCAATTTGATCTCGCACATTTCAAATGGCGTCGAATGGCGGTGCCGCATCAAATACTGTATCAGTGCGCGATCGTCGCTTATCTTTTTCGTACCTTTGCCGTACGACACGCGGGCGGCTTGGACGATTGCAGAGTCGCTTCCCATATAGTCGACCACGCGAACAAAGCCGTGATCGAGGACGTTAATTTTTTCGTAGAGAATTCCTTCCAGTTCGCGGACCGTCTCCCGACGCGTCTCGGTCTGCTCTAACCGCTGCTGCTCGATCTCAAGCTCTTCGAGCCGCTCAATTTCGGCTCTCTGCAGCGAAAGCGACATCTGTAAACGTCCCCTCAGTTCAAAGCCGACTACAGCCGACATTCCTTCACGCTTACTAATTTACTGACACTGAACCCAGTTTCCAACATCGACTTTCGAGAATAGGACGCAAACCCGTCATCGGTCACCTGGCACCATAATGTGCGACGCGAACAACAGGAAATGTTGTGTCGGTCAGCGGCGCGCAGGCACGTTCGCGACAAATCGTTTCGATGGATGTAGGAACCTATCGTTAACATATGTGCCGCTGCTCGGCAGGTTGTTTCGAATCGGAATCGCGCCTATATTAGTGCTGCCGGGCAACCGGCTATGGCGATACACGGCGCATGGAATAGGCGTAGCGGACCCGGGGGCAGTACCCGGCGCCTCCACCAGTTTCGCGGGACCCCACGGGTCCCGCATCACGGGGGCGAACCAGGATCGACGCGCGTAATAAAGGTGTGGTCGTCGCTCGGCATGGTACCGCCGTTATCGGGCCAATCACTACATGCCAACGACAACGTTGCGCATGAGGCGCTCGCGGCCTAATCCCCTCACGGGGATGACAGCCTAAGGCAACTCGCGGTCCGGGGGGCACCGGGCAACAGAAGCCCCCCACTTCGCCAACCGAGCGGGTGTGCGCGTGAAAGATGTCCTCCGGTACGACAAGATGGTCGACGCGGCGCTGCGCGGCGTCGTGCGCGAGGTGCTGGCCCGCGCCGCAGCCAGCGGCCTGCCGGGCACGCATCACTTCTACATCACCTTCCGCACCGCCGCCCCGGGGGTCGCCATCCCCGACCATCTGCGCCAGCAATATCCCGAGGAGATGACGATCGTGCTCGAGAACCAGTTCTGGGACCTCGAGGTCGAGGAGAGCAATTCTGCGGTGACGCTCGAACTTCCAGCAACCAGCCCGAGCGGCTCGACCGTCCCGTTCGCCGCGATCACCGCCTTCGCCGACCCGGCGGTCAAGTTCGGCCTGCAGTTCCAGGTCGAGGGCCAGGACGCGGCCGGCGGCGCAGCCGACGGCGGCCGGAGCCGCGCCCGGCCGCCGCCAAGGAGGGCGAGGTCGTCACCCTCGACGCCTTCCGCAAGAAATAGCGCTCTGCCGTCACCGCGTAGCGGCTAACGCCGCGCTTCCGCCCGGGCGCGCGACTTGACGCGTGTCGCGGGAAAAGTTGTTTCACCGCCCGATCGCAGGCGCTAGCCAAGGACGCGCGAGATGGACGATTTCGTCTTTCACGACATGTTTCCCGCCGGCGAGGACGACACGCCCTATCGCCAGCTCACCGCCGACCATGTCGGCACCGCGCAACTTCGCCGGCACGACCGGTGCTGACGGTCGCGCTGCCGGCGCTGACGCTGCTGGCGCAGCAGGCGATGGTCGATTGCCAGCATCTGCTGCGTCCCGGCCATCTGCGGCAGCTGCGCACACATCCTCGACGATCCCGAGGCGTCGGCCAACGACCGCTTCGTCGCCTTCGATCTCCTGAAGAACGCCAACATCGCCGCCGGCAAGGTGCTGCCGATGTGCCAGGACACCGGCACCGCCATCGTCATGGGCAAGAAGGGCCAGCGCGTGTGGACCGGCGGCGGCGATGCCGCGGCGCTCGCCGCTGGGCATCCGGCGCACCTATACCGAGACCAATCTGCGCTACAGCCAGCTCGCGCCGCTGTCGATGTTCGACGAGGTCAATACCGGCGACAATCTGCCGGCGCAGATCGATCTCTTCGCCGACGAGGGCGACGAGTACAAGTTCCTGTTCATCGCCAAGGGCGGCGGCTCGGCCAACAAGACCTTTCTCTACCAGGCGACGCCCGCGGTGCTCAACCCGGCCGCGCTGACTGAAGTTCCTCGACGAGCGCATCCGCACGCTCGGCACCGCCGCCTGCCCGCCCTATCACCTCGCCATCGTCATCGGCGGCACCTCGGCCGAGCTCAATCTCAAGACCGTGAAGCTCGCGAGCTGCCGCTATCTCGACACGCTGCCGGCGCGGGCAACAACTCCGGCCAGGCGTTCCGCGACCGCGAGCTTCGAGCAGGAGGTGCTGGCCCTCACCCGCGCCAACGGCATCGGCGCCCAGTTCGGCGGCAAGTATTTCTGCCACGACGTGCGCGTCATCCGCCTGCCGCGCCACGGCGCCAGCGTGCCGATCGGCATCGGCGTCTCCTGCGCCGCCGACCGGCAGATCCTCGGCAAGATCACCGCCAAGGGCGTCTTCCTCGAAGCAGCTCGAGACCAACCCCGCGCAATACCTGCCCGACATCGACGGCAGACGACGCTGGCGGGCGAGGTCGTGCGCATCGACCTCACCCGGCCGATGGCGGAGATCCGCCGCACGCTCGTCGCGCTATCCGATCAAGACGCGGCTCTCGCTCACCGGCCCGCTCATCGTCGCGCGCGACCTCGCCCATGCGAAGCTCAAGGAGCGCTCGATCGCGGCGCGGGCCTGCCGCAATACATCAAGGACCACCCGATCTATTACGCCGGTCCGGCCAAGACGCCCACCGGCTATGCCTCGGGCTCGTTCGGGCCGACCACGGCCGGACGGATGGATTCCTATGTCGATCAGTTCATGGCGGCGGGCGGCAGCTTCGTCACCCTCGCCAAGGGCAATCGCGGCGCCGAGGTGCGCGAGGCCTGCCGCAAGCACGGCGGCTTCTATCTCGGCTCGATCGGCGGCCCGGCGGCGCGCCTCGCCCAGGACTGCATCAAGCAGGTCGAGACGGTGGCCTATCCCGAGCTCGGCATGGAGGCGATCTGGCGCATCGAGGTGGAGGATTTCCCCGCCTTCGTCGTCATCGACGACAAGGGCAACGATTTCTTCGCCAAGCTCGTGTGAGCGGGCGCCGGCCGTCGGACAGCGCCTTCATCGCCTATGTCTGCGACCAGCTTCGCCCTGGGCGCCGGTCGCGGCGCGGCGCATGTTCGGCGGCCACGGCATCTTCCGCGGCCGGCACGATGTTCGCCCTGGTCCATGACGATACGCTCTATCTGCGCACCGACGCGGCGAGCGCGGCGATTTCGCCGCCGCCGGCATGGCGACCCTTCCGCTACAGCGCGCCGGCCGCACGGTCGCGCTCGGCTATCACGAGGTCCCGGCCGAAATGCTCGACGAAGCCGAGCGGCTCGCCGCCGTGGGCGGAAGGGCCTACGCCGCGGCGCTGCGGCGCCGAGCGCCCGATGCGACCGCGCGGCGGGCCTGATCCAATGGTAGAATGCGGGGCGGATTTGAATTCCCAAGAGCCATGACAGCGCGGGTGGCGGACGGCATCGATCTCAACGCAGCTGATCGCGGGGCGAGAAGGCCGCCTGGGACGGCTTCGTGCGCCGCTATGCCGGGCTCATCCTCGTCGCGGTGCGCGGCGTCGCGCGCGAGGGCGACCGAACTCGAGGACCTGGTGCAGGAGGTGTTCGCCCGTCTGTGCAAGGACGATTTCCGGCTGCTCAAGACCTACGACGCGACGCGGGCCGGGCTTGTCGACCTGGCTCACCATCGTCGCCCGCAGCACGGCGCGCGACGTGCAGCGCCGCCGCCAGCCGCTGGTGACGCCGATCGATGCCGTGCCGGAAGCCATGCTGGCGGTCGAAGACCGACGGGTCGAGCCGATCAAGATCCCCGAGGGAACTGCTGTCGCCGCGGCAGAAGCTGGTGCTGACCATGCTTTACGATCGCGACATGGAGGTAGCGGAGATCGCCCAGGCGCTCGGCGTCGATCCCCAGACCGTGCGCAGCACCCATCACAAGGCCATGCTGAAACTGCGGACCCACTTCGCTCTGGACGCGGCGAGGCCAAAAGCGGAACGGCGGGGATGACATGATCCGTGACTGCCTAAAAAACGCCATGAGGAGACGGCGATGACGGAACCGGGGGAACGGGCTAGAAGAAGCGGCGCTGTGGCGACGGTGGCGCTGTCGCAACAGCAGCCAGTGCCACGGGCAGGCGCGGCGCCGGGCGCGTTATGGCTCGCCGCCTATGTCGAGGGCCGGCTGGACGAGGCCGCCACCGAAGCGGTCGAGGCATGGCTGGCCGACGCACCCCGAGGCGCTCGACGACCTGATCGCCGCCCGCGCTGCCTTGCACGCCGAGCGCGCCTGCCGCGTGCCGATGCCGCCGTCGCGCGGGCCGCTGCGCTGGTCGCGACCAGGCGACGCGAAGGTCGTGCCCTTCCCGCCCCGCGCGGCGCAGCGCCCGAACTGGCGCACCGCCTTCGCCTGGAGCGGGCTTGCCGCCAGCCTGCTGGTGACCAGCCTGTTCGGCTTCACCCTCGGCAGCAACGCCTATCTCAACCTGTCGCAACCGCCAGGCAGCGTCCGAGAGCGCCGTGCCACGAACTGCTCGACCCGCCGACCAGCGTCTGTTCCGAGCCGGAGGAGGATTCGGCGATATGAGCGCATGGTGGCCGAAGCGGCCGGCCAGCGCAAACGCGGCGCCGTCGCGGGCTTTGGATCGCGCTCGCCCTGTCGCTGCACGCTCAACGTCTTCGTCATCGGCGGCCTGGTCTGGGCGCATGCTCGAGGTCCGCGCCGGTCGAGCCCCCGGCGCAGCGTTTCATCGCCGTCGGCCGCTCCCTCGATCTCAATGACGGACAGCGCGCGGCGCTGCGCCAATTCGGCGTCGACCGCGCGCGAGGCCGCCCGCACCCTGCGCGAAACCAACGCGCCGGTGATGCAGAAGATCTGGGCGGAAATGGCCAAGCCCAGCCCGACAATGCCGTGATCTCGCAGCTCATCGACCAATCGACCCGGAACCGGCACGACTACATCACGCGCATGTCCGCCGGACTGCGTGCAATTCATGGCCACGCTGTCGCCCGACGAGCGCAGCCGATTCGCCGCCCTCGCCCACCGACCCCACCCGGCACCGCAGAGCGGCTGGCACTTCGTCCTGCCCTGATCCCGCTCGCGCCAGGCACGGCGCTTGGCAGTGACGCTCCCCATATTCAGTCTTCGGCCGCGATGGCGCGAGGAGAGAGGCCATGGACGCCGACCCGGATCGAGCGCGACAGCATGGGCGCGATCGCGGTGCCCGCGGATCGCTATTGGGGCGCGCAGACGCAGCGCTCGCTCGAGAATTTCCGCATCGGCGGCGAGCGCATGCCGATTGCCGCTCATCCGCGCGCTGGCGCTGCGAGAAGAAGGCGGCGGCGCTGCGCCAATGTCGCGCTCGGCGCGCTCGACCGGCGCCTCGGCGAGGCGATCGCGGCGGCGGCGCAGGAAGTGATCGACGGCCAGTCACGACGACGAGTTCCCGCTGGTGGTCTGGCAGACCGGCTCGGGCACCCAGACCAACATGAACATGAACGAGGTGCTGGCCAACCTCGCCAACGAGGCGCTCGGCGGCAGCCGCGGCGACCGCCAGCCCGGTCCATCCCAACGACCACGTCAATCTCGGCCAATCCTCGAACGACAGCTTTCCCACCGCGATGCACATCGCCGCCGTGCGCGAGATCCACGACCGCCTCGTGCCCGCGCTGCGCGCATCTCGCCGCGACGCTCGCGCGCCAAGGCCGCGGAATTCGCCGCCATCATCAAGATCGGCCGCACCCATCTGCAGGACGCGACGCCGCTGCCGCTGGGCGCCGAGTTCGGCGCCTATGCGCGCCAGATCGAGCTCGGCATCGCGCGCGTCGAGGCCTGCCTGCCGCGGCTCTACGCGCTGGCGCAGGGCGGCACCGCGGTCGGCACCGGCCTCAACGCCCCGCCGGGCTTCGCCGCCGCCTTCATCGCCGAATTGCGGCGCCTCACCGGCCTGCCCTTCGTCTCCGCCGCGGACAAGTTCGAGGCGCTCGCCGCGCACGATGCGCTGGTCGAGCTGTCGGGCGCGCTCAACGTCCTCGCCGTCTCGCTCATGAAGATCGCCAACGACATCCGCCTCATGGGCTCGGGTCCGCGCTGCGGCTTCGGCGAGCTGCACCTGCCCGAGAACGAGCCCGGCTCCTCGATCATGCCGGGCAAGGTCAACCCGACCCAGGCCGAGGCCGTGACCATGGTGGCGGCACAGGTGATGGGCAATCACGTCACCATCACCGTCGCCGGCAGCCAGGGCCATTTCGAACTCAACGTCTTCAAGCCGGTGATCATCGCCAATCTCCTGCAATCGCTGCGGCTCATCGGCGACGCGGCGCGGAGTTTCGCCGACAATTGCGTCGCCGGCATCGCAGCCGACCGGGCGCGCATCGCCGCAGCTGCGTGGCGCAATCGCTGATGCTGGTGACGGCGCTCACGCCGCATATCGGCTACGACAAGGCGGCCGAGGTCGCGAAGAAGGCGCAGCACGAGGGCACGACCTTGAAGCAGGCCGCGCTCGCGCTGGGCTATGTCGCGGCGGAGGATTTCGACCGATGGGTGCGACCGGAGGCGATGATCGGCACGGCCGTGACCGCGGCCGCGCAAGCGCTCGGTGGTGATCGCCGGCCACGCCACCAGCTTCTCGCTCGAGGAACCGTTCTGGCGCGACCTCGGCGAGATCGCGTCGCCGGCGCGGCGTGTCGCTCAACGCGCTGGTGGCCGCGGTCGATGCCGAGCGCGACGGCAATCTGTCGAGCGCGCTTCGCCTTTTCATCCGCGCGTGCTACCGCAGCGGCGAAGTCGGGCGCGAAGCCGGTTGAGAACCTTGGCGCCCGGCCCTAGCATGAAGCCACGGGGAGTTCGCCATGGCTGAACTGATCAACCTCAATCGCTATCGCAAGAAGCGCGGCCCGCGCGCAAGCGCAAAAGCAGGCCGACGAAAACCGCCATCCGCTTCGGCCGCAGCCGCATCGAGCGCAGCCTCACGCAGCACGAGAGCGAGCGCACCGACAAGGATCTCGACGGCAAGCGCCTGGACTGAGGCTTACCGGGCGCCGATGAGATTGCGGTAGAGCGCCAGCGTCGCTTCATCGAAGCAGGCGAAGACCACCCGCTCGATCGTTGCTCGTTCCGCCGCGAAGCCGCTGATCTCGCCGACCGCAATCGCCGCCGCACGCTCGCGCGGAAAGCCGTAAACGCCGGTCGAGATGGCCGGAAACGCGATCGAGCCGATGCCGTGCGCGACGGCGAGAGCGAGGCTGTTGCGATAGCACGCGGCCAGAAGGGAGTCCTCGCCCGCCGCGCCGCCGCGCCAGACCGGCCCGACGGTGTGGATGACATGGCGCGCCTTCAGGCGATAGCCCCGGGTGAGGCGCGCCTCGCCGGTGGGACAGCCGCCGAGGCTGCGGCATGCGGCAAGAAGCTCGGGCCCGGCGGCGCGATGAATGGCGCCATCGACCCCGCCGCCGCCCAAGAGCGTCGCGTTGGCGGCATTGACGATGGCGTCGACCTCGAGCCGCGTGATGTCACCCTCTATTGCCTCGAGGCTTACCGCCATCCCCTCGTCCTAGACCTGCAGAACCTTGCCGGGGTTCATGATGCCGTCGGGATCGAGCGCGCGTTTCAGCGTGCGCATGACCGCGAGCGCGTCGCCATGCTCGGCGGCGAGATAGGCCATCTTTCCCTGCCCCACCCCGTGCTCGCCGGTGCAGGTTCCGTCCATGGCGATAGCGCGCGCGACCATGCGCGCATTGACGCGGGAAGCGGCCGCGAATTCCTCGGGATGGGCGGGATCGAGAATGAACGAGAGATGGAAATTGCCGTCGCCGACATGGCCCACCATCGGCGCGAGCAGCCCCGATGCGGCAAGGTCGGCCTTGGTTTCGGCGATGCATTCGGGCAGGCGCGAGATCGGTACGCACACATCCGTCGCCCACGCGCCGCATCCCGGCCGGAGCGCGAGCGCTGCAAAATAGGCATCATGTCGCGCCTGCCAAAGCCGGCTGCGCTCCTCGGTGGTGGCGGCCCAGCGGAACGCGCTGCCGCCGCGCTCGCCGGCGAAGGCCTCGACCATGGCGACCTGCTCGGCGACGCCCGCAGTCGAGCCGTGGAATTCGAACAGCAGCGTCGGCGCGACCTTGCAGTCGAGCTTCGAATAGCGGTTCACGGCGTCGATCTGCACCTCGTCGAGCAGCTCGATCCGCGCCACCGGAATGCCCGCCTGGATCGTCGCGACCACCGTGTCAACCGCATCCGCGACCGTCGGCAAAGGCGCACACCGCGGCGCGGATTGCCTCGGGCACGCCATAAAGGCGCAGCGTCACCTGGGTGATGACGCCGAGCGTGCCTTCGGAGCCGACGAAGAGCCGCGTCAGGTCGTAGCCCGCCGCCGATTTGCGCGCCCGCCGCGCCGTGCGGATCACCCGCCCGTCCGCCAGCACCACTTCGAGCGCCAGTACGTTCTCGCGCATCGTGCCATAGCGCACGGCGTTGGTGCCGGAGGCGCGCGTCGCCGCCATGCCGCCGAGCGTGGCGTCGGCGCCGGGATCGATCGGGAAGAACAGGCCGGTGTCGCGCAGATGCTGGTTGAGCTGCTTGCGCGTGACGCCGGCCTCGACGGTGCAGTCGAGATCCTCGGCCGCGACCCGCACGACCCGGTTCATCAGCGACAGATCGATGGTGACGCCGCCCTCGAGCGCGGCCACCTGGCCTTCGAGCGAGGTGCCGGCGCCGAACGGCGATCACCGGCACGCGCTCGCCGGCGCACAGCCGCACCGCGTCGGCCACCTCCGCGGTCGTGTGCGCGAAAACCACGGCATCGGGCGGGTGCGCCGGGTGATAGGAAGCGTCGCGCCCGTGATGCTCGCGCACCGCGGCGGCGGTCGTCATCCGGTCGCCGAAACGCTGCCGCAGCGCCGCGATCAGGCTTGCGCTCGGCTGCCGTCTCGGTCTGTCGCTCGCGGCCATTTCAGCATCCCCGATGCCACCGCCCGAACGTAGCCGCGAATCCTTGCGCCTTCAACGCGCCACCCGCGGCGAGCCCCAAAAATAGGGCAAATCCGGCACCCAAACCGGAACGTAAGAGTTATTACCTAATTTGATCGCTGCCACGACCGAGGGTCGGAAATTCTTATGCCACGCGCCTCGTCAAGACTTATTACCCCATAATCCCATCGCTACGACATGCGGCGAGATACAGCGATTACTTTGGCCATCTGCCCCCAGCTTCGGGTGAAGAAGGGAGCCATTCTTGGCACTGTGGTCGCCGCGATCGCCCTGCTCTGCGTCGCAGCGGTTATTGCCCTGTGGTCCGGCAGGGCCGGGCTGCCGCCTCTAACCTTCACGCTTCAGGCCCCGTATGCCGGCGGCTACGCCAACCCGGCATCGCACCGCGGGATCGTCGCGCGGGATGACGTCCTGTTCGCCATGACCGCGCCGCTTTACCGGGTCATCGACATCGAGGTTCCGACCATCGTCGCCCTTGGCGCCGTCAAATTCCGGCCGTGCGATCCCGCCGAGAACACCTGCGATTTCGATGCCGGACCGGCGCTCATTGCCAATGGCGGTGACACTGGCGGGGACGGGTTCGACGCGGCCGCCGCTGAGGGGAGCTGGTCGCCCGCGCCGTTCGGCGAACCCGGCTTCACCGACACCGAGCTGGGCATCGACGATCACGCCCGGTGCGGCGGCGATCCCGACGCGCTGGTCGCCGATGCCGAGTTCGCAGCGGTCGCTTGGTGCCTGCCGCAATACATCCCCGGTGCGTCGATCTTCCTGTCTCAGGCTGGCCCGTCCCGCCCGGATGCCGTCCCGCCGAATCCGCTGGAAGTCACCAACTCAAGCAACCCCATTCCGGAACCTACCAGCGTCGTCCTGTTCGGCGGTGCTCTGTTGCTCGGCTGGCACAGCCGGCGGCGCGGCTGAGCGCACGCACGCCGCGACGCTGACTTCGCCGACGCGGCCGCCAATTCACTCCGCGGCGGTGCGCCCGCCGACGGCCGCACGCATGCCGAGCGCGCGCAGATAGGTCTCGAGCAGCGCCTCTTCCTCGTCGCGGTCCTGCGGATCGCGCCGCCTCATGGCGATCACCTTGCGCATGATCTTGGCGTCGAAGCCGCGGCCTTTCGCTTCGGAATAGACTTCCTTGATGTCCTCGGCGAGCGCGCGCTTCTCTTCTTCGAGACGCTCGATGCGCTCGACCAGGCTCTTCAAGCTGTTTGGCGGCGATCCCGCTCGCGTCGTCCGGTGGCGATGCGGTCTTCCTGTCGGCCATGATGATTGCTCCCCGGCGAACCCTAATCGGGCCGCCCCCGCCGCGCAAGGAGCGCGTCGCCGGCTCAATGCTTGTGTGCGGCCTCGAAGCCCTTCTGCTGCTGCGCGCTCGCTTCCTTCTGGTATTTCGCCTTCCATTCGTCGATAGGGCATGCCGTAAACGATCTCGCGCGCCGCCGGATCGGGCATCTTCAGGCCCGCGCTCGCCGCCGCCTCGCGATACCAGCGCGACAGGCAATTGCGGCAGAAGCCGGCGAGATTCATCAGATCGATGTTCTGCACGTCGGTGCGCTCGCGCAGATGCGCGACGAGGCGGCGAAAGGTGCGCGGCCTCGAGCTCGGTGCGGGTCTTGTCGTCCATCTCTGCTTCTCCGGGTGCAGCGGGCAATGACCTGATAGTGGGGACTGCGGCCGGCGATTGCCAGATCCGGCCTCACCGTGCATGCCGCATAGAGGTCGGCGCGCCAGGATCGGCGTCAGCGCCGCGGCAAGCCGCGCGGCCCATCGCCGCTGCGCCCGCTTCGTCGCCGACCAGATCCTGGCGCAGCTCGATCGCGACATGCGGCAGGCCGCGCGCGACGGCATGATGGCGCACCGTGTAGCCGTGCCGGCTCGCGCGCCGAATAGGGCTGGTTGTCGCCGACCACCAGCGCCGGGTCGGCGCGCAGCGCCGCCAGCAGCGGCACCGGGATGCGCGGATCGCTCGTCCCACAAGCATGCCGACATGCCACGGCCGCGCCGTGCCGCCCATGACCGGCGTGAAGCTGTGGATCGACGATCAGCGCCGGCGCGCGCCGCGCGCGCCGTCGCGCCAGCGCGTCATCGATCGCCGCGTGATAGGGCGCGAAGATCGCCTCGCGCCGGCGCTGCGCGCTCCGCCGGCGCCAGGTCGCGATTGCCCGGCATCGGCGACGCCGTCGCTCGTCTCGGGGATCGAGGTCGGCATCGTCGGGATCGCGGTTGCAGTCGATGACGAGGCGCGAATAACCGGCGAGGACCGCCGGCGCGTCGAGCGCATCGGCAAGGCGCCGCGTCACCGCCGCGGCGCCGATGTCCCAGCCGATATGACGCGCGCCCGCGCTTCGGCCGGAAGCCCCAATCCGGCGAGGCTGCGCCGGCATCGCGTTGCTGGCATGGTCGCAGGTCAGCAGCACCGGCGTCCGCGCGTTCGCGGATGATGCAGCAGCACCGGGGCGGGATCGTCGGGCGCAAGGCGGAATCGGGACATGGCGGGCTCGGCGCAGCCGGGTTGTGTCGCAACGAGCGGCCATCCTATCTTGGCGGAAAAGGGCTGGCGAGCTTTTTCGCGCCCGGCTGGCGATGAAGGAATTCGGTGGATCGGATCAGTCCGCGAGCCCGACGCATTGTTGCGCCGTCTGTTCGACGCCGCGCTCGCCGCCGCCGAGCCGGCGACGGCACTGCCGCCGCATCTGCCGGCGCCGCCCGGGCCGCACCATCGTCGTCGGCGCCGGCAAGGCCGCGGCCGCGATGGCGCAGGCGGTCGAGGCGCATTGGCCGGGCGCGCTCTCCGGCCTCGTCGTCACCCGCTATGGCCATGGCGTGCCGTGCCGGCGCATCGAGGTCGTCGAGGCGGCCCATCCGCGTGCCCGACGCCGCCGGGCTCGCGGCGGCCAGGCGCATCCTCGCCGCGGTCGACCGGGCTCGGCCGCCGACGATCTCGTGCTCTGCCTGCTCTCGGGCGGCGCCTCGGCGCTGCTGGCCCTGCCGGCGCCGGGCCTCACGCTCGCCGACAAGCAGGCGGTGACGCGCGCGCTGCTGCGCTCGGGCGCGACCATCGGCGAGATCAATTGCGTGCGCAAGCATCTCTCGGCGATCAAGGGCGGCCGTCTCGCCGCGGCGGCGTTGCGCCGGCGCGCGGTGGTGACGCTCGCGATCTCCGACGTGCCGGGCGACGATCCCGCGGTGATCGGCTCGGGCCCGACCGTCGCCGATCCCACGACCTTCGCCGATGCGCGCGCGCATCCTCGCCCGCTACGCGATCGCGCCGCCGCCTGCGGTCGCGGCACATCTCGACGCGCCGGAGCCGACGAGACGCCGAAGCCGGGCGACCCGCGCCTCGCGCGCAGCGGCTATCGTGCTGATCGCGACGCCGCGGCCAGGCGCTCGACGGCGGCGGCGGCGGCGGCGCGCGACGGCCGGGGTGACGCCGGTCGATCCTCGGCGATGCGATCGAGGGCGAGGCGCGCGAGGCGGGCGGGTCCTCGCCGGCATCGCGCGCAGGCGGCGGCCGGGCGGCTCGTCGCCGGCGACCGGGCGCTGCCGCTGCCGGCGGTGCTGCTGTCGGGCGGCGAGACCACGGTCACGGTGCGCGGCACGGGCCGCGGCGGGCGCAACGCCGAGTTCCTGCTGGCGCTGGCCCTGGCGCTCGACGGCGCATCCGGCATCCATGCGCTCGCCTGCGACACCGACGGCATCGACGGCACCGAGGACAATGCCGGCGCCGTCGATCGGTCCCGACACGATGGCGCGCGCCGCGCGATTCGGGGCTCGATCTCGACGGCGCTGCTCGCCGACAACGACGCCTGGAGCGCGTTTCACGCGCTCGGCGATCTGCGTGGTGACCGGCCCGACGCTCACCAACGTCAACGATTTTCGTGCGCATTCGTGGTCGCCGGAGAAGGACTGATGAGACGTCAACGCAGCGCCAAGATCGTCGCCACCCTCGGGCCCGCGAGCTCCACGCCGGAGATGATCGAGGCGCTGTTCCGCGCCGGCGTCGATGTGTTCCGGCTCAATTTCAGCCACGGCACGCAGGAGGAGCACCGCGCGCGTCTGCGACGCCATCCGCGCGCTCGAAAAGCGCGTACGGCCGGCCGATCGGCAGTCATGGCCGATCTGCAAGGGCCGAAGCTGCGCGTCGGCACCTTCGCCGGCGGCAAGGCGAGGCTCGTCGCCGGCAAGCCCTTCCGCCTCGATCTCGACAAGACGCCGGGCGACGCCAAGCGCGCGCCGCTGCCGCATCCCGAAATCTTCGCCGCGCTCGAGCCCGGCACCGAGCTGCTGCTCGACGACGGCAACATCCGCCTCAAGGTCGAGCGCTGCGGCAAGGATTTCGCCGAGACCGACGGTCGTCATCGGCGGCGAGCTGTCGGACCGCAAGGGCGTCAACGTGCCGAATGCGGTGCTGCCGCTCATCGGCGCTCACGCCGAAGGACCGCTCCGATCTCGCCTTCGCGCTCGACATGGGCGTCGACTGGGTCGCGCTCTCCTTCGTGCAGCGGCCCGACGACGTGGCCGAGGCGCGCAAGCTCATCGCCGGCCGCGCCGGCGTGCTGGTCAAGCTCGAGAAGCCGGCGGCGATCCGCCGGCTCAACGAGATCATCGAGCTGGCCGACGCGGTGATGGTGGCGCGCGGCGATCTCGGCGTCGAGATGCCGCCCGAGGACGTGCCGCCGGTGCAGCGCCAGATCATCCACGCCTGCCGGCTCGCCGGCAAGCCGGTGGTGGTGGCGACGCAGATGCTGGAATCGATGGTGCGCGCGCCGGTGCCGACGCGCGCCGAGGCCTCCGACGTCGCCACCGCGGTCTATGAGGGCGCCGACGCGGTGATGCTCTCGGCCGAGACCGCCGCCGGGCCAATATCCGCTCGAAGCGGTGACGATGATGGACCGCATCATCCGCCGCGTGCAGGCGGACCCGCATCTATTTCGCCGGGCTTGCAGTGCCGGGGCGACGAAGCCCGAGCACACCGCCGTCGGACGCGATCAGCAACGCCGCGCGCCAGGTCGCCGCAGACCGTCGGCGCCGCCGCCATCCTGTCCTACACCACCTCGGGCGCGACCGCCCTGCGCGCCGCGCGCGAGCGGCCGAACGTGCCGATCCTGGCGCTGACCTCGCGGATCGAGACGGCGCGGCGGCTCGCGCTGGCCTGGGGGCTGCATTGCGTCCATACCCGCGACGTGACGCAACTTCAACGACATGGTGCAGCACGCGACCCGCACCGCGCACAAGGAAGGCTTCGCCGCCGCCGGCGAGCGCATCGTCATCACCGCCGGCGTCCCTTTCGGCACGCCCGGCGCCACCAACGTCCTGCGCATCGCCTGGATCGAGGCGTGAGCGCCGTCTGAAAAGAGGCACAACGTGGAGAAACGCTACCAGGTCGTGATCGTCGGCGGCGGTCCCGTGGGCGTGGCGCTCGCGGTCGAGCTCGGGCTCCGCGGCGTGACATGCGCGCTGGTGGAGCGCCGGCGCGAGCTGCAGCGAATTCCCAAGGGGCAGAATCTCAGCCAGCGCACCCTCGAGCATTTTTTATACCTGGGGCATCGCCGAAGCGCTCAGGGCCGCGCGCATCATGCCGCCCGGCTATCCCATCAGCGGGATCACCGCCTATCGCGATCTGATGAGCCCCTATTGGTACGCGCCGCCGCAACGCGAGATCATCGGCTCCTATTATTTCCAGGGCACCGAAAGGCTGCCGCAATACGAGACGGAAAAAGTGCTGCGCGCGCGGATGGCCGAGCTTGCCACTGTCGAGAGCCGAATGGGCTGGTCGGCGGAAGCGGTGGTGCAGGACGACGCCGGCGCGCGCGTCACCATCGTCGAGCACGAGGCAACCACGACCGACGTGCTGGCGGCGGACTACGTCGTCGGCTGCGACGGCGCGCGCTCCACCGTCCGCGATCAGATCGGCATCGGCCGCCGCGGCTCGGATTTCGACCAGATCATGGTCCTGGCGGTGTTTCGCTCGCGCACGCTGCACGAGGCGCTCAAGCGTTTTCCCGAACGCGCCACCTACAACGTGTTGCACCCGGATGCGAAAGGGTATTGGCAATTCTTCGGCCGGATCGATGTCGGCGAGGGTTGGTTCTTCCATGCCCCCGTGCCAGCCGACACCACCACCGCGAACTACGACTTCAAGGGGCTGATCGAGAGAGCGGCGGGATTGCCGCTCGATTGCACCTTCGACCATGTCGGGTTTTGGGATTTGCGCGTTGCGGTGGCCGAGCGCTATCGGGTCGGGCGCGTGTTCATCGCCGGGGATGCGGCCCATAGTCATCCACCCTATGGAAGTTTCGGACTAAACAATGGTTTGGAGGACGTAGCCAATCTCGGATGGAAGCTTGCGGCGCGGTTGGCGGGATGGGGTGGCGATGCCTTGCTCGATTCCTACGGCGAAGAGCGCCGTCCCATTTTCGAGGAGACCGGCGAGGATTTCATCGCCGCGCGCATCCGGACGGATCACGCCTTCCTCGAACGCTACAACCCCGACCGCGACCGCGCCGAATTCGAGCAGGCATGGAAGAAACGCCAAGAAACCGCTGGTGCAGCGGTAGAAAATTATGAGCCGAACTACGAGGGCTCGGCCGTCATCCTGGGTCCGCCCAACGGCGTCAGCAGTGCTCACGGCACCCACATGTTCGCGGCGCGCGCCGGCCATCACCTCGCGCCGCAGACCTGTCGTCCGGCCGGAACGTTTTCGAGGAACTCGGCACCGGCTTCACCCTGCTCGCATTCGATGCCGCCGCCGAAGCCGTCCCCGCGTTCGAGCAGGCGGCGCGGTCGCTGAATATCCCCTTGAAGGTGATCCGGGACAGCTATGCCGGCGGACGCGAAGCCTACGCGGCACGCCTCACGCTGATTCGGCCCGACCAATACGTGGTGTGGAGCGGCGACCGCCGGCCCGACGATGTGCGCCGCTTGCTCGCCACGGTCACGGGGCGGGCCTGAGCCCTGCGATCACGCCGGCGGCAGCACCTTGTAGCCATGGACGCGGAGGCAATCGGCGACCGAGCGGATCTCCTCGGGCTTGGCCGGCGGCTCGGGCGCGGCCTTGACGGCGGCAGCGGTACCGGCGCCGGCGGCGGCGCCCGCACCGGCGCCGATACCCTCGGCTTCGCTGATCGCGGGGGTGGCGCCGGCGAAGGCGCCTGCACCCATGCCGACGGAGGCTCCGATGATCGCGCCGGCGACCAGCGGACCCGCCACGTCCTTGCCCGTGGCGATCGCCTGGCAATGGTCGAGGTCGCGCTGGTACACCACCGGGTCGACGCCGGTCATGTCGACGAGCGGCGGCGAGGCGCAGCCCGCGAGGCCGAGAGCGATAGCGGCGAGAGTGATGATGCGGCGCATGGCGGCTCCGTTGCAGCCTCCAGCCTCGCAGGTTCGCGCGCCGGCGACATGATCCACATCAAGCCGCGCGCCGCCGCACCGATCAACCCGGATGTGGCGGGGAACGGGGCAGGTTTTGTCGCGACCGGGGAAGTGTGCTACACCGCCGCCGCCTGGCCATGGATATCTCGATCGTCATTCCCGTCCGCAACGAGGCGCCCAATATCGCGCCGCTGGTCGCGGAAATCCGCGCCGCGCTCGACGGCGGTCCCGATTACGAGATCGTCTATGTCGATGACGGCAGCAGCGACGGCACTGCCGCCGCGGTGCGCGACGCTGGCCGGCGACTTCCCGCGCCTCCGTCTGGTGCGCCACCGCCGCAGCTACGGCCAGAGCGCGGCGATCCGCAGCGGCGTCGTGGCGGCGCGCGGCGCTGTCGATCGCGACCTCGACGGCGACGGCCAGAACGACCCGGCCGACATTCCGCGCCTCTTATGCGCTCGCCCGCGCCGCGCCGGCCGAGCCGCCGCTGCTCGTCGCGGGCTTGCGCGCCAAGCGGCGCGGACACGCTGGTGAAACGGCTGTCCTCGCGCATCGCCAATGCGCGTGCGGGCGCGGCTGCTCGGGCGATGCCACGCCCGATACCGGCTGCGGGCTCAAGGTGCTGCGCCGCGAGCATCTTCCTCGCCCTGCCCTATCTTCGACCACTACCACCGCTTCCTGCCGGCGCTGGTGCTGCGCCAGGGCGGGCGCACGGTGTCGGTGCCGGTGAACCATCGGCCGCGCCAGCGCGGCACAATCGAATTACGGCGTCTTCGACCGGCTGTGGGTCGGCATCGTCGATCTCGGCGGCGTGATGTGGCTGATGCGCCGCGCGAGCCGCCCGGACATCGTGGCGGAAGACGCGGCGCTGGAGTTGCCGCCGCGCGCGCCGCGCCTTCTTCGGGCTCATGAGAACGGCGGCGGCTCCGCTCGCCGTGTGGCGCCACGCCGGGCGCATCCTGGTGCTGGTCGCGCTGGCCGCCGGCGCGGTGCTCGCGTGGCAGCATCGCGCCGCGCTCGATCCCGATTCGCTGGCGCGGCGCGATCGCGTGCCTGGCCGGCGGCGCCGCTGGTATTTCTCGCCGCTCCACGTCGCGGCGAGCCTGCTGCTTCTTTCCGCGCACCGTGCTGGCGGTGGCGGCGGGGCTGCGTGTTCGGCATGGGCTGGGGCGCTGGCCTGGGCGAGCGGCCGGCAGCGTGCTCGGCGCCGTCGCCGGGTTTCTGGTCGCGCGCTACGTCAATGGCGGCCTGATCGAGCCCGAAATCCATGCCGCGGCTCGGGCCGATGCTGCGGCGCGCCGAGGCCGGCGGCTGGCGCGCGGTGGTGGCGCTGCGGCTCATCCCGGTGGTGCCGCACAGCCTCGCCAATTATGCGCTCGGCCTGACGCGGCTGCAAGCTTTCGAGCTATGCGCTGGGATCGTTCCTGGGACAGCTGCCGATGACGCTCGCCTATGTCGATCTCGGCGCCGCCGGCGGGCGGCTGTGGCAGGGCGGGACGAGCTGGATCGCGCCGACGCTGGTCGGCTTCGCGGCGCTCGCGGTGTCGTTGCTGCTGCCGCGGTTCGCGCGCTTGCGCGGCTGATCACTGGCGCGCCAGCGCCGGCGGCGCCGGGCCGCCGGTGGCCCAGTCGAGCAGCTCCACCGTGTGCACCACCGGCAGCTCGGTTCCGCTCGGCGAGCTGGGTCATGCAGCCGATATTGCCGCAGGCGACGAGATCGGGCGCGCGTGCTTGCGATATGGCCGAGCTTGCGCTCGCGCAGCGCCCGCGCGAGCACCGGCTGCAGCATGTTGTAGGTGCCGGCCGAGCCGCAGCAGAGATGCCCCTCCGGCACCTCGAGCACGGTGAAGCCGGCGGCGGCGAGCAAGCGCCGGCGGCTCGCGGCGCACGCGCTGGCCGTGCTGGAGCGAGCAGGCGGCGTGATAGGCGACGCGTTAGCCCGCTCGCGCGCGGCGGCGGCGCCAGGCCGAGCGTCGGCGACGAATTCGCGCGATGTCCTTGGCCAGCGCCGAGATGCGCGCGGCCCGCGCCGCATAATCCGGCTCGCCGCGCAGCATGAAGCCGTAATCCTTGACCGTGACGCCGCAGCCCGAGGTGTTGATCACCACCGCGTCGAGCCCGCCCGCGTCGAGCACGGCGCTCCAGGCATCGACATTGGCGCGAGCCTAGGCGAGCGCGTCGCGGCCCATGTGGTGGGCGAGGCCGCCGCAGCACCCGGCCCCCGGCGCCACCACGACCTCGCAGCCGTGGCGCGTCAGCAGCCGCACCGTCGCCGCATTGATCTCGGGCGCGAGCACGCCTTGCACGCAGCCGGTCAGCAGCGCCACGCGCTGGCGCCGCGCGCCTGCGGCGGGAAAGACCTGCGGCCGCTCCACCACGCCGGGATTGGGCAGATGCGCCGGCACCAGCGCGCGCCATCGCGCCGAGCCGTCCCGGCAACCGGCGCAGCAGCGGCCGCACGGCGACGGCGGCGAGGAGCGCCGCGCGGAACAGCACCGGGCGCGGCAGCACCGTGGCGATGAGCGCGCGCAGCATGCGCTCGGGCGAGCGGCCGGACATAGGTCTCCTCGATGCGCTGGCGCGCCAGATCGACGAGGTGCATGTAATGCACGCCCGACGGACAGGTGGTCATGCAGGCGAGACAGGAGAGGCAGCGGTCGATGTGGCGCGCGACCGCTGCGCTGGCGTCGGCGCCGCGCTCGAGCATGTCCTTGATGAGATAGATGCGCCCGCGCGGCCCGTCGAGTTCGTCGCCCAACAGCACGAAGGTCGGGCAGGTCGCATTGCAGAAGCCGCAATGGACGCAGGTGCGCAGAATCCCGTTCGCCTCGGCGAGATCGGGATCGGCCAGTTGCGCCAGGGTGAAATCGGTCTGCATCGCTGCTCAGACCTCGGCGACCATGCGGCCGCGATTGAGGATGCGGCGCGGATCGAATCCCTCCTTGACCCGCGCCGCGAGCGCGGCCAGCGCCGCCGGCTGCGGCTGAAACACCGGAACCGCCGCGCGCAACCCGTCGGGCGCGCGGATAAGCGTGGCGTGCCCGCCTGTGCCCAGCGCGCCGCGGATGGAAGCGGCACCGCCATCGTCCTGGCCCGCCACCGCGAGCCAGATCAGTCCGCCGCCCCAATCGAAGAAATGGCGGAGATCGACGCTGCCGCGCGACGCGCGCGGCGATCGCCCGGACCATCGCGTCGGCGCCACCGAGACTCGCCATACCGCGCGGTCGGCCAGGGCGGCGAATGGCGTCGCGTCGCGCAGCGCGCGCCACAGCGCCAGTGACTCCGCATCGGCCGAGCACATCGACGGCGCCGAACGCGGCCAGCTCGCGCGCGAGCGCTTCGACCCGCGCCGCGACCGAGGGCTCCAGCCCCTTCGAGGCGCAGCAGCGTGCGCGCGCCGCCGCCCGCGAGATCGGCCCCGAGTTCGGCAGGAAGATGCGCCGCGCCGCTCGACCTCGTGCGGCACTGTTGAGCGCCGCGCCCATCGCCCGGCGCGCCGCGTCGTCGTCAAGCCCGGCGAGCACGAGCGTGCGCGCCGTCTCGGGCAGCGGCAGCACCTTGATCGTGACCTCGGTGAGCGCGGCGAGCGTGCCGTAGGAGCCCGCCAGCAGCTTCGGCAAGTCGTAGCCGGTGACGTTCTTGACCACGCGCCCGCCGGCCTTGAACGGCTCGGCCCGGCCGCTCACCGCGCGGAAGCCGAGGAAATGATCGCGCGCCGCGCCCTGGCGGATGCGCCGCGGCCCCGCCAGATTGCACGACAGCACGCCGCCGATGGTCTGGCTGCGCTCGATGCTGCCCAAGAGCGCGCGCCAATCGCCGGGCTCGAAGGCGAGCATCTGCCGGTTCGCCGCGAGCGCCGCCTCGATCTCGGCGAGCGGCGTCGCCGCGCCCGCGGTCAGCACCAGCTCCTCGGGCTCGTAGAGACGGATGCCGGCGAAGGCCGACAGGTCGACGACGTGGGGAAGCTGCAGCGGCCGGCCGAGGCCGCGCTTGCTGCCGCCGGCGACCAGCTCGAGCGGCTCGTCGCGCGCCAGCGCGCCGGCGATGATCTCGATCAGCTCGCGCTCGTCGGCGGGGCGGAAGACGGCTCACGACGCGCCCTCAAAAACGCGGCAGGTCGGGAAAAGGCAGCCGCGCCGTGATGGACATGGAGGCGGCCCAGCTCGGCGCAGCGGTGCAGCAGCGGGAACACCTTGCCGGGATTGAGCAGCCCGTCGGGATCGAAGGCGCATTTGAGCCGCTGCTGCTGCGCGAGATCGCGTTCGTCGAACATCGTGCCCATGAGATCGCGCTTCTCGACGCCGACGCCGTGCTCGCCGGTGAGCACGCCGCCCACCTCGACGCAATAGGTGCAGGATCGCCGCGCCCAGGGCCTCGGCGCGTGCCAGCTCGCCGGCTTTGTTGGCGTCGTAGAGGATGAGCGGATGGAGATTGCCGTCGCCGGCATGGAATACATTGGCGACGCGCAGCCCGTGCTCGGCGGCAAGCACGCTCATGCGCCGCAGCACGTCGGGCAGGCAGCGGCGCGGAATCGTGCCGTCGACGCAATAATAGTCGGGCGAAATGCGCCCCACCGCCGGAAACGCGGCCTTGCGCCCGGCCCAGAACAGCAGCCGCTCGTCCTCGTCGCGGCTGATGCGGAGCGACACGGCGCCGTTAGCGCGCGCGATCGCCTCGACCCGGCCGACGAGGTGATCGACCTCGACCTGCGGGCCGTCGAGCTCGACGATGAGCAGCGCCTCGACATCGCGCGGATATCCCGCATGGACGAAGTCCTCGGCCGCGTGGATGGCGGGCCGGTCCATCATCTCCATGCCGCCCGGAATGATGCCGGCGGCGATGATCGCGGCGACGCACGCGCCGGCGCTCTCGCTCGAGTGGAAATCCGACCAGCATCGCGCGCGCCGCGGTCGGCTTCTTAAGCAGGCGAACGGTCACCTCGGTGACGACGCCGAGCAGCCCTTCGGAGCCGACGACAATGCCGAGCAGGTCATAGCCTTCGGCGTCGAGATGCTTGCCGCCGATCCGCACCACCTCGCCGCTCGTCATCACCAGCTCGACGCCGAGCACGTTGTTGGTGGTGAGACCGTATTTGAGGCAATGCACGCCGCCCGAGTTCTCGGCGACGTTGCCGCCGATCGAGCAGGCGATCTGGCTCGACGGATCGGGCGCGTAATAGAATCCGGCGTGCTGCACGGCGGTCGAGATGCCGAGATTGGTCACGCCCGGCTGCACCACGGCGCAGCGATTGTCGAAATCGATCTCGAGGATGCGGTTGAACTTGCCCATGCCGAGGACGATGCCGTCGGCCAAGGGCAAGGCGCCGCCGGAGAGCGAGGTGCCGGCGCCGCGCGGCACGACCTTGACCGCGTTGGCACGGCAGTAGCGCAGCACCGCAGCCACCTGCGCCGTGGTCGACGGCAGCACGACGAGGAGCGGGCTCTGGCGATAGGCGGTGAGGCCGTCGCTCTCATAGGCGCGGCGCTCATCGGCGCCGGCGATCACGCCCTCGCCCGGAACGATGCGCCGAAGGTCGGCGGCGATCGCCTCGCGCCGGGCAATGACCGCCAGATCGGGCAGCGGCATGTCCATGGCCTAACCCTTCGCGCCAACCCTCGGGGCGCGGCCGCAGGGTGGCCGGACGGGCGCCGCAAGGGCAACAAAAAACCGCGCCCCGGGGCGCGGTTCGATGCCGGGCCGGCCCGGACTCAGCCCTGGCGTGCCTTGAAGCGGGGATTGGTCTTGTTGATGACGTAAACCCGTCCCTTGCGCCGGACGACGCGGCAGTTCTTGTCGCGCTTTTTCAGCGACTTGAGCGAGTTGGCGATCTTCATCCCAGGTCTCCCGGAAGGCGGCGACCATAGAAAGCCGGCCCCGTCCTGTCAACCGCGCCGCGCGCGTCACGCGCCCGGCACCGCCGCCGCCGCGGTCCGGGGTTGAGCCGGCGCGAAACTGTTGCCCCCGATCGAGCGCCCGCTCAGGAACTGCTTGATGTTGCGGGTCGCCTGGCGCAGCCGCTGCCGGTTCTCCACCAGCGCGATGCGGACATAGTTCTCGCCATATTCGCCAAAGCCCACGCCCGGCGACACGGCGACGTTGGCGTGTTCGAGCAGGAGCTTGGAAAAGGCGAGGCTGCCGCCCTCGCGGAAAGCCGGCGGCAGCGGCGCCCAGGCGAACATGGTAGCGGCGGGGCTCGGAATCTCCCAGCCGGCCTGGTGCAGCCCGTCGATCAGCACGTCGCGCCGTGCCTGGTAGCGCTGGCGGATCTCTTCGATGCAGTCCTGCGGTCCGTTGAGCGCCGCCGTCGCCGCTACCTGGATCGGCGTGAAGGCGCCGTAATCGAGATAGGACTTCACCCGCGACAGCGCGCCGATGAGCCGCTCATTGCCGACGGCGAAGCCGATGCGCCAGCCAGCCATCGAATAGGTCTTGCTGAGCGAGGAGAACTCGACCGCGATATCGCGCGCGCCCTTGACCTGGAGCACGGAAGGCGGCGGCTTGCCGTCAAAATAGATCTCGGCATAGGCCACATCGGACAGGACGAAGATGCCGCGCGACCGGCAGAAATCGACGATCGCCTCGTAAAAGCCGAGATCGACCACCTGGGCGGTCGGGTTGGCGGGGAAATTGAGCAGCAGGGCCACCGGCGCCGGGATGCTGTGCGTCACCGCCTTCTCGAGCTCGTGCATGAAATCGACGCCCGGCCCGAGCGGCACATGACGCACCGAAGCGCCCGCCATGATGAACCCGAAGGCGTGAATCGGATAGCATGGATTGGGCACCAGCACGATATCGCCCGGCGCCGTGATCGCCTGCGCCAGATTGGCGAGCCCCTCCTTGGAGCCCAGCGTCACGATGATCTCGCGCTCGGGATCGAGCGTCACACCGAAGCGGCGCGCGTAATAGGCCGCCTGGGCGCGGCGCAGTCCGGCGATCCCGCGCGACACCGAATAGCCGTGCGTGCGCGGATTTTGCACCGTCTCGACCAGCTTCTTGACGATATGATCGGGGGTCGCGCCGTCGGGATTGCCCATGCCGAGGTCGATCACGTCGCGCCCGGCCGCCCGCGCGCGCGCCTTCAAAGCGTTCACTTCGGCGAAGACGTAAGGCGGCAGGCGCTTGATACGGTAGAATTCTTCCGGCATGGCATCCATCGGCAAGGGCTCGAACGCCGCATTCTAAGCGGTTGCGCGGCAAGGACCAAGCCGTACCGCACCCGGTCCCGCCGGGCCCGCGGGAATGGCCAAGATGCGCCGGGCATAGAATTTGCAGGTCGAGACGAGACGGGTCGAGACGAGACGGGTCGAGACGAAACGGGTCCGAGGGTGCCATGTGGAATTGGTCGCGTCGCACTGCCGATCGCCATCCGGGCCGGGGCGAGTTCGCACTGTCGCTGGCGGTGCTGGCCGGGCTTGCATTGCCGCTCATGCCGATTCCCGGCGACATGCAGGCGCGCATGGAGGTGCGCTTCCACACCGCGGGAATGAAGGCGACGCGCGTCTTCGCCACCAGCACGATGTGGAGCGCCTGCGAGGCTCTCGCCGCGGCGCTGAGCTACGAGGACCCGGATACTGGGAGCTTTACCCGCATCACCTGCCGGTGAACGCCGCGCCGCTCAAGATTCGCGGACCGGCTGGCGGCCGGAGGGCGCCGTGCAGCGTTGCATGTGGAGCTGGTCGTCGGCGGCGAGCGCGTGAAGACTGTCGTAGAACGAGCGCATGACGCAGCCATCGGCCCGCATCAGCGCCAGCACGATCGGATCGGTCAGGATTTCGGCCAGATCGGGCTCGCCCGTGAATCGGTGCATTGCCGGCCCTCCGCTCGGTGACGACGATGTCGCCCTCGCACCGTGTTAAGCGGCCGGGATTTGGCCTATCCCCATGCCCAGCTTCACGACTTCGTGCGCGTTGCGGGCTAAAGCCGGGCCCAACGCAAGCGCAGCGCGTTGGCGATCACCGAGACTGAACTGAGACTCATGGCCGCAGCGGCGATCACCGGGCTGAGCAGCCAGCCGAACAATGGGTAGAGCGCGCCCGCCGCGATCGGAATGCAGGCCGCGTTATAGACGAAGGCGAGGAACAAATTCTCGCGGATGTTGCGCATGGTCGCCCGGCTCAACGCGCGGGCGCGCACGATGCCGCCGAGGTCCCCCTTGACCAGGGTGACGCCGGCGCTGGCGATGGCGACATCGGTGCCCGTGCCCATGGCGATGCCGATATCGGCCGCCGCGAGCGCCGGCGCGTCGTTCACGCCGTCGCCTGCCATCGCCACGATTCCGCCCGCGGCGCGCAGACGGCGCACGATGCGGTGCTTGTCTTCGGGCAGCACGTCGGCTTCGACCTCGCCGATGCCGAGCTTGGCCGCCACCGCTTCGGCGGTGACGCGATTGTCGCCCGTCAGCATGACGATCCGGATGCCGTCCCGGCGCAAGCGCGCCAGCGCCGCCATCGTCGTCGCCTTGACCGGATCGGCCACCGCGATAATGCCGGCGGCCCTGGCGTCGATCGCGACGAAGAGCGCCGTGGCGCCGTCGCGCCGCATCGCCTCAGCCTGCGCCGCGAGGCCCGCCGTGCCGACGCCGAGCTCGTCCAGCATCGCCGCATTGCCGAGCGCGACCTCATGCGTGCCAACGGCGCCGGCAACGCCGCGTCCCGTGCGCGAGCGGAAATTTGCGACCGGCAGGATCGCCTGCTGCCGCTCGCGCGAAGCGGCGACGATGGCGGCGGCGAGCGGATGCTCGCTCGCGCGCTCGAGGCTCGCCGCCTTAACCAGGATGTCCGCCTCATCGAAGCCCGGCGCCGCCGCCACGGCAACCACGCGCGGCTTGCCCTCGGTGAGGGTGCCGGTCTTGTCGACGACGAGCGTATCGACGGCTTCGAACCGCTCGAGCGCCTCGGCGTCGCGAATGAGGACGCCCATGGTCGCGCCGCGGCCGATCCCGACCATGATCGATATCGGGGTGGCCAGGCCGAGCGCGCAGGGGCAGGCGATGATCAGCACCGACACCGCGGCGACCAGCGCATGGGCAAGCGCCGGCGCCGGACCCCAGATCATCCATGCCAGGAACGCCGCCGCCGCCGCCGCCACCACGGCCGGAACGAAATAGCCCGAGACCACGTCGGCGAGCCGCTGGATCGGCGCGCGGCTGCGCTGCGCCTCGGCGACCATCTGCGACGATGCGGGCGAGCATGGTCTCGGCGCCGACCTTCTCGGCCCGCATGACCAGGCTGCCGGTGCCGTTGAGGCTGCCGCCGATGAGCCGGTCGCCCACCCGTTTCGCGACCGGCATCGACTCGCCCGTCACCATCGATTCATCGACGGCGCCTGCGCCTTCGAGCACCGCGCCGTCGACCGGCACGCTTTCGCCAGGACGCACGCGCAACCGGTCGCCGCGCTGCACCACGTCGAGCGGGATCTCCTCGTCCTGACCGTTGGCCGCGATGCGGCGCGCGGTTTTCGGCGCGAGATCGAGGAGCGCGCGGATCGCGCCCCCGGTGCGTTCGCGCGCGCGCAGCTCCAGCACCTGCCCGAGCAGCACGAGCACGACGATATAGGCCGCCGCCTCGTAATAGACCGGGACTTCGCCGCCGCTGCGGACGCTCGCGGGAAAGATGCCGGGAAAGAGCATGGCGACGACGCTGAAGCCATAGGCGACGCCAACGCCCAGCCCGATCAGCGAAAACATGTTGAGGTGCCACGACCGGAACGACGCCCAGCCGCGTTCGATGAGCGGCCATCCCGCCCAGAACACCACCGGCGTGGCGAGCGCGAATTGCAGTCCCTGCGACACCGCCGGCGCCAGGCGATGCATGCCGCCCATCTCGATCGCCATCAGCGGCACCGCAAGCGCGAGGCCGATGGCAAATCGGCGCGTCATGGCGCGCAGCTCCGGATTGGGGCCGGTCTCGGCGGTAACGGCGAGCGGCTCCAGCGCCATGCCGCAAAGGGGGCAGTTCCCCGGCCGGTCGCGCCGGATCTCGGGATGCATCGGGCAGGTATAGACCGTGCCGGGCCGAGGAGCGGGCGCCGCGGGGGCCGACGCGTCCGACGGCGCCAGATATTTCGCGGGATCGGCCAGGAACTTCGTCCGGCAGCCGGCGCCGCAAAAGAAATAGTCGGCGCCTTCGTGCCGCGCGCGATGCGCCGTCTTGTCCGGATCGACGCGCATGCCGCAGACGGGATCGCGCGCCGTCGCCGACGCTGCGGCCGGGGCGCCGGGGCGATGGTCGTGAGGATGCGGCGTTTCGGTCACTTCACGCGCAGGTGTTCGGCAGGCGTCCGAGAGAACACGGGCGAGGAATGGGTCAGCGGGGCCTGGGTCGGGTAATGGTGGGCATGAGAGGGATTGAACCTCTGACCCCCGCCGTGTCGAGGCGGTGCTCTCCCGCTGAGCTACATGCCCGCAATGAGGCGGCGGTGTAACGCAATTCCCCGGCCTTGGCAAGCGCGGGCCGGGCCGTCATGCGCCGCCGCTCACACGCCTCGAGGAAGCGATGGACCTCGTCGACGAGATGGCGCAGATGGAACGGCTTCGCCAGCACCGTGCTCTCGCGCGGCATGGTCTCGGCCGCGCGCAGCGCCACCGCGGCGAAGCCGGTGATGAAGATGACGCGCAGATGCGGCCACATGTCGCTGGCGCGGCGCGCCAGCTCGATGCCGTCGATGCCGGGCATCACCACGTCGGCGAGCAGCAGGTCGACCGGGTGCTCGCTCACCCAGGCGAGCGCCTTCTGCCGTCGGGCATGTCGCAGACCTCGTGCCCGGCCGCGCAGGGCGCGGGCAAGGAAGATCCGCACGCTGTCGTCGTCTTCGGCGAGGAGGATGCGCGCCATGATGGTTACAGTCCGGTCGGACGACCAGTCTAGGCAGCGAGAACTGAACGAAGGGTTTATCGCAGGGAGGTGACGGACGGCCGCGATTGCCCCTAATCTCGCGCCATGGAGGGCCGTTTCGAACCGCGGCGCGGCGGTCGAGCCGCCGATCGAGATCGCGGCGCGGCAGTGCGCAGGCCGTGCCGCTGGTGCTGGCCTCGCCGCATAGCGGCGCCGACTATCCGGCCGAATTCCTCGCGAGCCTCGCGGCTCGACCCGCTGACCCTGCGGCGCTCGGAGGACAGCTACGTCGACGAGATTTTCGACCCCGGCGCCGGAGATCGCGGCGCCGCTGCTCAAGGCGCGCTTCCCGCGGGCCTATCTCGATCCCAACCGCGAGCCCTTCGAGCTCGACCCGGCGATGTTCGAGGATGCGCTGCCGGCCTACGTCAACAGCCGCTCGCCGCGGGTGCGGGTCGGGCTCGGCACGATCGCCCGCGTCGTCGCCACCGGCGAGGAGATCTACGCGCGCAAGCTGCGCTTCGCCGAGGCGACCGAGCGCGTCGAGCGGCTCTACCGCCCCTATCACCGCGCCTTGAAGCAGCTCGTCGTGCGCGACGCGCGAGCGCTTCGGCTGTCTATCTGTCTGCTCGACTGCCACTCGATGCCGTCCTCGATCGCGCCGGCCGAGCGCGGCGGCGGCGCGCAGCCGCGCCGACATCGTGCTCGGCGATTGCCACGGCACCGCGTGCCACCCGATCGTCA
The DNA here is from genome assembly GCA_963721625.1 of uncultured Alphaproteobacteria bacterium. Taxonomy (GTDB): domain Bacteria; phylum Pseudomonadota; class Alphaproteobacteria; order ATCC43930; family CGMCC-115725; genus DATJLY01. The sequence continues at coordinate 740,654 of CAVRKF010000019.1, forward strand.
TCGAGACCGCGCATCACGTGCTGCGCGCCAAGGGCTATGCCGTCGCGCGCAACGCGCCCTATGCCGGCGGCTTCACCACCGCCGCATTACGGCAAGCCGCAGGCGGGCGGGCACGGGCTGCAGATCGAGCTGAGCCGCGGCCTCTACATGGACGAGCGCATCTTCGACCGCAAGCCGTTCCTCGCGCGGCTCGCCGCCGACATGCGCGAACTGGTGGCCGCGCTCGCCGCGATCGATCCGGCGCCGCTGAGGCCGACGTGAGCCGCGACAGCGGCGTTTGCGCTCCGCGACGCGGCCGCTGCCGACATTCCCGCCATCACCCGCATCTATGCCCATCACGTACGCTTCGGCCTCGCCTCGTTCGAGGACGACCCGCCGAGCGAGGCGGAGATGGCGCAGCGCTTCGCCGATGTCGGCAGCGCGCGGCCTGCCGTGGCTGGTCGCGACCGGCGGCGACGGCATTGTGCGCGGCTATGCCTATGCCATGCCCTACCGCCTGCGCTCGGCCTATCGCTATACGCTCGAGGATTCGATCTACGTCGCGCCCGACTGGCTGCGCCGCGGCATCGGCCACGCGCTGCTCGCGCGCCTGGTCGAGCGCTGCGCCGCTGCCGACTATCGCCAGATGGTGGCGGTCATCGGCGACAGCGCCAACGCGCCCTCGATCGCGGTTGCATGAGCGGCTCGGCTTCCGCCGGGTCGGCCTGCTTGCCGGCGGTCGGGTTCAAGCACGGCCGCTGGATCGACTGCGTGCTTGATGCAGCGCCAGCTCGGCCCGGGCGATGCACGCCTGCCCTGACGCCAAAAAAATTGGGCCGTGACTAGCACGGCCCAAGTTTAGGGAGGAAACGCCTAGAAGACGTACGGCAGGCCGTCGGGCGACGACCAATGCCGCACCGCAAAAGATGCCGGGTTGCATCGCACAAATCAAGCTGAAAAATGCTCCCTCGTCGATTTTTCTGTGGGCGATTTTGCCGCACCCGAGGCCGGGTTAAGGAAATTTTGTGCAACGCACAATAATCGCAAGGATCGTGCGCGCCTCAACGCCAGCGCGGCCGCAGAAGCGGCGGGCGAAGGGCGGGAACCGAAGGCGCGGCATTCTCGCTATATATCCGCCATGAATGCCCCTCCCCGTCTGATCGGCGACATCGGCGGGACGCACGCCCGGTTCGCTCTGCTCGATGCGGAGCAACGTCCAGCGCGGATGCGCGTCCTCGCGAACGAGGATTACCCGAGCCTCGCGGCCGCGGTCGCCGCCTATCTCGCGGCGGAGAAGCCCGAGCCGAGGCCGCGCGATGCCGCGCTGGCGGTAGCCTCGGCGGTGACTGGCGACGCCGTCGCGCTTACCAACCATGCGTGGTCGTTTTCGATCGCGGCACTGCAGCGCGGGCTCGGGCTCGACCGTCTCCTCGTCGTCAATGATTTCGCAGCGAATGCCCTGGCGGTACCGGGATTGCAGCACGACGAGCGCATCGCCATCGGCAGCGGCACGGCGGCGGCGGACGCGCCCATCGCCGTGCTCGGCCCGGGGACCGGCCTCGGGATGAGCACGCTCGTCCCCGCGCGCGAGGGCTGGATCGCCATCGCCGGCGAGGGCGGGCACGCAACGATGCCGGCCGCCGACGCGCGCGAGAGCGAGGTCCTGGCCCGGATGCACCGGCGCTTCGGCCATGTGTCGGCCGAGCGCGTGCTGTCGGGGCCGGGGCTCGTCAATCTCTATCAGACCCTGGCCGAGATCGCCGGCGCCCCGGCCGAGGACTTCACGCCGGCGCAGATCGCCGACGCCGAGATCGGCAAGAGCGAGCCTCTCTGCGGCGCGGCCGTGAGCATGTTCTGCGCCATGCTGGGGACAGTCGCGGGCAATCTCGCGCTGACGCTGGGGGCGCGCGGCGGCGTCTATATCGCCGGCGGCATCGTGCCGCGCCTGGGCGCGCGCTTCGCCGCCAGCGATTTCCGCCGCCGATTCGAGGACAAGGGCCGGTTCCGCGCCTATCTCGCGGCGATCCCCTGCTTTGTCGTGACCCATCCGGTGCCGGCCTTCCTCGGTCTCGCCCGGTATCTCGATCATGCGCGCTGAGGCGCCGTCCCATGCGCCTGCGCATTCTCTTCGGCACCCTTGTCCTGGTCGGCGGGCTCGCGCTTTATGGCCTGGCAATCGCGGCGCTCGCCGCGCAAATGCGGCAGCCGGGGGCGTTGGCTTCGTTCGTGTTCTACGCCGTTGCCGGGACGGTGTGGGTGGCACCGGCCGGTTGGCTCGTGCGCTGGATGCAGCGGGCGGCGCCGTACCGTCCGCCGCCGGCCGGCTGAGCGCCGCCTCGCCTCGCCTCGCCTTGCCTTGCCCCGGGCAGTTGTCTAAAGGGGAGCCGCAATTGCGGAGAGGAACGGCGATGATGCGCGTTGCGTTGCTCGACGACTATCAGGGCGCGGCGCTCGGCTGCGGCGGACTGGCAGAGCTTCATCCGGCGGCGCAGATCGAGGCGTTTCCCGCGCATATCGCCGATCAGGACGCGCTCGCCCGCCGGCTCCACGCGTTCGAATGCGTCGTGCTCATGCGCGAGCGCACGCCTTTCCCAGAGCCTCATCGAGCGCCTGCCCAATCTGCGCCTCATCGTCACCGCCGGCATGCGCAATGCCGCGATCGATGTCGAGGCGGCGACGGCGCGCGGCATCCAGGTGTGCGGCACCGACATGCTGGGCTATCCCACCGCGGAGCTCGCCTGGGGCCTCATCATCGCCCTGATGCGCCACATCCCGCCGGAGGACCGCGGCGACCGCCAGGGACGCTGGCAGACGCCGGCGCTCGGCCAACGGCCTTCAGCGGCAAGACGCTCGGCATCCTCGGGCTCGGCCGGCTCGGCAGCCAGGTCGCGAAGGTCGGCCAAGGCCTTCGGCATGAACATCATCGCCTGGAGCCAGAACCTCACCGACGCGAAGGCCGCCGAGCATGGCGCCCGCCGCGTGAGCAAGGACGAGCTGTTCGCGCTCAGCGACGTCGATCACCATCCATCTCGTGCTCGAGCGGCCGCATCGCGCGGGCTCGTCGGCGCCGCCGAACTCGCGCGCATGAAGCCGACCGCCTATCTCGTCAACACCTCGCGCGGCCCGATCGTCGACGAGGCGGCGCTGGTCGGATGCCTGCGCGCGCGCCGCATCGCCGGCGCCGCGCTCGACGTCTATGATGCCGAGCCGATCCCAAGGATCATCCGCTGCTGGCGCTCGACAACGTCATCCTGACGCCGCATCTCGGCTATGCCACGGCGGAGGCCTATCGCGCGCGATCTACGGCCAGGCCGTGGAGGCGATCCGCGGCTTCCTCGACGGCAAGATGGTGCGCGGCCGATCAACACGCTCGCGTGAGGCAACCCGGCAGGCGCGGCGAAATCGCGCAAAATCCAGCTCAAAACCCGCAACGAAGCACGTGCGCCGGCGGCCGCGACTTAGCGACTCCTTAGCATCCTCTTCTAGGCACGGCGCCATGCGAGCGTCGTCCCATCCGACGCGCGCCGCATGCGCGACCGCCGTGCGGCGGTTCGCACGGCTGCGCACCGCCGAGCGCGGCTCGAGCGCGGTCGAGTTCGCGCTGGTGGCGCCGATTCCTCGTGTCGCATGATCTTCGGCATCTTCGAGTTCGGGCGCGCGATCTGGACGCAGGGCATGCTCGACTACGCCGTCGAACAGGCGTCGCGCTGCGCCTCGATCAACACCACGACCTGCGGTTCGCGCGGGCGCGACCGCGACCTATGCCTCGCAGCAGACCTCGCCGCTGAACCTGCCGGCCTCGGATGTTCACCGCGACCACGCAGAAGCTGCGGCAACCAGGTCAGCGCGAGCTACGCCTTCACATTCGTCGCGCCGGAGCTCCTCCCCTACAACATCACGCTCACGTCGCAGTCCTGCTATCCCGATCTGAGGGCGCGCGCGCTCAGCGGCGTCCGCGAAGGCCTGGCCCTTGGTCGAAGCGGCGAAGCCGTTGAACACCTCGTAGACCTCGGCATAGCTCGGCCGCGCCTTCATCGCCGCGACCCAGCGCGCCACGTTGGCGATAGCGGCGAAAAGTCGCAATGGACGAGCTCGCCCGCGGTAACGAGGGCGAGGCCGAAAAGTCGGCGATCGTGATGTCGCCGCCGCACAGATAGGTCTTGCGCGGCCCGAGCCAGTGGTCGTTCAGCACCTGCAGCCAGACCTTCGATTTGTCCCGGCCCCATGCCACCGTCGCCCGCCTGCGACCGCCGCATCGGGCCGCTTCAGCGTGCGGAAACACCTGCGGATAGACAAGCCATAGCCCCAGTCGCGATAGAAGTTGGAATTGAACCAGTCGAGCATCTCGTCGACCTTGGCGCGCGGGCGCAGCTCCTTGGGATAGGCGGGCGAGCCCGACGTCTTGCGGCGAGATAGCGCAGGATGGTCGCGCTCTCGGTGAGGCGGAAATCGCCGTCCTCGAGCAGCGGGATGAGGCGGTTCGGATTGAGCCGGCCATAGGCCTCGCCGTGATGCTCGCCCTTGAAGATGTCGACGACCTGCTGCTCGACGGTCAACTTCGCTGTCGGCGATGAACTGCATCACCGGACGGCTGGTCGTCGATGCCGGATGCATGTAGAGCTTCATGCGCTGGTCCCTCCCTGGGTTGGCCGTCCGAAGCGGATCACTTCAGGCGCGCGGCGCCTTCCTTGATCATGCTGAGATCGAGATATTTCGACATGTCGAGCGTCGGTCTTGATGAAGCCGAGCTCCTTCACCGTATTGACGTTGCTTTGCAGCATCGCGAGGTTGGGAAGCCCGTTCGGGATCGCGATAGGTGTCTTGCTTGGTGAAGGCCCAGTCGAGCCGCGCCGCGCGGCTGCTTGGTGAACTGCGCCAGGATCGCGACCGCCTCCTTGTGGTTGGCAGGATCGGCGTACCAGCGATAGGCGCGCACCATGTCCTCGAGCAGATCGACGAACGCGGCGCGGTGCTTCTTGATGAAGCCCGCGCGTGCCACCCAGAACGACAGCTCCGACCCGCCCAGCGCATCCTTCGAGCGTGAACAGCGTGTGCGCAACCTGTTGCAGCTTGGCATCGAACACGAACGGCAGCGCTTCGGTGACGAGATCGGATTTGTGGTCGGTCAGCACCGCGGTCATGTTGGGAAACGGCACCTCGATCGTGGTGTAGTCGCGCTTGAACATCAGGCCGTGGCTGCAACAGATAGGCGCGCATGCCGAGATCGACGCCCGGCGCCGAGCCCGTTGACGGCGACGATCCGCCCTTCAGGTCCTCCGCTTTCTTGATCGGCCCGTCGTTCAGGACCATGTATTGCGCCGTGGCGTAGCCGTTGGCGCCGTCCTGCGGTCTCGTCGGCGATGATGCGGAGATCGGTCATGCCCGCATTCTCGACCGCGATCGGGAACGAGGCGAAATTGAGCGTGGCGATCTCGATCTCGCCCGGCGGCGAGCGCCGAGATTTCGGTCGGCGTGGACTGGAAGTGCAGCGGGCTCGAAATCATAGGTGACGCCGTTGTGCTTCGCCAATCCCGGCTTGAGGAATAGGATGGGGATGAGCGACGCGGGCGTGGCGATCCAGGCGGCGCGGATCTTCACCGGCGCCGCGCCGGCCCCGCTGCCGGGCGCCGCCACGGCGAGCGCAAGTCCGAGCAAAATCGCAAAACGAAACCCTGTACGCATAAACGTCCTCCCGCGGTTCGTCTTTTTCTACGGCGACGCTACACCGAAACCGCGCCGGCGTCCAAGATGGGGATTCCCAGCGCGACGTCCTGTGTTCTAAAACACATTCAGGCCCAAAGGACGGCACGATCCGAAAGGGAAAGGAACCCGGTGATGACGCAGCTTCGCAAACTCGTCGTGGCAGGTTTGGGCGCGCTCGCGCTCGCCGGCATGGCGTCTCCGCTCAAGGCGGAGGCGCCGGTCAAGGTCGTCGCCGCGATCGTTCCGTCGATCGCGGCGGGCGGGCTCTATATCGCCCAGGAGAAGGGCTATTTCCGCGACGCCGGTCTCGACGTCGAAATCCAGAACATCGAATCGGGTTCCGATCTCCAGGCGATGCTCGCGACCAACCGCGTGCAGGTCACCAGCGGCGCGCTGTCGGCCGCGATGTTCAACTCGATCGCGCGGGATCTCCCGGTGAAGGTGTTCTACACGGTGTCGATAAGCCCGGCCTTCCATTATTTCATGGTCCGCTCCGACCTCAAGGACAAGCTCAAGACCCCGGCCGATCTGCGCGGCCATTCGATCGCGATCAGCGGCCGCGCCACCGGCGACTACTACGCGGTTGGCCGCGTGCTCGAATTCGGCCGGCCTCACGTTGAACGACGCCGATGTGAAGACCGTGGGCTTCTCGCAGATGCCCGCCGCCCTCCAGAACAAGGCGATCGACGTCGCGGTGATGATCCCGCCGCTGACGGATGCGATGGCGGCCAAGGGGATCGCCGTCAAATGGCTCAACCCCGAGGACTTCCTCAAAGTAAAGCCCGAGCTGATCGCGGTCGGGCAGATGAACACCGACTGGGTCAAAACCCACGAAGCGGCGACCAAAGCCTTCCTCAAGGCGATCCTCAAAGGCACGCGGGAATATTGCGAGGCGTTTCACCACGGCCCCAACCGCGCCGACGTCGTCCGCATCCTCGCCAAGTATTCGAGCATCCACGATCCCGCGCTGATCGAGAGGATCGAATGGGGCGCGAGCGACCCGGTCGGTACGATTCCGGTCGCGAGCCTCAAGGATTTCGAGGCTTTCGATGTCGCCAACAAGCTCATTGCGCACCAGGTCCCGACCGACCGCGTCATCGAGCTCCGCTGGATCGACCAGGCGGCGCGCGCGCTTGGCCCGTTCAAGCTCGCCCACGACGACGGCACGCCGGGCTGCCGCTAGAGCGTTTCCCGATCAGGTAGCATAGCCTGCCTCTGCGAAGTAGTTCGCGCATTCACGCGGCGGGAAGCGCGGAAGAAATTGGCCGATTGCATTCCAGAGGGCCTCGCGCGTGCGCGCGGCGGCCTTTCGGATGAGGGCCTTGAGCTTCGAGAAGGACTGCTCGATGGGATTGAGATCGGGGCTATAGGGCGGCAGGTAGAGCAAGCTTGCGCCGCATGCCTCGATGGCCTCGCGCACGCCGGCCACCTTGTGAGAGCTGAGATTATCCATGATGACGACATCGCCGGGTGCGAGCGTGGGCGCTAAAAACTGTTCGACATAGGCGCGGAAAGTCTCGCCATTCATCGCACCATCGAGAACAAGTGGCGCCGTCACAGAGCGGGCCCATCGAGGTGCGATTCGCGCCCGCCGCCCTGGGCAAGCTCCCGATCGCGCTATTCACCGAGTGCGGCGCGATTCGGCTGCCCCAGGGCAACAGGGGTCTGGAGTCCCGGATGTTCAACAGCGGCATGGGCGACGTGACCAGTCGCTCGTGGCACGGCTTCATCGCCGGCCGTGGCGAAGATCGACTCGGCGACCTCACGACCCTGTTCGAGCGCATCCCCGCCGCCGTGCGGGGCGATCGGCGCCCGCAGGGGATCGACATCGTCAGTCGGGCGGGAACGGTCACCTACGAGCCGATTGGCGGGGCGGCGGCGGGTCGATAGGGAGGTTCCCCGATCCGGGATCGATCAGCGCCGGCCGGGCCTCGCTGACGCGATCGATGCTGCCACCGCGCAGGCCGGGCAGACGAGCCGGCCCTGGCGGGTGACGGCGAACTCGAACGTCGGGTGCCGGCACTCGGGGCAGACGGCCGCCTCGACGGCCTCGACGAGCGGGTCCTAGACCCACTCCAGCCGGCCGGCGGCCGACCCGGTCGCCGACGAGACCACGGCCGTATTCAGCAGCAGCTTGGGCTGGTGGATCACCAGCAGGTTGAGCAGCCGCAGGTGGACCTTCAACTGGCTCTTCCGCCGCAGCTCGGCGGCGCGGAGCTGTTCCTCGCGCTCGAGGCCCTCGATCCGCGCGGCGAACCGCGCGGGGTCCTCGTCGCGGTTGCGGGCCTTCTTCGCCTGCTCCTCGACCTCGGCGCGGAGGTCGGCGTAATAGCGGCCGATGCGCTCGAGCTGCCGGTCCAGCCGCTCGTGCAGCTCGCGATGACAGGTGTTGGCCAGCGCCGAGAGCGTCCGCACCACGCGGTCGCGGGCGATCGGGTAGGCCGAGATCAGCCCCGGGTGCGGCGCTTCGGCCAGGGGCGACCAGGGCTCGCTCGGCCAGGTGCGCGCGGTCGAGCAATTCGCTCCAGGTGCCGCACCTGCCGGCCGTGGTGCACGTCGATCGCCACCGTGCAGGAGGTCCTGCTCCTTCTGGTCGCTGACGAACGTCGCCTCGAACCAGAAGACCGCCTGGGGGAAGTGCAGCGGCCGCGCGCGCTCGACCTTGAGCACGAACCCCGGCGGCAGCGTGACCGCCCGGCGCAGCCGGTCCTCCACGCCCTGCGGCGCCAGGTTCAGGCCGACCAGGTACAGCTCGAGGTGCCGGCCCCGATTCACGGCGTCGGCCAGCAGGCGGTCGATCAGCGGCGTCCCGTAGCTGGCGAGCTGCGCCCCGGGATGCTCGGGGATCGCCTCGGGATCGAAGACCAGCCGCACCATCTCCGGCTCGCCCGCGCCGCTCGCCGGCCCGGCAGCATCAGGTCGTAGACCTGCGGCTCGACCTCGTCCCAGATGCCGCCGGTGGTCTCCGCGTAATCGCGGAGGAACTCTTCCAGCGGTGCGGGAGACGGACGTCGGATCGGTGCTCTTGAGGTCGGTGCTCATGGCATCGTCGGAGTCCAGGATCGCCGGATCGGCTTATCCATCGGGCGCAAAGCGGTTGCCGAAGAGCTTGTCGTCGATGGCGCGCTGCTCGAAGTAGGCCCGCTTGGCCTCGAGCAGGCGGTCGCCCAGGTCGTCGATGCGGCGGGCGAAGTCGTCCTGGTCGGCCGACTCGGCCCAGAGGTCGGCGACGACGTCCTGGAACTCGCGCTCGTCTTCGAGGTTGCCGAGGATCATGTCAATCTCGCCGATGACCAGCTCGAACATGTTGAGCTTGGCTTCGAGCAGGTGGAGCACGGCGGCCTCGACGGTGTCGGCGGCGACCAGGTTGAAGACGTGGACGTCGTGGGTCTGGCCGATCCGGCTGAGCCGGCCGATCCGCTGCTCGATCTTCATCGGGTTCCAGGGCAGGTCGAAGTTGCAGACGGCATGGGCGAACTGGAGGTTGCGGCCCTCGCTGCCGGCCTCGGTGCAGAGCAAGAGCCGCGACCGGCCGCGGAACCGCTCGATGGCCGCCTCCTTCTCCAGCCGCGACAGCCCGCCGTGGAACACCGCGACGTCGTGCCCGGCCTCCTTGAGCCGGCGCTCGAGCAGCTCCTGGGTGGCCCGGAACTGGGTGAAGATGACCATCTTGTCGCGGATACTCGCCGACCAGGCCGAGCAGCCGGTCGACCTTGGTGCTGTCGCGCTGCGGCACGAGCCCGCTCGGCCAGGTCGACGAGCCGCGCGCGGTCGGACTCGGCCAGCCTGCGGCGTCTCGGCGACCTTCGCCAGCGTCCCGGCCGCCGCCTGGCTGGAGCTGCCCATCGCCATCTGGAGGCTCAACAGCGCCATGCGGTTGATCGAGCCGCCCGCTTCGCCTCGTCCGCTTCCGCGCCCTTCTTCCCTTCTCTTTCTCCTCCTTGCGGGCCTGCGCCGCGGAGGTGATCGCGGACGAACTCGGTCACGTCGCTGGTAGAGGGCCTGCTCGGCCGGCGACGAGCGGCAGGCTGATCGGTCCTGCGCCCACCGCCGGGTGAATTGCAGGCCGACGGTGCTCCGCCGGTTGCGGATCATCACCTCGGCGAGCAAGCGCGTGCAGCTCGTCGACGTGCCGCGGGGTCAGCTTGTCGTGCCGGTCCACGAAGTGCCGCTGGAACTGCCGGGCCGTGCTCAGGAGCCCCGGCTCCAGCAGCGTGACCAGGTTGAACAGCTCCTCGAGGTTGTTCTGCACGGGCGTGGCGGTCAGCAGCAGGATGAACTGCTTCTGGATCTCGCTGGCGAACTTCCAGGCCTGGGTGTTGCGGTTGCGCAGGTGGTGGGCCTCGTCGACGATGACGATGTCCCACCGCCGGGCCGAGGATCGCCGACCGGTGCGGCTCGCGCTTGGCGGTGTGGATCGAGGCGATGACGCGGTCGAACTCGTTCCAGGCGGCCGGCCCGCGGTCGCGGAACGCCGGGTCGTCGTGGCTGACCAGCTCGATCGAGAACTTCCGCCGCATCTCGCCCTGCCACTGCTCGATCAGCGACGGGGGAACCAGGACGAGCACCGAGCGGGCCAGCCCGCGGATCATCAGCTCGGAGAGGACCAGCCCGGCCTCGATGGTCTTGCCCAGCCCGACCTCGTCGCAGAGCATGGCCCGGCCGCGGAACCGCCGCAGCACGGTCTTGGCCGTGCGGATCTGGTGCTCGAGCAGCTCGATGTCGCGGACCAGGGGCAGCGCGATCAGCCGGTCGAACCCGGCGTGCGTGGCCAGCCGGGCCGCGCGGATCGCCAGGTCGAGCTGGTCCAGCTCGAGTCCGGCCGCCGACGCGCTGGCGGCCTGGACGACCGGCCAGTCGCCCCGGTCGAACTCGATCGGCACGCCCTGCTCGGTGACGACCGAGCCGTTGGCCGGATGCGGCGCGCCGGGCTCGACGATCAGCCGGAACCGCCCCGGCGCGCGGTACTCCAGCCAGAGCGGGCCATTGCGATCGGGCAGACGCCCTCACCCAGCTTCGGCACCACGATCGAGCCGGCCGAGGCGTCGAGCGCCAGGTCGAGCGGACGCCCCGCGGGGTCCTCGATCTGCTCGATCGGGAACCCGTCCGGGCCCAGGACCCGGGGAAGGCTCAGCCGGCCCGTCCCGCCGATCGGCGTCACCTCGAACCGGTCGCCCGGCTCGAGCCCGGGCGGGACGAAGAGCGAACTGGTTGGAACGGCCATACACAAGGACTTCAACGCGGCAACAATGGTCTCCGGAGCGAGGCCCCCTCACTCTCAAAGTCCATTATACCCGCCGCCCGCGATGCCGTCCGAGGTCCGGCGCCCCCGGCACGGCGATTCGGCCGGCAAATCTCTCCAGATCATCCAAATACCCCAATTATCAAATTGCAGAGCCTGACCTGTTGGGATAGGCTGGGTGGGAACAGCGGGACCTCGAAGCGTTTTTCATTCATAATGCATCGATGATCTGAGGTGGACATGCGGACGAAGCTTTTCGGCACTGCCCTGGCGATGCTGTTCTCGTGCGCGACCCTGGCGTGGCTTCCGGCACGGGCCCAGGACCGGCCGCAGGATGGGCGGACGGACGAGGCCAAGAAAGACGACGGCGCGGGCCCGGGGCGGCCGGGGCGAGCCCGAGTCGAAGATCAAGCCGTACGACCGGGTGATCACCAAGGAGGCGAAGACCTCGCCCGGGCTGTTCCTGGTGCACCGGATCGAGGACAAGGTCTACTTCGAGATCCCGACGGCCGAGCTGGGCAAGGAGATGCTCTGGGTGACGCAGCTCGAGCAGACGCAGGCCGGCCACAGCTACGGCGGCGAGCCGGTGGGCGACCGCGTGGTGCGCTGGGAGCAGCGCGGGGACGACATCCTCTTGCGCGACGTGAAGTACGAGATCCGCGCCGAGGTGAGCGACCCGATCAAGGACGCGGTGAAGGCGGCGTCGCTCGAGGCGATCATCGCGGTGCTGCCGATCCAGGCGTTCGGCAAGGACAAGCGGCCGGTGATCGACGTGACGCCCGTGCTGACCGGCGACCTGCCCGAGTTCAGCGCCCGGAGGCGGCTCAGCGCCAGCGGGATCGACCCGCGGCGGACGTTCATCGAGAAGGTGAAGGCGTTCCCGACCAACATCGAGGCCAAGGTGCTGATGACGTACCGCCCGCGCGGCGGGGGCGGGTTAACCCTGCCGGGCGGCCCGACGATCCCGATCGGCGGCGACTCCGACCAGGGCGGCGTCACCGTGATGCTGCACCACAGCCTGATCGACCTGCCCGAGAAGCCGATGAAGCCCCGCCGCTACGACGACCGCGTCGGGTATCTTCTCCGTCTCGTTCGAGGACTACGGCAGCCCCAAGCAGGAGGTGGAGCAGGTCCAGTACATCACGCGCTGGCGGCTCGAGAAGAAAGACCCGAAGGCCGCGGTCTCCGAGCCGAAGAAGCCGATCGTCTTCTACATCGGCCGCGAGGTGCCGGCGAAGTACCGGCCCTGGATCAAGAAGGGGATCGAGGCCTGGCAGCCGGCGTTCGAGAAGGCCGGGCTTCAAGAACGCCATCCTCGGCAAGGAGCCGCCCACCCCGCAGGAAGACCCCGACTGGGACGCCGAGGACGCCCGCTATTCCTCCATCCGCTGGCTCCCCTCCACCATCGAGAACGCCTACGGGCCGCACGTCCACGACCCCCGCACCGGCGAGATCCTCGAAGCCGATATCCGCATGTATCACAACGTCATCAAGCTGGTGCGCGACTGGTACTTCGTCCAGGCCTCGCCGAACGACCCCAAGGCCCAGACGCTGCCCCTGCCCGACGACCTGATGGGCGAGCTGGTGGCTTATGTCACGTCGCACGAGGTCGGCCACACGCTGGGCTTCCGGCACAACATGAAGGCCAGCTCCGCGTACACGGTCGAGCAGCTCCGCGACCCGGAGTTCACCAAGCAAGTACGGCGTCGAGGCGTCGATCATGGACTACGGCCGGTTCAACTACGTCGCCCAGCCCGGCGACGGCGCCCGGCTGATCCCGATCGTCGGGCCGTACGACGAGTTCGCCGTCGAGTGGGGCTACCGCGAGTTCCCCGACGCGAAGACGTACGAGCAGGAGAAGAAGGAGCTGGAGAAGATCGCCGCGCGGCAGCTCGAGGACCCCAAGCTCCGCTTCGGCGACCCGAATCCCGCGCGAGGACCCGTCGCAGCAGACCGAGGACCTCGGCTCCGACCCGATCCGCGCCACCGAGCTGGGGCTCAAGAACATCGACCGCGTCGCCGGCTACCTGGTCAAGGCCACGTCGAAGGCGGGCGAGAACTACGACCTGCTTGCGGGAGATCTACGAGCCAGCTCATCGCCCAGCGCAACCGCGAGCTGGGCCACGTCGCCAACCTGGTCGGCGGCTTCGTCCGCAACGAACTTCTGGTACCCCGAGGGGAAGAAGGTCTTCACGCCCGTCCCGGCCGACCAGCAGAAGAAGGCCGTGGCGTTCCTGATCGAACACGGCTTCCACACGCCGCCCTCGCTGATCGCCCCGGACATCCTCGACCGGCTCGAGTCGCACGGCAGCGCCGAGCGGATCCTCTCCGCCCAGCAGATGCTGCTGCGGATGCCTCGTCAACAAGACGCGACTCGACCGGATGAGCGAGCAGGCCGCCCGAGCGCCGCGAGGATCCGTACTCGCCGACCGACCTTGATCAAGGACCTGCACGCCGGGATCTGGACCGAGCTCGAAGGCGACCCCGGTCGACGATCGACCTCTACCGCCGCAACCTCCAGCGCGCCTACGTCGACCTGCTGGCCGGCTTCCTCGACAACCCGTCCGAGGACAGCGACCTGCCCGCCCTGGCGCGCGCCGAGCTGGAAGGGTTGTCGAAGGAGATCAAGACGCTCCTCGATCGCGTTGAGAATCAAAATGCCAGCCCGGTCGTCCGGCGCACCTGGAGGACATCAAGACTCGCGCCGACCACGCGCTCGACCCGATCCCCTCGGCGCCGCGCCGCAGCGGTCGCCCCTCGGGCTGCCGGTCCGCCGCGGCGGCGACGAGGCGCCGGAGCCGCGATGAGGGCGTAACAGGCGGGACAGCGAGGCGTCGTCCGAACCCTCTTATCGCGGACTTCCGGCCCGTATCGGAATGGCAGGCGTCCGCCGTCGGCTCCCGGTAAGATGAAGGCATCTGCGCCCCATGCGGACTCGGAGCAGGAGCCCGTCCATCATGCCGCGAGAACGTCCCTCACTCGCCCTCGTCGTCGCCCTCTGGGCACTGTCCGTCGGATCCTCGAGCTTCGGCCAGGACGCTTCCGCCAGGCCGACCGAACCGTGGGCCGATCCCGGCCTGAAGGTCACGCGGGGACTCGCGCTCTGGCTGGACGCGGGCCGGCTCAATGCCGCCCGCAAGGCCCACGGCCGCCCGGAGGCGTCCGACGGCACTCGGGTCGACCTCTGGTACGACGCCTCGGGCCACGGCCGAGATTTCGCGCAGAAGCAAGAGGAATCACCGCCCGTCTATCAAGACGGTGCCCTGCGATTCGACGGCGAGGCGAGCTATCTCGAGCTCGTCGAGGCAAAGGCTCGCTTAACGGATTTCACGCTGTTCGTCGTAGCCGCACCGTTCAGCAATCCGGGCGACTTCCGCGGGTTCCTGGCGATGCACCGCGAGGGCGCAGTCGATTTCACCAGTGGCGTGACGGTTGACATGAGCTTCGCCTCCACCGGCCGTTTCGAATCGCTCAACGTCGAGGGGAACGGCTTCGCCGGCGCGAACAACCTGATGACGACCCCATCCGAGTTCGGCGTCGTCCGCCGGATGACCGTCACGTCCACGTCCGGCCCCGGCGGCACGAAGCTGTACGTCGACGGCCAGCCGGGCCGCTCGCGTGATCGTGGCGTGTCGACCCTCGCAGTCGACCGCATGACCGTCGGGGCGCGCTACTACGGCTCCCCCCCGGGCATCCGCGGCTTCCTCGACGGCGACATCCTCCAGATCCTGGTCTACGACCGCGTGCTCGACGAGGCCGAGCGCAGGCAGGTCGAGGACTATCTCGGCCGCCCGACTCGGCGGCAAAGGACCGATCCGCCGGCCCGGCCGGCAGGGAGTCGGCAAGCCGCTGGTCGCCGTCACGGACCCGCCGCCCGTGCAGATGTTCGTGCCGGGCTTCTCGGTGCGGGAACTGCCGGTCGACCTGACGAACATCAATAACGTCAAGTACCGCGCCGACGGCAAGCTCGTCGCCCTGGCCTATGGCGGGGACATCTACCTGCTTTCCGACGCAGACGGCGACGGCCTGGAGGACAGGGTCGAGCGGTTCTGGGAGAACAAGGGGAGCCTCGTCGCGCCGATCGGCATGGCGCTGCGCCCCCCGGTTACCATCTGGGCGAAGGCGTGTTCGTCGCCTCCAAGGGGAAGCTCTCGCTCATCGTCGACGTCGACCGCGACGGCAAGGCCGACAGGGAGATCGTCGTCGCCAGCGGGTGGAAGGAGCTGCCGCACGGTGTCGACGCCCTGGGCGTGGCCCTCGACCAGGCCGGCAACGTCTATTTCGGGCTGGGGACGACCGACTTCACCAATGCCTATCGAGTCGACGCGGCGGGCCGCGCAGCGTATGACCTGAAGGACGAGCACGGCACGATCCAGAAGGTCTCCCCCGATCTCAAGAAGCGCGAGATCATCGCCACCGGCATCCGCTTCCCGGTCGCGCTGGCCTTCAACCGACTCGGCGACCTGTTCGCGACCGACCAGGAGGGCGCCACCTGGCTGCCAACGGCAACCCGTTCGACGAGCTGCTGCACATCCAGCCCGGCCGGCATTACGGCTTCCCGCCCCGGCATCCGAAGCATCTCCCGTCGGTGATCGACGAGCCCAGCGTGTTCGACTACGGCCCGCAGCACCAATCGACCTGCGGCCTGAACTTCAACGAGCCGGTCAACGGCGGGCCGATCTTCGGCCCGGCCTTGTGGGCCGGCGATGCCCTGGTCACCGGCTATTCGCGGGGCAAGCTCTTCCGCACCAAGCTGGTGAAGACGCCGGCCGGCTACGTCGCCCAGAATCAGCTTCTCGCCGTGCCTGAACATGCTCGCGGCCGACGCTTGTGTCTCGCCGCGCGGCGAACTGGTCGTCGCGGTCCACAGCGGCCTGCCCGACTGGGGCAGCGGGCCGAAGGGGAAGGGCAAGCTCTACAAGATCGCATACAGCGAGCCCGATGCGCCCCAGCCGGTGCTCGCCTGGGCCTCGGCGCCGCAGGAGGTCCGCATCGCCTTCGACCGGCCGCTCGATCCGGGCGGACTGCGCGACCTCGCCAGCAAGATCGCGATCGAGTACGGCCGGGCCGTCCGCCCGGGCGACCGCTTCGAGTCGCTGCGCCCCGGCTACGAGGTCGTGGGACGACAGATGCGCAGCCCCGGTTCGAGCTGCCGATCCTCTCGGCCCAGGTCTCGGCCGACCGGCGCTCGCTGCTTCTGGCCACCGCCCCGCATCCGGAAGCGTCCTCGTACGCCATCACCCTGCCGCGCCCTGGCCGGGCCGGCCCAGCGCGGCTCCGGGCGGGCGAGCTTCCGCAGGTCCCGACGGTCGATCTCGGCTACGACCTCTCGGGCGTCGACGCAGCATGGCGGCCCGAGAACGGGCGACGGCGGCTGGTCCGGCTGGCTGCCGCACCTCGACCTGGCCGTCGCCCGTGCGTTCACCGCATCGAGCGCGGATCACGACCGGCTCTGGCAGGCGATGGAACGCCCGGGCCGGCTGGCGCTCCAGACCAAGCTCGATCTCTGGCAGATGCTGCGCCCGGCCGTCCAGCCCGGCTCGACGCCGGCTATACCCTGCCGGATGAGGAGGTCGTCGCTGGTCTTCGCCGGCTCCGGGCCGATCGAGGTGACCACGCCGGCCGGAAGCACTCCCTCCAGTCGCGGCGACGACGGCCGGTACCGCGTCCGGTTCACGATGAAACCTCGGGAGCGCGAGCCGTTGCCGGTTGAGATCTCTCTGGCAACGGCGGGCGGCCGGCCCTCGAAGTGTCCTGGTTCGACCGCGCGAGGACGCGCGGCCCCGCGCACTGCCACTGCGGCGATTCCTGCTGCCCTGGGCCTCCCTGGAGAAGCGCGCGGAGACGATCGCGGACCGCGACATCCCCGAGCTGAAAGGCGGCGACTGGGGCCGGGGCCGGGCCCTCTTCTACGGCGAGCAGGCAAAGTGCTCCTCCTGCCACAAGGTCCGCGGCCGCGGCGGCGAGATCGGCCCGGACCTCTCGAATCTGGTCCACCGCGATTACGCCTCGGTGTTCCGCGACATCCACACGCCGAGCGCCGCCATCAATCCCGATTACATCTCGCACACGGTCGCGCTCGCCGACGGCCGCGTTCTGGTGGGGACGCTCCGCACCGACGGGGATCGATTGATCGTCGGCGACAGCAACGGACGCACGACGGTCGTCGACCGCGTCGGAGGTCGAGCGACCTCGCCCTCGTCGATCTCGATCATGCCCGAGGGCCTCGACACGGCCCTGGGGCCGGAGACGCTGCGCGACCTGCTGACGTTCCTGCTGACCGATCCGCTTGCGACCGGCGGCGATCGAGCATGACGGCGCGCCGCCGCCTCGACGCCGTGCCGAGCTCGACGCGGTCCTGAAAGGGAGCGTCGCTGTCGTGAATCCACGAGCGGCTCCGGATCGTCCTGGCCGGCGGGCCGAAGGACCACGGGCCGGGCGAGCACGATTATCCGCTCTGGCGAAAGCGGTGGTCGGCCCTGCTTCGCGACGGATCAGTCGGTCGAAGTCGAGACCGCCAACGGATGGCCGGCCGCCCGACAGCTCGAGACGGCCGACGTGATCGTCTTCTACTCGAACAATCCCGGCTGGGACGCAGCAAAGGCCGCCGAGCTCGATCGCTTCCTCGCCCGCGGCGGCGGCGTCGTCCTGATCCATTACGCGGTCGACGGGCACGAGGCCGTCGAGGCCCTGGCGGATCGCATCGGCCTGGCGTGGCAGGGCGGGAAATCGGCATTCCGCCACGGCCCGCTCGAAGTCGATTTCTCCAACTCGAAGCACCCGATCACCCGGGGATTCGAGCAAGCTCCACCTGGTTGACGAGAGCTACTGGAACCTGGTCGGCGACCCGGGCTCGGTCGAGGTGCTCGGGACCGGAATCGAGGACGGCCAGCCGCGTCCGCTCTTCTGGACCCGCCAGGCGGGCAAGGGCCGCGTGTTCGTGAGCATCCCCGGCCATTTCACCTGGACGTTCGACGACCCGCTCTTCCGCGTGCTGATCCTGCGGGGCATCGCCTGGACCGCCAGGGAACCGGTCGATCGATTCAACGAGCTGGCGACACTGGTGCGCGCGTCAGTGACTGAGAGGATAGACGCGGAAGTGTTGGACCCGTTGCCTCCCGGAGGTTTTGACATGCGATCGATCGTCACCATCGTCGTGGTCATCGTCTCGGGGACGGCATCGGCCCAGGATCTCCGCCGCAAGCCGTCGGAGGTTGACGCCGCGATCGATCGTGGCCTCGCCTTTCTGGCCAAGGACGCGCTGGCCTGGAAGAACGAGCACAACTGCGTCTCGTGCCACCATGCCGCCCTCGTGGTCTGGTCGATGCGTGAGGCGAAGTTGCGCGGCCACGCCGTCGATGAGCCGGTCCTGGCCGAGTTGACGAAATGGGTCGCCGAGTCGGGCGACGGCAAGTTCGGTCTGGCGCGGCCCGCCGAGCGCGCCCAAGGCGCTCAGTGCGAAGGCTGTGTGGTTCGCCCTCGCACTGGAGGCCGATCCCCGAGCCGGACGCCGTCTCGCAGAAGGGGATGAAACTCCTGTTGAAGACGGTGAAAAGCGAGCAGACCGAGAACGGGTCGTGGTCCGCGTGGCCCGAAACCCGGCCGCCGATCTTCGGCAATTCCGATGAGAGCATGACGGCGCTGGCGACCCTGGCAATGATGCCCGCTGCCGCGACCGGCGACGACTCGGCGAAGGCCGCTCGCGACAAGGGCATCCGGTGGCTCGCCGAAACGAAGACCGATGACGACCCGCAGTCGATCGCGATGCGTCTCGTCCTCTGGCGGCGACTGGGCCGCCCGACCGAAGAATGGGAGCCGCTGGTGCAGCGCATCAAGGAGCGGCAAAACGCCGACGGGGGCTGGAGCCAGTCGAAGGACATGGCGAGCGACGCCTGGGCGACCGGCCAGGCGCTTTATGCCCTGGCCCACGCGGGAATCAAGCCCGACGAGCCTGTCATCGCGCGTGCCCAAGCGTTCCTGATCAAGACGCAGCGCGCCGACGGCTCATGGCCGATGACGTCGCGGCCGGTCAAGCCCGGGGGCGACGGGTCGAAAGAGCCTGATCCCGATCACCGGCGCCGGCAGCGCGTGGGCGATCCTGGGGCTGGTGCGGAGCCGCTGATCGACCGGTTCGAGCACGCGACGAGGCCGCCGAACCGATGGATGATCGGAGTATTCTCACCGCTCACCGCCTTCTCCTTGGGCGGCCTCGAGTTGGCGATCGCGCCGTGCCGCGCCTGCGCACAGGCGGTCGGGCGCGGCGCCGTGCACAGGCGGTCGGGCGCCGCGGCAGCGATGGCCGTCCGGTTCTCGGACGCCGGACTCGGGTCTCGCCGGCCTGATCGCCACGGCGGCGGCTCGCTGCCAGGGCTTGCGGTCCCCCGCCATCGAGGATAACGGACTCCGCGAACCATCCTGGGTCCGGGTCATCGGCGGACGGATCAACCGGAGGGTATAGGGCGATGGGTAGCTTCTACGGTTCGGTGCAGATCCGGGGCGACGACCGCGAGCCGGTCCGCTCGGTCCTGGAAGAGTTCGCCCAAGAGAAGCGGCGATTCCTACTCGGGCCGCCCCGGGCGGTTGGATCGGAGTCTATCCGGACGGGCACGGCCAGGACATGGCTGTCGCCCGAGCCCTGGCACAACGGCTGCCCGGCGAGATCCTCGCGATGCTCGTCCACGACGACGACGTCTTCGCCTACGAGTTCTACCGCGACGGCCAGCTCATCGACCAGTACGATTCTGCACCCGACTACTTCGAAGAAGTCTCCGAGGAGCAGAAAGGCAAACTGCGCGGCCGGCCCGAGACGTTGGCGCACCTCGCGGCCGACCCGGCGAAGTTCGCGGCGATGCGGGACCGGCTCGCCGCGCAAGCCCATGATCCCGTGGTGTTTGCCTCCGAGCTTCTCGAAGAGTTCGCGG
>CAVRKF010000020.1:0-257500 GCA_963721625.1 uncultured Alphaproteobacteria bacterium
GTGTTGCGGATCGTTTCCTCGTCGGCCTCCTGGTACTCGGCCTGGAGATGCTCGCGCAGATACTCGTATTCGGCGAGGTGGGTCAGAAGGGGGGTGTTCATGTGGCCTCCGGTATCGCTTCAACAATTTGCTTCGGAATTAACGAAAATCTGTCACACTGTATCACCTTCTGGACCGTCACACAACAACAATATTGTGACTATGTCACAGATACGAATTACCCGGGTTCAGGTTCGGATGGCTCGCGCGGCGCTCAAATGGGGTGTGCGAGATTTGGCCGAGCGTGCCCAAGTATCGCCGACAACGGTAACGGCAGTTGAATTAGAGCGTGACGTTCGCGCTGCAACTATTGCCGTACTTCAAGCCGCCTTAGAAAACGGCGGCGTTGAGTTCATCCCCGAGAATGGCGGCGGCCCTGGGGTACGGTTGGCAAAGCGAAAGGGGAAGCGATAAAGACACCTGGCCCGGATCACTCGCGCGCTCGTCGCCCGCGATTTTCTTGGGTGAGCGACAGCGCAAAATACGCCTGTGGTCTCAATGTCACGCTGCATGGCGCGGATGCTGTCGCCGGCGAGCGCCAGTTCAATGAACTTGCGCGTTATCGCTCCGCTTCACCATCGAGCAACTGCTCCGCGGCGAGGGTGAGTTCGTTCCGTGCACCGGGGGCTTGCCGCTCGGGTTATACCGGATTGGCCTTTGGCAAACCGGCGCCCCGGGCCCCGGAGCGCCTGTATCCGTCCTGAATTTTCAGCCATGCTGCTTAACCTGACCCTGTCCAGATGATTGTTTGTCCCCTACGCCAGTTAAGCTTAACAGCAACGCTAACTGCAGGCTCGCGGCCTCCTCAACGCAATGTCGGAACTGTATTAATGTTCGCGAGTCGCCGCGATCCGTTAGCGATCCCTGGGGTTTGGCGGCGTCGCATTTGGCGCATTCGGGCGGCGGAAGAACGCGGGTTAAGCGCCGCGGTTCATCCGTCGAGCGCACGGAGAGTTCGGCGAAATGCCTCCGCCTCTCAACGGGCGCGCGAAGCGGCGCCTGAGCCGAGGCCGATGCTGGTATCTCGGATGGGAGCGGTGATCCAAAAGCCTGGACAGCACCGTAAACTCGCAAACAACATCTGCCTTTGTGGCCGGATGTTCGCGATCTGGTCTTGTCGTACACACTTGCAAGGCGCGCCCATGGACCCGAACCACCATCCAAGAGAAGCCACATTGCTTGCATAACCGCCGGCCCGTGCGCTCGGCAGAGCTGCATCGCAGGTCGTCGCCTGTCACCTTGCTTGTTGTCTGTCATGCCGAATTCGGCGGGGGCTTTCGGAGAAATGGTGGGTGGCGCTCTTCTCAGAGGTACTTACGCCAGATTTGCTTTCGCCCGATCTCTCGCGCAAGACATTGCTGGCCCTTCAGGAGACAAAGTTGTCGGAGCCGCCGAGCGTGGCCAATAATATGCAGGATCCAAACCTTCCCGCCGCAGCTGACGCGCCATCGGAGGTGTGGACTATCGCGAATCCCTTGGTGCTATGTCCCGTCGGAGGGTCGAAAATATGGTCTTCACGTCGACACGTATGAGAAGCATGACAGGCTTTTCCTGCTGCAGGCCGCATCCGGTACACAGCTAACCTTGGATCAGAAAACTGGAACCATACTATTGCTCGTGCTGGCAGGGTCACTCATTGATCAGTCCGCTCCTTTTCAACAGGACGACGTCGCAGAAATTGAATTGACAAATGTTGGCTCGCGTGTTTTTGATATTCTAGAAGATTGCATCTCGTCTCATTGCGGAGGAGACGTAGCGCCCCGCAAAGGGAAATGACTTTCATTGTCAAGAAACCTAGGGTTGCACAAGCGTGCCTGACCTTCGCGAGAGCCGTCGGAAAATTATCACTCCGGCTAGGGCGTGGACTTGATAAGCTCTGAGCCAGAGGCGGGTTGAGGCGAGGAGGACGGCGGCGAGGAAGTTTCTGGCGAGCTTGTCGAAGCGGGTGGCGACGCGGCGGAAGTGCTTGAGCTTGCAGAAGAAGCGCTCGACGAGGTTGCGCTGTCGGTAGATCGCCATGTCGACGGACCGGCGGACCGTGCGCTGCGAGGTGCTGGGGATGCTGGGCTCGGCGCCGGAGCGGCGGATCAGGTCGATGACGGCGTTGGCAGTCGTAGCCGCGGTCGGCGACGACCGTGGTCGGGACGGGCAGCCCGGCCAGCAGCTGCGGCACGGCGGTCATGTCCGAGGCTTGGCCGGCGGTGAGGATGATCCGCACCGGCAGGCCGTCCTGGTCGACGACGGCGTGGATCTTGGTGCTCAGTCCTCCACGAGAACGGCCGATGGCGTGATCCGGGCCCCCTTTTTTCCGCCGGCGGCGTGCTGGTGGGCCCGGATGATCGGAGCTGTCGATCAGCTGCATCGACTGAGGCGACTTCGCCGCCAGGGTCTCGAAGATCCGCAGCCAGACACCGGCCCTTCGCCCATCTGTTGTAGCGGTTGTAGACCGTCGTGTAGGGCCCGTAGCGCTCCGGCAGGTCGCGCCAGGGCGAGCCGGTCCGCAGCACGTAGAAGATGCCGTTGATCACCCGCCGGTCGTCCACCCGCGCCACGCCGCGCGGCTTGTTCGGCAGCAACGGCTCGATCAGCCGCCACTCCGCCTCCGTCAGATCGTACCGCGCCATGTTCAAGGCTCCAACCAGTTGGGAGCTTGAATCACACCGCGACCCAAATGGGAATTTGGAGGCTTCTGTGAGGTCGCGTGGCACAGGAGTTGAGGCTGGGCGAGATTGCGACGTCATTGAAGCCGGATTGAGCGAACCCGCGGGGCGGCGGGTGAGCTATGGAGATTGTGGCTGCGCCGCTTGGTCCGAGGCGCCGATCTAGACGAACCATTCGGTGATCTGGGCGAGCCGAACGAGCGCAGTAATGTCCGCGCCGCGCCGCTGGTTGGTGGAGAATGTGGCCGGTTCAGCTGTGTTGGCGTCGTTGTGGCGTCGTGCGCGATCGACGGTGCATCGGTGGACAAGACGGTGCATGCCGGCGCGCATGGCGGTCGGTGGCAGCAGTCCGGCGCTGTTGTCATGATGGCGGTTCATGAACTGTCGAACCAACGTGATGACGGATGCGGCTCTGGCCGTGGCATCGTAGCGAAGGTGATCATCGTGCCGCCGCAGCAGGGGCAGCGATCGAGTGGGAGCGTGGTGCCCGCTCGGTCGGCTGGTGCTGGCGCCGGGTTCGTGGGCGGAACGTCCAGCAGCTTCCGGCATTGCGCCAGCTTTGCCGCGCGGTGGCCGTTGGCGAGAAGGCCGTAGTGGCGGATGCGGTGAAAGCCGTCTGGCAGGGTGTGGAGCAGAAAGCGGCGGATGAACTCGTGCGCGTGGAGGGTCATGACCTTCGACGTTAGCGTCGTCCTCAGGCCACGTCTCTGAGG
Organism: uncultured Alphaproteobacteria bacterium; assembly: GCA_963721625.1. Classification (GTDB taxonomy): domain Bacteria; phylum Pseudomonadota; class Alphaproteobacteria; order ATCC43930; family CGMCC-115725; genus DATJLY01. The sequence continues at coordinate 3,413 of CAVRKF010000020.1, forward strand.
GCTGGCGTCGGGGGATATGCCCAGGGCAGGAGTTCGTCGAGGCGGTTTTGGGGATGGCCGTTGACGATGCGGGTGATGACGTCGGCGAGATAGGCCTGCGGATCGACGCCGATGAGCTTGCAGGTCTCGATGAGCGAGGCGATGGTGGCCCAGTGTTCGGCGCCGCCGTCGGAGCCGGCGAACAGCGCATTCTTTCGTGTCAGAGCCAGAGGCCTGATTGCTCGCTCGACGACGTTGTTGTCGATCTCGACACGGCCGTCGTCGAGGAACAGGCATAACCCATCCCATCGCGAGAGGGCATAGCGGATCGCCTCGGCGAGCTTGGTCTTCTGGCTGATCAGCGCGAGCTTCTCGCGCAGCCAAGGTTCGAATGCTGCGACCAGGGGCCGGCTGCGCTCGCTGACGGACGGCGCGGCGTTCCTCGGCGGAACGGCCGCGGATCTCGCTCTCGATCTGGTAGATCGCGGCGATGCGCGCCAGCGCTTCGGTGGCGATCGGCGCCGGACCCGATTGGGCCAGTTCATAGAAGCGGCGACGCACATGGCTCCAGCAGAAGGCGAGCTGCACCGCATTCCGCCGTGGCCAGCACCTTGTAGCCGCCATAGCCGTCCACCTGCAGCACGCCGTTGAAGCCGGCAAGATGGGCGATCGGCCGCTCGGCCTTGCGGTCGGGCGCATAGAGGTAGACCACGCCGGGCGGATCGCTGCCTCCCCAGGGCCGATCGTCCCGCGCATAGGCGAAGAGCTGCCCGGTCTTGGTCCGCCCGCGTCCAGGATCGAGCACCGGCGCGGTGGTCTCGTCGGCGAAGAGCTTGGGCGATGCCTTCAATCGATCGAACAGGCGTTCCTGCATCGGCCGTAGCAGGAAGGCCGCGCGCCCGACCCAGTCGGCCAAGGTCGAGCGGTCCAGATCGACGCCCTGGCGGCCATAAATCTGGGCCTGTCGGTAGAGCGGGAGATGATCGGCGAACTTGGAGACGAGGACCTGAGCGACGGTCGCTTCGGTCGGCAGGCCGCCCTCGATCAGCCGCGCCGGTGCCGGCGCCTGGACCACCACATCCTGGCAGACGCGACAACCATACTTCGGCCGCCGCACCACCAGCACCCGGAACTGGGCCGGCACGATGTCGAGGCGTTCGGCGACATCCTCGCCAATGCGATGAAGCGTCCCCGAGCAGCACGGGCAGATCGTGCTCTCCACATCGACCACCGTCTCGATCCGAGGCAGATGGGCCGGCAGAGCGCCGCGGTTTATCCGGCGCTTGGCAGCGCGCGCCTTGCGCTCCGCCGGCATCTTCTCCTCGGTCTCGGCCTGGCCTGCGGCATCGACCTGTTCGGTCTCCTCGAGCGCGAGCTGCAGCTGATCCTCGGGCAGGCTCTCGGCACGGCGTCCGAAGCGATGACGCTGCAGCTCCTTGATGATCTGCCGCAGCCGATCGCTCTCGGCACGCTCGGCCAGCAGCATCGCTTTGAGCCGGTCGGGATCGTCTGGGAGGGCTTCGGCGCGCTTCGTCACCAAGCAAGGGAATCACAATCGCCGACGACTTGCGACCGTTTTGACGGCCGCAAATGCTTTTCAATCAGCTCGCTGCCGTCGGCACGCGGTCCGTTCCGGCTCATGAACGCGCCGCCAATCGAGCCCTTCGAACAAGGCCGAGAACTGGGCCGCGCTCAAGCGCATGACCCCGTCCTGGATCTTCGGCCAACGGAACTCGCCGCCTTCCAGTCGCTTTGCCACCAGCACCACGCCGGTGCCGTCCCAAAAGACCAACGTAAGCGTCCAGCCGAAGCCGTTCAGGCTTCGTGATAGTTCCACGGCAAGAGGGCGTCGAGTTGGCGATTGGGCCAGCCGCCGGCAATGCACTCGAGGGTGAGTTTGAGCCAGGCGTGAGGATCGACGTTGTTGAGCTTGGCGGTCGTGAGCAGCGTGGCGAGGATCGACCACGTTCGTCCGCCGCCGTCCGATCCGGCGAAGAGAGAATTCTTGCGCGTGATGGTTTGCGGGCGGATGGTCCGCTCGACGGTATTGTTATCGATGTCGGGCCGGCCATCGTGAAGGAAGCGTTCGAACGCGGCGCGGCGCCGGGTCCCGTAGCGGATCGCCTCGGCCAGTTTGGATTTGCGCGGGATGCGCTTGAGCTCCGTCTCCCAGCGCTCGAACAGTTCGGCCACGATCGCGGCGGAGGTCGCATGGCGCGCCGAAAGGCGGATCTCGGGCCTGCTGCCACGGACTTCCCCCTCGATGCGCCAGAGGGCGGCCATGCGCTCCACCGTCCAGGAGGCGGTGGCCGACAGGCCGGCAATGTGGAGTTCCCAGAAGTAGCGCCTCAGATGCGCCCAACAGGCCGCGAGCATCACCGGGCCACCGGCGCGATGGGGATCGGCAAGCCGGGTGTAGGCGCCATAGCCATCGATCTGCAACAGCCCGGCGAAGCCGGCGAGGTGCTGCGCCGGGCATTTGCCGCCGCGACTGTCCTCGAACCGGCAAGCCACCATCGGCGGGCCGGTGCCGCCGAAGGACCGGTCGTCGCGTGCGTAGGTCCACAGCCAGGCGATCTTCGCCTTGCCGGCGCCGGGCGCGAGCGTCGGCAGCGTCGTTTCGTCGGCGAAGATGCGCTCGCCGCTGCGAATGTGGTGCAAGACTTGATCGGCGAGCGGCTCCAGATGGAAGCCGATCCGGCCCATCCAGCCGGCCATCAGGTTGCGGGGGAGTTCGATCCGCTCGCGAGCATAGATCGCCTGTTGGCGATAGAGCGGCAGGCCGTCGGCATACTTGGCGACGGCGATATGGGCCAAGAGCCCCTCGGTCGGAATCCCCGCCTCGATCAGATGCGGCGGCGCCGGCGCCTGATCCACGCCGTCGCGGCAAGCGGCACAGGCATAGCGCGGCCGGCGCGTCACGATCACCCGGAACCGCGCCGGGATAACGTCGAGGCGTTCGGAGACGTCCTCGCCGATCGTCACCCGCTCGGCGGAACCGCAGGCGCTGCACGTCGTCGCCTCCGGCTCGATCACGACCTCGACCCGATCGAGATGGGCCGGCAGCTTCTTGCGCAGCCGCGGTGCGCGGGCCTGAGGCGTCTTGGCTGTCGCATCCAGCTTCGCCTCGATCGCGCCGAGCCCGGTCTGAATCTCGTCGAAGGCGAACTCATGCTGATCGGGGTCGAGCGCTTCCGATCGCCGCCCGTAACGCGCCCGTTCGAGCGTCTTCAAGAGGGCATAGAGGCGCTCGATGCGGGTCTCCGCGTCGAGCGTGGCGGCCCGCAGCGATGCCGCCTCGGCCGCGATCGCCGCCGTCTCGGCGCGCGCCGTCAGCACCATCGCCTTCAGCGTCTCGACGTCATCCGGAAGCGCAGCCGCGGCATTGACCATGGCCGGATTGAAGCATAATTCGTCGGTCTGCGCCGCGACGAAATCAGCCCTAAGTCATCTCGCCGCAGCTATCCGACGGACATCGGGTGCCGCGCCTCGACCGCCTTCACCCGGGTCCAATCCATGCCGTCGACCAACGCCATGAGCTGCGCCGCCGACAGGCGGATCACGCTGTTCGCGATCCGGGGCCAATGAAAGCCATGTTCGTCGAGCCGCTTGGCGAAGAGGCAAACACCCGAGCCATCCCGCCACACGATCTTCACGCGGTCGGCGCGCTTCGAGCGAAACACGTAAAGTGCGCCCGAGAACGGATCGGCCCCGCCGTCCTGCACCAGGGCCATCAAACCCGAGGCTCCCTTGCGAAAATCCACCGGCTGCGTCGCCACGAATACCCAAGCGCCGGTCGGAATCATGCCGAACGAACCACCCGCAAAATCTCCTGCACCCGGGCCACCGGAACTGTCGGACCAATCCGCAGCGTCACTCCGGCGACCGACAACGCCACGATGCCGCCGGCCGCCGCGCCATCGAGCGCGACCATGGCAAACGACGGAGCCGCCGCTCCCGCGCTCTTCTGCCCGGGCTGGCGCACCGCCTGGCGCCGCCACGTAAAAACCTGCTGCGGCGACAGCCCATGAGTTCGCGCAATCGCCGAGACGTTCGCCCCGCGCTCCAGCGACGCCGCTACGATCCGCTCCTTCGCCGCCGCAGACCACCGCCACCGTGGCGTCGCGGGACCGGCATCACGTGGCGAAACTTGCGCCTCGATCACTTCAAAACTCTTGGTGCTGGACTTGGGTTCAGACTGCAAACCATCCTCCCCAGCCAATCGACCGCGTGGCCAAACATCCCCCAACCTCAAACCCCAGGCTACACGGGGCCGCATGATCGCTTACAGCTCGGCGCCGGCCGTATCTTCCCCATCGACGAGGCCGAGATCATCGTTGAGCCCTTCCAGTTTCCGCCGTGGTATCGGCAAGTGTATGCGCTCGACGTGGGCTGGAACCGCACCGCGGCGCTTTGGGGCGCGCTCGATCCCGAGAACGACGTGCTCTACCTCACGAGCGAACACTACCGCAGCCAAGCCGAACCGCCGATCCACGCCGCCGCCATCAAGGCTCGCGGCGATTGGCAACCGGGCGTCATCGATCCGGCCGCGCGCGGGCGCTCGCAGCACGACGGCGAACAGCTCATTGCGATCTACCGCGGACTGGGGCTCAGCCTCGTGACCGCCGACAATGCCGTGGAAGCTGGCATCTACGCCGTGTGGGATCGGCTCTCGACCGGACGCATCAAGGTCTTCCGCCCTCTGCAAAACTTCCTCGCCGAGTATCGGCTCTACCGGCGCGACGAGAAAGGCAAGGTCGTCAAGGACAACGACCGCCTTATCGATTGCCTTCGCTACATGGTGATGAGCGGCATCACCCTCGCAAGGGAAATGCCCGCCGATCTCGCCCGCGCGCGCGGCCTGCCGCCATACATGCGCCAGGAGCCGCGGCACGAATACGAACATGATCCTTTCACTGAGATGGATGGCGATCGCAAACCGCATGGACGCCGCTCGCGGCACCAAGCCGAACATAATCCTTTCGCCGCCGAGCGGGACCCGTGGCAGCATGGCAACAGGCACGGTTAAAGCCTTCGACGCGAGCCACGGCTACGGCTTCATTTCTCGTGATGATGGGAAGGGGGATATCTTCGTCCACACGTTCGCACCAGGCGCCACACTCTCGGCGACAATCCGCGTCTTGTCCGCGGCGCTCCAGCTTCGACGGCGCCCGGCGCCCGTGAATATCTCAACCCGGCGCGCCGGCCCATCCTTAGCCGTTCGTATTCATGACGGTAGCTCGATTAACGGCGTGGCGCGATTTTTTGAAGGGCGGCGAAGCTGATCCGTGGCGTCGGTGGCAACGCTGATCGGCATTTGGTTGGGTCGAGGGCTGAAGGTTGAGGGCTCGGGTTCGGCGGGGCACTGTCGCCCCGTCAACCCCTCCCGCAACCTCCAACCCTCGACCCATCAAATTGCGATCAGCGTCATGGCCGACGCCACGCATCACCGCGCCCGCCGTCCAAAACATTTTCTGCCGTCGGAGAAGAGCGCTATCGTGATGAATACGATCGGTTAGACGAATCAATTCGATTGGCGACACCTCAAGCGCGGACATGATGTTGTTAGACTTATGTCGTGACAGAAATAGCTGCGCAATGGGTTGCCTTTGTTTGTTATGCCGCTTCAATACTTGAAAACAAGATGGGTCGGGTGCCGGCCCTGCAAGGTTCGCCATCCGTGCGAACCGGCCTGCCCCATCAGACGACGGGCATGCGGCAACATGATCAGCTCACCACAATGCGCGATAGGACGTACATAACGTCTCGCCAGCTCACGAACGTGGTGCATGGCAAAGACGGAAGGAATGCTCATATGAAACCTCATGCCACCCGGCCCAAGGCGGCTGACATGGACTAAAGAGAGCGAAACGCCGGGCCGCGAACAAGCGTGTGACTGAACCGGACTGACGTCGGATCGGCGTGAGAAAATATGGAACCCAAGACCCGTTTATCGAATCTCGGCGTCGTCGTCTCGGTGCGCGGCAGTGTCGTGGACATTCGGTTCGATGACCATTTGCCAACGATCTACTCGGTGCTGCGCGCGGGACCGGAGGAGAAGATCGTCATCGAAGTTCTGACGCAGCAAGATGCGCGTCACGTGCGCGGGATTGCGCTGACGCCCACGCAAGGTCTGGCGCGCGGCATGGCGGTGGAGGACACGGGCGGACCGTTGCAGGCGCCGGTGGGCAAAGCGGTGCTGTCGCGAATGTTCGACGTATTTGGCAACACGATAGATCGCGAAGCGCCATTGGCCGATGTCGAATGGCGTTCTGTGCATCGGGCGCCGCCGTCGCTGACGCACCGCCCCACCAAATCGGAGGTTTTTGAAACGGGTATCAAGGTCATCGATGTCCTGGTGCCGCTGGAGCGCGGCGGCAAGGCGGGCCTTTTCGGCGGGGCGGGCGTCGGCAAGACCGTGCTGCTGACCGAAATGATCCACAACATGATCGGTCATCACGAGGGGGTAAGCATCTTTTGCGGCATTGGCGAACGCTGTCGCGAAGGCGAGGAGCTTTACGACGCGATGAAGGAAGCCGGCGTGTTGCCAAACATGGTGATGCTCTTCGGCCAGATGAACGAGCCGCCGGGCGCCCGGTTCCGCGTCGGGCATGCGGCGCTGACGATGGCCGAGTATTTCCGCGACGACGAGCACCGCGATGTGCTGCTGCTGGTCGATAACATTTATCGCTTCATCCAGGCCGGCATGGAGGTATCCGGCTTGATGGGCCAAATGCCATCCCGGCTGGGATATCAGCCGACCATGGGCACGGAGCTGTCGGAGCTGGAAGAGCGCATCGCCAACACAGATACCGGCGCCATAACATCCATTCAGGCAGTATACGTGCCGGCGGACGATTTCACCGATCCGGCGGCGGTGCATACGTTCTCGCATCTCTCCGCATCGATCGTGCTCTCGCGCAAACGGACAAGTGAAGGGCTTTTCCCGGCTGTCGACCCGCTACAATCCAGCTCCAAGATGGCCACCCCGGGCATCGTCGGCGAACGACATTATGCTTTGGCGCAGGAGATCCGGCGGACGCTCGCGCAATACGCCGAACTCAAGGACATCATCGCTATGCTGGGCCTGGAGCAGCTCTCTCCCGAGGACCGCAACGTGGTCGTTCGCGCCCGCCGCCTGGAGCGCTTTCTCACGCAGCCGTTTTTCTCAACCGAACAGTTCACCGGCATCAAAGGGAAGCTCGTCAGCCTCAAGGATGCGCTGGACGGCTGTGAGCGCATCCTGCGCGACGAATTCAAAGATTATCCGGAAAGCGCGCTCTACATGATCGGGACGATCGACGAAGCCAAGGCGAAAGCGAAACCCGTCCCGTCCGCAGCCTTGGCCAAACCGGAGTCAAATCCCGCAGCGAAGCCCGGATTGAAGGATGCCGCCGTGTTGCAGGCCAAAGACACCACCGGAGCGCGGCCGAATGCCGGCGCGAAACCTCAATCGCAGCTCGACCATGCCGGCGGCACCCGTGAATCTTAAAGTGCTCCTGCCGTTCCAGATTTTCGCCGAAAAGACGGACGTGTTGCGCATCGTCGCCGAAACACGCGAGGGGTCCTTTGGGCTCCTGCCGCATCGCCTCGATTGTGTGGCGGCGCTGGCGCCCGGAATTCTGACCTACGCGACAGCATCAGAAGGCGAGGTTTTCTTGGCCGTCGATGAAGGGGTGCTCGTCAAGAGCGGTCCGGATGTTCTCGTGTCTGTGCGCCGGGCACTGGCCGGAAAGGATCTCGGCCAGTTGCGCGCGGCGGTGGAGAAAGAGTTTCTGACTCTGGACGAACACGAGCAGAGCGTGCGCGCGGTATTGGCAAAGATGGAAGGCGATCTCATCCGGCGCATGGCGGGGCTTCGCGATGCCTGACGAATGGCAAAATAAACTCGCGAAGCCGTCGCTCAGTCGGCAGGTCGGCGCGAAGGCGACGCGCAAGCTCAAGGCGCGGCGTAACGCCGGGCAGGGCGTCTGGTTCGGCCTCGGCATGATGGGACTGATCGGCTGGTCGGTGGTGATTCCGACGCTGCTCGGGGCGGCGCTTGGTACCTGGCTGGACCGACATTATCCCGGCCAGCATGCCTGGACGCTGCCGCTGCTGGTGGCTGGGCTCGCCATCGGCTGCTTTAATGCGTGGCATTGGGTGGCCAAGGAAGACAGGGAGATACGGGACGAACAGAAGGACGACAAATGACCGAATTTTTATTTCTGGGAGCAGCGTTGGCAACGGGCCTGTTGCTCGGTGCGGTCTTCTTCGGCGGCCTCTGGTGGACGGTCGTTAGGGGCATTTCGTCCCCCCAACCGGCGCTTTGGTTCCTCGGCAGTATGCTGCTGCGGACGAGCGTTATCCTGGCGGGATTTTATTTTGCCGGGCGCGACGATTGGCGGCGGTGGCTGCTGTGCCTGCTGGGTTTTGTCCTGGCGCGCCTCATTGTGAAGTGGCTGACCCACCTGCCGGTCGACCATCACAATGTCCGGGTACCGGAGTCCACCTATGCGCCTTAGTCCCGATGAGATGATCTTCTGGCAGCACGGGTTTGTCAAACTCAACGGCACGATCTTGTTCACGTGGGGGCTGATGCTCGTGCTGACCGTCGGCTCGAAACTCATTACGCGCAACCTCTCCACGGAACTGACACGTTCCCGCTGGCAGAACCTGCTGGAAATCATTGTCACCGGCATCGAGAAGCAAATCGACGATGTCGGTCTCGGCGACGCGAAGAAGTATATCGGTTTTCTCGGCACGCTCTTTCTGTTCGTCGCGTTCGCCAGCCTCTGCACCGTCATTCCCGGCTATGAGCCGCCGACGGGGTCGCTCTCGACCACTGCAGCGCTCGCGCTGTGCGTGTTGGTGGCGGTGCCGTTTTTCGGCATCGAAGAACAGGGGTTGGGTGGCTACCTCAAATCCTACGTCGAACCGACAATCATCATGCTGCCGTTCAACATCATCAGCGAATTGTCGCGCACGTTGGCCCTGGCGGTTCGGCTCTTCGGCAACATGATGAGCGGGACGATGATTCTGGCCATTTTGCTGACCATCACGCCCTTCGTCTTCCCGATCGCCATGAGTGCGCTCGGTCTGCTCACCGGAATGGTGCAGGCCTACATCTTCAGCATCCTGGCCGCAGTTTACATTGCGGCCGCCACGCGCGGCCGCAAGTCGAGGCCTGAACCGGCGCAAAGCGTGAAAGCATGAACAACGACAACAAGAGGAGACACTATGGATAGTACGACGCTCATTGCCATCGCTTCAATCGTCACCGCCGGCCTGACGATTGCCTTGGGCAGTATCGGACCTGCGCTCGGCGAAGGGCGCGCGGTCGCCACGGCATTAAGTTCGTTGGCGCAGCAGCCTGATGCCGCCACGACAATCACGCGCACATTGTTTGTTGGTCTGGCCATGATCGAGTCCATTGCGATCTATTGCTTCGTGGTGTCGATGATTCTCATTTTCGCCAATCCGTTCTGGAATCATGTCATCGTGCAAACGCCGGGAAAATAATTCATGCTCATCGATTGGTTCACCGTCGGTGCGCAGGCGCTCAACTTCATCATCCTGGTGTGGTTGCTGAAGCGCTTTCTTTACAAGCCGATCCTCAACGCCGTGGATGCGCGCGAGAAGCGGATCGCCGCGGAACTCGCGGACGCTGACGCAAAAAGGGCCGAAGCGCAAAAAGAGCGCGATGAATTCGTGCATAAGAACGAAGAGTTCGACCGGCGGCGCGCGTCTCTCTTGAGCAAGGCGACGGACGAAGCAAGAGGCGAACGCCAGCGATTCCTCGACGATGCGCGAAAGGCAGCCGATGCCCTGGGCGCCAAGCGACGGGAGGCGCTGCGAAGCGATGCTGTCAATCTCAATCAGGCCATCCGTCGCCGGATCGAGCAGGAAGTGTTTGCCATCGCCCGAAAGGCGTTGACGGATCTGGCCACGACGAGCCTGGAAGAGCGCATGGGCGAGGTGTTCGTGCGTCGCCTGTGCGCGATGGATGGCAATGCGAAAGCGGGCCTCGCCGAAGCCCTTAAGGCAGGGTCCGAGCCTGCGCTCGTGCGCAGCGCGTTTGAACTGCCCGCGGCGCAACGTGCGGCAATTCAAAAAGCCCTTAATGAGACATTCTGTGCTGAAATCCATGTCCGGTTTGAGACGGCGCCGAACCTGATCAGCGGGATCGAACTCACCACGAATGGACAGAAAGTGGCCTGGAGTATTTCGGATTACCTCGCGTCGCTGGAAACGGGTGTCGGTGATCTTCTGAATGAGAAGGACAAATTCGAAGCGAGAAGCCAGGCCAAGCCTCAAGCGAAGGCTGAGCCCCAGCCCCAGCCGCAGCCTGAGTCCAAAGCCGCGCCGAAGGCCGAGGCCGAACCTGCCTCCAATCCAGGCGAGCCCAAGCCCGAGACGACGCACCCATGAGCACCGAGCCCGAGAGCTTGCAGGCCGTCTTCGACAGGACGATTGCTGGAATAGGCCACGTGCGGGAAGCGTTCACGCCGCTACTGACGCCGCGGGAGGTGGGCGTGATCACCAGCATCGCCACCGGCATTGCCAAAGTGTCGGGACTCCCCTCTGTGGGCTTTGAGGAACTGGTAAAATTTCCCGGCGATTTGCTCGGTATGGCATTCAATGTGGACGAGGCTGAAATCGGCGTCGTGGTATTCGGCGAATACTGGCGGCTGAATGCCGGCGATGAAGTCGAACGCACGGGCCGGGTCATGGATGTGGTCGTGGGCGACGGATTGCTGGGGCGCGTCATTGATCCGCTTGGCCAGCCGCTCGACGGCGATGGCCCGGTGGCTGCCAGCGAGCGCCTCCCCATCGAACGCACGGCGCCGCATATCATGGATCGCGCGCCTGTTACGGTGCCTCTCCAGACCGGGCTGAAAGTCGTCGATGCGCTCATTCCGGTCGGCCGCGGCCAACGCGAGTTGATTCTCGGCGACCGCCAGACGGGCAAGACAGCCATTGCGATCGACGCCATTCTCAACCAGCGCGACCAAAATGTTCTGTGCGTCTATTGCGCCATCGGTCAGCGCGCCTCGGCTGTCGCAAAAGCGGTGGCAAATTTGCGAGGAAAGGGCGCGATGGATTACACCGTCATCGTCGTGACCGAGGGCAACGACCCCCCGGGTCTCGCTTTCATCGCCCCTTACGCCGCGACCAGCATCGCGGAGCATTTCATGCAGCAAGGCCGCGACGTGCTGATCATCTATGACGACCTCACGCATCACGCACGCGCCTATCGCGAGCTGTCCCTGCTGCTGCGGCGCCCGCCCGGCCGCGAAGCGTTTCCTGGCGACATCTTTTACATTCACGCGCGGCTGCTCGAGCGTGCGACCCACTTGCGCAAGGAACTCGGCGGTGGTTCTCTGACCGCGCTGCCCGTCATCGAAACGGAAGCGCAGAACATCTCCGCCTACATTCCGACCAACCTGATTTCCATCACCGACGGCCAAATCTATCTCTCGCCGTCACTGTTCGAATTGGGCGTGCTGCCTGCGGTCGATGTCGGCAAATCCGTATCGCGCGTGGGCGGCAAAGCGCAACGCACGGCCTACCGCGCCGTGGCGGGCGACCTCAAACTCGCCTACGCGCAGTTCGAGGAACTTGAGACGTTCGCCCGGTTCGGCGCCCGGCTGGATGAAAGCACCCGCAAGATCATCGAGCACGGACGACGCATTCGCGCCTGCCTCAAACAGGGGGAAAGCGCACCAGTATCAGTACCCGCACAAATCGCCGTCCTGCTGGCATTGACCGCGGAACTCTTCGATCCCGTGGCGCTTGAGCAGATGCCGGAGGCGGAGCACGCCGTGCAAAAGGCGGCGGCGAACATCCCGGCGGAAGTGTGCGCGCGGTTCGAAAGCGCGGACAAGTTGAGCGATGAGGATCGTTATACCATCATTGAAATCGCCCGCCATGCGCTCGCTCCTTTCCAATCCAAGCCGGAGGCGAATGCGAATGCCACCCCAAAGCCGCAAAGCAAAGCCGGACTAAATCCTGAACCCGTGTCCAAGGCCAAGCCGCAATCTGAAGCCAAAGCCACAGCCGAGCCTGGTGCCGGCGCGACGCCGAACACCTCGGCGGCGGCGGCGGCGGCCGCCAAGGATAAGATATGAGCGACACCACGGAGAGCCTGCGCCGAAAGATCGCCAGTGCTGGCGATCTCCAATCCGTTGTTCGCACGATGAAAGCCCTGGCCGCATCGAGCATCGGACAATACGAGAAATCGGTGCGCGCGTTGGCGGATTATTATCGTGCCGTGGAACTGGGTCTGGTTGCATGCTTTCGGGAAACCCGGCCGGCAGCAACCGCGGTGGAACGGAAAGCACCAACCCATTCTGGCGCAGTCAGTGCGATCGTTTGGGGGTCCGATCAGGGGCTGGTGGGACAGTTTAACGACGTTGTCGCCGATTATGCGATAAAGACCCTCGCGGCGCTGTCGGGCAAAGCCCAAGTCTGGGCGGTCGGCGAGCGAGTTCATGTACGTCTGGCGGATGCCGGCCTGTTGCCGGTTGGGCTCTTCACCGTGCCGAACTCGGTTCAGGCCATCACCCCGCTGATCGGGCAGATTCAACTCGAAACCGAAGCGCATCGCGACAATGACGAGAACGCGCCTCTGTGGGTGTTCCATAACCGACCGCAATCCGGAGCGCTCTTCGAACCGGTGAGCCAGCGTCTGCTGCCGCTCGATGCGCAATGGCAACAAGGTCTGGCCAAACGCCGCTGGCCGACCGCCAACTTGCCCGAGGTGATGGGAGACGGCACCGCCACGCTGCGCGCGCTTATCCGGGAGTATCTCTTCATCTCGCTCTTCCGGGCCTGCGCAGAATCGCTGGCGAGCGAGAATGCGAGCCGCTTGGCGGCAATGGAACGCGCTGACAAGAACATCAGCGACTTGCTGGCGGAGCTTTACGGCAACTTCCACCAGTTGCGCCAGAGCAGCATCGACGAAGAACTTTTCGACGTGATCTCCGGATTCGAGGCGTTGAGTGTAAACACGCGCCGGACACCGACCCGGCCGACATGATCATTGACAGCTTGAATATGCCTGCCCTTCTTGGCCGCCGCCGGGGTCAGGGTCGGCGCCGCTCGTGATCCCGACGAAAGAGCGATCTTTTACCCGAACATCAATCAGCCGATCACTGCTCGGCTGGTGGTCAGTGTTCGCCGCGTAGTCACGCCCAAGACCGTCAAGTGTGTCGGGCAGTTTTGAGTCGAATGGTCGCACGGTGTCGGGTCATATATGAAGGATGCGGCACATGATACGTCACCGGGCACTCGCGAGCGCCGTCGCGGCGTCGGTTGCGCCGTGGCCGGCCTTGTCGACAAAAATGTCTTGGTAGAGATCTTCGCCGAAGCTTGAAGGCAACGGTTCTCCTTCGACCAGTTTGAACGTTCGAGTTCCGTCGGTTTGGCGACCTGCACCCAGGAAACGTGCGTTACCGCCGCCGCCTTCGTAAAAGCCGTGCGCCAATTCAAAGGTAAGCGTCCAGCCGAAGCCGTTCAGGCTTCGTGATAGTTCCACGGCAGGAGGGCGTCGAGTTGGCGATTGGGCCAGCCGCCGGCAATGCGCTCGAGGGTGAGTTTGAGCCAGGCGTGAGGATCGACGTTGTTGAGCTTGGCGGTCGTGAGCAGCGTGGCGAGGATCGACCACGTTCGTCCGCCGCCGTCCGATCCGGCGAAGAGAGAATTCTTGCGCGTGATGGTTTGCGGGCGGATGGTCCGCTCGACGGTATTGTTATCGATGTCGGGCCGGCCATCGTGAAGGAAGCGTTCGAACGCGGCGCGGCGCCGTATTCCGTAGCGGATCGCCTCGGCCAGTTTGGATTTTCGCGGAATGCGCTTGAGCTCCGTCTCCCAGCGCCCGAACAGTTCGGCCACGATCGCGGCGGAGGTCGCATGGCGCGCCGAAAGGCGGATCTCGGGCCTGCTGCCACGGACTTCCCCCTCGATGCGCCAGAGGGCGGCCATGCGCTCCACCGTCCAGGAGGCGGTGGCCGACAGGCCGGCAATGTGGAGTTCCCAGAAGTAGCGCCTCAGATGCGCCCAACAGGCCGCGAGCATCACCGGGCCACCGGCGCGATGGGGATCGGCAAGCCGGGTGTAGGCGCCATAGCCGTCGATCTGCAACAGCCCGGCGAAGCCGGCGAGGTGCTGCGCCGGGCATTTGCCGCCGCGACTGTCCTCGAACCGGTAAGCCACCATCGGCGGGCCGGTGCCGCCGAAGGACCGGTCGTCGCGTGCGTAGGTCCACAGCCAGGCGATCTTCGCCTTGCCGGCGCCGGGCGCGAGCGTCGGCAGCGTCGTTTCGTCGGCGAAGATGCGCTCGCCGCTGCGAATGTGGTGCAAGACTTGATCGGCGAGCGGCTCCAGATGGAAGCCGATCCGGCCCATCCAGCCGGCCATCAGGTTGCGGGGGAGTTCGATCCGCTCGCGAGCATAGATCGCCTGTTGGCGATAGAGCGGCAGGCCGTCGGCATACTTGGCGACGGCGATATGGGCCAAGAGCCCCTCGGTCGGAATCCCCGCCTCGATCAGATGCGGCGGCGCCGGCGCCTGATCCACGCCGTCGCGGCAAGCGGCACAGGCATAGCGCGGCCGGCGCGTCACGATCACCCGGAACCGCGCCGGGATAACGTCGAGGCGTTCGGAGACGTCCTCGCCGATCGTCACCCGCTCGGCGGAACCGCAGGCGCTGCACGTCGTCGCCTCCGGCTCGATCACGACCTCGACCCGATCGAGATGGGCCGGCAGCTTCTTGCGCAGCCGCGGTGCGCGGGCCTGAGGCGTCTTGGCTGTCGCATCCAGCTTCGCCTCGATCGCGCCGAGCCCGGTCTGAATCTCGTCGAAGGCGAACTCATGCTGATCGGGGTCGAGCGCTTCCGATCGCCGCCCGTAACGCGCCCGTTCGAGCGTCTTCAAGAGGGCATAGAGGCGCTCGATGCGGGTCTCCGCGTCGAGCGTGGCGGCCCGCAGCGATGCCGCCTCGGCCGCGATCGCCGCCGTCTCGGCGCGCGCCGTCAGCACCATCGCCTTCAGCGTCTCGACGTCATCCGGAAGCGCGGCCGCGGCATTGACCATGGCCGGATTGAAGCATGATTCGTCGGTCTGCGCCGCGACGAAATCAGCCCTGAGTCATCTCGCCGCAGCTATCCGACGGACATCGGGTGCCGCGCCTCGACCGCCTTCACCCGGGTCCAATCCATGCCGTCGACCAACGCCATGAGCCGCGCCGCCGACAGGCGGATCACGCTGTTCGCGATCCGGGGCCAATGAAAGCCATGTTCGTCGAGCCGCTTGGCGAAGAGGCAAACACCCGAGCCATCCCACCACACGATCTTCACGCGGTCGGCGCGCTTCGAGCGAAACACGTAAAGTGCGCCCGAGAACGGATCGGCCCCGCCGTCCTGCACCAGGGCCATCAAACCCGAGGCTCCCTTGCGAAAATCCACCGGCTGCGTCGCCACGAATACCCAAGCGCCGGTCGGAATCATGCCGAACGAACCACCCGCAAAATCTCCTGCACCCGGGCCACCGGAACTGTCGGACCAATCCGCAGCGTCACTCCGGCGACCGACAACGCCACGATGCCGCCGGCCGCCGCGCCATCGAGCGCGACCATGGCAAACGACGGAGCCGCCGCTCCCGCGCTCTTCTGCCCGGACTGGCGCACCGCCTGGCGCCGCCACGTAAAAACCTGCTGCGGCGACAGCCCATGAGTTCGCGCAATCGCCGAGACGTTCGCCCCGCGCTCCAGCGACGCCGCTACGATCCGCTCCTTCGCCGCCGCAGACCACCGCCGCCGTGGCGTCGCGGGACCGGCATCACGTGGCGAAACTTGCGCCTCGATCACTTCAAAACTCTTGGTGCTGGACTTGGGTTCAGACTGCAAACCATCCTCCCCAGCCAATCGACCGCGTGGCCAAACATCCCCCAACCTCAAACCCCAGGCTACACGGGGCCGCATGATCGCTTACGCAATAACCGCCTTTCTGATTTGGTATCGCGCACTGTCTGCCGCCGCCGCGACGCAGATGACGACGAGAAAGCACCCGCCAAACAGCCATGCGTTCTGCATGGGGCTGCCGGGCACCCCAATTCGATATACAGAGAGGACTTGCAATAGCGGCCGGTGACAGAGGTACAGCGCAAAAGTGAGCGAGCCCAGCCACGTAACGGTCTTTTTTGCTTTTCCGAGCAGCAACTCCAGAGGCCGAGCCAAGCTCGCCGCAGAGAGTATGTTAAGAGCGAAGAGAGACGCTTCTATATAGGGATGATCCGACGCGGGGTATCGTCGCATCCAGCCTAGCCGCTCCAAGCCAATGACGGTGGCGATAAGAATTACGATGGCGAGCCACTGCGGCATGGAGCGCCGCTTCTGCACGTGATACGTGGCAACGCCCAGCAGCCATACCGGGGCCAGAAGCATTATCTGCGTGCCTGCCAAGATCGCGAACGCTGCCGCGACGCACCATGCGACCGCGCTGCGGCCGAAACAGAGCAGCCCAAAGAGCACGTAATATGTCATCTCGTAGCTCATGGTCCAAAACGGACCGTTTGTGCCGACCACCATGTCGTGGGGGAAAATCCCGAAATTGTTGATCAGAAAGAACGTCGCTACATAGCGTGAAAATTCTCCATTGTGATCGGCGAGAGTTGCGGGACCATGCAAGTAGGCTCCGGGGTTCGCAAGTTGCCCAAGCGTGTCGCACAGCAATGTAAGTGCCAGGGCCGGGATGACGACGGAATAAAGACGTCCGATCCGGGCTGCCGCGTATTCGACCCCGGTTCGTTCTTTCTGGTCGACGACAAAGCCGATTACGAATCCGGAGAGGACGTAGAACCCAATCACGGCCGTCTGCATGTAGGGAAACGCGAACCAAAATACGAAATGCGTGCCGACATAGTCGAAATACGTCGAATGCCCGACGACGATCTCCAGCGCCATGAGGAAGCGCATCAGGTCGAGATACAAAGAAAGCCTCGCGGCATAGCGCGTCACCAAACCCGATCGATTTTAATCTCTGTCCAGAAAGCTATTTGCGCCAGTAAGCATATCCGTACCGGCATCGAGCGCGAGCGCGACGAAGCCGGTCACGGCGAGGCCAAGCAGTGTCCATCCCATCCGCGGACGGTCGCATGGGACTGCCGACGCCGCAATCATACCGAGCAGACGCGCCCAATAGCTGAGCCGACGCCCAAGAACGCCGCGCCGCGCCTCGGGACATTGACGCGCAAGGCGGCGCCGGTATTGCGGAAACCTTTATGGGACCGCGTCATAGGCTCGCCGCCACGGATCGCGGCCACGGGTCGCGTCGGGGCGACTGCGGCGGCATCCGGTAGTCGAGCCCGAGCCGACATCACCACGAGCACGACTGACGCTGCACAAGGCATGCACCCGCTGCCGTGCGACGCACGATACAAAGATCGAACATCAACCGAGTCGCGTGCTGCATGCGTGCTGCATGGAACATTTGGGAACGCGCGGGAAAGCGCGGAAATCCGCCGTTTTCTTTTGGAACGTGTTGCAGCACGTTTTGATGAAAAGAAAGCCGCCCGGAGGCGGCGGAAGTGCCCATTTCATACGGGTTTCTCGCTGGCTGGGGCGGGAGGATTCGAACCTCCGTATGGCGGAATCAAAATCCGCTGCCTTACCACTTGGCTACGCCCCACCGCGGACCACGGTAACCTCATTCGCCGTTATTTCATATATTTTTGACCGTTGACGTAACCTTGGTGCGGATGGTTCAACCCTGCTACAACGCTCACCGGCGCGGCCGGGGTCAGATTGAACGATGCCTGTTGTCGCTCTTGCCGGCCTCGCCCCCGGACTCCTGCCCGCGGCTGGGCGACAGGTAACGTAGCGCGACGGGACGCTCAAGGGATTTGGCGTCCGTGCCGCTCCCCACGATTGAACCGTCACTCGCATCATGCGGCAATGGTCGGGGGCGTTGGTCCTGGTCGCGACCTGGGCCATCCGAGGTTGGCGGCGACAGCGTACGGTGCACACATGACTCATGATGATTGGTGGCGGGGCGCCACGCTCTATCAGGTTTACCTCCAGAGCTTCAACGACAGCGACGGCGACGGCATTGGTGACCTGCCCGGCCTTGCCGCTCGGCTCGATTACGTCGCGGCCCTGGGCGTCGACGGCATCTGGGTAACGCCGTTCTATCCGTCGCCGATGGCGGATTCCGGCTACGACGTGGCGGATTATCGCGGGGTCGATCCGTGCTACGGAACGCTGCGCGATGTCGACAAGCTGATCGCGCGCGCCCATGCGCTCGGACTCAAAGTGATAACCGACCAGGTCTGGTGCCATACCGCCGCCGACCATCCGTGGTTTCGCGAAAGTCGCTCCTCGCGCGGCAACGACAAAGCGAATTGGTATGTCTGGGCCGATGCCGCAGCGGACGGCGGCCCGCCCAACAACTGGCTTTCGGTTTTCGGCGGCAGTGCCTGGCAGTGGGACCCGGCGCGACGGCAATACTATCTTCACCACTTTCTGACGGCCCAGCCGAAGCTCGATCTGCACAACGAGCGCGTTCTCGATGCGCATTTCGCCAACGCGGAATTCTGGCTGGATCGCGGCATCGACGGGATTCGGCTCGATGCCGTCGATTTCATGCTGCATGACCCGGCCTTGCGGAGCAATCCTGCCAAACCGATGCACGGAGAGGAAGTACCGTGGAACCCGTTCCGCATGCAGCGCCACCTCCATGACATGTGCCATTCGGCGAACCGGCACCTCATCGGCAGCATCCGGCGTTTCACCGATCGCTTTCCCGGCGTCCTGGTCATGGGCGAGATCTCAAGCCAAGGCGGCGCGCTCGGCCGGGTTGCGGCGCTGACGGGCCGCACCGCGCTCCATATGGCCTATACGCTGAGCGTCATGAAGTCGACATTCGACGCCGTCGCGCTCAGGCACGCGATCACGGAAGCGGTGGCGCTCAACCGCACCGGCTGGCTTTGCTGGTCGTTCAGCAATCACGATGTCGAACGGGTCGCGTCGCGCTGGAATCCGAATGGGGAGCATCGCGCGGCGTTCGTGCGTCTGGCGCTCGCGCTGCTGCTGAACTTGCCGGGAAGCCTCAGCCTCTATCAAGGCGAGGAACTGGGTCTGCCCGAAGCCACGCTGCCGGTCGAGGCGATACGCGACGCCTTCGGCCGAACCTTCTACCCCGCCTATCGCGGACGCGATGGCGCGCGCACGCCCATGCCATGGCGGGCGGGCGATCTCAATTCAGGCTTTTCCCGTGCGGCGAAGACGTGGCTGCCAGTTGCCGCAGCACACGACGCTCTCGCCGTCGACCGGCAGGAAGCGGACGCCGAATCGCCGCTCGCGTGCTGCCGCCGGATGCTGCAGTGGCGCAAGCGCCATCCCGCGCTCATCGTCGGCGACCTGGAATTCCTGCCCCTCCCCGATCCGATCATGGGCTGGCGGCGATCGCAGGCGGATGACCGGGTCGTCGCGGTCTTCAATCTTTCGGCCGAGACGGTGACGATACCGCTCGACGCTCTGCCGCGTTTCGAGGCTGCGGACGAACTCGGCTTTGTCGTTGCTCCGGCGGACGGCCTGCTTCGCCTGCCGCCGTTCGGCATCTCGATCGGCAACGAGCAACGCCGGTAACGCGTCCGCCGCCGCAAGGCCGAACGGCGCTTGCTCGAGGACCGCACCGGTCGGCGCGGCGCGCCATCGGTCCATCAACCGGTCATCGATCCGGCAGAAGCGCACCGAGCCCTGCCAGGGGAACCCCTGCCCAGGCCGGACGGTTCTCCAACTCGTAGTCGATTTCGAGCGCCGCCTTCTCGATCAGGCAGAGCGAAAGCAGCTTTCGAGCGGTGACCGAATCCTGCGGCCAGAGGGGACAGTCGCCGATCGCCTCCCGGTAGCCGTCAACGAAGCCGCGGCTGACCTGGTCGCGCCAGGCAAGCACCGCCCGGCTCAGCTCTTCGCGGCGATCGAGCTGGTTTGCCGTCCCATTATCGAGCGCCGTCCATGCCGCGTAATCAAACGACCGCAACATCGACGCGACATCACGAACGATCGACTGTTTTTTCCGGCGCTCTTCCAAGGAGAGCTGCGGCGGTCCCTCGAAATCGACGATGAACACGTCGTTCTGGACGATGAGCGTCTGCCCGAGGTGATAATCGCCGTGACACCGCGATATGAAGACATCCGCGTCGAAGCCGGCAAGCGTGCGGACATGGTCGAGCGCCGCTGCACGGCGGGCGACGAGCTCGTCCAGAATGCCGACGCTTCTGGGGGACAGACGTTCGCGCACGAGGTTCACGCCTTCGAGCGCGCCTTCAACCCGCTTTGCGACGGCCTCGCCCCACGCGCCAAGCCTGGCCGGATCGACGCGCTCGACGACAAAGGCAGGGTCGCCCCGATCGACATGAAGGGCGCGATGGAATTCCGCGGTTCGGCGCGCGAGTTGCCGAATGAGCGTCAGATAATCGCCGTGCGCTTCGCCCGATGCCGGCCGATGCTCCACCGGCGTCACGCTGAGGTCCTGAAGGAACCGGTCGAGATAGCCGAGGGTGTAAGCCCAACCGTCGCTCTGATTGCGCACCCAGGCATGCACGACGCCGAGCGCCGTCTCCCGCGTCTCCTCATCGGTCAGGACAATGCTGCCCAACACCGCCGGCGCATTGGCGAAAGTCCCGCTATTGGTAAGGAACTCGCCCATTTCGATCTCGGGGTGCGTCCCGGCCGCGACCTTGCGGTAGAATTTGACGACGAGCCATTCGTCGATGATCGCCGAGGTATTGGACTGCTCTTGGCTGCCGAGGCGAACCACCCGCTTTTCGGGCTTGGCCGCGGCATGAAAGGCGGGCGTCGGACGAAAGCATAATTTGTAGCCGCCGACGGCAATGGTGGTGTTCTGCTCGATCGCGTCCACCGCCGCCCGAACGAACTCCTCGCCGAAGAACAGGTCGACGAGAAACCCCTCGCGATAGCTCCGCCGCAGCTTGGCGAGAATCGATTGGGGCGGCAATTGCGCGGCCGATTGATAGTCATCGGCGACGGGAAGCGAATAATCGACAACCGCCCTGCCGCGCGCTTCCGCGATGATCCAGCAACGTTCGCGCCCGCCGAGGGCAAAGCACAGCGCCACGCCGATCTTCGCCTTTATGCTCCGGTCGCCCTTCTGGGCGAACCAGCGCCGGACGCGCAGATAAGGCGCGAGGACGTCATCCTCGAAGATGATCCGGTTGCGGCCCTCGAAGACTGTTGCCAGGCCGCCGAGCTGCACCAGGGTCACGAGCTCGGGCACGATCTGCGCCGTCGGCCGCCGATCCACCGACGGCTTGGTCAATTCGAACCAGAAGAAGCCATAGCCCTGCAGGGTGATCGAGTAAGAGCCATCGCCGATGGCCGGAAAGGAGCTGCGATCGAGCATTTCGACCGGCACGCGACCGACGAAATCGGCAAGCTCGAGCTCCACCGCCTGGGCCGAACGCGACAGATTCATCACGCACAGCACCGCGACATCCTCGTGGCGGCGCAAATAGGCGATGATCGTGCGATTGGACGGATAGAGGAATGTCAGCGTCCCGCGTCCGAACACATGCAAGGCCTGCCGCACCCTAATGAGGCGCTTCATCCAGTTCAACAGCGACGCGAGACTGCGCGACTGCGCCTCGACGTTCAACGCCTGATAGCCGTAGACCGCATCCATGATGGGCGGCAGATAGACCCGTGCGGGATCGGCGCGGGAGAACCCCGCATTCCGGTCCGGCGTCCATTGCATCGGCGTGCGCACCCCGTTTCGATCGCCGAGATATATATTGTCGCCCATGCCGAGTTCGTCGCCGTAATAGAGGATCGGCGTTCCCGGCAGCGACAGCAATAGCGCGTTCACCAATTCGATCTTGCGCCGATCGTTCTGCATCAGCGGTGCGAGACGCCGCCTGATGCCCAGATTGACGCGCGCGCGCCGATCGGCGGCGTAGCTGCTCCAGAGATAGTCGCGCTCCGCGTCGGTCACCATTTCGAGCGTCAGCTCATCGTGATTGCGGAGAAAAATGCCCCATTGGCAAGCATCGGGAATCTCCGGCGTCTGGCGCAGGATATCGGTGATGGGATGGCGATCCTCGCGCGCGATCGCCATGTAAATGCGCGGCATCAGCGGAAAATGAAACGCCATGTGGCATTCATCGCCGTTGCCGAAATAATCCTTCGCATCCTCCGGCCATTGATTGGCCTCGCCCAGCAGGACCTTGTTGGGATATTCGCGGTCAACTGCGGCACGAAGCTGCTTGATGATCGCGTGGGTTTCGGGCAGGTTTTCGTTGCTCGTGCCTTCGCGCTCGCACAGATAAGGGATCGCGTCGAGACGAAGACCGTCGATGCCGAGCGCGAACCAGAACCGCATCGTGTTCACCATCGCCCGCACCACGTGAGGGTTGTCGAAATTGAGGTCGGGCTGATGCGAAAAGAAGCGGTGCCAATAATAGGCACCCGCCTCCGGATCCCAGGTCCAGTTGGATGTCTCGGTATCGGTGAAGATGATCCGCGTCCCTTGGTATTTTTCGGCGCTATCGCTCCACACGTAAAAATTCCGCGCCACCGATCCAGGCTTGGCTTTGCGGGCGCGCTGAAACCACGGATGCTGGTCCGAGGTGTGATTGACCACGAGCTCGATGACGATGCGGATGCCGCGCTTGTGGGCTTCGCGCACGAGATGGCGGAAATCGCCGAGCGTTCCATAAGATTGGTGGACGCCACGGTAATCCGCCACGTCGTAGCCGTCATCCCGCAACGGCGACGGGAAAAAGGGCAGCAGCCAGATCGCGGTGACGCCCAAATCCTGGATGTAATCGAGCTTCTCGATCAGACCGGGAAGATCGCCGATGCCGTCATTGTTGGCGTCGTAGAAGGATCGCAGATGCAGCTCGTAGATGATCGCATCCTTGTACCAATCGGGCCGGTCGGTGACCGGCGTCGTCACCGCAGCCTCCCGAAAAAGATGTCGGCCCATAGGTCGAGCCGGTCCCCGACGACCCGCTGGATCGGATGGCGGCCGCCGTCGATCTCGTGACAGCGCCGTTCGATCACGCTGCGCGGAAGGTGGCCGGGAGCGGCGCCGGCGCGGCGGCAAGATGCGACGGCGGCGTCAGGAGCCGAAGCTCGTGTCATGAAAATTCGCCATGGTTTAGGCGCCGCGCTTCCGTCTCTTATTCTCGATCCAGCCCACCTCAACGCCAGCGCGACAAAGACGTTCCGCGATCGGCTGACCCGCTTGCGGACCTCGTGGCCGCAAAGGGGTGCGCAACCTTAACGATCAGGGCCGCAGCCCGCAACTTGACGGCGGCAGCAGCGCTCGGCAAGGTGCGCGCGAGCCGTTCGAGGCTCGCTGCCCCCGCGACGGATGCCTGATCGCCCGATGAACGCCACCGTGACTGCCGGTCCGTCCCCGTCGCCGCTACCGGCGCCGCGCGATCCGCAATTGCGGCGCATGGCGAACGCGCTGCGTGTGCTGGCGATGGATGCGGTCGAGGCGGCGCAGAGCGGCCACCCAGGCATGCCGATGGGCATGGCGGACGTGGCGACGGTGCTGTGGAGCCGGTTCCTCAAATTCGATGCGGCAAATCCCCAATGGCCCGACCGCGACCGCTTCGTGCTGTCGGCCGGGCACGGATCGATGCTGCTTTACGCGCTGCTCCACCTCGCCGGCTTCAAGGACATGACGCGGGACGAGCTGCGCCGCTTTCGCCAATGGGGCAGCCGCACCCCGGGCCATCCCGAGCGCGGCCACGCCGCCGGGATCGAGACCACCACCGGTCCCTTGGGCCAGGGCCTCGCCAACGCGGTCGGCATGGCACTGGCCGAGCGTCTGCTCGCGAGCCGCTTCGGTCCCGCGCTGGTCGACCACTACACCTATGTCATCGCCGGCGATGGCTGCCTCATGGAAGGCATCTCGCAGGAGGCGATCACGCTGGCCGGCCATCTGCGGCTCGGCCGGCTGATCGTGCTGTGGGACGACAACCGGATCTCGATCGACGGCGCGACCGCGCTCGCCACCTCCGAAGACGAGGTCGCGCGCTTCGCCGCCTGCGGCTGGGCCACCGAAGCCGTCGACGGCCACGACACCGACGAAGTGGCGGCTGCGCTCGCGCGTGCCAAGGAGGACGAACGGCCATCGCTGATCGCGTGCCGCACCACGATCGCTTTCGGCGCACCAACCAAGGCCGGGACCGCGGCCGCGCATGGGTCGCCCTTGGGCAAGGCCGAGATCGAAGGCGCGCGGGCGCGGCTCGGCTGGCACGAGGCCCCGTTCGAAATGCCTGACGACGTGGTCAACTGGTGGGCGGCCGTGGGCGCGCGCGGCGCCGCGTCGTCCCGTGCCTGGCGCGAGCGCCTCGGCGGCGCCCCGGAAGCCGACCGCCGCGAATTCGTCCGCCGCAACGACGGAATTCTCCCCGCGGCCTTGGCGGCAGCGCTCGCCGCGCTCAAGGCCCGTTTCGTCGCCGAGGCGCCGACGCTGGCGACCCGGCAATCCTCGGGCATGGTGCTCGATACCGTGGCGGCGGTGATGCCGGAACTCGTCGGCGGCTCCGCCGATCTCACCGGCTCGAACAATACCAAGGCCAAAGGCCAGAAGGTGGTGACGCGCGGCGACTTCGCCGGCAGCTACATCCATTACGGCGTGCGCGAGCACGCCATGGCCGCGGCGATGAACGGCATGGCCGCGCATGGCGGCATCATTCCCTATGGCGGCACGTTCCTGACCTTCAGCGATTATTGCCGCCCTTCCATCCGGCTTGCCGCGATCATGGGGCTGCGCGTGGTCTTCGTCATGACGCATGATTCGATCGGGCTCGGCGAGGACGGGCCGACGCACCAGCCCGTCGAGCAGCTGGCGAGCCTGCGCGCCATTCCCAATCTCCGCGTGTTCCGCCCCGCCGATGCGGTCGAAACCTTGGAATGCTGGGAACTGGCGCTGACCGCGCGCGACGCGCCCTCGGTGCTGGTGCTGACGCGGCAGGCACTGCCGCCGCTGCGGCGCGATGCCGGCACGAACCGCTCGGCCCAAGGCGCCTACGTGCTCGAGGAAGCCCAAGGCGCGCGGCAGATCACGCTGCTCGCGACCGGCTCGGAGGTCGCCCTTGCGGTCGCGGCGCGCGAGCGCCTGACCGCGCGCGGCATCGCCGCCGCCGTGGTATCGATGCCGTGCTGGGCGTTGTTCGAGCACGAAGACGCAGCCTATCGCCGTGCCGTGCTCGGCAGCGCGCCGCGCCTCGCCGTCGAAGCCGGAACGGCGTTCGGCTGGGAGCGTTACGTCGGCGATGCGGGCGGCGTCATCGCCATGCCCGGCTTCGGCGCATCGGCCCCGGCCGAGACGCTCTTCGCGCATTTCGGCTTCACGCCCGACGCCGTGGCCAATGCCGCGACGGCGCTGCTCGCGCCCGCCGCGGCCGGAGCCGAAGAGCGCTGATATCATCGCCCTATCGTCGGAGGATGTGATGACCCTACGCGTTGCCATCAATGGCTTCGGCCGCATCGGACGCCTGGTGCTGCGCGCGCTCCACGAGCAGGGCCGCGACGACGTGGAGGTCGTGGCGATCAACGATCTCGGGCTCGGTCGAAGCCCACGCCCATCTGTTGAAATTCGACAGCGTGCATGGCCGCTTTCGCGGCGAGATCGCCACCGGCGAGAGCTGGATCGATATCGGCCGCGGCAGGATCGCGGTGCTCGCCGAGCGCGATCCGGCCAAGCTGCCGTGGAAGCAGCTCGGCGTCGATGTCGCGCTCGAATGCACCGGCTTTTTCACCAGGCGCGAGGCGGCGGCGAAGCACCTCGAGGCCGGCGCCAAGAAATGCATCGTCTCCGCCCCGGCGGACGGCGTCGACTACACGCTGGTGATGGGCGTCAACAGCGACGGCCTGAAGCGCGAGCACGCCGTGATCTCGAACGGCTCGTGCACGACCAATTGCCTCGCGCCGGTGGCGTTCGTGCTGAACGAGGGCATCGGCATCGCCCAGGGCTACATGACCACGGTCCATTCCTACACCGGCGACCAGAACACGGTCGACACGCTGCACAAGGATCTGCACCGCGCGCGCGCCGCAGCGCTCAACATGATCCCGACCTCGACCGGCGCGGCCCGGGCGCTGGGCCTCGTCATCCCGGCGCTGCAAGGCAAGCTCGACGGCACGGCGATCCGCGTGCCCACCGCCAATGTCTCGCTCATCGACTTCGCGTTCACGGCTTCGCGCGATACCGCCAGGGACGAGATCAACGAGTTGATGGTCAAGGCGGCCGCATCCAACCGCTTCAGGGGCATCCTCGCCGTCAACCGCGATGCGGTGGTGTCGAGCGACTTCAACCACGACCCGCACAGCTCCACCTTCGACCTGACCCAGACGGCGGTGCTGGGCAAGCGCTTCTGCCGCGTGCTGTCGTGGTACGACAACGAGTGGGGCTTTTCCAACCGCATGGTCGAGGCGGCCGCGCTCGTCGGCACGCTGGTGTGAGCGGCCGGATCATCGTCCATTCGCTCGATCATGCCCGCATGGCGGTGGCGGCGGCGGCATCGCTCGGCACTGGCGTGACGCTGGTGAGCGCGCCGGGCGCCGGCGCCTATGCCGGGCCGCTCTGGTTCAAGGCGGTGGTGGACGAAGCCGCCGCCGCCTTTCCCGGCACCGCGGTGACGGCGGTTCTCGATTGCGGGGCCGAGCCGGGCACGGTGCTGGCGGCACTCCGGACGGGATTTCACCGCGTCATCTTCACCGGGCCGGAGGCGACGCGAGCGCGGCTCGCCGAGATCGCCGCCGCCACCGGTGCGGCGATCGAGCCGTGCGCGGAAGGGGCGCTCGATCTGCTCGGGCAGCGCGACGGCGACGCCGCCTGCCGCGCCTTTCTCGCCGACGCCGGGTGACATCCTCGCGCCGGGAGCGTTTTCGTCCGGCGGCGCTTCTGCTATACCGGCGCCAATCCCCGCACACCCGCGCACACGGAGCCTTGCCATGCAAGCCACGGAACGGGTCAGGAAAATCCTCGCCGGCTACGAGAGCGACAATCCCGGCACCAAGGCCAATCTCGCGCGCATCCTCATGCACGGGCGGCTGGGCGGCACCGGCAAGCTCGTCATCCTGCCGGTCGATCAGGGCTTCGAGCACGGGCCGGCGCGGAGCTTCGCCCCCAATCCGCCGGCCTATGATCCGCATTATCATTTCCAGCTCGCGATCGATGCCGGGCTCAATGCCTATGCCGCGCCCCTGGGCTTCATCGAGGCCGGCGCCGCCACCTTCGCGGGTGCCATCCCGACCATCCTCAAGATCAATTCCGCCAACAGCCTGGCGCGCGCCAAGGAGGCGCCGACGCAGGCCGTGACCGCCGGCGTCAAGGATGCGCTGCGCCTGGGCTGCGCCGCCATCGGCTTTACCATCTATCCCGGCTCCGATGCCGCCTACGCGATGATGGAGGAGATCGCGGTTTTGGCGCAGGAGGCCAAGGCGCACGGGCTCGCGGTGGTGATCTGGTCCTATCCGCGCGGCGGCGCGCTCTCGCGCCAGGGCGAAACCGCGATCGACATCTGCGCCTATGCCGCGCACATGGCGGCGCTGTTGGGCGCGCACATCATCAAGGTCAAGCCGCCCACCGAATTCCTCGAACTCGAGGCGGCGAAGAAAGTCTATCTCGAGCGCAAGATCGACATTTCGACCCCGGCCGCGCGCATCCGCCACGTCGTCCAGTCATGCTTCAACGGCCGGCGCATCGTCGTCTTCTCCGGCGGCGAGGCCAAGGACATCGACGGCGTCTTCGACGAGGTCCGCGCCGTACGCGACGGCGGCGGCAACGGCTCGATCATCGGCCGCAACACCTTCCAGCGCCCGCGCGAGGAGGCGCTCAAGATGCTCGACACCATCATCCGCATTTATCAGGGCGAGGCCTGAGCTTCGCCATGGCCGGCGCGCGCCTTTATCTCATCACCCCGCCCGCCCTGGTGCCGGCGGAATTCGCCGACCGTCTCGCGGAGGCGCTCGACGCCGGCGACGTGGCGTGCCTGCAGCTTCGCCTCAAGGATGTCGACGACGACGCGATCCGCCGCGCGGCGGACGCGCTGCGCCCGATCGCGCAGTCGCGCGACGTCGCCTTCATCATGAACGACCGGCCCGATCTCGCGCTCGCGACCGGCTGCGACGGCGTCCATGTCGGCCAGGAAGACGCGCCCTATGCCGAGGCGCGGCGGCTTTTGGGTCCGGACCGCACCGTCGGCGTCACCTGCTATGGCAGCCGCCATCTCGCCATCGAGGCGGCCGAGGCCGGCGCGGATTATGTCGCCTTCGGCGGGTTCTATGCGAGCCCGACCAAGGGCGGGCGGAAGTTCCAGTCCGACCCCGAGATCCTGCGCTGGTGGAGCGAGATGATGGAGGTGCCATCCGTCGCGATCGGCGGCATCACGCCGGCGAATTGCGCGCCGCTGGTGCAGGCAGGCGTCGATTTCCTCGCCGTCATCTCCGCCGTGTGGAACCATGCGCAAGGCCCCGGCGCCGGTGTCAGGGAGTTCAACCAGGCGATCGCCGCGGCGCAGGGTTAGCTCACCGGCGCCCACAGCACGTCGTCGATCCGGTCGGCGCCGCACGCCAGCATGACGAGCCGGTCGACCCCAAGCGCGATGCCGGCGCTCTCGGGCATGTCGCTCGAGCGCGGCCAAGAAATCCTCGTCGATCGGATAGGCGGCGCCATAGCGCGCGCGCCGCATGGCCTGGTCGCGCCGGAAGCGGCGGCGTTGCTCGGCCGCGTCGGTCAGCTCGCCGAAGGCATTGGCGAGTTCGAGCCCGCAGACATAAAGTTCGAAGCGCTCGGCCACGCGCGGATCGTCGGGCTTGGGGCGGGCGAGCGCCGCCATCGCCAGCGGATAATCGTAGAGCATGGTCGGCGCGCCGATGCCGAGATGCGGCTCGATCCGCTCGAGAAAGATGCGGAAGAACAGATCCTCCCAGGCGTCGCCGGCGTGCGGCGCGATGCCGATGCGGACGCGCCGCATCGGCGAGGCGCTCGAGGCTCGGCGCCGCGGGATCGGCGCAGGTCGCAAGCAGATCGATGCCGCAATGACGCGCGAACGCCTCGGCGACGGTGAGCGTGGTGCCACGGCGCTGCGGGGTCGGCGGTGCTGCCGCGCCAGTTGAACGACGTGGCGCCCGCCGCCGCGAGCGCCGCGCGCAGCAGCGCCTTCGCAATCCGCCATCAGATCGCGATAGGAGGCGCCGGCGCGATACCATTCGAGCATCGTGAACTCGGGATGGTGGAGCGACCCGCGCTCGCCGTTGCGGAAGGCATGCGCGAGCTGGAAGATGCGCTCCATGCCCGCCGCCAGCAGCTTCTTCATCGCGAATTCGGGCGAGGTGTGGAGATAGAGCGGCCGCCCCTCCCCGCCCGCACCCGGCTCGACGATAGCGGTGGCGAAGGCGTGGAGATGCGGCTCCATGCCCGGGACTCGCCTGCAGCGCCGGCGTATCGACCTCGACGAAGCCGGCCTCGGCGAAGAAGGCGCGGATCGCCGCAATGATCCGGCCGCGCGCGGCGAGACGAGGCCGCTTGCCGGCAAATCGCTCCGGCCGCCACCAGCCCGTCGCTTGCGTTCGCCATCGCTTGCTCCTTCGTCTCTGCAGACACTCGCCCGCGACGCCGCATCTTAGCGACAAGCCTCCAGCCGTTTCCGCTTTTCAGCCCGCCGCGATCCGCTAGGAAGCGCTCTCCCGAACCGCCGTCATCCGCGCCACGAGAGCGACATGAAGATCAATGCCATCGACATCAAGCCCGGCAACGTGCTGGAGCACCAGGGCAAGCTCTGGCTCGTGGTGAAGCGCGAGCTGATCCAGCCGGGCAAGGGCGGCGCCTTCGCGCAGATCGAGATGCGCGACCTGCGCAGCGGCAACAAGACCAACGAGCGCTTCCGCACGCAGGAAACGGTGGAGCGCGTCCGGCTCGACGAGAAGGAGATGCAGTTCCTCTATTTCGAGGGGACGCAGGCCACCTTCATGGACAACGAGAACTACGAGCAGATCACGGTCGAGCGCGAGATGATCGGCGAGCCCGCCGATTTCCTGCGCGAGGGCATGATCTGCACCATCCAGCTCTATGAGGGCGACGCCGCTGTCGGTGACCATCCCGCAGACCGTGATGATGGCGGTGGTCGAGGCCGATCCGGTGGTGAAGGGCCAGACCGCGTCGTCGTCCTACAAGCCGGGCAAGCTCGAGAACGGCCGCCGCGTCATGCTGCCGCCGCATATCGAGGCCGGGCACGCGCATCGTCGTCAACACCGCCGACGGCAGCCTATGTCGAACGCGCCAAGGATTGAGTCGCCGCGATGGCGGTCCGCTCGCGCGATCATTCACGTCATGGCCGGCGCCGCCCTCAAGGCGGCGCGCGGCGCTGATCCGCGATTTCGGCGAGGTCGAGCAGCTCCAGGTCTCGGTCAAGGGTCCCGGCGACTTCGTCTCGGCCGCCGACCTCAAGGCCGAGCGCGTGCTGCGGGGCGAATTGCAGCGGGCGCGGCCCGGCTACGGCTTTCTCATGGAGGAGAGCGGCGTCACGCCCGGCAGCGACGGGCGCCATCGCTGGATCGTCGATCCGCTCGACGGCACCACCAATTTCCTCCACGGCCTGCCGTTCTTCGCCATCTCGATCGCGCTCGAGCGCGACGGCGAGATCGTCGCCGGCGTGATCTACGAGCCGATCCGCGACGAGATGTTCTGGGCCGAGAAGGGCGCCGGCGCCTTCGTCAACGACCGCCGGCTGCGGGTCTCGGCGCGGCGCCAGCTCGGCGATGCGGTGATCGGCACCGGCATTCCGTTCCGCGAGCACGGCGATCATCCGGCCTATCTCGCGACCCTGGCGCCGGTCATGGCGGCGACCAGCGGCGTCCGCCGGTTCGGCGTCGCCTCGCTCGATCTCGCCTATGTCGCGGCCGGGCGGCTCGACGGGTTCTGGGAGTTCGGACTGAAGCCGTGGGACATCGCCGCCGGCCTGCTGATGGTGCGCGAGGCCGGCGGCTATGCCACCGATCTCGAGGGCGCGCACGGCATGCCGCCCTCGGGCGACGTGATCGCCGCCAACGACCACCTCCATACCGCGTCTGATTCAGCTCATGCGCGAGGCGTTGCATCGGTCCGCGGCCGTCCGGGCAAACTGAGATTGGCACGCGCTCGCCGAGTGCGGTACGCTGTCGTTCCGGTGCAACATGGCTCAGACGCGCGTGACGGATCGCCGCTTGTCGCTTCCCGCTCCCTTTCAGTTTCCGCGTGCGGCTGCCGGTCGCGCTTGGCTCCGGCCGGTTGCGATCGCGGTGGCCGCGATGTGCGGCAGCGACGAGCGCGGCGGCCGCGACCGCGTTGCCCCCCGCCGCGCCGAGCGTGATCGTCGATTGGGGCGCGTTCGACGCGCTGGGGCCGGCGCCGCTGCATCCGGGCCTGGCACCGGTCACGCTCCGGCCGCTGCCCGAGCCGAACGCCGCGGCGGCACCGCGCGCCGAAACCGGCCGGCGTAGCGGCGCCGGCTCCCGCCTCCGGAATTGCGCCGCAACGCCCGCAGCCGGCCGCGCCGCTCGCGATGAGCGGGCTCGGGCGCACGGCCACCGGAACCGGCCGGCATCGCCGGCGCTGCGCCGGCTTCGCGCCCGCCCGGCCCCGGTCGCCCGGGCGCATCAGCGCGGTGCGCTTTGCCGCGCGGCAGCGCCGACATTTCCGCCGACGGACGCACGTCATCTCGATGCGGTTGCCGGCACGTTGGCGGCGAACAACCGGCTGCGCGTTCAGCTCGTCGCCCATGCCGGCGGCGACGGCACGCGCGGCTCGGCGCCTGTCGCTGGTGCGGGCGGTGGAGCTGCGCAGCTATCTGCTCGACAAGGGCGTGGCCGAGCGACCGGATGGACGTGCGCGCCCTCGGCAACCGGAACGACGGCGGCGGGGCCCGCCGGATCGCGTCGATGTCGTCGTCCTCGATCGCTGAGGCGCGCCCGCATGCGGCAGGATCGGGACGACGTGACCCGTCCCAACTCCTACCTCGCGTTCATGGCCGGGTTCGTGGCGCTGGTCGCCGCCGGCGCCGCCCTGTTCGCGCCGGCGCTCAAGCCCTATTTCCTCGGCAATCCGGCGGTCAACGGCGTGATCGTCGGCCGTCATGCTGGCCGGCATCGTCTATATCTTCCGCCAGGTGATCCTGCTCTATCCCGAGGTCGCCTGGATCGAGCGCTTCCGCCGCACGCCGGGCAGTGTTTCCACGCAAGACCTGCCGCGCCTGCTGACGCCGATGGCGACGATGCTCGCCGGCGGCCGCGGCGGCCGCGTGTCGTTGAGCGCGGTGTCGCTGCGGACCCTGCTCGACGGCATCGCCACGCGGCTCGACGAGACCCGCGAAATCTCGCGCTATCTCATCGCCGTTCTGGTGTTCCTCGGTCTGCTCGGCACGTTCTACGGGCTGCTCGAGACGGTGCAGTCGGTGAAGGGCGTGCTCGCCGGCCTGTCGCTCGGCGGCAGCGACGTGGCGGCCGCCTTCGCCGCCTTGCAAGTCGCGGCTCGAGACGCCGCTTGAGCGGCATGAGCACGGCGTTCAGCGCCTCGCTCTTCGGCCTCGCCGGATCGCTCGTGCTGGGGTTCCTCGACCTTCAGGCCGGGCTGGCGCAGAACCGCTTCTACAGCGAGCTGGAGGAGATGCTCTCGGGCTATACGCGGCTGTCGGGCGGCGGCAGCGTCGCGGTCGAGATGGGCGAGGCCTCGGTGCCGGCCTATATCCAGGCGCTGCTCGAGCAGACCGCGGACGGGCTCGAGAATCTCCAGCGCATCCTGTCGCGCGGCGAGGAGAGCCGCATCGCCGCCAATGCGCCGCTGCACGCGCTGACCGAGCGGCTGACCGCGCTGACCGACCAGATGCGCGCCGAGCAGGCGCTGCTGCTGCGCCTCGCCGAGCAGCAGCTCGAGCTGCGGCCGGTGCTGCAGCGCCTCGCCGACAGTACGGCAATCCCGGCTTCGGCGAGGAGGCGCGCGGGCATCTGCGCAACATCGAGACCCATCTCGCGCGCATGGGCGAGGACATGACCCAGGGACGGGGCGAGCTGGTCCAGGAGATGCGCAGCGAGATCCGGCTTCTCACCCGCACCATCGCCGCCCTCGCCGAAGACGGCCGAGCGGTCCTAGCCGATGCCGATCTCGTCGCGCCGGCCGCAGCGTCCGGCCCTCAACATCTGGCCCGGATTCGTCGACGCGCTGTCGCAGCTCATCATGGTGATCGTGTTCGTCCTGCTGATCTTCACGGCGGGGCAGTTCTACCTCACCGACGCGCTGTCGGGCCGCGACGCGGCGCTGCGGAAGCTGACGGTCCAGGTCAATCAGCTTACCGACATGCTGGACATCGAGCGCAAGACCAGCGCGGAACTGAAGCTCACCGTGACCTCGCTCGCCTCCCAGCTCCAGGCGGTGACGGCGCAGCGCGACGCGCTCCAAACCCAGGTGACGGCGCTGGCCGCCAAGGCCAACCAAGCGCAGCAGAAGCTCGACGTCCAAACCGCCGCGCTCGCCGAGGCGGAGAAATCGGTGTCGGTCGACAAGGACAAGATCGACCTGCAAGTCCGTCAGATCGCGAGTCTCCAGCAGGACATCGCGGCGCTGAAGCAAGTGCGCGACCAGCTCGAGACCAAGGTAACGGGCATGGCGGCGCAGCTCGCGCAGAACAACCAGGACCTCACCGCCGCGCGCGACCGCAGCAAGGAGCTGGAAGCGAAACTGTCCACCGCCGAGGAACGCACCGCGCTGGCGCAGAAACAAATCGATGCAAGCGACGTGCGCGTCGCCGCGACCGAAACCTCGGTCGGCAACCTCAGCGCCCAGATCGACAATCTCAAGGAGGAGCTGGCGCGCATCGCCACGGCGCTCGATGCGTCGGAGGCCAAGAACAAGGACCAGCAGGTCCAGCTCGCCGATCTCGGCCGCCGCCTCAACCAGGCACTCGCCAGCAAGGTCGAAGAGCTGGCCCAATACCGCTCCGAGTTCTTCGGCCGGCTGCGCCAAGTCCTGGGCGACCGTCCCGACATCCGGATCGTCGGCGACCGCTTCGTCTTCCAGTCGGAGGTTCTGTTCGACCCCGGCAGCGCTGCACTGGCGCCCGAAGCGCTAACAGCGCCTCGGCCTGGTGGCCGGCGCTATCAAGGAAATCGCCGGCAAGATTCCGCCCGACATTCCGTGGGTGCTGGAAGTCGAGGGCTATACCGACAATCGTCCGATCAACACCCCGCAATTCCCTTCGAACTGGGAGCTGTCGACGGCGCGCGCGCTGTCGGTGGTGCGCTTTCTCGTGGCGCAAGGCATTCCGGCGAACCGCCTTGCGGCGGCGGGGTACGGCCAATATCAGCCGGTCGATAACGGCGACACGCCGGCCGCCTATCGCCGCAATCGCCGCATCGAGCTCAAGCTGACCGAGCCCTGAACAGACGAAGGCCGCGGAGCCAGGGCTCCACGGCCTTCGAAGGATCGAGACCTCGCCGCCCCGACGCTCGAATGCAAGCGTCGGGGCGGCGACCGGCGTGATCGAGCCGGCTAACGCCGCTTTTTGCGCGCAGCCTTGCGCTTTGGCGCCTTCGCGGCGGCCTTCTTGCGGCCCACCTTTCCCTTGGCGACCTTTGCCTTGGCGACCTTCTTGCGGCCGGCCTTCTTCTTTGCAGGAGCCTTTTTACGGGCAGGAGCCATCTTCTTAGCCTTTCTCTTCACCCTCCGCTTGGGAGGTGTTGGTGCGGCGGGAGCCATCATTGATGAGGGCTCTGCCGGCGGTTTCTCGCTCTCGGTTCCGTTGACCATTTCGTTGAACCCCCTGGAGCATATCAACCAAGACTAATTCTAAGGGAGTCGTGTCACAAAGTCGAACAGATTTACCGCAATCATCTGCGTGAACCGTTAAATTCCAGTGAATGCAAGCGCAAATGCAACGTCTGATGCAGTGTCGGACGACGTGCCGCGTCGCGTACCGACAAATCGCGCGACATTGCACCGGGCAATCACCGCCGCTATAACCACCCCGCGTGACGCGGAGCAAGACGATGAAGGACGACATCCATCCCGACTATCACGAGATCACCGTCGTGATGACGGACGGCACGAGCTACAAGACGCGCTCGACCTATGGCAAAGCGGGCGACACGCTGCGTCTCGATATCGATTCGAAATCGCACCCTGCCTGGACCGGCGGCCAGCAGCGTCTCGTCGACAGCGGCGGTCAGCTCGCCCGCTTCAACAAGCGCTTTCAGGGCTTCGGCATCAACAAGTAACGCGGCCGCGCCCCTTGAATTGGGGCGCCCCCCATCCCCATCTCGACAGTGTGCGCGGATGCCGCCGAGGCGGGTCCGCGGACAGGCTTAACGGCCCGGCTTATCGGCGGGCTCAACCCCATATTGCTCTCTGGAGGATGTGGTCATGGATGGATTTCGATTTCTCTCCCCTGTTCCGCTCGACCATCGGCTTCGATCGCTTGATGCGCTTGGCCGATACCGCAACGCGGGTCGATGCCGGAGCCGCGTATCCGCCCTACAACATCGAAGTCGTCGGCGACAACGCCTATCGCCTGACCATGGCGGTGGCCGGGTTTGCGCCGCAGGATCTCGACGTCACCGTCAAGGAGAACGAGCTTCTCGTCAGCGGCCGCAAGACCGATGAAGAGGCGCGGAAGTATCTCTTTCGCGGCCTCGCGCAGCGCGGCTTCGAGCGCCGCTTCCAGCTTGCCGACCACATCAAGGTCACCGGGGCAAGCTTGGAGAACGGTCTCCTGCATGTCGACCTCGCGCGCGAGATTCCCGAGGCGATGAAGCCGCGCCGGATCGAGATCGGCGTCGCCGGCAACGGTCCGCAGACGATCCAGCAAAAGGCGGCCTGACCCCCGGTTCGATCGGCGGACGGCGGCACCGCACGGGTGCCGCCGTCCACGTTTCCGGGGCCGGCGGCGAAGGGGCGGAGCCGCCCGCGAGGGGCGGCTCCTTCAAGGTGCAAGGTTGGAAAGTGCTGGTTCTAACCAGGGTGCGGTGGGGCGGAGCCCCGCGCCGCCGACGCAGCATCGCCGGACGCGGTTAAGACGGCCTGAAGCCGACGCGTTGGAAATCGGGCGCGGCCGCCCTCAGTTCTTGAACAGCGCTTCGGCGCCGCCGCGCTGCTTGCGCTTGGCAGCGATCTCGGTGCGGGCGCGGGCGATCTCGCCCTCGAGCTCGGCGATATAGGCTTCGAGCTCGGCGATCGCCATCGGCGCGAGATCGCGTTTCTTCTGCGGCTGACGCAGCGGCGGCGATATCCTCTTCGTCCATATCCCGTCTCCCGAAGGGCGCGAGGTTGCGAGTGTGGCGCGATCCGGCTAGAGGTGCAATCGCTTGCCGGGCGAACGAAGGAGCGGCCGCCATGACCAGCCTTCCTGCCACCACCACCGCGATCGAGATCCGCGCGCCCGGCGGTCCCGAGACGCTGCGTCCGACCGCAAGGCCGCTGCCGCTCCCGGCGCGGGCGAGGTGCTGATCGCGGTCGAAGCCGCCGGCGTCAATCGGCCCGACGTGCTGCAGCGCAAGGGCGAATATCCGCCGCCGCCCGGCGCCTCGGACATCCCCGGACTGGAGGTGGCGGGCCGCGTGCATCGCGGTCGGGCTCGGCGTGCATGCACCACGGCGTCGGCGATGCGGTGTGCGCGCTCGTCAGCGGCGGCGGCTATGCCGCTCATTGCGTGGCGCCGGAGGCCCAATGCCTGCCCGTGCCCGCGGGCTTCAGCATGGTCGAGGCGGCGGCGCTGCCCGAGACCTTCTTCACCGTGTGGCACAATCTCTTCGAGCGCGGCCGGCTCGCCGCCGGCGAGAGCGTGCTGATTCACGGCGGATCGAGCGGCATCGGCACGACCGCCATCATGCTCGCCCGCGCCTTCGGGGCGCGGCACATCTTCGCCACCGCCGGCACGCCCGAGAAATGCCGCGCCTGCGAGGCGCTGGGCGCGACCCGCGCCATCGACTACAAGCAGCGAGGATTTCGTCAAAGTGGTGAAGGAAGCGACCGGCGGCAAGCGGCGTCGACGTCATCCTCGACATGGTCGGCGGCAGACTATATCCAGCGCGATCTCAGCGCACTGGCGGTCGACGGCCGGCTGGTGTTCATCGCCTTTCTCGGCGGCGCCGCGGCCAATGTGAATTTCGTCTCGGTGATGCTGAAGCGGCTCACCATCACCGGCTCGACCCTCCGGGCGCGGAGCGTGGCGGACAAAGGGCGCGATCGCCGCGGCGCTGCAAAGCCGGGTCTGGCCGCTGCTCGATGCCGGCAAGTTCCGGCCGGCCATCTATCGCACTTTCCCGCTGGCCGACGGCCGAGGCCGCCCACCGCCTGATGGAAAGCTCCGAGCATATCGGCAAGATCGTGCTCACGATTTGACCGGTCGCGGCCGCCTGACTATATAGCCCGCCATCCCGGACATGACCGCCCTCGCTCATCCAGCGCTCGCTCCGGGGCGCCGGGACGGCCGTGCGCGGCGCAATTTCAGGAGGATCGCCATGACATTGCCACTCATGCCGAAAGCCACGGCCGTATGGTTGGTGGAAAACACCTCGCTCACCTTCGATCAGATCGGCGAGTTCTGCGGCCTCCACGCGCTCGAAGTGCAGGCGATCGCCGACGGCACGGTGGCGCTGCAGATGCTGGGGCTCGACCCCGTCGCCAATGGCCAGCTGACGCTGGCCGAGATCGAGCGCTGTCAGAAGGACCCGGCGGCCCGGCTCAAGCTCGCCAAGGAGGCGGTGCCGGTGGCACTCGTCAAGCATCGCGGGCCGCGCTACACGCCGATCGCCAAGCGCCAGGACAAGCCCGATGCGATCGCCTGGCTGCTCAAGAACCACCCCGAACTGAGCGACGGCCAGATCTCGAAGCTGATCGGCACCACCAAGCCGACCATCCAGGCGGTGCGCGACCGCAGTCATTGGAACGCGACCAACATCAAGCCGCGCCATCCGGTCTCGGTCGGGCTGTGCACGCTCGAGCGAACTCGAGGTGGCGGTGGCGCGCGCCAATCGCGGCAAGAAGGAACCCGTCACCGTGGCCCCGCCGGACTACGAAGTCGAGAGCGAGGAGAGCACCGCGCCCTAGCGAGCGCGGCGCCGCAGCTCACTCGCCGGCGACGAGGCCGAGCCTGTCTTCAGCGTGGCTTCGATCTCGCCGAGCGCGGCGGGGTCCTCGATCGTCGCCGGCATGCGGTAGGCGTCGCCGTCGGCGATGCTGCGCATGGTGCCGCGCAGGATCTTGCCCGAGCGAGTCTTGGGCAAGCGCTCCACCACCACCGCGGTCTTGAAGCTCGCCACCGGCCCGATCCGCTCGCGCACCAGCGCCACGGTCTCGGCCGCCACCGTCGTCGGGCGGCGTGGCGGCGCCGGATTTGAGCACCAGAAAGCCAAGCGGCACCTGGCCCTTGAGCGCGTCGGCGATGCCGATGACCGCGCATTCGGCGACCTCGGGATGGGAGGCCAGCACCTCCTCGATCGCGCCGGTGGAAAGACGATGGCCGGCGACATTGATGATGTCGTCGGTGCGGGTCATGACGAAGACATAGCCGTCGGCATCGATATAGCCGGCATCGGCGGTGTGGTAGTAGCCGGGATAATCGGCGAGATAGGAGCGCACGAAGCGGTCGTCGGCGTTCCATAGCGTCGGCGACGAGCCGGGCGGCAGCGGCAGCTTGACGCAAAGCGCGCCGATCTCGCCGCGCTTCATCTCGTGGCCCTCGGCATCGAGCACGCGGAGATCATAGCCGGGCGCGGGCTTGGTCGCCGACCCGAGCTTCATCGGCAAGCGTCCCGAGCCCGACGAAATTGGCGGTGATCGCCCAGCCGGTCTCGGTCTGCCACCAGTGATCGATCACCGGCTTCTGCAGTTTCTCGCGCGCCCATGCCACCGTTGGCGGGTCGGCACGCTCGCCGGCGAGGAAGAGCGTGCGGAACCTGCCGAGATCGTATTTGCGGATGAACGTGCCGTCGGGGTCCTCGCGCTTGATGGCACGGAACGCGGTCGGCGCGGTGAACATGGCGTTGATGCCGTGCTCGGCGATCATGCGCCAATAGACGCCCGCATCGGGCGTGCCCACCGGCTTGCCCTCGTAGAGTACGCTGGTGCAGCCATGGAACAGCGGCGCATAGACGATGTAGGAATGCCCGACCACCCAGCCGACATCCGACGCAGCGAAGAACACCTCGCCGGGCGCCATGCCATAGACATTCGCCATCGACCAGTTGAGCGCCACCGCATGGCCGCCATTGTCGCGCACGATGCCCTTGGGCACGCCGGTGGTGCCCGAGGTGTAGAGGATGTAGAGCGGATCGGTCGCCGCGACGGGGACGCAGGCGGCCGGCGTCGCCGCTGCCGTGGCCTCGTTCCAGTCGCGGTCGCGCCCGCGCTCGAGCGGCGCATCGAGCATCGGCCGCTGCAGGATGAAGCACGCGAGCGGCTTCGACCGGGCGAGCGTCGATCGCCTGATCGAGCAGCGGCTTGTAGGCAACGATGCGGCCAGGTTCGATGCCGCATGAGGCGGACAGGATCAGCTTCGGCTTGGCATCGTCGATGCGGGTCGCAAGTTCCGGCGCGGCGAAGCCGCCGAACACCACCGAATGAATGGCACCGAGGCGCGCGCAGGCCAGCATCGCCATCGCCGCCTCGGGGACCATCGGCATGTAGATCAGGACGCGGTCGCCCTTGCCCACCCCGGCCGCGGCGATGGCCCCGGCCAGAAGCGCCACATCGTCGCGCAAGGCGCGATAGGTGAAGCGCGCCTTCCGCCCGGTGACCGGACTGTCATAGATGAGCGCCGCCTGCTCGCCCCGGCCCGCCGCGACATGGCGGTCGAGCGCATTCCAGCAGGTGTTGAGCCGGCCGCCGGAAAACCAGCGGTAGAACGGTTTATGGTCGTCGTCGAGAACGCGGTCCCAGCGCCGCTCCCAGTCGATCGCCGCGGCCGCCTCGCCCCAAAACCCTTCGGGATCGTGCAGCGAGCGGCGATAGACTTCATCATAGCGGCTGGCCATGGCGCCTTCTCCTCGGCAGCGTTCCAGGCCGGAATTTGCAGCACCTGACCCCGTCTGCCAAGGCGGCGGCCGCCGCCGCAGTCGATAGGCCCTCCGCCGGGTCGTCCAGAACCCTGTCGCCGCGACCCGGCGGCGCTAAGGTGCCCGGCTAGTTCGTGTCCTCGAGCAGGGCGATCTCGTCCTTGATGCGCAGCTTCTGGCGCTTGAGGTCGCCCACCGCCTCCATATTGGGCAAAGGCCGGCTGACTTCGCGATCGATGGCTTCTTCGAGACCGCGGTGCTGGGCGCGCAGCGTCTCGATGCGTTCGGACAGCGACGACAACATGGCTCCTCCTGTCTCAGTTGGGTAAGAGCGGCATGCGAGCATGCTAACCCCGATTGGAGCCGGGGTCCAAGTGCGATATGATGAAATTGGCCGCCGCAAATCGACAACAATGGATAATGGCAAATCGATGAAAAACGTTCAACGGCTCGTTGTGGGAATCAGCGGTGCCTCCGGTGTCATTTATGGCGTTCGCCTGCTCGAATTGCTGCGCACGCTACCGGTCGAGACGCATCTCGTCATGAGCCGGGCGGCCGAAGTCACGGTTGCGCATGAGACCACCCTCAAGGTCGCGCAGGTCCAGGCGCTCGCCCATCGCTGCCACCCCATGGCCGACATTGCCGCGTCGATTTCCTCGGGCTCTTTCAAGACCATGGGCATGATCATCGCGCCCTGCTCGATCCGCAGCATGTCGGAGATCGCCTCGGGCGTGACCTCCTCGCTGCTGACGCGGGCGGCGGACGTGACCCTCAAGGAGCGGCGGCGCCTCGTCCTCATGGTGCGCGAGACGCCGTTCCATGTCGGTCATCTCCGCACCATGACCGCCCTGGCCGAGATGGGCGCGGTCATCGCCCCGCCGGTCCCGGCCTTCTATTCCCGTCCCGAGAAGCTCGAGGACATGATCGACCACACAATCGGCCGGGTCCTCGATCTGTTCGGCCTGGAGACCGGAAAGCTCCGGCGCTGGGGCGAGGAGACCGGGAAATCCCCGCGGCGCCTCAGGCGCAACGAGCCGGGCTGAGCGCGCAATT
This sequence comes from uncultured Alphaproteobacteria bacterium, assembly GCA_963721625.1. GTDB lineage: Bacteria > Pseudomonadota > Alphaproteobacteria > ATCC43930 > CGMCC-115725 > DATJLY01. The sequence goes on from CAVRKF010000020.1 coordinate 44,484, forward strand.
CACGCGGCGAAGCCCTGCCGCAGCGCCGCCGCGCATTCTTCAAATGCCTCGTCCGCTGCAGCAACCGCCTTGGTCATGCCCAGGAAGCCGTGGATGAGGCCGTCGAAGCAGCGATAGCGTACCGGCGTCCCCGCGCCGGCAAGTCGTTCGGCATAGGCCTTGCCCTCGTCACGTAGCGGGTCATAACCCGCCGTCAACACCAGGGCCGGCGCGAGCCCCGAAACATTGGCAGCACGAAGCGGCGAGGCGCGCCAGTCGGCCGCGTCCTCCGGACGGGCGAGGTAAAGGCGGCTGAACCATTCCATCGTGTCGCGGGTGAGCATGTAGCCGTCGGCGAACTCGCGGTAGGAGCCGGTGCCTCCCGCGAGATCGGTCACGGGATAGACCAGGAGCTGCGCCGCGACAGGGATATTCGCATCGCGCGCCAGGAGGGCTGCCACCGCGGCGAGATTGCCGCCGGCGCTGTCGCCGCCGACGGCGACGCGCCTGCCGTCGATGCCGAGTCCGCCCGCCCGGGCGCGCACCCCTTCGACCGCCGCCCAGGCGTCGGCGACCGCGGCGGGGAAGGGATGCTCCGGCGCCAGCCGATAGTCGACGGCGACGATGGTGCAGCCGGCCCGATTGGCGAGCGTCCGGCAGACGCGGTCATGGCTGTCGAGATTGCCAATGACGAAGCCGCCGCCATGGAAATAGACCATGACCGGCAGAACCTGGTCGCGGCTGGTGCCGCGGGCGCGATAGAGGCGGACGGGGATCGCGCCGGCCGGCCCGGGCAGGCTGCTGTCTTCGACGGCTGCCATCGCCTCGGGTTCGCGCGCGAACGCGGTGAACATGACCTTCGCCACCTCGCGCGCGGCCGCGGGCGTCAGCGTGCTGAGCGGCGGGCGTCCGGAGGCGACGACAAAGTCGATTACGGCCTGGACCTGCGAATCAAGCGGCATCGTCCACCCCTTCCGTGCGTCAGGCGGCTTCGGCGCCGAGCGCGGCGATGATCGCCGCCGCCGCCGCCGCCGCTTCTGCGCCAACATACCGCAGCAGGTTCTGGCGCGCCGCCGCCACGCGCGCGGCCTCCGGCGCGTCCGGATCGGGCACCGGGGCAAGCGGAGCGAGCCGCGCGATGGCGGTGCGTTCGGCCTCGATCTCGAGCGCCTTCATGCGGGCGTAAATCGTCTCGGCGCCGGCGATATCCTTGAGCGCGTGGCGGGTCCGGCGCAGCGTCTCGACCACCGCGCTGCGCCACGGGCGCGCCAGGGCATCGACCGTGGCGAGGCGGGCCGCATCGATGAGGCCGCGCCCGCTCGCCCCGAGCCAGCAGCAATAAAGCGCGATGATGACGTCCTTGCCGTACCGGTCCTGCAGCACGAGGCAGGCCGGCGCCACGCCCGGGCGGGCATAGAGCGCCAGGCAGAAGTGCCAGAATTCGTCCACTGTTTCAGCCATCGCCCAAGCTGATCCCCAGGCCGCGGGCGGTGCGCACCAGCGTCCCGTCCGGATCGACCTCTTGCGGCCGCTGCACCGCCTCGGCCAGCGGCACGTCGACGACGCGGCGGTTCTGCCATGCGACCATGCGGTCGAACCGTCCGGCGGCAATGAGATCGACCGCGTGCACGCCGAAAGCGGAAGCGAGCATGCGATCGTCCCAGGTCGGCTGGCCGCCGCGCTGCACGTGACCCAGGACCGTGACGCGCGTTTCGGCGCCGGTCAACCGGCTCACGGCGTCGCCGAGTGAATGGCCGATGCCACCATAGGTGAGGCTGCCGCCGGCGTGGCGCTGCTGCACCGCGCGGCCGGTGCGGTCCTTGACCGCCTCGGCGACGATGATGAGGGCGAAGTTGCGGCCCTGGCGCCGCACCTTGTCGATATGCGCGGCGACCGCTTCGAGGCTGTAGGGGATCTCGGGGATGAGGATGACATCGGCGCCGCCGGCGATGCCGGCGGTCAGCGCGATATGGCCGGCGTCGCGCCCCATCACTTCGAGGACCATGACCCGGTCGTGGCTCGCCGCCGTCGGTTGCAGCCGGTCGAGCGCCTCGGTCGCGACCGCGACGGCGGTGTTGTAGCCGACCGAGTTCTCGGTGGCGCCGACATCGTTGTCGATCGTCTTGGGGATGCCGACAAGCTTGATGCCGCCTTGCTGCGCGAGCCGCCGCAGGATGGCGAAGCTGCCGTCGCCGCCGACGCCGATAAGCGCGTCGATGCCGAGCGCGCGCACGCCGGCAATGACCTCTTCGGAGCGGTCCTGCACGCTGCCGTCGGGCATGGGAAAGGCGAACGGGTCGCCCTTGTTGGTGGTGCCAAGAATGGTGCCGCCGAGGCGCAGGACGTTGACGGTGGTGACGCTGAGATCCAACTCCTCGTACTCGACCGGCCGGCGCATCAGGCCCATGGTGCCTTGGCGGATGCCATAGACGCGCCAGCCGTATCCTTGAATGGCGCGCGCGACCACGGCGCGGATCGCGGCGTTCAATCCGGCGCAGTCGCCGCCGCTGGTAAGAATGCCGATAATCTTCGCGGGGGCCGAGGCCTGCGTCATGATTGCCACGCTCCTGGCTCGAGGACGATTCTCACCCTGCGCCGGGTGATTTGCTATACTGCCGATCCTCGGCGGCGATTGGGCTCATACCCTTCATGGACCTCGAGATCGAAGCCCTGAAGACGAGGATCGAGGCGCTGAAGAGCGAGCACCGCGATCTCGACGAGGCTATAGCCCGCCTCGCGGAACAAGTCCCGGCCGATCATTTGCACTTGCAGCGCCTCAAGAAGCGCAAGCTCGCGCTCAAGGATCTCGTCGCCCGACTGGAGACGAAACTGCTGCCCGACATCATCGCCTGAAACGCGCAGCACCTAGTCAGCACGCTTCATCGTCGCCTTGGTAAGGTACATGGCGCGATCGGCCGCGTCGATGATTTCGTTGGCGCTGTCGCCGCCCGCAAAGGCATAGGCGCCGAAGGCGACCGTGAGGCGAATGGGCGCCCGCTGCCAGATCGTCTCGCGCGCCTCGACCAGCGCGGCAAGCTCGGCCGCCTTGCGATCGGCGTGGGCCTGGTCGGCCTGGACCAGGAGCACGCCCATCTCGTCGCCGCCCAAGCGGCCGACCACGTCGGTGGTGCGCACGTTCTCGACCAGAACCTGCGCCATCGCGACGAGCGCCGCATCGCCGGCGGCATGGCCGTGCACGTCGTTGATCTGCTTCATGTTGTTGACGTCAAAATAGAGAATGCTCGCGGGCACGGCATAGCGGCGCGCGAAGGCGAGCATGCGGGTCAGCTCGCGGACGAAGGCGCGCCGGTTCACGACCGGCATCAGCGGGTCCTCGTCGACGAGCTTCTCCAGAAAGCCGATCCGTGCCCGCGCCTCGGTCAACTCGCCGCGCAACTGCTCGACTTCGGCCATCAGCGCCGTCAGCGCCCGGCGAACATTGGGCGTGAGCTCGGTCTCGGTGACGCCGCCGACCTCCACCACATCGACCGGCGCGCGCGCCGCCGGCGTTGCCGCCGCCGCCGCCGCCGTGCCGCGGTGGGCGGAAGACATGCGCTCGATCGATTTGCGGTCGCGAATTTGCATCGGGCCCTGGCACAATGGTTAATTTTCCTGCACCAACATTATGCCCTAAGTCTCCTCCCGCGCTCAAGGAAATGGCGTCGCACGGCCATCCGCCATGACGCCTTGCCGCAGCGGCAGGCGTTCCTATAATGCGCGCTTTCGCGGGGATTCGGGAACAGCGCGGCCATGCCCGGCACGACACCTCTGGTCGGCATCATCATGGGCAGCGCGTCGGATTGGGAAACGATGCGCCACGCTGCCCAGACGCTCGAAAAGCTGGCGATCGCGCACGAGGTCAAGATCGTGTCGGCCCATCGCACGCCGCAGCGGCTTGCCGCCTATGCCGGCGCGGCGCGCGGACGCGGGCTCAAGGTGATCATCGCCGGGGCGGGCGGCGCCGCCCATCTTCCGGGCATGACCGCCGCGATGACGCCGCTGCCCGTCTTGGGCGTGCCGGTCGAAAGCGCGGCGCTCAAGGGGCTCGACAGCCTCTTGTCGATCGTGCAGATGCCGGGCGGCGTGCCGGTCGGCACCGTGGCCATCGGCCAGCCCGGCGCGATCAATGCCGCGCTCCTCGCCGCGGCGATTCTGGCGCTGGGCGATCCCGCGATCGCTGCGGCGCTCGACGAATTCCGCCGCGCCCAGACCGACGCCGTGCCGGAACGACCCGATCCGGCATGATCCCCCCCGGCAGCACCATCGGCATCCTCGGCGGCGGCCAATTGGGGCGCATGACGGCGCTGGCGGCGGCGCAACTGGGCTATCGCAGCCACGTCTTCTGTCCGGAGACGCAGAGCCCGGCCAAGCTGGTGACGCCCTTTGCGACCACGGCGCGCTACGACGATGCCGCGGCGCTCGCCGCGTTTGCCGCGACGGTCGATGTCGTCACCTTCGAATTCGAAAACGTGCCGGCCGCCGCTGCCGACCTGCTCGCCGGCCTCAAGCCGGTGCGGCCCGGCCCGGCAATTCTCCGCATCTCGCAGGACCGTCTCGCCGAGAAGAATTTCCTGCGCTCGATCGGCGTCGCCACGACGCGCTTCGTGGCGGTGCAGAGCGCCGCGGATCTCGCCCGCGCCTGCAGCGACATCGGGCGGCCCGCGGTGTTGAAGACCGTCCGGCTCGGCTATGACGGCAAGGGACAGGTCATGATCGGCGCCGCGACCGATCCCGCCGCTGCCTGGCGCGCGCTCGGAAGCGAGCTGGCGATTCTCGAAGGCTTCGTCGATTTCGCCTGCGAGATCTCGGTAATCGTCGCCCGCGGCAAGGACGGCGAATTCGCGGTCTATCCGCCGGTCGAGAACCGCCATGTTCACCATATTCTCGATACCACCATCGCCCCGGCGCCGATCGCGGCCGAAACCGCCGCGCGCGCGGTCGCGATCGCGCGCGCCACCGCTTCGGCCTTGGACCTCGTCGGCCTGGTCGCGGTCGAGATGTTCGTCACCAGGGATGGCGCGCTGCTCGTCAACGAGCTGGCGCCGCGGCCGCACAATTCCGGCCACTGGACCATCGATGCCTGCGTCACCAGCCAGTTCGAGCAGCTGGTGCGGGCCGTCTGCGGCTTGAAGCTGGGTTCGCCCGAGCCGCATTCGGACGCGGTGATGAAGAACCTCATCGGCGCGGAGGTCGGACGCTGGCAGGAATTCCTCGCCGATCCCCGCGCCAAGCTCCATCTCTACGGCAAGACCGAGATCTTGCCCGGCCGCAAGATGGGCCACGTCACGACGCTGAAGCCGCGCGGCTAGCCCCCCCCCGCGGCTTCATTCGGGATGGCGCGTGGTGCTGATGTCGTGGTCGTTCTCGGTAATCACCAAAGGCGGCACGCACGCGAACGCTTTGAGCCGCGGATAGGCCTCGTTCATCGCAATATCGATGCCGCGGCCGCGCACGACGCGCCGGCCGGGAAGGGCGAGCGTCAGCTCGCGCAGCGGGAAGCAATGATCGCGCAGCAGACGCGCGCCCTTGGAGCTGATGCTGTAAGCGGGACAACCCAAAGCACGGTGCAGCGGAAACAGCAGCGGCACGATGGCGCTGTCCTGGAATTGCGCGATGGCGCCGCGCATCGCCGCCTGATCGAACTGCATCACCGCGCGCGACACGCCCGGCAGCATGTCGATCTGGATATACTCGTCGAAATTGTAGCCCCACAACACGATGTCCCAATCGCCCGGCAGCGAGCGGTCGACGAGCGCCGTCGCCGTCGCCTCGAAGCGGCGGTTGAAGATCGCATCGTCCTCGCACAGCATGAGGGGCTGGCCGCCGGAAATCGCCGCATCCCAGAGCGCGCGGTGCGATAAGGCGCAACCCAGCGCGCCCTTGGTGTAGAGGGCGGCGATGGCCGGTTCGATGACGCCGTCGGCGATCAGGCGTAGCGGGTCGAGACCGCGGCCATCGATGGCGGCAAATCGCCTCACCGCTTGCAGGTGACCATTGCGACGTGAAAACGCCGCGAGCCGGTCGGCGCTGCGGTCGAGATTGATGACGATCACGTCCATGGTCGCCGCTCGGCCCGCGCGAGCTAAATCCGCGTGCGGGCGTGACGCAGGAGGCGCAAGGGGTTGGGGAAATTGTCGAACACGCGTGCGAACCGCGCCCCGACCCGCGGCAAGGAACTGACCGCGGCGAGGCGGCGCGCGAGGAACGCTTCGGTCGCCTCGCCTCCGGGCGAGCGGTCGTCGAGCCAGTAGAGCGTCGTCGCCGCATAGATGCCGGCAAGAATGCCGCGCTTGGTGTAAAAGCTGAAATCGGTCGCGTGATCGCCCGCCGCGTACCACAGCGCGTCAACCGTGTCGTAGAGCAGCCGCGCGGCGAGCGGCGCGTTCTGCGGCAGCGCCATGAGCGCGAGACCCCGCCGCACCGCCTCGCGATGGGGCAAGAGCAGCGCCAGCCGCGTCCTGACGCCGAGCGCGATGCGCTCGCTCCCCTTCATGCCGTCAAGCGGGCGCGACGCCATGGTCTCGAGCGTGAGGCGGTCGGCCCAATGGCTGAACCACGCCGCCAGCGCGCGCGGACCGCCGGGAAAGAGCGCCGCCAGCTCCGCCCGATCCATGCCGATGCGCTGCGCGGCGGCGGCCATGGCGGCACGGGTCCAGCCGTCGAACGGCACGTCCGGCAGGATCGCCGCAAGCAACGCGTCCTTTCGGGCGATCTCGTCCATCGCTAGGGCTTCGCCGGCGCCGCGGCGGCGAGATCGATCGGAAAGCGCGCGCCCTCCTCGGTGAACACGAGGAGACTCAGATCGGTCATGCGCTGGGGATAGAGGATGCCGTCGAGATGATCGCATTCGTGCTGCACCACGCGAGCGTGAAAGCCTTCGACGATACGGAGGATTTGGCCGCCCTCGAGCGTGGCGCCGCTGATAGCGGATGCGCGAGAACCGCGACACGGCGCCGCGCAGACCCGGCACCGAGAGGCAGCCCTCCCAACCCAACTCGCGCGCCTCGCCCAACGGCTCGATCACCGGATTGACCAGCGCCAGCAGGGTCTGCGGATCATCCTCGGGGCGGCCGCTGACGCGGTCCTCGGGCACGCGGAAGATGACCACGCGGAGCGGCACGTGCACCTGCGGCGCCGCGAGCCCCGCCCCGCCGATATCGGCGAGCGTCTCCACCATGTCGGCGACAAGGCGGCGGACCGCGGGCGCGGTCGGGTCCGCCACCATCTCCGCCTTGCGCCGCAGCACGGGGTGCCCCATGCGCGCAATCTTGAGGATCGCCATGGGGTCAATATGAGGGCGGCGGGGCGGCGGGTAAAGCGGGCGGCGGCCCTCTTCCCAACCGCCGGGCGGCATGGTATCTAAAGCCAAGATGGCTGCGCACGTGCGCGGCCAGTTTCGTTTCCGCCGCGGCCGTGAAAGGAGAGGCTCCTCGTGCAGGTTCTCGTTCGCGACAACAACGTCGATCAGGCGCTGCGCGCCCTCAAGAAGAAGATGCAGCGCGAAGGCGTATTTCGCGAGATGAAGCTCCGCCGCAACTACGAGAAACCGTCCGAACGCCGCGCCCGCGAGAAAGCCGAGGCGGTGCGCCGCTACCGCAAGCTCCTGCGCAAGCGCTTGGAGCGCGAAGGCTACTGAGGGCGCCACGGTGCGCCCGATCGAGCCGCCCGGGTCCGCCCGCGGCGGCTTTGCTTTATCGGGGCGGAGGTGCGGTTGGCGAAGCTGAGCGCCGGGCTCCTGCCTTACCGCCGTCGCGACGGCGCGATCGAGGTATTCCTCGTTCATCCCGGCGGCCCGTTCTGGGCGAAGAAGGACGACGGCGCCTGGACCATCGCCAAGGGCGAGCCCGAACCCGGCGAGGAACCGCTCGACGCCGCCAGGCGCGAGTTCCGCGAGGAGACCGGGCTCGACCTCGCCGCGCCGTTCCGGCCGCTCGGCGCGATCCGCCAGGCGGGCGGCAAGACCGTCACGCGCCTGGGCCGTCGCGGCAGAAATCGACGCCGGCGCCATCCGCTCCAACGAATTCACGCTCGAATGGCCGCCCCGCTCTGGCCGCCGCCGCGAATTTCCCGAGATCGACCGTGGCCAGTGGTTCGCCATCGCCGCGGCGCGAACCAAGATCAACCGCGCGCAGGCGGCATTCCTCGACGAACTGATGCAGATCCTGAGCGCCTAGCGGCGCGGGCCTTCAGCTTTTGGCAGCGCGGTGGCATGCTCACGGCCCATGCGCACGCTCTACAACCGGATCGCGGGCCAGAGCCTCGAACGTCTTGCCGCGCTGAGCGACGGGCTCTTCGCCATCGCGATGACGCTCCTCATTCTCGACATCCGCGTTCCCGACGCCGGCGGCATTCACAGCGAGGCCGCGCTGTGCCGCGCGGTCGCCGGGCTGGCACCGCGCTTCGTCATGTATCTGATGAGCTTCCTCACTCTCGGCATCTTCTGGACCGGGCAACAGACGCAGCTCAACCACTTCGCGCGCGCCGACCGCGACCTCGCCTGGATTCACCTGGCGTTTCTCGCGGCGGTCGCGACCATGCCGTTCTCGACGCTGCTCCTGGCCGAGTTCATCACCTTTCGCGTCGCGATGGTGATCTACTGGGCGAATATCCTGGGGCTCGGCGCGGCGCTCTATGTCAGCCTGGTCTATGCCTGTCGCGCCGAACTTGATCAAGGAGGGCGTCTCCGCCGACGTCGCGCGCGCGCTGGAACGGCGCATTCTCATCGCCCAGGGCCTCTATGCGCTCGGCGCCGCGCTCTGCGTCATCGGCACCTATTGGAGCATCGGCTTCATCGTCCTGGTTCAGCTCAACTACGCGGTCGCGCCGCGCCTGCCGTTCGGACGCCGTGCCCCGTGAGCGCTATTCCAGCGCCTTGACGATCTCCTCGGTCATCTTCTTGGCGTCGCCGAACAGCATCATCGTGTTGTCGCGGAAGAACAGCTCGTTCTCGACGCCGGCATAGCCCGACGCCATCGAGCGCTTGACGAACAGCACGGTCTTGGCGTTCTCGACATCGAGGATCGGCATGCCGTAGATCGGCGAGGACGGATCGGTCTTCGCCGCCGGGTTGGTCACGTCGTTGGCGCCGATGACATAGGCGACGTCGGCGGTGGCGAAATCGCGGTTGATCTCGTCGAGCTCCATCACCTCGTCATAGGGCACGTTGGCCTCGGCCAGCAGCACGTTCATGTGTCCGGGCATGCGGCCCGCCACCGGATGGATGGCATAGCGCACGGTGACGCCCTCGTGCTTCAGCACTGTCGGCCATCTCGCGCAGCGCGTGCTGCGCCTGCGCCACCGCCATGCCGTAGCCCGGCACGATGATGACCGAGCTCGCGTTCTTGAGGATGAAGGCGGCGTCCTCGGCGCTGCCCGACTTGACCGCGCGGTCGCCGGTCGCGCCCGCCGCCACCGTGCCGCCCTCGGTGCCGAAGCCGCCGAGGATGACGTTGAAGATCGAGCGGTTCATCCCCTTGCACATGATGTAGCTGAGGATCGCGCCCGACGAGCCGACCAGCGCGCCGGTGACGATGAGCAGGCTGTTGGCGAGGGTGAAGCCGATGCCGCAGGCCGCCCAGCCCGAATAGGAATTGAGCATCGAGATGACGACCGGCATGTCGGCGCCGCCGATCGGCAGGATCAGCAGGAAGCCCGAGCGCCAGCGACAGCGCGACGATGACCCAGAACCCCGCGCCGACTGCGCCACGACGAACCAGACGATCAGACCGCGACCAGCAGGATGCCGAGCAGCGCGTTGAGCGGATGCTGGCCCGGGAAGACCAGCGGCTTGCCGGTGACGAGGCCCTGCAGCTTGGCGAAGGCGACGATCGAGCCGGTGAAGGTGATGGCGCCGATCGCGGTGCCGAGCCCCATCTCGACCAGGCTGCCGCGCTCGATCGCGCCCGCGATCGCCGATGCCGTAGGCGGCCGGCGCGATAGAACGCCGCCGTCGCGACGCACACCGCGGCGAGGCCGACCAGGCTGTGGAAGGCGGCGACGAGCTGCGGCAGCGCCGTCATCTGGATGCGCAGCGCGATGAAGGTGCCGATCGCGCCGCCGATGACGATGCCGGCGAGGATGATGCCGTAGCTGACGCACGCCCGGCGAGGCGAGCGTCGTCGCCATGGCGATCACCATGCCGACGATGCCGTAGAGATTGCCGCCGCGCGCCGTCACCGGCGAGCTCAAGCCCCGCAGCGCCAGGATGAAGCAGATGGAGGCGACGAGATAGAGAAGGGCTGACAGATCGGGGCTCAAGGGGTGCTTGCTCCGTCAGGATTTCTTCTTGAACATCTGCAGCATGCGCTGGGTGACGATGAAGCCGCCGAAGATGTTGACCGAGGCCAGCGTCACGGCGACGAAGCCCATCACCTTGGAGAAGCTGACCCCGGCCGGGCCCGGCGGCGATGAGCGCGCCGACGATGATCACGCTCGAGATCGCGTTGGTGACGCTCATCAGCGGCGAATGCAGCGCCGGCGTCACGCGCCAGACGACGTGATAGCCGACAAACACCGCGAGCACGAAGACGGTGAGGAAGAAGACGATACGGATCCGGCGCGGTGCCGGCGATCGCGGCCGCGTTGGACATGGTCTCAGGCTCCTGCCGCCGGCGCGGGCTGCCGCGGCGAATTGGGGATGGACGACCGCGCCGTCGCGGGTCAGCAGCGTCGCCTTCACGATCTCGTCGGCGGGATCGATCTTGAGACGCTTTTCCTTGTCGATGATGAGGCCGAGGAACGCCAGCAGGTTCCGGGCGTAGAGCTGGCTCGCATCGACCGGCGATGTGCGACGGCACGTTGACGGGCCGAGGATGGTGACGCCGCCCGGCGTCACCACGGTCTCGCCGGCGACGCTGCCCTCGACATTGCCGCCCTGCTCGACCGCGAGATCGGCGACCACCGAGCCCGGGCCGCATCACCGCCACCATGTCGCGCGGTGATGAGGATCGGCGCGCGCCGCCCGGGGACGAGCGCGGTGCAGATCGACGATGTCGATCTTCTTCAGCGCCTCGCTCACGTGCTCGCGCTGGCGGCGGGCGAAGTCCTCGCCCATCTCCTTGGCATAGCCGCCGGCCGTCTCCATCGCCTTCATCGCCTCGAGATCGACGGCGAGGAAGGTGGCGCCGAGGCTCTCGACCTGCTCCTTGGCGGCGAAGCGCACATCGGTCGCGGAGACGATGGCGCCGAGCCGCCGCGCCGTGGCGATCGCCTGCAGCCCCGCGACGCCCGCGCCCATGACGAGAACGCGCGCCGGCGGGATCGTGCCGGCCGCGGTCATCATCATCGGCAGCGCCCGGCCGAACGCGGTCGCCGCCTCGAGCACGATGCGATAGCCGGCGAGATTGGCCTGCGAGGACAGCACGTCCATCGCCTGGGCGCGGGTGATGCGCGGCACCAGCTCCATGGCGAAGGCGGTGAGGCCGGCCGCGGCATAGGCCTGCACGTCCTCGGGATACTGCAGCGGCGCGAGCATGCCGACGAGCACGGCGCCGCGCTTCATCGCGCGCAGCTCCTCGGGCAGCGGCCGCTGCACCTTGAGCACGATGTCGCCGGCGCCGAGCGCCGCCGCCGGCGTCGCGCGCGATGGTCGCGCCGGCGCGCGATATAGGCGTCGTCGGTGAAGGACGCGCCCGCGCCGGCGCCGGTTTCGACCACCAGCTCGAGCCCCATGCCGACGAGCCGCTTCACCGTATCGGGCGACGCCGCGACCCGGCGCTCGTGCGGGCGGCGCTCCTTCGGTACGCTGATCTTCATGTGCGGCGAATATCCTTCGAGCGGGCATGGCTGCCGCCGCCACCGGCAGACGGCGACGCCGGGTTATGCCGCGCCGTTAGCAATTTGTGAAGGATAAAGGACCGGCGGCCGCTAATGGACGAGCGCCTGGGCGCGGACCAGCGCGTCGAGGCACAGCCGCTCGCGCCCGGCCTGCGGCGTCCTTCGCCGCCTTGTCGAGGAGCAGCGACAGCTCGCGGCGCTGCGCCTCGTCCTTGATCGGCAGCATAGTGCTGGCGCGCCGCCGCCGACCTCGGCGGCGCAATCGGCCTGCGCCGCGCCGCCGGCGAGCATCGCCGTTGCCACAACGATGCACCGCCGAGTGCCGCTCTTCTCATCTGTCGCTCCGTGTTAAACTTGCTCCGGTGAGTCGACCCTCCAAGCCGCATGACCGCGGCAAATCCCGGACCGAGACCCGGGGTGCCGCGATGCCCCCGTTGCGCCAGGGAATAAATCCAATCGCCACCCGTTGTCACCTCGCCAGGTCAGGTCGAGCCGGCCCGGGGCCGCCGGAGACGGGGCGATGAGCCCGTCCTTCAGCGACCAGCTCATCGCCGTCCTGCCGCGGCTGCGGCGGTTTGCCCGCGGTCTCGCCGGCTCGGCCGCCGAGGCCGACGATCTGGTGCAGGCGGCGTGCGAGCGGGCGCTCGCCCGCGCGCACCAGTTTCAGGAGGGGACGCGGTTCGACAGTTGGATGTTTCGCATCGTGCAGACGATCTGGATCGACCAGATGCGCGCGCGCGACATCCGCAGGGAAGGGAGCGAGGATGAGGGCTATGCAGGTCGGCACCGACGAGTCGGTGCGGCGCGCCGAGGCGCGGCTCGCCCTGCGCGAGGTCCGCGCGGCGCTCGCCGAGCTGCCGCCCGAGCAGCGCACCGCCCTCCTGCTCGTGACGGTGGATGGATTGAGTTATAAGGAAGCGGCGGAGATCGCCGAGGTGCCGGTCGGAACCATCATGAGCCGGCTGGCACGCGCGCGGATCGCGCTGCAGGCGAAGCTCGAAGCGGGCGGCGCGTCTGCGAAGGAGCATGGACGATGCAGAAGCCGAGTGACGAGAGGCTGATCGCCTATCTCGACGGCGAGCTCGCCGACGAGCGAGCGCGCCGAGATCGCGTGCGCAGCTCGAGCACGATGCCGGAGCTGCGCGAGCGCGCCGCGCGCTCGAGCGAGAGCGCGGCGCTGCTGCGCGCGCGCCTTCGACGAGGTGCTGCGCGAGCCGCTGCCCGAGCGCCTGATCGCCGCGGCGCGCGGCGAGACCGCTGCCCGGGTCGATCAGCCTCGCGGCGCGGCTGCGGCGCCGCATCGGCGAGCGCCGGCGCTGGTGGATCGGCATTCCGGTGGCGGCGTCGCTCGCCGGGCTGCTGGTCGGCGGCGGGCTCGGCTATTTCGCCGCCGACGAGACCGGCGTCGACCGCGACCCAGCAGGGCGACATCAATCTCGCCGCGGGCAACTGGCTCGACAACATCGCCGGCTATCACAAGCTGTTCGTCAATGCCGGCGCCAACGACATGGCGCTCGCCGACGTGCCGGCCAACGACGGCGACGCGCGCAAGGTGACGCAGAAGCTGCCGTCCGATTTCCGCCTGCCGAATCTGAAGCCGTGGGGCCTCGTGTTCCAGGGCGCGCGCTTCCTCATCGTCGAGGGCCGGCCGGCGACGCAGCTCTTCTACACCACCGACAACAAGGCGCTCGGGCCCGCTGACCGTCGTGGTCGGCAGCTCGACCAAGCCCGATCTCGCGCCCGACCTTCGACCACCGCGACGATCTCAACCTGCTCTACTGGCGCCATCACGGCCATGCCTACGCGCTCGTCGGCACCGCCGATATCGGCTATCTCTGGAACATCGCCAACGACATCGCCTGGCAGCTCGACGCGATCTGAGCCGGGTCAGGCGCTCTTCGCGGCAGATGCGCGGCGCCGAAGGCGAGCGGCAGGAGCGCGCCGATGCGTGACGGCTGCGCGCGCGCCGCCGGCGGTCTGGCGAGATGGATCGCGCGTCTCCGGCGCGGCGAACTCGGCGATGCGCTGGCGGCAGCCGCCGCACGGCGGCACCGGCTCGGCGCCCTCGGCGACCACCGCCATCGCCTCGATCCGCCGCGCGCCGCCGGCGATCATCGCCGCGATCGCCGCGGCCTCGGCGCACAGTCCCTCGGGATAGGACGCGTTCTCGACATTGGCGCCGACATAGATGCGGCCGTCCTCGGCGCGGATCGCCGCCCCCACCTTGAGCCGCGAATAGGGCGCATAGGCGTGGGCGCGCACCGCTCGGCCGCGCGCCGCGATCAGACGCCGCGTCGGACATTCGCCGCTCTTCTCCGCGACTGGCGGCACATGCCGTCGCTTCGCCGTCCTCCGCAGTCTGGGCGATCCGCCGCGCGTCGCGGCCGCCGCTATGATGGCGCCGTGACACGCCGCGCTGGCGCATGCCATCGAGCGGCCGGCGCGACCTGCGGCTCGACTTCTTCCGCGGCCTGTCGCTGTTCTTCATCTTCATCGACCACATCCCGGAGAACGTGCTGTCCTACTTCACGCTGCACTCGATCGCGTTCTGCGACGCCGCCGAGGTGTTCATCTTCATCTCCGGCTATACCGCGGCGCTGGTCTATGGGCAGAGCCTGCGGCGCAACGGCGCGCTGCTCGCCATCGCGCAGATCTATCGCCGCGTCTGGCAGCTCTATGTCGCGCACATCTTCCTGTTCGTCATCTTCACCGCCGAGGTCTCCTACACGCTCATCGCGCTGCAAAACCCGATGTATGCCGAGGAGCTCGGCGTCGGCGATTTCCTCAACGCGCCGCACATCGCCGTCATTCACGCCCTGCTGCTCGATTTCCAGCCGCCCTTCCTCGACATCCTGCCGCTCTACATCGTGCTGCTGGCAGCTTTCCGCTGATCCTGCTGGCGCTGGAGCGCCATCCGCTGCTGCCGGTCGCGTGCTGTCGGCGATCCTCTATGCTCTGACCTCGCGCGCGGCTGGGCGCTGCACACCTATCCCGATGACCGGGTGTGGTTCTTCAATCCGCTGGCCTGGCAGTTCCTGTTCGTCATCGGCGCGAGCCTCGGCCATGCCCGCGCACGCGGCCAGCGCGCCGCTGCGCCCGCCGCGCTGGTCGCGCTGGCCGCGGTCGGCGATCGCCGGCGCCATCGCCGCGATCTCGCCTCAGCTGGATCGCGCACTGGATCTACGATCCCTTTCCGCCGCTGTTCGCTCAAGCTCTGGTACCTGACGCTCGACAAGACCAATCTCGCGCCGCTGCGGCTCGTCAGCTTTCTCGCGCTGGCCGGCGCGACCTTGCATTTCGTCAAGCCCGACAGCCGCTTCCTGGCGGTCGCGCATGGCCCGCCCGGTCGATCTGCTGCGGCCAGAATTCGCTTTACGTCTTCTGCCTCGGCATCGTGCTGTCGGTGCTCGGGCATTTCGTGCTGTCCGAGATCGATTCCGGCGTCGCCATGCAGATCGCCGTCAATCGTCGTCGGCATCGCGCTGATGATCGCCACGGCGGCGCTTCTGCAATGGTTCAAGACGGCAAGCCGGCGCCCGCGCGCTCCGCCCGTCCGCCCAGCCCGCCGCTTCGGAGTGATCGCGATGACGCCGTGCCTTCGCCCTCTATCTCGGGCCTGCTGCTCGCCTTGGGCTCGCCGCTGGTCGCCGGCGCGCGCATCGGCCGCGGACGACGCCGCCGATTGCAGCGTGCCGCGACGAGCTCCTCGACGACGACCCGAAGCTCACGGTCACGGCCGAGCGTCTGGAGGCGAAGCAGCCGTTGACGCATCGTCGCCATCGGCGGCGCCTCGACCGCCGGCACCGCCGCCGGCGACGGCGGAGCCGAACAGCTATCCCCGGCGGCTCGAGGAGGCGCTTGCACCGGCGCCATCCCGGGCTTGCCATCACCGTCATCAACAAGGGCGTGCCGCGCCAGACCACCGCGGACATGGTCGCAGCGCTTCGCGCAGCGACGTCATCCCGCCGACCCGACCCTGGTGATCTGGGAGACCGGCACCGTCGATGCCGTCCGCGGCATCGATGTCGACCAGTTCGCCGCCGCGCTGCAGGAAGGAATTGCTGCACTGCGGCAACACAATTTCGACATCATGTTGGTGAACATGCAGTACAATCCCAATACCGGTTCGGTGATCGATTTCGAGCCCTATCTCGAAGCCCTGCAGCCACGCCGCCGATCTCGACGATGTCTATCTGTTCCGGCGCTTCGAGATCATGCGGTACTGGAGCGAAGCGGGCGTGTTCGATTCGTGGACGTGCCGCGGGAGCGCCGGCGCCAATTGGCGGCGGAGGTCTATCGCTGCATCGGCGAGACCCTGGCCGAGGCGATCGATTACGGCGCGCGCTGAGGCGGGTTCGGCCGCGCCAGGCCTCAGGGCGTGAGCACGGCACGGCCGACGATGCGGCCGGCCCGGAGATCGCGCAGCGCCGCCTCGGCCGCCGCCAGCGGCCGCTGCTCCTGCGGCACCGGCGGCACCTTGCCGGCCTGAACCAGCTCGAGCAGCTCGTGGAACTGGGCGAGGCTGCCGACGAACGAGCCTTCGATCGCGATGGCGCGGATCGGCAGCAGCGGCAGCGACAGGGTGATGTCGCCGCCGAACAGGCCGACGATCACGTATTTGCCGCCGCGGGTGATGGCGTCGATGCCAAGCCGCGCGGTCGCGCCGGCGCCGACGAAATCGATCGCCGCGCCGATCGGCGCCTTGGCCGCGGCCTGGGCCTGCTTCACCGCATCGGCGGCGCCGGCATCGATCGCGCCGATGCGCGCCCGCCCGCCAGCGCCGCCTCGCGCTTCTTGGGATCGATGTCGGCGACGACGGCGCCATGCCCGCCCAGCGCCTGCAGCAGCGCCACGGCCATGAGCCCGAGCCCGCCGGCACCGATCACCAGCACCGGCTGGGTGCGGTACACCGCCTCGCCGACCCGGCCGCAGCGCGGCAAAGGCGGTGAGGCCGGAACAGGCATAGGGCGCCGCCTGCGCCGGGCGCGAGCCGCCGAGGGCGAGCAGATAGCGCGGATGCGGCACCAGACGTGATCGGCGAAGCCGCCCGGGCGCTGGATGCCGAGCGACCGCGGCCGGTTGCACAGATGCTCGTCGCCGCGCCGGCAGGTGGCGCAGGTGCCGCAGCCGATCCACGGAAAGATCACCCGCCGGTCGCCCGGCTTGGCGCCCTGCGCCTCGGGGCCGAACGCGACGACCTCGCCGGCGATCTCGTGCCCAAGTGTGATCGGCGGCACCAGGCCGCGATCGCGCAGCGACAGGCGCTTGCCGCCGCCGATGTCGTAGAACCCGTCCCAAAGATGCAGGTCGCTGTGGCAGACGCCGGTCGCAAGCGTGCGCAGCAGCACCTCGGTGCCTTGCGGCGTCGGCGTCGGGCGGTCGACCGGCCTGTAGCGGTTCGCCGAATTCGACCACCTCGTAGCTGCGCATCGCCGGGCGCTCCGCCGCGATCAGGCGAGCGACCAGGCGCGCTCGTCGCGCCCGGGCCGATAGCGCCGCAGATCCTGCGCCGGATCGCGATTGACCAGCGGACGGCCATAACAGCGGGTGTCTGCATGCTGCGCACTTCGTGATCGATGGTGTGCAGCACCGCGCCGCTATCGAGATCGACGATGTCCTTGAAGCGGTATTGGTGCTGGTTGCTTTCCTGAAAGATCAGGTTTCGCGCGAGAAGTTTGTCATAAGGACCTGAAAAATCGCATATATAAACTTGAACGTGATGCCCGTCATAGGGCTGCTTCGGGAGCGTCGGTCTCGCGGAACAGGAAGTCTGCCCGGCGCCGACCGCGACACGGGCGCACGGCGCGCCGTCCGCTTCCGTCACGTCAGCATGCGCGCCCAAGATCTCGCGATAGAAGCGCGCGATGCCCGCTGCGGTTCCCGGCCGGACGTCGAAATCGAGATAGGCCATGCCGAGCGACACCGGGCCGAACCGGCTCGGTCGGGTGTCATGGCAGCGCAGGCGATTGCCCCAGGGACAGACTGCCTCGACCGCGTCATTGCTTTCGCGAAAATCGAAGGCGGTGCCGTCGAGCGCCTTGCGCACGCGCGCCAGCCGCTCGAGCAGTGCGGCGCGGTCCGGCATCACCAGCCCGGTGACGCCGCGGAACCGCTCCGGCTGGCCGGTCGGCAGGTGGAACTGGCTCATGCCGACATTGACCCACATGTTGCCGATGCCGGTATTGATGTAAGGATCGCGCGTAAGCCCCAGACCCGTCACGTAAAAGACGGTAGAGAGAAGCTGATCGGCGACGCCGAGATTGAGGTGGCCGAGATTGACGATGTTGCCGAGATCCTCGGCGGTGCGGTCATAGCGGCGTTCTTCCATGGCGGGCTCCTGAAGGCGAAGCGGTGCCGGCGTCTAGCCTCTCGCCTCGTAGAGGGCGGCCAGCACCTCGTCATAGACCTGGCGGATGGCATGGCGCTTGATCTTGAGGGTCGGGGTCATCTGCCCGTTCTCGATGCTGAAGGGCTCGTGGGCGATGGTGAAGCGGCGGACGCGTTCGGCGATCGGCAGGGTCAGGTTGGCGCGCTCGACCGCCGCGGCGATCGCCTTGTGCAGCGCCGCGTCGAAGGCGCCGTCGGCTCGCTCCGCCTTGTGCTCGCGGGCGAAGGCGCTCGAGGAACTCCTGGCGCGGCACGATGAGCGCAACGAGATAGGGCCGCGTGTCGCCGAACACCATCGCCTGGCCGATCTCGGGCTGCAGGATGAGTTGGCCCTCGACCCGCGCCGGCGCGATCATGTCGCCGCCGGAATTCTTGATGAAGTCGCGCTTGCGGTCGGTGATGACGAGATAGCCGTCGCGGTCGCGCTCGCCGATATCGCCGGTATGCAGCCAGCCGTTCTTGATCGTGCTCGCCGTCGCCTCGGGGTCGTTCCAATAGCCTTTCATCACCGATCTCGCCGCGCACCAGGATCTCGCCGTCCTCGGCGATCTTGACCTCGATCCCCTCGAAGGGCGGGCCGACGGTGTGGATCTTGATGCGGTTGGGCGGATTGGCGCTCACCACCGGCGAGGCCTCGGTCTGGCCATAGCCCTGCAACAGCGGCACGCCGAGCGCGAGGAAGAACATGCCGATCTCGGGATTGAGCGGCGCGCCGCCCGACACCAGCGCCTTGAGCCGGCCGCCGAAGCGCGCCTGCACCTTGCCGCGCACCAGCCGGTCGAGCACGCGGTCGAACAGCCGTTCGCCCAGCGTGAGCGCGCTCGGGATTCTCGATGCGCTTGCGGCCGATGCGCAGCGCGGCGAAGAACAGCTTGGCCTTGAGCCCGCCCTCGCGCTCGATGCCGCGCAGGATGCGCTGGTGCATGGTCTCATAGAGCCGCGGCACCGCCGTCATGATGGTCGGGCGCACCTCGATCATGTTGCCGGCCAGCGCCTCGACGCGCTCGGCGAAATAGATCTCGGCGCCCAGCGCGATCGGGAACATCAGCCCGCCGGTGTGCTCGTAGGAATGCGACAGCGGCAGGAACGAGAGGAAGACCTCGTCGCCGAAGCCGATGGTCTCGAGCAGGCGGCAGGCGCCATAGCAATTGGCGAGGATATTGCCGTGCGTGGTCATCACGCCCTTGGGCAAGCCGCCGGTGCCCGAGGTGTAGATGATGCAGGCGAGATCGTCATGCTTGATGGCGGCGGCCCAGCGCTCGACCTCCTCGGGCGGTCCCGCCCCGCGCGCCAGCACATCCTGCCAGAGATGGAGCTCGGCCGGCCGCAGAGCTGACCGTCGGCGGCTCGATGGCGACGATCGCGGCGACGCTCGACACCTGTCCACCGCCGGAATGAGGCGCTGGGCCAGCGCGGCGGTCGACACGATGGCGAAGCGCGCGCCGCTATTGGCGAGGATGTGGTGATGATCCTCGGCCGTGTTGGTGGCATAGGCCGGCACGGTGACGCCGCCCGCCGCCAGGATGGCGAGATCGGCGATCACCCATTCCGGCCGGTTCTCGGCGACCAGCACGACGCGGTCGCCGCGCGCGAGCCCCAGCGCGCGCAGGCCGCGCGCCAGCCGCGACGCGCTCGCGCGTCTCGCGCCACGAGAGCGGCTGCCAGGCGCCGCCCTGTTTCGTCCACAGAAACGGCCGCTCGCCCCGCCGCGCCGCCTGTTCGAAGAACATCGTGGCAAGGTTCGGAAAGGTTCGGCAATCCATCTCGCTCTCCCTCGGCACCGGAATAACCCGGCATGCGGCTTGGCGTCAATTTCCCGCTGGCCTATATGCTGAGTGCGAGGACCGAGGGAGGAAGAGCATGGCGGCGCCAGCGGGAGCGAGAAAACGCAAGCGGACGGCCGATCTCGGCTCTCTGCCGCAATGGGACCTCGGCGATCTCTATCCCGCGCGCGACTGCGCTGCATTGCAGCGCGACCTCGGCGCCACCGCGGCGGCGGCCAAGGCGTTCCGCGCGCGCTACGAAGGCAAGCTCGCCGGGCTCGACGGCGCCGCGCTCGGCGCGGCCATCGCGGAGTACGAGCGGATGCAGGAGACGCTCGGCCGGGTGATGAGCTATGCCTCGCTCGTCCATGCCGCCGACATGAGCGATCCCGAGATCGGCCGCTTCTACCAGACCATGCACGAGCGGGTGAACGACATCGGGACCGCGCTCCTGTTCTTCACGCTCGAGCTCAACCGCATCGACGATGCGGCTCTCGACGGCCAAGCTCGCGGCGCCGGAGCTGGCGCATTATGCGCCGTGGCTGCGCGACGTCCGCGCCTTCCGTCCCTATCAACTCAGCGACGAGATCGAGAAGCTGCTGCACGAGAAATCGGTCGCCGGCCGCGCCGCCTGGACGCGGCTCTTCGACGAGACCGAGGCGGCGCTGCGCTTCCGCGTCGGCGGCAAGGATCTCACCAGCACCGAGGCGCTGCATCTCCTGTCCGAGCACGACCCGGCGATGCGCAAGACCGCGGCCAAGGCGTTGGGCGACGTGTTCGGCAAGAATGCGCGGCTCTTCGCGCTCATCACCAACACGCTCGCCAAGGACAAGGAGATCGAGGACCGCTGGCGCGGCTTCAAGCGGCCGATCTCGTCCCGCAACCTCGCCAACCTCATCGAGGACGAGGTCGTCGACGCGCTCATCGCCGCCGTGCGCAACGCCTATCCCAGCCTGTCGCACCGCTATTACCGGCTGAAGGCGAAATGGTTCGGCGTCGACGCGCCTGCCCTATTGGGACCGCAACGCGCCGCTGCCCGAGGCCGAGGACCGCGTGATGCCCTGGGACGAGGCGCAGCGCATCGTGCTCGACGCCTATGCCGCGTTCTCGCCCGACATGGCCGCGATCGGCCGGCGCTTCTTCGACCATGCCTGGATCGACGCGCCGGCGCGGCCGGGCAAGGCGTCCGGCGCCTTCGCCCATCCGACCGTGCCGAGCGCGCATCCCTATCTCCTGCTCAACTACCAGGGCCGCACGCGCGACGTGATGACGCTGGCGCACGAGCTCGGCCACGGCGTGCATCAGGTGCTGGCGGCGCCGCAAGGCAACCTCATGGCCGACACGCCGCTCACGCTGGCCGAGACCGCCTCGGTGTTCGGCGAGATGCTGACCTTCCAGGCCATGCTCAAGGCCGAAACCGACCCGAAGCGGCGCAAGACCATGCTCGCCGCCAAGGTCGAGGACATGCTCAACACCGTGGTGCGGCAGATCGCCTTCGTCGAGTTCGAGATCCGCGTCCACGACGAGCGGCGCCCGGGCGAACTGACGCCCGAGCGGATCGGCGAGATCTGGCTCGACGTGCAGCGCGAGAGCCTGGGTCCGGCGATCCGCTTCGAGGACGAATATCGCTGGTACTGGACCTATATCCCGCATTTCATCCACACGCCGTTCTATGTCTATGCCTATGCCTTCGGCGATTGCCTGGTGAATTCGCTCTATGCGGTCTATCAGGGCGCCGAACAGGGCTTCGCCGCGAAGTATCTCGCCATGCTGCGTGCCGGCGGCACGCGGCGGCATCGCGAGCTGCTGGCGCCGTTCGGCCTCGACGCGTCCGATCCCGGCTTCTGGCAGAAGGGGCTTGGCGTGGTCGGCGACTTCATCGCCGAGCTCGAAGCGATGGGCTGAGGCAGTGGCCGAGGACGACACGCTCGGCGGCAGGATGCGGCGCTATGTCCGGGTCTCGACCGCGATGGGCGGCCTGGCGGCGCGGCTCGCGGGCGAGCGCTATCTCGGCTTCACCCTCGACCGGCCGCGCCATGCCGCCGATCTGAAGGCGGCGCTCGGCGGGATCAAGGGGCCGCTGATGAAGGTGGCGCAGCTTCTGGCCACCATCCCCAACGCGCTGCCGCCGGAATATGCCAACGAACTGGCGGCGCTGCAGGCGAACGCGCCGGCGATGGGCTGGGCCTTCGTCAAGCGCCGCATGGCGGGCGAACTCGGCCCCGACTGGGAGCGGAAGTTCCGCAGCTTCGAGCACGAGGCCGCGCGCGCCGCCTCGCTCGGCCAGGTGCACCGCGCCGTCGCCCGCGACGGACGGCGGCTCGCCTGCAAGCTGCAATATCCGGACATGGCCTCGGCCGTCGAAGCCGATCTGCAGCAGCTCAAGATCGTGCTCGCGCTCTATGAGCGCTACGACCGCGCCGTCACCACCGACGAGATCCATGGCGAAGTGGCGGACCGGCTGCGCGAGGAGCTCGATTACCGGCGCGAGGCCGCGCATCTGCGGCTCTACCGCATCATGCTCGCCGACGAGCCCGAGATTTCCGTGCCCGAGCCGCTCGACGAGCTATCGACGCATCGCCTCCTGACCATGACCTGGCTCGACGGCACGCCGCTGCTCGAGGCCGCCACAGGACCGCTCGCGGCGCGCAACGAGATCGCCCGCAACATGTTCCGCGCCTGGTACGTGCCGCTTTACGAATACGGCGTCATCCACGGCGATCCGCATCTCGGCAATTACACGGTGCGGCCCGATCGCGGCATCAACCTCCTCGATTTCGGCTGCGTCCGCATTTTTCCCCCGCGCTTCGTCAAGGGCGTGATCGATCTCTATCGCGCGCTCGACCGCGACGACGAGGCGCTCGCCGTCGCCGCCTATGAGAGCTGGGGCTTCCGCAAGCTCAACCGCGCCCTCATCGACGTGCTGAACCAGTGGGCGCGCTACGTCTATGCGCCGCTGCTCGAGGACCGCAAGCGCCGCATCCAGGAGGCCGAGCACAGCCGCACCGGGCGCGACATCGCCGCCGACGTCCATCGCGAGCTGCGCGCACTCGGCGGGGTCCAGCCGCCGCGCGAGTTCGTGTTCATGGACCGCGCCGCGGTCGGGCTGGGCTCGGTGTTCCTGCATCTCAGGGCCGAGATCAACTGGCACCGGCTGTTCCACGAATTGATCGACGATTTCGATGTCGAGCGCCTCGCCGAGCGCCAGCGCGCCGCGCTCGCCGCCGCCAAGGTGCCGGGCGCGGCCCCGGCCGCCCGGCGGTCGCGCGCGGTCGGTGCCGCCGCACCGTGAGGCGGGCCTCAAGTCGAAAAAATGATCTAAAATCAGCCGATTGAAAATCGTCATTCGCAGGTCAAACAAGCCGGCCGCGCGCTCATCCCCGGCGGCAGGAACCGCCGCCAAGGACGCAGAACCGGGCGCAATGGGGATGGTTGAGGGCGACCGGGCGGGCGGCATCGGCGAGCGTCGCACCAAGCTCGAAGCGCTCGTCGTAAGGCAGGAGCGTGCAGGCGACGACGCAGGGCCGCGCCGCGCCCCTGCGCTTCACCACCATGCGCTGGCTCGCGCACATGACGGATTGGGGCGCGACGCCGAGGATGCCCCAGCACGCCTCGGTGATCTCGGGCACATCGACGGTCGGGTCCATCTCCGGAAAGAGCACGAGCTGCGTCCGGTCGCCGGCATCGAGCGGGATCTCCTGCGCCGCGAACAGCGCGGCATAGCCGCGGCGCAGCTCGGCCTCGCTTTCGCCCCACAGGGTCCGGCCGGCGACCGTTACGGCGAAGCCGTTGCGCACCAGCCAGATGAGACCGTCGAGCGTCTTGCGAAACGAGCCGGCGCCGCGCTCCTCCTCGTGGCGCCGGGCGGCATGATGGTCGAGCGAGACCCGGATCGTGAGCCCCTGCCCGTGACGCGCCTGGAGTTCGAGCAAGCGCTGCTTCAGCCGCTGCATCGGGCGCATGGCGTTGGTCAGTACCAGGACGCGAAAGCCGCGCGCGAGGCCGGTCTCGATCATCGCCAGGATATCGGGGTTCATGAACGGCTCGCCGCCGGTGAAGCCGATCGCGGCGGTAGGCGTCGCGGCGCCGGCGATCTCGTCGAGATAGGTTGCGACCTCCGCCGCCGTCAGATAGGCCAGACGATCGTTGCGCGGGCTCGACTCGATATAGCAGCGGGCGCAGGTGATGTTGCAGAGCGTGCCGGTATTGAACCACAGCGTCTCGAGCCCGGCGAATGCCACCGCGGCGCGGCGCTCGCCCCGGGCCGTCACGCGCGGATCACGAAATTTCGCCGGATCGAGCGGCGCCATCGGGGTCACTGCCGGCCGGCGTGTCAGATGGCCGCCTTGGCCGCCGGCAGGGGTTCGACATTGCCGCTCAGCAGCCGGTCGAAATAGGCGATGGTTTGCCGCAGCCCGGTCTCGAGCGGCACGTGCGGCTCCCAGCCCAGCACGTCGCGCGCCCGGGCGATGTCCGGGCAGCGCTGCACCGGATCGTCCACCGGCAGCGGCTGATGGACGATCGTCGAGCGCGAGCCGGTGAACTCGATGATCTTGGCGGCGAGCTCGCCGACCGTGGTCTCGACCGGATTGCCGAGATTGATCGGCCCGGTGACGGCATCGGGCGCCGCCATCAGCCGGACGAACCCCTCGATCAGGTCGTCGACATAGCAGAAGGCGCGCGTCTGGCTGCCGTCGCCGTAGATGGTGATCGGCTCGCCCTTCAGCGCCTGGACGATGAAGTTCGACACCACGCGGCCGTCATTGGGATGCATGCGCGGCCCGTAGGTGTTGAAGATGCGGGCGACGCGAATCCGGAGCCGGTGCTGGCGGTAATAGTCGAAGAACAGCGTCTCGGCGCAGCGCTTGCCCTCGTCGTAGCAGGCGCGCGGCCCGATCGGGTTGACGTTGCCGCGATAGTCCTCGGTCTGGGGATGGATGGTGGGGTCGCCATAGACCTCGGAGGTCGAGGCCTGGAAGATCTTGGCCTTGAGCCGCTTGGCCAGCCCCAGCATGTTGATCGCGCCGGACACGCTGGTCTTGGTCGTCTGCACCGGATCGTGCTGGTAATGGATCGGCGAGGCCGGACAGGCGAGATTGTAGATCTCGTCGACCTCGACATAGAGCGGAAAGCACACGTCGTGGCGCATCGCCTCGAAATTCGGGTTGCCGAGGAGGTGAGCGATGTTGTCCTTGCGGCCGGTGAAGTAATTGTCGACGCACAGCACGTCGTGGCCGTCCGCCAGCAGCCGCTCGCACAGATGCGAGCCGAGGAAGCCGGCGCCGCCGGTGACGAGAATGCGCTTGCTGTTCGCGCTCATCGCTCTGATCCTCATCGCGTTCGCGCCGCCCGCCGCCCGCCGCGCTCCGGCTCGGCCGGCGCGCGGCCGATGCTGAAATAGTAGAATCCGGCCTCGGCCATGTCCGCCGGGCTTGTAGATGTTGCGCAGGTCGACGACCGTCGGCGATTTGCAGCAGCGCCTTCACCCGCGCGAGGTCGAGCGCGCGGAATTCGTTCCATTCGGTGACGATGACGAGCGCGTGCGCCCCCTCCATCGCCTCGTAGGCGCCGGCGCAGAAGGCGACGCCGTCGAGCAGCTTGCGCGCCTCGCCCATGCCTTCGGGATCGTAGGCCCGCACCGATGCGCCGGCCGCCTGGAGCGCCGGCACGATGGCGAGGCTCGGCGAGTCGCGCATGTCGTCGGTATTGGGCTTGAAGGTGAGGCCGAGCGACGGCGATGGTCTTGCCGGCGACGCTGCCGCCGCAGGCGCGGATGATGCGTTCGGCCATCGCCGGCCTTGCGCCGGTCGTTTTCGCCGACGACCGTCTCGACGATGCTCATCGGCGCGCCCGCCTCCTGCGCCGTGCGCACCAGCGCGAGGCAGTCCTTGGGAAAGCACGATCCGCCGAAGCCCGGCCCGGCATGCAGGAACTTGCGGCCGATGCGGCCGTCGAGCCCGATGCCGCGCGCCACGTCCTGGACGTCGGCGCCGACCTTCTCGCACAGATCGGCGACCTCGTTGATGAAGGCGATCTTGGTGGCGAGGAAGCTGTTGGCGGCGTATTTGATGAGTTCGGCGGTCTCGAGCGACGGTGAAGAGGATCGGCGTCTCGATCAGATAGAGCGGCCGGTAGAGCTCGCGCAGCGTGTCGCGGGCGCGCTCGGCCTCGGCGCCGATCACCACCCGGTCGGGGCGCATGAAATCCTGGATCGCCGAGCCCTCGCGCAGGAACTCGGGATTGGAGGCGACGTCGAACTGGCCGTCCGGCCGGCGGCGGCGCAGGATCTCGGCGACCTTGCGCCCGGTGCCGACCGGCACGGTCGATTTGGTCACGACCACGGCATAGCCGGCGAGCGCGGCCGCGACTTCCTCGGCCGCGGCGAAGACATAGGTCAGATCGGCATGGCCGTCGCCGCGCCGCGACGGCGTGCCGACGGCGATGAAGACGGCATCGGCGCCGGCGACGGCGGCGCCGAGATCGGTGGTGAAGCGCAGGCGCCCGGCCGCGGCGTTGGTGGCGACGATCTGCTCCAGGCCCGGCTCGTAGATCGGCATCTCGCCGCGTTGCAGAGCCGCGCGATCTTGCCGGCGTCCTTGTCGACGCAGGTGACCTCGACGCCGAATTCGGAAAAGCAGGCGCCCGAGACCAGCCCGACATAGCCCGTGCCGATGACCGCAATGCGCATGAAGCTGCTCCGTCAATGCAGCGAAGAACGGCCCGGCGCCCGGGAAATTCCGCCGCACAGCGCGGCGCGGTTTCTACGGCTGCCGAACCGGGCGGTGCTGCTAAGCGGCCGATCGTTCGCAGATTGCCCGGTAACCACGAGTCGGCGGACCGCGGTTGCCTTGCCCGGCGGCAAACTTCGTCGTAGAGGGAAGAGCGGGCGCGGTCGACACGTTGTTGCGCCGGGCAGCGGAGCGACATGGGCCGAGACCGTCCTGGTCACCGGCGGCGCCGGCTATATCGGCAGCCACGCCTGCAAGGCGCTCGCGCGCGCCGGCTACGAGCCGGTCGCCTATGACAATCTCGGCCGCGGCCATCGCGAGGCGGTGCGCTGGGGCCCGCTGGTCGTGGGCGATCTCGCCGACGCGGCGCTGCTCGAGGCGACCCTGCGCCGCCACGACATCGCCGCGGTGATGCATTTCGCCGCCTTCGCCTATGTCGGCGAGTCGGTCGACGCAGCCCGCGCTCTATTTCCGCAACAACGTCGCCGACAGCCTCGTCCTGCTCGAGGCCATGGCCCGCGCCGGGGTGCGGCACATCGTCTTCTCCTCGACCTGCGCCACCTATGGCATCCCCGAATCGATGCCGATCGCCGAGACCGCGCCGCAGCGCCCGGTCAATCCCTATGGCGAGAGCAAGCTCATGATCGAGCGCATGCTGCACTGGCTCGGCGCCGCGCACGGGCTCGCACTATGCGGCGCTGCGCTATTTCAACGCCGCCGGCGCCGATCCCGACGGCGAGATCGGCGAGGATCACGATCCCGAGACGCATCTCATTCCGCTCGTGCTCGACGCCGCGCTCGGCCGCCGCGACGCGATCGACATCTTCGGCACCGACTATCCGACACGCCCGACGGCACCGCGATCCGCGACTATATCCATGTCAGCGACCTGGCCGAGGCGCATGTCCAGGCGCTGGAACATCTGCAAGCCGGCAAGGGCAGCATCGCGCTCAATCTCGGCACCGGCACGGGCGCTTCGGTGCGCGAGGTGATCGCCGCCGCCGAGCGCGTCACCGGGCGCGCCATCGCCCGGCGCGAGACGGCGCGGCGGCCGGGCGATCCGCCGGCGCTGGTCGCCGACGCGCGCCGCGCGCGCGCGGTGCTGGGCTGGGTGCCGCGTCTTTCCGCGCTCGACGACATCCTCGCCACCGCCTGGGCTTGGCATAGCGGCGCGGCATCATGCGCGCGAGCGCCGCGCGCGCGGCATGACGCACGGAGCCCGCCCGGTGGACAGAGCAGCCGACGGCGCCGTCGCGGCGCAGCGCGCTCCGCCGGCCGAGCGGCTCGCGCCGGTCGAGGTGCGCGGCAAGTTCTTCTTCGCCGGCGACGACGAAATATCTTCGTCCGCGGCGTGACCTACGGCCCGTTCGGCCCGGGCCCCGACGGCGCGCAGTTTCCCGGGCGCGACGCGGTGGCGCACGACTTCGCCCTGATGCGCGAGATGGGCGTCAATACGGTCCGCGTCTTCACCGTGCCGCCGCTGTGGCTGCTCGACATGGCCGCCGCCGCGCGGGCTGCGCGTTCTGGTCGGCATTCCCTGGGCGCAGCACGTGACCTTTCTCGACGACGCCAGCGGTCCAGCGCGACATCGCCCGCGCCGTCGTCGACGCGGTGCGCGGCCTGGCCGGCCATCGCGCCATCTTCGCCTATCTCATCGGCAACGAGATCCCGCCGGACATGGTGCGCTGGCACGGGGCCGAGCGGGTGCGCCGCTTCCTCAAGCGCCTCGTCGCCATGGTGAAGGAGGTCGATCCCGAGCGCCTCGTCAGCTACGCCAATTTCCCGTCGACCGAATATCTCACCATCGATTTCACCGACTTCCTCTGCTTCAACGTCTATCTCCACCAGGAAGCCGCGTTCCGCCGCTATCTGTCGCGCCTGCACAATCTCGCCGTGGACCGGCCGCTGGTGCTGACCGAGTTCGGCATCGATTCGATGCGCGAGGGCGAGGCCGAGCAGGCGCGCATCCTGTCGTGGCAATTGCGCACCGCCTTCGCGATGGGCGTCGCCGGCACCTTCGTCTTCGCCTGGACCGACGAGTGGTTCACCGGCGGCCATCTGATCGAGGACTGGGCCTTCGGCGTGGTCGACGCGCGACCGCGCGCCGAAGCCCGCCTTCGCCGCCGTGCAGCGAGCGCTACGCCGGCCCCATCCCGCCGCCGCTGGCGCGCTGTCCGCGCGTCTCGGTCGTGGTGTGCGCCTATAACGCCGAGCGCACGATGGAGGCGTGCTTGCGCTCGCTCGAGCATCTCAACTACCCCGACTACGAGGTGATCGTCGTCAATGACGGCTCCAAGGACCGCACGCTCGCGATTTCCGAGCGCTTCGGCTATTGCCGCATCATCAGCCAGCCCAACATGGGGCTTTCGCGTCGCGCGCAATGTCGGCGCCGAGGCCGCGACCGGCGAGATCGTCGCCTATACCGACAGCGATTGCGTCGCCGACGCCGATTGGCTGACCTATCTCGTCGCCAAGATGGAGGATGCCGATCTCGTCGCCTGCGGCGGCCCGAATTTTCCGCCGCCCGAAGAACAGCCTGGTGCCGGCGGCGGTGGCGGTGTCGCCGGGCGGGCCGACGCATGTGCTGCTGTGCGACGACGTGGCCGAGCACATCGCCGGCTGCAACATGGCGTTCCGCCGCGACGTGCTGCTGCGCCTCGGCGGCTTCGATCCGGTCTATCGCGCCGCCGGCGACGATGTCGACATCTGCTGGCGGCTGCAGGATGCGGGCTACACCATCGGCTTCAGCCCGGCGGCGGTCGTCTGGCATTTCCGCCGCAACACGGTGGCGGCCTATATCGGCCAGCAGCGCGGCTACGGCAAGGCCGAGGCGCTGGTCTATTCCAAGCACCCGTTCCGCTTCAATCTGTTCGGCCAGGCGAAGTGGCTCGGCCGCATCTACGGCGATCTTTCGACCGCGCTGTTGCTGTCGCGCCGCCCGGTGATCTATTCCGGCGTGTTCGGCCGCGGCCTGTTCCAGACGCTCTACGAGCCGTCGTCCTCGCTGGCGGCGTTCCTGCCGCTGACCTTCGAATGGAACGTGGTGGCGATCGTGCTGGCGCTCGCCGGCATCGTCGCCGGCGGCTGGATGTGGCTGCTGATCGCGCCGCTGATCATCACCTGGGTGATCTGCGTCAACGGCGCGCTCAAGGCGCCGATCGACAAGCGCTTCCGCGGCCTCAAGGCGCGCGCGCTGGTCGCGGTGCTGATCTATCTCGGGCCGATCGTGCGCGGCTATGAGCGCATCAAGTGGCGCCTCAAGGAGACTCGGCCGCCGGCGGCGACGGGCGGCGCTCGAGCAGGCGATCCAGAAGCCGCGGCTCGCCCTGAAGGAGCGCGCCTTCTATCTGTCCTATTGGAGCGAGAAGGGCGACGAGAAGGAGGCGCTGCTGGGCGGCCTCATGCGCTTCCTCGCGCCGCAGAAATATTTCGTCATCGCCGATCAGGGCTGGGACGAGTGGGATCTCAAGATCGCGCGCGGCCTGTGGAGCCGGGCGCTCGTCCTCGTCTGCACCGAGAATCACGGCGGCGGCAAGCGCCTGTTGCGCGTGCGCTGCGCCATGCGGCTGTCGCGCTTCGCCGCCTTCGTGCTGCGCGGCTATGCGCTGGCCGTCGCGGCGGCGTTGATTTTCGGCGCGCCCGTGCCGGCGGCCGTGGTCGGCGTCATCGGCCTCGCCCACGGCGCGCTCATCGCGCTGCGCACGGTCGGGTTCGGCCGGCTGATGCACCACATCATCGAGACCGTGGCGCGGCGCGAGGCGCTTGTCCCGGTGCGGCCGACCGACGGCCACAACAGGGGTGCGCCGTCGCCGGTCGAGCGCATGAACTCGACCGCCTGAGCGCCGGGCGATGTGCTATCTCGCCGCGCAGGCTCCTGCCCTATCTCCGGCCCTATCGCCTGCGCTTCGCCTGGGCGCTCGTGCAGGTCTTTCTCATCGTCGCCTTCGACCTTCTGAAGCCGTGGCCGCTGCAGCTCGTCATCGACCACGTGCTCGGCGGCAAGCCGCCGGCCCAGGCTGTGGCTCGCCGGCCTGTCGCAAGGCAGTCTGCTGGCGTTCGCGTGCATCGTCCTGGTGATCATTCAGGCCGGCGCCGGGCTGCTGGAGCTGTTGCACAATTACACCGCGATCGCCATGGGCCAGCGCATGGTGAACGACATGCGCGGCGCGCTCTATGCGCATCTGCAGCGCCTGTCGCTCGCGTTCCACAGCCGGCATAGGGTCGGCGACCTCATGTACCGCATCACCGCCGACAGCTTCGCCGTTCAGACCATGATCATGAACGGGCTTCTGCCGATCCTTTCGGCGACTGTGCTGCTGGCGGGGATGGTGGCGGTGCTGCTGCCGATCGACCGGAGGCTGACGCTCGTCGCCTTCACGGTCGTGCCGCTGCTCTTCGGGCTCATCGCCGTCTTCAACCGCCGCATCTCCCGGATCGCGACCGAGGTGCGCGAGCGCGAAAGCCACGTTTACACGCTGGTACAGTGGGCGATGAGCTCGGTCAAGCTGGTGCAGGCCTTCACCCAGCGAGGAGGACGAGTATCGCCGCTTCATGGGCGCGAGCCGCGCAAGCCTCGGCGCGACGCTGCGCCTCTATAGCTGGCAGACACTCTATTCCGCCGCGGTCAACGGCCTGATCGCCGCCGGCACGGCGCTCGTCGTCTATGTCGGCGCGCGCTCGGTGCTGCGCGGCGCCCTGTCGCTGGGCGAACTCGTCGTATTCATCTCGTATCTGGCGCAGCTCTATGCGCCGGTGAACCAGATCACCCAGAGCTGGGGCCTCATCGCCGGCGCGCGGGTCGGCGCCACGCGCTGCTTCGAGATCCTCGACACCGAGGCCGACCTCATGGACGGCACGCGCGATTTCCCGCCGGCGGGCGCGCGCGGCGCGGTCGAATGGCGCGGCGCGAGCTTCCGCTACCGCCCCGAAATGCCGGTGCTGAACGACATCGACCTTGACGTGCCGCCCGGTACCAAGGTCGCGATCGTCGGCGCGACCGGCGCCGGCAAATCGACCTTGCTGAGCCTGCTGCCGCGCTTCTTCGATCCCACCGCGGGGCAGGTTCTGATCGACGGCGTCGATCGTGCGCGAATACCGCCTCAAGTCGCTGCGCCAGCAGATCGCCATGGTGCTGCAGCCGCCCCTCGTCTTTCCGATCTCGGTGCGCGACAACATCGCCTATGGCCGGCCCGAAGCGAGCGACGCGGAAATCGAGCGCGCCGCGCATCTTGCCCGCATCCACGATCTGATCGCGAGCCTGCCGGAGGGCTACGCCACGATGTTGGGCGACGCGGCGACGCTGTCGGAGGGCGAGAAGCAGCGACTCACCATCGCCCGCGCCATCCTGCGCGAGGCGCCGATCCTGGTGCTGGACGAGCCGACCTCGGCGCTCGATGTCGAGACCGAGGCGCTGGTCATGGAGGGGATCGACCGGCTCACGCGCGAGCCGCACCACCTTCATCATCGCCCACCGCCTGGCGACGGTGCGCGCGGCCGATCTCATCGTCGTGCTGCAAGGACGGCCGGATCGCCGAGCAGGGAGGCTTCGCCGCGTTGATGAGCAAGGGCGGCGTCTTCGCCGAACTCTACAACACGCAATTCGCCGACACCACCGACGCCCGATCGTCACCAGGCTAGGCGTGGGCGATCGCCACCGTGCCGTCATAGATGAGACGGAGCGCGACAAAGGTGACGATCGCGAGGCCGATCCAGCCGATCCAGCGATGGCGGTCCATCAAGCGGGCGATGACGGTCGAGGCAACGCCCATCAGCGCCACCGAGAGCAGAGGCCCAGCGCCAGCACGAGAACGCGGTCGCGCGCGGCGCCGGCGATCGCCAGCACATTGTCGAGCGACATCGAGATATCGGCCGCCAGCACTTGGAACAGCGCCTGCGCGAAGCTTTTCCTGCGCGGCGCCGCTGCCCCGGCGCGGCCGAGCGCGCCGGCGCTGCGCAGCTCGCGATAGAGCTTCCAGGCGACGAACAGCAGCAGCAACCCGCCTGCCAGCGTCAGACCGATGATCGGCAAGAAGCTGCATCGCCACCAGCGCCAGCGCGATCCGCAGCGCGGTCGCGATCACCGTCCCGGCGACGATGACGCGGGCCCGGAGCGGCGGCGGCAATCCGGCCGCCGCCATGCCGACGGCAATGGCATTGTCGCCGGCGAGCACGACATCGATGACGATGACCGACGCCAGCGCACCGAGCGCGCCGGCATCGAACCAGGCGAACAATCCGCAGCTCCTCGCTGCGCAACCTCAGCGCAGACTTGTCGGGCCGCGCGCGCCGCTGTCAAGCGCGGCGGTGGCCCTTGCGCTCGCCGCCGGCTGCGCAAGACTGCGGTCCCGTGACCGCCGCGTTCCGCCTTTCGCTGTTCTATGCCGGGTTCTTCTGTGCGACCGGCGTGCAGCTGCCCGTATTGGCCGGTGTGGCTCGCCGCGCGCGGGCTCGGCGCCGGCGAGATCGGCGCGCTGCTCGCGGTCAGCCAATGGATCCAGGTGGCGGCCAACCCGCTCGTCGGCATGCTCGCGGACCGCGCGCGGCGATCGCCGCCGCTTCATGGCGGTGCTCGGCCGCGATCACGGTCGCGGGCTATCTGCTGTGCCTGCCGGCGCACGGCTTCGCCGCCCTGCTGCTGCCGAGCGCTGGTCGCGGCGGCGAGCGCCGCGGCGCTGCTGCCGCTCGGCGATTCGCTGGCGCTCGCGGCCGGTACGGGCGGCGGCTCGATTACGGGCGGGTGCGGCTCTGGGGCACGATCGCCTTCATCCTGACGACGCTCGCCGCCGGCCGCATCCTGTCGGGGCGCAGCGCCGATTTCGTGCTCTATCTGCTGCTCGGCGACCACCGCGCTCACGGCGTTGAGCTGCCCCGTCCTGCCGCGCGGTCGCGGTGGCGCGGCGCGCGGCGGCGCCGCGTCATGGCGCGGCCTGTTCGACCGCGATCAGCTCGCTCTTTCTCGCCGCCGCGACGCTCATCCAGTCGAGCCATGCGGTCTATTACGCCTTCGGCACGCTCTACTGGCAGCGGCTCGGCTATTCCGATGCGGTGATCGCCTGGCTGTGGGCGGAGGGCGCGATCGCGGAAGTGGTGCTGTTCTATTTCGGAGCCGGGCTGGTGCGGCGCTGCGGGCCGCTCATGCTGATGGCGCTGGGCGGGCGCGCGGCGGCGCGTGCGCTGGGGCGCGACCGCCTTCGTCACGTCGCTGCCGGCCTGCGTCGTGCTGCAGCCGCTCCACGCCTTGAGCTTCGCCGCGGCGCATCTCGGGCGCGATGCATTTTCTCGACGCGGCGGGTGCCGCCCGAGCGCGCCGCCACGGCGCAGTCGCTCTATGCCGCGACCGTCAACGGCATCGGCTTCGGCTTGGCGCACGCTCGCCGCGGGCGCGCTTTATGGCGCGTTCGCCGGCGGCGCCTATCTCGCCATGGCGGCGATGGCCGGGCGGGAGCGGCGCTCGCGGCCGGGCTCGGCCGGCGCGCGCGCTACTTGTCATAGACGATCAGCGGAATATCGAGGATCGACGCCGCCTCGACGTCCTTGTGCGACGCAGCCCTTGACTCTGATACCACGCGACCTGGTGATAGATGTCGCGGACCAGGAGCCGGCCGTTGCGGATCGATATAGGGGATCGCGGTCTTGATCGGCTGCCGGCTTCTGGCCGGTATAGCGGGCGAGGATCGCGAGCAGCGCGGGCGCCTGGCGCCCGGCTTGGCCGTGCCGTCGGGGTTCTTGGCCAGGAACGCGTCATAGTAATCGCGCACGCCGTGGCGATAGGCCTTGATGAAGGCGCGACCAGCGCCGCGCGCCGTGCGGCGATGGTCTTGCGCGGCGGCAAAGACCGCGCCCAGCTGCCACGGCGTCTCGTCGCCGACCCAGCCGAGGAGATGCGCGCTGCCGCGCGCGACCAGCGGCGTCGCGACCGTCGCCGGCAGCAGCGCCGCATCGACCTGATTGCCCTCGAGCGCGGACGCCTCGTTCGACATCGTTTGCAGCGGCACGATGCGCACGCCGGTCGAGCGGGAAGTTGAGCTTCTCGGCGAGGAGACCGAGACTGTAGTGGAAGGTCGAGCCGATCTGCGTCACCGCCACCGAATGGCCGGGCAGATCGTCGAGGCTCTTGAGCCCGGCATCATAGGCGCGGTTGCTGGCGAGATAGGCGATGAGGTGATAGCCCGGCTCCTCGCGGCTCTGCGCGCCGATGATGCGCAGCTCGCCCTTGCCGGCGAGATTGTAGAAGCCGGCGGTGAGGCCGGTGACGCCGACATCGATGTCGCCCGAGACCGCCGCCACCGCGACCGGCTGCGCCGCATCGAAATAGACCAGCGAGGCGGTCGAGCCCGGCCGCGGCGAAATAGCCCTTGGCGGCGGCGATGAAGACCGGGCCCGAAGAGGCGAGCTTGAGCACGCCGATCTTGCAGGCGCTCGGCCGCCGCGCGCCGGGCGCAAGCACGACGGCGCCGCGGCCGCGGCGCCAGACGACGCCGATCGAGCGCGCGGCTGCGCAGCCGGGCGCGCGTCATCATCGCAGGCACCGTCGGTAGTCGCTTCGCGTTCTCCGCCGCCAGCGCCGCGGCGCGCTGCGGAATTGCTGCTGATCCAGGGCTCCGCCTGGGCGAGGAAGTCGGCCGAGCGGCTGCACACCGTCTGCGGCCGGTCGCGCCGGCGTCGCTGCAAGCGCCACCTCGTTCGCGATCCGGGTCAGGAAGCTGTCGAGGCTCGCCTGCGGGCTGCGCGCGCCGGTGCGGCGGAAATGATCCATCATCTGCTTGCTGATAGACGATGATCGCGTCGCGGTTGCGCAGGGTGAAGTCGCGATAGATGTCGCCGCCGCAGGTGTCGCTCAGCACCATGAGCTCGGTCTGGTAGCGGATCGCCTGATCGGCCTCGATGTCGGCCGAGCTGGAAGCAGGTGGCGCGGCAGCCGCCGGTCCGGCCGGCATCGAGCAGCACCAGGGCAGAAGCGGCCGCTCCGGCGGCTAGCTTGCGTCACAACACGAATGTTTCATCGTACACCCTCACGGCCGCGTCAGCGCGGCTTCCGCGTGCGCCGCCGGCGGTTGCGCCGCAGCTTGTGAACGAGATGCCCGCCCGCCAGCGCGACGACGAAGACAGCGAGCAGGATGACGCTGAAGCGGTGCGCCACCTGGCCCAGCATGCGCTCGAAGGCGTGGCCGCAGACATAGCCAACGCCGACGAAGATGCAGGCCCACAGCAGCGCGGCGGCGAGCAATTGAGCGACGAGGAAGCGCTGCCAGGCGATGCCGCTGATGCCGAGCGCGAAGGACGAGAAGTTGCGCACGCCATAGATGAAGCGGAAGGTCAGGATGAAGCCGGCATCATAGCGCTTGAGCCAGCCCAGCGCGCGGTCGACGCTCGCGCGCCATTCGCGGCCGCCGCGCCATGAGGCGCAGCCCGAAATGGCGGCCGATCCAGAAATAGCACTGGTCGCCGGCGAAGCTGCCGAGCCAGGCGGCGACGAGCAGAAGCGGCGCGCTCAACAGACCCTGCGCCGCCGCAAATCCCGCCAGCAGGACGAAGGTCTCGCCCTCGAAGAACGTCCAGACGAAGGTAACGAGATAGGACCACGCGCCGTGCTCGAGGATGAAACGTTCCAAGTCCATCTAGCGTTTCGGCCTCCCCATGCCGCGATCCTATGCCGGACCGGCCGCCGGGTCGAGAGAAGATTGCCCGGGAGCACGGCGCTCAGCCGCCGCGGTCGCGACGATCGAAATACCGCTTGATTTCGGTGAAGATGAGCGCCGTGCCACGACGAAGAGCGCCAGCCCGATGCCGTAGAGACGTGCCGCCCACGGTCGCGGCGAGGATCACTCCCACGAGCCCCAGCACCGCGAGCACGGCGATCGACACGAACAGGGAATCGGTGCCGTCCACCGGCACCGGCAGCAGGAAGCCGATCTCGCGCCCGTCGAACTGGCGCTTCAGGCGCATGGCGATGAGCAGCACGGCGAGGATGAAGAGCGCCAGCCCGGCGTCATAGGTCGCGTCGTCCGGCGCGGCGCTCGCCGTGAACAGGCCGAGCACGCCGGCGGCCGCGAGAAAGATATAGCCCAGCCAGGGCGCGACCAGGCGCCACACCTCGCCGCGCCGCAATCGGGCGCGGCCCTTCTCCGGCCGGATGCTGCATTGCGTCATGCGATAGCGCACGACCGTTCATGGCACCCAGCCTTTCGCTCTCCCCTTGGCGCGCTGCGCGTGATAGAGCACCGGCCGCCGCCGCGAGGCAAGAGCCTTGCCCGGCCGGCGCCGAAATCGGATAGTCGAAGCGCGAGGCCACCATGAGCAAGCTCCCCCTGTCCCGCTTCAAGGTCATCGATCTGACGCGCGTGCGCGCCGGCCCGACCTGCGTGCGCCAGCTCGCCGATTGGGGCGCGCGCGTGATCAAGGTCGAGGCGGCCGACGGCGACGGCGGCCTCGGCGGCGACCGGCACGGCCCGGATTTCCAGAATCTGCACCGCAACAAGCGGGCCATGACCCTCAATCTGAAGAAGCCGGAAGGCGTCGCCATCCTCAAGGCGCTGGTCAAGGACGCCGACGTGCTGGTCGAGAATTACCGGCCCGACGTCAAGTTCCGCCTCGGCATCGATTACGAGAGCCTTAAGCCGCGTCAACCGCCGCCTCGTCTATGCCAGCATCTCGGGCTTCGGCCAGACCGGCCCCTATCGCGAGCGGCCGGGCGTCGACCAGATCGCCCAGGGCATGGGCGGGCTCATGTCGGTCACCGGCCTGCCCGGCCAGGGGCCGGTGCGCGTCGGCATCCCGATCGCCGATCTCACCGCCGGCATCTTCACCGCGATGGGCATCCTGATCGCCCTCCTCGAGCGCGAGGAATCGGGCGAGGGCCAGTTCGTCGAATCCTCGCTGCTCGCGGCGCAGATCGCGATGCTCGACTTCCAGGCGGCGCGCTGGATCATGGCCAAGGAAGTTCCGGGCCAGGCCGGCAACAACCATCCCACCAGCATCCCCTCGGGCGTGTTCCGCACCAAGGACGGCCACATCAACATCGCCTCGGCCGGCGGCGCCATCTACGAGCGCATGTGCGCGGCGATCGGCCTGCCGCGATCTGCCGAAGGACCCCGATTTCGCCACGCCCAAGGCGCGGCTCAAGAACCGCGACCAGCTCAACGCCATCATCGAGGAAGTGACGAAGACGCGGACCTCGGCGGAATGGATCGAGGTCCTGAACCGCGCCGGCTGTCCGTGCGGCCCGATCTACCGCATGGACGAGGTGTTCGCCGATCCGCAGGTGAAGCATCTCGGCATCGTCCAGCCGGTCGAGCATGCGACGCTCGGCCGGCTCGACCTCGTCGGCCAGGCGGTGACCTTGAGCCGCACGCCGTCGTCGCTGCGCACCGCGACGCCCGAGCGCGGCGAG
This sequence comes from uncultured Alphaproteobacteria bacterium, assembly GCA_963721625.1. Taxonomy (GTDB): domain Bacteria; phylum Pseudomonadota; class Alphaproteobacteria; order ATCC43930; family CGMCC-115725; genus DATJLY01. The sequence continues at coordinate 82,505 of CAVRKF010000020.1, forward strand.
CATACCGACGAAGTGCTGGGCGAACTCGGCTACGATGCCGCCGCCATCGCCCGCCTGCGCCAGGACGGGGTGGTATAGGCGCGCGCTGGCTCGCTGGTCATCGCATAGGTTTGGGCTTAAGCTCGCGGCATCGCTGCGCTGTCGTGCGAGGGAGGCGGACTCATGTTCGTGCGCAACTCTTGGTACATCGGCGCGTGGGATGACGAGTTGGGCGACGCAGCCGCTGGCGCGGCGGATCTGCAACGACCCGATCGTGCTGTTCCGCGATGCGCAGCAGCGCGCCTGTGCGCTGGCAGGACCGTTGCTGTCATCGCGCCGCACCGCTGCACCTGGGCACGGTGGTCGCGCAGGGGCTGCAATGCGGCTATCACGGCGTGATCGTTGACGGCAGCGGGCGGTGCGTGCACGTGCCCGGCCAAAGCCGCATCCCCGAAAGCGCGCGGGTGCGCAGCTATCCGGTGGTCGAGAAGGATCGGCTGGTCTGGGTGTGGCTCGGCGATCCGGCCAAGGCCGACCCGGCCAAGATCGTCGACTTCCCCTGGAATAATACCTGGCCGAGTCAGCACGACGTGATCCCGATCAAGGCCAACTACATGCTCATGGTCGACAATTTGATGGACCTGACGCATCTCGGCTATCTGCATGCGCGGACGGTCGGCGGCAATCCCGCCACCCATGTCGAGGCCGAAATGAAGACGGCGCGCACCGACGACCGGACTCAAATTCGTGCGCCTGATGATGAACTCGCAGCCGCCGCCGACCTATGTGAAGGCGGCCGGCTTCAACGGCCGGGTCGATCGCAGCCAGGAATTCGAGTTCGTCGCGCCCAACAACGTGCTGCAATGGACCGGCGCGGCCGACGCCGGCGCCGGCCCCGACGGCGCCAAGCGCGACGGCGCCTTCCAGTTCCGTCTGCTCCACGGCCTCACGCCCGAGACCGAAAATTCATGCTTCTATTTCTGGTCGATCGCCAACGGCTTCCGCCGCGACGAGCCCGCGGCGACGGCACAGCTCTTCCGCGAGATCGCCGCGACCTTCGATGAGGACAAGACCATGGTCGAGGCGCAGCAGGCGCGGCTCGATGAATTCGGCGAGAACGGCCTCACCGACATCGCCTCGGATGCGAACCGGGTGTTCATGCGTCGTACCGTCGAACGGATGATCGACGCGGAGGCGCCAGGCCTCGCGGCGGAGTAGATATCATCGTCGATGCAAGGAGAGCGCGGGACATGAAATCCCCGACCGAGCGCATGATCGCCGAGATCGACGGGCCGATCGGCTGGCTCGTCTTCAACAATCCGGCGCGGCGCAATGCCGTGTCGCTGGACATGTGGCAGGCGATCCCCGAAATCCTCGACGCCTACGAGCGCGACCCCGCGGTGCGCGTCATCGTCCTCAAGGGCGCCGGCGACAAGGCGTTCGTCTCGGGCGCCGACATCTCGGAATTCGAGCAGAACCGCTCCTCGCCCGAGGCGATCGCCCGCTACGAGGAGATCGGCACCAAGGCGCAGGCGCGCGATCGAGCAGGCGCAGAAAGCCCACCATCGCGATGATCCACGGCTTCTGCATGGGCGGCGGCGTCGGCGTCGCGCTCGCCTGCGATCTGCGCATCGCCGTCGGAGAGCGCGCGCTTCGGCATTCCGGCGGCGCGGCTCGGCATCTCCTATCGCCTGCACGGCATCCTCCGCCTGATCGAGCTGGTGGGGCCGGCCTTCGCCAAGGAGATCTTCTATACCGCGCGCCGCTTCACCGCCGCCGAGGCGCACGGCATGGGCCTCGTCAACCGCGTGCTGCCCGACGGCGAGCTCGAGGACTTCGTGCGCTCCTATGCGGCGATGATCGGCGAGAACGCGCCGCTGAGCCTCGCCGCCGCCAAGGGCATCATCGCCGAGGTGACCAAGGCCGTCCGACGCGATCGACCGCGCCCGCTGCGAGGCGCTGGTGCGGCGCTGCTTCGACAGCGAGGACTACATCGAGGGCCGCCGCGCCTTCATGGAGAAGCGCAAGCCGGTGTTCCGCGGCAGCTGACGGGGCCATGCCCGACGCGTCGCGCGACCTCGCCCCGCATCAGGCGATCCGCCTTGCCGATTACCGGGTCGCCGGATTTCCTGATCGACACCGTCGAGCTCGCCTTCGAGCTCGGCGAGGACAGCACCACGGTCAAGGCGCGGCTCGCGCTGCGGCGCAATCCCGCCGCGACCGAGCGCGCCGCGCCGCTGCGGCTCGACGGCGAGGAGCTCGAGCTCGTCTCGCTCGCGCTCGACGGCGAGACGCTCGGCGAGAACCGCTATCGGCGCGATGCCGAAAGCCTCGTCATCGCCGAGCGTGCCGGACCGCTTCACGCTCGACATCGAGACCCGCATCGAGCCGCAGAACAACACGCGCTTGAGCGGCCTCTACAAGTCCGGCGGCAATTTCTGCACCCAGTGCGAGCCCGAGGGATTCCGCCGCATCACCTATTTCATCGACCGGCCCGACGTGATGGCGCGCTTCACCACGACCGATCGCCGCCGACAAGGCGCGCTATCCGGTGCTGCTGTCGAACGGCAATCCGGTCGGCGTCGGGCGAGAGCGCCGGACGGGCGGCACTGGGCGCGCTGGGTCGATCCGCATCCCGAAGCCCTCCTATCTCTTCGCGCTCGTCGCCGGCGATGCTCGTCGCCCATCGCGACAGCTTCACCACGCGCTCGGGCAAGACCGTGCCGCTCGCGATCTGGGTGCGCGCGGCGACGAGGACAAATGCGCGCCACGCGATGGCGTCGCTCAAGGCGGCGATGAAATGGGACGAGGACGACGTTCGGCCTCGAATACGATCTCGACGTCTTCAACATCGTCGCCGTCAGCGACTTCAACATGGGCGCGATGGAGAACAAGGGCCTCAACATCTTCAACACGAAATACGTGCTGGCCAAGCCCGAGACCGCGACCGACACCGATTACCAGGGCATCGAATCGGTCATCGCACACGAGTATTTCCACAACTGGACCGGCGACCGCGTCACCTGCCGCGACTGGTTCCAGCTCTCGCTCAAGGAAGGGCTCACCGTCTTCCGCGACCAGGAATTCTCGGCCGACCAGGGCAGCCGCGGCGGTGCGCCGCATCGGCGACGTGCGCCGCCTGCGCGCGGCGCAGTTCCCCGAGGATGCGGGGCCGCTCGCCCATCCGGTGCAGCCCGCCGCCTACATCCAGATCGACAATTTCTACACCGCGACCGTCTACAACAAGGGCGCCGAGCTGGTGCGCATGATCCGCACCCTGCTCGGCCAGCGACGGCTTCCGCAAGGGCATGGATCTCTATTTCCAGCGCCACGACAACCACGCCGTGACGATCGAGGATTTCGTCGCGGCGATGCAGGATGCCAACGGCGTCGACCTCGCCCAGCTTCCGCCGCTGGTACCACCAGGCCGGCACGCCGGAGGTCGACGGTCGAGGACCGCTACGACGCGGCCACGCGCAGCTACGAGCTGACCCTCAGCCAGGCGACGGCGCCGACGCCGGGCCAGCCGACCAAGGAGCCGCTGGTCATCCCGGTCGCCATGGGGCTGATCGGCCCCGACGGCACGGAGCTGGCGACGCGGCTCGCCGGCGAGGACGCGGCGCCGACGCGGGACGCGCGTGCTGATGCTGCGCGAGGCGAGCGCAGACCTTCCGCTTCGTCGATGTCGCCGGCGCCGCCGGTGCCGTCGCTGCTGCGCGGCTTCTCGGCGCCGGTGCGGCTGCGCGGGCCTGTCGCTTCGAGCGGCTGCAATTCCTGGCGCTCCACGACAGCGATCCCTTCAACCGCTGGGAGGCGAGCCAGCAGGTCGCGACCCACCTCCTGCTCGGCGATGGTCGCGGCCTATCCGCGCGGCGACACGCCGCCCGTCGACGGCGCGCTCGGCGGCGCATGCTGCGCACCGCGCTCGCCGGCGCCGACGACGATCCGGCCTTCGCCGCCGAGCTGCTGACGCTGCCGAGCGAAGTCCTTCCTCGCCGACCAGCTCGCGATCGTCGATGTCGATGCGATCCACGCCGCGCGCGAGGCGGCGCGCGCAGCGATCGGCGCGCGCGCTCGCGGACGAGTTCGCCGCGCTTTACGAGCGCTCGCCGATCGCGGGCCTTATCGCATCGACGGGCCGTCGATCGGACGGCGCAAGCTGCGCAACGTCGCGCTCGCCTATCTCGCTGCCGGCGGCGGCGAAGCGGGCATCGCGCGCGCCAAGGCGCAGTTCGCCGCAGCGGCGCAACATGACCGACGTGCTGGCGGCGCTCGCCGTGCTCGCCGATGCTCGACCATCCGGCGCGCGCGGCGGCGCTCGGCCGCGTTCTACGAGCGCTGGCAGGGCGACGATCTCGTCATCGACAAATGGTTCAGCCTCCAGGCCATGTCGCGCCTGCCCCAGACCCTCGCCCGGGTCAAGGCGCTGACCCGCCACCCCGCCTTCGACATCAAGCAACCCCAACCGCGTGCGCGCGCTGGTCTCGGCCTTCGCCGAGGGCAATCAGGTGCGGTTCCACGACGCGCAGCGGCGCCGGCTATGAATTCCTCGCCGACCAGGTGATGGCGCTCGATCCGCTCAATCCGCTGCTGGCGGCGCGGCTGCTCCAGCCGCTGGGTCCATGGCGGCGCCACGACGCCGCACGCCAGGCGCTGATGCGGGGCGCAGCTGGAGCGCGTGCTGGCGGTGCCCGGACTCAGCAAGAATACCTACGAAATCGCTTCTAAAAGCCTGGCCTAGGCGCGTTTTTCGTCCGCCCCATTAATAACTCTTTACGATCAGCGGGCGAAAATGCCTTACTGGTTCGCCACCGGAAGTAGGGGGGACCTGCGATGGTCGTACGTTTCGCTCTCGCCGCCGCGCTGGTCGCGGCCCTCACCTCGCCCGTTCTCGCGCGGCCGACGACGCACATCGAGAAGGGCATTGCCTCGATGTATGGCGGCCACTTCGTCGGCCGGGCCACCGCGAGCGGCGCCAAGCTCGACCGCAAGCATTTTACGGCCGCGCATCGCACCCTGCCCTTCGGCACCAGGCTCGTGGTGACGAACCGGCACAACGGCCGCTCGGTGATCGTCACCGTCAACGACCGCGGCCCGCACCGCAAGGGCCGGATCATCGATTTGTCGCCCGCTGCCGCGCGCGAGCTCGGCATGCAGCGCGCGGGCCTGGTGCCGGTCGAGATCCGGATCGCCTCGGACCGCTGATCAGCGCGCCGCCGCGAAGGCGGTGAAAGTCTTGTCGTGGTCGGTGGTGACGAAGAACAGCCACGCACTGCCCATGCCGCGGACGAAGATCAGGCGGTGCGCGCCGCGATGGCCGCCGGCATAATCGAGATCGGCCTCGACATAGCGTCCGTTCCAGCGCCGCGGCAACCGCCCCTCGCGATTATAGAAGCGGTCGCCGCCGATCGCCGCGCCCGGCGCAATTCCCCAGAGATCACGTCCCAACCGCCAGCCTTCGGCCTCGGCCGCACGTTTGGTGAGATAGCAATCGGGCAAGGCGCTGCCGCCATCGGCATGGAGAAAATCGGCGAGATTGCGGAATGCCGCCGGATAGCGCAGGCCGGCATGGCGCGCGAAAGTCACGAGGGCCGCGTCCTGGGGCGAGGCCAAGCCCAGCCCGGCGGCGCACACCGCGGCAGCGGCGGCGGCCTGCGACCATGACAGGATGAGCAACGAAGCGGCGCAGGCCGCGCGCCAATTCACGCGCCGGGGCACGTCACCCCGGTCCCGCCGAGCCCGCAATAGCCGTGCGGATTCTTGGCGAGATATTGCTGATGGTAATCCTCGGCGTAATAGAAGGGCGGCGCCTCGCGCAGCTCGGTCGTGATCGCGTCATAGGCCGCGCGTTTCAGCGCCTGCGCATAGGCGTCGCGCGAGGCCTCGGCGAGGCGGCGCTGTTCCGGCGTCGTCCAATAGATGGCCGAGCGGTACTGCGTCCCGACATCATTGCCCTGGCGCATGCCCTGGGTCGGGTCGTGGCTTTCCCAGAAGGTCTTGAGCAGCGTCTCGTAGCTCACGATCTTGGGATCGTACACGACGAGCACGATCTCGGTATGGCCGGTGCGGCCGCCGCAGACCTCCTCGTAGGTCGGATTGGGCGTGGGACCGCCGGCATAGCCGACCGCCGTGGTATAGACCCCCGGCAGTTGCCAGAAGCAGCGCTCGGCGCCCCAGAAGCATCCCAGCGCGAAATAGGCGGTCTCCAACCCGGCCGGGAACGGCGGCACGAGCGGGTGGCCGTTGACGAAATGGCGCTCCGGCACGGGCATCTTCGCCGCCCGACCCGGCAGCGCCTGTTCCGGCGTCGGCAATTCGTGCGATTTCCTGAACAGCGACCGCATGGCTGGTCTCCTTCCGGTGCTGCGCCATTATCCACGCTTCGCGGCGGCTGACAAACGCTGCTGCGCTCTCTACCTTGGCAAGCGACCGACGAGGAGGCAGGAATGGCGCCAACAGTCGTGGTGATCGCCCAGGGCGAAATGGGGAGCGGCATCGGCCGGCGCCTCGCCGCGCACGGCTGCCGGGTGCTGACCTCGCTCGCCGGGCGCAGCGCCGCCAGCGCCGCCCGCGCTGCCACGGCCAAAATGGAAGTGATGACGGACGACGCCGCGCTGGTCGCGGCGGCGGACTACATCGTCTCGGTCATTCCGCCGGGCGAGGCCGTCGCCTTCGCCCGCCGCCTCGCCCCCGCCATCGCCGCAAGCGCGACGAAGCCCGTCTTCATCGAGGGCAACGCCATCAGCCCCGAGCGCGTGCGCGAGGTGGCGGCGATCATCGCACCGGCCGGCGCGCCCTTCGTCGATGGCGGGATCATCGGCGCCCCGCCCGCGCTCGAACGCGCCAACGCCCGCATCTATGTCGCGGGGCCGGCGGCCGAGGGCGCGCTGGCGCTGCGCGACTACGGGCTCGACATGCGACTTGTCGAAGGCGGGATCGGCGCCGCCTCGGCGCTCAAATGCAGCTATGCCGCGCTCACCAAGGGGACGCAGGCGCTGGGCGTGGCGCTGATCCTGGGGGCGATGCGCGCGGGCGTCGCCGCTCCCTTGCGCCAGGAATTCGCCGCGAGCCAGCCCGCGCTCGCCGCATTCCTCGCGCGCCAGATCCCGAACATGTATCACAAGGCCTATCGCTGGGTCGCCGAGATGGAGGAGATCGGCGAGCATCTCGGACGCGCCGAGCCCGGCGCCCGCGACATCTATCGCGGCATGGCGCGGCTCTACGAGCATCTGGGACCGGAACAGATCGCCGTGCTCGACGCCTTTCTCGAGCGCTGATCGCGCGTCATGGCAGGGCTCCTATCTCGTCGGCGTCGATATCGGCGGCACGTTCACGGATTGTGTCGTCATCGACGGCTCCGGCACCGTCACGACGGCGAAGTCGCCGTCCACGCCGGATGATTTCGCGCGCGGCATGCTCGACGCGATCGCCGCCGCCACGCGCCGCATCGGCGTCGCGCCGGACGCGCTCTATCCCGACATCGCGCTGTTGTCGCACGGCACCACCGTCGGCACCAACGCGGTGGTGCAAAAGCGCGGCGCCAAGGTCGGCCTCATCACCACCAAGGGCCATGGCGACGTGATCCACATCATGCGCGGCTCGCGCGGGCTCCAGGGCCGCGACGTGCGCCTCGTCGTGCATTTCCCCGAGAGCCAGAAGCCCGACCCGCTGGTGCCGAAGCGGCTGATCGAGGGCATCTCCGAGCGCGTCGATTGCTTCGGCGACGTGGTCGTCCCGCTGAACGAGGAAGAGGCCGAGGCCGCGATCCGGCGCCTCCTCGCCGCCGGCGTCGAGGCCATCGCCATCTGCTTCCTCTGGTCGTTCCTCCACCCCGCGCACGAGCGTCGCGTGCGCGACATGGTGCGCGCGGCCGCGCCCGGCCTCTTCGTCACCTGCTCGGCCGATCTGGTGCCCAAATGGGGCGAATACGAGCGCACCACGGCGACCGCGCTCAACGCCTATATCGGCCCGATCGCCTCGGGTTATCTCGCCAATCTCGATCGCCAGCTCGCCGCCAAGGGCTATCGCCAGCCGCTGCAGATCACGCAATGCGGCGGCGGGACCATCTCGGTCGAGAAGGCGATGGCGGCGCCGCTCCTGACGCTCGATTCCGGTCCCGTCTCGGGCGTCACCGGCTCGCTCTATCTCGGCCGGGCGATGGGGTACCGTGACATCATCACCACCGACATGGGCGGCACCTCGTTCGATGTCGGCCTCATCGCGGCGGGCAAGCCGGAATTTTCCTTCAGCAGCACGGTCAATCAATACGAGTACTTCATCCCCAAGGTCGATATCCAGGCGATCGGCGCCGGCGGCGGCTCGCTGGTGCGGATCGACGAGCGCACGCGCACCATGCGCGTCGGCCCCGACAGCGCCGGCGCCGTGCCCGGACCGGTGTGCTATGGCCGCGGCGGCACCGTGCCGACGGTGACCGATGCCGATCTCGTCCTCGGCTATATCGATCCCATGGGCTTCGCCGGCGGGCAGATGCGGCTCGACCAGGAAAAGGCGGAAGGCGCGATCGCCGCCGTCGCCGCGCGGCTCAACCTGGGCGTGCTCGAATGTGCCGCCGGCATCGCCAAGATCGTCGAGTTCCAGATGGCCGACATCATCCGCAAGATGACCGTCGGCAAGGGTCACGACCCGCGCGATTTCGTCCTGTTCGCATTCGGCGGCGCGGGACCGGTGCATGCCGGCGTCTTCGCGCGCGAGCTGGGCGTCGCCAAGGTGGTGATCCCGCAGCGCGAAACCGCCTCGACGTGGTGCGCGTTCGGCGCTGCCTCGGCCGACGTGCTGCACATTCACGAGACCGTCGACATCATCGCCTCGCCGTTCGCGGCCGCCCGCGTCAACCGCACGCTCGAACGGCTCGAGCGCGACGCCCAGGCGCAGATGGCGAGGGACGGGATCGCCCCCGGCCGCCAACGTCTCGAATTCGCGCTCGACATGCGCCACAAGGGCCAGATCAACGAGGTCGAGGTCATCCTCGACGGAACCCGCGTCGGCGACGGTTTCGAGGCGCCGCTCAAGGAGCGGTTCTACGCCCACTACGAGCAGCTCTACGGCAGCGGCGCATCGTTTCGCGGCGCCCGCGTCGAGATCGTCACCTATCGCGTTCGCGCCAGCGCCGAAACGCCGCGGCCGCGCCTCGTCGCGGCGTCGCGCCTGTCCGCCGCCGTGCCCGCCGCCGCCGGCCGGCCGCCGCGCGCGGTCTATTGGGAAGAGCTGCGCCGCCGCGCGCCGACGCCGATCTTCGACGGCGAACGCCTCGAACCCGGCAACAAGGTCGCGGGTCCGTGCATCGTCGAAACGCCCGATACCAGCGTCGTGGTGCGGCCGGACCAGAGCCTCGCGGTCGACGCCTTCGGCAATTTCGAGATCGCGCTCGCGCGGGGGTGACTCACGCGCCCGGCTGGCGCCGCCGCATGCCCTCGAACAAATGAAGCATGAACGCCGCCCCGATCAAGGGCGCGGCGAGGTCGATGACCGGCAGCGACAGCAAAAACACGATGATCGCGCCGGCGAGAACGAGCCTGGCGCGATGCGCCCGCCACAGCGCCTGCACGCCCTGCCGATCGGTCCGGCGCAAGGCGATCGGCTCGAAATATTCGCGCCCGACGAGGTAGCCGTTGAGACCGTAATAGACCGCGATATTGACCCCGGGGAACAAATAGAACGGCAGCAGCACGAGATTGACTGCCAGGGCGACCAGCGCCAGCCGCAGCGCGGCCGCCGTGGTCGCGCCGAGCCCGATGCGCCGGGACGGCGGCAGATCGGGATAATGCGCGCGCTCGATGGCGGCGACGACGCCGTCGAGGAAGAATCCGAGCACCAGCATGGTCACGGCCGGAAACAGCGCCCAGGCGACGAACAAGGCCGCGAGGCCGCCGAGCACGTGAACGATCGTGTCGAGCCACAGGAGCCCGCTCACGCGCGTCGCGGCGAAGACCGCTGCCGCCGCGATCCACAGCGCCGCCAGCAGCACGAGCGTCAGGACGAGGCTGAGGATCAGCGACCGGCGCTGTTCGGGGGCAAAGGCGTCGCGCACCGCCAACGAGAAGGCTGCAACCATGGGGGACTCGATCCTCACCGACCCGACGGGCGGGCACCCGCAGCATGTTGCCCATCGCCGTCACGCCAAGCTTCCGATCATAGCGAAACGTCCGGTTACGCCGGATTAATGCGGCGCCAGGACCGCGACTCAGAGATAGGTGACGAGGAGCGCCGTCGCGACCGCGCTCACGCCGAGGAGAACGAGCGCGCGCCCGGCCCCGGCGATGCGCGGCGGCGCCACGTCCAACGGGACGGATTTGCGTCCCGTCAGCATCGGCAGCAGCAGATTCTGCCGCTTTGCCGCGGCATAGACGATGATCGCAAGCACGTGCAGCGCCACGGCCGCGACGAGCCCATACCACAGGACAAGGTGCAGACTGGTGATGAGATCGGCAATTCGCGCCGGTACGAGTTCGGTGAGCGGCCCTTCATCGGCCACGTCATTGTTGACGTAGAGCCCGCTCAGCGTCTCGCCGAGGAGGAGCGCGAGCAGCAGCAGCACCATCCAGCCGCCGGCGGGATTGTGCCCGATCTGGCGATCGGGCTCGCGGCGGAACGCACGCGCGAGGTGCCGCATCGCCGCGCCTGGCGCCGCGAGAAAGCGCGAGAACCGCGCCGTGTCGCTGCCGAGAAAACCCCAGAGCAGGCGGAACAGCACGAGCGCCAGCAGGGCCTCCCCCGCCCAGGCGTGCCAATCCATCCAGTTCAACTGCCACGTCGCGTAGGCCGCTGCGACCAGCGCCACGGCGAGCCAATGGAAAAGCCGCGTCGGCCAATCCCACACGAGAACCTTGCGCCGCATGGATCCCGTTTTAGCGCAATTGCCGCGCTGGCACAGGCGGCACGTGACGCAGGGCTGAAGGTTGCCGCGAAGCTGCGGTCATCGCGGAACTGGCAGGCACCGCAGCCGGCGGGTATAAGCGCAACGCCGTGATACGCCGGATTAGCTCAGCGGTAGAGCAGCGGTTTTGCAATTCTGAAGCAGGTGGCCTTGTCCGCCGTGCCGCGTCCTTGAATGCACCAATCTGTTGACCTTTTCAGGATTCCAGGTGTTCTCCGTCTGTATCGTTCCCAGATTGTCCCGGCCGGTTCGGTAGCAAAATCGGTAGCAGGGATCGCCTTTGGTTCCAGACGTGCTACCTGTCTGGGCCGCAGCCGAGACTGACCGATCGGCTACGGGTTTCGCGACGATCACGTCAACCGGCTGATCCACGATGCCTGGTTGAGGGGTGGCAAGGCGCTCCCCATGTTCATCGTCCGTCCCGATGGCCGAGAGATTATGCGGATGGTTGGCCTGCTGCCGGTTCGGTTGACACCCGCTTAAGCTAATCCGGCCTGCATTTCGAACTCCACGGGACTCATATAGCCGATCGTCGAGTGCCTGCGTTTCAGATTGTAGAAGCGCTCGATGTAGTCGAACACGTCGGCCTTGGCCTGATCCCGCGTCCGATACGTTTTGCGTGCCGTGCGCTCCGTCTTCAGCGAAGAGAAGAAACTTTCCATCGCGGCATTGTCCCAGACGTTGCCCGAGCGGCTCATCGAGCACGTGACGCCATGATCGGCCATCAGCCGCTGGAACTGCTCGCTGGTGTACTGGCTGCCGCGATCGGAGTGGTGCAGCAACGCATCGGGCTTTTCCCTTCGCCAGATCGCCATGATGAGAGCATCGGTGACGAGCTGCGCGGTCATCGTCGCGTTCATGGACCAACCGACGACACGCCGAGGGAAGAGATCGACGACGGCCGCCACGTAAAGCCAGCCCTCGGTCGTCCAGATATAAGTGAAGTCAGCAATCCATTTGCGGTTCGGAGCCGGCGCTTCGAAGGTTCGGTCCAGCACGTTGGCAGCGACGGCGTTCGCCTGCCGCTCACCCAGATCGGGTGGCAGGCGACGCCGTCGCGGGCGCGCTCTGAAAGCCTGTAGCCGCATCAATCGCTCGATCCGGTGCAGTCCGCACGACACGCCTTCGGCGAGCATGTCGTGCCACACGCGCCGGGCGCCGTAGGTCCGGTCGCTCGCAAGGAAGCTCGCGCGCACCTTCGCCGCCAGCTCTTCATCGCTCCTGGCGCGCTTACTGCGTGGCCTGGTCAGCCAAGCATAGAACCCACTGTCAATTCGCTTCCAACCGTGACCCCCGTTTCGCGTCCAATCGCGACCCCTCTGGGATGATGAGTTTTGTCGGCGTGACGGGCAGAGGGCTTATCCACGTAGTGCATAGGAGGGACCCGCGCGCCGAGCGCCGCGCGCGTCCGAGCGCAGCGGCGCGGCCGTGGGAGGTCCCTGTGCACCCACGTGGGTAAGCCCGGGCGGGGGTCCGGGGGAGGGTTTTGTCAGCTTCGGTTTTTGAATCGCCAGCTGGTGTTGCCGGTCTCGATGATGTCGCAGTGATGGGTCAGGCGATCGAGCATGGCGGTGGTCATCTTGGCGTCGCCGAACACCTGCGGCCAATCGGCGAAGGCGAGGTTGGTGGTGATCAGCAGCGAGGTGTTCTCGTAGAGCTTGCTGATCAGATGGAACAGCAACTGGCCGCCGGGTTGGCTGAACGGCAGATAGCCGAGTTCGTCGATGACGATGAGGTCGTAGCGCAGCAGCTTCTCGGCCAGGCGGCCGCTGCGGCCGGCGGCCTTCTCCTGCTCGAGCTGGTTGACCAGATCGACGAGATTGAAGAACCGGCCCCTGGCGCGGGCGCGGATGACGGCCGAGGCGACGCCGATGCACAGATGGGTTTTGCCGGTGCCGGTGCCGCCGATGAAGATGCGCGTTGCGCTTGGCGTCGAGGAAGGCGCCGGTGGCGAGCTCGCGCACCTGGCCCTCATCGACCGGCGTGTCGGCGAAGACGAACTTGTCGAGGTCTTTGAGCACCGGGAACTTGGCGCCGCCGATGCGATAGCTGATCGATCGCGCCTGCCGGTGCGTGCGCTCGGCCCGGATCAGGCTGGCGATGAGGGGATAGATCTCATCGCGCCGGGCGAGGCCCTTGCCGGCGATCTCATCGAAGCTGGCGCGCATGCCGTAGAGCTTGAGTTCGCTCATGGCATCGAGAATCTCATGGCGTTCCATCAGGCGACCTTCCTTATGCTGTCGTAGCGGCCGCAATCGGCCGCGGGTTCGATCTTCAGGCGCAGCGCATCGGGCGTGGTGATGCTGGGCGGCGGCGCCGGCTGGAGCCGCCGGGCGAGCACCGTGAGAATCACGTCGCCGCTGGCGATGCCGGCCTCCAAGCGCTTCGGCGCAGGCCGCCTCGACCGCGGCCAAGCCATGGTCGAGCACCGCGCCCAGCACCTTGACGAACTGACGATCGCCGTCGGCGTGGCTCTTCAGCTTGGCGCGGACCTGAGCCAGGGCCGGCGGCAGGTCCCAGTCCTTGAAGGGAGCGCCGTTGCGCAACGCGCCGGGCTTCTTCACCAGAACCGGCAGATAATGCCAGGGATCGTAGATGATCTGATCGCGCCGGAACTGGCGCGGATGGTCGGCGACGATCTCGTCGTCGAGCAGCACGACGATGCGCTCGGCATGGGAGCGCACCAGCACCATCCGCCCGGCAGCGCGCGCGTCGACGCTGTAGCGGTTGTGATCGGCCATGATCAGGCAGGTGGTGCTGGCGCGGACCGCCTTCTCGACGAAGCCGTCGAACGGCCCGCGCAGCTCCATCAGGCTCGGCCGTTCGTCCTGGAACACCTCCCAGATCGTCCGATCCTTGAACTCCGGGTGTTGGGTGCGCTTGGCATAGGCGATGCACTGATCTTCCAGCCAGGCATTCAGCTCGGCGAGGCTCTTCACCCGCGGCTTGGGGCGGAACAGCTGGTCGCGCAGATTGCCGACCTGGTTCTCGACCTGCCCCTTCTCCCAGCCCGACGCCGGCGTGCACGCCACCGGCTCGACCAGGTGGTGCGAGCACATCTGCAGAAAGCGGCGGTTGTACTGCCGCGCCTTGCCGACGAAGATCGCCTCCACCGCCGTCTTCATGTTGTCGTAGATGCCGCGCCGGCAGACCCCGCCGTAAAACCGGAACGCCTTGTCGTGGGCGTCGAACACCAGCTCCTGGGTCTCGCGGAAGTAGGCGCGCACGAACGGCATGCGGCTGTGCGACAGCTTCATGTGCGCCGCCTTGATCGTCAGCGGCAGCCCTTGAAGCGTGATCGTCTCGTGGCTCCAGTCGAACTGGTACGCCTCGCCCGGGGCAAAGCTCATCGGCACGAACGCCTGGGCCGGAACCCGTGCCCGTTCGTCGCGCCACGCCTTCACGAACCGGTGCACGCTGTCGTGCGCACCGTCATAGCCGCGCCCGCGCAGCTCCTCGAACAGACCGCTGGGTCGAGCGGCGCTCCCGCCGCGGCAGCTTGGCTTCCTGCTCCAGAATCTCGGTCAGAACCTCGACCCACTCGCCCAGCTTCGGCGCGGGCTGCACGCCACGCTCGTACTTGAACTCGGTCGCCCGGCCGCGGATCACCTTGCGCACCGTCGCGCGCGATACCGACAGCATCCGCACGATCTCCTTGATCGGACGATGCTGCTCGAAATAGGCCCGCCGTATCTCCCCGATAATGTCCACGCCAATCATCCCCCGAACACCCTTCCCAGCCGACACCGGCAAAAGGAAGGGACGCTGACACGCAGCGTTAGAGGGGGTCACTATTGGACGCGAAAACCGCCCCTCAGGGGGTCACTATTGCGCGCGAATTTACATACAGGCTTTTTTGAAGCTGATGCCTTCGTGCTCGAAGAAGTGCCCCGCGTAGAAGCTCGCCACAATGCCACGATCGGCGAACTCGGCATGAGCGCCCGGAGAGTTACATCCGGCCGCACCGCAAGGCGCGCCTGGATGTTCGCGGTTGCGTCCGAAAACCGGCTCCAGTTGGTTCCGAACTGGAAGGGCATGATGATGCCGGACACCACACCCATCGCAAACGAGACGGAGAAAATCTTCGTCCGGAAGCTCGAGATACGAAGATAGGTCTCCCGCCGTGTCGCGAAGTATAGGCCCTCCATGAACGCGATAAAGGGTAAGCGATCAGGCGGCCCCGTGTAGCCTGATCGCTTACACACAAAGCCACACTCACGGCAGTCGATTGATTGCCGCCGGATTGTCCATCCCGGTCATCGCAGCTAGGCTAGGGCACAAGCCTGAGGTTCTGTTGCGGGCCTACGCTCACGAAATCAAGGATGCCGAAGAGCGCAAGACCGCGGCCGAAGTCATCGCCGCCTTGGCGATAAAATAACAGGGGTTGATCGTTCGGTAGCAATTTGGGTAGCAAGTCAGCATTGGAGCGACCATAAGCCCTTGAGAATGCCGGATTAGCTCAGCGGTAGAGCAGCGGTTTTGTAAACCGAAGGTCGGGAGTTCGATCCTCTCATCCGGCACCAATCAAATCAAAGACTTAGATGTGATCCGAACCAGTCACTCATGCAAAGGTCCAGTCATAGGCTAACGGTTGGGCTAACGGACGGGCCTCCACGAGTTGTGCTCTGTTGCGATCGGGCGCAACCTGCGGAAGGCCCGCGAACCACGGGGGATTAGCCGCATGCCGGGATCGCCGAGGCCGTACACGTCGAAGCAGATGGGCGACGCGTGCGAGATGCTGGTCGCGGCCGAGATGACGCTCGCGGGCGTGCCCGCGCTGAAGGTGCCCGACAACTGGCCCGGTTACGACGTGATCGCGCAGCCGGTGGACGGCCGGCCGCCGCAACGCGTCTCGGTGAAGTCGCGCACCTTCAAGCGCGGCGGAGACACGTTCGTGGTCTACAGGGCCAACGACGAATTCGACTGGCTCGCGATCGTCCTGCTCCCCGGCGACGGCGCGCCCGATCGCCGAACCTTCATCGTCCCCCGGCAGGTCGCGGACGCGACGGCGCGCAAGGACGGCCCCACGGCGAAGACGACGGAGCGCTACTGGCGGCAGGACGAGGTGCCGGTTCGGTTCGAGCAGTTCGAGAACAACTTCCGCCTGGAGACCGACGGGAGGGTGGCGGTGGCCCTGCCGAAGCGGAGCCGTGTGCAGGAGACACGACCATGAACGCACGAGAGGCTTTGGAGATGGTCGCGGCGAATTGCGACAAGCTGGCCGCTGGAATGCCGAGCAATCTAGAGAAGACCTTGCGCCAACGGCCTGACGCGACCGAACGGGAGCGACTGTTCCTGGAGGGTTATTGTGAGGGCCATATCAAGGCGTATCGGAGCCTCGCGGAAGACCTTCGGCAGGCTCTTCGTGAGAACCCTGGCTCAGGCTCTTCGTGGCCGAGGATCAGGATCGGAGTCGGCTTCTTTTGGCCGCTCGGCGGGTCGAATTAGGACACTACCGTTTGCCGCCGACTTGGTTCTTAGGGTCAAAACCCATTTAATGCGTGCCCCGGCAGGGCATGTATAATGGCGCGATCAGAGTTCGGGTGCCGACGTGGCCGAAGAGCCAGAAGTTGAGGACGATGTAAAGGCGATATCCGCGCTCATTGCGGCGCTTAAGCCGCTCGACGCGGAGAGTAGAGTTTATGTTCTTGAATTCGTTCTAAAGAAACTGGGTGTTACGCTGGTAGGACAACATGCCGCCCATGCGCATGTGCCGCCCGGGCCCGCTTTGCCTGCCGCTCCGATGGCCGCGCCGCTCCACCACAAACCATCCAGCGTTCAGGACATTCGCACTTTCGCGGCTGAGAAAAGACCCAAGACGGTCAATGAGCGCGTTGCCGTTATCGGCTACTATCTTGCGCAACTCGCACCCGAGGGCGAGCGGCGCGACCATCTGATCGCGGATGATATAAAGACCTATTTCATTCAAGCCGGCTTTGAGCTGCCCACCGCGCCGCCCAACGTGACGCTCGCCAACGCGAAGAACGCGGGCTACCTAAATGCGTTGGACCGCGGGCAATTCAAACTCAACGCTGTTGGCCACAATCTTGTCGCGCATAGGTTGCCCAGTGGCGAAACCACCGAATCTCGGGGCCGGACATCGCCGCGGAAGGCTGCAAAAAAGGCTAAGCCGCGTAAGAAAACTGCCAAGTGACCAACGCGGCCGACGAATGGCAATTGCTGAGCGATGCCTTTGGAAGGTTCTCGCGCCGCCTTGATAAAGTGCGGACCGTGAATATCAACTCCGCCGCAATCCGCAACGAAGCGAAGGAAGTCGCGCAACTCTACTTCCGGCAAACACGAGTTTCTCTGCAAAATCTTGGCCTGGACGACGATCTGAACGTGCTCGATCGTGCCTTCGAGAGTATTATTCAGCTTTCCAGCAGGGCGAATGCCGCGTCGTCATACCACAAGCAGGTTAGGGTGATTTGAAAGCTCGTGCCGAAGGTGGCGGCACGCATTGAACTGAATAGCAATGTTGTCCGGGCAACCAGCAATCCGAGCTCAGAGGATCAACGGGTGATCGAGACCTTGGAGGGTTTGGTTCCGTCAGCTGCCTTGTCGTACCGGCAGGCGATTATTGATCTTGCGGAGCAAAACCGTGTGTCATTTCGAGGGCCAGCATTGGAGTTACGAGAAGCGCTCCGCGAAACCTTGGATCACCTTGCTCCAGACGACGAAGTGACAACGGCGCCCGGCTATGTGCAAGAAAAGAATTGGAGCGGCCCGACTATGAAGCAGAAAGTGCGGTTCATCCTGAAAGCGCGTGGCCAGACTAAATCGGCGAGCGAGGTGCCGGAACAGACGACCACAACAATTGACGAGATGATCGGAACCCTTACTCGATCGGTGTATGACCGCTCCTCTGTAGCAACCCATCTAGCGCTGGAAAAAAGGACGGTGCTGCAGATTTGTCGCTACGTCGTTGCGGTCTTGCATGATATTTTGGAGTTGTAGCATCCCGTCGTCACGGTGAACGCGCTGCTCGCGCTGACCGTTGCGCGTGCAAGCGTGCCTTCGGTGTCGCCCCTTCCCCTATGCCGCTCCGCCGGATCGCGCCGTAGCGCGCTCTCTGCGCGTCTCCGGGGCACGAGCCGCACGAGCACCGAACGCGCGCGCTCATGCGTCCGCCGCATTGACCAGGGGGCGCAGCGCGTCGGCGATCTCGACGCGCATCGCGCTCAGGTGATCGTCATCGCCTTTGCCGGCATGGAATGTGCGGATGGCCTCGCACAGATCGAGCAAGTCCAGCAACGCACGCTGGCGGCCGTGCCTGTGCTGGCGGCTGTCGGGGTCGCGCTGCTCGGCGACGATCCAGGCCATAGCGGTGCCGCATCGCTGCACGATGGCGGCGATCTCGCCGCAGGTGAAGTCGCCGATGCAGCGAACGGAATCGTTGGCGAGGCGCCGCACCTCGTTGCCCAGCGCGGCGGCGTCGCACTCGTCGGCGCCATCGAGGAAGCGGGAGACGACTTCGGAGAGCGTCGCCATCGCGCCCCTATTCCACGTAGGTCCGCACGCTGAGGACCGGCTTGCCGTCCAGCAGCATGCGCGTGCCGATCCATCGCCCCTCCCCGGCCTGGATCTCGAAATCCCCGCCCCTGGCGAGCGCCGCCGGCGCCGCCACGGCGATCGGCAGCATGTCCATGACGACGGCCAGGTCGCGCCGGTCTGCGCCGCGCGCGTAACGCCGCGCGAGCGCGTGCAGCCCGACGATCGCGAGCGTCTTGCTTCCGAAACTGAAAGTCGAAGGGAGCGTCATAGTGACGCTGAGGACCGCGACGGCAATCGACAGCTCGTCGCCGTTCCAGGCAGCCATCGCGGCGCGAAAGTCCACGGCGCGCAACTCGGCGATCGACAGCGTGCCGCCCGCGATCGTACTGACCGGATTCCTCAAGGGGCCCCACGCTTGCGGCAATGCCTTCCAACGTGCTTCCGTCAGCCGCAACGAACCCTTGGTGAAGGTCGGCCGAAAGCCATCGCGCTCGCAGAGCGGTGTGGTCAAGGCCACAGCGGCCCGTTCCCATGTCGAGTGCGCGGCGGCGACGCGGTTCCTCAGCGAACGCGCGCGGCCCCGCCACTCCGCCGAGACGAAGCTGCCCAGTTCAGGCCGCGCGCTTGCGGCCGTCGCGAGTGCCGGCATCGGGTGGCTCATCGGGCGGTGGCGAGGGAAGCCCGGCGTCTGGATCTTCACGCAACCTCGCGATGGCGTTGACCCAAGCCGGATCGGCAATGAAGGCGTTCTCTTCCCAGGCGACGCGGCTCACGGTCACGCCCGCACCCAACAAAGCGCCTATGAGGGTGCTCATGCGGAGGCGCGTGCGCTCGAATTCTCCGTGCAGTAGCGCCAGCGCCGGATCGGCGGCGACGGCTTCCTTCACGGCGCCCTGCAACGCGCGTTCGGCCAGATAGAGCGCCGACTTCGGCCTGGCGCTTCTCGCCGTCGAGCACGCGGAGCGCCGACGTGCTGGCGTCCAGCGATGCCTCGGCCGCGTCCAATGTGGCCTTGGCCTCGTCCGGGGAGGGAAGGTCGGGCGGCGGTTCGCCCAACGTTTTTGAGATCAGGATTTCGGAACGCCCGGCGGCGGCGATCTTGAGCGCCTCGCGGGCGCGGCCGATGGCGACGCGATCCTCGATGCGGCTGTCCGAAATCTTCTGGATCGCGGCGTCGATGCGGGCCAGTTGCCCGGCGGCCTCGCCGTGACGCTCGATTGCCGATGCAAGTTTTGCGCGTTCTGGCAAGCGCGCGGATGCGGTGGGCTTCATCGGCATCACATCCGGTTGATCGATGCGGCCTGCGGACCGAGCCAAGCCTCGACCGCACTGTGGCTGTCACCACGATCCATCGCGATGTCGAAGGCGCGGCGGCGACCGCGATCCTCGCCGGTCGGGGTGCCGTGACCCAATTCTTCCCAGCTTCGATCGGTGCGATACCCCTCCCCGCGCTCGTCGTCGCGGACCATGCCGCCGCCGGTCTCGGGCATGCCGCGGAACGGCGGCGGATCGTCGGCGCCCATGCGGCGAGGCCGCGCATTCAACATGCGCGCGTCCCTGGCGCGCCTCAGGTCGCGACGGTCGCGCGCATAGCGGCGCGGGCCATCCTGGCCAACCTCGCGGGCCATCCGGCCCACGACCTCGGGGTGCGTCTCGCAGAGGGCCTCCAACAACTCGCCGATGGTCTCATCGTCGATCTCCGCTGCGTCGCCGGCGCGCCTCAACGCGTCGCGGGCGGCGTCTGGGTGGCGGCGCTCCTCCTCGGTCATCCCGTCGCGGGTGCGGCGCATGTCGCGCGCGCGCCTCGTGCGGTCCTCGCCTCCCGCCTCGCGCTCGATCATCTCGGCGGCCTCCTGGTCGTTGTGGCCGTCCTGGGCGATGAGGCCGCGGCGCCGGAGCGCGGCGACGGCGGCGAGGGCGGCGGTGCGTGACAGGCTCATGTCGGTTCCTTCCAAGAGTGAAACGGGTAGCCCCAACGCCGCGAGTGCGGCGGCAGGACTGGCGAAACGACGGCGCAACGCTGCGCTCAATCTTGAGGTCATCACAAGCTCCTCCCGAATCGGTTTCGGTTGCGCCCGCCGTCGAGTGGGCCTAGGTCGTTGAACCTCTGACGCGGCGGCGTCATGGCCATCTTGCGCAGGGTGGCCGGGGGCAGGATGAACGAGGCGCCCCTCGTCGCGGCGAGCACCAGGGCGCCGCAAGCGGCGTTGGCGTAGTCGTCGTGATCGCCGCCCTGGTGCGTGATCTTGTTCCCGCGCCAGACGAGGGTCAGAAGTTGCTCCTGCAACTTCCCGACATCCAACAACTCCACCTCGCTCGCGGTCAGGTGCGGCTCGAAATCCTCGTACAGTTCGCTGGCGCTGTTCCACTTGTCCATGACGCGGTAGGTGATGCTCCGGTCGAGGAAGTCGGCTCTGAACGTCTGCCCGCCGTAGGCGTCGCCGGTCACGGACGAGACGCGGTACTCCCGCAGGATCGCGACGAACTTGGTCACCGCGTGGCGCGGATTGAACGGCGGCGATCCCGATTGCGAGGTGATGAGATCAAGTATCAGACGGTCGCCGTCCCTGTGCGCGATGGCGAGCACCGCATCGTCGTTGCTGCCGCCCGACATATCGACGAAGGCGCGATATCGCCGCGCCGGATCGAAGGGCAGGGACTTCCGACCGGGCACGATCGACGCCATGACGTGCTCGCCCGACAGGGCGGCGCCGCTCGGCGCGCCGGGCAGATTCAGATGAAGGCGGCGATACTTGTTGCTGGGGAGGCGCTTCTTCTGCTGGGCGAGATAGCCAGCCGCATCCGGCCACGATGCCATCGAAGGGTTGGCGCGCTCCTCTGCGGTCGGCAGCTCGTTGAAGTTCGGGTCGGTGCCGAAGTCGCCCGCATACCATGAGAAGTACATCCGCGGATCGTCGCCGGCTTTGCCCGCCTGGAGAAAGTCGTACAGTGGCACGCCGGGAGCGTGGACGATGCCGGCATAGCTGGTGATCCAGCTCAGCACGTCCGGTCGCGTCGGATCGGGCGCCAGCGCCTCGAAAAGGTCGTGGTTGCGGTAGCCGTGGATTTCATCGTAGGCGATCATCAGGTACGTCTTGCCGTGCGCGCCGGCCACGTCGCCAGCGGGCAAGATGACCATCGTGCCTCTGCCGTCGTTGCGGACGATCGCCTTGGTCTGGACGGTGACTTCGCGAGCGATGATCGGATTTGCTGCAATGATCTTCTTGGTGAGCGCCAGATCGTCGCCCGCCTGCTCCTCGTCGTTGGCCAGGATGAAGGTGTCGTTGCCGGCGGCGCTGGGCCATGCGAGGAAGCGATAGAGCGCGGCGAGGGTGAGGTCCGCAGTCTTGAAGTTCTTCTTCGAGCGGCCGATCAGCGCCATGTTGTAATGCGGCCTGCCGTCGGCATCGAAGGTGTAGAGCGTGCGCTCGAAAGTCTCGCGGCGGTACGGCTCGATCGTGCTCATGAGCGGCCGGCCGTCGAGCCAGACGAGCTTGTCGAAGAAATCGAACGGGTGTGGCGCGTCGGTCATGCGGCGGCGCCTTCCTTCGCCAGTCGCTCGCGGCGAGCGGCGGCCA
The DNA here is from genome assembly GCA_963721625.1 of uncultured Alphaproteobacteria bacterium. Lineage (GTDB taxonomy): Bacteria > Pseudomonadota > Alphaproteobacteria > ATCC43930 > CGMCC-115725 > DATJLY01. Next base: position 104,450 of record CAVRKF010000020.1, read on the forward strand.
TCTCGGCGGCGAGCGTCGGGCCTTGCGCGGCGGACGGCTTGAGACCCAGCGCCGTCAGATCGAGCCTCAGGCGGTTCTCGGCGGCGAGGCGCGCGCGCATGGCGTGGCCCGAAAGCTCCTCGCCCGCATCGGCCTTGGCGTCGGTGCGGCGCAAGTCCCACTCGATCGCGATCACGCGCCCGATGACGATCTGCTCGGGATAGGACGGCTCGCGGCCCAGGTGCGCGACCAACTGGCGCCAGCGGTCGAGCGCGAAGCGTTGTTTGGTGGTGCGGTTGAAGCGGCGGGGCGCACGCGGGCGTGAGAGCGCGGGCTTCGGCGTGGCAAGGCTAGAAGCGCCGCTTTGGGTTGCTTTGGTCTCGGCGCCCTCGGGCGTGTTCAAGATCGCTCCACCGTTAGCCAGACGTTAGCCAAACACGCGAACGGCGGAACCTATAGCGCAAAAAGTGCGGCAAATAAAGGATTATCGCAATTCGGCCGTGGGTTTGCATAACCCACGTCCTATTGAATTGGGCACCGGGTCGACGCGGCGAGAGTTGAGGGCCGGCGCGGAAGCACGCACCGGATTGGCCCCCGGGAATGGCGGCGGGACCATAATCTTGACGCTCCTCACCGCACCGCGCGTGCGATCCCGACTCGTCTAGCGACAGCACGGTTGCTGGCGGCGCATCCGCCGCAGCCGAATTTCTGCGGCATCTCCCGCTTCTTGCAGTTCGGATATCGTGATGAACCTACACGTCCTATCCCGGCCAGAGGATTTGAACCCACCTCATATCTCGGCGAGTTCGATATCTCCGTCGAGTTCCTCGCGTGCAATCCGGTGATGGTTCACCAGCAGCGTGCAAATCGTCATCTCAGAGACGCCGAAATTCTCCGCAACATCTTGCTGGTTCTCCGGCGAGTAGTCGCCGTCGAGCATTTCGTCTACTGCGGCGAATGGGGCCAGCAATTCCGCCGCGAACGATCGCTGCATTTTCTGGCGGTAGGTGTGCGCCCGTGTCGCCGGGTACAGCCGGCCGGCCGACGGGGTCACGATGCGTTCTCCCAACAAGCGTGCAAGCTCGAAACGCCGCCCGGCTTCCCACTTCGAACGAAAAACCACGCGTCCGCTCGCCGGAGCTGTATCCAGAGCGAAAGAGATTTGCGGCCCAGCGGTACGGTCTGTCAGTGCTAGCGGCTGTACCCCGGCAAGCTTGGCCAAAATAGTGTTCTCGATTTTGATTGAGCCGAGCTGCTGCTGCTCACGAAGCGCCTGAGCAGCCAGTGCGCCAAGCCGCCAAGCCGCTACATCCGCCGCGCGCGGCAACCCGGAACCTGGCTTTAGGGAAACGACATCACGCGGCGTCGCATCAAAGCCGAAACGTGCGGCGATTTCGCGCAGGCTATCCGCGGTAAGCAATTGACCGCCGCGCGGATGATCGGCTGCGATTTCGTTCATCGCCGCACCGCCAACCGCCCGGCCATCCTCTATTAAGCGCTCAATCGCGGCCTCATCGCCTTCGCCGGGCTCCCGACCGAGTAACGCTTCGAGCTTTCTGCGCAATGCCACTTCCGGGTCGCTCCGCTCAGCGCGTACGTCATTCCAAATGCGATCAAGGTTGGTTTCGGCGATTTCCTCCGCACGCAATTGACCGCGCACCTGCTCAATGAACTGATCGAGCGTGCCTTCGAAGTGCCGAGACGGCAACACAGCGGCCGTGTCGCTGGCGTAGCGGAAGAGCGTGCTCACTCGTTCGGCCGTTGGCTTGGCGATCAGGGCGGTACGTTCGCCGTCCGAAAAGATTGTGATGTTGGGCCAAACATAGCCGCCACCGATCGTCGCCAAGCGATGGGCAAGGGCGCAATCGCCGGTCGGCATGCGACCAGGCTCCCACCGCAGTCGCCACCAATTCCAGGCGAGCCACTCGGCAAGATGGTAGGCCGATAACAGTGGGGCTGCGCGAAATCGCTTTACGTAGCCGTCGTGGCCTTCCGTCAGACACAGATCGCCAGCATAAATTCCGATCGCGGCAAAACAGGCGCGCTCTTCGGGCAGGCCCTCTTCGAGCCGCTCCCAATCCGCCGATATCGTCAGCTCGCCAGGCACCGCTGCTTCCATTCTTTCAATACAAACCCTCGGAAATCGTCTTCCTCTTCGAGACGGTAGCCATGATATCCATTGTTGCCGATCTTTGCCTCGTACGCCTCACCCTCGGCATCGACAGCCCAAACGTATTTCGGCGTGCCATCATCCGACAAGTTACTAAACATCCCGTTCATGATGCCCGCTCGGAAGAGCTGACCGGCCTCATCCTTCGGAATGATGCGGCGTCCGTCGCAAACTGACTTCCATGGCCGCGGGTTTACTGGTGGCTGAAAACCATAATCCCCCGGCCGGCGCTTGTGATGGGAGCTACCCACATAGCCGAGCCGATCTGCGAGTGCTTGCCGCCCCGAGATGTCGAGGGCGCCAGGCGGGGCGATACGCCGCTTCGGGTTGTTGCCTTGCCGTACTCTGATCATGACGCTTTTCGGTTCAGCCATCTTCGAACTTCCGTCGTACCATCGATAGCAGCTTTTCGAGGTCGAATGCGACTGCGGTCTGTGAGAACCCCCATCTCTGTTCCGCGAACCGCTGGACGTAGTAGTTAGGCTCGGCGCTGTCGACAGGCGGGCGGCTGATGTAGCGGTTCGCCGGGCCGCCACCGCTTGCAGGCCAGGGGCAAGCGGAGCGGGTAATCATCTGATCCCATCCCGCCGGGCTCGCGCCCTCAGGCCTTGCCGCGCCGGGAGGGCGCGCAATATGCGCAATTCAAGATATGTTCCTTTAATATCAATGTGTTAACTGTTGCGGCACCGCTTGCAAAGCGGTTGCAATATTGCAATGGGGGGAGGGGTCGGGATTGCGATATTGCGATGGCTTTGCAATGCCGGTCGCAACGCCATTCGGTGGCAGCACCAAGGGTTTAGCCGAGACATTGCGCTCATTGCGCCGCTTCCCGTGCGGCGCGCACTGCGCGCCTCAGCGTCTTCGCCGTGGGCAGGAGGTCGGCGTCGCCGTCGATCGGGTCGCCCAGCTTGATCCTGAGAGGCTTGGGGTGGCGCTCGTCGTGGTGAGTGAGGAAACCGCGCTCCATCGCCTTCTTGACGCGCCGCCACGCGGTCGAGTTGTCCAGGCCGAGCCGCTTGGCGATCTGGGCGACGGTGACGAACTCCGCTGGCACCTTGAGCTTGCCGTCGCAGGCGCTCTCGTCCGACAGCAGCTCCCTCACCGCCTCCCTGGTCTGACGGATCACCTCGGGCACGGACACGCCGGCCGTGTCGCCGATCAGGGTGTGCACGAGGTCGCGCACAGTCTCGTAATCGCTGACCGTGGCGACGACGGCGCCGTGCCCGTCGCGCTGCCGCCTGCCCTGATGAAGCAGAGCATGTGCCTTGATCAGGGTCAGCATCGTCGGATGATCGCGCCGCAGCCGAACTGCGGCTGGCCTGATGAGGGCGGCGAGCGTCTCGGCGTAGGGGATCACCACCGCCGTGGACATGTGACCGAGGTACGTCTGGAACGCGTGCCACTCCGACAGGTCGGGCTCGTCGATGCGTCGGTTCGCCATCGCGGCCTGACGCCTCATGATGGCAGCGGTCTGTTCCGGCGTGTCCGTCGCGGGAACGCTCAGGCAGCGGGTCTCGGTCTCGGCGTCGATCGCCAGCTCGCACGTGGTGAGGATCAATCCGGTTGGTCCGGGTCTTTGTATCTGCCGGCCCACGATCCGGCCGCCCACCTTTTCGGTCGTCTCGTACGAGATCTCGCCCTCGCTCAGCAGACTGCGAACGATGTACGCGAGGAAGCCCTCCTTCAGGCCCAGGCCCGCGGCCTCGTACAGGACGAGCATGCGGTGTGCCAACACCTCCGAACTGTAGATCAGCGCTCTCTCGCTGAGGCTCGACCGCGCGATATACGCCGATTTCGGGAAAGAGCCTCAGCGTAGTTCGAACCGTAAAGGACTTCCCGGAGGCGGACGGCCCCTTGACGATCAGCGAGACCAGCCGATCGAAGACCCGCGCGGTCACGATGAGGTAGGTCAGCTTGACTAGGTCGGACTCGCCAATGATGCCCAGCTCGTGACATTTCCTCACAACCTCGCCGAGGATGTCGTCGTGATCGAGCAGTCGCTTGGCCCTGGCCTTGGCGGCGGCGCATTCCTCCGCCTTCGACTCCGACGCGAACTTGTCCCATGGCTCGGCATTTTTGAGGAGTGCTTCCCACTTGCCCGCGAACTCGGCCGGGCTTCTCTGATACAGAGCTGCCGGGTCCTTCGCGTCGGGCGGCATGCGCAGCAGCCGCGCCCGGTTGCGGATGCTGGAGTCCCTGAGCCAATTCAGAACGGCGCTGCCGCCGCTGTCGGGCTCGATCACGACGTGGATCGTCTCGAAGCCATCGAAGTGCCGGGCGTCCCTCGCCTCGTCCCACGTGGAGGCGCCTGGCAATCCTACCGCCGGAAAACCCTCGAACCAGAGCGTCAGGCAATCGGACTCACCCTCGACGATCGCGACTTCACCACCGCTGCGGAAACCGGCGACCTTGTTGAGGCCATACAGGACCGGCTTCGCGCCCTTCTGCCAGCGGAACTTGTCGCCACCGCTGATCTGGCGCCGGAACCGCACGGCTACTTCGGTGCCGCTGTCATCGACGTACGGAATCCTGATCGACGAGCCATACGACTTACTGTCAGCGAGGCCCTGTTCCACGAGGAACTCGACTGTCAAATTCAGCTTCGCGGCATAGCTCTTCAGGTCGCACTTCGCGATCGGCCACAGTGCCATCCTCATAAGCGCATCTCTCACGGCCTCGCTGGTGCATCCCGCATGGCACTTGATGGCGATGCCGTTGTCGCCGTCCCTCAGGGCGAGCGTGTTGCCGCTGGACCTGTGGACCGGGCACGGGCACCGCCACCAGTCCCCGCTGCGCTCGCCGCCTAGCTTGCGCGCGATGTATTCGGCGTTGATCGTTGCCACGGGTCACGCCGCCCTTCGGCCGCGTCGAACGACGATGGCACGCGTCAGGATCGCGGCGACCTCGCCCCAGGTCAGTCCGTAGCGTCTGATCGTGAGGGTCGCCTGCCGCGCCGCGAACTGGCGCACGTCTGGATCTGGATCATCGAGCCAGCCGAGCCAGCCGCGCAGGTTGCGTTCCAGCAGGACGTTGTCTTGGTGATCGTTGTCGTTGAGCATCGCGCACCTCTGTTGAGGCGCACTGCGGCTTGCTTGTAAGGTGCCGAGCCTATATTTATGTCGGCGCCTGCCTGACCGCAGAGCGTCAAGTTCGGAAGTTCACTCACTATCGGGCCGCGACGTGTGGACAGCGCCGCGGCCCGTCTCTTTCAGGCATCGGCCGGCACCGGCGCGCGGCGCGCCATCTTCGGCCGGTCTGCGGCGCCAGCACTCTGTACCGACCGAGCGACCGGGAGGGCCTTGTAGTGAGCGGTCAGCTCCGACAGAGCCCAGGCGATGCGGTTTGCGGACACTTGCCGAGCCTTCGGCCATCGGCCGGTCCGCATCAAGTCGCCCAGGTGTTTCCGGCTGTACGCGTGCCCGGTCGAAGGATTGACGAAGCCGTGCCGCTCCAGGTCGAAATAGCCGATCAACGGGTCATCGGTCATCGCTTAGCCTCGCTGTTACGTAGTGGGCCTAAGCTTACGACGGTGCGCCCGCTCTCACCTAAATCTGGCGTCGCGCAAATCCAATTCGGGCGCCCGATTATCGGGTCGCTTACGTCTTTCCGGGATTGCCGCGGAAGTAGCGGTATCTCGCCGGCAGCGCTCTGAACGCCTCGCGCTTCTGCTTGTACGCGGCACCCAGCCGGTCCAGCACGGCGTTCGCTAGATCGTCATCCTGCTTCAGGGTGCGACCCTCGCGGACCGCGAAGTCGTGGAGCGCCTTGATCACCATCTGATCGTCCGGTTTCGACGCACGCTTCTTTGTAGATCGCTTCAGGTGTCGCGTCTCGTGATCGAGGTCCTCAACGGAATACTTGACCCGCTCGATGCCGTTGCGCTCCAACCAAAGCGGGCGGATGCCGAGCATCCGCACCGGCCCTGGGCCTGGATCGGGTTCGCCCTCCGACACGTACGAGAACCGGTAGGCGTCGCTGTGCCAGCCGCGGCGCCGCACATGCCACCGGTGCCGCACATCTTCCGATGCGAGCGCACGGTCGACCTCGACCTCGGCCCTCCCTATCGATATGCCGCACTCCGCCGCCAGCCGGGCGATGTAGTCCTCGCGGCTGGTCCAGGTCACGCGCGCACCCTCGCCCGCGCTGGCTTTATCGCGACCACGTTGTCGGACACCGGCTCGGGCTCGGGCTCGGGCGCGACGATCGCCCTGAGCACGACCTCCCATTTCTCCAGCGCGTCGCGCTTCTGCGTCCGATGCGATCCTTGGTCATAGACACCGTGCAGTCCGGGCAGCGCGTGGCCTATGACGCGCTCGGCGACGAAAGCCTCGATCCCGAGGTCGCTCACTAAGCGCGTGCGCACGGTGCGGCGCAGGTCGTGCAGCACCCAAGGCGGCATCGGCTCGCGGCCGTCCTTCTCGCGAAGCGCAGCGATCTCGACATCGAGCCGCGCCTTCATCTTGCTGAAACCGCTCACCGGTCGCCGACCGGCCGTCGTGCTCAGCGCGAAGCCCTTGAACCGCGGCAGCGCCAGCAGCACCCCCAGCGCCGCGGGCGGCAGCGGGACCTCCTGGGCCACGTTGGTCTTGTATCGCTCGGGCGGCACCGTGAGCGTCCCCTTGTCGGTGTCTATCTCGCTCCAGCGCGCCATCGCCACGTCGTTCAAGCGCTGCCCCGTCAGCACGAGCAGTTTCACCAGCGGCTCGGTGGGATCGAACACGGCCGACACGTCCGCCGCCGCGTCCTTGGCGAGCGCCCTGGCGCGCGCGTTGGCCGTGAGCGCCTCCGCGGCGCTCCACACGTCGCGCAATTCCTCGTCGCTCAGCACCCGCTTGCGCCTCAGTTCGCGGCCGTCCCTTGCGAAGCCGAGCGTCTTGTCGGTGATATGGGCGCAGGGCGATATCTCGACACCGTAACGGTCGCCCTCGACGCACCATGAGAAGAACTTGCTGACCGCACCCTTGGCGTGGCGTGCCGCGTGCTTGCCCCGCGCGCGCTTGATCGCGTCGAGCCGCGCCACCACGTCGCGCCGGGCGATCGACGCCACGGGCAATTCGCTCCACATCGGGTCAGGACCGGCGATCCACTCCTCCGCCGTTTCGCCATCGCGCTCGACCTCACCGCGCACCTGGCCCAGGAAGTCGCGGCGCAGGATGGCCTCGGTCTCGGGGCCGGTGCGGAGCCCGGCGAGCGCGCCATCGCCGACGAAGTCATCTATCGCGGCGGCGAACGTCTCGGCTTCCTTGCGCTCCAGGTCACGCCGACGCTCCCGCTCGCGATCCTCCTCGGCGCGACGCCGGGCCTCGGCGACCTCGTGGGGTCCTTTCCCTCCACCAGCGCGCCCAGCGCGGCGCGCGCCGCCTCGCGGGCCTCACCGAGCTTCATCACGGGATAGGCACCGAGCAGCGCCCAGGTCGGCGAAGTCTCGCCGGCACGGCGGCGGACCGCATAGAACGTCCGCTTGCCCTTGTCGGTGACGCGCACGGCCATGCCGGGCAACTGCGCGTCCCACACGGTGACGCGCTTGCCGACGGGCGCCGGTTTTAGTGCGAGCAGGCTGCGATCCGTTAGCCCGACCTTGCGGGTGAGCGGACCTGGGCTTTTGGACATCGGTTTCATCCTCTGGGCTAACGCAGGCTAACGGAGGGGGTGCCTTAACGGCGGTACACCCCGGTAACCTAAGGTAAGCCGAAACCCGTGGCCTGTAAAGGCAGAAGCGCGTTTTGGTTAGCCAGAAACCCACGGCCGTAAGCCGCGTAAATCACCCGTTGCGGGTTTTGTAAACCGAAGGTCGGGAGTTCGATCCTCTCATCCGGCACCAATTTGAAATCACGCCATCGTCGGGTGACGATGCCGGGCAAGGTCGAGCCTCCCGATGGGCGGCCAACCTGCACGGCCGCAACCCGCGTCACGCCTTCGGGTCCCCGGGCCTCGTGACGCGCAAGTTCGCGCGCCGGCCAATCGGTGAGCGAGCCGGCGATCGAGATGCCGATCTTCTTACCCTACTTTGCGAACTGATTGTCGATGATCGCCGCGTAGTTCGAGAGCTTGTCAGAGGGTTTCAGGAACCCCGCGACAATGTCCAGGCGGTCGGCATTTTCGAGTTCCTGGGGTGTCGTGACCGGCGGCACCGGCATCATCGGCCGGAGCGCCTGATAGGAGGCCTCCAGCACCGCGTCGCTGTAGGCGCCGAAATGCCGCTTCATCACCGCGATCGTCTCCTTGGGATGCTGATGGACGAACCGCGACGCCGCGGCGATGCCGTGCACCAGCTTGACGCAGACCGAATGATGCGCGGGACAAAACGAGGCGCGCGCCAGCAGAAGGGCGGACGAGACCGGCGAATACGCGGTGGGCTCGCCCTTGGTCGTATCCGAAACCATCACGCCCGCGCCGTTCAGCAGCGCGATTTGCGCGAATGGCGGCCCGCTCACGAAGCCGCTGACCGATGTCTGCGCGAATGCCGCCATGAACTCGGTCGGCGCCATGGGCGCGGTGGTCACGTCCTGGAGTGCCAGACCCGCCTCCATCGCCACCGCCTTCAACACGACATCGGGAATGGCGCCGGCGCCGCCGGTGGCAATCGTCAGCCCCTTCAGAACCTTCCCGCGAACCGCCAGCGGCGCCGCGGGATCGAAATGGGCCGCGGCGGCGATTTCCTTGCGAACGATGACGTCTTCGTCCGATTGATCGATCGTCGTGGCGAGTGCCACGAGCTTCTGGCCGCGCGCATTGGCGCGCGTGACCGTCGGCCCGGACGCGAAGGCGAAATCCACCGAGCCCGAAATGACCGCATTGGTGGCCCCGATGCCCTGTATAACGCGCACTGTCACATCGAGGCCCTCTTTCTTCCACAGCCCTTCGTCCTCGGCGACGTAGCGGTCGATGAAGGCGAGATTGACCGCCGGAACGGCAAGCGTGGCGTGCTCCGGGGAAGCGGCGGCCGCGGCGGCGGGCGATGCGGCAGCGCCAAGCCCGAAGGCAACAAGCGCGAACCCGCGCATGGCGAAATGGAATCCCGGTGCCTTCATTGCTGGTTCCTCCCTGTCGTTATGGCCGGCGTCGAGGCCGGCCTTTGACGGTAGTCTGCCCGAAGCGCGGCGCCAGGGCGAGGCCGTCGTGCATGACAGGTCCTGGTGCCCAGCCGCCGGGGACACCCCGATGCCAAGGCTCCACGCGCGTCCTGCGTCAATTAACATTACCGGTCGTCGAATTCCTTTACACCTCAAGCAACGGGGTTTCGACAACCTGCGTATCGCCGCGGTTTCTCGCGCTTTTCGGGGTTGGCGCGGAACTTGCGTCAACCGGCGCACGAGCTCAGGGTTTGACGGAGAGACGTTAATGGTCATGCAGCGCGTTGCGCCCGTGTCGAAAGCGGCGACGGACGATGCGCCCGCTCCCGTCAGTTTCGCGCAGCAGATCGAACAGGAAATTCCATTTTTGCGCCGCATGGTCCGGCATTGGCATCGCGAAGCGGCGGATGCCGATGATCTCGTCCAGGACACGATCGTACGGGCGCTCGCCAACGCCCATTTCTGGCAACCCGGAACAAACCTTCGCGCCTGGCTCGCCGTGATCATGCGCAACCATTTCTTTCAGGGCGTCGCGAAGTCGAACCTGGCGGCTTCGGCGAGCGTCCTTTATGCCGGTCAAGACACCGTCGAGGACGGCAGCGAATCGCGCCTTATGCTGCGCGATGTCGCGGATGCGCTGGGCCGGCTGTCGCAGCGCCAGCGCCAGGCGCTGCTGCGGGTCGGCGTCGATGGTCAATCCTGCAAGGACGTGGCCAAGGCGATGGGCGTGACCGCCGGTGCCATCCGCTGCGAACTTGCGCGCGCGCGCGAGCGGCTGCGGTCGGCGGTCTATCTCGCATCCGAGCAATCGCCCTGCGCAGCCTCGACCGCGCGACTTGCCCAGCGCCGCGCGGCGCGGCGCCCGCAGCTTCGCGCCGTGGGCTGATCGCCCTCTTCTCTCGCGTTCGAATTCCGCAGCGCCGTTGCGGCCGGCTCAGAGGAGCGTGACCTGGCGCGTCAGCGTCATTGGGCATGAACACCGCGCCCAACACGTCCACGGCATAGCTCACGGTGATGGTCATGGTCGGCGCCGCCGCGCCGGCTTGCTCGGTCGCGGCAATCGCGAACGGCGTGGCGTCGAGCACCGGTAGATTCCGCTGTGCCGCGCTGACCGCGCGTTTCTCCAAAGCTGCCGTCGATTTATTGCAGTCTTCGGACGGCGCCGTGTAGGTCACCATGGCATAGCGTCCCGCCGCCTCCGCCGCGAGCAGCATGGAATTGGAAATCCAATAGACGAACGCGAATTCGACGATGCCCGCGACCAGCACGAGAAAGACCGAAAGTACGATGGCGGCCTCGACCGCCGTCGCGGCGACATAGTGAAGGACGCGCGGGTCGGACATGCTGGCGCACGGATTGGCTTGCGACGTTGACTGGCCCGGCAGCGGACAACTGACGCCGGTTCCGTCGGTGCAGGTGCAGAAAGCGCTCGAGCCGGCGATCACGGCGGGCGAGAACGGCATGAAGCTCGTCACCGCATTATTGGCCGCTCGCGTCGTATCGGTGGGCTCGGCGCGCGCGTATTCGGCGCCCGCGCGCATGGCGGACACGAGCGCCCCGATCTGGCCCGCGAGCGTCGCGTAATCGGCCAGCCCGACGGCGAGCATCAGCAGGATCGGTGCCGTGAGGGCACCCGCCGAACCCGAGACCGGCTCGATGGTGTTGACCGAGGCCGGATTGGCCATGGCCGGATCCTGCAGAAAAAGAATGCCCGCCGGGATCGCGCCGCTGCCCGCGGTCGGCGCTGACGGTGGCGGGCCCGGACGACCCGTTCGCCAAGGCGATGGAATTCGGATCGGTCGAGTTGGCGGCGAGCGTTTCGCATGCCGATCCGATCGTTCCGACCACCGACTTCACCCATTCGACCTTGGCGACGTGCGATGATTGCGCGGCAGGACCGGTCGATCTCGGCTTTTCTGCGGATTTCTTCGGCACGACCTATACCAACCTCTATGTCAACAATAACGGCCTCGTCACGTTCGGCGCGAGCTATGGCGGAAGCTACAATCCGGAGAGCATCGGCGGCATTCCGCTGCCGGTCATCGCGCCGGCGCGCGATTGCGTAACGCCCCCTGCGGTCGTCGCGGGATATCCCCGGCCCGATCCGTCACGGCGGTCATCGCCGCATACACGATCTTCTCCTTGCCCGACCGCGGCGGTAGAGTGTCGCAGCGTTCTCAGGAAGGGACGGGGAATGATCAATCATCAGGGCGTGACGTGGGCACGGCGTGCGGCGCTGGCGGTGGCTTTGGGCGCGTCGCTGACGGCACCATGGGCGGGACAGGCCGCGGCGCAGGATGCCAAGACCTACACCATGAAATTGGGCTCGCTCACGGTCAACGACGAGGTCAATCAATGGCTCAAGATCTTCGTCGCCGGGATCGAGAGCAAGTCCGGGGGCCGGCTCAAGGGCCAGATTTTTCCCTCGAGCCAACTTGGCAGCGCGCCGCGGGAGATCGAGGGAACCCAGTTCGGCGCGATCCAGGCGGTCGTCTTTCCGCCGGATTTCTTCTCCGGCGTCGATGAGCGGTTCGAGGTCGCGCAGCGCGCCCGGCACCTTCACCAGTTGGAACAGGTCAACCGCGTCGTCTTCGATCCCCAATTCCGCAAGGCGTTCCTGGCGCTCGGCGCGAACAAGGGACTGGTCGGCCTCAGCCTCTTCGTCAACGCGCCGGTGACGGTGCTGACCCGCAAGCCGGTGCGCCGTCTGGCGGATTTCAAGGGCCTGAAGATCCGCATCCTCGCTTCGGACTTCCAGATCGAGCAGATCAAGCGGCTCGACGCGACGCCGGTGGCGATGTCGCTGGGCGACGTGATGACCGCGCTGCAGCAGGGCGCGATCGATGGCGCGCTTGCCTCGGTTCCGGCGTTCACGCCGCTGCATTTTTACGATGCCGCGAAATACATGACGGAGACGAGCCAGTACTACGTGCTCATCGTCGTCGAGATGAGCCAGAAATGGTTCGCCACGCGTGCCGCCCGATCTGCAGAAGATCATCCTCGACGAAGCCACGGTCGCGGCGCACGAGATCGTCCCCTGGGCGGCGCAGGATTTGCAAAATCAAAAGAAGACTTGGATCGACCACGGCGGCGAGCTGATCGAACTTCCGCCCGCCGACGAGGCCGAGCTGATGAAGCGCATGTCCACGATTGCCGAGGATGTCGGCAAGAAGCGCCCGGCGATCGCGGCGATGTATCGGGAGCTCAAGGAAGCGGTAAAGCGCAATCCCTGAGTGCACGCCGCGGGCGTGGCCCTGCCTGTCGCGTTTTGGGAGGGACGGCGATGAGCGCTGCTGGCGCCAACCGGACGATGAGCCGGGACGAGGTGATCGAGCGGGCGCGCGGCATCGCCCGGGCGGTGGCGCCCCATGTCGAGCGCACCGAGAAGCGGCGCCGCCTGCCGCCCGAGAACGTCACGGCGATGATGGATTCTGGCCTCATGCCGATGATGCGGCCGGCACGGTTCGGCGGCTTCGGCGGCGACTGGATCGATCTTCTCAATGCCTGCATCGCGGTCGGGCGGGCGTGCGGCTCGACCGGGTGGTGTCTTTCCTTCCTGTTGCATCACCAATGGATCTTCGCCTATTTCCCGGACGCGGCGCAGCGTCACGTCTATGGCGCCGCAGAGAACCCCAAATTCGTCGTCTCCTTCGCGCCCGCGGGCAAGCTGCGCCCCGTGGCCGGCGGCTGGGAGCTGAGCGGCGAATGGCCGTGGGGCTCGGGCGGCGATCATTGCGACTGGGCGATGGTGAACGCGATCGTGCCCGGCGCCGATGGCGGGCCGCCGCACGCGCGCATGTTCCTGCTCCAGCCCGGCCAGTTCCGCATGCGCGACGTGTGGTACAGCGTCGGCCTCAAAGGCTCGGGCACCAACAACATCGTGGTCGATCCGGTATTCGTGCCGGCGGAATTCACGCTCGACCTGCAGCAGGCGCGCGACGCCACCGCGCCGGGATGCAGCCTCGAGGACGGCGCGATGTTCCGCTCGTCATTCACGGCGCAGACCTGGATTGGGATCCTCGCGCCGCTGCTCGGCGTTTGTCATGGCGGCTGCGATGCCTTCATCGCCCATACCCGCACCAAGGTGTCGACGTTCGGCGACAAGGCGGCCGAGGGCGGATCGATCCAGATCGCGATCGGCGAATCACTCGCCGAGCTCGACGCCGCCCTGGCGCTGGCCGAGGGCGTCAACAACCGGCTTTTCGCCGAGCAGCCGCTGACGCTCGATCATCGCGTGCGCCATCGCCGCAATGCCACCGCCGGGGCGCGCCTCGCGCTTCATGCCATCGACCGGCTGTTCAACCTCGCCGGCGCCCAGGGGCTGACCGAGACCGGGGCGCTGCAGCGCCACTGGCGCGACGCCCACGCCATTGCCAATCACTATGCCTTCAGCGGCGTCGCATTCCAGAATTCCGGCCGGCTCGCGCTCGGCCTGGGCATGACGCCGGGCGATATGCTGTTCTGAGTGCGGCCTTCAGGGCGCGTTCTGGCGCGGGAAAATATCGGCGCCGTCGAGCCAGTGCGCGAGCGCGGCGTCGTCGGCGGCCATGACGGCAAGCGCGCGGCGCAGTTCGACGAGATGGCTCGCGAGGCCGAGATCGTCCATGGCGGCAATCTGCCCGGTGATGTAGCCGCAGGCGAGAAAGCGCGGCCAAGCGAGGCTCGGAATGGGCGCATCGCCGGCGCCGGCGTAGGCGGCCTCGCATGCCTGCGCATCCTCTGAGTAGATCGCGCGGCAGGCCAAGGGGCGCCGCTCATAGACGGTGCAGGCGCCATTCGCCAGCAGCGGGCACGGCAGCCGATGTTGCGCCGCCGCCGCGCCGTCGCCGGGTCGCGCGCGTCCGGCAACGCGGATCGCCTCGAGCGGCGTCACCACGACATCGACATAGCAGCAGAAGGCGCAGCCGCGGCGACATTGGACCCGGTCCATGGCGAGGCGATGGCCCAAATCTGCCACAAGGCTCGCGCGCACCGCGTCCTGGTAGAGCGCAACACCATCGCCGCAGGCGGCATCGATGGCCGCGCGCATGCGATCGATGCGGCCAGTTGCCGCGGCGTGCTGCAATCGTTCGCGCACGCGCACGCGTACGCCCTCGGCGATGGAAATGGCCTGAAACGCGGTCTCGGCCGACGGCATCGGCGCACCGGCGGGAACGACCAGCTTGGTGATGGCCGCCGGTGCGAGCGGCACAACGAAGGGGCGGATGCGCGTACCCGCTGCCCTGCTGCTGCGCTTTGCCTCACCCATGCGCCCTCCCGCGCCTGCTGCCGGCACTCTAAGCGCCGCCCGCGCCGCCTTCAACGCCGCCTCCAGACTATGGCGGCGCGCCCGGCTGCACCGATGGGCTCCGGATACGCCGCTTCGCCCGATGCCTGCCCGGCGCCGGTCTATGGCGGCGTGAAGTTGGGCCTGGCGGCGCGGCGGGTGCCAGTCATCATCACTGGCGCTAAATGCGGCCTCCACGCCGCCGCGCGACGATGTGGAAGATGTGCCAGTGCTTGGCCTTGCCGCGCGGCGTGACGGCGTCGCTTTCCTCTTCCTCGAGCATCTCGGTGTCGAGCCCGGCGAGAAGTCCCTGCACCGCAGTCGCGGCCGTGATGGGTCATGCCGGGGCGCGCCGGCCCAGCCGTCGCGATCGCCATAGAGCTGGCCCGGCAAACCGCCCGCCCGGACGCAGCGACGCGACGATGCGCTGCCACAGCGCGGGAAACTCCGCGGGCGGACAGAGCGGCAGCGCGAAGCTCGCATTGACGAGATCGCATTCCGGCCAGCGCGCCGTCGTGAAAGCCTCGACCCTTGTCTCGAGCTTCGCCCCGCGCGGCAGATCGGGCGCGGGCCCGCAGACGGCGATGGCGTCGTCCTCGGCATCGATCGCCAGCACCGACCACCGCGGCGCAACAGCTCGATCGTGTCGCGGCCCTGGCCGCAGCCGAGATCGACGGCAAAGCCCGGCGCGGCAAAGCGGTCGAGCGCGGCGAGCAGTGTCTTGCGCGGCGGCCGCGCCGCCGTTGCATCGTAATAGGCGCCGAAGCCCTCGGACATCGCACCTCCCGCCCGCGACCATTGGCATCGGCGCCCCGGCGCCGAACGGTTAACGACACGTTCAGGTCTCGCCCGCACAATCGGCCATCATCGGTGCCGAGGACAACGCCATGGCCGGTTCAGCGGTCTTTTCCTTGATCAGCACTTGCTGGCGCTGCTCCGAGGTGAGCCGCCGTCTCGATAGATCGCGATCTGGTTCTTGCGCGCGTTGGCGACGCCGAGATCGGCCGCCTCGCGCATAGAGCCAGTAGGCGTCGACGAGATCGGCCGCCATGCCGATGCCGGTGAGCTTGCACCACGCCAGCACCTCGACCGCGCGCGGGTCCTTGGCGGCGGCATGCTGCTCGATCAGCCGGATGTCGGCGGCGGTGGGCGCGCGCTTTTTCACCCGCGCGATCGGCATCGCCGAGGCCGGGGACGACCGGCGCCTTCGGCGACGCGGCAACGCCGCGGCGCGCGGGCGGCGGCTGCGGCGTCGAGCCCTTTGGCGCAGGCGGCATCGGGCACGGTGACGCAACGATAGGTGCCGTCGAGATCATAGAACTGCGCGCGCGCCGGCCGGACGGCGAACACGGCGAGCGCGATCAGCGGCAGGCTGCTGCCGCTTCATGCGCGGCAGTATAGCGGATGGCGCCGCGGCGGCGCGCGCCGCGGCCGTCGCGCTGGCGCTGGCGCTGGCGGGATGCGGCAGCGCTCGAACAATACAATCACCCAGGGCCGCTGGGCCGTCTGATCGATCGACCCGCACCGCCGGTGACGGTGGTCCAGGGCGCGCCGACCGGCGCCTCTGATCGGCGGGCGGTTTCCAGCGACCTGCCCGATGAAGCGGTGGACCGGTCGTGGCGCCGGGCTGCGGGATGGCTGACCTTCGCCGAGCAGCGCGGCCTCGCCACGGCGAGCGAGCGGGCGGCCATCGCGCCGGCCGGCGACGTGATCGTATTCGAGGCCGCGAACGGCGCCGACGCGGTCACGCGACCCGGGGCGCCGCCGCGGCGGTCGGCGATGTCTATCGCTCGCTGCGCGGCAAGATCTGCCGCGACCTGCGCCAAAGCGTCGACAAGGACGAGAGACCCACGCCCTGAATGTCACGCTCTGCCGCGAGGAAGTCGCGGGCGGCATCACCCTCTGGGTGATCGCCGCGACCAACTGACCGGCGGCGCTCGTTGCGCCGGGCGCGGCGCTCGCTTATCACCGCCCCATGGCGAGGGGATGGGCGGTCGGGGCGATGTCAGTGGCGGTGCTCGCCGCCACTTGGCTGCTGATCTTCGGGTTGCGCCGCTGGCTCCTCGCCCACGCCATTCTCGACCGCCCGTGGCGCGTTCCTCGCACCGCGTGCCGGTGCCGCGCGGCGCCGGCCTGGCGCTGATGCCGGCGCTCATCGCGGGCGCGCTTGCGCTCGCGGCGGCAGGTGGGCTCCGGCGGGAACGACGGTCATCATGGCGGCGGCCGGCGCTCTGGCCCTGATCTCCTGGGGCGACGATCTGCGCGGCTTGCCTATTCCCGCGCGGCTCGCGGCCCAGGCGCTGGCCGTGCTCGTCGGCCTGGCCGTATTTCACGCCGGTCCGGTGTTCCAAGGCCTCGCTGCCGCCGCTTCTCGACCGCGCCGCCGCCGGCCTGCTGTGGCTCTGGTTCGTCAATCTCTATAATTTCATGGACGGGATCGACGGCATCGCCGGCGTCGAGACGGCGTCGCTCGGCGCCGGCATCGCGCTGGTGCTGGTGCGCGCCGGCGCGGCCGGCGACGGAACGGCTGCGGTGGCGCTGCTCGCTGCGGCTGCGGGGCTCGGCTTCCTGCGCATGGAACTGGCATCCGGCGCAGATCTTCCTCGGCGATGTCGGCAGCGTGCCGCTCGGCTATCTTCTGGGCTGGCTGCTGCTGCTTCTCGCCGGCAAGGGGCTGTGGGTGCCGGCGCTGATCCTGCCGCTCTATTATCTTGCCGATGCCAGCATCACGCTGGCGCGCCGCGTCTGCCGGCGCGAGCGCTTCTGGCAGGCGCACCGCGAGCATTTCTATCAGCGCGCCGCTGGGCGCGGACGGCAATCATGCCGCCGTGGCGCGGACGATCCTCGCCGGCGACGTCGTGCTGGTCGCGTTGGCATTGCTGGCCGTGAGCGCAGCCCGCTCGCGGCGGCGGTGCTTGCCGTCGCGCACGTCGCGGTGCTTCTCGTGCTGCTGCAGCGCCGGGCGATCCATGGCCGATAGCCGCGCCGTATTGGTGCTTGGCGCCGGCGGCTTCATCGGCCGCGCGCTGGTTGCGCGCCTCGCTGCCGCGAGCGTGAAGGTGGTCGCCGCGGTGCGCGCCGAGACGGCGTTCGGTGCGGGGGTCGGGCATGCGCGTCACGGGAGCGCTGAGCGGGGCGAGCGACTGGCCGGCATTGCTCGCGGGATGCGGCGCGGTGGTCCATCTCGCCGGCCGCGCGCATCGGCCGACCGGGGTGGGCGAGGAATGGATCGCCGCCGAAGCGGCCGCCGCCGCCGCGCTTGCCCGCGCCGCGCCTGGGGCCGGCATCGAGCGGATCGTGCTGATGAGTTCGGTCAAGGTTCATGGCGAGAACAGCGGCGCCGGTCGGTTCCGTGCCAGCGATCCGCCCGCGCCCGCCGATGCCTATGGCCGCGCCAAGCTCGCGATCGAGGCGGCGATGCGGAACGGAGGCGGCAGCCGCGCTCGTCGTGCTGCGCCCGCCGCTGGTTTACGGGCCGGGGGTGAAGGCAATTTCCGCGCGCTGTTGCGCCTCGTCGATCGCGGCCTGCCGTTGCCGTTTGCTGGCCTCGCCAACCGCCGCAGCCTCATCTTCCTCGACAATCTCGTCGATCTCGTCTCCTCGCGCTGACGCATCCTGAAGCGCCCGGCGGTACGTTTCTGCTGCGCGACGACGAGGAGGTCGCGACGCCGGGCCTGGTCCGAATGATCGCGTCCGGGCTCGGCCGTCGGGCCCGTCTCTTCGCTTGTCCGGCGGGCCTCCTGCGCTTGCGGCGCGGCTGGTCGGGCGCGGCGATGTCGCGGCGCGGCTCGTCACCTCGCTCAGCGTCGATGACGGCGCGACGCGGTCGCGGCTCGGCTGGCGGCCCCTTGTGACGCTCGCCGACGGGATTGCCGCGACCTGCCGCTGGTATCGCGCCGCGCATGGCTCGCGCCGGGCGCCGCACCTATAAGAGCGCCATGGCGTCTCCGGCCGCGCCGCGCGGCAAGCTCATCTTCCTCGTCACCGAGGACTGGTATTTCTGGTCGCATCGGCTGCCGATGGCGCGCGCCGCGCAGCGACGCGGGCTTCACGTCGCCGTGGCGACGCGGGTGGCGGCGCATGGCGAGCGCATCTGGCGGCGGGTTTCGCGCTGCACCCGCTGCGCTGGCGCCGCGGCAGCCTGGGACTGGGCGCGAGCCTCGCCGCGATCGGCGAAATCTGCCGCCTCTATCGCCGCGAGCGGCCGCTCCTGGTGCACCATGTCGCGCTCAAGGCGGCGCTCTCGGCGGCGTCGCGGCGCACTCGCTCGCGTGCCGGGGGTGGTGAGCATGATCGCCGGCACCGGCTATCTCGCGAGCGCCGGGGCGCGGGGCGCGGCTCGTCGGCGCGCGTCGCGCGATGGCTGTGGCCGATCGTGCTGCTGCGCCGCGGCAGTCGCGTCATCGTCCAGAACGAGGACGACCGCGCCGCCCTCGCCGCGCTGCCGACCGAACGCTGCCTGGCGCATTGCGGTCATCCGCGGATCGGGCGTCGATCTCGACGCATTTTCGGCCAGCGCCCGAGCCGCCCGCGCCGCCGGTGGTGGTCGCCTATGCCGGGCGCATGATCGCGATCAAGGGCGTGGCAATTCTCGTCGCGGCGCACAGCGCTGCGGCGTCGCGGCATCGCGATCCGGCTCGTGCTCGCCGGCGCGCCGGACCCCGAGAACCCGAGCGCGATCGATCGCAGGCGACGCTGACGCGCTGGGCGGCGCTGCCGGCGTGGCTGGCTCGGCCATCAGTCGAGACGTGCGCGCGGTGTGGGCGCGACGCCCATATCGCCGCGCTGGCCTCGCTCGGCGGCGAAGGCTTGCCGAAGACCCTGCTCGAGGCGGCGGCGATGGGCCGGCCGATCGTCGCGACCGACGTTCCCGGCACGCGCGACATCGCGCGCAACGGCGAGAACGCGATCCTGGTGCCGCCGGACGATGCGGCGGCGCTGGCCGATGCGCTCGCCGCGCTCGCCGCGATCCCGGCGGCGGCGGCGCTACGGCGCGGCGAGCCGGGCGATCGTCGAGACAGGGTTCTCGCAGGAAGCGATCGGCGCGGCGACGGTCGCGCTCTATGACGCGCTCTGTGCCGAGATCGGCGCCGGTGCAGGACCGGGGAAAATCCGATCGATCCGGCCAAGGATCCGGTAGGCCGCAAGCCCCAGCCATTCATGCCAGGCGAGGTCGAGCACGCGCAGATCGCCCGTGAAATCCCATTGGATGAGCGGCGACGGCGCGGTCTGATAGTCGACCGGAAACGGCAGGGGGTTCCAGCCGACATGGCGGAAGCAGCCGACCGCGCGCGGCATGTGGAACGCCGAGGTGACGAGCAGCCAAGTCTGACCCGGCCGGGGCTTGGCCAGCGCCACGGAATAGACCGCATTCTCGAAAGTGTTGCGCGAGCGCTCCTCGAGCACCAGGCGATGGTCGTCCAGGCCTTCGGCGACGAGCATCTGGCGCATCGCTTCGGCTTCGCCGGGACCGCCCGGAATCTCGCCGAAATTGCCGCCGGAGACGAGCACCTTCGCCTCGGGAAAGCGACGGGCGAGTGCGAGCGTCTGGCTGATCCGTTCGGCATATTCGTTGGTCGCGATCTGGCCGTGCGCGTCGGTGACATCGAGATGGATCGCGCCGCCGAGCAGAATGATGCCGTCGACCCGTGCCGGCAGCGCAGGCTGAGGAAACCGGTCCTCGAGCGGCGCGATCGCCCAGCGCCCAAGCGGCAGGACGGCGATCGCGATGAAGACGATGGTGACGGCGGCGAGGACGATCCGCGCCCGGCGGACGCCGAGAAGCACCCCGGCCGTGGCGACGACGAGCAGCAGGACCAGCAGATTGCCCAGCTCGACCACGATCCAGAAGAGCTTGCTGAAGATCGAAGAGCATTCATCACCGTCAGGGACTGAGCCGAGACGTTAGCACAAGGCCCGATGCCGCAGCAGAGGCCACCCCATTTCGCTTGCCGCCCCGCGGTCCGTTCCCCTAACGTCCGGCCTCGCGCGGAGCCGCGCATGAGGATGGGAAGTCGAGCCTGCGATCGCCTTCGGCCATGATGTTTTCATGGCGGCGCTGTCCTTCATCCTGTCCTTCTATCTGCGCGTCGGCAACGGCATCTTCGATTATCCGCCGTCGCTGATCTGGGGCTACGACGCCGCCTTCGCCGCGACCGCCGGCGCGGTCTTCCTGTGGACCGGGCTCTATCGCGGCATCTGGCGCTATGCCTCGCTGCCCGACCTCCTGGCGCTGCTGCGCGCGGCGACGCCTCGTCATCCTCGATCTTCTTTCCGCTGATGTTCCTGGCAACGCGGCTCTACGAGCTGCCGCGCTCGCTCGTCGGCATCAACTGGCTGCTGCTGACCGCGCTGCTGGGCGGCCCGCGCTTCGCCTATCGCGTCTTACAAGGACCGCGGCCTCGACCATCTGCTGGAGCGCGACCAGCCATGTCCGATCCCGGTCCTGGTGATCGGCGCGCGCGAGAACGCCGATCTCTTCATCCGCGCCACGGCGCGCGACCCGGCACGGCTCTATCGCGTCGTCGGGCTCGTCTCCGACAGCGCCACGCGCGTCGGCCGCGACATCGGCGGCGTGCCGGTGCTCGGCACGATCGACGACATCCGCGAGGTCGTCGCCCGCCTCGACCGCAGCGGCGAGCGGCCGCAGCGCCTCATCATCAGCGCCCGCGCGCTCGACGGCGCCGTGGTGCGCAGCCTGCTCGACATCGCCGACGAGCTCGGCATCCCGCTGGCGCGCCTGCCGCGCCTGACCGATTTCCAGGACGACGCGCGAGGACGCGCCGCGGCAGATCGAGCCGGTGGCGATCGAGGATCTGCTCGGCCGGCCGCAGACCGTGCTCGACCGCGCCAGCATGCGCGCGCTGGTTGCCGGACGCGCGCGTGCTGGTGACCGGCGCCGGCGGCACCATCGGTGCCGAGCTGGCGCGCCAGATCGCCGCGCTTCGGCCCGGCGCGGCTGGCGCTGCTCGACAATGGCGAATACGCGCTCTACGGCATCGACCGCGAGATCGGCGAGCGCTTTCCCGGCGCTCGCCCCGCGCTGCGCTCGTCGGCGACGTGCGCGACCGCCGCCGCGTCGAGCGAGGTGATGGCGGCGGAGCGGCCGGAGCTGGTGTTCCACGCCGCGGCGCTGAAGCACGTGCCGATCGTCGAGGCCAATCCGTGCGAGGGCATCCTCACCAACGTGCTCGGCACGCGCCATGTCGCCGAGGCCTGCCGCGCCCACGGCGTGCGCGCGATGGTGATGATCTCGACCGACAAGGCGGTCAATCCGACGAACGTCATGGGCGCGACCAAGCGGCTCGCCGAAAGCATCTGCCAGGCGCTCGACCTCCTCGAGGCGCGCCGGCCGCAAGGCACGCGCTTCGTCACCGTGCGCTTCGGCAACGTGCTCGGCTCGACCGGGCTCGGTGGTGCCGCTGTTCCAGCGCCAGCTCGCTGCCGGCGGCCCGCTCACCGTCACCCATCCCGAGATCGCGCGCTTCTTCATGACGGTGCGCGAGGCGGTCGAGCTGGTGCTCCAGGCCTCGGCGCTCGGCGTCGCGGAGGGCGCGAGGAACGCGGCACGATCTTCGTGCTCGACATGGGGCCAGCCGATCCGGATCGTCGATCTCGCGCGCCAGATGATCCGCCTCGCCGGCCTCAAGCCCGGAGCGCGACGTCGCAATCGACTACATCGGCCTGCGCCCGGGCGAGAAGCTCGTCGAGGAGCTGTTCCACCCCGACGAGCCGCTGCTGCCGACCAAGGCCGCCGGCATTCTCCGCGCCGCGCCGCGCACGCTCGATTACGCGATGCTGCAGCGCTCGCTCGACGAGCTCATCGAGCAGGCGCGCGAGGGGCGCCGGGGCTCGCGCCCTCGCCCTCCTCGCGGCGCTGGTGCCGGAATATGCGCGGGCGACGCACCGCCCGCGCCGCGCGCCGCCGCCGAGCGCTAGAGCGAGCCTTAGCGCCGGCAGCAGCGGCAGATTGTCGATGAGGCGGGTGGCGCCGAGCCGGGCGGCGGCGAGGATGCGGGCGGCGGGGCGGTCGAGGCGGTCGAGCGGCTCGAGCGTCGCCGCGTCGCAGAGCTCGACATAATCGACCGAGGTGCAAGCCGGCCTGCAGCAGCGCCGCCGCGGCATCGGCCGCCACCGCCGCCGGCGATGCCTGCCCGTGCCTCACGATGCGTCGCTGCGGCCGCGGCGAGGGTGCGCTGAAGCGCCGGCGCGACCGCGCGCTCGGGCGGCGAGAGATAGGCATTGCGCGAGGAAAGCGCGAGCCCGTCGGCCTCGCGCACCGTCGGCACGCCCTCGATCCGCGCCGTGATGTCGAGGTCGCGGACGAGGCGGCGGATGATCTGGAGCTGCTGGTAATCCTTCTCGCCGAAGCAGGCGACATCGGGCTGCGCCTGGAGCAGCAGCTTGGCGACGACCGTGGCGACGCCGGCGAAATGGCCCGGCCGGAACCGGCCGCACAGGCGCTCGCCGATCGGGCCGGGATCGATCCGGGTGGCGAAAGCCCGCTGGGTACATCTCGTCGATTGCGGGTGCATAGAGGAGGTCGCAGCGCGCGCCGACGAGCTTCGCCGCATCGGCCGCCTCGTCGCGCGGATAGCGGCTGAAATCCTCTGCCGGCCCGAACTGCGCCGGGTTGACGAAGAGGCTGGCGACCACGCGCGGGCACAATCTCGCGGGCGCGCGCGGCGAGCGCCAGATGGCCCGCATGGAGCGCGCCCATGGTCGGAACGAGCGCGACTCGTCGCCGGCCGCACGCCAAGCCGCGACCGCGCGGCGCAACGCGGCGACGCTGCGAACGACGGCAAGGCCGCCGATGGTCTCGGGCGCGCGCGCGCTCATGGGACGGTGCGATGGGAACAACCAGAAAACGAGGGGGAAATGAGGGGCCCCGGCCGCGGATTGCTCCGTTGCCGGGGCCAACACCATGGCGCTCGGCCGATCCGGTCACGTCGCCGTGGCGGACGGCCTCGCGCCCATTGTCTGCCGGGAAGTCCCCGAAAGCCAGAAAAGCAAGGCTATTCAGACACTTCGAGGCGACCCGGGCTGTGACAAAGAGACACGGGATCACCTCCTTTCTATGGTTTCGGGAGAGACAAGATTACCCCCCGCGCGGCGGTCAATGCAAGATTGCGGAGGACACGCGGATCGAACGCGGATCGGTCGCGTCGCCGTCGTGCCCCGCAGCGCTGCGTGCAGGAAGTCGTCCGGCCCGACCGTAGCGACCGCACACGAGTCCGGCAAAGGTTGGAACGGGCACGTGGATGAAGCCCGACCCCGACCGGGCCGAACTGCCGATTGGCCCGACCGCGAATGGCCTTACCGGTTTCGTTCCGCATCGCTTCGGCGACCGCAAGGGGAAACTGTGCTTGTGCCTTGGCCAGAAGCTATGCCGTATCTTGAAATGATAGCATGGAAATGAGATTGCTTTGGATGCGTCAGAAGCTCCTTGGTAATGGCGAATATTAAGCCAAGATGATTTCGCGGGTACTTCCATCATGCGTCGTCTCCCTGCATTCGGACGATCCAGCACTAAGGGCATCGCGACTTCGAATAACGAGCATCGGAATTTACTCATTACTGACGCGGCCAGCGCTGTTACAATTCACGCCGGGACGGACCGCAGATCGTCACGTGCTCACGCGCTACGTGCCATGCGCATCACCGGCAGGCGTCGGGAAGGTGTCGAGCGCCGCGGCCTCGTCGAGCGTGAACCAGCCGACGGCGGTTGCGTCCTCGATCGGCTCGCCCTCGCCCGCGCGCCAGTCGAGCAGCACGGCGACCAGGGTGAAATGCGCGCGGACGCGGCCCGTCCTCGTCGCTGCCGATGATGTCGAAAGCGGTGAGGACGCGCGCGCGGCTCGGCATCGATGCCGGTCTCTTCCAGGAGCTCGCGCCGGGCGCAGGCCTCGATGGTCTCGCCCAGCTCCTGCATGCCGCCGGGGAAGCCCCAGCGGCCGATGCCGGGCCGGCCATCGAGCGCTGCGCCAGCAGCACGCGCTCGCCGCGCGCGGCACGACGGCGAGCGCGCGCGAGCGAACGGCCGGTCGGGATAGAGGCGCGTCGATGCGCTCGGCCATGCGGCGCCGGTCACGGACTCGATCGGCGCCGCCTTGCCTTCGAGCACCTTGTAGATCTCGCCGCCTTCGGCGCGGAAGGCCTCGCTGCTTCTCGGCCATGCCCTGCTCGGCATAGTCGCGCACCTCCTGCGAGATCTTCATCGAGCAGAATTTCGGCCCGCACATCGAGCAGAAATGCGCGAGCTTGGCGCCCTCGGCCGGCAAGGTCTGGTCGTGGAACTTCTCGGCCGTCTCGGGATCGAGCGACAGGTTGAACTGGTCGCGCCAGCGGAACTCGAAGCGCGCGCGCGACAGCGCGTCGTCGCGCTCGCGCGCCGTCGGATGGCCCTTGGCGAGATCGGCCGCGTGCGCCGCGATCTTGTAGGCGATGACGCCGTCCTTCACGTCGTCGCGGTCGGGCAGGCCGAGATGCTCCTTCGGCGTGACGTAGCACAGCATCGCCGTGCCGAACCAGCCGATCATCGCCGCGCCGATCGCGCTGGTGATGTGGTCGTAGCCCGGCGCGATGTCGGTGACGAGCGGCCCCAGCGTGTAGAACGGCGCCTCGTGGCAATGCTCGAGCTGCAGGTCCATGTTCTCCTTGATCTTGTGCATCGGCACGTGGCCGGGGCCTTCGATCATCACCTGCACGTCGTGCTTCCACGCGATCTTGGTGAGCTCGCCCAGCGTCTTCAGCTCGGCGAACTGCGCCTCGTCGTTGGCGTCGGCGGTCGAGCCGGGCCGCAGGCCGTCGCCGAGCGAGAAGCTCACGTCGTAGGCGCTGCATGATCTCGCAGATCTCCTCGAAGCGCGTGTAGAGGAAATTCTCCTTGTGATGCGCGAGGCACCATTTCGCCATGATCGAGCCGCCGCGCGAGACGATGCCGGTGACGCGCTTGGCGGTCAGCGGGATGTACGGCGAGCCGCACGCCGGCATGGATGGTGAAATAATCGACGCCCTGCTCGCACTGCTCGATCAGCGTGTCGCGGAACACCTCCCAGGTCAGGTCCTCGGCCTTGCCGCCGACCTTCTCGAGCGCCTGATAGATCGGCACGGTGCCGATCGGCACCGGCGAATTGCGGATGATCCATTCGCGGATGGTGTGGATGTTCTTGCCGGTCGACAGATCCATCACCGTGTCGCCGCCCCAGCGGATCGCCCAGACCAGCTTGTCGACCTCCTCGGCGACCGAGGAGGTCACGATCGAATTGCCGATATTGGCGTTGATCTTCACCAGGAAATTGCGGCCGATGATCATCGGCTCGCTTTCGGGATGGTTGATGTTGGCGGGGATGATGGCGCGGCCGCGCGCCACCTCGTCGCGCACGAATTCGCGGCGTGACGATAGTCGGGGATGGCGGCGCCGAAGCGATTCGCCGTCGCGCGCTGCGCGCCTTCAGCCGCTCGCGGCCGAGATTCTCGCGGATGGCGATGTATTCCATCTCCGGCGTGACGATGCCGGCGCGCGCATAGGCGAGCTGCGTCACCGAGCGGCCGGCCTTGGCGCGCAGCGGCTGGCGCGCGCCGCGGTCGAACAGCGGCACGGCGCTGGCCTCGCCCGGCGCGAGGCCGTTATCCTCGGGCCGGATGTTGCGGCGCCGCGCATTCCTCGACATCGCCGCGGGCGCGGATCCAGCGCTCGCGCAGCGGCGCCAGGCCGGCGCGGATGTCGATGGTCACCGCCGGATCGGTGATAGGGACCGGACGGATCATAGACGCGGACCGGCGGCTCCTTCGCCGACGGCGTCAGATCGATCTCGCGCATGGCGACGCGCACGATCGGGGAAGCGCTCGTCCCGCGACGAGCACCTTGCGCGAGGCCGGCAGCGGGCCGGTCGAGACCTGGAAATTCTGGCTGAGCGTGCCTTCGGGCATGACGATCTCCTCCCGATCGAACGGCACGATCGGACCCGGATGCCGGCGGAGGTGAGGGCGGCGCTATGGGCATGCCGTTCCTGTCCCTACGCCGGTACGATCCGGATCAGGTTCAAAGGGTTCCCGCGTCGCTTGCCGCGCAGCGGTGTCTCAGCCCCTTACCGGGGCTCCCCTTGGAAGCGCGCCGAGTGTCCGGCACGCCTGGGGCCGCGTCAAGGACGACAATGCAGGCGCCCCGGCCGGCGACGGCGCCATTGACTTGCCCGCCAGCCGCTGTAGGACGAGCGCCGACCGGGACGAGGTGAGAACCATGGCCTCCAGACGCACGGCAATTTTCCTTGCCGCCGCAACCGTCCTTGCCGCGGGCGCGCTTGCCACGGCCCCAGACCCGGCCGCCGCGAAGATGCGGTTCTTCGATTTGCGCGCGCCGGGCTTCCGGGAATTCTCCAGCCTTACCAAGAGATACGCCGGCAACGAGCCGCGACTGCCGGGCTGCGATGGCGGCAACGTCTCGCCGCCGCTCACCTGGTCGGGCGCGCCCCCGGCGACGAGGAGCTATGCGATCGAGCTGTTCGACCTGGCGGGCAACCCGCCTTTGGGGTTCGTCCATTGGCTCGCCTACGGCATTCCGGCTGGGAAGACGTCGCTTCGTGCCGGCGAGGCGAGCGCGCCGTCGCCCGCGATCGTCGGCGGCATAAACGCGGTCGGCAAGGATACCTATTTCGGCCCCTGCCCGCCGCCGGGCGAGAAGCCGCATCCCTTCGTGTTCCTGCTCATGGCGACCGATCTCGCGCCCGATGCGCTCCTGCCGGGGCTGACGCGCGACCAGCTTGCCGAAGCGCTGAAGGGCCACGTTATCGACCGGACCACGCTGGTGCTGCGCTACGGCGACTGAGGGACGGCTAGACCAGGCCCGCGTTGATGCGCTGCGCCAGGATATGGTCGAATGCGGCGAGGCGGGCGGCGACTCGGCCGAAACGCTGTCCGGCGGATAGTGGCCGCTGTCATCCGCGGTCCCGGCCGGCATGCCGAGCAGCAGCGCGGCGGCCTCGGCCACGGTCTCGACCGTGTAAATGTGGAAGCTTCCGGCTGCGACCGCTTGCGCCACCGCGTCATCGACCACGAGATGGACGCGATTGGCCTCGGGCACGATCACGCCCTGCGATGCCGGTAAGCCCGCCGGGACGCGCTGCGCAGACGCGATAGAACCCCTCGATCTTCTCGAGCGCGCCGCCGATCGCCTGGGCATGCCCGGCCTGATTGACCGAGCCGGTGATGGCGAGGTCCTGGCGTACCGGCACGCGCGCCAGATCGGACAGGACGGCGATCAGCTCGGCCAGCGAGGCGCTGTCGCCCTCGACGCCGCCATAGCTCTGCTCGAAGGTGATGGAGCAGGTGAAGGACAGCGGCAGTATCTGCGCGAAGCAGCCGGCGAGAAACCCCTGCAGCACCATCGCGCCCTTCTGCTGGATCGGGCCGCCCAGCGCCACGTCGCGCTCGATATTGACGATGCCGGCGCGGCCGACCGAGGCGCGCGCGCTCACCCGCACCGGCGTGCCGAAGCGCCAGTCGCCGACGTCGTAGCACGGTGAGCGCGTTGATCTGTCCGATCGCTGTGCCGGCGGTCGCGATCATCACCTCGTTCTCGACGATGCTGCGCAGCATGCGGTCCTCGAGGCGGGCATTGCGGCGCCGGCGCGCTTCATAGCTCTCGCGTACGGCGTCCTCGGCTCAGCGCGCGCTCCTTGGCCTGCACGGCCCGGACCGCGGCCTCGGTGACGAGATCGTCGACCAGCTCGATCCGCGCGGTGAGCCGGTCGCGCCGCTCGGCCCAGCGCGCGGCGATGCCGAGCAGGCGCCGTATCGCCGCCGCGCTCGCGCCGTCGAGCCCGCGCGCGCGCGCCATGTCGCCGATGAGCCCGGCATAGACGGCGAGATTGCGCGGCGAGGCCTCCATGTCGCACGTCGATGTCGGCCTTGATCTTGAAATAGACGTCGAAGTCCGGATCGCCGCCGAAGAACAGCGCATACCAGCGCGGCGCGCCGACGATCACCACCTTGACGTCGAGCGGGATCGGCTCCGGCTGCGGCGCGCCGGCGATCGGCGCGCATCTGAACGCGCGCTGCGGCTCCTCGATGCGGATCTCGCCGTCGCGCAGCGCCGCCTTGAGGAACGACCAGCGACGCCGGATTGGCGGCCAACGCCTCGGCGCGCAGCACCAGGATGCCGCCATTGGCGCGATGCAGCGCGCCGGCGCGGACGAGGGTGAAATCGGTCTCGATCGTGCCCTGCGCCTGGCGGTATTCGATGCGGCCGAACAGGTTCTCGTAGGTGGGATTGCTTTCGACCACCACGACGGGATGAGGTTCCTCGCCGTGATCGACCAGCAGGTTGACGGCATAGCGCCGCTCCGGCGGCGCCGGCGCCGGCTCGCCGTCGGCGGCGGGACCGAAACGCATCGGATCGTCGAGGATGTCGACGCGCAATTCGGTGAGCCAGCGCGCGATCCCGTCGAAGCCGGAAAACTCGCTTTGCAGCGAGTTCGAGCATCGGGCTCGCCACCTGGTCGACGATGGCGCGATTCGAGCTCCTCGGCCTGGGCGGCGAAGTGGGCGCGGATTGCGACGGCGCGGCGTTGCATGTGCTGGAAGGCGGTGGCCAGCGCGGCTTCGGCCGCAGGATCGAGCGCGGGCGGGATCGAGGCGCCCTCGGCCGGCACGAGGCGGACGCCGCCCTTCCGGTGTGTCGGCGAGGTCGAGCCCGTGGGCGCGCGCCGTCGCGCGCAGCGCCGCCACCTCGGTGGCGATGGCGGCCTGCGCCGCCTCGCGCAGCGCCAGGAAGCGCGCCTGGAAGGCGTCCGAGCCGAACGCCGCCTGGATCGCCTCGCGCAACCGCGCCAGGATCTCGGCGATGCGGCTCGCGGAAGCGCCGCCCCATGCCCGGCCGGCAGGCGATGCGGCGTGGGGTTCGCGGGACGGCGGAAGTTGTTGAGATAGACCCAGTCGTTGAGCGGCTGCGCCGGGCCAGCGCCGTCGTTGAGATAGGCGAGCGTCGCGGTCATGCGGCGCGGCGCGGTCCTCGCCGACGACGAAGATGTTGAAGCCGATGCCGGTGACCGAGAGGCCGAAATCGAGCGCCTCGCGGGCGCGGCGATGGCTGTCGAGGTCGAACACCTCGGCCGGCCCCGCCGCCACGGCGGCAAATTCCGGCAAGCCCACCTCGTTCGCTGCCAAGCGCCGCATCGCGTCTTCCCCGTTCCTGCCCCGCTTCGCACGCTAGCACGGAGGCCGCGGTGCCGCAGCGCCGTCGTGGCGCCGCCGCGGCGTTGCGCGCCACAGGCCCCGCCTTTACCATCGCGCCATGAGCGACCCCTCCGGCAGCGGCCTGCGCACCGGCGCCGACTACATCGCGAGCATCCGCGACGACGGCCGGCGCGTGATCGTCGATGGCGAGGCCGTGCGCGACGTTACAACGCATCCCGCCTTTCCCGCGGCGGTTCGTTCGGTGGCGCGGCTCTGGGACATCGCCGCCGATCCCGCCAATCGCGAGATCATGACCTATCCCTCGCCGACAACCGGCGCGGCCGGTGTTGCGTTGCTACCAAATCCCGCAAAGCACCGCCGATCTCGACGTCGCGGCGCCGCATGAGCGAGCGCTGGGCCGAGGCGACCTTCGGCCTCATGGGCCGCACCCCCGATCACGTCGCCGGATTCTTCGCCGGCTTCGCCGCGAAGCCGAGCGTGTTCGCCGCGGCCGGGCGCGAGTTCGCCGAGAACGTCATGCGCTTCTACGAATACGCGCGCGACAATCATCTCTATGTCAGTTACGCGATCGTTCCGCCGCAGATCGACCGCAGCAAGCCAGCGCACCAGCAGATCGGACCCGACGCTTTATGCCGGCGTCGTCAAGGAGCGCGACGGCGGCATCGTGCTCAAGGGCGCGCAGCAACTCGCGACCGGCGCCGCGCTGTCGGATTATCTGCACCTGAGCTGCATCCATCCCCTGCAGCCGGGCGACGAGGACTATGCCATCGAGCGTGGCATGCCGATCAACGCGCCCGGCCTCAAGATCTACACGCGGCGCTCCTATGCGACCAGCGCGACGAGCGCTTCGATTATCCGCTGTCGAGCCGTTTCGATGAGACCGACGCGCTGGTCGTCCTCGACGACGTGTTCGTGCCGTGGGAGAATGTGTTCGTCTATCGCAACCTCGAGCTGTGCCGCGATCAATGGTGGCGAACGCCAGCGCACGTCTATGGCAACCACCAGGCGCAGATCCGCTATGCGACCAAGCTGCGTTTCTTGATCGGGCCTGGCCAAGCGGCTCGCCGAGATCACCGGCTCGACGCGCTGCCGCCGGTGCAGATCATGCTCGGCGAGATGGCGGCGTTCGCCTCGATCGTCGAGAATATGGTGACGGCGCAGGAGGCGCAAGCCGACGATCGACGAGGACGGCGTGGTGTGGCCGTCGAGGGCGGCGCTCTATGCCGTCATGGCGCTGCAATCGGAGATCAATCCCGCATCGTCGACATCGTGCGCGAGCTGGCGGCGGCGCGCATGATCATGCTGCCCTCATCGGTCGCGATTTCGACAATCCGGAGATCGCGGCCGATCTCGAGCGCTACGTGCATCTCACCGGGCTTCGCCGCGCGCGAGCGCGTGGCGCTGCTGAAGATGGCATGGGATATCATCGGCAGCGAGTTCGCCGGCCGCCATCAGCAATACGAGAAATTCTACGGCGGCGCGTCGTTCCTGGTGAAGCAGAACATGTACCGCTCCTACGATTTCGCCCGTGCCGAGGAGCTCGTCGACGCCGCGCTCGCCCTGCCCGAGCCGGACTGAATTCACCGCCAATCCGCCGCCGCCCTCGGGACGCGATCGATCCGGTCGTTAATTCTGGCTTCAAGCGCGCCTGTTAGCGTCGCGGCATGAACCGGGTTCCCAACCTGACGCCGCTGCGCGGCATCGCGGCCGTGATGATCGTGGTGTTCCATTTCTATCTGTGGCGATCCGCGGCGTCGCAGGGGTTCGACTGGCGGCACATGGCCTTCATCGGCAAGAGCTATTTGGCCGTCGATTTCTTCTTCCTGCTCAGCGGCTACATCATCGCCCATGTCCATGCCCGCGATTTCATCGCAGGCATCCGGTGGCGCGACCTGGCCGATTTCCTGTGGGCGCGGCTGGCGCGCATCTATCCGCTCCATCTTTGCATCCTGCTGGTGATGGTCGCCGTGCTGCGCCGCGTCGACACCGATCTTGCCTATAACATCCTGCTCTTGCAGGGGCCGTGGATCGATCATCCCAGTTGGAATGTCTCGGCCTGGTCGATCTCGGCGGAATGGCACGCCTATCTGGCGTTTCCGCTGATCGTCGCTGCGCTTTATCGCCGGCGGCCTTGGATCGCGATCGGGTCGATCCTCGGCGGCGCGATCGTGCTCGCCGCCCTCGAGGCCAAGTTTGGAACGCTCGACATCACGAACGGGCCGACGGTGCTGCTGCGCGCCATTCCCGAATTCGCGATCGGGATGATGATCCAGCGCCTGCAGGCCGAAGGCTTGTTGCCCGCACCGCGGGCTTTCGCCCTGCCCTGCGCCGCCATCGCCGTCGCCGCCGCGCTTGCCCTTGGCCTTCCCGATGCGGCGATCGTTGCGCTCGAGGCCGTTCTTCTTTGCACCGCCGTGACGGATGCCGCCTCCCTTGCATCGCGCGTGCTCAACCTGCGGCCTTTGGTTTTTCTCGGCGATATCAGCTATTCCATCTATATCGACCACCAGATCGTTTTCAGTCTCGCCCCTGCCGGCGCTTCGGGCGGATGGCTTGCACTCCCGTCCGTGCTCGCGCTGGTGATCGGCTGCGCCGTGCTGACCTATCGCTTGATCGAAGTGCCGGCGCGACGCCGGATGCGGTCGTGGCGCTGGCGCGGCCTTGCCGTCACCGAGGCCCCCCGGACGGGCGTTCCGCCCTAGCCCTCAGGCCGCGGTCGCCGTGCCGAGGCGCCGCAGCACTTCGAGCCGCAGCGGCTGCGGCGCGCCGAGCCACAGCGCATTGCGCGCATGATCGAGATAGGCGTCCCCGGTCATCGGGTGGACGAGGATGTCGAGGCCGTCGCGGTTGAGCATGAGCCAGGGCACGATGCGCTCGAATTCGGCCACGTCGAAGGCAACCTGATACATCGCGATCGGATGGGGTCCCACCGGCTCGTCGTGCCAGCGCCCGAGCACGACGTGAAAGCGCTCGCCGATGCCGGCGCGCAGCCGCGCCGCCGCATCGCGCGTCTCGGGCGTGTAATAGACATGGGCGTGATAGCCCTTGATCGCGGTCGGCGTCGGTGAAGTCCTGCGTCATGGTGCCCTCGCAACAGGAGTCGACGGCGCGCGCTCCTCCTGCTGAAATGCCGGCGAGCCACAGGGAGCCTAGCATGGCAGGCGACGATCTTCACCGCCTCTCCGCCGCCGCGGCCGCGCGCCGCATCGCCGCGGGCAGCCTGACCTCCGAGGCGCTCGTCGGCGCCTGCCTCACGCACATCGCCGAGCGCGAGGGCGCAGTCGGGGCGTGGGCGCATCTCAATCCGGAACAGGCGCTCGACGAGGCCCGCGCGCGCGACCGCGAGCGCCCGCGCGGGCCGCTCCATGGCGTGCCGATCGGGGTCAAGGACATCATGGACACGGCCGATCGGCCGACCGGCTACGGCTCGCGCGCCTATGCCGGAAATCGGCCGATGGGCGATGCCGCCTGCGTCGCCCTCGCCCGCGCCGCGGGAGCGGTGGTGCATCGGCAAGACCGTCACCACCGAGTTCGCGATGATGGCGCCGGGCAAGACGCGCAACCCGCACGATCCGACGCGCACGCCGGGCGGCTCGTCGAGCGGCTCCGCCGCGGCGGTCGCGGATTGCATGGTGCCGCTGGCCTTCGGCACCCAGACCGCGGGCTCGATCCTTCGGCCCGCCGCCTATTGCGGCGTCGTCGGCTACAAGCCGAGCTGGGGACTGGTCGCCATTGCCGGCACCAAGCCGCTTTCCCTCAATCTCGACACCATCGGCGCCCTCGCCCGGTCGGTCGCCGACGCCGCGCTCTTCGTCGGCGCCCTCACCGGCCGGCCCGAGCTTGTTCCCGGCAGCGCGGCTGGGCGGCGCCGCGCATCGGCGTCTTCCGCCCGGTGCCGTTCGACAAGGCCGAGCCGGCAACCATTGCCGCACTCGAACGGGCCGCGGCGGCGTTCGCCCGCGCCGGCGCATTCATCGCCGCGCGCGCGCCCTTCCCGGAATTCGACGGGCTCGTCGCGGCACAGGAGGCGATCCTCGACTACGAGTCCGCCGGCAATCTTGCCTGGGAGCGGACCATGCGTCCGGCGCTGCTGGCGCCGGCGACGCTGCGCCTCCTCGAAGCCGGCGCGCGGATGAGCGCCGCCGCTTACGATGCCGCTTTGCAGGCGGTCGCCGCGGCGCGCGCCAGAACCGAGGCATTCTTCGGCGAATTCGATGCCATGCTGGTTCCGGCGGCGCCGGGCGAGGCACCCGATGCCGCAGCCACCGGCGATCCGGTCTTCAACCGGGCCTGGACCGCTTTGCACTTGCCCTGCATCACGATCCCGGCCGGGCGCGGGCCGGCGGGACTGCCGGTCGGCGTGCAACTGGTGGGCCACGCCCGCAAGGACCGCCACCTTCTCGCCGTAGCGCAGTTCGCCGAGGACGCACTGCGCGCCGCGGCGCCCGCGGGCGACGCATGACGTCCATGGGGATCCGCGCGGCGACCGGTCGCTGCAGCAAGGTCGCGACGCGACTCCTCCTCGTCGTTCTCGCCCAGTGCAGCGCCTACGAAGGGCCGCAGCCGTCGCCCGATGCGCATTCGCTCTGCTACAATCGTTTGAGCACCAGCGCCGAAGGCTTGCGCAAGCTCGCCGTGACGACCTGCAATGGCGGCATGCCCCGCTTCCTCGCCCAGGGCGTTGACCTCTCCGCCTGCCCGCTGCTGGTGCCGATGCGGCTCTCCTTCGCTTGCAGCACCTAGAAATGCAAACGGCCCCCGACGCGGCCGCGCCGGGGGCCGGTGCAAGAGGGGAAATCAGCCCTTCGACGCCGGAACCGGGGACATCTTCTTCTTGCCCATGGGCTTCTTCCTGGCCGAGGCGACGTGCTTTTTCTTGGCCACCTTCTTGTGCGCAACCTTCTTGTGCGTGACGTGGTGCTTCTTCACGACATGGTGCTTCGGCGGCATGGTCTGGGCTTCGGCCGCGTACGGCACCGTCGAGGCGGCGACGAACGCGAGCAGAGCAAACGCGGAAATAAGCGCTTTCATCAATGAACTCCTGGCTGCGAGGAAACGAGGTGCGGCGGGTGGGTATCCGGTCGCTTGACCGCCTGCAGGGGCCACGGCGGCCTTCGAGGCGACACGCCATCTTATCCGACGCCTCGGTGCGCTGACAAGTTTGCGATAGAAAAAAAGCCGGATCTGGTCATCACCCGCGCCGGCGAAGCCTTGGCGATTTCTCGGCCGTGCTGAAAAACGACAATGAAACGCGCAGCGAATCAAGAAAGACGCACGGCACGGCAATGCATGACCGCGACGACGCCGTGAGAAATACGCCGCCCGAAGACAATTCCCGTTGCGGCCCGTGGCGAATTTTTATGAAAAATTGTCGCGATTTTCAAAAATAGATTCGGCTTTATATTGTAATATCGAATGCTATTTCTTTCCCTGTTAACTCCAGCTTAGTAGTTCTGGATCAGGATCGCCGTGTCTCCAATATTCAACTTGGGAGCCACAGCATCATGCGCAATTTCATCGCCAAGCTCTTTACTGATGAGTTGGGCGCGACCGCCATCGAATATGGCCTCATCGCCGCGCTCATTTCCGTCGCCATCATCGTCGGCATCACCGCCGTCGGCAACAATCTCGAGACCACGTTCAACACCGTCGCCGGCGACCTGTAAGGCAGGGTGGCGCGCGTTCACAAGAAGACGAGCCCGCCGCGCCGCGACTCGCGCGCGGCCGGCGGCCTCGTGCCTTAGCTTCCCGCTCCCGGCCGAACACCGTTCGGCGGCAGGCCCGCACCGCAGCGCCGGGGCCGGCCCTTCGCAACCGCGGACGCCCGCGGATTTCATGCTTTCAGCCAATCCGCTCCTGACGTCCGAGCCGCGTGCCGGCGCAACGCCGCGGATCGGCCGCGCGCCCGCATGGCATGCAAGTAAGGTTTCCCCATAGCGCCAATATTTCGCCGAACAACGGCGAGATTATCGCAAACAGCCGAACAATTATGTTTGCCGCGAAGGCATTAGTCCCGGCTCGATTAACTGGCACTTAGTGAATTGGCGCCACGATCACCACGTCTGCGCGTCCCTTTCGCCGACCCGGTTGATTCTCCGAAGAGGCCGTCATGTCATTCCGCCGCCTGCTGTTCGTCTTCATCGCGCTGTGCGTCTCGGCGCGGAACCGTCTTGATCGGCCGCGCCTGGCTCGCGCCGCAGCGTGTCGCTGCGGCGGCGCCGGTGCCGGGCGGACCGACCGGCACGCGCGTGCTAGTCGCGCAGGGCAGCCTGACCGCCGGCCAGTTCGTCCGGCCGGAGAATCTGCGCTGGCAGGCCTGGCCGGCGGACGGCATCGCTCGCCGGCTATGTCGTCGAGGGCAAGAGCCAGGATCGAGGATTTCGTCGGCGCCGTGGTGCGCTCCGCGATAAGCGACGGCGAGCCCATCACCGAGGGCACGCATCGTGCGCCCCGGCGACCGCGGCTTCATGGCCGCCGTTCTGACGCCGGGCTATCGCGCCGTCACGGTGCCGGTGACGGTGAGTTCGGGCATCGCCGGCTTCGTCTTTCCTGGCGACCGGGTCGATCTGTTGCTGACCATGACCGTCCACGGACGAGCGGCAAGCGCCAGCGCCACGCCAGCGAGACGCTTCTCACCGATCTGCGCGTGCTCGCCGTCGACCAGCGCGCCGACGATCAGAACAAGGAAGTGGTGGTCGCAAAGACCGCGACGCTCGAGGTGACGCCGAAGCAGGCCGAGACGATCGCCGTCGCGACCGAGCTCGGCAACCTGTCGCTTGAGCCTGCGCAGCCTCGCGCCGTCCGACGGCAGCGAGCCGCACGTGCCGCCCTTCAGCCACACCTGGGACACCGAGGCGACGCACATCGACCTGCGCCGCCAGGCACCGAGACAGCGGCGCCGGCCGCGCCGATCAAGGTAAGCGTCGTGCGCGGCGGCAAGGTGGAAGAACTCGAATTCGCACGGAGCGGCAAATGAACCGTCTGCTTCGCCGTCTTCCTCGCGCTCTTCGCGCTCGCGGCGGCGCATTGCCGCCCGGCGCGGCGCGCGCCGCGACGAGCGAGATCGTGCCCGCCGCCGGGCTCAAGATCGACGTCGGCGTCAACCAGGGCCAGCTCGTGCGGCTCGCCAGGCCGGTCGAACAGCGTGTTCATCGCCGACCCGACCATCGCCGACGTGCAGGTCAAGTCGCCGAAGCTCGTCTATGTCATCGGCAAGGCGGGCGGCACGACGACGCTCTATGCCGTCTCCGAGCAGGACGAGGTGCTGCTCAATGCCGCGGTGCACGTGCGCTACGATGCCGGCCCGCGTCGCAGCAGGCGATCCGCGACCTCGTGCCGCACAGCGCGATCGCCGTGAACGCGGTCGATGACTCGATCGTGCTCACCGGCACGGTCTATTCGGCGGCCGACGGCGACGACATCCGCCGCATCGCCGCGCGCTTCGTCAAGGATCCGAAGCAGCTCATCAACAAGATGAAGGTGGACGCGCCGAGCCAGATCAATCTCCGCGTCCGCGTCGCCGAGGTCGTCGCGCACCGTCGTCAAGCAGTTCGGCTTCAACTGGCAGAACGTATTCAACAACGGCACATGTCGTCTTCGGCCTCGCGACCGGCGTGCCGGCGCTGATCGCGGGCGTAACCGAGGAACCAGACGCTACCCGACTGCAGACGAACGGTGGCGCGGCGTCAGTCCTCGACCATCACTCGCACCGGGCGCCACCACCAACGCCTTCAACCTCTGCGAGCCGAGCCAGCTCGGCGGCGCCGACCAACAACAACCTGTTCGGCGGCGTCCAGACGAAGAGCCTCAACCTCAACACGCTGATCGATGCGCTCGACAATCACGGCCTCATCACCGTGCTGGCCGAGCCCAATCTCACCGCGGTCTCGGGCGAGCCGGCGAGCTTCCTCGCCGGCGGCGAGTTCCCGGTCCCGGTGCCGGCCGGCAACGGCCTCGTCGGCATCGACTGGAAGAAGTTCGGCGTCAGCCTCAATTTCGTCGGCACGATCATCAGCCGACGACCGCATCAGCCTCCACGTCAGCCCCGAGGTGAGCGAGCTGTCCACGGACGGCGCCATCGTCATCGACAGCATCAGCGTGCCGTCGCTGACGACGCGGCGCGCCGAGACCACGGTCGACCTCGCCAGCGGCCAGACCTTCGCCATCGCCGGCCTGCTGCAGAACAACGTGACGCAGAACATCGACAAGTTCCCGTGGCTCGGCGACGTCCCGGTGCTGGGCCAGCTGTTCCGCTCGGAGGCGTTCCAGCGCAACGAAACGGAACTCGTCATCATCGTCACGCCCTATCTCGTGCATCCGATCGCCCCACGAGCCTCGCCGCGATGGCGCCGACCGACGGGTTCGTCCCGTCGACCGACGGGCAGCTCGTCCTCCACGCCAACGAATACCAGCAGCAACCCGCGGCGGCGCCCGCCGCGCCGTCGGCCCCGCAGCGGCGGCGACCGGGCTGGTCGGCCCGGTCGGCTTCGATCTCGAGTGAGGCAGCGATGAAAGCAGAGATTGCTCGTCCCCCTGGCCTGGCGTCGCGCTCGGCGGCTGCGCCACGCCGCCGACGCCTACGGAAATTGCCGCCCAGCGCCGACCGCAAAGTCGCTGACACGTCGAACACGTGCGCGTGCAGCTCGCCGACCGCCTTCGCGCCCGGCGCGCAGCGACCTGTCGGTCGGCCGAGGCGGACGCGGCTCGAAACCTTCCTCGACCAGGCGGGCTTGCGGCCGAACGACCAGCGTCTACATCGCCGTGCCCGAGCGAGCGATCCGCTGGCGGCGACGCGCGTCGGCACGCTGTCGGCGCGCTGCTGGCGCAGCGCGGCATCGGCGCCGAGCAGGTTGCGCCGCCGGCCGGCCGGCGTCGGCCCAACCATCTGCTGCTGATGGTCGACCGCTATGTCGTCAACGGCGCCCGCCTGCCCCGACTGGTCCGGACTCGCCGGCAACGCCCCACGACAATACGCCGAACAGCAATTTCGGCTGCGCCACGCACAGCAATCTCGCCCTGATGGTGGACAATCCGCGCGACCTCGATGATGGGGCGCACGCTCGCTCCGGCCGATGCCGACCGGCGCTCGCCGCCAGTCGAGCGCTACC
Organism: uncultured Alphaproteobacteria bacterium; assembly: GCA_963721625.1. Classification (GTDB taxonomy): domain Bacteria; phylum Pseudomonadota; class Alphaproteobacteria; order ATCC43930; family CGMCC-115725; genus DATJLY01. The sequence goes on from CAVRKF010000020.1 coordinate 143,240, forward strand.
GCGCCGACAAGGTGAAGCCGCTTCTCGGCGACTCGGGGCCCGCGCCAGTCGACGGCGCCGCACGAATCGGCGGCAGGCGCCGGCGGCTCGGTCGTCGGGCGGCGGTCGCCGTCCGGCCAGTGAGACGGAGCCGTAACGATGGCGCAAGCGGCCAAGATCATCGCCGGCGACCACGGCATCGGCGCCGCGCCTGGTCGCGCTCGTCGCCGACGAGGTGACGCGCGAGGCGGCGAGCCGCGCGGCCGCGCAGCTCGGCTGGACCGACGTCGGCGTCCGCGCCGGCGGCATCGCCAAGGCGGCGCGCGCGATCGACCGGCGCGGCCGCCCGCGCTGCTGCTCGTCGATCTCGCCGACGAGGACGATCCCGACGCGGCGCGTCGGCGAACTCATCAAGCGCTGCGGCGCGGCGACGCGCATCGTCGCCATCGGCACCGTCAACGACGTGACGCTGTTCCGCCGCCTCGCGGCGCGCGGGCGTCGCCGATTATCTCGTGAAGCCGGTGTCGAGCGAGCTGCTGTGCGACGCGCTGCGGCGCGCGAGCCGCGGCGAGGCCGAGGCGCCCGACGCCGCCCGACGGGCGCGCATCCACGCCTTCATCGGCGCGCGCGGCGGCGTCGGCGCCTCGACGCTGGCGCTCGGCGTCGCCTGGCTCCTGGCGCAGGAGCACAAGCTCGCGACGGCGCTCGTCGATCTCGATCTGCATTTCGGCAATCTCGCGCTCTCGCTCGATCTCGAGCCGGGGCGCGGCCTGCGCCAGGCGCTCGAACATCCGGAGCGCACCGACGGCCTGCTGCTCGCCTCGGCGATGGTGAAGGGCGACGAGCAGCTGCCCATCCTCGGCGCCGAGGAATTGCTCGAGGACATGCTGCGCTTCGAGCCCGAGGGCGGCGAAGCGCTGCTCGGGGCGCTGGCGCAGGATTACGACTGCCTGCTGGTCGATCTGCCGCGTTCGCTCGACGGCGCGGCGCGGCACGTGCTGGCCGCCGCCGACAGCACGCTCATCGTCACCGACTTCTCGCTCGCCGCGCTGCGCGATGCGTTCCGGCTCGCCGAGCCTGGTCAAGTCGCTGGGCGCCGCGCGCAACGCCGATCGTGGTCGGCGAGCCAGGTCGGCGCCCTCCATCGCGGCGAGATCGGACGCGCCGAGTTCGAGCGCGGGCTCGGCACCGCCGCTCGATTTCGCCGTCCCGTTCGATCCCAAAGCGGCGCGCGCCATGGCGGTGGGCGGCAAGACGCTGCCGGCGGTCGATGGCGCCAGCAAGGCAGCCGCCGAGATGCGCCGCATCGCCGCCCGCCTCGCCGGACGCGAGGTGAAGGCGAAGACCGGGCTCAAGCGCTGGTTCGGCTGAGGCTGCGATGTTCGGTCCGCGCGATGGTGAGAACGGTCTGAGCGCACGGGTCAGCGCGCTCAATCTGCGCCGCAGACGAGCGCGCGGCCGCATCGTCGCAGCCGCGTCTCCGCGCCGGAGCCGCAGGCGGCGAGAAGCCGACGGCCGAGCCCGAGACGCCGGCGCCGTACGACGCGTTCGCGGTCGTTTCGGCGGACGAGCTGACGCCGGACCCGACGCCCGAGACCGTGCCGCAGCGCACGGCGGTCAATCGCGGCGAGCCGCGCCACCATCGAAGCGGCGATCCCGCGCATCTACCCGTCGATCATGGAGCGGATCGACAGCGAGGTCGCGGCGAAGCTCAGCCGCGACGAACTTGCGCGCCAGCTCGGCGCCGTCGTCGGCGAGATCCTGATCGAGCAGAAAATCCAGCTCAATCAGGCCGAGCAGCGCCATCTCGTCACGGTGCTGCTCGACGACATGCTCGGGCTGGGGCCGCTCGAGCCGCTGCTCGCCGACGAGACCGTCACCGACATCATGGTCAACGGGCCGAAGCAGGTCTTCGTCGAGCGCCGCGGCAAGCTCGAGCTCACCGACCTCACGTTCCGCGACAACACCCACGTCATGAGCATCGCCACCCGCATCGTGACGCAGGTGGGACGCCGCATCGACGAATCGACCCCGCTGGTCGACGCGCGGCTCCTGGACGGCAGCCGCGTCAACATCATCGCCCCGCCGCTCGCGATCGACGGCACCGTCGATCTCGATCCGCAAGTTCGCCAAGAAGGGCATCACGCTCGACATCATGGCGCGTCAGCACAACATCTCGCCGACGATGGCGACGGTGCTGAAGATCGCCGCGCGCTCGCGCCTCAACATCCTCATCTCGGGCGGCACCGGCTCGGGCAAGACGACGCTGCTCAACGCGATGTCGCAGATGATCGACAGCGGCGAGCGCATCGTCACCATCGAGGACGCCGCCGAACTGCAATTGCAGCAGCCGCATGTCGTGCGCCTCGAAACCCGCCCGCCCAATCTCGAGGGCAAGGGGCGAGATCACCATGCGCGATCTCGTCAAGAACGCGCTGCGCATGCGACCCGACCGCATCATCCTCGGCGAAATCCGCTCCGCCGAGGCGCTCGACATGCTGCAGGCGATGAACACCGGCCATGACGGCTCGCTCTGCACCATCCACGCCAACCGGCCGCGCGAGGCGCTGACGCGGCTCGAGAACATGGTGTCGATGGCCGGCTTCCAGCTGCCCTCGCGCGCGGTGCGCATGCAGATCGCCGCCGCCGTCAACATGATCGTCCAGGTGAGCCGCATGCGCGACGGCGTGCGCCGCGTCACCTCGGTCACCGAGATCGTCGGCATGGAAGGCGACATCATCACGACGCAGGACCTCTTCACCTACCAGTTCGAGGGCGAGCTTCCCGACGGCAAGCTCAAGGGCAAGTTCGCGTCCAGCGGGCTGCGCCCGAATTTCACCCCGCGCGCCGAGTATTTCGGGCTCGACAAGGCGCTGCTCGAGGCGATCGGATGAACCTCGCCAACAATCATCAATTGCTGCTGCTCGCCGGCGGCATGTTCCTTGCCGTGCTGTCGCTGCTGTTCGCCCTCGGCGGCGGCGACGACAAGATCGAATCGCCGCGCGGGCCGCCTGCGCGAGCGGCTGACCGCGGTCTCTACCGGCGTCGACCTTCAGCTTCGCCGCGAATACGGCGACACGCAGGGCGCTCGACCGTCTCGTCCGACGCCTGACGCCGCAGCCCGACCTGCTGCGCCGCCGCCTCGCCCGTACCGGCCGGCGGATCGGGCTCGGCACCTATGGGATCGCCTGTCTCGTCGTGGCGCGTCATCGGCGGCGGCGCGGCGGTCGCGCTCCACGTCTCGACGCTGCTCGCGCTGCCGATCGGGACTGCTCGTCGGGCTGTGGCTGCCGCATCTCGCGATCGGGTTCCTCGGCAACCGCCGCACGAGGCGCTTCACCAACCTGCTGCCCGAGGCGATCGGCCTCATGGTGCGCAGCATCAAATCGGGCCTGCCGATCACCGAATTGTTCCAGATCATCGGCCGCGAGATTCCCGATCCCGTCGGCGCCGAGTTCCGCCAGCTCTGCGATCAGATGCGGATCGGCCAGCCGATCGATCAGGCGTTGTGGGACACGGCCGCGCGGACCGGCGTGCCGGAGATGAAGTTTCTGGTCGTCACTTTGGCGGTGCAGCGCGAGACCGGCGGCAATCTCGCCGAGACGCTCGAGAACCTCGATACGATCCTGCGCCGTCGTCGTCAGATGCGGCTCAAGGTCAAGGCGCTGTCGTCCGAGGCGCGGGCGAGCGCCATGATCATCGGCGCGTTGCCGTTCCTGATGATGGCGGTGCTGTCGGTCGCGGATGCGGCTATCTCTCGGTGCTGTTCACCGAGCATCTCGGCCATCTGCTTCTCGGCGGCGGCGCTGCCAGCATGAGCATGGGAATTATCGTCATGGCGAAGATGGTGCGGTTCGACATATGAGCGACCTAAGCAACCTTACGAGCCTGTGGGCCGAGCTGCAGACCCAGGCCGGGCTCGACATCCTCGCCGGCCTGGCCGTGCTTGTGACGATCGTGGCGCTGGGCCAGGCGCTGCTGCCCGAGAATTCGATGGGGTCACGGGTGCGCAGCCACCTGCGCCGCCGCGCCAATCTCCGCGCCGACCGCCTGCAGGTGCGCCAGCGCATCGCCAATCTGCGTACGGCGCCAGTCGGCTCGCTGCGCACGCTGCTCGCAGCGCCTCAAGCTCCTCTCCGGCGAGGAGGCGCGGCGCACCGGCGAGCTGCTCACCAATGCCGGGCTGGCGCGCGCGCGACGCGTTGACGATCTTCATGGCGCTGCGCGTCGCCATGCCCTTGCTGTTCAGCCTTGCCGCCGTCGCCATCGTCCTGGCGCGGCACGACATGCCGATGATGATGCGCTTGGTGAGCCTCGTGGGCGCCGCGGCCGGCGGCGCCTATGCGCCGATCCTGGTGCTGCGCCGGCTGATCATGCGGCGCCAGGGTTTCTTGCGCCGTCAGCTTCCCGACGCGCTCGACCTTCTCGTCATCTGCGCCGAGGCGGGATTGAGCCTCGATGCCGCCTTGACCCGCGTCGCCCGCGACCTTGGTCCCGCGGCGCCGCAGCTCGCCGACGAAATGGGACTGACCGCGGTCGAGCTGGGCTTTCTCCCGAACCGCCGCCAGGCCTTGCAGAACCTGGCCCGGCGCACGGACATGCCGGCGATCCGCGGCGTCGTCAACGCGCTGGTGCAGACCGAGCGCTACGGCACGCCGTTGGCGCAGGCGCTGCGCGTGCTCGCCGCCGAGTTCCGCGAAGAGCGTATGCTCAAGGCCGAAGAGAAGGCGGCGCGCCTGCCCGCCATTCTCACCGTGCCGATGATCGTCTTCATCCTGCCGACGCTGTTCGTCGTCCTGATCGGACCGGCGCTGGTGCGCGTGGCGGCGAAGTTCATGTAAGCAGCCGCGTCAGCCGGTGCGGCGCACGGTATCGGCGGTCTGCCCGAAGAGAATCTTGCGCGCCTCCGGATCGGTGGCGGGAACGCCGCGATACTGCATGCCGACCTCGTAGGCCTTGACCACCGCGGGACGGTCGTGGATCGCGTTCCACCAGCGCTTCAGGCTGGGGAAGTCGTCCATGTTCTGGCCGTACCGTTCGGAGCTCACCGTCCAGGGATAGCACGCCATATCGGCGACGGAATACGGCCCGGCGAGAAATTCGCGCTCGGCCAGCCGCCGGTCCATCACCGCGTAGAGGCGGTTGGTCTCGTCGCGAAAGCGCTTGATCGCGTAAGGATACTTGTCGACCGCGTAATTCGCGAAATGATTGTTGTGGCCGGAGACAGGGCCGAGATTGGCCATCTGCCAGAACAGCCACTGCATCACCTCGAACCGGCCGCGCAGATCCTTCGGGAGGAACTTGCCGGTCTTCTCGGCGAGATACTGGAGAATGGCGCCCGATTCGAACACGCTCACCGGTGCCCCTTTCTCCGCGGGATCGTCATCGACGATGGCCGGCATGCGGTTGTTCGGCCCGATCTTGAGGAACTCGGGATTGAACTGCTCGCCTTTGCCGATATTGACCGGGAAGATTTTGTAGGGGGTCCCCGCCTCTTCGAGGAAGATGGTGATCTTGTGCCCGTTGGGCGTCGGCCAATAATGGAGATTGATCACGTCGGCATCCCTTTCCTTGGCGTGCAATCGCGGCGATCAGCGACGCGCACTATGGCGGTCGGCATTTCCTGCGGCAAGGGCGGCACCGAGCCGCGCCACCAGCGCCGCGGTGCGTGTTTCGACGGCCGCGGCGGTCATGACGGCGCCCATCACCGCCGCGCCGGCCGCGCCGGCCGCGATGCAGCGCGCGATCGTGTCCTCGTCGATGCCGCCCAAGACGACGCACCGGGATGGCGGCTGCGCTCGCCATCGTCGCCACCGCCTCGACCCCGAGCGCCGGTCCATAGCCGGGCTTGCTTGCACTCGCAAAGACCGGACTGATCGTGACATAGTCGGCGCCCGCGGCAGCGGCGCGGGCGATGCCCGGCGCGTCATGCGCGGAAACGCCGATCACCACCGCAGCGCCCAGCGCGGCGCGCGCGGCGGCGGGCGAAGTGCCGTCCGGAAGATGGATCGCGCCCGCGCCCTCCGCCCGTGCCGCCGCCACATCCTCGTGCACGCCCACCACGGCGCCCCAGCTTCGGCCGAGCGCGACGAGGCGGCGCAGAAGATCGCGCCGTTCCGCCGCCGGCAGATCCTTCTCGCGCAGGCTGAGCCAGCGGCAGCCGCCGGCGAACGCCGCGGCGGCAATATCCTCGAGCGGCCGGCGCGCCTGGCGCCGGTCGGTGATGACCAGCAGCGGCGGCGCAGGCAGCCTCACCCGCCGATCAGCCCGAGTTGCGGGCTCGACGGCTCGGCCAGCGTGCGCTTGGGGATGCGGCCGGCGCGTCGAGCCTCCCGCCCCGCGCGCACGGCGAGCCGCATGGCTGCCGCCATGCGCGGCGGGTCGTGCGCCTTGGCGACGGCAGTGTTGAGCAGCACGCCGTCGCAGCCGAGTTCCATCGCCTGCGCCGCATCGGACGCGGTGCCGATGCCGGCGTCGAGAATGACCGGGACCGGGCACGTCACGACGATGCGCTCGATCGCATAGGGATTGATGATGCCGAGCCCGGTGCCGATCGGCGAGCCCAGCGGCATCACCGCCGCGGCGCCGGCATCGGCCAATTTGCGGCAGGTGACGGGATCGTCGTTGCAGTAGGGCAGCACGACGAAGCCCTTTTTCACCAGCTCCTCGGTGCCCCGCAGCAATTGCTCGACATCGGGATAGAGCGTCTCGCGATCGCCGATCAGCTCGAGCTTCACCCAGTTGGTCTCGAGCGCCTCGCGCGCCAGTTCGGCGGTCAGAACGGCATCGCGCACGGTGGCGCAGCCGGCGGTATTGGGCAGCAGCGTGTAGCTTGCCGCCAAGAGATCGATCAGGCTCTCCGCGTAGGCTTCGAGACTGATGCGGCGAATGGCGACGGTGACGAGGGCCGGCTCGCCCGCGGCCAGCGCATCGAGCATCGCCTGCTGATTGGGATAGCCGCCGCTGCCCATCAGCAGGCGCGAACCGAGCCGGCGCTCGGCGATCACCAGCGCATCGGCGGCATCGGCCGGTGTCGTGGTCGTCTTCGCGGTCATGGGCATCTCATCCTCCGCCGAACGGACGGACGATCTCGATTTCGTCGCCGGAAGCGAGCCGGCGCTCGGGCCAATGGGCGGCGGGCACGACCGTGCCGTTGACGGCAACGGCGACGCCCCGCGCCCGCACGATGCCGCGCGCCTGCAGCAACTCGGCGACGGTCGCGGTCGTGAGCGTCTCGTTCTTGCCGTTGACGCGAATGTTGGGCGTCATGCCTCCTCCTTCGCTGCGGCGACGAACCGGTCCATGGCGAAGGGCCGGATGACGTCCTCCATCTCGCCCGCAAGCACATAGCGCGCCACCGCCGCCGCCGTTGCCGGCGTGAGCAGGATGCCGTTGCGGTGATGGCCGGTCGCCAGCACCAGCCCGTCGATGCCGCACGGCCCCAGCACCGGCGCATCGTCGCGCGAGCCGGGGCGGAAGCCAACCCACATTTCGTCGATCGGCAGTTCCTCGATCCCGGGCAGCGTCCGCCACGCGCCCTCGAGCAGCGCCAGCACGCCGCCCGCGGTGAGGTTGGCGTCGAACCCGCGCTCCTCGGTGGTGGCGCCGACGATCAGGCGGCCGTCAAGCCGCGGCACGAGATAGGCCTTGGGCGCCCACACCACGTGACGGAGCAGCGGCGCCGCCGGGTCCATGCGCAGCGCCAGCATCTGCCCCTTCACCGGCCGCACGTGCAGCGCCGCCGGCAAGCCCGGAATTTGCCCCGACCACGCGCCCGCGGCAGCGATGACGGTGTCGGCGGCGTGGCGCGTCCCGCCGACGCGGACGCCGACCGCGCGACCGCCGACGATCTCGACCGCCTCGACGGCGGCATGCTCGTGAAGCGTGCCGCCGGCCGCGACGAAAGCGCGCTGCAGCGCCGCCGCGACGCGGCGGTTATCGACCTGATGGTCGGCCGCGCTGAAGACGGCGGCGACCAGGTTGGGATGAAGATGGGGCTCGCGCTGGCGCGCGGCGCCGCCGCTCAGCCATTCGAGCGCGATGCCGTGCTGGCGTTGAAAATCATAGGTGAAGCGCAGCTGCGCCGCATCGTCGCGGGTGAGCGCCACCACCAGCGTGCCTTCGCGCCGCAGTCCGACGCTCATCCCGGACGCGGCTTCGAGCTCGGCGGCGAAACCCGGCCACAAATCCTGGCTGCGCCGGTTGAGGGCGAGGAGATCGAGTTCGCCCGGTTCGCACTCGACCCCGGCCGCCAGCATCCCGGCGGCGGCCCAACTCGCGCCGCGCCCGGCCGCGTCGCGCTCGAACACCGTCACCGACGCGCCCGCCTGCGCCAGCCGCCAGCCGATGGCAAGGCCGATCACGCCGCCGCCGACAATGGCGACCTTGCGCTGCGAACGGCTCGCGATGGGGGGTCGAATGCTGATGGCGGACTCCCTTCGCTGGTATTATCCAGACAGGTTCAGTGGGTATGATCTCAGCCGGCCGCACGCGACCGGCACCCCAGCCGTGGCGCGAATCAGAGCGCACGGCCGCCATCCTGGCAAGCAGATTCTTAAATGGCAGTTCTTAAATGGGGGTGCGGCCCTCAGGCCGCGTGCGCGCTCGGGGTCTTGCCGCGCAGCCGCACCACGATGGGCGAAACGCCGCCCATCGACTTGATCGTAGCGCACGCGGTCTTGGCCGCCTCGGCATCGGTGAAATCGCCGGCGCGGACCACGTACCAGGTGCGGCCGTCGTGATCGGCGACCTTCGAAACGGTGGCGGCGACGCCTTGCGCCACGAACTGGTCGGCGACGTGGTGTGCCGAGGTCTCGGCCAGCCAGGAACCGAGCTGAACGACGAAATGCTCGCCCGTCGCCGGGACTTGCGCCGGTTTCTGCGGCTCGGCCATCACGGTTTGCGCGGGCGGCGCGGGGTTGGCCGCCGGCGATGGCGCGGAGGCTGCCGGCGGGTCGGCCGGGTCGGCCGCCGCCACGGCTTTGGGCTGCGGTTGAGGGGCCTCGGCGGTCGCCGGCGGCGACGTGTCGGGCGGCGGCGCCTGGTCGGTCGCCGCTGCCGCGGCCTCCGGCTTTGGCGTTGCCGCCGCCACCGAGGGTGGCGGATCCGATTTCGGCGTGGCGGGCGGCGCTGTCATATCGGTCTTGGCGGTCGCATCGACCGCGGCGGTTTGGGTCGACGGGTCGGGCGCGACCGGCGGCGGCGCCGCGACCACGGCAGGCGCCGGCGGAGCCGGCGGCGGATCACTCGCGGCGGCCGATGGCGACGGCTTCGCCGAAGGCGTGTGTCCGTGCGCTGTCGCATCCTTTTCGGCCGTCACGCCCGGTGCCGGAACAGGCGCCTTCTTTGCCCGCTGCGGGGGCGTCGCCGCGGCCGCGGCAGGGGCCGGCGCAACCGGAGGCGGATCGCTCGCCACCGCCGGCGAAGGCAGGGCCGGAGCGTCCTGCTGCGGCTTGGAGCTTGACGCGAGCCCGTGCTCGGGACCGGCAAGGGCGAGGCGCAACGGCTCCGACGGATCGTTCGCCGGAACGGCCACGGCAGCATGCTTTCCCGCCACCTGCGGCGGCAGCAGCGGGACCGGTGCGGCGTGTGGGGACATCCCCGGCGGCAGCGGCGCCGTAATCGGCGGCAGGTCGGTCACGGCGACATCGGTGCGCGGCGCCGCGGCGGGCGGCGCGGGCGTTTGCGCGGCGGCAACGCGGGAGAATTTCTGCGCCGTGGCGACGTCCGCCGCCACGATCGTCCCGCCATGCAGCTCGGTGTCCAGAATGGCGGCGGTGCGCTGCTTCTCGTCCATGCCGCGCAGCAAGCGATAGTAGGAGAGATTGTTCTCCACTGCGGACTTCGTCGAGCACCTGGCGAGCCGTCGCGGCCGCCTTGGTGTCGTCGCCGGCGAGGCCGTAGGCGAGCGCGAGGTTGAGGCGATAGCGCGGCGCGGAATCGGGGCCGGCGATGCCGGCGAGCCGCGCCACCGCTCCGGGATAATCGCCGGCCAGCGCCAGCGACATGCCATAGTTATTGCGCAATCCGACATTGGCCGGCGCCAGTTGCAGTCCGCGCTCGTAGCTTTTCTGCGCAAGCTCGTAGTGCCCGGCCATGTCCTGCGCGACGCCGCGGAGGCTATAAAGCTGCGGATCGTTCGCGCGCTTCTGCAGCGCGATATCGAGTTCGGCGATCGCCTCCTCGGGCTGCCCGCCCCCGAGCAGCGCCAGGCCGAGACCGCGATGCAGATCAGGATCGGTCGGCGCCAGCATGATGGCGTCACGATAGGATGCGGCCGCGCCGGGATAATCCTGGAGCGCAAGCAGGGTCGCGCCGAGCTTGGCCAGCGGCGCGGGATCGCGCGGCGACAGGTCGTGCGCGCGGCGATAAAGTGTCGCAGCCGTCGCCGGATCGCCGCCCGCGGCGGTGTCGTCGGCGACCTTCATCAGCGTGGCGCTCGATCTGCGCGTCCGCGGCCGTCCCGCCGGGGCCGCTGGCGCAGGCCGCAAGGCCGAGCACCAACGCAAGCGCGGAAACCGCCGTTGCCCAAGAACGCCGCGGCGTCCGATCCAGTGGCGGAGGGTGAATGCTTGCCCATGGCCGGAGTTTCGTCAGCATCGCCGTTACCAAAGCCTGAACGAGATGCCCTTAAGCGCCGCGCCGCGACGAGTATTGCTTTGACGTTTAGAAAAACCCTGCCCGCGCGGTTACGGCCGCTCGCGGGCGTGCCGCAGCGCTTCGACCTGACGCCAGCCCGGCCTCGGCGATGGCGCGCGCGCGGGCGCCGGAATCGCGCGCGCGGAGATTGGCGGCGGTGCCCTCCATCACCCGGCCCATGATGCCCTGGAGGATCGCCGCGAGGCGGAACATGTTGTAGGCGATGTAGAAATCCCAATGGGCGATGTCCCGCCGGCCGGTGCGCTCGCAATAGCGCCGGCGATATTCGTCCTCGCCGGGGATGCCGAGCGCCGCGAGATCATGTCCCTTGAGGCCGCGATAGGCGTCCTGCCCCAGCCGCCACGACATCATGTGATAGGCGAAGTCGCCGAGCGGATTGCCGAGCGTCGACAGCTCCCAGTCGAGCACGGCCAGAATGCGCGGCTCGCGCGGATGGAAGATCACGTTGTCGAGGCGGTAATCGCCGTGGACGATCCGCGTCTCCTCGTCTTCGGGGACGTTTTCCGGCAGCCACGCGATGAGCCGGTCCATCGCCGCGATCGGTTCGGTCTCGGAGGCGCGGTACTGCCGGGTCCAGCGGTCGATCTGGCGCCGCACGTAATTGCCGGGCCGGCCGAAATCGCCGAGCCCCAACGCCGCGTAATCGACGCGGTGCAGCCGCGCGATGACGTCATTGAGCGCGTCGTAGATGGCGCCGCGCTCGGCCGGCGCGAGGCCGGGCAGCGTCGGCTCCCAGAACACCCGGCCCTCGACATAGTCCATGACGTAGAAGGCGGTGCCGATGACGCTGTCGTCCATGCACAGGGCATGCGCGCGCGCCACCGGCACGTCGGTCGCGGCGAGCGCGGCGATGATGCGGAACTCGCGATCGACGGCGTGCGCCGACGGCAGGAGCTTGCCCGGCGGCTTGCGCCGCAGCACCAGGCGCCGGCCCGCCGCGTCGGTGACGAGGAAGGTCGGGTTGGACTGGCCGCCCTTGAACTGCTCGACCGACGACCGGGCCGCGCGTGCCCGGCAACATTGGCCGCAAGCCACAGCGCCAGGCGGCCGGCGTCGAAGCGATGCTGCGTCGCGCACCGCCATGGTGCCGGTAAACTCGTCAGAGCTGTCCATGCTGCGCGCCATCCTCGCGGGGCTTTGCAAGTTGCGGCCGCCCTGCGATGCTGTGGTTCTGCGTGTCCACCATGGGAGGTTGGCAATGCCGCTACCGGAAGGCAAGAGCCTTGGCCATCGGGCTGGCGGGACTGGGCGCCATCGGCATGACGCTGGCGCGCCGGCTCGGCGCCGGACTGCCCGGGCTTCGCCTCGTCGCCGTCGCGGCCGCGCGACCCGGCCCGCGCCGCGCGGCGTCTCGCCGCAGGCCGGCATCGACGTTGCGGTCGTCCCGCTGCGGCAGAGCTTGCGCGTCACGCCGAGGTGGTGGTCGAGGCGGTCCCGGCCGCGCATTTTCGCGCCGTCGCCGAGCCGGTGATCGCCGCCGGGCGCATCCTCGTGCCGCTCAGCGTCGGCGCGCTGCTCAACCATCTCGATCTGGTCGAGCGCGCGGCGGCCACGGGGGCACGCATCATCGTGCCGACAGGCGCGCTGGTCGGGCTCGACGCGCGTCCGCGCCGCCGCCCAGGGCGAGATCGCGGCGGTCGCGCATGGTGACGCGCAAGCCGCCCGCAGGCCTCGACGGCGCGCCCTATCTGGTGCGAACGCGGCATCGTGCTCGACCGGGCTCACGGCGCCGCTCAAAGTCTTCGAGGGGACGGCACGGGAAGGCGCGCGCGGCTTTCCCGCCAATGTCAATGTCGCGGCGGCGCTCGCGCTCGCCGGGATCGGACCCGACCGCACGCGGCTCGAAATCTGGGCGGATCCCGCGTGTCACGCGCAACACGCACACGATCGAGGTCGAAGCCGACAGCGCGCGCTTGCGCATGACCATCGAGAACGTGCCTTCCGAGAACCCGCGCACCGGCCGCATCACGGCGCTCAGCGTGATCGCCTGCCTCAATGGGCTCGTCGCGCCGTTGCGCGTCGGCAGCTGAAGCGCCCCCGCCGAGCCCCGAGTCGCCGGAAAAATCCGGACCGGCGTGTCTTGCAGCCGTCGGATTCGACCCCTAATTGAAGGATTGTCGGGACTTTTTATAGAGGCATCCGGGTGACGGCATGGATGGAATCGCCCCGCTCGCCGCGCCATAAGCCACAAAATAACGCGCGTGACCCGCAGCCGCTGCAATCGCTCCTTAACTTTGGCGCGGTTTTCGGCAATGCTGATTGAGCCGATGCGACGGAACCGTCGACACGGGCGCGAGTTTGTAAACGCACATCGAAGGCACCTGCGCGAGGCTGAGAGGCATGGAATGAGCCCGCGTCGCCGCGACGCTCCATGGCGCGGTCGGGCACGGCAGGCGAAGCGGGCCGCGTCCCGGTCGCAAGTTCGAGCGAGAATGCCCCTGCCGGCATGGGCGGCGCCGAGGTCGCTCGAAAGGCGCGGGAGCGAGATGCAGAAAGGCTCGGCAGCGCTGTGCATTAAGGCTGCCGCAGAGCATGGCTTCGCCCAATTTGAGCGGATTAATCCCGCCTTAAGTTTGAATGATTATTTTAATGTCTTCGGGTTAATGGGGCCTGAACCGGCGATCGCTTCAGGGTCGAGGTGGCGGATGATCTCCCAGGACAACGTCTTCGGACTCTTCTCGCGGCTGTATGACAGCCAGAAAGAGACGGAGATGTCCCTCGAGGACTATCTCAAGTGCTGCGCGCGCGAGCCGATGGCCTATGCCAGCGCCGCCGAGCGCATGCTCGCCGCGATCGGCGAGGCCCGAGATCATCGATACCAGCCACGATCCGCGGCTGGGCCGCATCTTCATGAACCGCACGATCCGGGTCTATCCCGCCTTCGCCGATTTCTACGGCATGGAAGAGACGATCGAGCGCATCGTCGGCTACTTCCGCCATGCGGCGCAGGGGCTGGAAGAGCGCAAGCAGGTGCTCTATCTGCTCGGCCCGGTCGGCGGCGGCAAATCGTCGCTCGCCGAGCGGCTCAAGCTGCTGATGGAGAAGATGCCGATCTACGTGCTGAAGGCCGGCAAGGAGATCAGCCCGGTCTTCGAGAGCCCGCTCGGGCCTGTTCGATCCGCTGCGCATGGGCGACCAGCTCGAGCGCCAGTACCGCATTCCGAAGCGGCGCCTGACCGGCCTGTGCTCGCCCTGGGCGATGAAGCGGCTCGACGAGTTCGGCGGCGACATCTCGCAATTCACCGTGGTGCGGCTGCACCCCTCGCGGCTGCGGCAGATCTGCATCGCCAAGACCGAGCCGGGCGACGAGAACAACCAGGACATCTCCTCGCTCGTCGGCAAGGTCGACATCCGCAAGCTCGAATTCTACAGCCAGGCCGACGCCGACGCCTATGCCTTCTCGGGCGGGCTCAACCGCACGACCCAGGGCATCCTCGAATTCGTCGAGATGTTCAAGGCGCCGATCAAGATGCTGCACCCGCTGCTGACGGCGACGCAGGAAGCGAACTACATCGGCTCCGAGAATATCGGCGCCATCCCCTATCAGGGCATCATCCTCGCCCATTCCAACGAGGCGGAATGGCAGGGCTTCAAGAACAACCGCAACAACGAGGCCTTCATCGACCGCATCTGCGTCATCAAGGTGCCGTATTGCCTGCGCGTGACCGAGGAGCAGAGCATCTACGAGAAGCTGCTCGCGAGCAGCGAGCTGTCCGCAGCGCCGTGCGCGCCCGGCACGCTCGAGATGCTGGCGCGGTTCTGCGTGCTGTCGCGCCTCAAGCCGCACGAGAACTCCAACCTGTTCTCGAAGATGCGCGCCTATGACGGCGAGAGCCTCAAGGACAGCGATCCGCGCGCCAAGACGGTGCAGGAATATCGCGACGCCGCCGGCGTCGACGAGGGCATGACCGGGCTGTCGACGCGCTTCGCCTTCAAGGTGCTGTCGAGCACCTTCAATTTCGACACGCAGGAGGTCTCGGCCGATCCCGTGCACCTCATGTACGTGCTCGAGCAGTCGATCCGGCGCGAGCAGTTCGGCGAGGAGCAGGAGAAGAAGCTCCTGGGCTTCATCAAGGGCGAGCTCGCGCCGCGCTATGCCGAGTTCATCGGCAACGAGATCCAGAAGGCCTATCTCGAATCCTATGGCGATTACGGCCAGAACCTGTTCGACCGCTATGTCGCCTATGCCGATGCCTGGATCGAGGACCAGGACTACAAGGACCCCGACACCGGCCAGCTCATGGACCGCGAGCTGCTGAACCAGGAGCTGTCCAAGATCGAGAAGCCGGCGGGCATCGCCAATCCCAAGGATTTCCGCAACGAGGTGGTGAAGTTCGCGCTGCGCGCGCGCGCGCGGCCACGGCGGCAAGAACCCGTCCTGGACCTCCTACGAGAAGCTGCGCGAGGTCATCGAGAAGCGCATGTTCTCGCAGGTCGAGGATCTGCTGCCGGTGATCAGCTTCGGCAGCAAGAAGGACAGCGACACCGAGAAGAAGCACACCGATTTCCTGGAGCGCATGATGTCGCGCGGCTATACTCCGCGCCAGGTGCGGCGCCTGGTCGAGTGGTACATGCGCGTCAACAAGGCCGGATGACGTCCGAGGGTTGAGCGAGCTTTTGCCCGATGAACATCATCGACCGCCGGCCCAATCCCAAGGGCAAGAGCCTGACCAACCGGCAGCGCTTCATCGACCGCGCGCGCAGCGAGGTGCGCGAGGCGCTGGCCGACGCGCTTGAAGCGGCGCAAGCTCGGCGAGGCCGCGATCGGGCGAGAAGGTCTCGATCCCGACCCGCGGCATCACCGAGCCGGTGTTCCGCTCGGCCGAGCCGCGGCGGCAAGCGCGACTACGTCGTGCCCGGCAACAAGAAGTTCGTCGCCGGCGACCGCATCGAGCGGCCGCAATCGGGCGGCGGCGGCGGCCGCGGCAACGCCAGCCCCGACGACGGCGGCGAGCAGGACGCTTTCGAGTTCGTGCTGTCGAAGGACGAGTTCCTCGACCTCTTCTTCGAGGATCTCGAACTGCCGGACCTGATCAAGACCCGGCTCAAGGAGAGCGAGGCGACGCAACTCGCGCGCGCCGGCTTCTCGATCGCGGGCACGCCGGCCAACCTCAATCTCGTGCGCACGATGCGCAACAGCCTCGCGCGCCGCATCTCGCTCCACCGCCCGCGCCCGAACGAGATCGAGGCGCTGGAGCGCCAGACGCCAGACCGCGCTCGATGCCGACGACGCCGAGGGCGCGGCCCAGGCCGACTACGATCTCGAGAGCGGCGCAGCGCCGCGCCCGCCGCGTCGCCTATATCGATCCCGTCGACGTGCGCTACAATCGCTTCGAGCGCGTGCCCAGGCCCAACACCCAGGCGGTGATGTTCTGCCTGATGGACGTGTCGGGCTCGATGACCGAGGCGATGAAGGACCTCGCCAAGCGGTTCTTCCTGCTGCTGCACGTCTTTCTCGAGCGCCGCTACAAGACCGGTGAACGTCGTCTTCATCCGCCACACCTCGAACGCGCAGGAGGTGGACGAGGACACGTTCTTCCACAGCCGCGAGACCGGCGGCACGATCGTCTCGACCGCGCTCGAGGAGATGCTGCGCGTCGTGCGCGAGCGCTACAGCCCGGACAACTGGAACATCTACGCGGCGCAGGCCTCGGACGGCGACAACTACACCGAGGACAGCGACCGCTGCAGCCAGCTGCTGGGCGACGAGATCCTGCCGATCACCCAGTATTTCGCCTATATCGAAGTCGGCGCCGAGGCGACGCTGCGCCACGGCTTCCCCTCGCCCGCCACCGATCTGTGGCGCACCTATGCCCAGGTCGCCGAGCAGCATCAGCAATTTCGCCATGCGGCGCGTCGCCGACCCGACGCAGATCTTCCCCGTGTTCCACGAGCTCTTCGCCAAGCATCGGGTCGAGGGCTGAGATGACTGAGCCTCAATTCCATCGCCGGCGACGCCGATCTCCTGTTCGAAGGGCCCGAGTGGGATTTCGAGAAGCTGCGCCGCGTCTATGAGGCGATCGAGGAGATCGCGCTCGGCGAGCTCGGCCTCGACGTCTATCCCAACCAGATCGAGGTGATCACCTCCGAGCAGATGCTCGACGCCTATGCCTCGATCGGCCTGCCGCTGATGTACCGTCATTGGAGCTTCGGCAAGCGCTTCGCGCGCGAGGAGACGCTCTACCGCCGCGGCCTCCAGGGCCTGGCCTACGAGATCGTCATCAATTCGAGCCCCTGCATCAGCTACATCATGGAAGAGAATTCCATGGCGATGCAGACGCTCGTCATCGCGCATGCCGCTTTCGGCCACAATCATTTCTTCAAGAACAATTACCTCTTCCGGCAGTGGACCGACGCGACCGGCATCCTCGACTATCTCGCCTTCGCCCGCGATTACGTCGCCCACGCCGAGGAGCAGAACGGCGCCGAGGCGGTCGAGCGCGTGCTCGACGCGGCGCACGCGCTGATGAATCACGGCGTGCACCGCTATGCGCGCCGCCCGAAGCTCAACCTCGAGGAGGAGCGGCGGCGCGAAGAGGAGCGGCGCCGCTTCTTCGAGGCGAACTACGACGACATCTGGCGCACCGCGCGACCTGCCGGGCCGCAACGCGCCCGAAGACCCCGAGGGCAAGGAGAAGGAGCGCGCCGAGATGCGGCGCAAGCTCGGCCTGCCCGAGGAGAACCTGCTCTATTTCCTCGAGAAGCAGGCGCCGCGCCTGAAGCCGTGGCAGCGCGAACTGCTGCGCATCGCGCGGCACATCTCGCAATATTTCTATCCGCAGAAGCAGACCAAGATGATGAACGAAGGCTGCGCGACCTTCGTCCACTACGAGATCGTGCACCGGCTGCACGAGAAGGGCCTGATCAGCGACGGCGCGCTCCTGGAGATCATGCATTCGCATACCAGCGTGATCTTCCAGCCGGAATTCGACGATCCGCGCTACAACGGCATCAATCCCTATGCGCTCGGCTTCGCCATGATGCGCGACATCAAGCGCATCTGCACCGAGCCCACCGACGAGGACCGCGACTGGTTTCCCGAGATTCGCCGGCAACGGCGATCCCTACGGCACGCTGCGCCACGCCTGGGCGAATTATCGCGACGAAAGCTTCGTGCTGCAGTATCTCAGCCCGCAAGCTCATGCGCGATTTCCGCCTGTTCAAGGTGTTCGACGACGCCGATGCCGACGCCATGCTGGTCGACGCGATCCACGACGAACGCGGCTATCGCGAAATCCGCCGCGCGCTCGCGCGCCACTACGACCTCGCGCGCCACGAGCCCGACATCCAGATCCGCGATGTCGATCTCGCCGGCGACCGCTGCCTCGTCCTGTCGCATGCCGTCCATAACGGCGTCGAACTTGACGAGGCCAGCGCGCGCGCCGTGCTCGAGCACCTCTCCGACGCTGTGGGGCTATGGCATCCGCCTCGAAGAGCGGGACGCCACGACCGAGCGCGTGCTCAAGACCCACGAGGGGGCGGCACGCCACTGAGCGCGGGCGTCGCCCCGGTGGCGCCGCGCCTCACTTCTCCCGCGGCTTCAGCTTCAGCGACGCCGAATTGATGCAATAGCGCAGTCCCGTCGGCTCGGGGCCATCGGGAAAGACGTGCCCCAGATGCGCGGCGCAGCGGCTGCACAGCACCTCCGTCCGCTTCATGAACAGGCTGCCATCGGTCTCGGTTTCGACCCGCTCCGGGTCGACCGGCGCGGTGAAGCTCGGCCAGCCGCTGCCGGAATCGAACTTGGTGTCGGATGCGAACAGCTCCTGCCCGCAGCACGCGCAGGCATAGGTGCCGGGCGTCTTGGTGTTCCAATAGGCGCCGGTGAAGGCCCGCTCCGTGCCCTTCTTCCGCATCGACGTGATACTGCTCGGGCGTAAGCTCTTTGCGCCATTCCTCGTCCGGCTTGTCGATCTTGTCGGTCATGGGGAAACTCCTTCGCTGCCTGATGATAGCGCCGTCGCCGGCGCCGTGGAATGCGGCATGGGGAGTGCCTATAAGCACTGTCGGGCAGACCCCGAGCGGGAGGGACGACGGTGAGCGAGCGCGACGCGATCCGCCGCTATCGCGGCAATCTCCAGGGCGAGGTCGACAGCGCCGCGCTCTATCGGGCGCTCGCCGAGACCGAGTCCCAGCCGCAGCTCAAGGAGGTCTATGGCCGCCTCGCCGCGGTCGAGGAGGCGCATGCGCTGTTCTGGCGCGGCCGGCTCAATCGCCTCGGCGCCACTGCCACCGGCCGCGTCGTCGGCTGGCGCACGCGGGTGCTCGCCTGGATCGCACGCCGCTTCGGACCACAATTCGTCCTGCCCATCATCGACAAGCTGGAACGCAGCGACGTTACCCAATACGACGAACAACCCGAAGCGGTGGCCGCCGGGCTGCCCGCTGCCGAGCGTTCGCATGCGCGCATCATCCAGGCCGCCGAGGCGTCGGTGCCGGGCGGGCTGTCGGGCGGCGCGCTCGCCCAGCTCGAGGGCCGGCATCGCTCCGGCGGCGGCAATGCGCTGCGCGCGGCGGTGCTCGGCGCCAATGACGGGCTCGTCTCCAACCTGAGCCTGGTGATGGGTGTCGCCGGCGCCCAGCTTGCCGGCCGCGGCCATCCTCGTCACCGGCCTTGCCGGGCTCCTCGCCGGCGCCTGTTCCATGGCCATGGGCGAATGGCTGTCGGTCAACAGCGCGCGCGAGTTGGCCGAGAACCAGATCGCCATCGAGGCCGACGAGCTGCGCGAGTTCCCGGAAGAGGAGAAAGAGGAGCTGGCGCTGATCTATCAGGCCAAGGGACTGACGGAGCCGCAGGCGAAGGAGCTCGCCGAGCGCATCCTCTCCCACGGCGGCGCTGCGCTCGACACGCTGGCGCGCGAGGAGCTGGGCATCGATCCGGAAGAACTCGGCGGCTCGCCTTGGGTCGCGGGCGGCGACGTCGTTCCTGCTCTTCGCGGCCGGCGCGATCTTTCCGGTGGCGCCGTTCTTCTTCGCCGCCGGCCGGTCCGGCATCGCCGCGAGCCTCGGAGCCAGCGCGGTCGTGATGTTCGCGATCGGCGCCGGCACGACGCTCTTCACCGGGCGCGGGGTCCTGTTCTCGGGCGTGCGCCAGCTCGCCATCGGCCTCGGCGCCGCCGGGGTCACCTACGCGATCGGCCGGCTGATCGGCGTCAGCATCGGCGGCTGAGCGTCAGCGGTCGATCCGCACCGCCGGTCCGGCGCAGTTGCGCCCGCCCCCAGTGGCGCAGGATCTGCTCGAGGTCCCAACTGTGGAACTCGAACAGGAGCTGCGAGAGCACGATGGCCGCGGCGACGGCGGCGAGGACGACGAGTATCTGTTTCATCGCTGAGGCGGGCGAGACTTGAGGAGACTATGGGACCCCCGGGTCCCGCGAGTGCAAGAGGCGCGGCGACGCGGACATGCTTCATTAACCTCGTTCCCCTTAGACTCGCGCCGTCCTCATCTTACCTTTTTCGCATGATGCCGGATCAGGCTTCCCGCCGACGTTTCGAGGTTTGGGTGCTGCGCGACAAGCGCTGGCTCATCGATTGCCTCGCGCGCAACGAAGACGAGGCGCGGGCGCGGGCCGAAGAGCTTTACGCCGACGATGACATCGCTGGCGGTGCGCGTGGTGCGCGGCCGTTTCGGCGCGGACGGCACGTCCTACGAGACCGTCCTGTCGAGCGCGTGCGCGCGGCGCGGCGCGGCGAGCCGCCGGTGCGGATCGCCGCCGCGCCGGACGAAGAGGCGTGGTGCGAGACGCTCGACGATCTCTACGGGCCGGCCAGCCGGCGCGCGATCGCGCGGCTGCTGCGCAATTTCCTCGACCGCTACGCCATCACGCCGACCGAGCTGTTGCACCATCACCGCTACATCAAGCAGCTCGAGCGTCAGGACGAGCTCATGGGCCAGGCGATGCAGCGCATCGCCGCGCACCAGGCGCGCGCGCGCGGCATCGATATGCGCCAGCGGCTCGACGCGCTCGACCGGCTCGTCAACGCGGCGATCGAACCGGGCGCGCGATGCGCTCGCCTCGCGCGCCGCGCCGCGCCTCGGCGAGGGCGGCCTCGTGGCGCTCGCGCGAAGCGGTGGCCGAGGGCGCGCAAGCGCCACCGGATCAGGCGTTCTACCTGCGCTGTCGCGGTGAGCCGCGCGTTCGAGGATCAGGGCGTCCTCAGCGCGAAGATGGACATGCTGACGCGCTGGGCAGACGCGCCGACCTGCCGGCGGCGCTCATGCCGCTCATCGACGAGCTCGCGGCCGGGCTGCTGGGCGCGGCATCGCTGCTCCAGGAAATGCTCGGGCCGCAGCCGCATCTCGCCGCCGCGCTCGCGATGCTCGCCGATCTCGCCGCGGGCCGCGGTCCGGCCGAAGGCGCGAAGCCGCCGTCGCTCGCTGCGCTCGCCGCGCTGCTCGGCCGCGACGGCATGCCGCGAGACGCGGCGCGTATCCTCGAGCGCGTGCAGCGCGAGCTGGCGAGCGACAAGCCGCTGAGCCGCGACGACCGCGCCGGCCAGCGACGGCTATTCAACGACGCTTCTCGACAAGCTGCTCGACGAGCACGGGCATCTTCGCCGGCGGCGCGGCCGATGGTCGAGGCGATCGCCCGCCGCTCGCGCGGCTTCGAAATCGTCGGCGGCGTCGATGTCGATGCGCTTCGCCTCGGAAGACCCGGCCGGCGCGGCTCGAACAGCTCCTGGCCGCCGCTGCGAGCGTGCTCGGCGAGCGCCAGCAGCGCGCGGTGGCGACCTGCATGGCCGAGATCCTCGACGCGCTTCGACGGCGAGCCGGCCGCGTTGGCGGCGCTGCGCCCCGCGCATCGAGGCCGTGCCCTGCCGGATCTGCTGCAAGCAGACGCCTGCCCTGCTCAGCCGGTTGCCGCGTCCGGCCGACGCTGAGCCGGCCGGCCGTAACCTGAATTAAGCCGGTCTTAACCTCGATCCTCTAGCCTCAATCGCACGGTCCAGCGCCAACGCAAAACCCCACATAATGCCGAGCCAAGCCAAGACGTTCGACGTCGACTCCAAGCCCGCGCGCGAAAGACGCCGGAGGAGATCGTGCGGATCTTCGAGCTGCACGAGCGCTGGCTGCGCAAGCAGCCGGGCGGCATGCGCGCCGACCTGACGTTCCAGGTGCTGTCGGGCGCCAATCTCGCGCGCATCGATCTGCGCGGCGCCAAGCTCACCGGCTGCGATCTTTCCTACAGCCGTCTCGACGGCGCGGATCTGCGCAAGCTGCGATCTGTTCTCGGCCGATCTGCACAGCGCCGATCTCACCAATGCCGATCTCAGCAACGCCGATCTGCGCGGCATCAATCTGCGCGACGCCAATCTCACGGGCGCGCGGCTCGAAGCGGCCGATCTGCGCAAGGGCTCGCTGCTCGGTCCGGCGCGCGAACGGCACCGTCTCCTTCGTCGGCACCGTCAGCGGCAAGGTCGACCTGCAGCGCGACCGGCGATGAAGCGCGCCGATCTCTCCGGCGCGCGGCTCGACGACGCGATCCTCACCTCGGCCGATCTCTGCGGCGCCAATCTCATCGGCGCGCGGCTCGTCGGCGCGTCGCTCCTGGCGGCGCGAAGCTCGACGGCGCGCTGCTCAGCGGCGCCGATCTCACCAACGCCAATCTCATCCGCGCCGAACTCAACGGACGCCGATCTCACCGGCGCCAAGGTCGAAGGCGCCAATCTCGAAGGCAGCGACTTCACCGGCGCCAAGATCGACGGCGTCGATTTCTCGCGCGCCACCCTGGCCGGCGCCAAGATCAGCCTGTCGATCTCGACGCTCGCCGAGGACATCCAGAAGATCATCCGCGACCACGTTCTGTGGGCCGACAGCCACGGCGCGAGCGGCGCGCGCGCCGAGCTGCAACCAGCGCAATTTCATCCGCATCAATTTCACCGGCGTCGATCTGAGCGGCGCGAGCCTGGTCGAATGCAAGTTCGGCAGCGCCGTGTTCCGCAAGGCGCAGCCTGACGATGGCGAATCTTTCGGCCGCCGATCTCATCCAGCTGCGACTTCACGCGAGCGGTGCTGAGCGGCATCAATCTCGCGCGCGCCGATCTGTCCGAGGCCGAACTCAGCCGCGCGCAGCTCGGTCCGGTCGAGATCCGCAACCGCGACGGCTCGCCCTCGGGCCGGTTCTGGCCGGCCAATCTCACCGAGCGCCTGCCTCAAGCGCGCGCAGCTCGCCGGCGCCGATCTGCGCATGGCCAATCTGAGCCGCGCCGATCTTACCGAGGCCGATCTGAGCGGCGCCAACCTCGACGAGGCCAATCTCGGCGGCGCCAAGCTCGACGGCGCCAAGCTCGACGGCGCGCGGCTGCCGAGCTGACTCGGAGCCGCGGTTCAGCGTCGTAGCGGGGCGAGCGTCGCCGGCGGTCGAGCGCGGCAATCTCGGTCAGCAGCTTGTTGGTGATCGCCTCGCCGAAGGTGGTGAAATCCTGCACCACCTGCAGGAACGCGCCATTGCCGCCGATGACGTTGTTCTTGTACTAGTTCGGCAGACCCTCCCGGCGGCTGGGTATGGGCGAAGAAATAGCCCGCCGGGCGCTGGTTGATGATGGCGAGGCCGTTGATGGTGACGCCCGCGGCCACCGCCTCGTCGCGCGCGTCGGTCACGGGCCGGCCGGCATTGTTCGTGCCGTCGCCCGAGACATCGATGATGCGCCGATCGGCCTCGACGCCGCTCTCCGCGAACTGCTTGACCGCGAAATCGATAGCCGGCGCTGATCGAGGTGCGGCCCGATATAGGAGCGCGGCGCGCTTGAGCAGCGTCGCAGCGAACTCGCCGGCCGATTCGCCGTCCTTGATGACCGTCCATTTCACCACCACCTTCTGCTCGTCGGGCCCCGCCCATTCGACGAAGCAGACGGCGATGGCGCGATGCGTACCCGCCTGGATCGCCGTCAGAACCCGCGGGCTGGTGATGCCCGCGGCGTAGCCCTGGCGCTGCAGCTGGAACTTCGCCGTCATCGATGCTGCGCGAGACGTCGGCCGCGAGCACCAGCGCGACATCGACGGATTCCGCCCGCGCCGTGCCGGCACCAAGGACGAGAAGACCGATCAGGATGGTGAGCAACGACGTGCGCACGGCCCCCATGGCGACCTCCTCGAACATCACCGACCGTCAGCATAAGCCGATCCCGGCGCCCAAGGAAGGCTGCATGGTGGAGCGCGGGACGACGGTCGCGGCCCGGCGCATTTTCCCGGTGCCGTGACGGCGACAGCGCGACCATCGCGAACCGCATGAATTTCGCTCTCGAGCGCTGGCAGGCCGAACTGCCGATCGGCGCCGCGCTTCCCGAGCTACGGGCGGCGTTGGACGCAAGCGGCGCGGCCGTGCTGCAGGCGCCGCCGGGCGCCGGCAAGACGACGCTGGTGCCGCTGGCGCTGCTCGATGCGCCTTGGCTCGGCGGCGGCAAGATCGTCATGCTCGAGCCGCGCCGGCTCGCCGCGCGCGCGGCGGCGCGCGCGCATGGCCGCGATGCTGGGCGAGAGCGTCGGCGACACGGTCGGCTTTCGCACGCGGCTCGATACCCGCGTCGGCCCGCGGACCCGCATCGAGGTGATGACCGAAGGCATCCTGCTGCGCATGCATCGCAGGACGACCCGCGCTCGAGGGCTCGGCGCTGGTGCATCTTCGACGAATTCCACGAGCGCAGCCTCGACGCCGATCTCGGCCTCGCGCTGACGCTCGAGACGCGCCGCCATCTGCGCGAGGAGCTGCGGCTCCTCGTCATGTCGGCGACGCTCGATGGCGGCGCCGTGGCGCGGCTTGCTGGGCGACGCGCCGCATCGTCACCAGCGCAGGCCGCAGCTTTCGACGGTCGCGGCTGCGCTATCTCGACCGGCCCGCGCCCGACCGCTTCGAGGCCGCGGTTGCCGGTCGCGATGCGCCGCGCGCTGGCCGACGGCGAGCGGCGGCATCCTCGTCTTCCTGCCCGGCGGGCGCGAGATCCGCCGGGTCGAGCGGCTGCTGCGCGAGGGCGGACTTGACCCGGACGTGATGCTCGCGCCGCTCTATGGCGATCTGCCGCAGGCGGCGCAGGACGAGGCGATCCGCCCCGCCGCGCCCGGCCGGCGCAAGATCGTGCTCGCCACCTCGATCGCCGAGACCAGCCTGACCATCGAAGGCATCGGCGTCGTCATCGATGGCGGGCTCATGCGCGTGCCGCGCTTCGATCCGGCGAGCGGCATGACGCGGCTCGAGACCGTGCGCGTCTCGCAGGCCTCGGCCGAGCAGCGGCGCGGCCGCGCCGGACGGCTCGGCCCGGGCGTGTGCTATCGCCTGTGGCCGAGCCACGACGACCCGCAACTTGCGCCGTTCAACACGCCGGAAATTCGCGCGGCCGATCTCGCACCGCTCGCCCTGATGCTGGCGCAGTGGGGCACTGCGCGATCCGGCTGCGCCTGGCGTGGCTCGACCCGCCGCCCGCCGCGGCCTTTGGCGAAGCGCGCGCGCTGCTCGCCCGCCTCGATGCGCTCGATGACAGCGGCGGCATCACGGCGCACGGGCGCGCGATGGCCGCGCTCGGCCTGCCGCCGCGGCTGGCGCACATGGTGCTGCGCGCCAAGACATGGGGAATGGGCGGGCTCGCCTGCGCCATCGCCGCCGTGTTGTCGGAACGCGATCTCGTCAAGGCACAGCCGGGCGCAAGCGATGCCGATTTGCGCCTGCGGGTCGAATTGCTCGACCGGACCACGCAGCACGCGCTGCCGGGACTGGCGGTCGATCGCGGCGCGCTCGAGCGCGCGCGCCAAACCGCGGCTTTGTTCGCGCGCCAGATCGGCCTTCGCGGCGCCGCTTCGGGCACGCCAGGCGAAACCGGCCGGCTCCTCGCCCAGGCCTATCCCGACCGCATCGCACAGCGCCGCCCCGGCGGCAATGGCCAATTCCGCCTCGCCCATGGCAGCGGCGCCTTCCTGTCGCCTGCAGACCCTCTGGCGCGGGAGGAATTCCTGGCTCTCGCCCAGCTCGACGGCGATCGGCGCAATGCCCGCATCTTCCTTGCGGCACCGCTGTCGCGCGCCGCGATCGAAAAAGATTTCGCCGCTGCCATCGCGACCGTGGACACGATCGCCTGGGACGCCCGCGAGGAAGCCGTGCTCGCGCGCCGCCAGCGCCGGCTTGGCGCCATCGTGCTCGACGACACCGCCCTGACCGATGCGCCGGCCGAGCACGTCACCGCCGCGCTGCTCGACGGCATCCGCGCGCTGGGACTCGGCGTGCTGCCGTGGGAGGGCGAAGCCGCGAGACTGCGCCAGCGCGTCCTCTTCCTGCACCGGTTCGAGGGCGCGGCCAGCGCCTGGCCCGATTTGTCGGATCAGGCGCTGCTGGCGACGCTGGCAGACTGGCTTGGGCCCTCGCTCGCGGGGCTGACGCGGCGGGCGCAGCTGCGCGCGATCGACCTTGCGGGCGCGCTCGCAGCCCGGCTCGACCCGGCCCAGCGCCGCGCGCTCGAACGCTTGGCGCCGACGCATGCGGCAGTGCCGAGCGGCTCACGCGTCGCCATCGATTACGGCGCGGGCGATGTGCCGGTCCTCGCCGTGCGGCTCCAGGAAATGTTCGGCGCGACCGCGACGCCGGCGGTGGCGGGCGGGCGCGTTCCCCTGCTGCTGCACCTGCTGTCGCCGGCGGGCCGGCCGCTGCAGGTGACGCGCGATCTCGGGGCTTTTTGGGAGAATTCCTATCCCGAGGTCAGGCGTAGCATGCGCGGGCGCTATCCCCGCCATCCGTGGCCCGAGAATCCGCGCGAGGCAGCCCCCACCGCCCGGGCAAAACGGCGCGGGTCATGACCTGGCCCGAGCCGGCCGAGCGCCCTGCCCCACCCCCGCGGACAATCTGTTGACTCGCCCGGCCGGAAGCGCGAACCTTATTCCCTTCATTCCGTTGATCTTGGGGGCACGGCATTCGGCAGTGCCCGCAAATGTTCGCGAGGGACCGGTCATGCCCTTCGACGGTACCGGAAGTGAAAGCCGCTTCGACGCACTCGAGCGGATGGACAAGGTGATCGATCTGCTGTCGAGCGAGGGCCGCTGGTGCAAGCAGCAGCTCCGCTCCTATGACGGCAGGCGATGTATCCTTGGAGCGATGATGGCGGCGGATGGGACGATCGCGCTCAAGGAGCCGATCCTGATGGCGATCCGGCAGGTGACGGGCCGCGACTACCTGCGCATCGAGATGTTCAACGACCATCCGTTGACGAGCCATGCGCTGGTGCTCAAGGTGCTGCATCAGGCACGCGACAACCTGATCGGCGGCGTGGCGGAGCGCGTGAGCGCGTGCGCTGTCGGCCCGGACGTGGCGCCGCGCTGGGGCGTGTCGCTGAAGCCGCTGTCGCAGTTGCGCCGCTTGTTCGCTTGAGGAAGGCGGCGGCGGCGCCTGTGCCGCTGCGCTGCGGATGCGCCCGTCCTGCCGTCTTGCGACGGCCGAAGCTGCGTGCCCGAATTCATTCCAGTCATGCGGCGAACGGGCTTGCACTTTCGCCTCCACCTGCGAAACTGGCCCGGTTGCGTGGCGCGACGAAAAGAGCAGGAAACGCATGACGGCCGGCGAAACGGGCGCGGCGCGACTGTGGGGCATTCACTATGCCTGGGTCGTGGTCGCGGTGGCATTCCTCACCTTTCTCGTGGCGGCCGGCGTCCGTTCGGCACCGACGGTGCTGATCGTCCCGCTCGAGGATGAATTCGGCTGGAGCCGCGCCGACATCTCCTTCGCGGTCGGGCTGCAACTTCTGCTCCTACGGACTGATCGGGCCGTTCGCCGCCGGCCTTGTCGAGCGGTTCGGATTGCGGGTGACGTTGCTCGGCGCGATCGCGCTCACCGCCTTGTCCTTCGGCAGCACTGTCCTGGTTTCGGCCCCGTGGCAGCTTGCGCTGGTCTGGGGCCTCGGCTCGGGCATCGGCACCGGCGGCGCCGCCTTGGTGCTCGCCGCCATCATTGCCAACCGCTGGTTCGTGGCGCAGCGCGGTTTCGCCTTGGGTCTCCTGACCGGCGAGCGCCGCCGCCGGCCAGCTCGTTTTCCTGCCGCTCATCGCCAATGTCACGTCGCATTTCGGCTGGCGCGCCGCCGTCCTGATCGCGAGCCTCGTCGCCCTCACGGTGCTGCCGCCGCTGTTACTTCCTCATGCGCGACCGGCCGGCGGATATCGGGCCTCAGGCCCTATGGCATCCCGCCGGACGCGCCGGCCGAGCCGCCGCGTGCGGCGCGCCAATCCGTTCACGGCCGCGTTTCTCGGCGCTGGGCGACGGCGGTGCGGTCGCGCGATTTCTGGCTGCTGTCGGGAAGCTTCTTCGTGTGCGGCGCCACCACCTTCGGGCTCATCGGCACGCATTTCATTCCGGCTTGCCTCGATCACGGCATTCCCGAGGACGACCGCCGCCGACATCGTGGCGGCGATGGGCGTGTGCAACGTCATCGGCACGATCGCATCGGGCTGGCTCACCGACCGCTTCGACAGCCGCTGCCTGCTGTTCTGGTATTATGGCTTGCGCGGCGTGTCGCTGCTGTTTCTGCCCTATGCGTTCGACACTCCGCATGGGGCTTGCGCATCTTCGGGCTGTTCTACGGCTTCGACTGGATCACCACGGTGCCGCCGACGATGCGGCTCGACGCCAGCATCTTCGGCGTGCAGCGCTCCGGCATCATCTATGGCTGGATCATGGTGATGCACCAGTTCGGCGCCGCGATATTCGCCTATGCGAGCGGCGTGCTGCGCACCGAGTTCGGCAACTATTCCAGCGCCTTCATCATCTCGGGCCGGCGTCTGCTTCATGGCGCGGCGCTCCTGGTGCTGCGCATCGGCGCGTCCCGCGCGGCCTCGTCGCCGCGCCCGGCGCTCGTCACGGCCGAGGCCTGAGCGCGCCTCACGGGATCGATCAGCACGCCCGGATTGAGCAGCCCTTGCGGGTCGAGCGCGCGCTTGGCCGCCTTGAGCGCCGCGGCGAAGAGCGGCGGGCGCTGGCGGTCGTACCAGGGGCGGTGCTGGCGCCCGACCGCGTGGTGGTGCGTGATCGTGCCGCCGGCCGCGATCAGCGCGTCGGACGCCGGCGGTCTTGATCGCCCGCCACTGCTCGATGAGCGCGCCGTGGCGGCCGAGCGCGTGGAAGGTGAAATAGGGCGCCGGGCCGTCGGGATAGACATGGGTGAAGCGGCAGGTCACCTGGCCCGGCCGCCCGGTCGCATCCTGGATCGCCGCCTCGGTCGCCGCCTTGACCTCGTCATGGAACGCTTCGAACCGCTCCCAGGTGATCGCGGTCTCGAACGTGTCGTTGATGATGCCGCGCGTCGACCGTGCGCTCGCGCGCATAGGGCATGCGGATGAAGGCGTTGCGCCAGCAGCCCGGCGGCGCCCTCGCGATGCGCGTCCGCGCCGCCTGCCGCCTCCGGCGTGCCGCCGTGATCGGCGCAGCATTCGAGCGCGCGCGCCATCCACGGCTCGACCGCGTGATCGCCGGACTCGAACGCCAGCACCATGATCGCCGCGCGTGCCGTCGCCGGCGCCGGTGTTGTAGGCCTCCTCGGGATCGAGGATGCGGCAGTTGGCGGGATAAAGCCCGGCCTGCGCGATCACGCGCAGCGCCCGCGCCGCGGTGAAGAAATCCTTGAAGCGCACCGCGCCGCCGGCACGGAAGCGCGGCCGGTCCTGGAGCCGCATCCAGGCCTCGGTGATGATGCCGAGGATGCCTTCCGAGCCGATGAACATGCCGGTCGGGGCTCGGCCCGGCGCCCGAGCCGGGCAGCCGGCGCGTCTCGAGCACGCCCTGCGGCGTCACCACGCGCAGGCATTCGACGAGATCGTCGATATGCGTGTAGAGCGTCGCGAAATGCCCGCCCGAGCGCGTCGCGATCCAGCCGCCCAGGGTCGAATACTCGAAGCTCTGCGGGAAATGGCGCAGCGTGAGGCCGTGCGGCTTGCAACGCCGCCTCCAGCGCCGGGCCGAACGCGCCGCCCTCGATGCGCGCCGCGCGCGAGGTGCGGTCGACCTCCAGCACGCGGCCCATGTCGCGCAGGTCGATGGTGATCGCGGCCTTGTAGCGCGCGCGCGTCGATGCGCGGCTCGACGCCGCCGACCACGCTCGATCCGCCGCCGAACGGAATGACCGCCGCCCCGCGCCGCCGGCCCAGTCGATCAGCGCGCGCGACCTCCGCCTCGCTGCGCGGATAGGCCACGACGTCCGGGCGCAGCCGCATAGTCGCCTTGCATGGCCGCGGACATAATCGACATAGGCCTTGCCGTAGGTGTGCGCGGCGCGGTCATAGGGTTCGGTCGAGCAGATCGGCGCGAGCGCGGCCGGCGGGGCGATGCGCGGCGCCGGGAGCACGAGGTCTTCGAGCGCGGCACGCGCCGCCTGGTCGAAGTCGCCGACGCCGAAGCGCTCGCGGGCGCGCGCGAGCACGAAGGCGATCTCGTCCGCGCTCATGCCCTCGCCTTCGCGGCCCCAGCCGAAATGCTTCAGGCGTTGCACCGGCATGATCCTCTCCGCCGTGTCGAGCGATGCCCGAAAATACCCGGCGCACGACGCCAGCGCCAGCAGGCGTGGCAGGCGAGGCATTGAGATGACGCACGCGATGGCGCATTCTCGGCGCGGTTTCACGAGGACCGCCATGAATCCTCTGGTGCAGTTTCCGCGCATTCATCTGGCGTTCGGCGCCTGCGATGTCCTGGCCGATGAACTGGCTTTGCTCGGCGTCGCCCGACCGCTCTTCGTCACCGACCGCGGCCTCGTCGCGTGCGGTGTCTTTGCCCGCGTGCGCGAGGCGCTGCCGCGCGGCGCAGGCTTTGCCGTGTTCGACGCGGTCCCCGAGAACCCGACCGTCGCCGGCGTCGAGGGCGCGAGCGCGGTTTATCGCGCCGAAGGCTGCGACGGCGTCGTCGCGGTGGGCGGCGGCTCGGTGATCGATTCGGCCAAGGCGGTCGCGCTGCTCGCCGGCCATCCCCAGCCGCTCGCGCATTACCTCGGCCATCCCGAGCGCATCACTGCGGCGATCGCGCCCTTGATCGCGCTGCCGACCACCGCCGGCACCGGCAGCGAAGCGTCGCGCGGCGCCGGCATCCATCCCGACGCAACCAGCCGCGGCGCCTCGCTCGGCAGCGCGCACCTCGTGCCCAAAGCGGCGATCTGCGATCCGGAACTCACGCTCACCCTGCCGCGGCATCTCACCGCCGGAACCGGAATGGACGCGCTGTCGCATTGCATCGAGGCGTTTCTCGTCGAGCCCGCGAACGCGCCCGCCGACGCCATCGCCCTCGACGGCGCCGGGCGCGTCGTCGCGCATATCGAGCGCGCCGTCGCCGGCGGCAACGACCGCTCCGCGCGCGCCGAAATGATGATGGCGGCGCTGCAAGGCGGGATGGCACTTTCGTGCAAGGGCGCGGGGCCGGCGCATGCCATCGCCAACAGCTTCGGCGACCGCGGCCTCCATCACGGAGCGCTGGTAACGATCGCGCTCCCCGCCGTGCTGCGCTTCTTCGAGCGGCACGTCCCCGACAAGATGCGTCGGCTCGCGGCGGCCATGCAGGCACCGCCGGGCAAGACCCCGGCCGACATCGTCGCCGCCTTCAACGGGCGCGTCGGCCTGCCGCCGAGCCTCAGCGCGCTGGGCTATCGCGGCGGCGATCTCGACGAGATGGCCGACGATGCGGCCAAGAGCCATTTCAACATCCGCGCCGCCTACCGGCCGAATGCGGCGGAGTTCAAGGCGATGATGGCGGAGGCGCTGGGGTGAAGCGGGCGGCGCGCGGTTTGCGGCTCGCCTGCTCGGCGACAAGCTGGCGCGCCGCGTCGGCGACCACCGTTCCCTCGAAATAATCGGGGTTCATCGACAGGTGGAACATCGCCGGATTGACGAAGGCGAAGTCGCGCAGGTTGTCGAGGGTCATGAGCTTGCCCTGTACCAGCCGCCACGCTTCGCCGAGAATGGTCGTCGCGTCGAGTACGTCCCAGTGGCCGATATCCGAGCCGAGCATCGCCTTCAGCGGCAGTCCCACCGGCGAGAGGCGGCGATCGAAAGCGACGGCGACCATGCGGTCCTCGGCCTCGCAGCCGAAATAGAACGGATCGACGAAGAGCGCCTTCAGTTCCTTGATCTCGCGCAGCGCGCAGGCCGCGAACTCGTCGAAGAGTTCGGGCCGCTTCATCTGGAAGCGGCCATTGGGCTCGGCGCGGATGCGCTCGGGCCTCAAGCGCGTGTCGCCGAATTCGCCGAAGAGGCGCACCAGGAGATCGAGGTCGAGCAAATCGGGATTGAGGTTCTTCTCGAGCGCCTCGACGTTGCGCTTCTCCCAATGCTCGATGATGTCGCTCAGGAGCGCGAGCGCCCAACTTACGCCGCCTTCGAGAAAGGCGAAGCTCAATTCGGGAAAGCGCCGCGTGACGCCGCTGAAGACGAGCGAGCGGCAGAAGAAATTAGCGCCCTCGGCGAAATCGCCGAGATGGTTGAAGACGTAATTGCTGGGCGAAGCGCGGTAGCCGATGCCGCGCGACGATGTATGGCAGGCGGGCGCGACCTTGAGCTCGATGCAGCGCCGCCAGAACGGATCGTAGTCGTAGGGCGAATCCATGACGATCGAGCGGGTCGATTGCGTCTGGAACGCGAGCGGGTCGTCCCCGGGCGCGCTCTGGCCCGGGCCGCGCAGCTCGGTGCCGATCATCACCGCCTTGTAGCCGAGCGTGTTGACGGCGTAGTCGAGCTCCGCGATCGCCTCCTTGGGGGTATAGGTCGGGATCACCGCCACCGGGCGCAGGCGGTCCCCGACGCCACGGAACATGTCGGCGTACATCACATTGAGGGCGCGGCAGGTCGCCTGGCGCAACTCGTCATCGACGATATAGACGTGCGCGAGGCCCAGCGTGGTGTAGCAATGGGCGAAATCGATGCCGAGCGCGTCCATGCGCGAACGGAAATAGCGCGGCAGCAGCGCGAGCGCGCGATCGCCGGTATGCGCGCCCGAGGACAGGCCCCACCAGAAGCCCTTGACCGAGGCGCCATGAGAGCCGGCGTTCTGGAACGCCTGCTCGGCACGCGCGGCAAGCGCCTTGCCGCCGACCTGCTCGAGGCAGTCCCGCAGCGCGAAGCTGCACTCGACGATATGCGCGTCGGCGTCGACCACCGGATGATCGAGCTTGGCGCGCACCTCCGCGCCGGTGAGATGGCTATAGCCGCTCATGCGCGCCTCCTTCCACGGTTCAGCATCCGCCGCAATTCATGCCGCCGGCGCCGTGGCGCTATGCCCGCTTGCGGCGCACCGGTCACACGCCCGACCGGCTCGGTACGACAACCGCGGCCGGCTCCGCGGTCCGGACGTGGAACAGCACGATCGCGACGAGTCCGACGAGCGCCGGCACGATATTGGCCAGAATCACCGACGGCACCGCAAAATGGGCGCCGACGAGCAACCCGCCTACCAGCGGCCCGATGACGGCGCCGATCCGTCCCACGCCCAATGCCCAGCCGATGCCGGTCGCGCGTATCGCCGTCGGATAAAAGGTGGCGGCGATCGTGTTGAGCGATGGCTGGCCGCCATTGATGCTGAACCCGGTCAGAAACATCGCCGGAATGAGAATGGAAGTGTCGTGGACCGAGAAGGCGGCGACGGCGATGAAGACCGCGGCGCCGAGATAGCCGAAGGCGAGAACCTTGGGCAGCGAGCCGATCCGGTCGGCGATCCAGCCCATGAAGAGCCCGCCGACGATGCCGCCGATGGCGTACCAGATGGTGGCGAGAATGGCGACGTGCAGCGGCTGCCCGACCTGACGCAGCAGCGTCGGCATCCAGAAGATCATGTAAACGAGGATGAACAGGTTCATGATGAAGGCGATCCACAGCAGCACCGTCGGCACGGCGCGGCCGTCGGTGAAGAGATGCTTCACCGTGATGCCGTGGATCTGCGCCTCGAGCGTGAACCGGGTGGAAGCCGCGAAATTCCGGTCCGGCACGATCCTGCGCATGATCGTCACCACGCGCTCCATCGAGCGGCCGGAGAGGAGAAGAAAGCGCACCGATTCCGGCAGCCAAAGCGCAACGGCGACGACGAAGAGCAGCGGCACGACGCCGCCGACATAGAACGTCGACTGCCAGCCGAAGGTCGGGATGAGCCAATCTGCCAGCGTGCCGCCGATGATCGACCCGAACGCGAACACTGCGCCCGTGCTGTTCACCAGCAGCGACCGCATCCGGTGGGGCGAATATTCGAGCACATAGGCGGTCACGTTGGGCAGCGTGCCGCCGAGACCGAAGCCGGCGAGAGCGCGCAGGATGACGAGGCTCCGCACCGTATGGCCGATCGGCGTCAGCAGCGAGAAAACGCCGAAAATCACGATCGGCCAGATGATCGTCTGCTTGCGCCCGATCTTGTCGGCCAGCATGCCGAAGAAAATGGCGCCCAGCGTCAGGCCGAACAATCCGGCGCTGAAAATCGGACCGAGCTCGGCATGGCCGAAGTGGAGATCGCGAGCCATGACCGGCGCGACATAGGCGATGCCCTGGGTGTCGTAGCCGTCGAACAGCGCGGTGATGAGGCTGAGGCCCAGCACGACGCATTGCGGCAAGCTGATGCGGGACTGGTCGATCACGGACGTGACGTTGAAACTTGGCGCGGCGCTCATGGCGTATCTCACTCCCTGTTCGCTTCTTTTTGTGAATCGGCCGCCGATCAGCATTCCACTTCCGCCGCCGGGGTGCAAGGCGGCGGCGCCGGGTCCGCGCTCACGCCCAATAGGCAAACGCCATCGCCGTCCCCGTCCCCGCCTCGGAGCGATAGCACGGCACATAGTCGAGAATGGTCATCTTCATCCCCAGTTCCGTCGCCGCGGCCGCGAGCGGCAGCCAGTTCTTGATCTCGCCGGTGCCGGGCGAAAGGAACATCGTCCTCGGGAATGCGCTCGAGCCGCGGCGAGGTCCCGGCGCGCCATCGGCGTCGAGCACCATGCGGTCGAAATCCTCGTCGATGGCGAAATGCGTGAGCCCGCCCGAGCCGATGAGCGCCACCCGCGCATCGCCCGGGAACGAGCGCACGGCGCGCGCCACGGCGCGGCCGAAGGCCATGCACGCGCCGCACCGTCGGCTTGTTCGGCTCGCTAATAGCTGTTGACGAAGAGCGGCACGTTCGGGACCACCTCGTCGCGCATGATGCGGCGATAGACGAAGCCGAAGGCATGCGGGATGGTGCGGCTGCCGCGCGGCCCCATCGGGATGCGGCTCATCTGCGCCACGTCGAATTCGGCCTGCGATCAGTTCGCCGATCGAGGTGGCGGCCGAGCTCCGGCAGGCCGGGATAGCGCGCGCCGGCCGGCGGGCAATAGCCCCGCCTCGGCCTCGGCGATGCCGGGCGGCAGCTTGGCGCTGAGCTCGGGCGTCTTCGGGATGTTCTCGATCGCTGCGCCGCTATAGACGGCAAAGGCGGGGATGTTCTCGTCGGTGAAGATCTCGGCCTGGTCGTTGCCGAAGATCACCGCGACGTCGGGCCGCGCCGCTTCGAAGCCGGTCGGCCAGCGCGGCGATCAGCGTCCTGGCAATGCGCCGTGGCGGCTGGTGCCACATCTCGGGCGCGATCTCCGCGCGCCCAGTCGCGGCCGGCGCGCAGTGGGCGACCAGCTCGTCGAAGCTGTATTCCTTGCCGCGGTAGATAATGCCGGTTGCGCCGGTCGGCGATCACGCGCAGCGGCCAGTCGCGCGGCTCGGTGACGAGCTGCGGACCATGCGAGGTGCCGATGGCGATGACGGGCTGTGCCACGGTTCCTCCTCAGCGCGTCGCCGGCAGTGGACGATGGTGCGGCCGGGCCGATGCGGTGTCAAGGCGGCGGAACGCCATGCGCTTGCGGCGCGCGCGATTGCTGTTATAATCGCGCCGGCACGGCGACGATCCGGGGCAGGAGCGACATGGCCGACGACGCGACACCACGCCACCGCTGGGACGAGCTGACCGAGACCGGCGCGGGCACGCCGATGGGCGCGCTGCTGCGCCGCTATTGGTGGCCGATCGCCGGCGCGAGCGAACTCGACGCACGCCGCCACGAAGCCGGTGCGGCTTCTGGGCGAGGATCTCGTCCTCTACAAGGATCTCGAGCGGCACGCTACGGCCTGCTCGACCGCCATTGCCGGCATCGCCGCGCCGATCTCACCTATGGCTATGTCG
This sequence comes from uncultured Alphaproteobacteria bacterium, assembly GCA_963721625.1. GTDB lineage: Bacteria > Pseudomonadota > Alphaproteobacteria > ATCC43930 > CGMCC-115725 > DATJLY01. The sequence continues at coordinate 178,999 of CAVRKF010000020.1, forward strand.
AGGATTGCGGCCTGCGCTGCAATTATCACGGCTGGCTCTATGACGCGACCGGACGCTGCATCGAGCAGCCTTACGAGGACACCGCGCATCCCGAGGCGCGGCTCAAGGACGAGTGCCGCGATCAAGGCCTATCCGGTCGCGGCGCTGGGCGGTCTGCTGTGGGCCTATCTCGGCCCGGCGCCGGCGCCGCTCGTCCCGAACTGGGAGTTCTTCACCTGGCAGAACGGCTTCCGCCAGATCGTCATCGCCGAGATCCCGTGCAACTGGTTCCAGTGCCAGGAGAACTCGATCGACCCGGTGCATTTCGAGTGGACCCATTCCAACTGGGGCGTCCGCCTCAAGGGCAAGACCGGCCCCTATTCGCCGAAGCATCTCAAGGTCGATTTCACCGAGTTCGATTACGGCTTCCAGTACAAGCGCATCCGCACCGACACCGACGAGCGCGACCGGCTGTGGACGATCGGCCGCGTCTGCCTGTGGCCCAACGGGCTCTTCACCGGCAACCACGTCGAATTCCGCGTGCCGATCGACGACGAGAACACGCTCAGCGTCACCTGGCATTTCAGCCCGCGTGCCGCACGGAGCGCGAGCCCTATGTCCAGGACAAGATCCCGGCCTGGCACGGGCCGATCGCCGATCCCGAGACCGGGCGCTGGATCACCAGCCATATCATGAACCAGGACTTCGTCACCTGGGTCGGCCAGGGCCGGATCGCCGACCGCGCGCAGGAGCATCTCGGCGCGAGCGACCGCGGCATCGTCATGGTCCGGCGCCGCTTCCTCAACGACATCGAAGCGGTGGCCGCGGGCAAGGACCCCAAGGCGGTCGTGCGCGATCCCGCGGTCAATGCGCGCATCGATCTGCCGGTCGCCGAGCGCCGGTCGCTGCTCGACGGCATGAGCCGCGCCGACATGCTGCGCGACCCGTTCAGCGCGCCGCTCCTTGCAGGGCTATGTCTTCCAGATCGGTCAGCCGCCGGAAGTCCGCGACGCGTTCCTCGCGGCGATGGGCATCAATGCCGCCGAGATCGAGGCCGAGGAGGTCGCGTTCGACGCGCTCGCGCCGGGCGTCCGTTCGGGGTGACATGACGCGCTGGCCGCGCGAGCGGGCCTGAGGCGCGCCGCGGCGCCGCAGCGGCACGCGATGGGGACCCGCCGTCCTGGCCTTCAGCCGATCAGCCAAGAGGAGAGACCAATGTCCGACGCGACGACGGCGGCGCCGTGGGGCAAGAATGTCCTGGTCGAGTTCGAGGACAGCATCGCCTGGGTCACGCTCAACCGGCCGGAAAAGCGCAACGCCATGAGCCCGCCGCTCAACGACGAGATGGTCGGCGACGCTCGATGCGCTCGAGATCGACGACCGCTGCGGCGTCGTGGTGCTGACGGGCGCCGGCAAGTCGTTCTCGGCCGGGATGGATTTGCGCGAATATTTTCGCGCGCTCGACGGCCTGCCCTACGAGCAGCAATTGCATGGCCGGCGCTCGGCCTGGCAATGGCAGTGGAAGCATCTCATGGCCTATTGCAAGCCGACCATCGCCATGGTCAACGGCTGGTGCTTCGGCGGCGCGTTCACGCCGCTCGTCGCCTGCGATCTCGCCATCGCCGCCGAGGAGGCGATCTTCGGCATCTCCGAGATCAACTGGGGCATCATCCCGGGCGGCAACGTCACGCGCTCGGTGGTGGCGACGATGAACCTGCGCGATGCGATGTACTATGTCATGACCGGCGAGACCTTCGACGGCAAGCAAGGCGGCGCAGATGGGGCTCGTCAACGAGGCGGTGCCGCGCGCGCGGCTGCGCGAGCGCACGCGCGCACTGGCGAAGACGCTCTCGGCAAGAACCCGACAGTGCTGCGCGCGGCGAAGCAGGCGGTGCGGCGCGGTTCAGGGCATGGCCTGGGAAGCGTCCGACGAATACCTGATGGCCAAGGGCCACCAGGCGCGCTTCCTCGATCCCGACCAGGGCCGCAGCAAGGGCCTGCAAGCAGTTCCTCGACGAGAAGTCGTTCCGGCCCGGGCTCTCGCCCTATCGCCGTGGCGAGTGAAGGCGCCGGCGCGCCGCCGCCGATGGATCTGGCGCGGCTGATCCGGCCGCGCTCGATCGCGATCGTCGGCATTTCGCCGGAGCCGGGCTCGCCCGGCTTCGGCGTGCTCGGCAATCTCGAGCGCTTCGGCTATGGCGGCGAGATCCTGCTCGTCAGCCGCAACCGCAGCGAGGTCGCGGGCCGGCCCTGCGTCGCCGCGATCGACGAGCTGCCGCGACGGCGTCGATCTCGCCCTCCTGATGCTGCCGCGCGCGGCGATCGAGGACGCGGTCGCGTCGTGCATCGCCAACGGGATCGGCGCGGCCATCGTCTTCGCCGCCGGCTTCGGCGAGGCCGGCGGCGAATGGGCGGCGGCACAGGAGCGCATCGCCGCGGACCGCGCGCGGCGCGGGCATGGCGCTGTGCGGCCCTAATTGCCTCGGCATCGTCAATCTGGTCGACCGCGTGCCGCTCACCTTCTCGCAGCAGCAGGCGCCGGTGCTAGCGCCCGGTCCGGCGATCGCCGTCATCGCGCAAAGCGGCGGACTCGCCACCATCCTGCGCAACGCCCTCCAGGCCCGCGACATTCCCGTGGCCTATACCGTCTCGACCGGGAACGAGGCGGTGCTCGGGCTCGAGGACTATATCGAGTTCCTGCTCGACGATGCGCGCGCCCGCGTCTTCACCGCCTTTGCCGAGCAGATCCGCCACCCGGCGCGGTTTCTCGACATCGCCCGGCGCGCGCGCGAACGCGGCAAGGCGATCGTGCTGCTGCATCCCGGGCGCAGCGCCGCCGCGCGGGAGTCCGCCCACTCGCACACCGGCGCGCTCGCCGGCGACCATGCGGTAATGACGACTGTCGCCATGCACCACGGCATCGTGATGGTCGAGAGCATGGACGAGCTCATCGACACCTCGGAGTTGCTGGTGCGGTTTCCCAAGCCGCCGACCGCCGGTCTCGCCGTCCTCACCGATTCCGGCGCCTTCAAGGGGATGACGCTCGATTTCTGCGACGCCGCCGGGATCGACGTGCCGCCGTTGTCGCCGGCGACGGCGGAAAAACTGCGGCGCGAACTGCCCGAATTCATCGCGCCCGACAATCCGCTCGACATCACTGCCCAGGCGATTCACCATCCCGAGCTCTACGAGCGTACGATCACGCCGCTGCTGCAGGACCCGGCCTATGGCAGCCTGCTCCTGGGCGTGATCATCACCGGCAGCAGCGAATTCGCCCTCAACAAGGCGCGCGCCATCCTGCGCCCCGTGCTCGAGGCGGCAGAAGCCGGTGATCCTCGGCCTGCTCGGCGACGAGGTCGAGGTGCCGCGCCCGGTCATCGACGAGGCGCATGGCGCCGGCATCGCGTTCTTCCGCTCGCCCGAGCGCGGCTTGCGTGCGCTCGCCCGGCTCACTGCCCATGGCCGCGCGCTGGCGCGGGCCAAGGTTCCGGCGCCGCCGATGGCGGATGACAGGCTGCCTCAAGGCGTGATGCCCGAGCATCTGAGCAAGACCCATCTCGCCGCTTTCGGCATTCCGGTGCCGAAGGGCGGGCTCGCGCGTGACTTGCCCGAGGCGCAGGCGATCGCGGCCGCGCTCGGCTATCCCGTCGCGCTCAAGCTGCAATCGCGCCATCTCGCGCACAAAAGCGACATCGGCGGCGTCGCGCTTGGCGTCACGAAGGCGCGCGTGGCGGCGGCGTGGCGCCGGCTCGAGAAAGTAGCGCGCGCGCATGTGACGGATGGCATCGACGGCATCCTGGTCGAGGCGATGGCGATGCCCGGTCTCGAAATGATCGTCGGCGCGCGCCGCGATCCCGGCTGGGGTCCGGTCGTGCTCGTCGGGCTCGGCGGCATCTGGGCCGAGGCCTTGGCGGATGTCCGGCTGCTGCCGCCCGACCTCGACGCGCGCGAGATCGAAGCCGAACTGCGGCATCTCAACGGCGCGAAACTGTTCACCGCGCTGCGCGGCCGGCCCGCCAGCGACGTGTCGGCGCTGGCGCGGATCGCCGCGCAAGTGGGCGCGCTGATGCGGTCGCGCCCGGAGATCACCGAGATCGACCTCAATCCCGTCGTCGTTCACGCCCAAGGCGCCGGCGCCGTCGCGCTCGATGCGCTCATCGTCGTCGGCTGAGGCGCGAACTCACGTCACGGTTTCGGCCGCTTCGAGGACGAGTGCGGTGTCGGCGCCGAGCACGACCGGCCCGCGGGTGAGGCCCGGGCGCGCGCCGTCGAAGGACACCGGCAATCCCATGAGGCGCATCGTGCCGTCCGGCGTCGGCAGCACCATGCCGAGCGCTTCGGTCTGGGGATGGGCCATGACCTGATCGAGCGTCTGGAACGGCGCGCACGGCACGCTCGCCGCATCGAGCGCCGCCACCCATTCGGCGCGCCGGCGGGTCCGGACAATTTCGGCAATGAGCGGGTTGAGCGCGTCGCGGTGCTTGACGCGATCGGGATTGGTGCGGAAGCGCGGATCCTCGGCCCATTCGCCGTGGCCCATCGCCACCGCCAGACGGCGGAAGAGATTGTCGTTGCCGGCGGCGATCATGACCTGGCCGTCGAGCGCCTCGTACATTCTGTAGGGGCAGAGCGAGACATATTCCGAGCCGAACGGGCCCGGCACATTGCCGCTCGCGAGATAGCCGGCCGCCGCCATGTTCATCCACGACAGCGCGGTTTCGTACAGTGACGTATCGATCTCGCCGCCCTCGCCGGTGAGATCGCGCCGGCGCAGCGCCGCGAGAATGGCGATCACCGCCCACATCGCGGTGCCGAGATCGACGATCGACGGGCCGGCGCGGACCGGGGTGCGCCCGGGCTCGCCGGTGATGCTCATGATGCCGCCGAAAGCCTGCATCAGCGGATCATAGCCGGGCTTGTCGGCAAGCGGACCGGTGCGGCCGAACGCCGCGACATTGCAATAGATGAGCCGCGGATTGTCGCGCCTGATGCTCGCGTCGAGCCCCAGTTTCGCCATCAGCCCCGGCCGCATGTTCTGCAGCACCACGTCCGCATCCTCGATGATGAACCGCCGCAGCGCCGCGCTGTGCGTCGGATTCTTGAGGTCGAGCGCGGCCGAATACTTGTTGCGGTTCAGCGTCTGGAAAACCGCCGAGGCGCCATGCCAGAACGGCGGGCCCCAGTTGCGGGCGTCGTCGCCGCCCTGGGGGTTCTCGATCTTGATGACCTTGGCCCCGAGATCGCCCATGACCTGGCCGGCGAAGGGCGCGGCGACGCTGTGCCCGACCTCGACCACAACCAGCCCGCTAAGCGGCCGGTTCGCCGCCATCGCGCCATTGTCGGTCACGCCTGCCTCTCCTCTCCCTTTCGCAGTACCACCAGGGCGTCGACGCCGATCGCCCCCGCCGCATCGACGAGGAACGGGTTCACGTCGATGGATTCGATGATCGCGCCGCCATGCTGCGCGAGGCTTTGCAAAGCCGCAAGCGCGGCGACGAGCGGCCCCGTCGCTTCCAGGCGCTGCAAGAGCCGCGCCAGCGGCGAGGCGCCGAGCCAGGCGGCAATCGCCGCATCGCTCGCCGGCACCGGCAGCAGGCTGACGCGATCGAGCGCCTCGGCATGAATGCCGCCCCATCCCGCGACCAGGAAAGGCCCCAGCGCCGGCTCGCGGCTGAGGCCGATGATGAGTTCCGCCGCCCCCTGCCGCATCGGCTGCAGAATGAAGCGCGCGGCACCGCCCTGGGGCAGCTCCGCCAGCCGTTCCGTCATGGCGCGATGGTGCCGCCGCAGCGCGTCGGCATCGGCGATGCCGACGGCCACGAGACCCAGTTCGCTCTTGTGCGCGACGCCCGGCACCAGCGCCTTGAGCACGACCGGATATCCCAGCCGCCCGGCGATGTCCTCGCCTTCGGCGATGATCGCGAACACGCGGCTTTCGACCAACGGCACGCCGGCGCGCCGCAGCACGTCGGCGCTTTGCAGCTCGGACAGCACCGGTCCTTCCGCCGCCGCCGCGCGCAGAATTTCCTCGATCGCGCGCCAATCGGTGGCGTCGCCGCGGGGCACTTGCTGCGGCGCAAAAGTCTGCGGCAGCGTAGCGAAATGGCAGCGCAGGCTGTCGAAGCCGGTGGGAAGGTCGTGGAAGACAGGAATGCCGGCGCCGACATAAACGGCCTCGAGCGCCGCGCCAAGGCCGCCGGGCGCCATCACCACGATCGGCGTGCCGGTGCGGCGCTGGCGCTCGATCAGCGCTTCGGCGAGGTGCCGATCCATCGCCGGATGGGGCGCGATATGGGCATAGACCGCGCTCGGTCCGGTGACGCCGGCGCCCTCGAGGAATTCGTAGAGGTCGCCGATCTGCGACCAGTCGCGGCCGAGGGAGCCCGTGTCGATGGGATTGCGCAACCGGCCGCGCGACGGCTGGGCGCGGATGGCGGCGCCGAGCGGACCGGGCCATTCGCCCGCCTCGTCGCCGGCGAGCGGCAATGCGCGCTCGGCCGCGAAATCGGCGAGCAGCGCGCCGCCCGCGCCGGAAGTCGTGATGCAGACGAGACGCTGCGCGCCCGCCACCGACCGCGCCGTGCGCGCGGCGAGCAAGGCAGCGCCGCCGGCCAGCGCCTCGACCGAGCGGACGGTGGCGATGCCGCTGGCATCGAAAAGCGCGTCATAGGCGCGTGCCCTTCCCGCGAGCCGGCTCGAATGTGCCGCCGTCGCCTCGCGCCCGACCGTGGAACGGCCGAGCTTGAGCGCGACGATCGGCTTGCCTGCCTCGCGCGCCTGTTCGGCCAGCCGCCGCAGCCGCGCGCCGCTCGACACCGCCTCGACGACGAGGCCGATGACCGTGGTCGCCGCATCGGCGATGAGGAATTCGAACACATCGAGCAGGCTGACGCCGGCCTCGTTGCCGACGGGGATGAATTTCGACAGGCCCCCGCCCAGACGCCGCAGCGTGCGCGCGAAGCCGCCGAACAGCGCGCCGCTATGCGAGACGACCGACACGCCGCCCGGCGGAAACGATTCCGCATGCTCGGCGTTGAAGCCGAGCGAGACGCGATCGGCGGCGTTGAGGAAGCCGTTGGTGTTGGGGCCGAGGAGCGCAAGACCGCGGTCGCGGGCGATCGCCGCCAAGGCCTCCTGCCGCGCCGCGCCCGCTGCGGTGCCGTCCTCGGCGAAGCCGCTCGCGCCGACGACGACGGCACGGATTCCCGCTTCGGCGCACTGGCGCACCGCCGCGACGGATTCCGCCGCGGGGATCACCACCATGGCGCAGTCGGGTGCCTCGGGCAGGTCGGCGAGGGAGCGCCAGCACGTCACGCCGGCGATCTCGCCGCCTGCCGGATTGACCGGAAAGACGCGGCCGGGAAAGCCGCCGCGGACGAGATTTCGCACCACCGCATAGCCGTTCTTGTCCGGGCTGCGCGAGGCGCCGATGACCGCGATCGAGCGCGGCCGCAGCAGCGCCTCGAGCGATGCGGGCGCCGTCGTCATGCCTCAGCGTCCCTGCCACACCGGCGCGCGGCGCTCGAGGAAGGCGCGCGCGCCTTCCTTGCGGTCCTCGGACGCGTAGGGATCGGGCCCGACATCGAGGCGCAAACCCGCATGCAGCGGCAAGCCCTGCGCCTTGCGGTAGGTGAGTTTCATGCGCTGCAGCGACAGCGGCGCCGAGGACGCGACCTCGCGCGCCAGCGCCATCGCCGTCTCCATGAGCTCGGCCGCGGGCACCACGCGATTGACGAGACCCCAGCGCTCGGCCTCGGCGAGGCTGATGCGGCGGCCGGTGAACAGCCATTCCATGGCGATCGCCGCGGGCACGATCTGCGGCAGGACGACCGACGCGAAATGCGCGCCCATGCCGCGTTGGGCCTCGGGAAGCGCGAAGAACGCAGTCGCGGCTGCGACGCGCAGATCGCAGGCCAGTGCCAGCTCGCACCCGCCCGCGACCGCCGGACCGTTGACGATGGCGAGGAGCGGCTTCTTCGCGTCGATCATCACCTCGAAAGGGCTGCGCTCGGGGCGGCTCAGCGGCCCGCGATAGCGGCCGCCATCCTCGTCGAGGGCGCGCGCATCCTTGAGATCGGCGCCGGAACAGAAGGCGGCGCCGTTGCCGGTGATGGCGACGACCGAGACGGCGGGATCGGCGTCGGCCTCGAGGATGGCCTCGCGCAGCGCGGCCGCGAGCGCGCTCGACAAGGCGTTGCGCCGCTCCGGCCGGTTGAGCGTCAAGACGCAGATCCGGTCCGCGACCGCGATTTTGAGCACGTCGTCGTCCGCCATGCGCGCTCCCCCGCCCTTGCCTCGGCTGGATCATACCGGCCCGCCTGGGGTGGCGACATGGATTTTCGCCGCGCCCTGTGGAACACTGCGCGGGAGCGAATGGAGGAAGCGATGCCGAACTTCCCGTCATCCATCCACATCAGCGAGGAAGGCCCGCGCGAGGGGTTCCAGTTCGAGAAAGGCCCGATCGCGACCGCGCGCAAGATCGCGCTCATCGACGCGCTGTCGCAGACCGGGCTCGACCACATCCAGATCGTGTCCTTCGTCAACCCCAAGGCGGTGCCGGGGATGGCCGATGCCGAGCAGGTCGTGGCCGGCATCGCACCCGCTACGGGCGTCGCCTATACCGGGCTGTGGCTCAACGACAAGGGCTTCGAGCGCGCCGTCGCAACCGGGCGGCTCGAACTCACCGGCTCGATCGTGCTGTGCGCGTCGGACCCGTTCCTGATGCTCAATCAACACCGCACGGCCGCGCAGCAGGCGGCGGACCAGCATGCGATCATCGAGCGGTACAAGGCGCGCGGCGTGCCGGTCGAGCGCGGCGGCATCATGGCGGCCTTCGGCTGCAATTTCGCCGGCGACATCCCCGTGGCGCGCGTGCTCGACCTGGTGCAGCAGCAACTGGACATCGCCGCCGAACACGGCGTCACCCTGAAGCGCATCATGGTTGCCGACACCATGGCCTGGGCGACGCCGCTGGCGATCAAGCGCGTCGTCGGCGCGCTCCAGGACGAATTTCCCCAGCTCGAAATCTCGCTCCATCTCCACGACACGCGCGGCATGGGCATCGCCAACGCCTATGCCGGGCTGGAGATGGGCGTGCGCTATTTCGATTCCTCGGTCGCGGGGCTGGGCGGCTGCCCCTTCGCCGGCCACAAGGGCGCCGCCGGCAATGTCTGCACCGAGGATCTGGTCTTCATGTGCGACGAGATGGGGATCGAAACCGGGGTCGATCTCGAGGCGCTCGCCGAATGCGCTCGGCTGGCCGAGGACATCGTCGGCCACCCGCTGCCGGGCTCGGTGATGAAGGGCGGCAGCCTCAGGCGCCTGCGCGAGCGGATCGAAGCGGGGGCCTAATCCTCGCCCCGTGCCTTGGTCCGCTTGGCGTTGTAGCTCTCGGTCGCTTGCGCCACGGCGGTGAGGCCTTCTTCGCGGTTGCGCGCCTGGTTGGTCGCGCACCACTCGTAGCTCGCCTGGCGCTGGGCATTGCTGCGGTTGAAATGCGGCTTCACGAATTCGGCCAGAAGCTCGAAGCTGCGCAGCTGTGCCGGACCACGAGGCGAGGTCGTTGCCGAAAACGAGGACCGCGCCGAAGCCGCCCAAGGCACGCTGAATGCGCTCGATCTCGCGGATCGCGTCGTCGGGCGTGCCGATGATGCCGAGTTGGTTGTCGAGGCAGAACTGCGCCGGGTTGGCGACGCCGCGCGGAAAGGCCGGCGGCGCGGGGATGACGTCGTGGGTGTAGTCGATCCACTCGTGGAAGCCCCATTTCGTGTCGGCGAAAGCCTGTCTCGCGCGTCTCGGCGATGTGCATCATCACCGTGATGCGCCATTTCGCGCGATCGGCCACATGGCCGTGCCGGGCGCATTCCTCCTCGTGGATGCGCCAGTTCTCGACGTGATGGGCGAGCGCCGCATCGGTGGTCGGCCCGAGCGTGAGCACGCCAAGCCCGTGCCGCCCCGCCGCCATGACGCCGGCGGGCGAGCGCACCGAGGTCACCGCCATCTCCATCATCGGCCGCGAATAGCAGCCGAGATGGAGCCGCGCTTCCTTGAGGTGGAACCATCGCGTCTTGCGCTCGACCGTCTCGCCACGCATCAGCGCCATGACGATATCGAGCGCCTCGTCCATGCGCCGGGCGCAAATCGCGCACCTCGAGGCCGAGCATGTGCGCATCGGTCGGCAGCGCCCCCGGGCCCGACGCCGAAAATCGCCCGGCCGCGCGTCATGTGATCGAGCTGCGCCATCGCCTCGGCGAGCATCAGCGGGTTGTGGAACGGCAGTGACTTCACGCCCGTGCCCAGCCGGATATGCTTGGTCCGCTGCGCCGCGGCGGCGACCATCAGCTCGGGCGCCGCGATCATCTCCATCGCGCCCGAATGATGCTCGCCGAACCAGATCTCGTCGAAATCGATGCGGTCGAGATGCTCGGCCAGCATCAGGTCGCGCTCGAACGCATAGGTCGGGTTGAGTTTCGTCGAATGAAACGGCGCGAGAAAGAGTCCGAATTTGAGGGGTCCGTCATAGGCGCGTTCGGTCATCACCGGTCCTTCCCGTGCGGCTTCTTGCGCCGAAGCCCGGGCAATGTTAATGCGATGGCCGATCCCGGTCACGGCCCCTGTGGCCGGCCGCGCCGGCGCTCGAAAGGCAGATGATGATCGACCTCTATTACTGGCCCACGCCCAACGGCAAGAAGGTGACGATCCTGCTCGAGGAATGCGGCCTGCCCTACAAGGTCATCCCCCTCAATATCGGCGCGGGCGACCAGTTCAAGCCGGAGTTCCTGAAGCTCAACCCCAACCACCGCATGCCGGCGATGGTCGATCACGAGCCCAAGGGCGGCGGCGCGCCCGTGGCAATTTTCGAGTCCGGCGCGATCATGATGTACCTCGCCGAGAAGGCCGGGAAGTTCTGGCCGCAGGATATCCGCGGCAAGTACGAGGTCACCGAATGGGTGATGTGGCAGATGGCCAATCAGGGCCCGAAGCTCGGCGAGTGCGGGCATTTCCGCCGCCTCACCGACCAGGGCGACCAGTCCTATGCGGTGCGGCGCTTCACCGACGAGGCGAACCGGCTCTACGGCGTGCTCAACTACCGCCTTGCCGACCGCCGCTATCTCGCGGGCGACCAATACTCCATCGCCGACATGATCGCCTATCCGTGGAGCGCCAACTGGAAGGTCCAGGGGCAGGACATCGAGGAATTCACCTATTTCAAGCGATGGTACGAGGAGTTGGGTAGCCGCCCCGCGGTGCAGCGTGGGATGGCGGTAGGCGCCGCGCTTCAGTCCGACCCCGCGACGCTCCCGAAGGAGGAACAGGAACGCCGCCGCAAAATTCTCTACAACCAGCGCGCGATTCCCGTGCCGCCGCGCTGAAGGCCCAAGCCGCGGCGCCGGCACGCGCCGCCGATAATTGAAGTGGGGAGGAAAAAACCATGCGCGCCGTCAAATTCATGCTCGCCGCCGCCATTGTCTTCGCCGGCTGCGGCGTCACCCGCGCCGAACCGGTGAAGATCCGTCTCGCCTATATCGTGCCGGTCTCGAACTGGGCGACGATGCTGTTCCAGAAGCCGGGCATCGCCAAGCATCTCGGCAAGTCCTATACCTTCGAAGCGGTGCATTTCCAGGGCACGCCGCAGCTCGTGCAGGCGCAAGCGATCAACGAGCTCGAGATCGGCGACCATGGTTATTCGTCGCTCGTCTTCGGCGTCGTCAATGCCGGGCTCAACCTGCGCGTCATCGCCGACGAGCTGCAGGACGGCGTGCCGGGCTATTACAGCAACCAGTACCTCGTGCGTAAGGACAGCTCGATCAAGACCGTCGAGGACCTGAAGGGCAAGATCCTCGCGGTCAACGCCAAGGGCAGCGGCACCGACATCCCGATGCGCGCGATGCTGCGCAAGCACCATCTCAGCGACAGCGACGTCACCATCGTCGAGGCGCCGATCCCGGCAATGCCCGCCATGCTCGCCGAAAAGAAGATCGATATGGGGGCGCTGCCGTTGCCCTTCACCGGCGATCCCCGGGTCCAGGCGAATGACCGCATCCTGTTTCAGCAGCGCGACGCTGCCGGCATCTCGCCCCTGGCATTCTGGGCCGTGCGGGCGAGCTGGATCGCCAAGCACCGCGCGGCACTCGTCGATTTCCTCGAGGACGTGCTCCGGCAGGAGCGCTGGTATCTCGATCCCGCCAACCACAAGGAAGCGGTCGAGATCGCCTCGCGCGTCGGCCATCAGCCGCCGGCGTTCTATGACCACTGGCTCTACGTCAAGGACGGCGAGGGCGGCGATTACTATCGCGACCCGAACGGCATTCCCAATCTCGACGCGATCCAGGCCAATGTCGAGTTGCAGTACAAGCTCGGCTTCGCCAAAAAGACCATCGACGTGCGCAAATACACCGATCTCAGCCTGATCAAGGAGGCGGCGGCGCGGCTCCAATAGCGCTGGCGGCTCAGGGCGTCTCGGGTGTGTGCGCGGTCAGACCGCGCCGCACCAGCGTCTGCCACGCCGCCTCGGCCGAGTTCGGCGTAATCGAACAGGGCGCAGTCGGCGGCGGCGATCATGTCGTCCTCGACCAGCGCGGGGAAATTGATGACGCGTTGCCAGTAGTCCTTGCCGAAAAGGACGATCGGCAACTTCGGCGCCTTGCGCGTCTGCACCAGGGTCAGCAGCTCGAACAGCTCGTCCATGGTGCCGAAGCCGCCGGGAAAGATCACCAGCCCGTTGGCACGCATCGCGAGATGCATCTTGCGCATGGCGAAATAGTGGAAGCGGAAGGTCAGCTCCGGCGTGGTGTAAGGATTGGGCTCCTGCTCGGCCGGCAGGCTGACGTTGAAGCCGATGCTGGGCGCGCCCGCTTCGACGGCGCCGCGATTGGCGGCTTCCATGATGCCGGGGCCGCCGCCGGTGGCGATGACGTTGTCGCGCCAGCGATGGTGCGGGGCGAAGGCGCCGCCGCGCTGCGAGGCGATGCGGGCGAACTCGCGCGCGGCGGCATAGAGGGCCGAACGGCGCTGCAGTGCCGCCGCGCGACCCCGCTCCGCCTCGCTCGCAGCCGCATGCGTGGCGGCCTCGACCTGCTCCGGCGAGGGTATCCGGGCGCTGCCGAACACGACGATGGTCGAGCGGATGCCCCAATCGCGCAGCGACAGTTCGGCCTTGGAATATTCGAGCGCAAACCGCACATCGCGCATCTCGTCGCGCAGCAGGAACGCGGTATCCTCGACGGGCAGGAGGTAGCTGCGCGATTGCTTCTGGCGCGAATTGTCTTCCATCGGGTGCTCGGCTGCCGTGGCGGTTGAAGGTTCCCCGGCGGAAATCTTATCGCGGCGGGGCGCCGGTACCACCCCTCGATTGCGTCCGACCGGCGATGCCTGTCGCGCGATAGCCGCGGTGCCGCTTGAAAGCAGGAGATGGGCCGGTCGCCGTCGGCGATCCCGCCCGCGTGCGGCGCTGCGTGTCGGGCGGGTGAGCGAGGCGTAAGCCGGCATCGCGAGCAGGCACCTTGCGCGATCGGCGACGACGGCCGATAGTCGATGCGCCCGTTGGCGTGCCGGCGCGGCGCACCGGATGTCGGCCGCGACGCCGATCGCGAAGCTTGTGCCTCTGCACTATATTGCGGGATTGCGGGACCGGTGCGCGGCCCCGAAGGAGATTAGGCAATGAAGCGCTCCATCGGCGGCGTGACGATGGCGGTAGCACTCTTCCTCGCCGCGACAGCCGGGGCGCAATATCCGCCGCCGCCCGGTGCGCCGCCGCCGCCGCCGCCCGGCGCGGTCCAGCCGCTCTATGCCACGTCGCAGCTCGACCAGATGCTGGCCGCGATCGCGCTCTATCCCGATCCGCTGCTCACGTCGATGTTGACCGCGGCCACCTATCCGCTCGAGATCGTCGACGCCGACCGCTGGCTCGCCTACCCGGGCAATGCTGCGCTCGGCGACGGTGCGCTCGCGGCCGCGCTCGCGGCGCAGAGCTGGGACCCCAGCGTCAAGTCGCTGGTGCCGTTTCCCCAGATCCTGCACATGATGGACGCGCATCTCGACTGGACCCAGGCGCTCGGCAATGCCTTTCTCGCACAGCAGGCCGACGTGATGGATTCGATCCAGCGCTTGCGCCATGCCGCGCTCGCGGCCGGCACGCTGGTTTCGAATCCCGACGTCACGGTGACTGCGGACGGGCCTTATATCGAGATCGAGCCGGCGCAACCGCAATTCGTCGCGGTGCCGGTATACGATCCGACCGCGGTCTATGGAGCGTGGCCCTATCCCGCCTATCCGCCGATTTATTACGGCCCGCCGCCCGGCATCGGCATCAGCGCGACCTATGGCGGGATCGGGTTCGGCATCAGCATCGGCGTCGTCGACATGTTGTGGCATTGGGGGAACTGGGACTGGCGCGACCACGATATCCGTGTCGATCCCAATCGCTTCAATCGCATCAATGCCGGGCGTCCGCCGATCAGGGCGACGGTCTGGCAGCACGATCCCGGGCATCGCCGCGGCGTGCCCTATGCCGACCCCGCAAGCCGCGCCCGCTATCAAACGGCGATCCCCGGCTCGCCGGCAGAACGGCGCGATTACCGTGGCTATGCGCCGGCGTCGCCGCCGGCACCGCGAGGGCCGAACACTGCCCGCCCGGCGCCCCAGCGTGGCGCCGCGCCGACACAGGGCGCGCCGCCGCGAGGGGAAGCGCCGCGCATAGCGCCACAGCAGGCGCCGCACGTTGCACCGCAGCAACCGCTGCGCGTTGCGCCACAGCAACCGCCGCGCGTTGCACCACAGCAACCGCCGGCGGTGGCTGTCATTCGGCCGGCACCGCAACGGCCCGACACCGCGTTCCAGGGGCTCGAACGCGGTCCCGAGGCGCGCGCCACATCGCAGCGCGGCCAGGCAAGCCGGCAATCGGCACCGCCCCAGAATCGGGCACCGCCCCAGAATCGGGCACCGACCCAGAATCGGGCACCGACCCAGAATCGGGCGCCGCCGCCGCGCGCGCCCGCAAGCCGCTCCCAACCCCCGCAGACGCAGGAGCGGCACCCATGAGGCCGTCATTGGATTCAGCGAGGAGGCCGCCTTGCGCGTAAGCGTTCGCACACCGACCCGCGTTTTCCGGTTGCCGCGGTGGTTCATGGCCGTGATCGTCGCCGGCTGGGCCGGCTTGGCACTGGCTGCGGGAGGCGGACAAACAAGCTTTCGTACGCCCGATCAGGCGTTCGATGCACTGCTCACAGCCGTGCGCAGCGGCCAGCCGCCAGCAATCAAGCGCATTCTCGGCCCCGGCAGCGGCAAGCTGGTCGAGTTCCGGCGATCCCGTCGCCGACAAGGACAATCGTGCGAAATTCGTCGCCGCCTTCACGGCCCACCACAAGATCGAACGCGAGGGCAAGGAACGCGCCGTTCTTTACGTCGGCAGGGAAGAGTGGCCGTTTCCCATTCCGCTGCGCGCTTCGGGCGGCGCCTGGCGCTTCGATGCGCGCGCCGGAGCGCGAGGAGATTCTCGACCGCCGCATCGGCCGCAACGAGCTGAGCGCCATCAAAACCTGCCTCGCCTTCGTCGATGCCGAGCGCGACTATGCGAGCGTCGACGCGCAGCAGCGACGGCGTCCTCCAATATGCGGGTCAGCTTCGTCAGCCACCCCGGCCGCAAGGACGGGCTCTATTGGCCCGCAGCGGCGGGCGCGCCGCAAAGCCCGCTGGGGCCGCTCATGGCGGAAGCGCAGGCCGAAGGCTATGGCGGCAAGCGCGCGCCCTATCACGGCTATTACTTCAAGATCCTGCTGGGCCAGGGACCGCATGCGGCCGACGGCGCGCGCGACTACATCGTCGCAGGGCACATGATCGGCGGCTTCGCGCTGGTGGCATATCCGGCGAAATGGGGCGATTCCGGAGTCATGACTTTCATCGTCAACCAGGACGGCATCGTCCATGAACGAAATTTCGGCCGCGCCACGGCGCAGATCGCGCCGGCGATTTCGCGCTATGATCCGGATGCGGACTGGACGGTCGTGCCGCCGGCCACGGAAGCCGGCACGACCCGGTGACGAGGACGGAGGAAAAACGGATGGTTGCGATCAAGGGCATGGCGCATTTCAGCATCGCCGTGAGCGATCTCGGCAAGAGCACGCGGTTCTACACCGACATCGTCGGCTGCCGGCACCTCTTCACCACGCCCGACCAGGCGATGGCCTTTCTCGATGCGGGCGGCGACTGCATCATCCTGGTGCGGCACGACCCGCCGATCAACCGCGCGCTCGACGACCATAACGGCGTTCATCACTCGTTCATGGTGGATCGACAAGGACTACAAGCCGGCGCTCGACAATCTGCGCGCGAACGGGGTCGAGGTGCTGTTCGAGGAGGACCGGCAGGGCGGCGTCGTCAACGGACCGCGCGCCTATTTCCGCGATCCCGACGGCACCGTGCTCGAATATATCGACCTCACGAGCTACGCCGGCGCCAAACGCTGACGCGCGCTTGACGCGCGCTTAAAGGGTTTCGGGAAACGGATTCTGCTCGAACACGCTGACCTTCGGCGCCTCGCCCTCGAGGCCGAGCTCGCGCCAGCGCGCGGCCACGCCCGCATAGGCCTGCTTCGACAGCTTCGCACGCGGCGAGAATGACTTGATGTAGCGATAGTCCATGCAGGCGTTGATGAGGCATTTCGAACCCCAGGGCCGGATCTCCGGCGGATTGAGGCTAGGATCGAGATAGGTGCTCCAGGTCTCGCGCAGGATGTCGATCGATTGCGCCGGGCGCGAGCGGGTCGCCATCGCCCACAGCACCTGATGCACGTTGGTCGGGTCGATGTCGTCGTCGACCACGATCACGTATTTGCCGAAATAGGCGCCGCCCGTGCATTGCGCCGCGAGCGCCATCACTTGCGGCGCATGGCCCGCATACATCTGCCGCAGCGACACCACGGTGATGCCCCAGCCCGCCGCCTCGGGAATCGACCACACGCCCTTGATGCCGGGCACGCCGAGCTTGTCGAGATCGGCCCAGATCGCGGCGGAGCGCACCGAGCCCCAGAATAATCCCGCCTCGTTCGCCGCGCCGTCGGCCATGAGCGCGCAGGTCAGGGTCGGGCTGTCGCGGAAGCGGATCTTCTCGACCCGCATGTAGGGCGTGTCGCCGCTCGGCCGCCCGTAATAGCCCGTGAATTCGCCGAACGGCCCTTCGGCGAAGGTTTCGTCGGGATAGACGAAGCCCTCGATGATGATCTCGGCGCCGGCCGGCAGCGGCAATCCGGTCACGTCGCTCTTGAAGACCTCGATCGGGGCGCCGTTGATGCCGCCGTAATATTCGTATTCGCTTTCGGTCTTGGGAAAGGTCGTGGCGCCGACCAGGAACAGCAGCGGATCGATGCCGTAGGCGGCGGCGACCGGCATGGGTTTGCCCATCTTCCACCACTTGTCGCGGTCGAGCGTTCCGTCCTTGCCCGGCGAGGTATAGATCCCGAGTTCGCGCGGGCCCTTCATCATCATGCGGTAGGTGCCGATATTGATGCGCCCGGTCTCGGGGTCCTGGGTGATGACGGCATCGCCGGTGCCGAGATACCTGCCGCCGTCGAGCGGCCACATGCGCGGCGCGGGAAACCGGCGCACGTCGATTGCCTCGCCGGTGACGATGTTCTGGTTGCACACCGCCTGTTCCGGCGCGACCTCGCGCGGCTTCATTTTGCGGCCCATTTTGGTCTTGAGGATTTGCACCGCATCGAGCGGATGGGCGACGGGCTCCTCGCCCATGGCGAGGCACAGGCGCGACAGGTTGCAGCCGATCATGTTGGCGATCGCGCGATGGCCAGGA
Source organism: uncultured Alphaproteobacteria bacterium (assembly GCA_963721625.1). GTDB lineage: Bacteria > Pseudomonadota > Alphaproteobacteria > ATCC43930 > CGMCC-115725 > DATJLY01. The sequence continues at coordinate 196,780 of CAVRKF010000020.1, forward strand.
TGGCCTTTGATGTTCTCGAACAGCAGCGCGGGGCTTTTGCCGCTGCCGACGAGATAGGTGATCGTCGCCAGCTCGAGATCGGGATCGACCGCGGCGGTGATGCGCTTCAACTCGCCCAGCGCCTCGACCTTTTCCAGCCATGCGTCGAGATCGCTGCGATTGGAGCGCAGCACCGTCTTTCCATCCATGTCGTTCTCTCCTGAAATGCCGCCGTCATAGAATGACCGAAGCGGCGCCGCGTCAAGCGGGGTGCGTCTTGCGAAGGCGGGTGGCGTCGGGCACTCTCGGCCGCGGAGGATGCGATGCCGAAACACCGCTTGCCCCTATTCGACGGCGACGGCCACGTCTATGAGGATCCGGACGAGCTGATCGGCTATTTCGAGGGCGATTATGCCGGCATCAGGCGCTTCAAGGTGTTCGAGCTATTCCCCAGCCTCGACGGCTGGAGCCGCGGCTTCACGCTGGAAAAGGCGAAGGACGCGACCTCGTATGCTCATGCCGCCACCAGCGCCGCGGTCTGGGGCGCCATGCTCGAGGCGATCGGCGCCGACGGCAGCGTGCTCTATCCCACCGCCGGGCTGGCCTGCGGGCTGATGCAGAATGCCGAAGTCGCGGCCGCCCTCGCGACCGCCTACAACAATTGGCTCGAGGATCGTTACACGCGGCTCGATGCGCGGCTTTACGGCGCCGGCATGGTGGCGGTGCAGAACCCCGACGCCGCAGTGAGGGAGATGCGGCGCTTCAAGACGCGCGCCAATTTCCGCGCCGTCTATCTCCCCACCGTCACCGCCACGGGCCGCAGCTATGGCGACGAGTTCTTCTGGCCGATCTTCGAGGAAGCGGAACGCCAGGGCCTTGTCGTCGCGCTGCACGGCGGGCCGAGCCGCGGCTTCGGCCTCGACCATCTCCGTCCCTTCGTCAAGGTCCATACGCTCGAGCACCCCGTGCCGCTGATGATCCAACTCACCGACATGGTGTTCAGCGGCGTGTTCGACGTCTTTCCCGATCTGCGCGTCGCTTTCCTCGAAGGCGGCTGCGCCTGGGTGCCGTTCATGATCGACCGACTCGATTACGAATATCACTCGCTTTTCGGCGTGTCCGTGCGCAAGAAACTGCGGCGCAAGCCGTCCGCCTATCTGCGCGACGGCGAGAATTTCTGGGTATCGCTCGAGCTGGGCGAGCGCAGCCTCAGCTACGTGATCGACTGCATCGGCGCCGAGCGGATTGTTTACGCTTCGGATTTCCCGCATGAGCCGTCGGCGGACGAGCTTCTGGCCGGCGTGCCGGAATTCATCGCCGATTCGCGGTACGACGACGACGTGAAGACGCGGATACTCGGCCGCAACGCCCGACGCCTATATCGGATCGACTGACGCGCCAGCACGGATGCACGGATCGAGGAGCCATTATGCCGGAGGGAGAAGGGTTCCACGCCATCGGCCAGCCGCTCCCGCGCAAGGAGGATCTGCGGCTGCTCACCGGAACCGGCCGGTTCAGCGACGATTTCGCCGTCGCCGGGCGAAGCGCATGCGGTGATGGTCCGCTCGCCCTATCCGCACGCCCGCATCCGCGCGCATCGCAGCCGGCGCGGCGCGCGCGATGCCGGGCGTGCTCGGCATCTTCACCGGCGCGGATGCTGCGCGCCGACCGGCTTGCAGCCGATCCCGCACGAGCCGGTGCCCTCGACCCGGTACGACCTGAAGCTCACCGCGCCGGGCGGCGGCACGGTCTTCATCGGCCCGCACGATCTCCTCCCCGACCGACAAGGCGCGCCATGTCGGCGAGGCGGTCGCCATGGTCGTGGCCGAGACCGAGGCGCAGGCGCTCGACGCGGCCGAAGCGGTCGACGGTCGACTACGAGGAGCTGCCCTTCGTCGCTCGATGCCGCGGCGGCGCTGGCGCCCGGCGCGCCCGCCGTGTGGGACGAGGTGCCGGACAATCTCGCTGGTCGAGACCTTCTTCGGCGATGGTGCGGCGACCGAGCGCGGCTTTCGCCGCCGCCGATCACGTCGTCACGCTCGACTACCATGTCGACCGCGTCACCGCGGTCGCGCTCGAGCCGCGCGCGGCGCTCGCCGTCTACGAGCCGCGACGCGACGCTTCACGCTCCATGCCGGCAACGGCGGCGCGGTGCGCCAGAAGCGCGAGCTTGCCACGGTGCTGGGCATCGCGCCCGAGAAGCTGCGCGTCGTCACCTGCGACGTCGGCGGCAATTTCGGCTCGAAGAACCGGCCCTACGTCGAATACGGGCTGGTCCTGTGGGCGGCGCGCAAACTCGGCCGGCCCGGTCAAATATCGCGGCGACGCGCGCGGAGGCGTTCCTCACCGATTATCAGGGCCGCGATCTCGTCATCGCAGGTCGAGCTCGCGCTCGCGCGCCGACGGGCGCGTTTCTGGCGCTCTGCGCGCGCGCAACACCAGCAATGTCGGCGCGCGCTGCGTGTCGCTGTCGCCGCTCGGCAAGGGCTCGGCGCTCATCACCGGCTCCTATGCCATCCCGGCGGCGCATCTGCGCGCCCGCGCCGTCTTCACCAACACCATGCCGACCCAGGCCTATCGCAGCTCCGGCCGGCCCGGAAGTGACCTTCGCGATCGAGCGGCTGGTCGACAAGGCGGCGGCCGCGCTCGGCATCGACCGCATCGCGCTGCGCCGGCGCAACCTCGTGCGCGCCGACGCGATGCCCTACACCAACGCCGTCGGCGCGCGCCTATGACAGCGGCACCTACGAGGCCAACATGGACCGCGCCATGCGCGATGGCCGACTGGCAGGGCTTCGCGGCGCGGCGCGAGGCGGCGTCGCGCGCGCGGCCGGCTCCTGGGCCGGGGCCTGGCCAATTATGTCGAGTCCTCGATCGGCTCGCCGCAGCGAGCGCGCGCGAGATCACCGTGCGGCCCGACCGCGCGGTCGATGTCGTCATCGGCACCCAGCCGAGCGGCCAGGGGCACGAGACCAGCTTCGCCCAGGTCGTCTCCGACCTGCTTGCCGTGCCGGTCGAGACGGTCAACATCATCATGGGCGACACCGACATCGTCACGCGTCGGCGGCGGCTCGCATTCCGGGCCGCTCGATGCGCCATGCCGGCGACGGTGATGTCGCTCGCCGCCACCGCGCTCATCGCCAAGGCGCGGCGCATCGCCGCCATCGCTGCTCGGAGACCGCGCCCGAGGCGGACGTCGACGCTTCGCCGACGGGCGCTTCAGCGGCGCCGCGCAGCAACCGCAGCTTCGACTTCTTCGAGCTGGCGCGCGAGGCGGCGCGCATCACGCTGCCGGCCGGATCTCGCAGGACGGGCTCGCCGTCGCCGCCGACAACGAGATGCACGATCCGGTCTTTCCCAACGGCTGCGCCGTCGGCGAGGTCGAGATCGATCCCGAGACCGGCGCGCGTCGAGATCACGCGCTATGCCTCGGTCGACGATGTCGGGCGCTGCATCAATCCGCTCATCGTCCACGGCCAGACGCACGGCGCCATCGCCCAGGGCGTCGGCCAGGCGATGTGGGAGCAATGCGCGCTCGATCCCGCCTCGGGCCAGCCGCTCGTGCGGCTCGCTCATGGATTACGCCATGCCGCGGGCGGATGCCCTGCCGTCGCTTCCGCACCGAGATCGTCGAGGTGCTGTCGCCGACCAATCCGCTCGGCATCAAGGCCGGCGGCGAGGGCGGCACGACGCCGGCGCTCGGCGGTCATCGTCAGCGCCATCCTCGACGCGCTGGCGCCGCTGGGCGTGCGCGACGATCGCCGATGCCGGCGACGCCCTTCGCCGTGTGGCAGGCGATCCGCGACGCCCAGGCCACGCCGCACTAGGCGCGCTGATCGGCGCGCTCTCCGGGACGCCTGTCACCGGTCCGGCGCGTGCGGCTTCGGCGCGTGGCGCTCGGCCGGCGCGTCACGCTGATCGGGCCGCTCGCCGTCCATTTCTTCCTGCCGGTCGTGCCCGGGATCAAGGCCGCGTTCGGCGTCTCCGATGCGCTCGCGGAGCTCACGCTTCAGCATCACGCTGGCGACCATGGCGGTGGCGACGCTGGTCTATGGCACGCTGTCCGACCGCTTCGGGCGGCGGCCCGCTGCTGCTGTCGGGGCTCGCGCTTTTCTCGTCGGCAGCGCGCTCTGCGGCGCTCGCGCGGCTCGATTGGCGCGCTGCTCGCCGGGCGGCTGGTGCAGGCGATGGGCGCCGGATGCAGCATCACGCTGACCCGCGCGATGGCGCGCGACGCCTATGGGCCGGAGACGCTGGTCAAGGCGATCGCCTATCTGACGATGGCCTATACGCTGGGGCCGATGCTGGCGCCGCCGCTTGGGCGGCGTCGCTGGTCGACCATCTCGGCTGGCGCAGCGTGTTCTGGTTCGCGCTCATCGCCGGGCGCGCGCGATCACGCGTGGCGGCCGACCGCGTGCTCGCGCGAGACACGGCAACGGCGGGCGCGCAGCGCGGCGAGCGGGATCGTTGCGCGATTATGCGCGCGCTCTTCGCCAACCCGCGCTTCACCGCCTTCGTGCTGCAATCGGGGTTTTGCTCGGGCACGTTCTTCGCCATCGTCGCGGCGTCGCCCTTCCTCATGGAGGATCGGCTCGGGCGCTCGGCGACGGAATACGGGCTCTACTTCATCCTCTTTCCGGCGGGCTATTGCATCGGCAACCTGATCTCGGGCCGCGTTTTCGGGCCGCGTCTCGATCGAGGCGATGGTGCTCACCGGCTCGGTCCGTCAATTTCGTCGGCCATGGCGGTGCAGGCCGGCCTTCATCCTCGGCGGCGCGCTCGACCCGCTGGTGATCTTCGTGCCCGGCATTCTTCGTCACCTTCGCGCAGGGCCTGGCGCTGCCCAACGCGCAGGCCGGCGCGATGCAGGTGATGCCCGCGCTCGCCGGCACCGCGGCGGGGATCGGCGTCTTCTGCCAGATGATCCTGCAGCGCGCTCTTCGCCCAGATCTATGGCTGGACGGCGGACGGCACGGCGATGCCGATGATCGCGACTCGCCGCGGTCGCCGCGACCTTGACCTTGGTGACGGGCGCGATCCCGATGGTGCAGAAGATGCGGGCCCGCACTTAAGGCGCACGCGTCCGGGGCGGGATATCGCCGGCGAACACGACGTCTCAATCATGGGGGCCCGGCCACGCCAGCAAGGGCCGGCCGATCCAGAAGCGATTGCCGAGACGCGTCAAGAGGCGCGGCCGGTCCCGGCCGGCCAGGCGTTCCAGCGCCTCGAAATAGGGGCCGACGAAGCGAAGCCGCGCCGGCAGCAACGGATGGATGCGGCGCAGCCAGCGCCGCGCGCGGGCGGCAGCGCGACGCTCGGCGGCGCCATAGGGAAGCTCGAATTCCGCGCGCAGGCGCGGCGGCAGCAGCTCGGCCGTCAGCGCCCGATACCACGGCGGAACGATGATCCAACTGCCAGCACCGGTGAGAAGACGCGCGGCGATCGCCCGGGCCTCGCCGCTCACCTTCAGCGTGTCGGACTCCAGCATCGCGCGGTTATAGGCCGCGAAGGAATCCCAATCGGGCGCCAATGCATCGGGCGTCAGACCGAAGAACGCGGCAAAGCGCACGCTCTCGGCATAATAGCGCGCGCGCTCGTCGGCGCCGAGCGGCAGCACCAGGCGATAGGCCATCGGCGCGGTCTCGGTCAAGGTCGCATGGACCCACCGCAGCGCCGCCCGGTCATTGGCGGCGTAGCGTCCGCCGCCCGGAATCGCGCCGACGATACCGGTGTGGCGGCGGTGGAGACGATGCGCCGCCGCCATCGCGTCGTCGAGGCTGCCGAACACCATGGCGAAGACCGTGCCGAAAGTCCCGTGAAACCGCCCGATCGGATCATCGAGCGCATGGGAATGCTGGGCGATGGCCGCCGCGACCCAGGGATGAGCGAGTTGCAGCAGGAGCGCGCGCCCGGCACCGAGAAACAGCGCCGCCTCGCGGTCGATCTGCCACCGCATCGATTGCGGTCCGAACGCGCCCGCGCGCGGGTCGGCGGCGCCAGTGCGAAACGATGCGAGCGTCGCCTCGAGTGCGGCGGCGCCGACGACGGGGCCGTCGTTCATCGGCCGCGCCTCGCGATGGCCCGTCGCAATGGCGAAGGCGCCGGCGCGGGGCTTTGTATGATTAATTGTACAAAAATCGATCAACACTCTTTAAAGTGGTAGGATAGCGAGTTCAGGCCGACTGTCCGACGATGCCCTGCGCAAGAAAGAGAAGCACCACGGCAGGCGGGGCAAGGTTCCGCTCCGATCCGACGTTGCGACGTTGCGGCAGCGACGGTGTCGCCGCCATCGAGCTGGCGCTCGTCGCGCCGATCCTGGTGGTCCTGGCGCTGGCCATGGTCGATTTCGGCTTCGGCATCTACACCAAAATGCTGGTGGGCGATGCCGCCGATGCCGGGGCCGCCTATGCGTTTCGCAACGGCAGGTCCTATAGCACAGGCAATGCGGCGACGTTCAACGCCGCCATCGCCACCGCGGCAACGAGTGCGGTGACGGTGTCGCGTCTGCTTTCGCGCGCGCCGCTGACCGCCGATGCGACGGAAATGTATTGTTGCGCCGGCATGACACATATGCAGCGCTTCGACGGCGCCGAGCTGCGCCAGCGGCTACACCGTCGGCACCTATGTCCAGGTCACCGCGACCGCGACCTACTCGACTTTCCTGCCCTATACGCTCCTGACCGGCCTGCTGGCCGTCAGCATCGCCAATCCGGTGCCGCTTACCGCGGTTTCGACCGTCCGCATCCAGTAGATGTCGGGCGCGGCAACATGGCCGAAGGTGCGGCGGCCGGACCCGCCGATCGCGACCCCGGCGGCGGCGGCAATCCTCGGCGGCTCGCGCGGACCGATGGGGATCTCGCTGCCGCTCGCGCTCGGGCTCGTCGTCTATCTCGTCGGGCTGGCTTCGGGCCGCGGCGCGGCTCGACGATCCCGACATCATGCTGCACATCGTCACCGGGCGGTGGATCATCGCTCACCACGCCGTGCCGCACGTCGATTTCCTGTCCTACACCGTCCCGGGCCGTCCTTGGGTCGCGCACGAATGGCTCGGCGAGGTGATTACCGCGCTCTGCTATGGTCTGCTCGGATGGCACGGGCTTGTCGCCATGGCGAGCCTGGGGCTGGGCGCTGCGGTCGTCATCTACGCCCGCGCGCTGCTGCGCCATTACCCGCCGGCGACGACCATCGTCATCGTTGCGGCCGCCTGGTTCGTGGTGACGCCGCACTGGCTGGCGCGGCCGCACATCATCGCCTTGCCGTTCCTTATCGCCTGGATGGCGCTGCTGGTGCGGGCGCGCGCGGAGAACCGCGCGCCCCGCCCCGCCGCCGCGCTCATCATGATTGCCTGGGTCAATCTGCACGCCACGTTCCTGGTCGGGATCGGCTTCACCGGACTCTTCATGGCCGAGGCGGTGCTGCTCGCCCGGGCGAGGCGCGCGGCTCGAGGCGGCCAAGGCGCTGGGCCGGCTTCACCGCGCTTGCGCTCATCGCCACGCTGGTCACGCCGAACGGGATCGAGGCCTACCTGCTGCCGCTGCGGCTGCTCAACATGAGGTTCGCGCTGTCGGTGCTGGTCGAATGGAAGAGCATCGATTTTCAGCACATGACGTCATTCGAGCTCTGGCTGCTTCTGTTTCTCGGCATCGTGCTGTTCCGCGGCATCAGGCTGCCCTCTGGCGCGGGCCTGATGACGCTTCTGCTCTTCGCCATGAGCCTGCCGCATCCGCGCAATGCCGAGCTCCTGGCCTTCCTCGCGCCGCTCATCGCCGCGCCCGATGCCGCGCCGCAGCTGGCGCGGGCGCGGCCGCTCCGTCACGCCGCCGGCATCGCGCACTGGCTCGATCGCCTGGCGCGGCCGGCGACGGCGCGGGGGCTGGCTGCTGGCGGGCGCGGTCGTCGTCGCGAGCGAAGCCGCTGCGTTCGCCTTTCCGCTCGTGCCCGGCGACCGGTTCATGCCCGTTGCGGCAGTGCAAGCGGCCCGCGTCGCATGGGCTCACCGGACCGTGTCTGAACGAGTATGATTATGGCGACTACCTGTTGTTCGCGGGCATCAAGACCTTCATCGACGGCCGCGCCGACATGTACGGCGATGCCTTCATCAAGCGCGATTTCGAGGCGACCCGCGGCATCAGCGACGGATTGCCGGCGCTGCTTGCGGCACTACCACGTCGAATGGACGATCTTTCCCAGGAATTCGCGGGCGGTGATCCAGCTCGACCGGATGACGGGATGGCGCCGGCTCTATGCCGACGATGTCGCGGTGATCCATGTGCGCGATGCCGCCGCCCCGGCGAACGGCGGACGCTAGCGATTGGCGCGCGCAGGCTGGCGCTATTCGACAAGCGCAGTCGTTCCGGCGGAGCTGCCGATCGACTGGACCCCGGTGCCGGTGCAAGTGGCGTTGAAATTCGCGCCGCCGCTGAAATTGATGGTATTGGCAATGAGTTGCGTGCATTGCGCGCCGCCGGTCGTGCTGCCGCCGGAATAGTTCACCGACTGGCTGGGAAAATAGATCGCCCCGGTAATGTTCTGCGTCGTGCCGCCGCTGAAAGTGTCGGAGCCAGTCATGGGCGCCCTACGGTCTTGGAAGAACGCGAGCCCCGCGGTCGGGCCGCCGGTGGGGGCGGTGATGTTGACGTTGGCGCCGCCGCTGATGTTGGTGGTCGCATAGCTGCTCCCCGTGCTGCTGGAAAGAATGATCGTCACACCGCCGCTGGCATTGACCGTCGTGCCGCCGGAGATCGAGAACGATCCGCGATCGATGATGTAGATGCCCGGCGCGAGGTTGATCGTGCTGCCGCCCGAAACCGTGAGGCCGTTACAATAGACGCCAGGATTAAGATTCTTGGTCGCGCCGCCGGCGACACTGAGAGAAGTCCCGCCACCACATCCGGAGAAGGACGGGATCGGCACATTGGCATAGGGATCGCTGATCGGCGACACGCCCGTATTGATGCCGCTGGTCGTGTTGAGACGGGCGCCGCCGGACGCGACGTAACTGCCGCTGATATAGGCCGATTGCGCATTGATCGTTGCGCCGCCGCTCAGGCTCACCGAGCGGCTGTAGGGCGAATTGGAATAGAGGCTGCAATTGTTGAGATCGAGCGTGATGCCGCCGGAACTCTGGACGTCGGTGACGATGCCGCCGTCGAGCGCGACGACGCAGCCATTGCCGGCGCCTGCTGACGAGCCGGCGACCGCGCGGGCGGTGATGACCACGGGCGTGCCGATGAACAGCGCCGAAAACAGCCGCTTCTGCGTCTGGCTGATGAACACCTCGTAATAGCCGGACTGGCCGATATGCGTGCCCGCATGCGGCGGCGACAGCGCCGCGACGGTGGTATCATCGGCGCCGTTCGTGAAGCCGTGCGCGGCGGCGACGGCGAGCGCCTCAGGCGACCAGTTGCCGCCGCCGGCGCCGACTTTCGCCGCACTGAAGGCGGCCGCGTCGGCCGCCCCCTGCATCCACTGGTGGGTATAGAACCAAAGCCCGGCCTCGGTCGCCATCCCGACGAAGCCGGCGAGCACGGGCAGCAGCAGCGCAACGATCATCGAGTAGTTGCCGCGCCGTTCGCTCCATAATCGCCGCGGCAAACCCGATCGGGCGACGCTGTCGCGCATGTTCATCGCGCATCATCCGCTCGGGCATCCGGCCCGTGATTCAGGCATCGCCGGCCTCCTCGCCCGATAGGTTCAGGAGGGCACCCCGGCGCACCACGTCCTTGAGCCCCTGCAAATCGAGGATGTGAAGCGCGCGCGTGCGGCGCTCGACCACGCCGCGGCTGACCAGTTCCGCGATCACGCGCGCCACCGACTCGCGCGTCGTCTGCGCCCGGATGGCGAGATCGTGATGGCTCGGCAGTTCGGGCACGAGCCACTGGTTGCTGCCCGGCTGCACCACCCGGGCGAGGCGGATGATCTCGGAACAGATGCGCTGCTCGGGGCCGATGCTCGCGACGAAGCTCACCTTGTCGTCGAGGTCGCGGATGATGGAGGCCCAGCGCTTTGCCATCGCCAGGGCAACCTCGCCGCGGCGGATGAGCAGCGCCTGGAATTCCTCCTTCGGCAGTTCCGCGACGATGCAGGCCTCATCCGCGACGATCGTGGCGGAGGCGGTGCCGCCATCGATGGCGGAGATTTCACCGAGCGCGTCGCCGGCGCCGACGACGGCGATGGTTACCTCGTCGCTTTCGCCGATGTGATGGACGATGCGCGCCCGGCCCGCGAGAATGAAATACACGGCAGTACCGTTGGTAAAGCGGGCCATGAGCACGTCTCCGGTCGCGATGCGGCGATAGGTGCAGCGCGTCTCGAGAAAGGTGCGTTCCGCCGCGGGCAGCGTCTCCAGAATCTTCACGCCGGCCAGAGACAGCGATGCCGCTGGTGCCGATTCCGCCCGCTCTTCGGCCATGGACGCGTCAGCTCCGCGCGATGGCGCACCGGGACGGATGCCCGGGCTCACGGACCGCCCACAGTAGCGTCATTCTCATCTCCGTCTCATATACAACCTATACGTGTTTATATTTTAAGTCAATCATCAAAATATTGCGTTCTTCCGCGTCGTCGATTATCATCGATTGCATTATGTATGAGATACTCTCTTATAACTAGTAGTCTTTTGAGACCCATCCCCCAGGACGCTGTTGGCGTGCCTCGGCGTAGGCACGACCCGGGCCGCGGGGCAAACAACGGAGGAACTCGATGCTGCGAATTTTTCTTGCGGGCGTTGATCTCACGGATGCGGTCTTCGGCGCTATCCGTGGTGTTCGGCGCGACAAGTCGGGGGTCACCGCGATCGAATACGGTCTGATCGCCGGACTCATCGCGGTCGTCATCATCGGCGTGCTCGCGCTCGTGGGCGGCGATCTCAGGAACCTGTTCACGACCGTCGGCAGCGGACTCTCCAGCGCCGCGGGCTCGTCGTAACGTCACCGCCGCGGCGCTTGCGATCGCGCTTTGAGCACGGCGGCGACGAGATGCTGGCATCGCTCGCGCTCGCGACTTATGTCGCGGCCCTCGTCGGGGCCGGGCTGAACGATCTTGTGCGCTATGAAATTCCGAACGCGGCGAGCGTCGTTCTCGTGGCGGCCTTTTGCATCGTCATTCCTTCCTTGCCGCTGGCGGTCGCCGCCGCGCATATGACGGCCAGCATCGCCGTATTGGCGGCAACGGTGCTGTGCTTTTCCCTTCGCCTCATGGGGGGCGGCGACGCCAAGCTTCTTGCCGCGGCCGCGCTGTGGATGGGCTGGCGCAATCTCGTCGCCTTCATCGTTCTCACGGCGATCGCCGGCGCGTTGCTCGGCCTCGCGCTGCTGCTGTTGCGCTGGCGCCTGCCGCGCGCCCGCGAGGCCGGACGCTGGTACAGCCGCCTGCTGAGCCCTGGCGAGGGTGTCCCCTACGGCATCGCCATCTCGGCCTCAGGGCTCGCGCTGCTGCCGCTGCTCGTGCCGGTCGCGCGGCTATGAGCGCGGCGGGTTGGTGACGAATGCGGTTCGTCAGCGTCGTCATCGTCATCTTCGCCCTGTTCCTCGCCGTAGCGATCTACATCCTCGTGCCCCGACTGATGACGCGGCACGCCGCCGAGGCGCAACGCCAACACCAGCCGGTACAAGAGGCAATGCGAGACGTGCTCGTCGCGGCGAACGATCTTCCGGCCGGGACCATCCTAAAGAGCAGTGACGTCCTCTGGCAGCGCTGGCCCGAACAGGCGGTCGCCGCCGATTATCTGGTGCGCGAGAAGGGCGCCAACGTGGCGAAGGACGTGGCCGGCCACGTCGTCCTCCGCGGCATCGAGAAGGATGCGCCGATAACGCCGCTGCGCCTGTTGGAGCCGGGCGCGGCGGGCTTCCTCGCTGCCGCGCTGACGCCCGGCAAATATGCGTCTTCGATCGCGATCGGTCCCGTAAACGGCGTCAGCGGCCTGGTGCTCCCCGGCGACCATGTCGATGTGCTTCTGACCGAGCAATATGGCATGAAGCTCCACTCGCCCGCGGGCGAGAGCGCGCCGCAAATCAACAACCGGGACGTGACGAGCGTCTTGCTGCACGACGTGCGGGTTCTCGCCATCGACCAGGTAATCCGGGACATCGACAGCAAGCCGACCAAATCGGCCGCCACGGCGACACTCGAAGTGGATCTCGATCAGGCGGAGAAGCTGGCGCTCGCGACCTCGCTGGGAGGCCTGTCGCTGACATTGCGCAGCTTGAAGCGCCCGAAAGAGCCGGCGTCCGAGGCCGGCCCCGACATGGTTCAGGATTATCAGGTGAGCCCTTATCGCGCCTATGTCTTGAAGCACTATTACGCCGGCGATACCGGTCCGAAGCCGATGCCAAGCGAAACGAGCCGGTATCTGACGCCGCATATCTATCACGGCGCCGTGCTCGCGGGCGCCGCGGGGCGATAGGCTGCGATGGACCGCCGCCCGCGCCCTGTCGCCCGCATGTTGCTTCTGGCAGCGGCGCTGGCGGCGGCAGCGATACCGGCGCCGCTGGACGCGCAGCCTGTCTCCGCCCCGGTTGCAACGGCCCAGCCGATTGCGCTCGACGTCAACCGGTCGCTCATTGTCCATCTCCGCCGTCCGGCCAGGGACGTGCTCGTCGCCAATCCTGCCATCGCCGACGTGGTCTTGCGCACCGCCGAGACGGCTTTCGTGATCGCCAAGAAGATCGGCGAGACCGACGTCTATTTCCTCGACGGCGACGGGCACCAGATCGACGCGCTCGACCTCGACGTGACCCTCGACTCCAACGCCATCGCGCAAGCGCTCCGGCGCGCCATTCCCAACGAGCAGATCGACGTTTCCACCGCCAACCAGAGCATCGTTTTGAGCGGTACGGTCGCATCGCAGCAGGTGGCGGACAACGCCCGCGAGATCGCCCGCCAATTCGTCGCCAACGACAATTCCATCGTCAACCTGCTCAACGTCCGCGACCGCAACCAGGTGGTGCTGCGGGTTCGCGTCACCGAGATGGAGCGCACGACCGTCAAGGAACTCGGCATCACCCCGGGATTTCCTGCGCCCTTCGGCTTCAATATCGGCGGGCTCGGCTTCGCCATCGGCGGCACCCAGCCGTCCTTCATTCAGACACCGTTCTTCGGCCTCTATACCGGACCCGGTGCGCAGAGCGGGACATTGGGCTCCGTCCGCCGACCCCGAGTCCGTTCCCCGGCGCCGCGGCCGCGACGTCACGGAGTTTTTCCGCCTTGCTGCAAGCGCTCGAGTCGAACGGTCTCGTCAGGACGCTCGCCGAACCCACCTTGACGGCCGTCTCGGGCGAGACCGCGTCCTTCCTCGTCGGCGGCAAGTTCCCGCTGCCGACCGTCGTCGGGATCGGCTCCTCGGCACAGATCGTTCCCCAGTTCTACCCCTTTGGCGTGCAGCTTACCTTCACGCCGGTCGTGCTCTCGAGCGGCCTGATCAGTCTCAAGATCGCGACCTCCGTGAGCGCCACCGGGACGCCGACCAGTGTCGGCGGCACCAGTGTTCCCTCGCTTACCGAGCGCAGCGCGACGACGACGGTCGAGCTTCCTTCCGGCGGCGGGGTCGCCATCGCGGGCCTGCTGCAAAGCGACATCCAGAACACGATCCAGGGGCTGCCGGGGCTGATGGACCTGCCGATCCTCGGCGCTCTGTTCTCGAGCAAGCAGTTCCAGCACGACGAGACCGAACTGGTGATCGCCGTCAGCGCTTATCTGGTGCGTCCGGTCGACCCGAATGCGCTGTCCTTTCCCGCGGACGGCTTCGGGCCGGCGAGCGATTTCAACATGTATTTCCTGGGCCGGCTCAACGCCGACGCGCCTGCCGCCGGGAAGCCGAAGCCCGCCGCCGCCGAAGGGACCCTTCGGCTTCATCCTGGAGTGACCGCGATGTCCCTCGCCCGCTCCGGCCTGGCTTGTCTTGCCGTCCTCGGCGCCATTCTCATCCTTGCCGCCTGCGGCGAGCCGATCCAGCAGGACTATACAAAGCGGTTTCCGATCGGGGCGCAGCCCGAGACCGTGACCCTGACCGGCGCGACGGCGGCGGCGCGACCTGTTCGCCGGCGCCGGTGCCGCGAAAGTTTCGAACGCTGGTCGCCGGCTATCTCGACCGCGGTCACGGGCTGCTGACGATCGCCGTCGCCGCCGGAGTGCCGGCTGCTCAGGCGGCGGCGCGGTGCGCGACCGCCTCGTCGCCGCCGGCATCCCGGCGAGCGCGATCCGAATCGAGCGCGCGCGGACAGGATGCGCCCGCCACCGTCACGCTTCAGCTACAGCGCTACGACGTGGTCGCTGCCGACCTGCGGCGACTGGAGCGCGCCGCTGGCATACAACCCAAACAACACGGACTATCCGGCCTTCGGCTGCTCGGTCCAGCACAATCTCGGGCTCATGCTGGCCGATCCGGCCGACATCGTCGGCATCGCGCAGGCCCGAGCCCACCGACACGCGCCAACGCCGATCGCGTGATCGGGCCTATCGCAGCGGCGCCAAGACAGAGGTCCGAACAAGGCGCGATCCAGGACAGCGCCGACCAGAGCGTCGCCACCGGATCGACGACGGGCAGGTCCGACGCCGCCGGCGCCGACCGCGCGCTGCAGAAACCCCGAGGGAGGCGCGCCATCCAGCGGACCGACATCCACGTCTTTCGTGCTGGGCCGCGGGGCCAGGGCGGCGATCGAGCAGGTCGCTCGACCGACCGCCAGCCTGTCGAAGGCGCGCGCCCAGCTTCTTCGACGGCGGCATCGACGCGGCGACCCGGCGATACGAGGCAGATCCGAGCCCCGATCTGCTGATCGTCGAGACGCACGACGACGGCGGCCGACGATCTTCGCGCAGCTCGAGGCCTTCGCGCAGGTCTGCCGCGCGCGGGACCCAACCTCATCCTGATCGGCGCGCACAACGATGTCGGGCTCTACCGCGCGCTGACCAAGCAGGGCGTGCACGAATATCTGCCGCTGCCGGTCGATCCGCAGCACCTCCTCGACGCCATCGTTGCGATCTGCGCCGATCCCGCCGAGCTCAAGCACGGTCGCCTCCTCTCCTTCATCGGCGCCAGCGGCGGCGCGGGCTCGACCACCCTTGCCAACAACGTCGCCTGGTGCCTCGGCAAGCTGTTCGACGGCGAGGCAACCTTGATCGACCTCGATCTCGCCTTCGGCACCGTGGCGATCGATTTCAATCTCGAATCGCCCGAGAACTGCCGCCCAGGCGCTGGCGCAGGCCGACCGGCTCGACGATCAGGTCCTGGCGCGCATCATCGGCAAGTACAACGACAATCTCGGCGCTGCTCACGGCGCCGGGCGATTGCGCGCGCACGCGGCCGACATCGATCCCGGCGGCGCTCGAGATCGATGCTGACGGACGCTGCGCCGCAACGCCGCCTGGGTGGTGGCCGACCTGCCGCATTATTGGGGCGCGTGGGTGCGCCAACGTGCTCGACGCTTCGGACGAGATCGTGGTGACCGCCGTGCCGACGCTTGCGAGCCTGCGCAACGCCAAGAGCGTGCTCGACGCGCTCGAGCCGCAAGCGCAAGAACGACGCACCCGTGCGCGTCGTCCTGAACCATGTCGGCAGCAACCCCAAGACCGACATCTCCGCCAAGGACTTCGCCACCACGCTCGGCAGCGCACTGACGGTGATCGTGCCGCACGAACCGGCGCATATTCGCGCAGGCGGCCAATACCGGGCACATGGTCGGCGAGGCGCCGCGGGCCAAGGGCGTGATCGAGCCGTTGAACACGCTGGCGACGCCTGGTCAGCGGCCGAGCACGACGCGGAGAAGCGGCGCCCGGCGTCAGGAAGCCCGGCCTGCTCGACAAGCTCCTGTCCGCCGCCGCAGGCCGGCTCGCCTGGCTCGCGCAAAGGCTTGAAACGCGCATGTTCGGAAAGCGCGATGCGACCACTGTGCTGCCCGGACAAGCCGGCTGCAGTTCCGTCGACGGCGTCGCCGGGCGCCGTGGCCAGAGCCGCGCGGCGCCCGCTGCGCCGCCGGACACCGCGACGGCCCCCGAGGACGGCCGCTTCAACGAGATCAAGGTCGCGGTCTTCAACGCGCTGCTCGACGCGGTCGATCTCAAGGAGCTCGCCAAGCTCGCGCCCGAGGCCGTGCGCGAGGAGCTGACCGACATCATCAGCGAGATCGTCAACATCAAGCGTTTCGTGCTGAGCGCCGTGCGAGCAGCAGCACCTCGTCGACGACATCTGCAACGACATCCTCGGGCTCGGCCCGCTCGAGCCGCTGGTCGCGCGCGACGACATCGCCGACATCATGGTGAACGGGCACAGCAAGGTCTATATCGAGACCGCCGGCAAGATCGTCCTCACCGACATCAAGTTCCGCGACAACGCGCAGCTCATGAACATCTGCCAGCGCATCGTCAGCGCCGTCGGCCGGCGCGTCGACGAGGCGAGCCCGATCTGCGACGCGCGCCTCGCCGACGGCAGCCGCGTCAACGTCATCGCGCCGCCGCTCGCGATCGACGGCGCCGCGCTCACCATCCGCAAGTTCAAGAAGGAGAAGCTGACGCTCGACAAGCTGGTCGAGTTCGGCACCTGCCGCCGGCCGATGGCCGACGTGCTGAAGATCATCGGCCATGTGCCGCCTCAACGTGCTGATCTCGGGCGGCACCGGATCGGGCAAGACGACGCTGCTCAACTGCCTCACGCTTCTATATCGACGAGGGCGAGCGCATCATCACCTGCGAGGACGCGGCCGAGCTGCAGCTGCAGCAGCCGCACGTCGTCCGCCTCGAGACGCGTCCGCCCAACCTCGAGGGCGTCGGGCCAGGTCACCATGCGCGACCTCGTCCGCAACTGCCTGCGCATGCGGCCCGAGCGGATCATCGTCGGCGAGGTGCGCGGACGCCGAGGCGTTCGACCTGCTGCAGGCGATGAACACCGGCCATGACGGCTCGATGGGCACCGTCCACGCCAACAATCCGCGCGAGGCGATCAGCCGCATCGAGAACATGATCGCCATGGGCGGCTTCACCCTGCCGACCAAGACCGTGCGCGAGCAGATCGCCGGCGCGGTCAACGTCATCATCCAGGCGCAGCGCCTGCGCGACGGCTCGCGCAAGATCACCCACATCACCGAGGTCGCCGGCATGGAGGGCGACGTGGTGACGCTTGCAGGACATCTTCGTCTACGAGGTCACCGGCGAGGACAAGAACGGCCGCCTGATCGGCAGGCACAAATATAGCGGCCTGCAGGCCGCAATTCTATGAACGCGCGCGCTATTTCGGCAAGGAGCGCGAGCTCGTCGCGGCGCTCGAGGCGGCCGAGCACGGCTAGCTTCGCCTGACGCAAGTGGCGCTCGCCGATCGTCGTGCTGATGCTGCTCCTCGCGATGGCGAGCCTGCTCGGCTACGTCGATCGTGCAGAACACCGGACCGCGCGCGCGCCTGCGCTCGCGCATGGCCGCCATCGCCGGCGGCCAGGACGGCGCGGCCGCGAGCAAAGGGCTTCGGCGCCGATGCGGCGCACGCGGCAGATCAGGACCAAGCTCGAGGAGGCCGGCCGGCGGCGGCGCGCCGAGCCGCCGGGTCGAGCTGCCGGCTGCGCATCGACAGCGCCGGGCTCGCGCATGCCGGTGCGGACGCTTCTACCTCGCGAGCGCGGTCTCGGCGCGTGGCCGGCACCGGGCTCTATCTGGTGCTGGGATATCCCTGGTACTGGTCGTGGGCGGCTGCTCATCGTCGCCGGCGTCGGCCTGCCGCGCAAGGTGCTGAGCTCGAAGGCGGCGCGGCGCCAGAAGAAATTCACCCAGCATTTCGCCGACGCGATCGACGTGATCGTGCGCGGCATCAGGTCGGGCTTGCCGGTCGGCGAATGCCTCAACATCATCGCGCGCGAATCGCCGGAACCGGTCGGCTACCGAGTTCAGGCTTCTGGTCGAGGGCCAGAAGCTCGGCATGACCTTGAAGGCAGGCGCTCGACCGGGGCTGCCGGCGCATGCCGACCGCCGACATGAAGTTCTTCGCCATCGTGCTCAACCTGCAGCAGCAGACGGGCGGCAACCTCGCCGAGACGCTCGCCGGCCTGTCCGACGTGCTGCGCCGCGCAAGAAGATGGCCGACAAGGTGCAGAGCGATGTCGTCGGAGGCGCGCACCACGGCGGGGATCATCGGCGCGATGCCGTTCCTGATCATGGGCATCATCGAGGTCATCGATCCCCACTACATTTCGCTGCTGTGCACCGACCCGCTCGGCAAAAAGATCCTCGTCGGCGGCGGGGCCTGGATGACGATCGGCGTACTCATCATGCGAAAGATGATTTCGTTCGAGATTTGAAGGGCGACGATGTTCGACAATCCCGCCGCCGTCGTGCCGCTGCTGTTGAGCGTTCTTGCCTTCGTCACCGTGATGGCGGTGGCGCTGCCCTGGATCGAGCCCGACATCTTCGTCAGCCGGCTCAAGGTCATCACCCGGCGCCGCGATGAACTCAGCCAACAACGCAAGTTGCGGCTCGAGCAGAACCGCCCGAGCCTGCGCCGCGCCATGGCGTCGAGCCGGGTCAATCTCATGCGCGCCGTGATCGCGAAGCTGAAGCTCAACAACATCATGGAGCAGCCGAAATTCAAGAAGAAGCTGGTGCGCGCCGGAAAGCGCAGCCAGCAGGCGCTGGTCACCTTCGCGTTCCTTCGCATCGCATTGCCGATCTTTTTCGGCGGCTTTGCCGCGCTCGTGCTGTTCGGCTCGGCGAATTTTCATCTGGCGCCGGCCTTGAGCGCAGCGATCTGCCTGGGCAGTGCGGCAATGGGATATTTCCTGCCCGGCATTCTTGTCGCCAACGCGATCACGAAGCGGCAGCGGGAAATTCAGCGGAAGTTTCCCGATGCGCTCGACCTGATGGTGATTTGCGTCGAATCCGGCATCTCGCTCGAGGCGGCGTTCAGCCGCGTCGCCGAGGAGATGGCGGGCGAGGCCCCCGCGCTGTCCGAGGAAGTGGCGCTGACAACGGCGGAACTCTCGTTTCTCAGCGACCGGCGCCAAGCCCTCGGCAATTTCGCCGAGCGGACCGGCACGCCGTCGGTGAAGTCTCTCGTCACAGCGCTCATCCAGTCGGAAAAATACGGCACGCCGCTCGGCGCCGCACTGCGCGTGGTGTCGCAGGAAAGCCGCGATGCGCGCATGGCGAAGGCGGAGGAACGGGCGGCTTCATTGCCGGCCAAACTGACCGTGCCGATGGTGGCGTTCTTCCTGCCGGTGCTGTTCGTCGTCATGATCGGCCCGACCATCATCCAGGTCATTCACCTTTTCGCGAAGGGCTGAGATCGCTTCGGCCGGGGTGGCGAGGAGAGCGGTTGCCACGAGATCGCGGCCATGCCACCGTGGACAAAAGCCGCGCGAAGGAGACGCCGATGGCGCAGTTACGACGCATCGATGTTCACCACCATTTCCTGCCGCAACGCTACATGGCCGAAGAGCACGAACGCATCGCCGGCTACACGCATGGCGGCATGTCTTTCGACCGGCTGTTGCACTGGACGCCGGGACAGGCGCTCGAAGTGCTCGATGAGAATGGCATCGATTTCGCCATGGGCTCGGTATCGACGCCGGGCGTGTGGTTCGGCGACGTGGCCGCGGCGCGGCGACTGTCGCGCGAATGGAACGAGGCGGCGGCGACAGCGGTCAGCGACCATCCGGGACGCTTCGGCTTCTTCGCCGTGGTCGCGCCGCCGGATCGCGACGGCGCGCTCCGCGAGATCGAATACGCGCTCGACACGCTCAAGGCGGACGGCATCGGCCTCCTGTCGAACTACGAGGGAAAGTCGCTGGGGGACCCGTCGTTCGCGCCGGTATTTGCGGAGCTCAATCGCCGCAAATGCGTGGTCTATGTCCACCCGACGATGCATCCCTGCTGCGTCGGCCTCATCCCCGGCCTCATTCCGCAGGGCATCGAATTTCCCCTCGATACGACGCGGACCATCACCAGCCTCGTCGTCACCGGCACCCTCGCGCGCTGTCCCGACATCAGTTTCATCTTCTCGCATGGCGGCGGCACCCTGCCGTTCCTCGCCGCCCGCATCACCCATGTGGCCGCGCGCAACCCGGAATTCGCGGCCCATAATCCGCGCGGCGTCGACCATGAATTGAAGCGGCTCTATTGCGACACGGCGAGCGCCGAAAGCGCACCGCAGCTTGCCGCCATGTTGAGCTTCTTTCCGTCCTCGCACATCCTGTTCGGCAGCGACTATCCCTTCATCAATCCCAAATCGGTCATCGAGGGTCTGGACCATTATCCCTTGACGACGGCGATGCGCGCCGCGATCGATCGTGAGAACGCGCTGGCGCTGCTGCCGCGCCTCAGGTTCATCGGCCGATGACCCGTCTCAGGGCTGCGATTGCGGCGGCGACGCGGCGGCGAGATCGCGATAGTATTCGATCGTCTGGCGCGCCAGCGCGGGCGGCAAGTCGCGCCGGGTAAGCGCCGCGGCCTTCGGCATGTTGCCGCTCAACGCGTAGATGAGCGCGAGATTCTGGCGCACGCGGAGATCCGCGCCGGGCGCCGCGGTCGCGCGCTGCGCCAGGCTCCGCGCACCGTCGAGGTCGTTCGCCATCGCGCGCGACAGGGCGAAATTGTTGAGTACGGCGGCATTGTCGGGCGAGATCTTGAGCGCCGCTTCGTAACTCGCGTCGGCGCGGCCGAAATCGCCGAGCCGGTCATAGGCGAGGCCGAGCGCGGACCGCAATTTCCAGTCATTGGCGTCGGCGTTGACCGCCCGCGCCAGCAGCGTGACGGCCTCCGTCGCCTGGCCCTTGACGAGCTTCACGCGGCCGACCTCGGCGAGAACCGCGGGATCGTCCGGATCAAGTTTGAGCGTCTCGGCCGCCACCGACTGCGCCTCGTCGAGCCCGCCAGCGAGCCTCAGGCTTCGCAAGAGGCCGATGGCCGCGGTGACGTTCTTGGGATCACGGGTGAAGACCCCGCGGTAATAGGTGGCCGCCGTCGCGGCATCGCCCTCCTCCAGCGCCGCCGCCGCCGCATTGAGGATCGGTCGCGTGAGGTCGGGTTTGTTGTGCGACTGCGTCTCTGGCGCATTGCCAGACCGCGCAACACACGCGGCCGCCAGCAGCGACATGATCACCACGCCCATCAGCCGCCGCCACGGAAAGGCCGCCATCCATCCTCCTCTGCCGCGTGCTTGGCCGCGCACGGCCCGCGGCGCCGGATTTGTTGCAATTCTACCACTGAACGAAAATAATGGAACATTACTCCCCTAATACGTGTATAATCTATTTTTAATAATGTTAATGACTAATAATTCTCTATGAAGTTGCGTTCCATGCGGCGAGCGATGCTGAAAAGGTCGAGATATGCCCAACACAAGCGGCGCCGCCTTGGGAGCGTGGCGGTCCGGATCGCTGTTCTCACATCGATCCTGACGCTCGCTGTCCCTGCGGCGGCGCAACGGGCGTCGCCGGCCGCGCTGCGCGTCACCGTCAATCATGCCACCGTATTCACGCTCGCGGCCGCGCCCGCCATCGTGCTCATTGCGGATCCGCTGGTCGCCGACATCATCAACGAGCGGGACAATCTTGTGTTCGTGCTCGGCAGAAAGCCGGGCACAACCAATCTCCTGGCTTTCGACGCCGCCGGCCACCGCCTGCTCGACCGCGAGGTCGTCGTGGTGCCGGAAACCGCCGATACGGTGACGGTCACGCGCGAAACCGACCAGACCGACTATACCTGCGCGCCGCGCTGTGCCTTCCTCGCCCATCTTTCCACTCAAGGCGCGGCGCCATCCGAGATCGGCGCGACATCCGCGCCTGCCACTGCCGCGCCCTCCGCAGGCGCAGCATCCACGGCTCCCGGCGCACCATCCCGCCCGCTGAATCCGTGAGCGACGATCACCGGCCGGCGCACCGCTTCCGCCGCTCTCAAACCGGGTAGCAGGAGCTTGCCGTGAGGGTGAGCGCGAAAGCCGGCCCGAACGGCAGCGTGAAGCTATAGGGGTAGCTCGCTTCGACGCAATGGAAGCCCGAGGGCATGCTCGCCGAGAATGCGCTCGCCGTAAGACGCAGCCCATAGGCCTGGCTCGCCGCGTAGGTTTCGATGTTTGTCGCGGTGCTGCAATCGGGAATGCCGCCGGACTGGGAGGAGACGGTGGCGCAGCGCGCCGCCTCGGTCACGGCGTGCTGCAAGGCCAATTGGAAGAACAGCGCTTCACCGAAATCGATGATGCCCATGAGCAGCAGCACGAAAAACGGCAGCAGCAATGCGAACTCGATCGCGGTCACGCCGTCCTTGGACCGGCGCGCGACTTGCCACGCGCCGAGCCCATGCGCTGTTCCCGGGATCGCTACATCCGCTGCCATGGGAGGCACCTTGATCGGTTGCGGATCGTGCTACCACCACGGCACCGCAAAGTCGACCGCCGCCACGACCGCGTGCCGGCGGCGGATTTTCACGGACGGTTCCGGAGCGCGGGCACGACCGGTGCTTCGCCGGGCTTCACACCCCGATTTCAGGGCTCGCGGAAGCTTTCGTTCAAACCGCGCAGGAAGGGGTAGAGGAGGTAGCTGATGAGCCGGCGCGATCCGACCTTGATTTCGACGGTCGCGGTCATGCCGGGCATCATATGAAAATCGGGCGGGCGATCGGCGCAGCGCCGCCGATTGCAGGCCCACCCGCACCTTGTAGTAGGGCTTGGCCTGGCCGGCATCGGGCGCGGCGCGCCGAGCCGCTTTGATTGTCGGGCGTGAAACTGTCGCGCGAGACGACCGTCACGCGGCCGGCAAGCGTACCGTATTGCTGGTAGGGGTAGGCCTCGAGCTTGACCGTCGCCTCGTCGCCGACGGCGATTTGGCCGATGTCGCGGGTGGCGATCGCGGCCTCGATCTCCATCGGAACCTTGACCGGAACGAGGGTGAAGAGCGTCTCGGCCTCGCGCATGACCGAGCCGACCGAACGCGGCGCGATTTGCAGCACGACCGCATCCATCGGCGTCTTCAGCACCACCATTTCGTTGCGCCGCGCCGCTTTTCTGAGTTGGTCGGCGACGGTTGCCTCGTCGCGCTGCGCGGTCACGAGGTCCTGCGCCAGGTCTTGACGCCACTTCTTGATGAAGCCTTCGCGCTCGGCCGCCGCGCCCTCGAGCTGATGCTGGAACTCGGCGATCTCGCTCTGCGCCTGGTCGAACTCGCGCTCGACGTCGAGGCGCTGATTCGGTCGCATCCAGTGCCGCGATTTTCGAGCCGGTGCCGTGTGCGGCAAGCTGCTTGCGCATGGTCTCGACTTGCTGCAGCACGCCCATGCGCTCGCGCAACACGCCGATCTCGCGGTTGCGCGTCGCGATCTGCGCCTGAAACTGCGCGACGCGCTGATCGTAGACCTGAAGCTGCGCCGCGTATTGCCCCTGCCGGTCGCGCGCCATCCCCAGCTGCAGCTTTTTCGTCGGCGTTGGGCGGCGCCGCAGGGCGATAGGGCTCGCCGGCCAGTTCCGCCAGCTCGCGCGCGATCTGCGCGTCGAGGCTCGAGCGGCGGCGCGCGAGTTCGGTCACGTCGGCGTCGGTGAAGCTCGGATCGAGATGGGCGAGCGGCTGGCCGGCATGCACCAGTTCGCCGACCTCGACATCGATGCTGCGGATCACCGAGGTCTCGAGCGGCGCTACCACGACATTTGCGGCGGTCGTGACGATCTTGCCCTTGGCCGACGACGATCTCGCTTACATGCGAGAGCGACGCCCAGGCCACCGCCGCCATGATTACCGCCGCCGTCGCGTAAAGCGTCACGCCGACCACCGGCGCCGGACCGCGTTGCTCCGCCTCGACCGCGTCGCTCTGAATTCCTGCAGCGGCGACAGTGCTTCGCCGCGGCGCGGCGCCGGCAATTTCCGTCGAGCTTGGACGACGCGGCGGCTCATGCGAAATGCCTCGTCTGCTGCCGCCACAGGCCGGCATAGATCGGACACGTCGCGATCAATTCGGCATGGCGCCCGAAGCCGATCTTCCGCCCGCGCTCCAGCACCAGGATCGCGTCGGCATCGGCGAGCGTGCCGAGCCGGTGCGAGACGATGATGACCGTCCGTCCCGCCGCGATCCGGCGCAGGTTGGCCTGAATGATCGCCTCGCTGTCGGGATCGAGCGCGCTCGTCGCCTCGTCGAAAATAAGGACGGCCGGGACGGACGATGAGGGCGCGCGCGATCGCCAGCCGCTGCCGCTGTCCGCCCGAGAGATTGCTCGCGTTCTCCTCGAGCGGCGTGTCGAAGCCCTGCGGCAGGCGCTCGATGAACTCGTCGGCGCCGGCGAGCGACGCCACCGCGACGACCTCCTCGAAGCTCGCGCCCGGCCGGGGCAGCGCGATGTTCTCGCGCACCGTGCCGCGGAACAGGAAATTGTCCTGCAGCACCACGCCGATGCGCGAGCGCAGATGGGTGAGGTCGATGTTGCGGATATCGACGCCGTCGATGCGGATGACGCCGCCCTGCGCCTGATTGATGCCCTGGATCAGGCGGGTGAGCGTGGTCTTGCCCGAGCCGCTGTGGCCGACGACGCCGAGGATCTTACCGGCCGGAACGGTGAAGGACACGCCGGCCAGCGCCGGGCTCGGCATCGGGGCTATAGCGGAAGGACACGTCGTCGAACTCGATCGCGCCGCGGATCGGCGGCTCCATGCCGCGCGCGCTGCCGCGCTCGGGCCGCGCATTCATGACGGTGGCGAGCATGCGCACCGAGAGCGCCGCGTCCTGGTACTCGTGCATCAGCCCGACCATCTGGCCGAGCGGTCCCGACACGCGCCCCGCCAGCATCTGAAAGGCGATGAGCGCGCCCACCGTGATGGTGTCGTCGAACACCAGCAGCGTGCCGACCGCCACCATGGCGATGATCATCAGCTTCTCGAGGCTTTGGATCGCGGTCTGCGCCAGGGTGCGAAACCATGCCGACGCGGTAGCGCATGGTCAGCGATTCGACCGACCAGCTGTCCCAGATGCGGCGCTGCTGCGGTTTCGAGCGCCAGCGACTTGACCGTGTGCATGCCGTGGATGGATTCGACCAGCAGCGACTGGCGCCGCGCCTCGAGCTCGTAGAGCTTCTGCAGCCGCGAGCGGAACGGCTTGATCAGCGCGGCGATGGTCACCGCCACCAGCAGCGCGAACACCGCGACGATCATCGCGAGCTTGACGCTGTAGAGCAGCAGGACCGGCACGAAGACCAGCAGCGCCGTGCTGTCGACGAGGGTGAGGAACAGGCGGCCGGCGAGGAATTCGCGGATCTTCTCCGCCTGCTGCATGTGCTTGACCAGAACGCCGGCGCGCGCGTTCTCGAAGAAATCGAGCGGCAGCCGCATCAGATGCGCGAAGGTGCGCATCGCCAGGCGGATGTCGACCTTGTTCGACACGTGCAGGATGAGATAGCGCCGCAGGAACCCGAACAGCGCCTCGAATCCCGCCGCGGCGACGACGCCGGCGGTCAGCACATAGAGCGTGGCATAGGCCTGGTGCACCAGCACCTTGTCCACCACGACCTGGAAGAACAGGGGCACCGCCAGGCCGAGAAGATTGAGCATCACGGCGGCGATCGCGACATCGCGCAGCATGCCCCGCACCCGCCACATCTCGGCGAGGAACCAGCCCAGGCCGAACGGACGCTCGGTGTCGCCGAGGCGATAGCTGCGCTTGACCAGCACCACCTCGCCGTCCCATTCCTCGCACCACGGGGCGCGCGGAAAGAACTGGAAATTGCCGCGGTCGCGCTCGGGATCGATGACGACGAGTTCGCCCTCGCCGTTCTGCCCGGCCGGCCGGAAGCCCGAGACGATCACCCACGTGCCGTCGCGCCGCCGCGCCAGCAGCGGATAGGCCTCGCCGGCGGCGATGATCTCGTCCCATGTCAGCCGCGTGCGCCGCGCGCGCAACCCGTTGGCGACGGCCATCCGCGCGACCAGCGCCGCCGATGGCTCGGCCTCGAGCGGACCGTGCGCGCGTCCGAGGTTGTCGGCATTGATGTCGATGCCGTGATGCCGCGCAACCGCCGCAAGGCAATAAAGGCCGGTCAGCATTCGATACTATTAGCTCAATGCTATCGTATGTTGAATATTAGGCGCGAATCGGGTCCCGGGAAGGCCCTTCCGAGGCGCTGAACCTCCCCGCAGACTTGTCATAGCCTGTAAAGGTTAGGAAAGCATTATTGGTGACATCCCCCGGCCCCGCCCGCTTCCGGGTCGACTCACCGGCGCCGCTCAGGATGCGAGCGCATAGACCGCGAGCGACCACGAGCCCGGTCACGGCGAGCGTGGCGTGAACGCCGACCAGCAGGCCGGGGCACGCCGCCCGCGCCCGTGCAGCGCCAGCATCGCGAGGCCCAGGGCGGCGGCGAGCGCCAGCGCCACGGCGGCGATCATGCCGAACGATTGCGTGCCGCCGCGTGCACCTCGCGCCGGTCCCTGCAATGCGGCGATGAGCACGAAATAGCCGCCCAATGCCAGCACGAGATGGAGCAGGACAAGGGCGCGGGGCCGCGCGGGCCCGCCTGCCGGACGCAGGCGCCCCAGCGCCAGGGCGGAACCCGCAGCCGCGGCGAGCGCGATGACCAAGGTGGCGAGATCGAGCATGAAAGCTACGGCGGGCACGCTCCCACCGCTTTCCACTCCAACAAGGAAGGCGCAGACAATAGATTGATTTGGCTAAATCTTCCAATGGTGCCACGGCCGCAGTAGCGCGCGAGGCCCGGCAAAGCCGGATGGCGACCGCGTGGTATAGACGGCGGCACGGAGCCCGCACGGAAGCGGCCGCCGGAACAGGCCAGCGACGACTTTGGCCGCGCCGTGCCGTCGAACCGCGAGCGGCCGGTCCTGAAGGAAACACGATACCGCGGTGGGCGCACGCCGCGACGGACACAGAACCATGGGGAGAAGACGTCATGACCGCAGGCAAGCTTGCCGCCTATCGCCGGAAGCGGGATTTCGCCAAGACCGCCGAGCCCCATGGCAACGCCGGTGCCGCTGTGTCGCGCCGCCTGCGCTTCGTCGTGCAGAAGCATGCGGCGCGGCGGCTGCATTACGATTTTCGGCTGGAACTCGACGGCGTCTTCAAATCCTGGGCGGTGACCCGCGGCCCGTCGCTGGACCCGCGCGATAAGCGCCTTGCGGTCGAGGTCGAGGACCATCCGCTTGCCTATGGCGATTTCGAAGGCACGATCCCCCAGGGCCAATATGGCGGCGGCACCGTCCAGCTTTGGGATCGCGGTTATTGGCAGCCGGACGCGGAAACGTCGCCGCGTCGCGCCCTGCAGAACGGAAATCTCAAGTTCCGCCTCGACGGCAAGCGGCTCCACGGCGGCTGGGCGCTGGTCCGGATGAAGCGCGACCGCACCGGCGGCAAGCGCACCAACTGGCTCCTCATCAAGCATCGCGACGCGGCCGCACGGGACGGCGACGGCGGCGCGCTGTTGACGCAAGACCGTTCGGTGGCCTCCGGCCGCACGATGGCGGCGATCGCCGCCGGCACGGGCCGCGGCGCCAAGCCCTTCCTGCGCGACATCGCAAAGACCGCCGCGCCGGACGCCACGAGGAGCGCGGCCGCGACGCCGATCGCCAAGCCGAAAGCAACCCCGGCGCCGGCCCGCCATAGCCCGGTCGCCGTCATGAATGTGCCGATCTCGCATCCCGACAAGGTCCTGTGGCCGACGAGCAGAGAAAGCGCGCCCGTAACCAAGCTCGACCTGGCCGAATACTTCGCCGCCGTCGCGACGTGGATCTTGCCGCACCTCGCGGGCCGCCCCTGCTCGATCGTGCGGGCGCCGGATGGTATCGATGGCGCGCATTTCTTTCAACGCCACGCCGGACGCGGAACGTCGGACTTGCTGACTGCGGTTGCGGTGCCCGGCGACAGCAAGCCCTATCTTCAGATCGATCGTGCGGGAGGTTTGATCGCGGTGGCGCAGGCAGCCGGGATCGAGCTTCATCCGTGGAACTGCGCGCCGGGGCGGACCGAGGTGCCCGGACGGTTGGTGTTCGACCTCGATCCGGCGCCCGATGTCGCGTTTGCCGCGGTCATCGAGGCGGCGAACGAATTGCGCGCCCGGCTCGAGGCGCTGGGCCTCGTCCCATTTTGCAAGACCACCGGCGGCAAGGGACTTCATGTCGTCGTGCCGCTCAAAGTGCCACGGAGCGGTGGTCCGGACTGGGACGCGGCCAAGGCCTTCACCCGCGCCGTGTGCGCGTCCATGGCCGATGACAGCCCCGACCGCTTCCTCCTCAACATGGCGAAGAAGCGACGCAACGGCCGCATTTTTCTCGATTATCTGCGCAATGATCGGCTGGCCACCGCGGTAGCGCCGCTGTCGCCGCGCGCCCGCGCCGGCGCGACCGTATCGATGCCGCTGGCCTGGGCCACTGTCCGCACCGGGCTCGACCCCAACGACTTCACCGTGCGTACGGCGCCGTCCCTCTGCGCGAAACGCGACCCATGGAAAGGCTATGACGCAGCCGCCCGTCCGCTGGCAGCGGCCATCAAGAGACTGGGCGGACCCCGCGGCTTGGCCGCGCGCGGTGAGCGCAAAGAGTAAGCGTCAGATGCGGCGGCGCCCCGCAAACCCCAGGCCGCCCCCGAACGCAGACGAGCAACAGGCCCTATAACGCGCGCCAGGGGAACCATCGCCGGTCAGGAACAGAAGCGGGTCTCCTCATTCCCACTCGATTGTTTTGGGAAGGCGTGACGCATTGCACGCCAGCGGCCACCAGTATCGCGCTCGCCGAAATGCCGGACGCGCTCGCGAAGCGTCTGCCGCGCTATCCGGTCGTGCCCGCGACTTTGATGGGGCGCCTGGCGATCAATGCTCGACATCAGCGACAAGGACATCGAGAGCTCATGCTTCTCGAGGCTTTCAGCCGCGCCCCACGGAACGAGATCGCCAAATTGCTTTCGTGGCCTTTGCCAGCAAGCGTTACACGCTCCATCGGCGTCGGCGGGCGGCCGATTTGCTGAACAAACGCGCCGCAGCGCGAGTGTGAATTGTTCCGTGTGCCGGCTGCCGGCCGCTTCCTCATCGCCGGCACGGCAATTTGCCGCGTGACGGGAGCACGTACGTCAACTTCGGCGGGTGTCGGACTTATAGCTCACGATCATGCCATACGGGCTACCGGCGCATCGGAACGCGGCAGCGCGGCGTACGTTTACGTCGGATGATGGCAAGGTCGGGGCAGCGCCATGACACGGGCGAAAGGGCGCGGCGGCGGTTCGATGCCGCGCTGAAAGGCCTTGGGCCGCCGTGGATCGTGCTTGCCGATGTCTGCCTCGTGACATCAACGGACCGTTTCGTCCTCGATCATGTCTTGGTCCATCCGGCCTGCGGCGTGGTGCTGATCGATGACGCCGATCGCTCAGCGGGGCACGATAACCGCGACGCCATTGGATGCTTTCAGCGGTTTCTCGACGAAGGTGAATTCGAGATTTTCTTTTCGGGATATTTGCCGGTCGTCCGTGTTTCTTGCGCGCATGACACGTCCGACCATCTGCCCCGGGTCATTGCCGATGCGTTTGCCCATGTACCGCTGTTGAGCATCAAGGATGCGGGCTGGGCCAATGCGCTCGCGACGGTGATGGTGTCGGCGGGGCGGAATCGGCCTGAGGCCTTCGCTCCTGCGGCCTCGCCTGCAAAAGGTGCATCCAAAGCCGCACCGAACTCCGCACCCATGGCCGCACCGGTGTCTGCGCCAATGACCGCCGCAGCGATCGAACTGCCGCCCATGCCAAGCGCGGCGGCCATGCGTCGCGACGATGGCTTTCATCTCAGCGCCGATCCGAATGCCAGGCCGGTCAGTTTGCGGCAACATGTGGCGTGGCCATGGATGGCAGGTTTGGTGCTGGTGACGGGAGCGGCCATCGCAGCCGCCGCGCTATGGCATGGCGAACGCTTGGCCAGCCGACAATTCGCCGCGAAACAGCCGGCGGTCTCGGCGCCTATCGTCGGAGTTGCACCGCGCGCAGCGGCTCGACCGCCTTCCGGATCTTCGCGCAATGCCTCGCCATCGAAAAATCGATCAGGCTCCGCCGGCATCGGAGCGTCTGCCGTCGCGGCCGCGCCGCCATTGTCGGCCACGGCCGCACCTCCAAGTCCGCCGCCACTCGCGGCCGAGAAGCCCGTCCTCGCCCGCAGGTCAACGACCCCCGGACTGCAGCCATCCCAGGAAATTGCCGGCCATCTGCGCCGCAAGGAAGCGTCGCGAGTGCCGCATGCCCGCGTTCATGCCCCAACGCCGGAGAGAGCGAGAGCCGCGTTTCTGACGCCAGAAGGCAGCGGCCCACCAATCAATGCCCGCGATCTGCCGCCACTTCCTGATGACGGCGCGCCCATCGGTCCGACGCCGCCGTCGCGATAGCGCGCGGAACCTATGGGGCGCTCGCACGTTCCCCTGAGGCGATGGAGTGGCGGAGGAAGACAAGGAGTGACGCGATGAAACGGTCCGCCATTCTTCTCGCGGTCCTTGCGCTTCCGGCATGCTCGTCGACGCCCGCCGGCACCGGCGACATTCCGGTCAACCTCGCACGTACGGCGAAGGTCAGTCGACCGCCGATTCACGACTATACGCTTTCGCCGGGTGACGTCCTCGAGTTCCGAGTCATCGGCGCGCCAGACATGAAGACGACACAGCAGGTGCGCGCCGATGGGAGGATCACGCTTCCCATGATCACGGACGTCAACGCATCGGGCATGACGCTCGAGGCGTTGCGCGCCACGCTTCAGAAGGAGTACGTCGACGACGGGTATTTGAAACCCGCTGCCGCCCAGGGAATCAATCTGATCATCAAGCAATCGGCCGCGAACAAGTTCTATGTCGGTGGCCAAGTCAAGAAGGACGGCGTCTTCGTCTATTCCCATCCGACAACCGTGATGCGGGCGATCTTTGAAGCCGGCGGCATGCTCGAAACCGCCGATCCGACGCGCGTTATCGTGATCCGGGACGACGGCTCTTATCAGGTCGTCAACGTAAAGAAGATCCTCGCCGGGAATTTCAAGAACGATTTGCAGCTTCGGCCGATGGATACCGTCTATGTGCCGAGCTCAACCATCGGCGACATCGACACCTTCGTCAATCTCTACATCAAGAATGTGCTGCCGTTCCAGCCAGGCATCGGGCTCTATCAGTCGTTCTGAACCCCACGCCGACCGCGAGCGCCGGGGCTATCGCGCGTCGCGGCTGCCGCCAAGCATCTGACGCGTCCGCAAAAACCGCGAGCGCACCGTCCCCACCGGATTGCCGAGCTGGGAAGCCCCTTCTTCAGAGCTCAACCCGTCAAGCGCGATGAGGCGAAGAACCAGACGGCTGGCGCGCGGCAGAGGCTCATAGGCGCCGCAACATTCGTGAAATTCCAGAACGACGTCCTGCGACGGCGCCGTCGTGCCGGGCGCCGCATCGTGCCAATCGCGTTGTGGATGGCGTTCCGTGACGGGGTGATCGTTTTGTGACTTAGAGCGGCGCAACTCAAGCGGGCACCAATCTCGTGACATCAAAGAAGCCGGCGTTTCCCACAGCAGCGGAAAGGCACTTTACACGGATGTTCAGCGTTATTCGGGAACAACGCAGCAAAGAGAGGAAACTCATAATGCGCAGTATCTCCGCAGCGGCATGGGCCGCGGCACTGGTGGTCGGACTGGGCTCGGTTGCGATGGCGCAGTCGCCGACCTCACCAGGTGCAACCGGCCATTCCATTGGCACCGGCACCACGTCGGGCGGCGCGGGCAACGTCGGGACACCTCCGTCCGCCGCGTCGGGCGGATCACTCTCCGGCAGCGAAGGCATGTCTTCGACCAGCGGCCAGGTCGCCACCCAATCGCAGGTGAAGGCCAAGCTCGAGGCGAACGGCTATACCGACATTCAGTCCGTTCACAAATCAACGTCAGGATGGACAGCGTCGGCTGCAAAAAATGGCAAGCACATGCGCGTTGCCGTGGATAACCAAGACAATATCACGGTGCAGTAACGACGCGCACAGCCCACGGTCCCGCCTGGGGCCGTGGGCCCTTCTCTTTCGGATCCAACAGCAACCGATGTCGTCACGGGACCTATACGTGGGCCGTGACAATTTGATGACGGAAGAACTGCATTTGTATGGCATAACGCCGATGCCCCATTTGCGCCAATTTCTTCCTCTAGGTGATGGAAGTCTGATCGCAGACGCGCAGCCCATTACGATGGACTATCGAATACCGTGACTGTCATTACACGTTTGAAGCGACCCTTTTTCCCGAAATCGAAACGCGCGCTGATCGCGCGCTTGCCTACGGGGTGATCAGCGATGAGCATACTCCTCGACCGAGACGAGCAAAGCGAGCCTGTCACCAACGTTTCGCCGCTCGCATTCGCGCGCACAGACGAGGCGCGCGTCAAAATACTTTTTGTCGACGATGATGACGATTACCGTGAGGCCGCAGGTGCGGAGCTTGATTATCTCGGGTTCGACGTTGTGGCGCTGCCCGATGGTGATGCGCTCTTTGACGCGGTTGATGCGAACCGCGACGCCGAAATGATTATTCTGGACTGGAAATTGCCTTGCGGCCTGGGGATCGATTTGCTGGCGCCGTTGCGTCGACGCGGTTGTCATTTGCCGGTCATATTTCTCACGGCGGTCCCGGCTACTGCATATGAAAGCGCCGCCTTCGACAGTGGTGCGATCGATTTCGTCGACAAGGCACGCGGCCTCACCATTCTCGCCAAGCGTATCCGTTCCGGGCTTGCACTCGTCGGACGGCCGCCGATGTCGCAGCCGCGCGACGCGCTGCAATGCGGCGCCTTGTTGCTGCGGCCCGCGGTCAGCATGGCCGAATGGAACGGCATCAGCCCCGGCCTTACCGTCACGGAATTCAGCATCGTTCATCTCCTGGTGTCGCGCGCCGGCGATTTCGTGACGTACCGCGCAATATATGATTGTGTCCATCGTCCCGGGTTTGTTGCTGGCGAAGGCGCGGAGGGGTACCGCACCAACGTGCGATCCTCGATCAAGCGAATCCGAAACAAGTTTCGGGCGCTTGATCCGGAATTTTGCGAAATCGAGAACTTTGCCGCGTTCGGCTATCGCTGGCGAACCGCCCATGCTGGTCCCCTCGAGGCGGGCTGACTGGTCAAAACCCATCCATTGCGTAGGGCGGCTTGCAGCCAGGCTGACCGTCGAGATGGTGGTGCTGGCCAGCATAGTCATTGCCCTGCCCGTGGTTCTGTTCAAGCAGTTCGAATCGCCCGATCACCGGTCAAAAGCCGCAAGGTCCAAGGGTGCGCCGATCGCTCGCGCTGGTGGATTCGTCGCTCGGACGACCCGAAACACCGATTTCGGCGGCTCAACGCGTTCGCAATCTGACGGCGAACCTGATCGACGTGCCGTACGCCGATGTGAATGAGAGCTGTGCTTTGCGAGCCCTTGACACGATATCGGGAAGTGATAGCCGCGCGGGACATCGTGCTGCGTCACGCTGTCGCGGAAGATGTGATCGTCCTCCCTTTCGACCGCTCTCCTCCGGTGCCGATGGACGCCGCAACTGCCGCTTCCCGGGCGCGACAATCTTGGCGCCGAGAATGGTCGTCGGCGTGGATGATATCGATCCTCATTTGGTCACGGATCAATACGGGCCGCGCAATGGTAGACTTCACATAGGCGCGTGCCGCCGTCAGGCCGCGATTCTTATTTACAGGTCGAAACCATGCCGCTGATATCGCTGCGCCGAGCGCGAACGCTTTTTGTGCGGCAATGCCCATGACATCATTGCCTCCTGCCCCGCCACGTCGGACCCCGGCGCAACGGCCCGACCGCTGGCCGGTTCCGCTGCTTGGCTTCCCGCAAGGGCAATCGCCGGATTTCATCGAAACGCTGCGCAAGCTGTGGCGGTACCGGGCACTGATCGTCGTGTGCACGATATTGGGCGTCGGGGCCGGCACCGTCGCCGCGCTCAGCATCCATCGGTACTACACCGCGGAAGCCGAGGTCCTCATCGGAGTTCCGGCGCCGCAAATCTTCACCACCGATCAGTTGTTGGACCCGGCCGGTCCCGACAGCGAAAAAGTTGACAACGAGCGTGTCGCCATGATGTCGCGCGAGCAGGCTCAAAAAGTGATTGCACGGCTCGATCTCGCCGCCAATGCCGAATTCGAGCAGCCAGAAAACACGGCACCGCAATGGTGGAAGCGCGTCGTGCCGTTCGGCAGCTTGCGACAAGTGGCCGCGTGGATCGCCCCGCATTCGATCACATCGCAACATGCGAAATCGACTGCCGGGAGCACGGCGCAATCGGCGTCCCTCATCGATAAGGTTCTTTCTCACGTGAGCGTAACCCGCGTGGGGCGCTCGCAAGTCCTGGCGATCGATGTCGAGGCATCGCAGCCCGGACTTGCCGCGGCCATGGCCAACGCCTGGGCGGCGGTCTACCTCGAGGGAAGACGCAATGACAAATTGGCCGTCACCAGCCGGGTCGAAACCTATCTGAAAGCGCGCATCGGAGCACTGCGCGACCAGGTGCAAACCGCGGATCAGGCCGTGGAGGCTTATCGGCAAAAAAACAACCTTTATCGCGGTCGAACCGCCAACGTGACAACCGAGCAACTGACCGACCTCAACACGCAACTCATCCTGGCGCAAACGGCAAAGGCCGAGGCCGACGCCAAGCTGAAACAGGCGGCCGCGTTGCAGCATGACGGCCTGGACAGCAGCACCGATCCGTCTGTACTCAACTCGCCGATTATCGGCATGCTCAAGCAGCGCGAAGCGGCTGCGGAACAGCAACTGGCCCAGCTTCAAACGACCTACGGTGATCGCTATCCGACCGTTATCAAGGCCAAGGCGGAAGTCACCGATTTGCGCCGCAAAATGGCGGACGAGGTGACGCGGATCTTGTCTGGCTTGAAGAATTCGGCGCAGACGGCGGATGCGCGTTATGCGACGCTGCAACACGATTTTCAAAACCTGCAAACCCGTATGGGCGAGGTCGATGGCAAATCCATTCACCTCGAGGCCCTGGAACGCGACGCGACCGTCGATCGCAATTTACTCCAGGCGCTGTTGAGCCGCGCCGGCGAGACGATCGGCCGGCAGGAACTTGAACAGCCGGACGCCAAATTGGTGTCGTCGGCCGCACCGCCCCTGGCACCGGGTTTTCCGCCCAAAAAGCTCATTGTGCTGCTTGGGGCCATTGCCGGGTTATTAGCCGGCTTGTTCACCGCTCTTCTGCGGGAAAACGCCGATCGGACGTTTCGCAGCGCCGATGAGGTCGTCGCCGCGACCGGTATGCCGGTGATCGCTTCCGTGCCGATGGTCGGCGGGGGCACGCCGCCGGCGTTCCACGTGCTGCGCCATCCAATGGCGGCCTACAGTGAATCCTTGCGCAAGCTCTATATCGCTCTTTTGTTGGCCGATGCCGCGCATGCGCCTCGGACGGCCTTAGTGTGCTCGTCCGTTCCATCCGAAGGGAAGTCGTTATTGGCCGCCTCGCTCGCGCGGATGCTGGCGTGGAACGGAAAGCGGGTGCTGATCATCGATTGCGATTGGCGCAGTCCGTCGCAGCACCGCGTCTTTCGCTGCTCGAACCAAGGGGGGCTGGCTTCGTTGATGACGGATGACAATCCGGTTCTGCATGACATGATCTTCACGGATCCGCCTTCGGGCGTTGATGTCCTTGTCGCGGGGCAATGGACGCCCCGCACGTCGCATATGATGGCGTCGGACCGCATGCGGCGGGTGATCGAGACATTCGCAAGCAATTACGAGCTGGTCATTCTCGATGGCCCGCCGGTATTGGCCGGCGCCGACGCGTTGCCACTCGCGCGCATGGTCGACAAGACGGTGTTTGCCGTGCGGTGGGGCCACACGACGCGCGAGACGGTTCACGACGCCATGCGGCAATTGTTTGATGTGCGGGCCGACCTCGTCGGCGTGGTGTTTACACGGGTCGACCCCAAACGCTATCGGGAGTTCACCTATAGCAACCTCAATTATGAATATGCCCGCACGAGCGCGTCATAGCGTGGTCGCTGTTTCATCGGGTCCTGACATTCCACGCGCAGTGCTGGTCACGCAGCACTTCGCACCGGAGCTTTTGGGCTCGGCGCCCTATTGCGTCGACATCGCCCGGTGGCTGGCGGCGAGCGGCTATCGAATATCGGTGCTGACGCGGCCGCCATGTTATCCGGATCCGGAACTTTATGAGGCGTTGCGCACGCGGACGCCGCGCCGGGAGCGTCGCGACGGCGTCCGTATCGAGCGCGTCGGCGGATGGCGCCGCAAGGATGGGTCCGCGGTCGCCCGCATCGTCGACGAAGCAATGTTTCTGATTTCCGGCACACTGGCGATTGCGACGGGCCGCGTGCGTCGCGAAGCGCTTGTGCTGGCGCTGTGTCCCTCGGTGCTGGCGGTCGCCCTTGGCCGGCTGGCCTGCCGTCGCGACGGCAAACTGGTCGCGGTGGTCCATGATATTCAGTCGGGCCTTGCCGACGCGCTTGGCATGGTCGGCTCTGGCGCGATCAGGCGGTGCCTTCGGTGGGTCCTTCGGTGGGTCGAGCGCACGGTATTCAATCACGCCGATCTTATTGTGGTCCTTACCCGCGAGATGCGCGAGGCACTGCGACTGCGTGGTGTGGTTGCTCCGATTGAAGTGGTGCCGATATGGGTCGATACCGAAAAGATCCTTCCTGCGCCGCTTGCCGCCGCGTCGGCAGCATTCGTCTACAGCGGCAATCTGGGGCGCAAGCAGGGTTTGGCGCAAATCGTGGAATTCGCCCATGAAGTGGCCAGCCGCCGGCCCGAGCTATCCGTTGTGGTTCGGGGTGCGGGCAATCAGCAGGCGTCGCTCGATGCCGCAATTGCGGCCAGGCGTGTCGTCAATGTCCGACGTCAAGGGTTGTTCGGGGCGGACAGACTCAGCGAGGGTCTTGCCGAGGGGCGCATTCATCTCGCGCCTCAAGCTCCGGGCGCGGCCGCATTCGCGATGCCATCGAAGGTTTTCGCCATCATGGCGGCGGGACGCCCGGTCATTGCGACGGCGCACGAGGGAAGTCCGCTGTGGCGATTGAGCCACGCCAGCCGCGCCGTGCTGTGCGTTCCGCCCAACGAACCTGGAAGATTCGCCGATACCGCGTTGCGGCTGCTCGACCGTCCAGCCCTTTGCGCATTGCTGGGACGCCGCGCACGGGACTATGTCGAGCGCCATCATGCGAAGCCGGTCATCCTGGCGCGGCTCACCGCACTACTGGAGAAGGCCGAGACGACTCGGCGTTGGCGCTGCGTCCTGGTCGTGGAACCACGCGCCGACGGTCACCAACGCGAATGGCTCTGCCACATCGTTCGCCAGGCCCTGATCACGGACGGTCCGCTGGTCTGGCTTCTGGTTGCTCCCGAACTGGCTCGGGCGCTCGCCGCGGAGCTGCCGGAGCATGCGGACAGCCGCGTCAGGGTATTGCCGCTCGGCCCGGCGGAGACACGGTTGTGCCGCCATCCCAGGCTCGTGGTGAGCGCGTTTTCGTTGTGGCTGTCGTTGCGACGGGCGCGGCGGCGTACCGGCGCCGTGGCGGCCCACGTGCTGTTCCTGGATCATCTGTCGTTGCCGTTAGCCCTGGGCTTCCGGTTGCGCGATTGCCGTCTGAGCGGGATTTTATTCCGTCCGTCGGTTCATTACCGTCTTCTCGGACCGCATCAACCGTCATGGGCTGAACGGCTGCGCGACCTACGCAAGAACCTGCTCTATCGCAGAATGCTCAAGAATGACGCGCTTCGCGCTGTGCTCAGTCTCGACCCCTATTTCCCGTGCCATGCTGCGCGAATTTATCCGGGCGGCGATAAAGTACGCGGTGTTCCGGATCCGGCACATCCCGCGGTCGCCTGCCGGCCCGTGGAGAAAACGCTGGCGAAAAAATTGCCGAGCGATCGCGTTTGTCTGGTCCTGTTCGGTTTCCTGACCGAGCGCAAAGGGGCACTCGTCGTACTCGATGCGCTGCTCAAAATCCGACACGAGATCGCGTCGCGGGTTGCAGTCATGCTGGCCGGCCGCGTTGATCCGGCGATCGCGATGGCCGTTATGGAACGGCGACGACATGTGACGGACGAACGCCCGGATGTGTGGCTGCATGTCGAGGACCGCTATCTCGAAGCCGCCGAGATCGAGGGGCTTCTCGAACGCAGCGATGTCGTTCTCGCCCCTTATCAACGTTTTGTCGGCTCGAGCGGTGTTCTTCTGTGGGCGGCACGTGCGGGCAAGCCGGTTCTGACGCAACAATTCGGCCTGATCGGGTCGTTGGTGCGCCACCATCGTCTTGGTCTGACGGTGGAGACGGGCGACGCGATCATGCTTGCACAGGGCATCGAGAAAATGGTCGAGGGCGGCTTCGAACGGTTTTTTGATCGCTTCTCTGCGCAAGGCTTTCTGGCCGATCACTCGCCCCAGCGCTTTGCGCGATCGGTGCTCTCGTGCGTCGCGGAGCGTTGACAGGTCTCGACAAAGGCGGCCCCAGCTTGGTCACGCGATCTCGCCTGCCAAATGGCAAGGATGGACGTTATCCGGACAGCGAGTTCGGTACGGTTCATCAAAGCGGGATACTCCATGCGAAACAGTGCTGTTTCGTCCCTCCATTCCGAGCGCTCGCGCGCCCATGCGCGGACGCAATCTGTCGGTGCGCGCCCGCCGATCGCTCTGCCCGTCGTGGCATCGATACTGGCGGCCGTTGATGGCGTGGCCGTGTTTTGGTGCGGGTTCACTGCACTGAAATACGTGCCGGTCTGGGACGGCGCCGGACGGCTCGCTTTTCCGATGGTCGCGTTCCTGGGTACCGTTCTCGCGCATGACGTGCTGCGCATTGCCGGTGGATATCGTTCGGCAACGATGACGGCGCGCGATGTCGGGATCCGTCTCGTCGCTGCATCGGGGATCGTGACCCTGGGGATCGTGATCACCGTCGCCTGGGTAGCCGGGCCGGATCTCGACGGTATCGTTCGGTGCCTGATATTATGGCTTTGCCTCGGCCTTACCGCGCTCGTTGCTGACCGCCTGGTAGTGATGGCGTTGCGCCGTCAGTGGCAAAGGACCGGCCGGTTGTGTCGACGCGTCGCCGTTGTCGGTGTGGGCCTGCTTGGCGAGCGTGTCCTCCGCCAGTTCGAAACAGGTGGCGAAGCAGGTGGCGTTGAACCAGTGCGCATCGCCGGCGTTTATGATGACCGGCCGGGCATTGTTGCGCAATTCTGTGGCGGACATCGCATTGCCGGCACTGTCGACGACCTCCTCGATGATATTCGCCAAGGCAAGATCGATGATGTGGTCCTGGCCATTCCCGGAGCCGATGAAGGGCGTATGGCCAAAGCGATGCGCAAGCTGGGCGCCGCTTCGACCGCGGTGTGGAAACCGGTCGATGAGTTGAGCTTCCGTGCGCAGCCTTGTTCCATCGGACGGCTCGGCGAGGTTCAATTTCTCGGGTTGATGGATGCCCCACTTATCGGCTGGCGCGGCATTGGCAAAGGCATGGCGGATCGACTCCTTGCCGTCATCGCGCTTGTTCTGCTGAGTCCCGTAATGGTGGTCGTCGCGCTGCTGATCAAGCTCGATAGCCCGGGACCTGTGCTGTTTCGGCAAATGCGGCATGGGCTTAACAATCGCCTCTTCGAGGTTCTGAAATTCCGTACCATGCACCAGGATCAATGCGACCCCGCCGCCGAACGTCTGACGCGGCGCAATGATCCGCGGGTCACACGGTTGGGTGTCCTTCTGCGTCGCACGATGCTGGATGAGCTGCCTCAATTGATCAACGTGCTTCGCGGCGAAATGTCGATCGTGGGACCGCGACCCCATGCGCTGCGCGCCAAGGCGGGCGGCATGCTCTATCGCGACGCGGTCCCCAATTACGACGCGCGCCACCGTGTGCGGCCCGGAATGACGGGATGGGCACAGGTCAATGGCTGGCGCGGCACCACCGATACTATTGTGCAGCTTGAAAAGCGCGTGGAATGCGATCTCTTCTATGTCGAGAATTGGTCGCCTCGACTTGATCTCGTCATAATTTTGCGGACGTTGTTGCTGCCGTTCGGAGCCTCGAGAGATGCGCTGCCTATGGCTGACGCTGGCCGATCCCGACCCGCCGCATAACGGCCAATATGTCTATTCCGGCGGTCTTATCGGAGCCGCTGCCGCGGCGGGCGCCGAGCTCGTTGTGCTCGGTCTGAGCCGTACGAATTCGCAGCGTCGCGATGGCGCACGCGAAGGCACGGTGACGTGGCGGCTTGCAAGTGATGCGCCGCGCTCGCATTGGGACAGTCTCGGTGCCTCCCTCCCGCATATTGCGCAGCGCTGCAAGACAATCGAGATGCAGGCTCTACTTGCGCAAGAACTTGCGCGCGAGACGCCGCGGGCGGTCGTCTTCGACGGCCTGACCGGCGCCT
This sequence comes from uncultured Alphaproteobacteria bacterium, assembly GCA_963721625.1. Classification (GTDB taxonomy): domain Bacteria; phylum Pseudomonadota; class Alphaproteobacteria; order ATCC43930; family CGMCC-115725; genus DATJLY01. The sequence goes on from CAVRKF010000020.1 coordinate 237,085, forward strand.
GGGCGCTCGATGCGGTTCTCGGTCAATTCGCCGGAGCTGCGCGACCGACGATCGTCTATATCTCCCATAACCACGAAACGAGCCTGCGCCGGGCGCTCGCCAGGGAGCAGACGGGCATCGCGCGACGGATGGTTCATCGCCTTGATGCCGAAAAGACCACGCGCCTTGAGCTGCGGCTCGTCGATGCGGCCGATCTCGTCACGGCGATTACACCGGAGGATGCCGAATGCTATCGCGCCGCGTGGCCTGCCAAGCGAATCGAGGTCCTGACACCCGGTTATGGCGGCCCCGCCTGCGGGTCGCGCACGATATCTGCGGCGATGCCGCGGCGTGCCATCATCGTGGGTAGCTTCGCCTGGGTTGCCAAGCGGATCAATCTCGAGGAATTCGTTCGCGTCGCCGATCCTATATTCGCGTCCAACGGCGCCGAATTGCAGGTCATTGGCAGCGGCGAGTGTGCGCTGTTCGACCGTCTCGAGAAGGATACCGTGGCAACCCGCTTCATGGGCACCGTCGAGCGGGTCGAAGACTATACGGCGGACGCCCAAATCGCCGTGGTGCCCGAGCGTCGCGGCGGCGGCTTCAAGCTCAAAGTGCTCGACTATGTCTTCAATCGCTTGCCGATTGCGGCGCTCAGTGGTTCGATTGCCGGCACCCCGCTGCGCGACCGCGAAAGCGCTTTGTTTTTTGCCGATCAAGCATCGCTGGCGCAGGGAGTGATCGACGCGATGGACGACGTCGACAAACTCAACGCGCTTCAGGACCAGGCATTCGCCGTATGCCGCGATGCGTTCGATTGGGGCGCGCGCGGTCAGAGCCTGTTGCGGTGGATCGACGGATCGTGATCGGCACCGGCAACAACGGCATTCACCGGCGCGGGCTTCTTCTCACTGCCGCCGCAGCGGCGGCGACCACGCGTGCCGGGGCCGCGCGCGCGGCACCGCCGCCGGGCCGCATCCTGTCGGCGACGGGGTTCGGCGCCGTGGGCGACGGTGTCGCCGATGACAGTGCGGCGCTGCAGGCGGCGCTCGACGCGTCCTTGAAACAGGGCGGTGCGCTGCTCGTCATTCCGCCCGGCACGTATCGCGTGAGCCGAACCCTGCGCCTTGCGCCACAGCGATCGACAACTGGCGATATCGGCCGGCAGAACGGCATCCTGGGCCATGGGGCACGCCTCCTTTCGGCGATCACGAACGGTGCCAATGTCCTCGAAGTGACGAGCCGCGCCACCGTGCGGTTCATGCTCATCGAAGGTCTTGACGTGCTCGGCACCGGCAAGGAGGGGCACGGTATCGTCATCGAATGCGATCGGCGCGAAGATTATCTCTATAATTTCTGCCTTCGCGACGTCGTCGTGCAAGGTTGCGGCAGGGATGGCTGCCGCCTGATCGGCAATGTCTTCGAAGGCCAGGTCGTCGACAGCTATTTTCGCGACAATCGCGGCAGCGGCATGACATTCGCACATGGCGCGCATGGCGGCATTTTATCCGCGATCCACGTCTTCGGCTCGGTGTTCGGCCAGAACGGGCTGCATGGCGCGGCGCTGATCAACGGCTGCTACGATGTCGGATTTAATGGCTGTTATTTCTTGCTCAACGGAAGGTTCGGACTTCAGGCGGGCAATGGCTGCACGCTGCTGTCGCATTGCGGGTTCGAGAACAATCATGCGCGGGCCGCCGGTTACGCAAATGGTGGAACCGGCATCAACCTCGGCAGTTTCGGAACGCTTGTAGGTTGCACGGCCTATTCGGTCTTCAATCAGACGGGCCTCATCCGCGCTTTCGTCACGGCCTCCCTTGTGATGATCGGTTGTTCCGGCAGTGGTGACGGCGTCGCGAAGGCGTCGGGGCTGGCGCAGCTTGGGGGGACGCCTTCCGGCGAGGTGATCGCGATCGGCTGCACCGGTCGCATCGATTGCGCGAGCAACTTCGAGGCCTTGGAGATCGGCGGTCCCGACGGCGGCGTCCGGTTCGGGGCGGACTGGCGCAGCCGCCATCTACCGCAGCTTGGCGCTTATCATCTCTGGGTCGATCACTCCGGCCGGCTCAGGCTCAAGAAAGGAAAGCCGAACGCCGATGATGACGGTGTTCCGGTCGGCCCCTCGGCAGGCTAAGTCGGCAAGGGCGTATGCCCGCGGCGGAAACGTCGCGGCAGTCCCATAAGCGCGATAAGCATGTGGCGGCCGTGCGGCGTGATCGACAACGTTGCCGCCGCGCTGGCGATCCCCACCGCGACGGCGAGGGGCAGATCGATGCCGGGCGGAAAGGGGCCGATCAAGACGAACCGGCGTAGCGCCATGATCGCCGCGGCCGCGGCCAGTGCCGCGATTGCCGGCGGGACGATCGCTTCCGTCAGATCGGACATTTGCACCGGCCCACGGCGGCTGGCGAGCCACAGGGCGGCCGGAAGACGCAATCCCCACCCGACGGCGGCAAGCGATGCGGCGACACCGAAGGCGCCGAACCGCGCTCCGGCTAGTATCGCCACCACGGCGAGCGTGCAATCCAGCGAGGCTGCGCGCAGCATCTCGCGGCCACGGTCCTGGGTCAGATAAAGCACGCCGGCGATCTGCACCATCGGCTGAAAGGCCGCCGCGACGGCAAAGCATGTTACGAGGGGTGCCGCGTTTTGCCAGCCTCTTCCGAAGATGATGGCGACGATCCAGTCGGGCGTCGTCGCGACGATCGCTGCCCCGGGAATGACAATCATCGCCACCACCCCGACGATCTCGCAAAAAGCGCGGCGGTAGCGGTCGCGATCGAATTCGAAGTCGGCTCATTACGGGCATGGTGATCGCATAAAGCGGCACGACAAGGTTGACCGTCGGCGCAAGCAAAAGCTTTGCCGCGCGCTCATAAAGGCCGAGCGTCGCTGGTCCCCACAGAAATCCGACCGTAATCTGATCGAGGCTGCGGGTCACCGCGGACGCAATATTGACCCAGGTGACGGAGGCGCCGAAGCCCACGAGCGATCCAAGCCCTGCGACGCGGCGCGGCAAGCTGGGCCGCCACCGGCACAGCGTCCAGCTGACGAGCAAGGCCACCGCGGGGACGGTCAGCCGTTGCCCCACCAACGCCCAATAACCGGCATGCGCGACCGCCAGCGACAGAGCGACGACAAATCCGGCGGCTTCCGAGCCGACATCGACGATAGCGACGCTCGCGAACCGCATCTGCCGCCGCAACAGCGCCCAATGTTGGACCGAAAGGCCGCTCAACAGAAATCCGACGGCGAGACTTCGCGTCATGCCAATGAGTGCGGGCTCGCCATAGAGCGCCGCGAATACCGGCGCTAAGGCAGCCAGCGTGATCGCAATCACCGCACCGGCGGCCGTGTTGATCCAGAACAGCGCCGATACCTCGTCATGGGTGATCTCGGACTTGCGGATCGTCGCAGCCGACAGCCCCATCTCCTTGACGAAATCAAATACCGTGTTGACGGCTGTGACCATGGCGATGAGGCCGAAAGCCGACGGCGGCAGCAATCGGGCCAGGACCGCGACCGTGACGAACTGCAACGACACCTTCGCCGCTTGCGCACCAAAGGTAATCACACCGCCGCGCGCCGAGCGATGACCGATATCCGCCAGCAAATGGTCGGTGCGCAGCGCCCCGTCAGCGTCACGCATGTGCAAGCGGCAAAGGCGCCGCCTGAATGTCGTGGCCGAGATACCACCGATAAGTCCGCGCCAACCCCTCCTCGAGTGAGGTTTGCGCGCGCCAGCCCAACCGGCTCAGCCGCGTCAGGTCCAGCACCTTGCGCGGCGCGCCGTCGGGTTTGGACGAGTTGAATCCCACCGTCCCATGAAATCCGACGACGCGGCAAACGAGTTGCGCCAGATCGGCGATAGAAACCTCTTGGCCGGAGCCCAGATTGATCGGCGCCTCGTCGCTATAATGCTGCATCAGGAAGACCAGGCCATCGGCGGCATCGTCGACGTAAAGCAGTTCGCGCAGCGGCCGGCCGCTTCCCCATACCGTCATCATCGGCGCATCATCGAGCTTCGCGCGATGCGCCTTGGCGAGGAGCGCGGCGGCCACGTGGCTCGTGACCAGATCGAAATTGTCGCCGGGTCCGTACAAGTTGGTCGGCATCGCGGCAACAAAGTCGCAGCCATATTCGCGCCGACAGGCCTGACATAATTTGATGCCGGCAATCTTGGCAACAGCATACCATTGGTTTGTCGGCTCGAGCGGACCGGCCAATAGCTCGTCCTCCGAAATCGGTTGCGGCGCCAGGCGCGGATAGATGCAGGAGGAGCCGAGAAACAGCAGCCGCTCGACACCATGACGGCGCGCGGCATCGATGACATTTGCGGCGATCATCAGGTTGTCGTAGATGAATTCGGCCGGCTGCGTGTCATTGGCATAGATCCCGCCGACCCGCGCCGCGGCGAGAAAAATCGCGTGCGGCTGCGCCGCGCATATCCACCGGTCGACGTCGGGCGCCGAACGGAGGTCCAGCGTCTCGCGCGGGGCGCGCTGGACGATGCAGTCCTCGCGCGCAAGACGGCGCATCAGCGCCGAGCCGACGAGGCCGCGGTGACCGGCCACCCAGACCCGCTTATTCCGCAGCGTATACATTGACCGTATCGCTCCTTGACGTTCCCGATTTCCGCAAGGCCCGGCGATCGGCCTCGACCATTTCCGCGACGAGCTGCTTGAAGTCGGTGCGGTGCCGCCATCCGAGCTTCTGGTGCGCCTTGCTCGCATCGCCATGCAGAAGATCAACCTCCGTCGGGCGGTAATAAGCGGGATCGACCGCGACAAGCACGTCGCCGGACTTGACGCAATAGCCCTTCTCGTCCGCCGCCTTGCCGCGCCACGCGATGCGTCGCCCGATATGGGCAAAGGCGGCATCGACGAATTCCCGAACCGAGTGGGTTTCACCGGAGGCGAGGACGTAATCGCCTGGCCGGTCCTGTTGCAAGATGAGCCACATCCCTTCGACGTAATCGCGCGCGTGTCCCCAATCCCGGCGCGCATCGAGATTGCCGAGATGAAGGCATTGCTGGCGGCCGTGTTCGATCGCTGCAACGGCGCGGGTGATCTTGCGGGTGACGAAGGTCTCGCCGCGCACCGGCAATTCATGGTTGAACAGGATGCCGTTCGAGGCATGTAGCCTATAGGCTTCGCGGTAATTGACCGTGATCCAATAGGCATAGAGCTTGGCGACGGCGTAGGGACTGCGCGGATAGAACGGCGTGGTTTCCCGTTGCGGCGTTTCGGCGGCCTTTCCGAACAGTTCCGATGTCGACGCCTGATAGAAGCGGACGTCCGAGCCGAAATCGAGCAATCTGATCGCTTCGAGGAGGCGCAGCGTCCCCAACGCGTCGGTGTCGGCGGTGTATTCCGGTGTCTCGAAGCTGACCTGGACGTGGCTCTGGGCAGCCAGATTGTAAATTTCGCTCGGACGTATCTCGGCCAACAAGCGCAACAGCGAGGTCGAGTCGGTCATGTCGCCGTGGTGAAGAATAAGCCGACGGTGTAGCCCATGCCGGTCCTCATAAAGATGATCGACCCGGGCCGTATTGATCAGCGAGGCACGACGCTTCATACCATGGACGATGTAGCCACGCCGCAGCAGAAATTCGGCGAGATAGGCGCCGTCCTGGCCGGTGATGCCGGTGATCAACGCCGATTTAGGGGACATGAATCTCGTTCCTTTCATGCGACACAAAGCCTATGTCGGCGGCAACGCGGTCCCAGCCATACGTGGCCAGGACATGCGCCTGCCCCGCCTCGCCCATGTCTGAAAGAAGGTCGGGAACGGCGACGGCGTCGATAATCGCGGCCGCGATGGATTGCGTGTCGGGCCGGTCGACCAGGAACCCATAGCGGCCCCCGCCAGCGATTTCCGGCAGGCCGTTGCGGGCGAGCCCGAGTACCGGCGTTCGCGAAACCAAGGCTTCGAGATAAACCTGTCCCCACGGATCGTTCAGCATCGGCTGCACCAGCAACGTGGCGTCGTGATAGAGCGCTTGCAGTGCCGGCCAGGGAAGCCGGCTGCGGAACGTGATACTGGGGTGGTGGGGCACGAGGCGACGACTCGCCGGGTCGGCGACGATGGTCAGGGACAGATCGGGCCGCCGGGCATGCGCCAGGCGAAACGCATCGACGACGAGCGGACCGCCTTTGGCCGCGAAAAGATGTTTGGCCACGAAGAGAAGCCGTGGCGGCGCGTAGGATTTTGCCGCGAAATTCGGCTCGATGCGGCCCATGCCGCTACCAACCGTGCTCACCCGCGCCGGCGCGAGCCCATAATGGTCGAGCATGTTCTCGCGCACGCAATCGGCAAAGGTGAAGATGTGCTCGAGCCCGTGAAGCGCTTCCGCTTCGGAATGCTCAAATGCCGCGATGGCGCGAGAGGTGTAGTGATCGATATCAGTTCGATGGCGAAGCGAGAGAGCCCACGTCTGGTCGCAGTAAAGATAGTGCTTGATCCCCGGCAGCAAATCGCCGGCGGGAAGGTCGAGCGTTCCGGTATGGAGCACGTGGCGGATTCCAATGCGGGCGGTCTCCTCCGCCACCTGAAGTGAAAGCGCCATGCGCGCGCTTCGGCTGCGCATGAGCTGCTCTCCCGTCGACAGTCGGCCATAGCCGGCGCGGTGGTGGCGGATCGCAAGCCACAGGCGTTGCATCGCTCCCAACGACGGGTGAATGAATTCGACGGCGATGCCGAGCCGGCAAAGCGCCGCCGCGAGATTGTGGGGCGCACCCGACCATGTCCGGGGATCGTCCGGCGGTCCGAAGACGGAGGTGATTGCGACCCGATCGAAGCGCAACGCCCCGCGCGTCCGGGTCCGGAGTGGAGCAAGGGTCGTCCAGCGGGAATCCGGCACCGTATCTTCCCAGCATGGCCGGACAAACGCCGCCCGGCGAATTCCACAATCGTCAGCAAGGCAAACGCATGAAGGTCACGTATCGCCAGTGATCAACTTGTGACGTGGCGAGGGTGAGTCACGCGAACCACGGTTTGATCACAACGGGTATGCCCGAATTACCGGCACAATCACGACAGAGTCCATGGCCGGACGTTTGCTGGATGGCGCCGGAAGTCGCGCCGGAGGATCGCCTTGTCCCCGCGTGAAAGCGAACCGTCTGTTGCGTTTTTCGCACCCGATCTCACCGAGGTGTGCACGATGAAGCGCATCGCGGGCTTCCTCGACAATGGCATTCGTCCGCTTGTGCTTGGTTTCCGCCGCGATCGTTACAATCGGGATTTCGAACCGGCGCATCCATATGTCGTGCTTGGCCGGACCCGCGACGGCCGCTATTGGCAGCGCGGCTGGGCGCTCGCGCGGGCAATCCCGAAGCTGCTGCGTGCCCGCATCGCGCTGAGACGAGCGCGCATCTATTATGCGCGCAACCTCGATCTCCTTCTTCTCGCCCTGCTGGCCCGCGCTCTTTTCAATCCTGAGGCAATTGTCGCCTACGAGGTGCTGGACATTCAACCGGCATTCCTCCGCCGGAACTGGCGGGCGGCGCTGTTGCGGTGGATCGAGCGGGTAAGCCTGAAAGCCATCACGCTGCTCGTCCTATCGTCGCCGGGATTTTCGCGAAATTATTACGGGCGACGACAGCATTACGCCGGACCCTGGCTGCTACTCGAGAACAAGCTCCATCGTTCGGCGCTCGGCTATCTGCCGGCGGCGGCGGCGGACCAGGCTGTCGCGAAAGGTCCCGCGGGGCGCTGGGTCGTCGGTTATTTCGGCTTCATCCGCGGCGAAGCGACGATCGAGCTTGTGCGACGCCTCGCCCAACGCCTACCGCACAAGGTCGTGTTCCGATTTGGCGGCGTGTTCACGACTGTCGAAGAACCGCGGTTTCGCGCGATGTTCGAGGGCATGGAAAATGTCGTGCTCGACGGCGAGTACGCCTATCCGCAGGAGCTGGGAACGGTGTACGCCCGCGCAGATTTTGCCTGGGCCATCGATCTCGAGGACGCTGCTTGCAACTCGCGGTGGCTTCTCCCGAATCGCTACTACGAGGCGGGGATTTGCGGCGTTCCCTGCCTCGCCGTCGCAGGATCCGAACTTGGCACCTTGATCGACCGCCTCGGCGTCGGCTGGACTTTCGCGGAGCCGTTGGAGGAACCGCTCGTCCGGTTCTTCGAGGGGCTCGAGCAACCCGAATACGAATTCCGCCGCCTCCGTCTCGCCGCAATGCCAACCAGCCGTTTCGTGGCCGACGACGACATGGCGGCGCTTTGCATGCGCCTGATGAACGCCGCTGGCGCGTCGCACTGCGTTGTTCCGTTGCCTGGCGAAGCGCGTGAGTACGACCGCGTCCCGGAAGCGTGAACGGCACTGGCGCCGATTGTCATTCGAGGTAGCTAATGGCGCATGCTCTCCTCAGACCTTCTCACGCGTGGCTGGTTCGCCGCGCTCGGCACCGGCTGCATTCGCTCTGCCCGCCCGCGTTGAGCCTCTGGCGGGAAAAACGTCATTTCCTGCGAACCGGCGAAATCGAGCTGCATTTGGTCCCGTTTCTTTGCCGACAGGAGCGCGACGCGATCGACATTGGCGCCAACGAAGGCGCCTATCTCCATATGATGATCCCGCACGCGCGCCGGGTCATGGCTTTCGAGCCGATCCCTTCATTGGCAGGCGCGCTGAAGCGCAAATTCGGAAACCGCGCCACCATCCACGATATTGCCCTGTCGCATGATGCCGGCACGTCGATCCTGCGGATTCCGCAGATTGGCGGGGAGGACGTGACGGGGCTCGCCAGTCTATCGACGCCTGCCGGCGTCCTTGCCGGCGCGACCCGCGAGATCACCGTCCCGACCCAACCGCTGGACGCGCTTTATGCCGGTGCGGTGGGGTTCATCAAGATCGACGTCGAGGGCCACGAGGATGCGGTGCTCGACGGCGCCGCTGAAACCGTGGCGCGTTGCCGCCCGCGCATCCTTGTCGAACTGGAGGAGCGGCACGCGTCCGGTGTTATCGCGCGCAATATCGATCGCTTCGCACGCATCCATTACAGCGGCTATTACGTTCACCGGCGTCAGTTGCAGCCGATCGAAAACTTCGATCCGGCGATTTTGCAGCGCCAGGAAAGCATCGCCGGGTTTGCCGGGACCGCGCCGCGCGCGACCTTCGGCGATTACGTCAACAATTTCCTGTTTATCCCGGCGGAAGACTGTTCCGCGGTGACGATGGCGATCGCCAGCGTCCTGTGCCAGGCAACAAGCCGGTAGCTCGGCGGGATGCCGCCAAGATCGACCTGGGTCATGTCGGGACGCGTCAGCACATTGGACCAAGCCGTCGGCCATCCCAGCCCAGCGATTGTGATGGCCGCCCTTAACTCGTCACAGCGGGTCCGCGGTCCCGCCGGCTGCCCCGTTGCTGCGAACGATCGTCGCAACGGTGCAGCGAATACGGCTTGGCGGCAACCCGAGCGGGCTCGTGTGGTCGGTGGCGGGATTGACTCAGTGCGAAACGTCGGCGGAGGAAGCTCCCGTATTGGCCTCGGCCTGGTTGGCGTTATGCCATGCCGGCATGGACTTGAGCTGCTGCTCCGTTTGCGCGATGAGGAAGCCGAGTTTGCCGGCGTCCCATGTGAATTGGTCGACCGGAAGGGCGACGCGATGCGCCCCAATCCCCAGGACGCCGCCGGCGCTCACCACGAGGCGATCAATTTTCTTGCTCGTGGGATTCATCAACGCCGTCGAGACACTACCGATCTTATTGCCGTTGGCGCCGTATACGTCGGTGCCGTTCAATAACGAAACGTCCGGCGTGGTGAGAGGATTCACCGCAGGCATTTGCGGTTGAGCGGTGGGACCGGTCGCCGGGCCGGAACCACCGATCGAGGGCACATGCGGCGCGGCCGGCTGGCCGGGACCTCCAGGGGCCGACATCTGTGCCAAAGCCGGAGTAGCCGCCAGGGCGAAAGCCGAGACCGTCATGATCGCAAGCTTACGCATGAGAATCCTCCTTGCATCGAGCGTGACGTTGCGTAAACGCATTCGCCGATACGCATGTTCCCCGCGTTGGCGCGCCAACGACCGAACCGGCTGGAGCGCCCCTTTTTTGTTCTCCCTGGCGCCTTATTGCGCCGCGCTTCGGCCTGCGTTGGCCTTGATTTAGATCGGTCACAACGTCCGCGGCGCCGGCCGTGTTCTCTTGTTGACGTCTTGCGCAGCGCGATTGTTCGCGCCTATCGTTCGACATCCGCTGGAGGACATGACCATCGCAGGAAATAATCTCCGATTTCCCGATGCGTCGCGTGCCGACGCGATGGGTTCGTCCGGCGACGAATTTGCCGGCGGGCAGGCTGCGGATCGATCAACGCTTGGCTGGATCGATATCACACTCGTCTGCTTGTTCCTGGTTGGGCTATACACGCACTATACGATTTAAATCACCGCGCACGTGCCATTTCCCTCTGCGCCCGCGGGCGTCGCCGGAATGGTGATGCTGGTTCGCCGACGCGACAGCATCACGCCCATGGCCCTGATGACTCTGACCGGCGTGATCCTGCTCTACCTCGTGTCGATTTTGTGCGCCACCGACATGGCGTTTCTCGGCCGACGGTTCAACGGACTGATCCAGCTCACATATTCGATGATCATCGGCTATGCGATATTGCTGACGCTCACAAGCGCCGGTCGCCGGCAGATCGCGGCCATCTTTCTGGGATTTTCCCTCGTGATCCTCGTCGGATGTTTGCTCGAAGACTATGCCGGCCTGCGTCCCATCAGCGATTGGGTGCGGGAGCGGCTCTATAGCCAGGGCATTTACGACGCCGACATGCGCGATCGGATACTTTACGGCGCGGTACGGCCGAAATTTTTTGCGTCGGAGCCGGCAGCGGTGACCTTTGCCTATTCGCTGTTTCTTTTCACTTGGCTGGTCGTGAGTGAATGGCGCTGGAAAGTCGTGGCCTATCTCGCGCTGGTGGGGATCGGCCTCGTCGCCATACCGGGGCCGACCCTGGTGTTGATGTTGCTTCTGCTAGTGCCTTACGAATTCTTCATCGCCGGCCGAAGCGCCGAGCCCGACCCGCAGCGGCAAAACACCGTGCGACTGATGCCGCGGGTCGCACTCATCCTGTTGGCTGGGATCGCCGTGTTGTTGATGTCGCAAACGATATTCGCCGCGCGTCTCAAGGACATCATTGCCGGCAATGACGCGAGCTTCTTTTATCGCGTGCTCGGGCCCGCCTTGGCCGCGCGCGATATCATTACGCATTATCCGATTGCGGGTGCGGGATTGACCGGCGAGCCTTTCGTCGCGCAGCAGATCGTCAATGTCTATGTCCAGTCGCCGGCCTATTCCACCGCCTGGACCCTTGTCAGTCCGGCGACCGAGCTGTTGATCAATTATTTCTGGCTTCACTGGATCTGATCTGGGACTCGTCTGGGGCTCGATCATGATTGCTGCCGTAACCATCTGGTTGAAAGTGCTGGGCGTGCCGAGCGCGGGTTTCTGCTGGGTCGTGTGGGCGATCCTCGGCCAGGCATCGGGCGCTTATGTCGGTCCGCTGGCATGGTCGGTGCTTTACTTTGCCGCTGCGTCGTCGATGACCAGCCGGCAATCCCATCTCGGCGCTCGGGCACGGCGATTGTCGCGTGCGGGGCGCTGGTCCTGGGTCGCGCCGGCGGATTTGCCCGGCTTCGGTCACGGCCGGAAAGCAGCCGCGGCGGGAACAGGCCGGGCGAGCGCGCGATGAGCCTGACAATCCCTCGCTGAAGACGCGGCTGGATCGTCATGCTGCGTCGGCGCGCAAAGCAACTGGTGATGCCGCTCGTGAGGGCCGTTGGCCCGCTGATACGGCCTGTCGCGACGGCAATTCTTTGGGAAGCCGGCATCGGGACATTGAAGCGATCCGGCTTTCGGCCCAAGACGGTCTTCGATATCGGCGTTGCCTGCGGTACCCCGGACCTCTACGCCGCCTTTCCCGAGGCGCACTTCATTCTTGTCGACCCGACGCGCGAATCACGTCCCTATATGGAAAAGGTAACGCGGCGTCTCGATGCGGAAATCTTCGCGCTGGCGCTCGGTGATCATACCGGCGAACAGGAGATCAAGGTGCGTCGCGACGACATTCAAGGAGCAACATTTTTTCGCGAGTTCGGCCCGCTCGGTCCCACCGATTGCTATCCGGTGCCGGTTCGTCGTTTCAATTCGCTGTTTGCCGATTTTGCCCGCCCGGCATTGTGCAAGATCGACGTGCAGGGCGCCGAGCTCATGGTGCTGCGCGGCATGGGCGGCCGCATCCGCGACATCGACGTTATCATCGTCGAGACCAGCACCATCGCCACGGTGGCGGCCGCGCCGGAATTGTTCGATGTCATGGCCTTTCTGAAAGAGCAGGGATTCGTCATCTTCGATCTCGTCGGCATGGCACGCCGGCCGCTCGATCGCGCCCTGGCCCAACTCGACTTGTTGATGGTACGGGAGAAGTCGACCTTTCGCTGCGACCATCGCTGGCGGGCATAGCCGGCGCCGGCATCATCACGAGAATTCCGCCAACCGTTTCTTCAAGGAGCACTTCGTCCCGACTACAACGCGCGCTTTGCCGTGCCCGCCGCCGAACCAGGCTCCGCCTTGGTGCCCTATGCCGGCCGGCCGCTCGAGGACGTGCTCTGCATCCAAGAGGATCGCCAGGTCGGCCGCGACAACTGCGTCCACTGGCAAGGGCGCTCCTTGCAAATCCCGTCGCAGCGCCAGCGCCATCATGGCGTCAAGGCGACCGTCCAAGTGCACGAATATTTCGACGGCCGGCTTGCCATCTTCGACGGGCCGAGCTGCCTCGTGCGGTTCGATCGCAACCGAAAGCCGATCAATGCCTCGCAGGCCGCTTAAATCCGCTCGGTGCCTGCCGCCTGTGGATTTGTGGACGGCGTCATCACGCCGAAATAGATGGCGCTTGGGTGGGATTGCGCCATGCTATGGGGAGAACGCGAGACTACAACCGTCGCCAAACTTTTCCGGAGGAAGCCGTGGCCGCTAAGGCGAAAAGGAACTAAATCATGGCCGGCAAGCATCTGCCGATCCGCGATATGCCGCTGCCGATCGAAGATTATGCCCTGATCGGCGACTGCAAGACCGCCGCTCTCGTCGGACGTGACGGCGCCATCGATTGGCTTTGCCTGCCGCGCTTCGACTCCCCCGCCTGTTTTGCCGCGCTACTGGGCGGCTCCGGGAATGGAAGCTGGCTGGTTGCCCCGCAGCATGCAGCGCCTCGCGTTCGACGATCGTATCGCGGTGCGACGCTCGTCCTTGAGACGGTGTTCACGACACCCGAAGGCGAGATCGCATTGATCGATGCCATGCCACTAGGTCTGGACGGCTCCCATGTCATCCGCCGTGTGGAAGGAAGGCGAGGCCGCGTGGCAATGCATTTCCATCTAAAGCTCCGCTTCGATTTCGGCAGATCTACGCCGTGGGTGACTCGTGAGAAGGACGGTTCGGGAATTGTCGCAATCGTTGGCCCGGACCTTGTCGCGATTCGCGGCCCCGTCGAAATGCTGGGACGCGATTTGGCGACTGTGGCCTCGTTTACAGTCGAAGCCGGCCAGAGCGTGACTTTCATGCTGAGCCATGGCCCTTCGCACCTGCCGCCACCCCCTCGCTTCGATGGTGACGCGGCACTAAGTGCGACCGAAGACACGTGGCGAGGTTGGTCGGCGCGGTGCAAATACGACGGTCCGTGGAACGAGGCGGTTCTTCGTTCGCTCATCGTGCTCAAGGCCCTGACCTACGAGCCCACGGGCGGCATCATCGCCGCGCCCACAACATCGCTCCCCGAGCAACTTGGTGGTCAGCGTAACTGGGATTATCGGTACTGCTGGCTGCGCGACGCAACCCTGGCGCTAATGGCCCTGATGGGCGGGGGCCATTATGAAGAGGCCCAGGCTTGGCGAGACTGGCTCCACCGCAGCATCGCGGGAAATGCCGACGAGCTGCAAATTATGTACGGCGTCCGTGGCGAGCGGCATCTCCTCGAATGGGAAATCGGTTGGCTGTCCGGTTACCAGGGCGCCAAGCCGGTGCGGGTCGGCAATGCGGCATCCGAGCAGTTGCAGCTGGATGTGTACGGTGAGGTGATGGATGCGTTGCATCAGGCGCGCGGCGGTGGGTTGGCGGTGCCGCCGTCAGCGTGGGCGCTGCAGGTCAAGATGATCGAGCACCTGGAGACAATCTGGGAGCAACCCGACGAAGGCATTTGGGAAGTGAGAGGCGGAAGACGGCATTTCGTGCACTCGAAAGTCATGGCCTGGGTCGCTTTGGACCGCGCGGTACAGGACATCGAGCAGAATGGTCTGTCCGGACCAATCGAACGTTGGCGTCAGGTTCGCGATGCCATTCACGCCGATGTCTGCACGAAAGGATTTCAACGCAAGCAAGAACAGCTTTACGCAGAGCTACGGCAATCGCGATTTGGACGCGAGTCTGTTGTTGATCCCGATCGTCGGCTTTCTGCCACCCGACGACGTTCGCGTTCGCGGCACCGTTACAGCGATTGAGCGAGAGCTTAAGGCGGGAGGATTCGTCTTGCGGTACCGCACAGAAAAAGGTGCCGATGGTCTCCCGCCTGGCGAGGGAGCATTTTTGCCATGCTCGTTTTGGCTCGCCGATAACTATGCGTTGCAGGGCCGGGAAGATGAAGCCAAAGCGCTTTTCGAACAATTGCTGGCGTTACGCAACGACGTCGGGCTCGCGTCCGAGGAATACGATCCGCGGGCCGGGCGCCTGGTGGGGAACTTTCCTCAGGCATTTACGCATCTGGCAATCGTCAACACGGCCCTGAACCTGCGCGATCGGCGTGCCGCGACAAAGCGCAGCGAGGGCGCCCAGCCGGCAAAGCCCGACAGTTGAGCCCCGGCCGCACGAGCCGCCGTTCACTTGGGCGGTTGCGACAGCTTCAATGAGGCCGAAGCGCGCGCGCCTCGGGTGCCCCACCCTACAAGCCCTTGGATACCAAGGCAATCTTGTCGCGTTGTCGACCTGTGGCCCGTAGCGATGGGCGAAACCCATTCGATCATTGGGAATCCGACCGTTTTCAGCGACTGTCGTCGACGATCGGTCAATTCTTGAAACGCAACGACCCGGCGCAGGAACCGCTCGCTCCGAAAATACCGTCGGCGCGCGTGGCACGATCATCCGTCGTCATTCACCGATTGCGTCCCGCCAGCGTCTTCCATTCGTGCAACGCCCGGCTTCAATCGGCCATGATCGCCGCTGTTGGGTTTCGAGTTTTTCACGCGCGGAATAAGTCGATGGCGGAGGACGTGCCGACCGGGGCGAGGTGAACGCCCAATGGGTTCAACAGGCAAATTTACTCTTCGAAAGCCGCACGATAAACTGGTCAGGAACAGATCTGTAAGGAGCAGCGCGTGCCATCCGCGATTCCGCAACCGGTCGTCGCGCAGCTTACGCGCGCCGCTATTTTTCTCGTCGTGACAATGAACTCCGGAAAGGAAAATGAAGCCGCCGTGCGGACTTGTGTGGCGATCTGGCCGCTCTTCTGCGTGCAGTGGGCTTCCGCGATATCGAAGGGAGGCTGTCATGTGTCATGGCGTTTGGCTCCGACGCATGGGACCGGCTCTTCGGGGCACCGAAGCCGGGGGAATTGCACCCGTTCCGTGAGATCCACGGCCGCCATCACGCTGTCGCAACGCCGGGCGACATCCTCTTTCATATCCGCTCCACACGCATGGATCTGTGCTTCGAATTGGCGACACAGATCATGTCGCGGCTCCGCGGCGCCGTTTCCACGGCAGACGAAGTGCACGGTTTCAACTATTTCGATGATCGCGACTTGATCGGCTTCGTCGATGGGACGGAGAACCCCGTGGATCAGGCTGCTGTCACCGCCACCATCATCGGCGAAGAGGATGCTGCCTTCGCGGGTGGAAGTTACGTGATCGTACAGAAATATCTGCATGATCTGACGCGGTGGAACGAGCTTCCCGTCGCGGAACAAGAAAGAATCATAGGTCGAACCAAGCTTTCCGAC
The DNA here is from genome assembly GCA_963721625.1 of uncultured Alphaproteobacteria bacterium. Taxonomy (GTDB): domain Bacteria; phylum Pseudomonadota; class Alphaproteobacteria; order ATCC43930; family CGMCC-115725; genus DATJLY01. Next base: position 253,056 of record CAVRKF010000020.1, read on the forward strand.
ATCGAGCTAGACGATGCCGTGAAGCCAACCTCGGCCCACAACGCTTTGACGACGATTATCGAGAACGGCGAGCAATTGGAGATTGTGCGCGACAACATGCCGTTCGGCGATGTCGGGAAGGGCGAATTCGGCACCTATTTCATCGGCTACGCCCGGTCCCCGCGCAGGATCGAGCAGATGCTCGAGAACATGTTTGTCGGCCGGCCGCCGGGCAACTATGACCGGCTGCTCGACTTCAGCCGCGCCGTGACCGGTACGCTGTTCTTTGTGCCGTCGGCGACGTTTTTGGAGAATGTTGCGACAGGGGAAGCGGCCCCATCGACTGCTGGTCCGACCTCGAAAGAGCCTGAGGCCGAGGAAAAGTCCAAATCGCGACTGTCTCCGCCCGACGGTTCACTCGGTATTGGTTCTCTGAAAAAAGAGGCAGGATATGAATAATCTCCATCGGGAACTCGCCCCTGTCTCTGACAAGGCGTGGGCTCAAATCGAAGAGGAGGCGTCCCGTACCCTCAAGCGCCACTTGGCGGCGCGGCGGGTCGTGGATGTGCTGGGCCCGAAGGGTCTCGAACTTTCGGCTGTCGGCACCGGTCACCTCCGCCAGATCCAGGCGCCCGGCGACGGGATCCAGGCCGCACAACGCGAGGCGAAAGCGCTCGTCGAATTGCGCGTTCCGTTCGAACTCACACGCCAGGCGATTGACGACGTGGAACGCGGCGCAACCGATTCAGACTGGTCGCCGGTGAAGGAAGCGGCGCGCAAAATCGCCTTTGCCGAAGACCGCTCCGTCTTCAACGGATACGCCGCGGCGGGGATTCAGGGCATCCGACAAGGAAGCAGCAATCCGGCATTGACGCTCCCTTCCAATGTGAGGGGTTATCCGGATGCGGTGGCGCAGGCGGTGAGTCAATTGCGCCTTGCCGGGGTCAATGGCCCCTACGCTCTGTTACTGGGCGCAGAGCGCCTACACTGCCGTCAGCGGAGGGAGCGACGAAGGGTATCCCGTCCTTCAACATATTCACCGTCTTGTCGATGGAGAGATCGTTTGGGCCCCAGCCATCGACGGCGGATTCGTGCTTACGACCCGTGGCGGTGATTTTGAATTAGACATCGGACAGGACATCTCCATCGGCTACCTCGACCATTCTGAAACCACCGTCAAACTGTACCTGCAGGAGAGTTTCACTTTTCGACTGCTGACTGCGGAGGCCGCCGTGGCGCTCACGCCTGGAGAAAAGTAAACGGCGGGCGCATCCATCCAGGTTCCGCGAAAGCCCTGATCCTTGAGAAGGTGGACCGCGGAGGAGCAGAAATCATCGGTACGGTATTCACCGGAGGTCTGCGCGCGAGCGGCGCGGATCGTCAGACGCTGCGATCACGCCACCGGATTTGAGGTGTTGCCCAAGCGCTTGATCGTCGAGCGTGCTGATTCCGGGGCAAGCCGCCCATCTATTCCGAGATGATGGCGCCCCCCTGTTCCGATCAATTGCCGCCCATCGTTCCGATTAATCCTCGCCCATGATTCCGGGATGATGCCGCCCGGGTAAGGGGGATGACGGGAGCCTCTGCTGGCTGTGCGTAGGGTCTGCTCTTTGGCTTTGGCTGAGGAGCGGATCGATGCCAGCGGGGAGAGTTTCCATGCGCCATGTGCGCGAGATTTTGCGATTGGATTTTGCCGGGATTTCCAAGCACGAGATCGCCCGACGGACGGGACTGGCGCCGTCGACGGTACGCGAGACGCTGAAGCGCTTTGCGGCCACGGAGCTGGGTTGGCCGCTGCCGGACGATGTGACGGACGGGGCTCTCGAAGCGCTTCTGTATAAGAACGCCGGGACGAAGCAGGGCCATCGCCGCCAGGTCGAGCCGGACTGGGCGGCGATCCATCGCGAACTCAAGCGCAAGCACGTCACGCTGCAGATCCTGTGGGACGAGTATATCGAGCAGCATCCCGACGGATATCGCTATTCCCGCTTCTGCGATCTCTTCCGGGCCTGGGAAGGCAAACTGTCGGTCACGATGCGCCAGCCCCATGCCGGCGGCGAGAAGCTGTTCGTCGATTACGCCGGCGACAGGGCGGCGGTTGTGATCGACCGGCTGACCGGTGAGATCCGGGAGGCCTGGATCTTCGTCGCCGTGCTCGGCGCTTCCAACTTCACCTATGCCGAGGCGACCTGGACCCAAGGGCTGGCTGACTGGATCGGCGCCCACACGCGGGCTTTCGAAGCGATCGGCGGGGTGCCGCGGCTGGTCGTGCCCGACAATACCAAGACGGCCGTGATCAAGGCGTGTCTCTACGAACCGTCGGTCAATCGGACCTATACCGAGATGGCGGGGCATTACGACACCGCCATCCTGCCGACACGGCCCCGCAAACCCCGCGACAAGGCGAAGGTGGAGGCCGGCGTGCTGATCATGGAACGCTGGATTCTCGGGCGCCTGCGGAACCGCTGTTTCTACAGCCTGGCGGAGCTGAACGGGGCGATCCGTGAACTGCTGGTCCGGGTCAACGATGAACGGCCGATCCGCCGGCTCGGCGTGACGCGGCGTCAACTCCTCGAAGACCTCGACCGGCCGCAACTCAAGCCTTTGCCGATCGAGCCTTACGTGTTCGCCGAATGGCGCGTTCGTCGCGTCGGCATCGATTATCACGTCGATGTCGACCGGCATTATTACAGCGTGCCCTACCGCTTCGCGAAGGATCAGGTCGAGGTCCGGCTCACCGCGCGGACCGTGGAAGTGTTCGCCAAGGGCGAGCGCATCGCCGCCCATCTGCGCTCCAGCGGCAACGGCAAGCACACGACCGTGCAGGACCACATGCCGTCGAGCCATCGGCGCTACGCCGACTGGACGATCGAGCGCATCCGGCGCGACGCCGCCGGGATCGGGCCGTCCGCGTCGGCACTGTGCGATCTGATCCTGAAAGAACGATCGCATCCCGAGCAGGGCTTCCGCTCCTGTCTCGGCATCGTCCGGCTGGTCAAAGCCTTCGGAGCGAACCGGGTGGAGGCGGCCGCGGCGCGGGCGCTCGATATCGGCGCCCGAACCTATGGCTCCGTCAAATCCATCCTCGACAACAATCTCGATCGCCACGCCGCCCCTCAGCACGGCCAGGACGCCGTGACGATCCTCCATCGCAACATCCGTGGCCGGCACTACTACCATTGAGGAGGCGACATGCTCACCCATCCCACCCTCGACCAGCTCACTCAGCTCGGGCTGTTCGGCATGGCGAAAGCCTTCGGCGAGACCTCGACCTCTGCCGAGGCGGCGGCACTCACCCATCCGGAATGGCTGGCTCTCCTGCTCGACCGGGAAATGACCTACCGGCATGACAAGAAACTTGCTGCCAGGCTCCGCTATGCCAGGCTGCGCCAGCAGGCGCTGGTCGAGGACATCGATTACCGCGCCGTGCGCGGCCTCGATCGCCAACTCTTCCAGAAGCTCGTGATCGGCGATTGGATCGGCGTGCACGACAATCTCATCGTTTGCGGTCCGACCGGCGTCGGAAAGAGTTGGCTTGCTTGCGCGCTCGGCCACAAGGCATGCCGCGACAATCGCTCCGTCCTCTATCAACGCGTTCCCAAACTGTTCGGCGAGCTGACGATCGCACGCGGCGACGGCCGATATGCTCGCATCAGCCGCGCGCTGGCCGGCGTCCAACTCCTCATTCTCGACGATTGGGGGCTCGAGCCCCTCGACGCTCAGGCGCGCCACGACCTTCTGGAAATCCTCGAGGAACGCTACGGCCGCCGATCGACCATCATCACCAGTCAACTTCCCGTCGAGGACTGGCACGCGGTGATCGGCGATCCGACCTATGCCGACGCTATCCTCGACCGCCTCGTCCACAATGCCCACCGCCTCAACCTGTCCGGCGACAGCCTCCGGCGTACACGGTCGAAGCCGGCCGAGAGAGCTTGACCAACCCAACCGATCGGTGCCACCAATTACCAGCCAGCAAGGCCCGAAGCCCGGGGCGACATCATGTCGGAATCCCGGGCGCCATCAAATCGGAATGCCTGGGCGACTTCGTCGGAAATCGGCATCGAGCGTACCATTGCCTGGCTCAATCGCTGCCGCAGGCTCGCCAAGGATCGGGAGAACCTCGTGGTAACGCCGGTTGCAGAAGAAGGCCGCAACAACCTGTCGATCGACCTGTACGGCCATCTGGCCGGCATCCTGTCGATGGCCACAAAAGCCAAAAGGCCGCTCCATGAGAGCGGCCCTGAGGTCGGGTATACAAAATTGGTTGCGGGGGTAGGATTTGAACCTACGACCTTCAGGTTATGAGCCTGACGAGCTACCGGGCTGCTCCACCCCGCGGTGGTGGGTGGTTGGGGCGTGAGAGGGTTTCGGGTTTGGCTGGCCTGGCGGCGACCTACTCTCCCGCGTCTTGAGACGCAGTACCATTGGCGCTGAGGGTTTGACGGCCGAGTTCGGGATGGGAT
>CAVRKF010000021.1:0-265046 GCA_963721625.1 uncultured Alphaproteobacteria bacterium
TCGCCGCGCTGACCAACACGACCGCTCGCGACTTCCTCAAGATCGTGCTGTTCACGGGGCTGCGACGCCGCGAGGCAGCAGCGCTGCGCTGGGACGAAATCGACCTGGGCGCGCGCGTGATCAGGCTCCCGGCGGCACGGACGAAGGCCGGCCGTAAGCTGGACTTGCCGATGTCGAGCTTCGTGCGCGATCTTCTGGTTGCGCGCCGCGCGCTCGGCAACGATGGCGGCTGGGTGTTCGGCGCCGACAGCGCGAGCGGCCACATCGAGGAACCATCCTCAACGTTTGAAGAGGTCGCCAAGGCGACGGCGATCGCGAACGCGAAGGCGGCCGGCGTCGAGATCGACGATGACGACGCGCCGCGGGAACTCATCGAAAAATATGGGATCGTCGTCTCCTGCCACGATTTGCGGCGGACGTTCATCACGGTAGCAGAGAGCACCGACATATCGCCGCTCGCGCTCAAAGCGCTCGTCAACCACGCGCTCGGGAACGACGTGACGAGCGGGTACATCCAGATGAGCACCGAAAGATTGCGCGAGCCGGCGCAGCGCGTGGCCGACCGGCTGATGGACCTCTGCGGCATCGCGAGGCCCGAGGGCGACAACGTGGCGCGCATGGGAGAGCGCGCGTGACGATGCCACCACCCGAGAAGTACCGGGAACTGCTCGCCGCGCTGCACCGGGCGAAGGCTGCGCTGCCAAAGAAGCCAACCGAGACCGACGAGGAAGCAAGGGCACGCCAAATCGACGCCGCCCTCTTCGCGCTGCGCTCGGTGATGACCTACTTTCAGGCCGACGCTGACGTACTCAACGCGATGCTGACGCAGCCCCTCGGGGTGATCGAGGCAGCTGTGCACAACGCGGCACAGGGCGCCAAGCCCGTGCTGCTGAACCCTCCGCCGCCGCTGGTTGACGGCGACAAGAGCCGAAAGGGCAAGGCACCGGGCACGGTCGCCGAGGACGTGCGGGCCGCTCTCGCTTTCGCGGTCAAATTCCGAATGCTAGAGACGGCGACGCTACACACCGGCGAGGCGACCAATTGGGTAGCGAGGCAGGCGGCGACGTGTGGGATGACGTGCGAGAACGGCACGCCGATCACGTCGCGGCAGGTGAAGAATTGGTGGGAAGCGGTTCACCGGGGGACGCCGAAGGGAGCGTCCGAGACGTTCCGCAGGCTGAAGGCTCTGCCTGAACACGCCGCGTCTGCTGCGCCCGCCGCTCACGGCGGAGAAGCGGAAGGAGTGTGGTGCCCGTGCCCTGGGCGTGATCAGGGCGTGCGCGGCCACCACGCCGCTGTTCGCGCCGAGCCCCACGGCGCGCCTAAAAGAAAAATCGGCCTAGCCTAAAAGATGCGGTAACTGGCGGCCAGTTACCGGAATGCCCCGCTTTAAGCTTCCCGGCATCGAATACCGGGAGCCCATCTCATGACGTTCACGCGAAACACCACGGCGCCGGGAGCACCCCCGAGCGGCGATGCTGCCCGTAGCGACGTGCCGCAGCGCCATCACTTAGACCGGCGCGCCGGAGACCTCATCACAGAAGCGAAAGATGAGGACGGCGACGAATTGCTCGCCACATCCGAGGTCGCCGAGTGGATTGGCATCTCGACGCAATGGCTTGAGATCGCGCGGAGTTGCGGTTTCGGCCCGAAATTCGTCAGGCTCTCGGCGCGGCGCGTTCGCTACTTGAGGGCCAGTGTCCTGGACTGGTTGCGCGAGCGCGAACACCAACACACCGCCGAATATTGCAACCGCAAAGAAAAAGAAAAGGCCAGCGCGTGAACGCTGGCCTTTCAGTTGATGTGACTTCCAAAACAGACGACGTGCTGTGACAAGCAGCGACGCGCCGAGCATAATATACCGGGCGCCGTCATTGCAAGCGCAGCACACCCTTAACATCAGGAGTGTGCAATGCCCGACGGCAATCTATGTACCTATCGGCCACGAACCGAATACCAATGGCTTCGGCACTTCGTCGAGGCCCTGATCGACGAACGGCATCCAGAGCACGGCGCCGCCCTGTCAGGCATCCGGCAGTGGCTCGATTACAACGATGTGAGCCCTGACAAATTTGCTCGCGCGGTCGCGCTGGCCGGTGCCGGACTCGCCGCCGAGGCCGAAGCGGCTCGCACCGACGGCGGAGCCGCGCGATGAGCCGCACCGACACCCCGAGACGATACACTTCCGATCCGGCGCTGATCACCCGGATGCGGGCCATCCGGGACCCGCAGATAGCCCATCTGATGGTAATGGCGATGGGCGCCATCAAGCGGGTCTATGCACGCCACCTCCCCGCGCAGGCCCTGGCCTACAACTGTCTCCTGGCGGATGCCGAACTCGCCGCCGGAGGCGACGTGGAGGCGCTGGCGAAACTCGCCGCCACCGCCCTGATCGACGAACCCGACGACGGTGACGGTGAGATCGTCGAGGAGATCGAGCGGAGGCTGCTCGCCGGGCTCGGGTCGGGGAGGGGCTGATGAGCGGCGCATCCGACCTTGACGCCGAGCGCCTCATCGTGATTGGCCTCGCCGTGTCGAGCGAATTCGCCGCACGCTTGAGGCCGATCTTCCGTCGCGAGTTTCTCGGCAATCCGGAATACGCGCGCCTTGCAGGGTGGTGCGTCGCCCATTTCGAACAGTACGGAAGGGCACCCGGCCCGGAGCACCTCGGCAACCTGTTCTTCGAGAAGCTGAAGACGGAGGCGGTTCCGAAGGACGAAGCAGAGTTCATGCAGGACGTGCTAAAGAACCTCAGCGACCGGTACGGCGACGGCAACGACCGGTACGGCGGCGCCCCCGCCTCTTTCGACGTGGACTTCGCGCTTGACCGGGCGGCGCAGCATTTCCGGCAGTGTGCGCTTGAGCAACATGCCGACCACCTGCAAGACCTCATCGAGCGCGGCCGGATCGACGAGGCCGAGGCCGCCGCGCGGGGCTACAAGACGGTGCTCGTCAACGGCGTCGATTCGCTGGCGGCGATCGACATGCGAACCGTCAGTTGGCTCTGGCCCGGCCGCTTCGCGCTGGGCAAATTCTCGTTGGTCGTGGGCAACCCCGACCAGGGCAAATCCACGCTGCTGTGCGACCTCGCGGCGCGCGTCTCGTCCGGTGGAAGATGGCCGGACGGCGAACGCTGCCGCAAGCGCGCGGTGCTGATCGCGTGCGCCGAAGATGATTTCGACGACACGGTGGTGCCGCGGCTCGTCGCCGCGGGTGCCGACTTGGCCTTTTGCTTCGAGATAGGCCGGGAGGCCGCGGACATCGGGGCACTCTGCCGCGAGATCGATCACCGCGCGACCGCACTCCGCGACAAGGGCGTCGTCGTCAGCACGGCGCTAGTCGACCCCTTGAGCAGTTTCCTCGGAGCCAAGGTTGACGCGCACAACGAGGCCGCGGTGCGGGTGGCGCTCCGGCCGCTCAAAGAGGTGTTGTCCAAGCACCGGATCGCCGGCATCGCGCTGCGCCACCTGCGCAAGGCCGGCTCGGGACCGGCGCAGGACCAGATCAGCGGATCGCTCGCGTTCGTCGCAGCGGCGCGCGCCGTGTACCTGATCGCGGCCGATCGGGACGACGAGGGGAAGCGCATCTTCGTCCACGTCAAGAACAACCTGGCGCGACCCGCGCCGGGCCTGGCATTCCGGATCGTCGGCGCCGAGGTGAAGGTGCGGACCTCTCACGGCGCGGCCGACACCACCGAGGTCGCCAGGATCGAGTGGCTCGCGGACGCCGTCACGACCACGGCCGAGGAGGCGATCGGCGGCGGCGAGGCGAAGGCGAAACAGCCGAAACTGGACGAGGCCGCGGAATGGCTCAGGGAGATACTGGCCTACGGTCCCATGTCATCTGCCAAGGTCGAGACGGCGGCACGCGCGGCAGGCTACTCCATCTGGACCGTCCGCAAGGCGGCGAAGGCCGCGGGCGTCAGGATCGCCAAGGGGGGCTACCGTGGCGGCTGGACGTGGTCCATGCCCCAGGCGGAATAGTGCCGGGCCGGCGCCCTTGCCTATCTTCGCGCGCCGAGGCCCCGGAAACCCGCATGGATGCGGGGCTTCTGCCAAGATTTGCGCTTGCCTATCTTCGGCAAATCTTCCGGCGCCCACCTTGCTTATCTTGGGCCGTCGAGCGCATCTTCGGACGGCGTCACACTCGTCAGAACCACGCCCACCGAAGATCGCCTTCGGGGTCGAAGATGGGCTTCACACGGTGCCAAGATGGGCACGAAGATTGCCACATGCCTATCTTCCTATAACCTATTGATATATATATATATTATTATGTATTATTATCGAAGATAGGCATGAAAAAGGCATCCAAGGGGTTTTTCCCTCGGGATGTAGGTATTTCCCCCGTCATGGGTGATCCATCGTCCCGGTGATGGATAGTTGTTCTAGCAAGTATGATCCAGGCCGGTTGTAGTCATTTCACCCCGGTCTGATGGGCACCTACTGGCAAATGGTCGGAAAGGCATGGAGCCCGCCGGTTCCCAATGATGGCGGCCTGTACCTGCCGTCTCACAACCTCCACATCTGGGAACCCTCGCGTCTTCGCTGCCAAACCCGCCTCGCGCGCGTACGCGCGTAGCACCTCCTGCCTGACCCAACCCCACTCACCTCCCCCACCTGTGTTTTCGCTGCTCCACGGGCCGTTTTTGCTTATTTGGCGCGCCCTGTCAGAAAAAATCTAAAAGACAAAACGGATTGCGGGGCAAACCCGCAAATAGCAAATTAGCGCGCATGGTTGCAGGCACAAGAATCTCCGCGCGGAACTTGACCGGCCGCTACATGCCGGCGCGCATCTCCCCGCATTCGCCGCTGGCGGTTCCAGCGCGACCGACGTGCTGCACTGCTGCGCCGCATCGTGGCGGCCCACCGGACGAGCGGCAGGCATTGACGATCGACATGCTGATCGATGCCGAGTGGGCCTGATCGTCGCCCAGCACGACGCCAAGGCTGCCACCGATCCGCGGACCCGGACGGAGGCCATGCGCCTCGGCGCCGACGCGCGAAAGCAAGTGCTCCTCTGGGATCGCGAGCTCGTCGCGGCAACGCCTACTCCCCAGGTCGCCGCCGCGAAGCCACCGCCGACGCTCGCCGACATCGCCGCCGGGATCATCGCCCGCCGACAAGGTGAGGCCGCATGATCATGCCCGCAGACCGCAGAGAAGCGCTCACGCTTGCCGCCCCCGGCAGCACCAGGGCGATGGATTCGCGACGCGCTGCACGGCGCTCTCCGTGGTTCAAGCAGCCCGAGCTCAATGGCTCTCATGGCGCGCCTTCCTGTCGCGTGTGTTCGGTCTGCCGCTCACGCCGCGCGGCCTGCGGAGGTTTTTCAGCGATGCACGGGGCCGCGACCGCACAAACGCGCGGGCGGGCTTCCTCGAAGCGTGGTTGATATTGGTCGCCGCGCCGGCAAGTCGTTCATGCTCGCATTGGTCGCGGTGTTTCTCGCCGTGTTCAAGAGACTGGCGGCCCGTACCTGGCACCGGGCGAGCGTCGCATCATCCAGATCGTCGCGTCGACCGCAAGCAGGGCGAACCATGTTCCGGTATTGCAGGGCGCTGCTGAGCCAAGGTCCCGGCCTTCGCGGACCTCGTCGAGCGCGCCACCACGACGAGATCGCACTGACCAACGGCGTCATGATCGAGATCCAGACCGCGAGCTTCCGAGGCATCCGTGGCTACACGATCATCGCCGGCACTGCTCGACGAGATCGCCTTCTCCCGAACGGACGAGATTGCGGCCAATGTGGATATGAGATCCTCGGCTGCGATCAGGTCCGTCGATGGCGACGGTGCCAAGAGCGATGCTGCTGATTGCTTCATCGCCCTATGCCCGCCGCGGCGCAGTCTACGATGCGGTCCGCAAGCACTACGGCACCGGAAGGCGACGTGCTCGTCTGGAAGTGCGCCCACGCTAAGGATGCACGACGCCCGCAGGTGTCGCGCCGTCATCGATCGCGCCTTCGACGACGATGCGGTCAAAGCGGCGAGCGAGTACGGCGCGCGACGGCACCATCGATTTCCGTTCCGACCTCGAAACCTTCGTCAGTGCCGATGCGGTCGATGCCGTCGTGATCCCCGGCCGTCGCGAACTGCCGCGCGTCGCCGGCATCCGCTACGTCGCGACGACTGATCCGTCCGGTCCGGTGCAGACGCCATGACGCTCGCCGTCACGCATCGCGACAAGAACGGCAACGTGATCCTCGACTGCCTCCGCGAGCGCCGTCCGCCGTTCTCGCCCGAGGCCGTCGTCACCGAGTTCGCCGCGGTCTGCAAAGCCTACGGCATCACCAAGATCGTCGGCGATCACTGGGGCGGCGAATTCGTCGCGCGAGCCGTTCCGCAAGCTCGGCATCACCTACGAGCTGGCCGACCGGCCGAAGATCGCGACTTCTATTCCGAATTCTCCGATCATCAATTCCGGCCGCGTCGAACTGCTCGATCATCCGAGGTGCATATCTCACTCTGCGCGCTCGAACGGCGCACCGCGCGAAGTGGCAAGAAATTGATCGACCATCCGCCCGGCGGTCACGACGATCTGGTCAACGTCGTTGCCCTCGCGCTCGTGCTCGCGGCGAGGAAGACCGCCAGCATGATCCTGACGGACAAGGCGCTGCGAAGTTCGCACCCTACCACCACGACCGTTTCGCAAATTTCAGCCCGGCGCCCGTAAACGCTCGCAACATTTTCGCCCGCAATCGGTGAAGGATGTCATGACCTCGAAACTGGCTTCCGCACTACGCCGTCGCTTCGCCTCACCCCAGGATGCCCTTCGCCATCTCGGGCTCTCACATCACTGTTGGAAATGGAGACACCGCTATGCCCTGTCCCGCGCCGCCGCACTCGCCGCCGTCCGCGCGCTGAAGCGTCAGGTCTCCTCGCCCTGGACAGCGGCAACGAGGAGGAAGCCGACCGCGTCATCCGCAACTCAGAGGAAGGAGACCGATGCAGACCCGCACGCGACGTGCCGCCGCCCGAGAATGGGCGACGCGGAGCTGCAGGAGCGCGAGCGCGAGGAGCAATGCCGCGACGCCATGCGCCGTGCCGCCGACGACGGACGATCCGCGTCGCCGTCGATCGAGGCATGATGCGAGAAGCGTCGCCCGAGAATGACCCGAGATCATGCAGGCCATGCGCGAGATCGGCCACCGATCACCGCGGGCCTGCGACGCCTGGGCCAAGGACCGGCGCGAGATGCGCGCGCCAAGGACGCGACCGCATGATGACGAGCCGCGCCCGCAAGTTCGGGCGCCGACGATCCGCGCGCCATTCGCGGGCATGCCCAGCACCGCGCACGAACCGCGGAACATCGAGAAATTTGCTGGTCATCGCGCTTGGGAAGAAATCGGCCACGGAACGCCGAGCGAAGACCGCCGCCGCGTCGCGCCTACGACATCGCGCTCGATCAGGGCGACAGCCAGGACGCCTTCGCGAACTGGCTGCCCGGCGCCGGCATCGATCAACAAGGTCTGACGCCGATGAAGCCCACCGCATCCGCGCGCCTGCCCGAACGCGCGCGACTGGCCGCCGCGCATCGAGCGCCACGCCGAGGCCGCCGAGCAACTGGCTCGCGTCGAGGCGGCGATCCAGAAGATCGTACGAGGGCAACGATCGCCATCGCGGACACCAGATCGCCCGTGCCCGCGAGTGCTGGTCGCCATCGCTCCGGCCGGTCGAAATCTCTGATCGCCGTCGCGGTCGCCTGGGCGAGACTGTGCACCGACCTGCCCGACTCGGCCGAGGCCGAGCGCGTCCACGCCGAATGCGAGCGCGAGGCTCGACGACGACCTGCGCCGCGTCAAGACGATCGAGGGCGAGGCCAGCGCGGCCCGGAGCGGCGCTCGATCTGGCCGAGATGGGCACTGAAGCGCGCCGTCGCGGAGGTCGTCGCCAGCCGATCCCGAGCTCGCCACGTTGAAGTGCCGAGTTCGACCCGCACGATGGCGACGGTCGGCGGCGCTGTGGCGCGCGCTCAGGACGGCCGGCGTCGAGTGCGGTCAACATCGTGCATCGGCTCGACGGCGACGATCCGGACTGGTTCAATGCGATCCAGCGGCTGCGCGACGGACGCCGACGCGGCTCTCCCCGACCTGCCTCCCGAACAGCCGCTCGACAATGCCCGCCCCGGCGGTCGCCGCGCGGCCTGATCCCGGCTCGTACGTCTCGGCCGAGTTCGTCGGCAGGGCGCGTGCGTTGCGCGCAGCAGCTCCACGCGTCGAGCCTCGCCTGGACGCGTGGCAGCGTCGATCTTCTCGCGCCGTTCGCGGCCGCCAACGCCGGCAAGCTCGCGCCGCGGAACTTTGCTCGCGCGACTTCCCAAGGCGTGGAAGGCACTGCCGCGCCACGGCTGCCTTCGCCTCGCCATCGACCGCGGCAATCCCACATCCATCACCGAAGCCCGGGCGATCCCGTACAGCATTCGAGACGCCACATGGGACGACGATGCCGACGAAGCCAGCATCGCCCTGGTGGTCCGCCGCGTGGTGGTCCAGGTCAGGCCGAGGGTCGCCGTGGAAGATCGCACCGAGGTCGCGGCCATCGTCGGCCTGCACGCGCTCGGCCGCTTCTACCAGCGATCCTTCGGCGACGGCGAGCGTTCCCTGATCCTCGCCCTGGCGGCGCTGCTCGACGAAAAGAACAGGATCAGAGGCCGCGGCAGGTTCGACATCGACGTGTCCTGCGCGGCTGGCACGTGGCGCGGCGGCACGGCCAAGCTCGACCGGACGCATCCCGTCCTGGCGATCAGGACGTTCGTATCTTGACGCTCGCCGAAATCCTGGGCGGCTTCCTCGATCGGGCGGACGAACTGGACGGCCTCGCGCTCGCCAACGCGGTCAGGCGCCTCGCCGTCGATTGCGCCGCGCTCGTCGCGGATCACTCGGCCGGCGAGATAGCCGCCATCGTGCAGCGAGCAGGCGTCGCATTGATCTGGATCGACGCCGAGGCGAAGGACCCCGACAACCGACTCAATCGACACGGGCGCGCAGCGCGCCATGCTCGATCTGCTCGATCTTGGCCGAGGCGATCCGACGATTTCCACGCCGGCCGCAGCGGCGACGACGATCACGCTCGCCGCGCGCATGCGCCAGGAGATCGCCGACGCCCTGAGACCCTTGGTCGCGGCGGACGACTGACCCTCAACGGGGGACCGAAAAGATGGTTGGAACCCTCCACCGCTTTTTTGATGAACGGAGGTTTGGCTTCATCAAGATCGATGGCGGCGGCGAGATATTCGTTCACCTCAAGGAATTCGACCGCTGCGGCCTGTCGCCCGAAGTCGGCGAGCGTCTGAAGTTCCGCGTCGCCAAGGACAATCATGGCCGCGACGTCGCCGTCGAGCTGAGCGAGTTGTGAGCGCCATCCGCCTCATGCCGCGCAGAGCGCGAGAGACGCGCGAGCATCGCGATCTCGCCGTGCGGCCTAGGGCTAGGGGCAAGACCGCGGACGCGCTTGCACGCGCAACAGACAGCGGCACGCGCGAGTGCAGTCACGGGCGCTGGATCGCGTGGCTGAAGGAGATCGGGTTGCCCCGCAGGACCGCAACTCTTTATATAGTTGAATTCCGGAATGCTCTACCGGAGGTGCCCAAATCGCTAAAGAGACCTAAAGCATTAGCCGGTTTCACCTGCTACATCCACACGGGAGGTGCCAAGATGACGAGGCGGGCGCCTATCCCGGCACCGCCCGACGCCTTCGTCAAGCCACCGACGAAGGCGATGCTCATGAGCGGCGGCCGGCCGATCTTCACCCTGAGCCGCGGGGGCTGCTGAATGCCGCGCGATCTCACAACGATGACCGCGTGGCCGTCGATCGAGTCCGACTTGCGCCGCGCCATGCTTCGCGCCGGGCCGCGGCCGCTCCTGGAGCCCGGCGAGACCGGCGCGCGCAAACCGGCCACGCCACGTGCTGACGATCCGCGGCATCACCCCGATCGTGCGCGCAATCGAGCGCGTCGAGCGCCCTTCGGCCGCCAGCAGAACGATATTTGCGCGCACCGCGTCACGCTGCGGCGTCTTCGGCGCGCGCAGCCGAGCCTCAAGCACCGCACGCTCCTCCGGCGTCAGCCGGACCTCGATCGCATCCGGGATCATCCCAATGTTGAATCATGAATCACGCTCCAGCGAAAGCTGGTACTAGGGACGATTCAATCCATCGTCGGGCATAAGCGTCAAGGCGTGACGCTTGGGAGATACGCAAAGAAAGGACCCAAGCTCGCGCTCAAATATGCTGCCATCAAGAAACTGCATTATCCAAAGGGAGGAAAACCCGTATAGATGAAGCGAGCCGATGCCAGCGCATCACTTACTGCATAACACAGACAGCTTGCAGGTGAACGATGGTGACGCTCTGCCCGAGCACCGTTGTCGCTTCGTTGTTTGACACGTATCGGCCTCCAATGGCAATCTCACCCCGCAAGACCGTCTTATCCTTGTTGGGCCAATACGTATCGCTGTCCACCTCAAAAGATGCACCGGACTCGCCAGAAGTTACCAAACCTGTCGAACCATCAAACTGTTGCAAGGCGCCGGTCACAATCCGAAAGGAATTGTCTGGTTTAATTAAAGCGTCTTCACCATTGAATTTATTCTCAACCTCGTCACCTTTTGCAATCATACACTCCTCAACATCTTTTGGAGCGACACGCCCCGATTTTAAGTCCGCGATGTGTTGAGCTTGTTCCCGTGCATTTTCCGCAGCCATTGCTGCTTCTTTCGAACGTTGTTCTGCGGCTTGCGCGCGCTCAATTTGTCGTTGCTGCCAGTTTGTGAAAAACGCGTAATCAACCGCATACAAATGATTGTCGTTTAATTTTTTACAGAGTCCTACCTTTGTAGGAACTATCGCATGCACTCCTTCACCAAGTGCAGGAAGTGGAATCTCTGCTGAACGACACTCAATATAGTCGTCGTAACGATAGGTACCGATACCAGTTTCGTTAATGATCGCACCCGTGACGCCTGGATTTGGCGCGACCTGACCGTTGGCGCCTGGATTCGGCGATACACGGCGCCATGGTACCGGACAGCTTGTCACGCTCGGATAGTACGCGTGCGACGGATCGCAGTAGTACCAGTATCCCTGCTGCTGCGCCGAGGCCGGCGCTGTCAGGGTGACGAGGGTGATGAATGCCGCAAGCACCAACAGGCAGAACCCGTAGAAAATGCGTCGCAAACTGAAATCGGTCACAATCGAAGTTCCTCACGGTTTGCAAAAGGGGCCATGGTACGTTGGATTACAGGCCTAATTCTACGCTCCTACATGATCAAACGCCATGGCGCTATTGCGCGGCAGCTTCCTGCCCCTGTAGTGCAAGGCCATCTTGCGAGCGCATAGAAGTTCTCCGCGCGCGTGCTTGCTCGCGAGGGTGTCATCGCCGCGTTGGTCTACATGCTCGCGTAGGCTCGCACCATGCGCTCTAGAGCGGCCGGTTAGAACGATCAGCGAGCTTTTCTTTTGGAGCGGCGGCGATAGGATGGGCGATCTGGGAGCCGTGTGGAGGACGGAAAGCGATGACGAAGAAAATTGATCTGCCGAACTATTACGACTTCACCATTAAAGACAACGGCAAAGTTTATGGTCACGTACGAGTTACGCCGAATGGTGTTGCCTGGAAACCGTCGGGCGCGGAGTTTTGGCAGCAGGTCACGTTGGAACAGTTCGCGAGCTTCTGCGACGAAAAAGGCAAGAGGCGTAAATACGCCTAGTTGCACGCCGGACGTTATCCGCGTAGCGATTTTCGTTTCCGGTAGATCGCGGCGTTGCCTTCGGCGGTGACGGCATAAGCAAATCGGATTTTAGGCTCGCCCGTGATCCGCTCGGCCGGCGCCAGCTTGCGGACAGCACCACGGCTCAGTTTGCATCCTTTATCATTTTGATAAAGGACGGTTGCAGCAACGGTGTAAGCGTCAGCCGAGTGCCGCCTTCCACGTGACGGGTGGATAGCGGAGATTGTTCGGCCGTGATTGTGGTCTGGCCGAGGCACCGGTGAGCGAGCACTCCAAAGGACACTCCTACGAGCCTCGTAAGGGCGCGCTTAAGGAACATATCGAGTTGACGGTGCGTCCTGAGCGGCGACGGCGATGGAGCGCGTAGGAGAAGTTCGGGATCGTGCAAGAGACGTTGGCGCCGGATGCGATCGTGACGGAGGTCGCACGGCGCCATGGGATCGGCACCGGGCTTTTGTATTCGTGGCGCAAGCAGGCGTTGGCCGCGGCGATGGCGGGATTTGCGCCGGTGCAACTCACCGAGGATGTGAGGCCGCCGGCGCTGCCGGGACCGGCAGAGGCTTTGTCGCCGATATCGTTGGCGCCCCCGCGGTCAGAGAAGATGGGCCCGGGCGGGATCATCGAAGTGGTATTGCCGAGCGGAGTGCGGTTGCGGATCGATGGCGAGGTCGGCGACCGGGCGCTGCGCTTCCAGGCGACGGGAGGCAGATCGCGCTGCAAGCGCGTCTCCCGCGCTCTGCGGGCCTGCGCGCCGAGCGCAAGGCGGGCCAGCTCCTGGCGGTGATGGAGAAGGCGACAGGTACTGCTGGCTTAGGGCGACCAAATTTAGGCGCTAGTGGAATGCGAGCGCCTATTTCTAATGCTCCTACCCTTCGCGATCTTGGCGTTTCTCCCGACCAATCCTCGAAGTGGCAGAAGCTCGCCGACATCCCGCAGGAGCAATTCGAGGCCGGGATGGCGCGCGGCTCTTGACCTGGGAACTTCCGGCCCCATGCTTAGCGCTCGGGATGGGAAGTGAAAACGATGCCCTTTAAGATTACCTACGAGCCATTGAACCGCATCAGGGGTGTGAAGCCCGAAACGACTGACGTAGAGACCGCCGCGAAAGCGTGGGCGCAAGTTCAGGCACTCATGGCCAGCGATGAAAAGGTCACAATCATTGACCCGCATGGTCGCATGATTGGGTGGCAAGCACTGAAAGCACTTGCTGTCAAGGAAACCCATTGATGCCCCGCGGCCCTAAGGGCGAGAAGCGCCCAGCCTCAACCCCGCCGCCGTGCGGGTCGGGCGATCTCGGACGTTGCCAATAGGTGTCCCTCCCACTGGGCCACGGATGGCTCGCCTCCTCGCCAGTGCTTATTTATCGCTTATTTCGACCACGCTTATTTGGGCGCCCCGCAACGGCCCTTCTCTATATCCTTGTGATTGCGGAGAAAATTGGCGCGCCCGGAGAGAGTTCGAACTCCCAACCCCCAGATTCGTAGTCTGGTGCTCTATCCAGTTGAGCTACGGGCGCATCGAGGCGCTGAAGGCCGCCGAACCTAGCGGCCGCGCCGCATCATGGCAAGCCGCGCGTCGCGCGGCGGCTTGTCCGCAGCGACCCTGCTTCCTAAGATGGGGTCATCATGGCGCGTTTGCCAGCGATTGCGATCTTGGCCGCCGTGCTGGCCCTCGGCGGCTGCGGCTATTCCGACAACATCTTCTCGCCCACGGCGGCCGCGGCGACGCCCGCCGCCGTCCCCGCCGCAGCCGCGCGCAAGCCATTCGTGGTCATCCGCTTCGCGCGGCCCGATCCCGATTACCGCATGGCGCTCTACGACGCGCTCCGCGGCGCGCTCGAGCGGCGCCCGGACGTCGAATTCGACGTCGTCGCGGTGACGCGCGATCCCGACGCGGCGCAGCGCGATCTCGCCAGCGTCGTGCACAGCCTCGCCGCGATGGGGATGCCGGCCGAGCGGATTTCGCTGTCGTCCGTCGCCGCGGCGGCGGGTGCCGCCGACGAGGTGCTTATCTATCTTCGCTGAGCGCATGCGCGCACCGATGGACGCGGCGCAGCGGATCGGCTAAGCGCAGGCCATGGCCACGGCTCCCCTGCACGCGAAGACCTTTCCCGTCACCTGGGACGAGTTGCACCGCCACGCGCGCGCGCTCGCATGGCGGCTGCTGGAGCTGGGGCCGTGGCGCGGCATCATCGCGGTGACGCGCGGCGGGCTCGTGCCGGCGGCGATCGTCGCGCGCGAACTCGACATCCGCCTCGTCGATACCGTGTGCATCGCCAGCTACGACGAGCGCACCCAGCGCGCGATGAAGGTGCTGAAGGCCATTCCCGGCGACGGCGACGGCTATCTCATCATCGACGACCTCGTCGACACCGGCGACACCGCCCGCACCGTGCGCGAGATGCTGCCCAAGGCGCATTTCGCCACGGTCTATGCCAAGCCTGCCGGCAGGCCGCTCGTGGACACCTATGTCACCGAGGTGAGCCAGGACACCTGGATTCTCTTTCCCTGGGACATCGAGCCGCAATTCGCGCCGCCCATCGCCTCCGCGCGCCCGCGCAGCGCACCGTGACCGGGCGCCGGGCCGCGCTGCTCGTCGCGCTTGTGCTCGCGCTCGCGCCTTCCGCGCGCGGGCAGGAAGCGCCGGCGGCGCACGACATGGCCGAAGCGGCCGATCCCCGCGCCGCTGCCATCGGCCGCGACATCCTGCGCGACGGCGGCAGCGCCGCCGATGCCGCGGTGGCGATGGCGGTGAGCCTCACCATCCTCGAGCCGCAGGCGGCAGGCATCGGCGGCGGCGGTTTTCTGGTCCATTGGGCGGCGAAGGAGCGACGCCTCACCGCCTTCGACGGACGCGAGACCGCGCCCGCCGCCGCCCGCCCGGACCGGTTTCTCGATGCGGCGGGAAAGCCGCTGCCGTTCTTCGATGCCGTGATCGGCGGGCGCTCGGTGGGCGTGCCCGGCATGCTGCGCATGCTGGCGCTCGTCCACCGGCGCTTCGGCCGCCTGCAGTGGTCGCGGCTTATGGCGCCGTCGATCGCGCTGGCCGCGCATGGTTTCGCGCTGTCGCCGCGGGTCCAGGCGCTCATCGCCCGCGACCGCTTCCTCGCCCGCGACACGGCGGCGCGCGCGCTCTACTACGCCCCCGACGGCACGGCCAAGCCGCCGGGCGCGGTGATCGTCAATCCCGCGCTCGCGGCGACGCTCGAGGCGATCGCCCAGCGCGGCCCCGACGCCTTCTATCGCGGCAAGATCGCCCGCGACATCGTCGCCGCGGTCGCCCACGCCCCGACGCCGGGCGATCTCGCCGCCGCCGATCTTGCCGACTACCATGTGAAAGAGCGGCCGGTCGTGTGCCGCCCCTATCGCCGCTATCGCGTCTGCGGCATGGGGCTGCCCTCGGGCGAGGTCGTGGTGCTGGAAATTCTCGGGCTGCTGCGGCCCTTCGATCTGACGAGCCACGTCGCCGATGTCACGGCCTGGCACCTGTTCGCCGAGGCGAGCCGCTTGGCCTATGCCGACCGCGCCCGCTATCTCGCCGATCCCGACTTCGTCGCGGCGCCGGTCGCGGGGCTGCTCGACCCCGCCTATCTTGCGGCGCGTGCGAAGCTCATCGATCCCGCGCGCGCGCATCCGGGCGCGGCGCGTCCGGGCGAGCCGGCGGGACGGCACAGTGAGAATTGGGGCGACGGGATGGCGCCCGAGTTCCCCTCCACCAGCACCATCACCGCGATCGACCGCGACGGCAACGCCGTGGCGATGACGGTGACGATCGAGCACGATTTCGGCGCGCGCCTGATGGTGCGCGGATTTCTCCTGAACAACGAGCTGACCGATTTCTCGTTCCTGCCCGCGCGCGACGGCCGCCCCGTCGCCAACCGGGTCGAGCCCGGCAAGCGGCCGCTTTCGGCGATGTCGCCGACGATGGTGTTCGCGCCGGATGGACGGCTTTTTCTCGTGCTCGGCTCGGCCGGCGGGCCCGCCATCATCGACGACGTCGCCAAGACCATCATCGGGGTGATCGACTGGCACAAGGACATCGCCGCAGCGATCGCGCTGCCCAATATCGACAACCGCAACGGTGCGACCGAAATCGAGGCGCGTCCCGACACCGCGGCGCTTGCCGCGGCGCTTGCGTCCCGCGGCCATGACGTGCGCATGAGCCGGCGCGCGAGCGGTCTCGGCGGCATCGCGGTGACGCGCGCGGGACTGGTCGGCGCCTTCGATCTGCGGCGCGAAGGCGCGGCGCTCGGCGATTGACGATGACAGGCGACGATCCAGCGACCCGGCCGGTCATCGCCATCGCGCCCGGGCGCCACCGCCGCGCCGCGGGCGGACATCCCTGGGTCTATTCCAACGAAGTCGTCATGGATGCGGCGGCCAAGGCGCTGCCGCGCGGCAGCCTCGTCACGCTCAAATCCGCCGACGGCAGCGCGCAGGGCGTCGCCACCTTCAATCCGCAACACCCTCGTCGCGGCGCGGCTCCTCGACCGCGATCCGCGCACGGTGATCGGCCGCGACTTCTTCGTCGCCCGGCTGGAGCGGGCGCTCGGCCTGCGCCGGCGGCTCTATGCCGAGCCTTATTACCGCCTCGTTCATGCCGAGGCCGACGGGCTGCCGGGCCTCGTCATCGACCGCTACGGCGCGACGCTGGTGGCGCAACTCAACACCGCCGGCATGGCGCGGCTCGAGGCCGAGATCGTTGCGGCGGCAAGTGCAGCTTTGGCGCCGGCGGCGATCGTGCTGCGCAACGACGGCACCGCGCGCGCGACCGAAGGGCTCGAGGACGAAGCGCGGACGGTGCTGGGCGCGGTCGCCGGGCCGGTCGAGTTGCGCGAGAACGGCGCGCGCTATCTCGTCGATGTGCTGGCCGGGCAGAAGACCGGCTGGTTCTACGACCAGCGCGAGAACCGCCGCTTCGTCGCCAGCCTTGCTGCCGGCGCGCGCGTGCTCGACGTTTATTGCTACACCGGCGGCTTGGCCGTGCTCGCCGCGCTCGCGGGCGCCGACCGCGTGCTCGGCATCGACCGCTCCGAGCCGGCGCTCGCGCTCGCCGCCGCGTCCGCCGATCTGAACCGGCAGGGATCATGCTGCCGCTTCGCCCGCGGCGAGGCATTCCACGAATTGGAGCGGCTCCGCCAGGCGGGCGAGCGCTTCGATGTCGTGGCCGCCGACCCGCCCGCCTTCGTCAAGGCGAAGAAGGATCTGGGACCGGGCTTGCGCGGCTATCGCAAGCTCGTCCGGCTCGGCGCCGCGCTGGTGGCGCCGGGCGGCATTCTGTTCGTGGCCTCGTGCTCGCACAACGTGACGGCGGAGGATTTCGCCGAGGCGGTTCGCCGCGGCCTCGGCGATGCCGAGCGCACCGGCCGCATCCTCGTGAGTTCGGGCGCGGCGCCCGACCATCCGGTGCATCCGGCGCTGCCCGAGAGCGCCTATCTCAAGGCGGTGACGCTGGCGCTCGACTGAATTCCGGCATGATTTGGCGGGCGAAGCGGCGAAGGTTCTCGCGTTCGGTCCCGCCGCCGTTGAGGAGCACGTACTCGACCCCGGCTTGTTCGAGCCGCCGCAAGTTCGTGCGCGATCGTGTCGGGCGTGCCATAGAGCGCCGCCGCCTCGGTCGCGCCCGCCGCCTCGCCGTAGGACAGGATATGCGAGGCGACGCGGCCGCCGGGATGCTGCGACAGCGCCACCATGTGCGCGTGCTGACGCCGCAGCCGTTCGAGCGAAGCCGCCGTCTCGGCCGCGTTCGCGGTGACGACGATGTTGCGCGCGACCGCCACCATGCCCGGCTCGAACGCACGGCCCGCCGAAGCGACGGCCGCGCGGAAGAGCGCGACGCGCTCCGCCGTCGCCGCGACCGAGGCGAACTGGTCGAGCAACAGATTGGCGCCGCGCGCGGCGACGGCGCGGATCGAGGCGGGGCTGCCCGCCGCCATCCACAACGGCGGGTGCGGCTGCTGCGCCGGCGCGGGCTCGACCACGATATCGTCGAAGCGCCAGAACCGGCCGCGATGGGAGAACCGCTCCCTTGCCGTCCAGGATTTGACGATGATTTCGAGCGCCTCGGCGAAGCGCGGCTCGGCCTCGTCGATGTCCATGGCGAAACCGGAGAACTCGTTGTGGCGATAGCCCTTGCCGACACCGAAATCGAGCCGGCCGCCCGACAGGAGATCGAGCGTCGCCGCCGCCTCGGCGAGCAGCACGGGATTGTGCCACGGCAGCACCATGACCGCGGTACCGAGCCGCAGCCGCGTCGTCCGCGCCGCCACCCACGACAGCAGCCCGAGCGGCGCCGATACCTGGCCGATGCCGGTGAAATGATGCTCGACCAGGAACGCGCTGACGAAGCCCAGCGCCTCGGCCTCGACCGCGTAGTCGATATAATCGCGAAACCCCCGCGCCGGGTCGCCATCCTGGCGCCGCGATTGCGCGCTGCCGAAGAGTCCGAACCGCATCGCCGCTCCCTTGCCCACCTTATTGTACACGACCGGTGCCTGCGATAACGTTCCGGCATGAGCGCGGCGGGGGCGGAATTGAGCCAGGACAATGCCATAGAGGGCGGGGCCATCCTCGATGCGCTGGCGGCGAGCGGCATCGAGTACGTCGTCTCCGTGCCGGACATCACCACCAGCCAGGGCCTGTTGTGGCCCTTGACCAAGGATCGGCGGTTCCGTCTCGTCCGGGTGTGCAAGGAGGACGAGGGCGTGTCGATCTGCGGCGCGCTGTCATACTGCGACAAGCGGGCGCTCTTGCTGATCCAATATACCGGGCTGCTCAATTCGCTCAACGCGCTGCGCGCCGCCGGGCTGCGACTACCGGCTGCCGGTGTGCATGATGGTGGGGCTGCTGGAGAAGGAGCCGGGCGTGCCGCCGCGCCAGTCGCGGCGCTTCGGCGTGCGCATCATCGAGCCGATGCTCGAGACCATGGGCATCCCCCACGATCTGTTCGAGCAGGCGCCGGACGGGGCGCGTATCCGGCCGGCGATCGACCGCGCCTATGCCGAGTCCTGGCCGACGGCGCTGCTCATCGGCCGGCGGATGTGAGGGCAAGATCATGATGCGACGCGATCAGTGCTTCCGCATTCTCGCCCGCCATGTCAGCGACCAGATCATCGTGCCGGTCTATCAGGCGGCGCAGGAGTGGCGCGCGGCGAAGCCTGATTATGCGCTGACCTTCTACGCGATCGGCGCCATGGGCCAGGCGTCCTCGTGCGCGCTGGGCCTGGCGCTGGGGCGTCCCGACAAGCGCGTCATCGTGCTCGACGGCGACGGCAGCCTCTTGATGAATCTCGGCAGCCTCGTCTCCATCGCCAATCAGGCGCCGGCAGAATCTTGTGCATTTCGTCTGCGAGAACGGCACTTACGAGGCCAATGGCGGCCACCCGATCCCGGGGCGCGACCGGGTGAGCTTCGCCGGCTTCGCCCGCGCCGCGGGCTATCCCACGACCTACGAGATCGCCGAATTGGGCGATTTCGAGGCGCGCATCGCCGGGCTGCTGCGCGAGCCGGGGCCGGTCTTCGTCGATCTCAAGCTCGAGCCGGGCCCGCCGCCGCCGCAGGATTACGGCTTCATCCACGGCGCCGCCGCGCGCGCAACCTTCCGCGCGGCACTGAAGGCCGGCGCCCGCCAAACCTGACGCCGCTGTGCAACGAGGGGGACATGGCGACCATGAAATGGCAGCTTAAGGGTGAATATTTCGAGGCCTGCAATTGCGACTTCCTGTGTCCGTGCCTGCCGACCAATCTGAAGGCGAAGCCGACGACGGGCGAATGCAAGGTCGCGCTGGCCTTCCATATTGCCGAAGGCAAATTCGACGGCGCCGCGCTTGACGGCCTCAACTTCGTCGTCGTCCTCCATTCGCCGTCGGCGATGGGCGAGGGCAACATGACGGTCGGTCTTATCGTCGACGACCGCGCCACCCCGGCGCAGCAGCAGGCGATCGGCACGATCGTGTCGGGCCAGGCCGGCGGCCCGATGGCCCACCTCTCACCGCTCATCGGCAGGTTCGCCGGGGTCGAGGCGCGGCCGATCCGTTTCGACCAGCACGGCCTCACCTACGCGGTGACGGTCCCCGGCATGGTCGACCAGACCATCGCGTGCCTGCCGAGCGCGGCCGATCCGGCCACGCCGATCGTGATCGACAATGTCGGCCATCCCGTCAATTCCCGCCTCGCGCTGGCGCAGGCGGGTCATGCCCATCTCCACGCCTTCGGCATCGACTGGGACGAGACCTCGGGCCGCACCAACGGCCACGCCGCACCCTTTTCCTGGCAGGGTTGACCGCGATGCGCGCGCCGGCCGAACCCGGCGGGTTTGGTGCCGAGCGGAAGGGCGTCGTTCTTGCCGTCGCCGGCATCACCGCGCTGGCGTGGCTCTATCTCTGGCATGCGGCCGCCTCCATGGATGCAGCGACCATGGGCATGGCCGACATGGTCATGCCGCAATCCTGGACCGCGGCCACGATCGCCATGACGTTCGCGATGTGGACGGTGATGATGGCTGGCATGATGCTGCCCGGTGCGGCGCCGACCATCGCTCTGTTTGCGGCGCTCGACCGCCGCCGCAGCGCCGCCGACGCGTCGGTGCCCGCGATCGGCGCCTTCGGCGCCGGGTATCTCGCGGTCTGGACCGGCTTCAGCCTTGCCGCAACGCTGGCACAATGGATGCTCGACCGGGCGCTGCTGCTGACCATGGACCAAGCGGCCGCGAGCACGGGGCTGGCAGGGGCGCTGATCCTCGCCGCCGGCATTTATCAGCTCACCCCGATGAAGCGCGCCTGCCTCAGGCAGTGCCGGTCACCGATCGGTTTCCTGATGGCCCATTGGCGCGACGGCCGCGCTGGCGCCTTCAGGATGGGTGCGCAGCACGGTGCGTGGTGCCTGGCATGCTGCGCGGCGCTGATGCTGTTGCTTTTCGTCGGCGGCGTGATGAACCTCGCCTGGGCCGCGGCGCTCGCCATCCTGACGATGGCGGAGAAACTGGTGCCGATGGGCGAGCGCGTGGCGCTCACCGCCGGCGGGCTGCTGGTCGCCGCCGGCGGATGGTTGATTGTCCGCGCCGCGATGACGTGACGCCGCGCTATGCCTTGACCCGCGACGCGGCCGCCGGGGCCGAGGCGCGCGCCTCGCCGCCGCCCGAGGAGGCCGGCAGCCTCAGCACGAACACGGTGCCTTTGGCGGTGCTCTCGCCGAGCGCGATCTCGCCGCCATGGGCGCGCAGCACCTCGCGCGCGATGGCGAGGCCGAGCCCGGTGCCGCCGGGCCGGGCCGAGCCGGCGAAGGGGCGGAACAGGTTCTCGCGCGCCTTGGGCGCAAGACCCGGCCCATCGTCGCCGAATTCGATCTCGATCGCGCCGCCGTTCGCCTGCGCGCGGACAAAGACGTGGTGGGCGCCCGCTTCCGCCGCGTTGAGCGCGAGATTGTGGAGCACGCGGAAGAGCTGATCGCGGTCGGCCACGGCCATCGCCGAAGGCGGCACATCATTGACGAGCGCGAACCCGTCCTCGCCGCGCCGCTCGACCAGGACCGCCACTTCCGCGACCAGGTCCGCCAGCGCGAAGCCGCGGCGCTGCAGCGGCGGCGCGCCCTCGCGCGTGAAGGTGAGGGTGCGGGTGCAGAGCGCGACCGCGCGGTCGATCGCGGCCACGAGCCGCGGCGTCACGCGGCGCACCTCGGGCGCGGCGCTGTCGGCGAGTCCATCGGAAACCAGCCGCGCAGTCGACAGGATGTTGCGGAGATCGTGGTTGATCTTGGCGACCGCGGTGCCGAGCGCGGCAAGCCGCTCCTTCTGCCGGAGCGCTTGGCGCACCGTTTCCTGCAGCGCCGCGAGCTCGCGCTGCGCCAGGCCAAGCTCGTCGCTGCGCGCGGTCGGCACGATCACGCGCGCGGCATCCTCGGGATTGTCGCGGAACGCCATCATGCTGGCGATGAGCCGCCGCAACGGTGTCACCAGGAGCCAGCGCAATCCGACATAGAGGAGCGACGCGGTGATGACCGAGATCAGCAGCGACACGCCGAAGACACGGACGGCGAAGGCCCACATCGCCCGGCGCAGCGGCCGCTCGTCGAGCAGGACCTCGACCACGACATGGGGGTCCTTGGGCGCGGCGTCGAGCACGCGCAGCACGCGGTCGCCGCTGCGCCCGAGCGTCATGAGCGCGTCGATGAGCGGCATGACCACCCCTCCCCGGCGCAGATCATAGGTCGCATCGATATGCGGCGGGTTCTCGGAATCGAGCATCAGCGTGGTGTTGTTGGGGCGATGCACCACGATGCCGTGCGCGCCGACATGGGCGAGGATGGCGTCGGCGAGCTGCTGGCTCACCATGTTGTCGGGCGTCGCCTCGAGGGCGAAGATGGCCAGATGCGCCGCGTCGATGCGGTTGACGAGATAGTCGAGGCGAAAGCGCGACAGCGACGGCAGGAAGATCACCACCTCGCTTGCCATCACGAAGGCGACGGTGAGCGCGAGCAGCCGGGCCGACACGCCCCGCGGCACCAGTCGCAGTTTAGGCAGCCTCGCCATGGCGCCAGCCTAGCACGACCCGCCGGATCAGCCGAGGCGCGCCAGAAGCCGCACCAGGCGGCGCGTGCGCGGGGCGAAGAGACGCGGCGCGTAGAAACTGGCGGCGGCGCGCTTGGACGCCTCGCCCAGCGTCGGATAGGGCGCGATCATCCGCGCCACGCGCGATAGCCGGATGCCGGCGGCGATCGCCAGGCCCCAGAACTGGATCAGTTCGCCGGCGCTCTCGCCCAGGATCGAGGCGCCGAGGACGCGGCCGTTGCGCCGCGCCACGACCTTCACCAGCCCCGCGGTCGTGCGCTCGGCCTGGGCGCGGTCGTTCTCGGCGAAGGGGGCGCACAGGATGGCGATGTCGTCGCCGTGGCGGGCGCGCGCCTGCGCCTCGGTCAGCCCCACCTGGGCCAGTTCGGGCGCGGTGTAGGTCACCCAGGGAAGCGCGCGTTCGTCAACCTTGGCCGGCAGCCGGAACAGCGCATTGCGGATGACGATACCCGCGTGATCGGCGGCGACATGGGTGAATTGCGGCCCGCCGGCGGCATCGCCCACGGCATAGACGCGGCGATTGGTGGTGCGCAGCCGCCGGTCGAGCACCAGGCCGTGCGCGTCGGTGGCGATGCCGGCACGGTCGAGATCGAGCCGGTCGAGCGTCCGCCCGCCGCCCAGCCGCGACCAGCAGATGCGAGGCGACGATCGCGCGCTCGCCCGCCGCGCCCGCCACGGTCACGGCGATGCCGGCGCCGGCGGGCGCGACGCGCAGCACCCGCGCCTGCTCGGCGCACTCGATGCCGTCCGCGCTCAGCCGCGCCAGCAGCAGCGCCGCCAATTCGGGATCGTCCTTGGCGAGCGCGCGGCCGGCCTCGAGCACGGTGACGCGCGCGCCCAAGCAGGCGATGCGCCTGGGCCAGTTCGAGCCCCAACGGCCCGCCGCCGATGACGACGAGATGGTCGGGCAGCGTCTCGTTATCGAAGATCGTCTCGTTGGTGAGGATAATTCACGCCGTCGAGACCGGGAATGGGCGGGATCGCCGGGCGCGCGCCGGTGGCAATGACGAAGCGGCGCGCGGCAATGACCGCGGTGCCCGCCGCCACCGTTCGCGGCCCGACGAAACGCGCCTGACTGCGCAGGACGTGCACGCCCATCGCCTCGAAGCGTTCCTGCGAATCCTGCGGCGCGATCGCGGCGATGACCGCGCGCACGTGGTGCATCACCGCGGCGAAATCGACCTTCGGCGCGGCGGTTTCGATGCCGAACCCGGCGGCGCCGCGAACGAGGCGGGCGCGCTTGGCCGCGGCGAGCAGCGCCTTCGACGGCACGCAGCCGAAATTGAGGCAGTCGCCGCCCATCCGGCCACGCTCGATCAGCACGCGTCCGCGCGCCGAGCCGGGCCGCGCCCGCAGCGACCGAGAGCCCGCCCGCGCCGGCGCCGATGACGCAGAGATCGCAATCGCCCATACCCCCAACCCCTCCGCCGCGATCTTAACGGGCGGTTCGCGCCACCGTGAGGGGCACCGCGGCGGCAGGAGCGCGCCGTTGCAAATTGCCCAACGACGTCGCCGCCGTCCCGGCGAAGGCGCCCCACACGTAGAACCGGGTGGCGTTGACTTCGCACCCGCCCTCGCCTATACAGCGGCCCGCGATCAAGCGAGCGTGCTGCCGGAGTTTCCGCCGTGAAGCGCACCTACCAGCCGAGCAAACTCGTCCGCAAGCGCCGCCATGGCTTCCGCCAGCGCATGGCGAGCGTGGGTGGCAGGCGCGTCCTCGCCAACCGGCGTGCCAAGGGCAGGAAGCGGCTTTCCGCCTGAGGCGCCGGAACCGGGCGCGGCGGCGATGGCCGGGCTCGCGCGCCTGAAACGGCGGGCGGAATTTCTGCGTGTTGCAGGCAAGGGGCAGCGATGGTCGATGCCTGGTCTCGTGCTGCAGGCCTGGTCGCGCGCGGCCGGGACGGAACCCGCAGCGCGGCGGCGCGGGTCGGGTTTACCGCAAGCCGCAGGGTCGGGAATCGCGGTCGCGCGCAACCGGGCGCGGCGGCGTTTGCGCGCGGCGGCCGACCGGCTCCTGCCGGCGCCACGCGGCGCCGGGACGCGATTACGTCATGATCGCCCGGACCGGGACGCTGACGCGGCCGTTCGCGTTGCTGCTCGGCGATCTCGAGACCGCGCTGCAAGCGTCTGGGCGCCTGGCGCGAGCCGCCGGCGCCGGATCGTGGAGGAATAGCGTGAGCGTCCTGTTGCGCGGGCTCATCCGCGCTCTATCAGCTTCTGATCTCGCCGCTGCTGCTGCCGCGCTGCCGCTATCTGCCGACCTGCTCGGACTATGCCGCCGAGGCGATCGCCACCCATGGCGCGCGCAGGGGCACGCGTTCTCGCCGTTCGCCGGCTGCTGCGCTGCCATCCCTGGGGCGGCAGCGGCTATGACCCGGTGCCGCCGCCGCACGCGCCGCAGGGCTGCCGTTAGACAAGCGCATGGACGAGCAGCAACGCAATCTCATCATCGCCGTCGCGCTGTCGCTGGCGATCTTGTTCGCGTTCCAGTTCTTCTTCTCCAAGCCCGCGGGTGACGCCGCCGCCGCAACAGCAGGCGCAACAGACGACCGCGGAGACGCCGGCGGCGCAAGCGCCCGCGGCACCGGTCGCCGCCGCCGCGGCGGCGGGAGCGACGGCGGCGAAACCGGGCGCCGCGGCACCGCGCGAGCAAGTGCTGGCCGAGACGCCGCGCATTGCCATCGCCGCGCCAAGCCTCAACGGCTCGATCGATCTCGCCGGCGCGCGCATCGACGACCTCACCCTCGTTCACTATCACGAGACCCCCAGCCCGAAGAGCCCGGAAATCGTGCTCCTCGCGCCCGACGGCACCGAGCATCCCTATTTCGTGCAGTACGGCTGGATCGCCGACGCGATCCGGCGTGAAAGTGCCCGGTCCCGACACGCGCTGGACCAGCGATGGCGGCGCGCTGTCGGCGGACCATCCGGTGGTGCTGAGCTGGGACAACGGCGCCGGCCTCGTCTTCAAGGAGAAATTCTCGGTCAACAGCGACTACATGTTCAATGTCGATCAGACCGTGGAGAATCATTCCGCGGCGGCCGTGAAGGTCTTTCCCTATGCGCGGGCGGCGCGGATCGGCGAGGTGCCGGTGTCCAGCACCTATCTCCTGCACGAGGGGCCGATCGGCGTGCTCGACGGCCGCCTGCACGACGGATCGTTCGGCGACAAGTTCAATTATCCCGAGCATGAAAAAGGACACCGACCAGACCTTCACGACGACGGGCGGCTGGCTCGGCTTCACCGACAAGTATTGGCTCGTCGCGCTCATTCCGCCGCAGAACCAGGCGGTCAAGGCCAGCCTTGCGCTTTTCCGACGCCAATCACGACGACATCTACCAGGCGGAATACATCGGCGGCGAGACGGCAGCTGGCGCCGGGCCAGACCAGCTCGGTCGCAAGCCGGGTGTTTGCCGGCGCCAAGGAAGTGGCGCTGCTCGACCACTACGAAGCCGCCGACGGCATCTCCGCGCTTCGACCGGGCGATCGATTTCGGCCTGTTCTATTGGATCACCAAGCCGATCTTCCTGACGCTCGATTTCTTCTATCACCTGATCGGCAATTTCGGCCTCGCCATCATGCTGCTGACGGTGACGATCAAGCTCATCTTCTTCCCGCTCGCCAACAAGTCCTATCGCGCGATGAGCAAGATGAAGCTGCTGCAGCCGGAGATGGCGAAGCTGCGCGAGACGCTTCGGCGACGACAAGCAGCGCCTCAACCAGGAGATGATGGCGCTCTACAAGCGCGTCGGCGCCAACCCGATGGCGGGATGCCTGCCGATCGTCATCCAGATCCCGGTGTTCTTCTCGCTCTACAAGGTTCTCTACGTCACCATCGAGATGCGCCACGCGCCGTTCTATGGCTGGATCCACGATCTCTCGGCGCCCGATCCCACCAGCTTCGTCAATCTCTTCGGCCTGCTGCCGTTCGCGCCGCCCGACATCTCGTTCCTGCATATCGGCGCCTGGCCCCTCATCATGGGGGTCACCATGTTCCTGCAGCAGAAGCTCAATCCGCAGCCGCCCGACCCGATGCAGGCGAAGATGTTCATGATCTTGCCGGTGGTGTTCACCTTCATGCTGTCGCGGTTCGCGGCCGGGCTGGTCATCTACTGGAGCTGGAACAACCTGCTCTCGATCGCGCAGCAATGGGTGATCATGCGCCGCGCCGGGCGTCCGGAAATAGCCGCCAGGCCCGCGCTTCATCCGCCCGAGCCCGCGCCCGAGGCGGCGGCGATCGAGGCGGGACGGCTGCTCTTCGCGCAAGAATGCCGCTTCGTCGCCGCGGCCGGCGAGGCCGACGCGCTGCCGCCGGAAAGCCTGCCCGAAGTGGCCTTCCTCGGCCGCTCCAATGTCGGCAAATCGAGCCTGCTCAATGCGCTGGCCGGGCGGAACGCGCTGGCGCGCGTCTCCGACACGCCCGGGCGCACGCGCCAGATCGTGTTCTTCACGCTCGAGCGGGTGATGCTGGTCGACCTGCCGGGTTACGGCTTCGCCGCCGCGCCCAAGGACGAGATCCGGCGCTGGAGCCGGCTGGTGCCGCTCTATCTCAAGGGCCGCGCCGGGCTGAAGCGCGTGCTGCTGCTGATCGATTCGCGCCACGGCTTCAAGCCCGCCGACCGCGAATTCATGACGCTGCTCGACCAGGCGGCGGTGTCCTACCAGATCGTGCTGACCAAGCTCGACCGGGCGCCGCCGGACGAGCTGGCGGCGCGGCTTGCGGCGATGGCGGCAGAACTTGCCGCGCATGTCGCGGCGCACCCGCAGCTGCAACTGACCAGCGCGCATGAGGGCTTCGGCATCGCCGAACTGCGCGCCGCGCTCGCCGCGCTCGCCTGAGGCGCGCGCGCGACGAAGCTGCCTGCTGCGCTGGCGAGCCGCGATGTTCCGCGCTACATTGCGCCGCGCATGACCGAGCCGCTCACCGATCCCGCCGTCAAGGCCGCGACGCTCGCGGCGGCGCTCCCTTATTTTCGGCGCTATGCGGGCAAGACCGTCGTGGTGAAATACGGCGGCCACGCCATGGGCGACAGCGCCATCGGCACCATGTTCGCCGAGGACATCGTTCTCTTGAAGCAGGTCGGAATCAATCCGATCGTGGTCCACGGTGGCGGCCCGCAGATCGGCCAGATGCTGGAGCGGCTCAAGATCAAGAGCTCGTTCGTTGACGGCCTGCGCGTCACCGATGCCGCCACCGTCGAGATCGTCGAGATGGTGCTGTCGGGCTCGATCAACAAGGAAATCGTCACCGCGATCAACAAGGCCGGGGGACTGGCCGTCGGTCTCTCTGGCAAGGACGCCAACCTCATTCACGCCCGGAAGATCGAGCGCACCCGGCGGGATCCCGACAGCCACATCGAGCGGCTGCTCGACCTCGGCTTCGTCGGCGAGCCCACCAAGGTCAACGACCGCGTGCTCCAGCTGTTCCGCAACTCCGACATCATCCCGGTGATCGCGCCTATCGGCGTGGGCGAAGCGGGCGAGACCTACAACATCAACGCCGACACCGTCGCGGGGGCGGTCGCGGCCGCGGTCAAGGCGCAGCGGTTCCTGCTCCTCACCGACGTGCCGGGCGTGCTCGATCGCACCAAGCGGCCCGTGGCGCAGCTCACGATCGAGGAAGCGGAGGCGCTGATCGCCGACGGCACCATCAGCGGCGGCATGATCCCCAAGGTCGCCACCTGCCTCGAGGCGGTGATTGGCGGCGTCGAGGCCGCGGTCATCATCGACGGCCGCGTGCCGCATGCGATCCTGCTCGAGCTCTTCGCCGAAGGCGCCGGCACGCTCATTCATCGCGCACCCAGTTAGGGACACCCTTCATGGACATGGCCACCAAGGCAAAGGTGAAGCCGCGCATGAGCCGCGCGCCGGCGCGCGCCTATCCCGATCTGCACGACCATCTGCGCACGCTCGACAAGGCCGGACTCCTCGTCACCGTCGACGCGGCCGATCGACAAGGACAGCGAGATGCACCCCCTGGTGCGCTGGCAGTTCCGCGGCGGCATCGCCGAGAAGGACCG
Source organism: uncultured Alphaproteobacteria bacterium (assembly GCA_963721625.1). Lineage (GTDB taxonomy): Bacteria > Pseudomonadota > Alphaproteobacteria > ATCC43930 > CGMCC-115725 > DATJLY01. The sequence continues at coordinate 28,306 of CAVRKF010000021.1, forward strand.
CAAGGCGTTCCTGTTCACCAACGTCATCGACGCCAAGGGAAGGCACTACGACATCCCGGTGGCGGTGGGCGCGCTCGCCGCCAACCGCGAGATCTATCGCCTCGGCATCGGCTGCGCGCTCGACCAGATCAACGAGACCTGGAACCGCGCCGTGGCGCACCCGATCCCGCCGCGCGTCGTCGCGACCGCGCCGTGCCAGGAGATCGTCATCGCCGGCAAGGCACTCGACCGCAAGGGCAACGCACTCGACGGCATCCCGGTGCCGATCTCGACGCCGGGCTGGGACGTGGCGCCCTACACCACGCTGTCGCAATACATCACCAAGGATCCCGACACCGGCATCCAGAACATGGGCATCTATCGCGGCCAGGTGAAAGCGCCGCGGCGGCTCGGCATGAACCCTTCGCTCGAATTGCGGCCCGGCATCTACGTCCACTGGGAAAAGGCCCGCGCCCGGGGCAGGAAGCTCGAAGCGGCGGTGATCGTGGGTGCGCCGCCCTGCATCGCTTTCACCTCGGCGCAGAAGCTGCCCGAGACCATGGACGAGTTGCACGTCGCGGGCGGGCTGGTCGGATCGCCGATCAACGTCGTCCGGGCGAAGACCGTCGACCTGCTGGTGCCGGCCGAAGCCGAAATCGTCATCGAGGGCCTGATCGACACCGAGTGGCTCGAACCCGAGGCGCCGTTCGGCGAATCGCACGGCCATGTCAATCTGCAGGAATACAACGCCTTCATGGAGGTGACCTGCATCACGCGGCGGCGCGACGCGATCCTCACCTCGATCATATCGCAGGTGACGCCGAGCGAATCGAGCCTGATGAAGCGCGTGGCGCTCGAGCCGATGTTTCTCGCGCATCTGCGCGACACGCTCGGCATCAGAGGCGTCAAGCGCGTGTCGATGCACGAGCCGCTCACCAACCTGCGCAAGGTGCTGGTGCTGGTGATGGAGCGCGATATGCCGGCGACGGAAGTGTGGCGGGCGCTCTACGGCGCGGCGGCACTCCATCGCGCGGCCGGGAAATACATCATCGCCGTCAACGACGACATCGACCCCGACAATGCCGATGCGCTGCTCTGGGCGATGTCCTATCGCGCCAATCCCACGCTCGATCTCCATGTCCTGCCGCATCGCGATCAGGGCCATGGACCGCGCAGCAAGCGCAACGGCGGGGTCGACGCCTCGGTGCTGATCGACGCGACGCTCAAGGAGAATTTCCCGCCGATCTCGCTGCCCAAGCGCGAATTCATGGAGCACGCGCGGGCGATCTGGGAGGAGCTGAAGCTGCCGCCGCTGAAGCCGGAGACGCCGTGGTACGGCTATTCGCTCGGCGAATGGGGTGACGACCTGGATGCGGCGGCGCAGCGTGCCGTCCGGGGCGATTACTTCGAGACCGGCAAGCTCATGGCCAAGCGCCGGCGCAAGGACGTGCGCATCAACACCGAAGTCCGCGACCTCGCGCCGCCGCCCGCAAAGCGGAAGCGCGGCCGGAAGAAAGGCTGAGCCGAGCCGGCCGATTTCTCAACGAAGCGTGAAGAAAGCGGCGCGGCGCCGCCGGACCTTAAGCGATTCATCATCGAGCGTTCCTATGGTGTGGCCCAGCGCCGGAGCGCAGGGTTGCGCTCCGAACCACGGGACGCCCTCCTCATGCAGGCCTGTCTTGCCAGGCTTCTTGCCGGGCTGAAGAGCGGCGACTGGCTGAACCGCCGGCGCGTCCTCGCCTATGGCGGGATCCTGCTCGCGGTGGAACTCGTGACCTTCGGCGTTCTCGTTGCCGGGACCCACGGGCTGGTGGTGAAGCTGGCTAAGCCGACCACCACCGATTTCGTCAGCTTCTATGCCGCTGGCGTGCTCACCGATGCCGGCACGCCCGCTCTTGCCTATCACCAGCCCGAGCATTACGCCGCCGAGGAGCAAGCGACCGCGCCGGGGATCCGGTATCAGTTCTTCTATTATCCGCCGATCTTCCTGCTGCTCTGCGCCGTCATCGCGCGGCTGCCCTATCTCGCCGCCTTCGTCGTCTTCGAAGCCTCGAGCCTGATCGTCTGGGTCGTGGTCGCGCGCCGCATCCTGGGTGCGCCCGAATGGAGGGCAATCGGCGCGGTCCTCGCCTTCCCGGCGGTGCTGTGGACGCTCGGCCTCGGCCAGAACGCGTTCCTGACCGCATCGCTATTCGGGGCCGCGACCCTGCTCGTCGACCGCCGCCCGGCAGCTTCCGGCGTCTTGTTCGGCGCGCTCTGCTTCAAGCCGCATATCGGCATACTCGTTCCGGTCGCGCTCGCCGCGGGCCGCCATTGGCGCGCTTTCGCGGCAGCAGCGGCCACCGTGGCCGCGTGCGTCGCCCTTTCCCTGGTTCAGGTCGGCTGGCAGACATGGCACGATTTCCTGGTCGCGGCGGCAGGGATGAACGCGACCTACGCCTCCGGGCGCATCGATTTCGCGGGTTTCGTCAGCCCGTTCGGCGCGGTGCGGCTGCTCGGCGGCGGCCCGCCACTCGCCTATGGCGTCCAAGCAGCGGCGAGTCTCGGGGCCGCAGCGCTGGTATGGTCAGCCTGGCGCCGCCGTTTGGACCTTCCGCTCCGGGCCGCCACGCTGGCCGCCGCCACGCTGGTCGCGGTCCCGGTCATGCTGATCTACGATCTCATGATCGCCGCCGTCGCCATGGCCTGGCTGATCCGCGCCGGCCGGCAGAGCGGCTTTCCGCCGTGGGCGAAGACCGTTCTCGCCGGCATCTACATGACGCCGCTGCTGTCGCGCAATATCGCAACCGCCTGGCACGTGCCGATGGCGCCGGTAGCGGCGCTGACGTTGCTCGCGCTGGCCGCTTGCTGGGCGCCCCGTGAGCGCATGCCCGTGCGCGGCGCGCTGAGCGGCGTCGGGACCGATCGATGATGGAATTTGCGCTGCCGATTTCATGCCTCTGCTATACGCTGGCGGCGGCTCATGAACCCGCCGCAAGCGAAACACACATTGGTCGTCGATGACAACGAAGCGCATCGGCGTCGCGCCGCACGTAAATCCCCTACGGGGTTTTCCCGACTTTTCCGCGGCCGGCAAAAGGACCATGTCTCGGAGGTAGCCGCTTCATCCGAGACGATTCATGACGCGCTATGGACCCGATCCGTTTGTAACCCGATTTGCGCGCCGCGGCGCCAATGGCAGGCGCACGATGGTGACCGCGCGGCGCCGGCGGGCGAAGGCGCTGCTGGAGGAACTCCGGCTCGGTCTGGAACTCGAGGAACTGGCCGCCAATGGCCGCACGAGGCGTTATGCCACCGCGCCTGCGTTCGCGTCGCGGCCGTGACGGAAGGGAAATCGCAAAACATGCAACACCATCCGGCAACGAACTCGGTGGCGATCAAATCGTTGAAACGCCAGGCGCGCCGCTTGCGAACTCGAGGCGAATCGCGCCTCCGTATCGCTTGCAGCGCAGTTCATCGCGCTGGCCGAGCTTTACGAGAACCAGGCGGTGCGGATGGAAGCGGCCGCGGCCTGAGGCCGCGCCGTCAATAGAGGTCCTTGCGATCACGCCCGCCGCGCACCAGCGCGCCGAGCCAGGATTTGGCGGCGCCCGCCCCCATCGCACCCTGGCGGGCGGCGATGGCGGCGAGCGCCGTGTCTACGTCTCGCGCCATTTGCGCAGCGCCGCAGACGAAGAGATGAGCGCCTTCTTGCAGCCGGGCCCAAAGCTCGCCGGCACGCTCGCGCCGGCGCTGTCGCCCATCGGCGCGCTCGGACTGGTCGCGGGAGAAGACGCGATCGAGAGGCGCGAGGAGACCGTCGCGGCAAGGCACTGCGCCCGCTCCCGCCTTGGGCGAGTCCGCGATCGAATGGTGCCGCGGCGGCAACACCGCGAGCGCCGCGACCAATTCCTGGGCCGGCGGCTGCGCCGAAGGAAAGGCCATGAGCAGGCCGAGGAGATCGGCGCCTTCCGGCTGGGCGCCGGGATAGCCTTCGGCGATCGCCTGGAGCCGCAGCAATTCATCGTAATCGGGTGCCCGCGAAGCCAGCACCTCGATCGCCGCTTCGGATGGGCGGCCGATGTCGCAGGCCTCGCTGAGCGCGGCAAAGAGCGGCCGCTGCGTCCCGTCCGGGCAACTGACCTCGTCCTCGGCGCGGGCGCCGAGGCGGGCGATGATCGCCGCCACGATCTCGGGACAATTCTTGGGTCTGATGGCGAGGCTGCCGCCCGCTGCGCCATCGACCGCGCCCGCGTCCGTTGCCGGCGCCAGCATGACGCGGCACGTGACCGGCAGACGCAACCGGGGTTGGGTTTGTGCCGCCGCCGGCATCAATCTGTCCCGGGCGTCGGACCGGTCCCGGGTCACACGGTGGGTGTCGACGGGGGCAACGGGTTCGCCCGCTGGCGCGAATGCGGACGAACCCGGCCCCGGACCGGCGCCGCCGCGCTTGGCCGCGGCACCGCTCAAGAACCCTTCGATATCGTGCTTCTGCTCGTCGCTGAGACCGGGATTGTTCATGATCGACCGGAACCGCCTCCAGGCCGAGCCAAGCAAAGCCGGTGCCACTCCGAACTCGCAGCCAACACCTTGGATTTTCGTGGATTTTGCGACGCCTGCCGCATGCCGCGGCGACGCCGCTGCCGGATTATGCTGCGACGCAACGCAACGTTGATGAAATTTTGGGCGGAGGTCTATCTGCCCAATACTTGAGCAACGGCAACCTTTGGCTCGCCCCTCGTGCCATGGACCAGCCCTTTGCCGCCGGAGCAATCGACAACGGAGAATTCCTGCGCCATAGACCTGCCCATGGCGAGATCACGGCGCGCGCTCAAACAGGTCGAAACCTGGATCTTCGATCTCGACAACACGCTCTATCCCGGATCGTCGTATCGGCGTTGCAACGCCTTGATCGGCCAAGGGGTTTTTCCGGGACGCCGTTTACGTATCCGCCCCGTATCCGCCCCGGCCCGTCGCCCGGCCATCGGCGGTTGTGACGGCTATCAGGCTTGCCGCCGTTTCGGGGTGAAGGTGGCCGGCCCGCCACCAGGGCGCTTTTCGTCCGGCTCGGACGTAATGCGCCCTGGTGGCGGGCCGGCCACCTATGGGGTGGTTGCGCGCCCTGGCCAGTCCTAGACGGCAGAACGCGGCTCGGCGCGTCGTCGCCCATGCGTGCGGCGCTCCGGAACGTCCGATTATAGGGGCGGCCCACATGGCGCTGTAGCGCGTTCTCTTGACGTTAACGCCTGGGCGGTAGGCTCGCCGGCCAGTCCGGGGCGCGCAGACGGCGATCTCCGCGGCCAGTCCGGGGCGCGCAGACGGCGATCTCCGCGGCCAGTCCGGGGCGCGCAGACGGCGATCTCCGCGGCCAGTCCGGGGCGCGCAGACGGCGATCTCCTGCGCTGTGCGTGGCGCGCAGACGGCGATCTCCGCGGCCAGTCCGGGGCGCGCAGACGGCGATCTCCGCGGCCAGTCCGAGGCGTCTAGGCGGCGATCTCCTGCGCTGTGCGTGGCGCGCAGACGGCGATCTCCGCGGCCAGTCCGGGGCGCGCAGACGGCGATCTCCGCGGCCAGTCCGAGGCGTCTAGGCGGCGATCTCCTGCGCTGTGCGTGGCGCGCAGACGGCGATCTCCGCGGCCAGTCCGGGGCGCGCAGACGGCGATCTCCGCGGCCAGTCCGGGGCGCGCAGACGGCGATCTCCGCGGCCAGTCCGGGGCGCGCAGACGGCGATCTCCTGCGCTGTGCGTGGCGCGCAGACGGCGATCTCCGCGGCCAGTCCGGGGCGCGCAGACGGCGATCTCCGCGGCCAGTCCGGGGCGCGCAGACGGCGATCTCCGCGGCCAGTCCGAGGCGTCTAGGCGGCGATCTCCTGCGCTGTGCGTGGCGCGCAGACGGCGATCTCCGCGGCCAGTCCGGGGCGCGCAGACGGCGATCTCCGCGGCCAGTCCGGGGCGCGCAGACGGCGATCTCCGCGGCCAGTCCGGGGCGCGCAGACGGCGATCTCCTGCGCTGTGCGTGGCGCGCAGACGGCGATCTCCGCGGCCAGTCCGGGGCGCGCAGACGGCGATCTCCGCGGCCAGTCCGGGGCGCGCAGACGGCGATCTCCGCGGCCAGTCCGAGGCGTCTAGGCGGCGATCTCCTGCGCTGTGCGTGACAATCAGGCGGTAAGGTTTCCCGGTGATCATGCCGGCCGTGACGCCGCTCTACCGCACAATTTGGAGCCTCGATCCGGCGCCCGGCCGGTCAGGCCTGACCGCGGAAACGGCGTATCGCCATCCGCCAGCGCCGGAATGCTTGTGTTATGACTGCCGGCGCTTAAAAAAGAAGGGCGCCGACATGGCGCCCCGAGGCTTCCGCTTGGAGGCGCGGCCGTTAGCTGAACGTCACGACGTAGCTGCGGGCCGGACGGGCATAGTGGTTTGCTAGATGTGGCCCTACGGCCACGGCGAGCGTGAAAACCGCGATGAAAACGACGACGCCGCCGAGTAGGCCGGCGAAGCTGAGCAGGAGCGCGTAGGGGCCGTCTCTCATGACGCCGCTCGCACCAGCGCCGGGATCGGCGCCGTGGTCGTGAACAGACCCGGCTCTTTCGCCGCCGGCCAGGCGGTGCGCGCGCTGGTCGGCGCGCGATGCTGTGGCTCGTCTCCCAGCACCACGTGGCCCTTGAACACGAGCGGCGCGAACCAGCGCCCCTGTGGGTTGCCGAGCGGCGAGTATGACCACAAGGTGCGGCCGTCGCGGGACCACAAGATGTGCGGACACCACAGGCGCGTTCGATGTGATCGCCTGATGATGATATACCCGCCCTTCTTGGCGTAGAGCGCGATGGCCCAGAGCAAGCAGTTGTTCCATCGCGGCGCTGAAATACGGCGCGCGGTCATGGCGTGGCACTCCGCTCGTGCCGGAAGCCGCGCCAATCGGATGCGACCGAAAATCCCTCCCGGCGCAACCGCCAGACCATCACGTTGATGCACGCGCGGACGGATAGCGGGGCGGCGCTGCCCCATATCGCGTCCACGAGCGTTTCGGCGGCCACGGCGCGGCCCCGGCTTGATGCAAGAATGGCACGCAACGGCGTCGTCACTGGCGAGCGTCCCGCGCGGTCGAGCGCGCGGATGAGGGTGCGGATGTCGATGTGGTGAAGCTGGATTGTTTCGTCCATGGTGGTTCCCCGGTTGCATGGTCAGCGCGAGACACTCCGCGCGGCGTGGCGGTTGCCAACCAGGCGTTCGAGCACGTCGCTGCGTATATCGGCCAGGAGTTCGCGGTTGCCCGGCCGTCTCGTGCCAGCCGGATAGATGTGGAGCGAATATCCGCCGAGCGCCGAGTTAACGATCCTAAGGCGGCTGCCCTCGATGCGCGCGCGCAGCGACGCCAATACGACGCGCATATGGGCGACGCTGATCCCGCCAGAGTCGCGGGCGATGTGTTCCACCGGGACGGACCTTCCCCCGCCCGATGCGATTGCGAATAGAACCTTGGCTTGTTGGTTTGAGAGTGTGCATTGCGCGGCTCCGTTGAGCAGCACAACGCCGTCAGCGAAAAAGATGTCGTATCCGGTGCAGTTCATTTGAGGTTCCCCATGATGGCGGTTTCAGGCGCCAGACCAGCGGGGTCGCGCTGGTGCGAGGCGGCTGAAAACCCGATCATGGAACGGGCGCGACTTATTCGCGCGGCTCGCGCCGCCTTATCTCGTCGCCCGCCTCACATAGAGCGGAACCATGATGGCGTTTCCAGGCGCCAACGGGCACGCTGCCACGGCGCCTTGTGCGCTGTCAACAGTCTTGTGCGGCGCGAAGGTGAGGAAGCGGAACATCTGAACAGCTTCGGATCGAAGCCGTGGTACTTGCGGGCGAGCGGGGACTATACGCGGATTTTGCATGATGTCGCGGCTAGGGAACATCATGCAAATTTAGCCCCGTTTCTCGCCGCCGCGCAAGAAATGAGCGGACAGAACCGCCAGCCCGGATCGGCGCGAAGGTTAGGAGGCAACGACCTGCGCGCTGCTCGACGGGCTGGCGGGAGTTCAATCAAATTCAAGATCGAAAGCTTCGGAGAGTTTCTTTCCCGGTTGCGGCGGCCGCAGGCGAAAAGTCAATCTGACGCCGAGTTGAAGATCGCCAGCGCCGGGTGCGTCGCTGCCATGAAAGAACACGTCGCACGAGCCATCGGCGAGGCGCGCGAAGCCGTAATTTTTTTGTGCGTTGAAGTAGCGGACGGTCCCGCGATAACGCTGGTCTTGCGGCTCGTGCTCCTGCTCTTGTGGCGGCGATGCGATGGTGCGCGGCGCGGGTGCGCGGCGCTGGTCCGTGATGAAGTCGGCGCTCACTTTTTGGGTTTCCTTTGGGCTGGGATTGGCAGGACCGGCGGCGGGACGATGATCGGAGCGTGACCAGCCGGCGCTGGCGGCAGAGGGAGCCGGCCGGTGCGGGGCAGGCCCATGGCCTCGGCCATGCGGGGCGAGTAGCGATAGGGCGCGCCGCGCCGCTGGTTGCGCTCGTCGCCGGGTTGCGTTGGGAAATTCATCTCCGATGCCTCAGATATTGCGCGGCGATGTGGAACGCGAACGCCGCCGGGATGGCGACAAGAAGGAAGGCGCTCATGACGCCGCCCCAAATCGCATGTGGAGCGGTGTGTCCGCGCCATGCAGGAGCGCGAGCAAGAACGCGGCCTTGGTCGTCGGGTCGAGATGCGTGTACCAGAAAAGGAACGGCGGGTGGTCGGCTGGTTGTATCCTCGCGTCGATGCGGCTGAACCTCGCGTAGATGCGGGAGAAATTTACTTGTGCATCCTCGCCGCGGGCCAGCCAATTTTCCAGCAACGTTTCCTCGGTTTCACCTTGCGCCGCCCATTGCGCGACCATGGCCGCGGGCTGCAACGCCACAGGGGCGGTCGATGGCGGCTTGCTAAACTCGATCAGGAGCGATTGCATGGCCGATGGCGGCAGCGCCTCGAAAGACTGCAGCGACGCTGCGGCGTTGTTCGTGCCGTGCAACGCATCGTCGTTCTTCACTTCGCGCAAAATGTCCAGCAAAACATTTTGCGCGGTCATCAGCCGCGCTTCCATCGCGTGCGGGCCGCCGCCCTCACCGAGCAATTTTGCCAAGGCGGGATTGATTTCCTTGAGGAGCGCTGGGGTCGCGAGTTCCACGCCTTCGATGGTGACGGTCTTTGCCCCAGGGGGTGCGGGTTGCGGCTGTGTCGCCGGCTTCGTGCCCGCTGCTCGCTCGGCCTTCGCGATCAATTCGGCGAAATGCGCTTCGCGCGCCTCGCGCAATGCCGGCGAGAAACGCCCGCCCTGGATCATCCCAACGTCGCGGCTGGCCGGGCTGGACGGCGCTATCGCGCCGCCGCCCGTGATGATGTCCTGTGCCATCACGACACCTTGCGCGGGAAGCTATCGCAAAGCCATTTCGCGGCGATGTCGGCATTGGCGAACCCGTCGGCCATGATATGCCCGTCGCGCTGGCGCTGCACCGCGTAGTTGCCGCTCATGAAGATGACGGCCAGCCCGCCCGACGAGAACAGCGTCGCGGTGCGCTGCTGCATCGGGATGATCTTGCCGATGCCGAGCGACACGCTCTTTTCGTCGGCGCCTGTGACCCATCCGTCCGCCAGCCATGAGGCGTCATGCGCCACGATGACGACGCGATCCATCACGCGAAGCGCGGCGCGCTGGTCCTTCTGGACTTTGGAAAACAGCGTCGGGTCGTCATTCAGCGCCGCGACGGTGACATTGGGGCCGACGTGAATGCAGACTTCGCGCCATTGCCAGCCTTCCGAATTGAGCTTCACGAAGGCGGGATCGATTTTCTCCGGCGGTGCGCTCGTGTCGGCGACGGCGGTCATTGATGATTTGGCTGTTGCGGTTGTCATGATTGTGCCTTGCGGTTGATGTGGTCGAACTTGAAATCGGTCACCATCGCCTTGTCCGCCGCGGGCGGTGCGACGGGACGATGGTTGACGCGAACCCGGTGCGCGACATGTTCGCCGGTTATCAATGCCGTCATGGCCGCGCCGAGCGTGCGGTTTTCTGAAACATGCCAATGCTCGATCGCATTGTGATCGGCGACCGAAACTGCTAAATCCGCGCCCCCGAACGATCCTGGTATCCGATCCGGCGCATCGCGTCAGACCAGTACCGGCTCAATCGCGCGTCCAACGGCATTGAGTGTAAATCCAACGGCTGTTGCCCGAGGATTGCCGCGCCGTCGCGAAGCTCTTTTGCCAGGGAGTGGACCTTGGCAAGCTCGGCACAGAACGCATCGGCATGCGCGGAAAGCGCGGCGACGGTTTCCAAGAAGCGCTCGTACGTGGTTTCGATCCGCTTCCTTGCGGCCGCGGTTGCCGCATCGGCGGCAGCCCTACTCGCTTCTCGACGAGCAACCGCGTCGGCGGTCGCCTTCTCGTCCTGCTGCTGCTCGGCGACGAGGCGGTCGAGTATTTCGTCCTTCGTGCTGGCCATCGGGATCACTCAAACCCGTTCGCGGCGAAGTTGACGGCCAAAGCGATCGCAAACGCGAGCGTGCTGGCGAACGCGGCTCCGGGTGCCATGGATTTCCACGCGACCTGATGCGAGACCGAGCCGAAGATGCAAATCGATCCCTGATTATCGGACATGACCGCGCATCCGCTCGCGTACGTGTTGTCCGAACACCAGTTGCAGTTAAAGAGTTCGCCGACGGCAGGATAACGCGGGCCAGGGGCGGCATGTTCGTTACGGCTGTGACCATGGGTTGTGTTTCCTTCAGTGATCGGGATGAGTAAGAGCGTGCGCCGCGTCACGGGACCTAGTGCGGGCACGCGGGAGGGGAGCGGCGCGCTCGACGCTGCCGACGACTTCGCCGTACCGGTCTCGTGACCCGCGAGGATCAGCGAGCTTGTTCGACGCCGCCAACTTGCGCGCGTAATTCCGCACTCGATCAGTCCGGCGCTGGTGCCAGCGAACGTGCTACATACCTGCCAGGATTTCGTGGCGGCGATGCGTCCGATGGCGAGATACTTGTCGCCGGCCCGGACACGTAGCAAACCGGATTGACCGCGAACACGAGCTTGCCGGGATATACGTGGTCGCCGTTGAAAAGTTTCGGCTCTTGGAACTCCGGCTCGTCGGCTGCTCTGCCAATCGGAACCGCGTCAACCTCGGCCTGATTTTTGCGCATGTCATCTTCCTTCTATCAGAATACGGTGAGCGCGAGCGCGCGAGACGCCGACATCGATAGAGCGGTCGATTACGCACGTCGCCGGGACATCGAATAACAGGTACGGCATAGGGCCATCGGGCGTACGCCAGATGGAGAAGGTTCCGCCAGCGTAGCTTTCGATCATAGTGCCGCCGCGAAGGTCCGATATGAACCTCGGATCGACGGTACACATGGAGCACCCATCTGCATCTGCCGGACGGGTACCAGAAAAATTCTGGGCGTGAGTTTCGACACTGGTTTCAGAAATTTTGGAGACCCTGCTCGCTTCGGGTCTACGGTCTGGCGCGCCGCGTAAAGAGACCCCTCCGTACCGGGTCGTCTGTCCGCGCTGGCGGCGCCACGGCTGTTTGGTCTGCCGGCTGCGCGAGCTCGTAGGCCGCATCGCTGACCGGCTGCGCGCCGCGCGGCTGATCGATCAATGCCCGGATCGGCGCCGGATCGATCACGCCGTCATGGATCAGCAGGGCGAGGGCCTGTGCGACGAGCAGCGGGTTGTGCGGCTCGACGGAATGCTTCACGTCGCCGGCAACGGTCGCATCCATCTGTAGGGCCGCGGCTTGCAGGCTCGGCATAACCCGGCTCAACAGAGCCGTCGCCGCTTTCCTACGCTCTTTCAGCGTCGGATAGGCGAATGCCTCGGACATGCGCGGCTTGCCGTTCGGCGCGAGCACGATCTTGCTACCGCTCACCATCTTCTCGCCGGCTGCAATCGCCATGAGCACGCGCATTGGCGTGTCGCCGATCAAGTCGCGCTTCTCCGCAAGGCTCCGGCGCGCTGCGGGCAATTTGGCGGGTGCGGGACCGGTGAGGCGGATACGGCCATCCCGCAGCCGCGGCTTGGGCCGCTGCGGCTCGTCTGGCGGTAGATCGTCGCCGTTCCCGAAACAATCGTGCAATTTGCCGCTCCTCGGCATGTGCATGACTAATATAAGGACGGGGCGTTTCCGCTTCAAGATGCTGATGTTGTCTAGTGATCTTGCCGGTAGTATTCTCTTGTATCCGCACTGTATCCGCAGTTCGGCATGAGATCGGCGCGGACATAGACATCGCGGTAGCAACGCCGTAACAGAATTCGGCCGGAAATGGCCGCGGACGGCGAAGCGGACGGTATAACCCTACGGAAGTACGGTTGCTCTGCCAGGGCGGGGCAGTCCGCATCGGGATCGGCCATACGGCTCTACGGCACTACGGCTCTACGGCTCTACGGGCAAAAACCCTGTGTGTACCCGATTTGGCGGATAGCCTATCTAAGTGGTTGATATATATATTAAATACATTCCGCAGAGCTTTGGCGGATTGGGCGGGTTGCTATCCGCCGCCTCCATACCTATCCGCCAAGCCTTGGCGGGTTTTTTCCCGTTATATATCAACGGCTTATGGGGCAATCCGCCAAAAACCCCATACACAGGGTTACGCCTTGAACACGTCTTCGACCTTGCCGCCCGCGCTTTCAAACCTTGGGTTCGCGCCGCTGTTCGGCAGGGAACCACGTGAAGGTGCCATAGGAGCCGCCGCGCACGAAGCTTGAGCTTGATCTTGGCGCGCTCGATAGTCCGCCACGCCAATCCTTCGGCTTCGGCTTCCGCCTTCAATTCGGCGATCAACCGGGCGATCGCCGCCCGCGAGCTTCGTCAACAGGATCACGCGGCCGGCCTCGGTAGCGCCCAATCCATCGCTGGCGTAGCGCGCGAACAGCGCCTTGGCGTCGCCGTGCTCCATCCGTATCCAGGAGCGGACGGCTTGCGCGGCGAAGCCGAGGAAGACCGGAGACGGCGGCTTGCTGGACGCGATAGACGAAGCCGGTCCCGGTCGGGCCAATGTTGGACTTGACGCGGATCATGATGCGCTCGCCGGTCTTGGATCGACTATCGTAGCGAGCACGACCAGCGCCGCCGCGGTCCAGCCCTTCGATCCGAGTATCCAGTCAAGGAGTAGACACCTTCGGACTTGTTCTTTGCGGAGATGCGTCACGCCGACAGAAGACAACGTTACCGCTCCTTGGCGATGGCGGACGGAGCGGCGAGGGCTACGCCGCACGGAAGAATTTTCGTTTTCGTTCCGGTGACGACAACAGATGCGATTAGATGATGATCCGGCGCGAGGTTCGTCGCCGCGCCGCATGTCCCAATGCTGGCAGATTCGCGCGCCGCGTCGTATTCACAGATGAGCCGTCCGCGTTGCGCGCCCCGTGCACCAGGAAAAACCGTTCGGGATCACCGCGCGCATTGCCAGTCAAGCGCAGACGATGCTGTCGTCGTCGTCATCCTCGCCGGTCCACATAATCACGTCGCCGATTGGAGACTGCTTTCCGTCCGGCAATTTTCCGCCAGTTGCTGGACGGCCGCGGCGAGAGCAATCATCGCAGAGGTCTTGCCGTCGCCTTCGGTCCCGGCGATCAAATGCAGCTTGCCGCGCGCGAGGTATCCCGGCCACAACCAATGAGACTTCTTTGGGTGTGATCACGCTCGCGCCAACAAGTTGCCGGAACCAGCGAAGTGATCTCGTGATATTCGCCTTGGAATTGCGCGACGGCGGCAGGCCATGCAGCTTGCCGTTGTGCGTCACTCGCCTCGACGTTCTGTCCCCATGCAATGATGCCGGCGGCTGTGCGCGCGGCTGGCAATGGGAAATGCCGTGTCCATACCTTGCCGCGCGCGACTGCATCGGCTTGCAATTCCGGTGACGGCCGATCATTGACCGGCCCGAATGTCGGCGGCACCGTGTAGTCGCGTTCCTCGCCCTGATCGTTCTGCCGGCTCGCCGCCAGGCGTGCGCCTTCGTGAGAAGCCAACGGTAGTCGAATGGTACGGGCAGATTTGCATTCGTCCAGCCGCCCGGCTCCGTCGCAATGTCAACCGCCTGTTCGGCGCTCACGCCTTTGTCGATTGCCTTGTTGAACAGCTTGATCGCCGCGTTTGTTCGCTACGCTGGTATTCGACCAGCGGCTCAGGCTGCCGGCGAAGACTTTTCGCGCCTTTGCGATTGCGGCTTCGTCGCCCGGCTTCATCGGCTTGCGCGGCTTGTTCGGATCGCGCGTCGTCTGCCGCTGCAGAGAGCGCGAATTACATGCGGGCACTGGCAATGGCGGGGTGTCGTCGAGGATGGTGTACTCGCCGGGCTTGATCTTCGCCTGTTCCTCGGGCGAGTGACCGAAGCCGGATCGCCGAGCCGCCGCGAGCACGTATCCATGATGCCCGCGCACGTCAATGCCTTCGGGCAGCGCAGCGTGGTTGCCGAGTTTTATGATCGGTGACGAATACCAGATGCTCGCCGCCGCTCGGTGACCGCTACGCGGTCCGCGACGGCGCCGGTGCTCGGCCGCAAGGCGCTGCCACTCCGGGGCGACACCGTGCTTGCCGTCCCTTCTCGTCAAGGTCCGCGGTGACAAAGCCACAGACTTGCCGTCCGGCCCGAAGTGCGCGTGGTCGAAAATGCAGAGATTGGCGCCGCTGGTGATCCATGCCGCGAGCGTCGCCTTGTCGCGCGTGCTCGTGCTCCACCATTGATAGGGCGGCGGCACCTTCGCGCCAGCCCGTATCATAAAAGCCAGAAGCCTAAATCGACGGCGTCGGCGATGGCTGTGCGCTCGGCCGTGGTAGGTGTCGCGTCGTCAAAGGGGTTGGGTTATCTCAGTACTGTCCTTCGGTTGAGAGAAAATCCGCGGCTCTGCGCCGCGACTTCATTTGGCGGGGGCGCGTATGCCCTTGTCGCGGCCAAAATCACGGCGAAGGTTTCGGCGGAGCATTCGCTTTCGCGGTCGATATGAAGTGATCCTCATACGCCCGGCCGTCAGCGCGCGAAGCCGCCGGTTTGCAGTCGCCGAGCACGGTTTGCCCATGCCTGCCCGCTCACGTCCTTTCCCGCGCCTCGCCCGTGTTGCGCTCGCCCGCCGACGCAGTCGGGAAGCTCGCCATATGTGCAGCCGCGCGCCTTCCGCGTCGTCGAGTTGCCGTGCGATGTTCAAGGTCGGTGTCCAGCAGGTCCATACATTCGAGCGCGAGCGCGCGCGAGCTTCCAGTTCGGCGCGCGTCATGCCATCGGTGAGAGGAACAGCCGCGGATCGTTGGCTCATGGCCGCGGCTCCGGGCTGTAGTGGATTTCCTCGCGCGCCCAAGCGATTTGCGTTGCGCGGCGGCGAAGCTCTGACAGTTTCGGATCGGCGCGGGCCGCATCGGCTTCGCGCATCGCCTCTAAGAAATCCGCGACGGTGGCGGCTGGCACTGGCGATAGCGCCGCAATCTTGGCCGCGCGCTCAGCCAGCTTCCGTCGCGGCGGCAGTCTCATAAGGTCGGATTCACTTGGCGGGGTTGGCGCTCATGCCATATCCGCCGGCTCGCATTCCAAGTTCGCCAGCCATTCGACGATGGCGGCGCGGCGAGGAAGAAAATCTTCCAGCCCATGCGTGTCGGCCGCGGGCCGTATCCTTGTTCCACTTCCACAGCGTCCGCCAGTGAACGCCGAGCATCGCCGCAGCTTCGACGCGCGAGACAAGATCGGCCTGCACCAATATCTCCGGTGTCGGCCAGCCGGTTAATCTTTCCAATGTGAAATTATTCCAGCTTTCACGTCGGCGCATGAGACGCGCCTCCAATTGGATATGGCGCGCAAGTGTCGCTCAACAGAGCCGCGCCAAACGCTACGCCAACGCATCCTGTGCAGTGCAAATTCGAACTGGCGACGCGTTGATTTAGCGGGGCGACGTTTCGGACTGCGGCCGCGTTATTGCGCCATCGACCGCCGTGTGCGGATGGGAGGAATTGTTGCGCAAAACGCGCAACAAATTATTAGCGGTACCTATCTATCAAAGCCGCCAAGGCGCGCACGCACTCTTTGCGCTGGGCCGCAGTCCAGGTCCGCCCGACGATCCGCGCCAGCGCGGCGTTCCACAATTCGAGCGCAGCGCGCCGCTCGGCCAGGTAATCGTGCTTATCGTACAGCGCGACGATCTTCTCTTGCTTGTGGCCGATGACGCGCTCGGCCAGTTACTTCGACACGCCCAGGGCGGCGAGCCGCGTCCGCACCGTCTTACGGAGAAGGTGCAACGTCCATCGCCCCATCGGCGCGCGCCCTTCGGCTTTGCGGATCGCGGCAATGCGCTTGTCGAGAACAGCCTTGCCCGATCCGTGGCCGTAGAACGTGGCCGTCCGCCCTTGGCCGAGATAACCCAAGGCTGCGCTGCGGTGTCCGCCGGCCGCTGGCCGAGCGCGGCAATCATCTGCGGCGTGAGCGGGACGGTGTGCGCGACGCCCGTCTTATACCGCTTCGCCGGGACCGTCCACGTATCGCCGACAATCTCGGCCCATGGCAACAGCCGGATTTCATCGCGCCGCGCGCCGGTCAAGAGCAGCAACCGCACGAGCCGCGGAAACGCTTCGCTGCCCGGCCAGCCGGCGAGCGCGCGATAAATGTCCCGCAGTTCTTCATCGCTCAATGGCGCGCGATCTTCGCCGGCTGCGGCGCGCGCGTCCGCGCGCTCCTCGTGGCGAATGCCCTTCGTGATCGGCGACGTGAAATCATCGGCGCTGCGCGGCAAGTACCATTGGAACACGCGCGACAAGTCGCGGATCAAGCCATTGGCTGCGGCGGGACCGCGTGCGGCCGCTACCTTGTCCACCAGCGCGGCAATGTCACGCCGCCGCACGTCCGCAACGGCGCGATGACGAAAGCCAACGGGCACGAGCCGGTCAAGATCGCGCTTCACGCGCTCGGGATGGCGTAGCTTCGCCGCGCCCTTCGGCGACGCGAGATAGTCGGCGATGATGCTTTCCAGCGTGTCGCCCTTCACGGCCACCTTGCGCCGAGCGGCCAGCGGATCGGCGACGCCCGCGGCGTCAACCTTCATCCCGGCCGCGAGCGCCGTTCCCAGTGCCGCCTTGTCGGTTGCCAGCTTCGCGCGCAACCGCTCGGCTTCCGCTACCGCGTCCGCGGCCTTCATCGCCGGGCACTGGCCGATGGTGTACTGGCGTTCAATGCCGGCGGCGTTCCGGTAGCGCAACACGTAGGAGCGCGAGCCGGCTGGCGTGACTTGAACGCCGAAGCCGGGCACGTCGCAAAGGTTCGCATACCGGACGTTGCGGGGCGCTACGGGCAGCGCCGCCACGGCCGCATCCGTCAGCACTGGCCGCACGGCCGGGAGACGAGACAACGCTGCTACAGCGGCCAGCCGCTCGCCCGGCGGGGTGTTCTCGTGCTCGGCCAGGGCTTCGATCTTCCGGCGCTTCGTGGTGCTGTTCCTCATGGTCCCGATCCTTGTATCCGCACCGTATCCGCACAAGGCTTGTGCGCGCGGTGTCCATTCTTATATCGGGGCTGTCAGGAATATGTCAATAGGTTCCCTATGATATTCAATGAGATAGGACGCGGATACGGGCGCCCAAGGCGGATTGTGCAATCCGCTCAATAGCTTAGGAAAACCCCGTGGCACGCTCTATCCCGGGACGTGCAGTCTCTTTCCCGAGGTCGAGACGCGCATGAACGATTTCATCATGGCCGAGCTCAAGATCGACCGCGCCACGGCGGCGGCGCTGCGGCGGCGCTTTTTCGTCCAGCACGGGACGACCTTGCGCGGGCTGATGCTCGATTACGGCCTCGAACCGCGACGCTTCCTTGAATACGTGCACGAACTCGATCTCTCGGGCTTGCCGCGCGATGCGCGCCTTGCCGCAGCGATCGCGGCCTTGCCGGGGCGCAAGCTCATCTTCACCAACGCCACGGTGCGCCATGCCGAGCGCGTGCTGCGCCAGATCGGGATCGACGCCGCGTTCAGTGCCATCCACGACATCGAGGCGTGCAACTACGTGCCGAAGCCCGATCCGAGCGGATACCGGGTCCTGCTCGACCGTCACCGCGTCGCCGCGGAGACCGCGGCCATGGTCGAGGACATGGCGAAGAATCTGGTTCCGGCCGCCGCGCTCGGCATGACCACGATCTGGGTCAAGGGCGGCCCCCATGAAGACGGCGCCGAGGCGGGCGCCGAGCACATCCACCACGTCGCCGACGACCTGGCCGAATTCCTCGCCGCGGCGGCGAAGTGACGCCGCGTCTCAGGCGGTTCCCCACACCTCCTGCGCGGTCTCGACGACGAGGCGGAGCTTGCGCGTCTCGTCCGCGACGGTGACGCGGTTGCCCTCCATGGTGCTGGCGAAGCCGCATTGCGGCGACAGCGCCAGGCGTTCCAGCGGCACGATCTTCGCGGCCTCGGCGATGCGCCGCTTCAACTCGTCCTTGGTCTCGAGTTCCGGCCGCTTGGTCGTGACGAGGCCGAGCACCGCCACCTTGCGTCCCGAGAGATAGCGCAGCGGCGCGAAGCTGCCGGCGCGCGGGGAGTCGTATTCGAGCAGGAACCCGTCGATCGCCAACTCGCCAAAGGCCCGCTCCGCAACCGGATCGTAGCCGCCCTCGGCGACCCACGAGCTCATGTGATTGCCGCGGCACATGTGCATGCACACCGCGAGGTCCGCCGGCCGGTCATGCACCACCGCATTGATGAGGCCGACATAGCGCTCGAGCAGCCGCACCGGGTCCTCGCCGATGCTGCGCACGTGGCCCGAAAGCTTGGGATCGCACAGATAGGGCAGATTGGTCTCGTCGATCTGGAGATAGCGGCAGCCGGCATCGTAGAGCGCCTTCACCTCGGCGCGATAGACGGCGACGAGATCGGCAAAGAAACCCTCCATATCGGGATAGGCCTTGGCGTCGATCGCGGCGCGGCCGCCGCGGAAATGCACGATCGTCGGCGACGGGATCGGCTGCTTCGGCACCAGGCCCTGGCGTTCGGCGACCGGCTTCAGCTCGGCGAAGTCATCGACGGCGAGGCCGCGGGTGCGGGCGAGCTTGCCCCGCACCTCGAGTCGCGGCGGCGCGAATTCGATGTCGCCGCCCTCGTTGTGGAACCGCACCGGCATTCCGCCCGCGAACTGGATGCCGTCGATCCGCTCCATGAAATCCATGAACCAGTGGCGGCGATGGAATTCGCCGTCGGTGCAGACTTTGAGCCCGGCCTCGCGCTGCAGCGCCACCGCCGCATCGATGTGCTCGCTCTCGATCGCCCGCAACTGCGCCGGCGTGATCTCGCCCTTGGCGCAGCGTGCGCGTGCCTCGCCGAACGCCGGCGGACGCAGCAGGCTGCCGACGATTTCTGCCTTGAACGGTCCCTTTTGTGCCGCCATCCTCGCCTCCCCTTCATGTTGCATCATCATGGCGCGGGCGCGCCGCACGGTCCATGGGGATCGGCCGGCGCGTGTTGACTCGCCGCGGGCCCTGCCGCATGGTGGCCGCCGCCGCAACGGGCGAGACCGCGCGCCATGAGCACCGCAACGCTGCAAGCGACCATCGATGCCGCCTGGGAGACGCGCGAGAGCGTCAACGCGGCAACAGGCGGCGCAGTGCGTGCAGCGGTCGATCGCGCCCTGGCATTGCTCGATGCCGGCGAGCTGCGTGTCGCCGAGCCGCGCCAAGGGCAATGGCACGTCCATCAGTGGCTCAAGAAGGCGGTGCTGCTGTCGTTCCGTCTCAACGACATGACCGCGATCGGCGGCGGCCCCGGCGGAGCGCCGTGGTGGGACAAGATCGCATCGAAATTCGCGGGCTGGGACGAGGCGCGGTTCCGCGCCGCCGGCTTCCGCGCCGTGCCCAATTGCGTCGTGCGCCATTCCGCCCATATCGCACCGGGCGTCGTGCTGATGCCATGCTTCGTCAATGTCGGGGCTTATGTCGCGAGCGGCACCATGATCGACACCTGGTCGACGGTCGGCTCGTGCGCGCAGATCGGCAAGAACTGCCACATCTCGGGCGGGGTCGGCATCGGCGGCGTGCTCGAGCCGGTCCAGGCCGAGCCCGTCATCATCGAGGACGATTGCTTCATCGGCGCGCGCAGCGAAGTGGCCGAAGGCGTCGTGGTCGAGCGCGGCGCGGTCTTGTCGATGGGGGTGTTCCTCGGCGCCTCGACGCGCATCGTCGACCGCGCCACCGGCGCCGTGCATCAAGGCCGCGTGCCGGCCTATTCGGTGGTCGTGCCGGGGACGCTTCCCGGCAAGCCCTTGCCCGATGGCAGCCCCGGCCCCGGCCTCGGCTGCGCCGTCATCGTCAAGCGCGTCGATGAGCGCACCCGCGCCAAGACCTCGATCAACGAGTTGCTGCGCGAGTGATGACGACGCGCGGCACGGCGCCCGCGATCGACGCGGTCGATCTGGCGCAGCGGCTCATCCGCGCCCCGAGCGTGACGCCCGACGATGCCGGCGCAATTCCGCTGCTCGCGGCCACGCTCGAGACGATGGGATTCGCCTGCTCGACGGTCGAGTTCACCGAGCCGGGCACCGCGCCGGTGCTCAATCTCTATGCGCGGCTGGGCCGGAGCGGCCGCAATTTCTGCTTCGCCGGCCACACCGACGTCGTGCCGCCCGGGCGGCGCGAGGACTGGAGCCTCGATCCCTTCGCCGGCGCCGTGCAGGGCGGCAGGCTCTATGGCCGCGGCGCCGCCGACATGAAGGGCGCGATCGCCTGTTTCGTCGCCGCCGTCGCCGCGTTCCTCGGCCGCCGCGCGCGCGGGTTCGACGACTCGATCAGCCTTCTCATCACCGGCGACGAAGAGGCGGCGGCGATCAACGGCACGCGCAAGCTGCTCGACTGGATCGCCGCGCGCGGCGAGAAGATCGATGCCTGCGTCGTCGGCGAGCCGACCAGCGCCGAGCGTCTCGGCGACATGATCAAGATCGGGCGGCGCGGCAGCCTCAACGGCTACTCTCACGGTGCATGGCGTGCAAGGCCATACCGCCTATCCGCATCTCGCCGACAACGCGGCGCATCGACTCGTCGCCATGCTGGCCGCGCTCCTCGCCGCACCGCTTGACGACGGTACGACGCATTTCCCGGCATCGAGCCTCGCGATCTCGACCATCGACATCGGCAATCCCACCAGCAACGTCATCCCGGCTGCGGCACGCGCCGTCTTCAATGTCCGCTTCAACGACCGCTGGACCAGCGCCGCGGTCGAGACCTGGCTGCGGCAGGCGCTCGATCGCGCCGGCGGGCGCTACGACCTC
This sequence comes from uncultured Alphaproteobacteria bacterium, assembly GCA_963721625.1. Lineage (GTDB taxonomy): Bacteria > Pseudomonadota > Alphaproteobacteria > ATCC43930 > CGMCC-115725 > DATJLY01. The sequence continues at coordinate 49,508 of CAVRKF010000021.1, forward strand.
GAGATCAAGGTGAGCGGCGAGTCGTTCCTGGTGCCGCCGGGCCCAGTGAGCGATATCCTCGCCACCGCCATCGCCCGCGTCACCGGGATCACGCCCGAGCTCAGCACCACCGGCGGCACGTCCGATGCGCGCTTCATCCATCGCTTCTGCCCGCTTGCCGAGTTCGGCCTGCTCAACCTCACCGCGCACAAGGTCGACGAGGGCGTCGACCTCGCCGATCTCGCCGCGCTCACCGCGATCTACCGCACCGTGCTCGAGCTCTATTTCGCCTGAGCAATGGTGACGCTGCGCGAGGTCTCCTTCGGTCTTTATGGAGCGTGGCGGCTGGCGCGGCGCGACCGCACGGCGATGACGTGGTTCGACCGCAGCGTCGATGGCGCCTATCGCTCGTTCTGGGCGGCGGCGATCTGCTATCCCGGTTTCGTCATGCTGCAGCTCATACAGATCGATGCGGCGCAGTTCGGTGCCGGCGACCTCATACGCTTTTTCGTCGTCGCCACCATCGGCTACGTCATGGGCTGGGCGGCCTATCCCTTGCTGGCGCTGCCGTTCTGTCGCCGCATCGCGACCGAGGAGCGCGCGCTCGGCTTCATCATTGCCTATAATTGGTCGCAGGTGTTGCAGACCGCGCTGGTGCTGGCGGTCACGGCGATCGGCGCGCTGCATCTTTTCCCTGACTATGCCGTCGCCTATGCCGAGACGGTCGCCTATATCGCCATCCTCGTCTATGAATGGTTCATCGCTCGCATTGCGCTCGAGACCGGCGGGTTCGCCGCGACGGCGCTGGTGCTGCTCGACGTGGTGGTGACCGCGTTGCTGACCCAGGCGACGATGCTGCTGTCCGGCTAAGGGCCGGGATAGATCACTTCGACGAGATACAGTCCTTCCGGCGGGGCCGTCGGACCGCCGGCGCGGCGGTCGCACGCGGCGAGCGCACCGGCCACGTCGCCGATGCGCCATTTCCCGGCGCCGACAAGTTTCAGCGTCCCCACCATGTTGCGCACCTGGTGGTGCAGGAACGAGCGGGCGCGCGCCTCGATGCGAAGCTCATCGCCCGCGCGCGTGACTGCAAGCGCATCGAGCGTCTTCACCGGCGAGCGCGCCTGGCACAGCGAATCGCGGAACGTCGTGAAATCGTGCCGGCCGACGAGAAGCTGCGCCGCCGCGCGCATCGCCACGTCATCAAGCGGCGGCGCCACGTGCCAGACGCGGCCGCGCTCGACCGTCGGCGGCGGCCGGCGATTGAGAATGCGGTAGAGATAGACCCGCCCGCGCGCCGTGCGCCTTGCATCGAAGCCGTCGGCGACGCGCTCGACCGCCAGCACCGCGACCGCTTCGGGCTTGACGTGCTGATTGAGCGCGCTGCGGATCGTGTCGGGCGCCATCGCGCGCGGCAGGTCGAGATGCGCGGCTTGGCCGAGCGCATGGACGCCGGCATCGGTCCGCCCGGCGCCATGCACCACCACCGCCTCGCCGACGAGACGCGTCACCGCCTGTTCGAGTATCTCCTGCACCGACCGTCCCTTCGCCTGGCGCTGCCAGCCGACCAGGCCGGTGCCGTCATATTCGAGCGTCAGCTTGTAGCGGGGCATGGCAGCACGGTGCCGGCGGGAATGGCGAAGCCGCGCAGAAACGCAGCGGCTTCGAGCGCGCCGCGGCCGGGGCGCTGCAATACCACGAGCCGCAGCGCGTCCGCGCCGCAGGCAATGCGCAAGCGATCGTCGAGCGCCGTCCCCGGCAGCGCGCCGGGCGCCCCAGGCGCGACCGCGGCTTCCAGCACCTTGATGCGCGCGCCCTCATGCTCGAACCACACGCCCGGCGCCGGGTTGAGCGCCCGCACCGCGCGCTCGAGCCGGGCCGCCGGCAAGCGCCAGTCGAGCCGTCCTTCGTCGGCGCGCAGCTTGCGCGCATAGCTCGCGCCCGTATCGGGCTGCCGCTGCGGCGCAAGGCGGCCGCCGGCGAGCCCGTCGAGCGCGGCGACGATGAGGCGCGCGCCGCATGCGGCGAGCGCGGCGGTGAGTTCGGCAGCGGTCATGCGCGGACCGATCGCCACTTCCTCGGCCAGCAGCACCGGTCCGGTGTCGAGCCCCTCATCCATCTGCATGATGGTGACGCCGGTTGTCGCGTCCCCCGCCAGGATCGCCCGCTCGATCGGCGCCGCACCACGCCAGCGCGGCAACAGCGAGGCATGGACGTTGAGGCAGCCGAGCCGCGGCGCGCGCAGCAGCGCCGGCGGCAGGATCAGGCCATAGGCCGCCACCACCGCCGCATCGAGGTCGAGGGCAGCGAACGCGTCCGCCGTGGCGGGTCCGAGCCGCTCCGGGGTAAAGCACGGCAGCCCCGCCGCCGCGGCCGCGAGCTGGACCGGCGAAGGCTGCACCCGGTGGCCGCGGCCGGCCGGGCGCGGCGGCTGGCAATAGACCGCGGCGATGCGATGGCCCGCGGCAAGGAGCGCCGCGAGGATGCGCGCGGCGAAATCCGGCGTGCCGAGAAACGCGAGACGAAGGCTCATGGCGATGACTTCGGCACAAAGCGGCTCAGGCCGGGACCGTGTCCTTCTGGCGCTTGGCCTTGGCGAGCTTGCGCAGGATGATGTTGCGTTTGAGCGCGGAGATGTGATCGACGAAGAGCACGCCCTCGAGATGGTCCATCTCGTGCTGGATGCAGGTCGCGAGCAGGCCCTTGGCCTCGAGCTCGCGGATCTCGTTCTGGTCGTCGAGATAGCGCAGCCGGATCGCGTTGGGGCGCGCGACATCGGCGTAATGCTCGGGCAGCGACAGGCAGCCTTCGTTGACCATCATCAGCTCGTCGGAACGCCATAAGATCTCGGGATTGGCGATCTTGTAGGGCTGCGGCTTCTCGCCTTCGCGGGCGCAATCGACGACGATGACGCGCAGCGCCACGCCCACCTGGGGCGCCGCGAGCCCGATCCCGGGCGCGGCATACATGGTCTCGAGCAGGTCCCGCATCAGCCGCCGCACCCGATCGTCGACGGCGCGCACCGGCCGCGCCTTCGCCTTGAGGCGCGGATCGGGGGCGGTGATGATGGGCAGGATGGCCATGGCCGGGATCGCTGGGGTCGGTTCAGGGGCTTAGGTATGACGCCCTCGCGCCTGCGTCAACCGGGCGATCGTGCTAGGATGGCAGCATGGAAGCGGCTCTCGTGGGCGTGGCGGTGGTGCTGGCGGCGGGCGTCGTGGCGCTGGCGGTGATGCTGGTTCGCGCGCGCGAGACCGCGGTCCGCGCCGGGGCGCGGCTCGGCGATCTCGAACGCGTGGTTGCGACGGCCGAGAAGCTGCGGCAGGACTTCGAGAATGCGGCCAAGGCCGCGGTGCTGGAGACGGCGCACCAAGTGTCCTCGAAGCTCATCGACGACCACCGCCGTGAAGCCGAGGAAATGCGCAAGACGGCCGAGGAACGGGTGCAGCACACGTCCGACCTGCTGGTGAAGCAGGTCGACGAGATTGCCAAAGCGGTGGCCGCGCTCAACGGCCAGGTCCAGGAAAAGGGCCGCGTGCTCGACACCGTGTGGCGTTCGCTGTCGAGCCCCGGCGGCGCCGGACAATTCGCCGAGATCGGCCTCGCCAACACGCTCAAGGGATTCGGCCTCGAGGCGGGGCGCGACTACGTGCTGCAGGTGACGACCGAAGATCAGGTCTCGGGCCAGCGCCTCAGGCCCGACGCGCTCGTCTTTCTGCCCGGCAACAGCGCCATTGTTATCGACTGCAAAGCGTCGAAGTTTCTGGTCGAGATTGCCGCCGCGGAAGACGGCGCCGGCGAGAGCGAGGCCTATGCCAATCTCGCCCACACCATGAACCAGCATTTGAAGGCGCTGGCCGACAAGAACTATCGCGGCGCCGTGCTGGCTGCCTGGCGCGACGGCGGGCGCGGCGGCGATCTCGCCCGCGTGCTCAGCGTCATGTACCTGCCCAACGAGGGCGCGGTCGAGAAGCTGTGCCGCGCCGACCCCGGCTTTCTGCAGAAGGCGCGCGAGGCGCAGATCATCCCGGCCGGGCCAGCCGGGCTGCATTGCGCGCTGACGCTCGCCGCGGCCGAGATCAACCGCGAGCGCCAGGTCGAGAATCAGCAGCGCATCCTCGAGGCGGCGCAGCTGCTGCTCGACGGCGTCACCCAGGCCTTGGCCCATGCCGGCGCCGTCGGCAAAGGCATCAAGGCCGCGGCCGACAGCTTCCAGAAACTGACCGGTTCGGTGAACCAGCGCCTGCTGCCGCGTGCGCGCCGGCTCGCCGCCCTGGGCGTGGCGCCGGGGCGGACGCTTCCCGCCAACCTCCCGTCCTATGTCGTCGCCGCCGTCGAGTCCGACCAGCTGATCGAAGGCGAGGCGGCGGAAGTGTCGGAGCCGCCGGTCCCGCGGCTGAGCGCGGAATAGCGGCTTGCTCGCCGCGCTCAAGGACTGGCACGACTTCTATGAGCTGCTTGGCGGCGCGGCGGCGACGCTTGTCGGGCTCACCTTCGTCGCGGCCTCGATCGGGGCCGGCATCCTGACGCGCGACCACGAATCGGCGATGAAGGTCTTCATCACCCCGACCGTGGTGCATTTCTCGGCCATCCTCGTCGCCTGTCTGCTCATCCTGGCGCCGTTGGCGAGCGAGACGAGCCTTGCCGTCCTGCTGCTGGCCGAAGGCGCCACCGGAATCGCCTATAGCTGTTGACGTCTGGCTGCACATGCGGCCGCGACGCATCGACGGCAGACGTCGTCCTGATCCGACCGCGTGTGGTACGCGCTCGCGCCGGTCGCGGGCTATGCGGTGCTGGCGGGTGGCGCGGCTGGCGTTGACGCTCGGCCTGTCCCGGGCCGGGCGGCGCTGGCCGGCGGGCTCGGCCTGCTGCTCCTCGCGGGCATCAGGAACGCGTGGGACATGGCGCAGTGGTTCATGATGCGGCCGCGCGACCACGGCTAGGACAGGCGGCGCGGCCTCACGCGCCCGGCCCTCGACCTTGTGCCGCGCGGCGAGGGCGGCGGTGAGCGTGCCGTCGTCGAGATAGTCGAGCTCGCCGCCGACCGGCACGCCGTGGGCGAGGCGCGAGACCGCGACGCCGGTCGCGGCGAGGCGGTCGGCGAGGTAATGCGCCGTGGTCTGGCCCTCGACGGTGGCGTTCAGGGCGAGGATCACCTCGCGCACGCCGCCATCGGCGACGCGGGCGACGAGCGCGCCGATGCGCAGGTCGTCCGGGCCGACGCCGTCGAGCGCCGAAAGCGTGCCGCCGAGCACGTGATAGCGGCCCTTGAACGCGCCGGACCGCTCGAGCGCCCAGAGATCGGCCACGTCTTCGACGACGCAGACGAGATGCGGATCGCGGCGCGGGATCGGCGCAGATGGCGCAGGGATCGGTGGTGTCGGGATTGCCGCACACCGAACAGGGACGGATTTGCCGCGCCGTCTCCATCAGCGCCTGGCTCAGCGGCTCCATCAGGCTCTCGCGCCGCTTCAGCAGATAAAGCGCCGCGCGCCGCGCCGAGCGCGGCCCCAAACCCGGCAGCTTGGCCAACAGCGCGACAAGACGATCGAGCTCGGACATCAGACGGCGGCGTCCGCTCCGGCGCTAGAACGGCAGCTTCATCCCCGGCGGCAGTTTGAGCCCGCCGGTGAGCTTGGCCATCTCTTCGCCGACATGGCTCTCGACGCGCGCCTTGGCGTCATTGAACGCGGCGAGGATGAGGTCCTCGAGCACCTCGGTCTCGTTGGGATCGACCAGCGACTTGTCGATCTTGACCTTCTTCATCTCGCCCTTGCCGTTGAGCGTCACCTGCACCATGCCGCCGCCGGTGGCGCCGGTCATCTCGACGCGTGTCGAGCTTCGCCTGCAGCTCGCTCATGCGCGACTGCATCTCCTGCGCCTGCTTCAGCATCTGGCCGAGATTCTTCATCGGGTATCGTCTCCTTCGCTGCGCTCGTCGGCGCCGTCGATCGGTTCGGGATGGGCCGGCTCGGGCGGCGCCAGATCGCGCACCGCCTCGATCCGCGCGCCGGGAAAGGTCTCGAGCACCGCGCGCACCAGCGGATGCTGCGCCGCCTCGCTGCGCAGATCGCCGTCTCGCGCGCGGCGGCCTGCCTCGCGCAGGGTCGGCTCGCCCGGCTCGGCCGAGACGCTGACGACCCAGCGCTGCCCGGTCCATTGCGTCAGCAACTGGCCGAGCCGGTTGCTGAGGTCGCGCGGCGCCGCCTCGGTCGGGCGCAGCTCGATCCGGCCCGGCTCGAAATGCACCAGATGCACATTGGCATAAAGATGCGAGCGCAGCACCGCCTCGCGATGCTGGTCGAACAGCTCGACCACGTCGAGGAAGCTTTGCGGCTCGGGCAGCGGCGCCGGCGCCGGCACGGGCTGCGGCAGCGCCGCGGGCGCCGCGCGCTGCGGCCGGCACGCGGCGAGCGCGCGCGCCGTGACGACGATGCGCGGCGGCGAGCGGCGATGGCGATGCGCGCGGCACGGGGCGCCGTCGAGCGCCGCGCACCAGCTCGGCCGGCGACGGCAGGTCGGCGACATAGGCGAGCCGCACCAGCACCATCTCGGCCGCCTCGATCGGCGACGGCGCGGACTGCGCCTCGCCGAGGCCCTTGAGCAGCATCTGCCAGGCGCGGGCGAGCGCCGGAATGCCGAGATGCTTCGGCCAGCGCCAGGCCACGCGCCGCGCTCGCCTTCGAGCGCCGGATCGCCCTCGCCCGCCGCCGGCGACAGCTTGAGCCGGGTCAGGAAATGCACCAGCTCCAACAGGTCCTGCAGCACCATCACCGGATCGGCGCCGCCTTCATAGAGCGCGTTCATGCGCTCCAAGCGCGCCCGCCGCGTCGCCTTCAGCGCCGCCTCGATCAGGTCGAAGACGAGGCCGCGATCGGCGATGCCGAGCATCTCGCGCACCGCCGCCTCGCCGACCGTCGCCGCCGCCCAAGGCGATCGCCTGGTCGAGCAGCGACAGCCCGTCGCGCACCGAGCCGTCGGCCGCGCGGGCGATGAGCGCGATGGCGGCCGGCTCGGCGGTCACCGCCTTCGGCGGCCGCGATCGCGGCATAATGCGCGGCCAGCATGTCGGCCGGCACGCGGCGCAGCGAGAAGCGCTGGCAGCGCGACAGCACCGTGATCGGCACCTTGTGGATTTCGGTGGTGGCGAAGATGAACTTGACGTCGGGCGGCGGCTCCTCGAGCGTCTTCAACAGCGCGTTGAAGGCGTTGCGTCGACAGCATGTGCACTTCGTCGATGATGTAGATCTTGAAGCGCGCCGCGACCGGCTTGTAGCGCACGCCCTCGGTCAGCTCGCGGATGTCGTCGACGCCGGTGCGCGAGGCGGCGTCCATCTCCATCACGTCGACATGGCGGTCCTCGGCGATCGCGCGGCACGGCTCGCAGCGGCCGCAGGGATCGGCGGTCGGGCCGCCCTTGCCGTCGGGGCCGACGCAGTTGAGCGCGCGCGCCAGGATGCGGGCGGTGGTGGTCTTGCCGACGCCGCGCACGCCGGTGAGGATGAAGGCGTGCGCGATGCGGCCGGTGGCGATGGCGTTGGTGAGCGTGCGCACCATCGCCTCCTGGCCGATCAGCTCGGCGAAGCGGCTGGGCCGGTATTTGCGCGCGAGCACGCGGTAGGCGGTGCCCGGCTCGCTCATGCGCTTGCACCTTCAGAGTGGGCGGAGTGGGAGACTGAACGGCGACCCAGACCGAAACTCGTTACGGCTGCTTCCTTCCGGACCTGACCGGGTTGGCGAGGGACCTGTCCGCCGCCAGCCTCCCGCGCCACTATATCAGGTCCCCGCCGCATGCGCGCAAGAACGAAGCCGGAAACTTGCCCGGCCGGGGCACGGGTTCCCAGGACTCGAGCGCGGCCGCGGGGACGACGGATCGGCATGACGTTCCATCGCGCCACAATAGGCCCTAAGAAGCGCCGCATGACCGAAGTCAATTTCTATGCGGGCGGCGCGCTCGACCGCGCGGCGCCGCGCCGCAAGGACGCGGCCTGGATCGCCGCGCTCCTCGAGGACGCCGAAAGCCGCTTCGTCGCGGCCTGGCGCGGGCAGAATCTGGTCCTGGCCGAAGCGGGCGGGTCGCCGCGGGCGGCGCTGCTCGAGCGCCGGGCGGTGGTCGCGCTGGCGGACGAGCCGGTGCTGCTGGGACTGATCGCGGAGCGCGCCTATTTCGCGATCGATCTCGTCGTCCGTCGAGGCGCCGCTTCAGGCGCTGGCGACGGCCGAACCGCTCGCCTTTACCGATTTGCGCCGTGTCGGGCCGCTGCTGCCGCGGCACGAGGGCGCGCTGCTGGCCTATGCGCGCGGCATCGCCTATTGGCACGAGCGCCATCGCTTCTGCGGCGTGTGCGGCGCGCCGACGCAGAGCGCGGAAGGCGGGCATGTGCGGCGCTGCACCGGCCCCGCCTGCGGCACCACGCATTTCCCCCGCACCGATCCGGCGGTAATCATGCTGGTCCATGACGGCGAGCGTTGTCTTCTGGGCCGCAAGCCGGGCTGGCCCGCGGGCATGCACTCGACGCTCGCCGGCTTCGTGGAGCCGGGCGAGAGCCTCGAAGAGGCGGTCGCGCGCGAGGTGTTCGAGGAAGCCGGTATTCGCGTCGACGACGTGACCTATCACTCGTCGCAGCCATGGCCGTTCCCGGCCTCGCTCATGCTCGGCTTCCACGCCCGCGCCCGCACGCTCGAAATTACCGTCGATCCCGAGGAACTGGAGCACGCCGCGTGGTTCGAGCGCAGCTTTCTCCTCGCGCGGCAGGACGACGACACGCTGCGCCTGCCGCGCCGCGACTTCATCGCCCGCCGCCTGGTCGAGGACTGGCTGCGACGCTGAACGTCAGCCGGCGGTGCGCTGCCAGCCGATCGCCGGCGTGTCGCGGAAGGCGAAGCGCTCGAGATGGCGGGCGACGGTGTGCTCGAGCTGGGCCAGTGCGGCCTCGTCCCTGGCCTCGGCCCGGAGCATGAGAAGTCCGGGCTGCGGCACCGCCAACCGGCACACGCCATAAGCGAACTCGATGCTGCCGTCGGCCGCGCCGTATCGTGCCGGCAGGCGATGCTCGAAATGCTTGCATAGCTGGATCATGTAGCGCTGCGCGAGTGCGGTCGCGACGCGGGCCTCGGACGCGAGAACCGGGTCCATCAGCTGCGCTCCACGGTGACGGCCGCGGCATCGAGCGCGGTGACGATGGCGGCGGTCTCGGCATCGCTCAGGGGACCCCGCGCCAGGCGCAGGCGCAGCGCCAGACGCAGATTGTGCATCGCCCGTACCAGCTGCGGCGACGGTCCGCCGCCATGGGCGGCGTTGATCTCGCCGATGCGGGCAAAGATGGCATCGACCAGCGGCCGGTTGGCGGCGAGCGCGGCCTCGCCCTGCGGCGTGATGGCGTAAAGCTTCTTGCCGCCCTCGCTCGCGGTGACGGTGGCGTAGCCCAGTTCCTCGAGCAGCGTCAGCGTCGGATAGATGACTCCGGGGCTCGGGCTGTAGGAGCCGGCGAGCCGTTCCTCGATGTCCTTGATGATCTCATAGCCGTGGCGCGGCTTCTCGGCGATGAGCCGCAGGATGACGAAGCGGAGATCGCCCTGGTCGAACACGCGCCCGCGGCCGCCGCGCAGGTGATCGGGGCCGCGCCCGCCGTGGCGCCCGGCGAACCATTCGCCCCGGGCATAACGGCGCCCGTGACATCCTCCGAAAACCCTACCGAACATGTCGCCTCCTTAAAGATATATCGTGATATAGATATATCTAAGATATGGCGGCCGTCAAGTGGTATCGGTCAATCGTCGTCAGTCTGGCTGGCGCCGGTCCGGAAAGGGTGGGCGAGGTAGGTGCCGAGCATCCGCACCTCGCGGCTGAAGAAGTTCAGCTCCTCGAAGGCGAGTTGGAGCGCGCGGTCGAGCGGGATGGCCATCGACATCGGCATAGAACTGCGTCGCGGTGAAGCTGCCGCCGACCATGTAGCTTTCGAGCTTGGTCATGTTGACGCCGTTGGTGGCGAACCCGCCGAGCGCCTTGTAGAGCGCCGCCGGCACGTTGCGGACGCGGAAGATGAAGGTGGTGATTTTGAGGCTGCCGTCATTCGGCAGCGGCCGCGGCTGCGGCGCCATGAGGAGAAAGCGCGTGGTGTTGTGCTCTTCGTCCTCGATATTCTGCTTGAGCGAGACCAGCCCGTAGATGTTGCCGGCGAGTTCGGACGCGATCGCGCGCGATGCTGGGGTCGCCGCGTTCCGCCACCTCGGCAGCGGCGCCCGCGGTGTCGGCGACGACCACCGGCCGCAGCCGCAGCGCGCGCGTGAGATTGCGGCACTGCGACAGCGCATGCACATGACTGCGCACGGTCTTGAGGCCTTCGAGCGTCGCTCCCGGCAGCGCGAGGAGGTGATGATTGACGCGCTGGAAATGCTCGCCGACGATGAAGAGGCCCGACCCCGGCATGAGATGATGGATGTCGGCGACGCGGCCCGCGACCGAGTTCTCGATCGGCAGCATGGCGAGGCTCGCGCGCCCGTCCCTGCACCGCCGCGATGGCTTCTTCGAACGTGTCGCAGGCGAGCGTCGCCCGGCCCGGAAGAACGTCGCGGCAGGCGAGATCGGAATAGGCGCCGGGCGCACCTTGAAAGGCGACGGCGCCCACAGGCTCGGGATACACAATCATGGCGGAGCGGCAGCGAAGAGCGCGCGAGCGCGGGCGAGATCGTCCGGAGTATCGACACCGAGCGGGACGGAGTCAACGAGCGCCACCGCGATGCGCATGCCGGCCTCGAGCGCGCGCAGCTGCTCGAGACGCTCGCGCTGCTCGATCGCGCCCGGCGGCAACGCGACGAAGCGCTCGAGCGCGGCGCGGCGGAAAGCGTAGATGCCGATGTGGTGGTAATGCGCGCCCTCGCCCCACGGCACCGGCAGGCGGCTGAAGTAAAGCGCGCGCGCCACGCGCATCCCCGGCGCGAAGCCGGCCGCGATCTTGACCACGCTCGCCGCCGCAAGCTCGTCCGGGTCGCTGATCGGCGCCGCGAGCGTGGCGATGTCGATGGCCTGCGTCGCCGAGCGGGTCGAGCGCGGCACGGATGGCGGCGGGCGCGATCAGCGGCAGGTCGCCCTGCAGGTTCACGACGACGTCGTGGCGCCGGCCGGGATCGAGCGCCGCGAGCGCCTCGTGCACGCGGTCCGAACCCGAAGGATGATCGGCGCGGGTGAGCACTGCATGCCCGCCCGCCGCCGCGACGGCAGCGGCGATTTCGCGATCGGCGCAAGCGACGGTCGACCGGTCCGATGCCGGCGGCGACGGCCCGGCGCCAGACCTGGACAATCATGGGCACATCGCCGATGAGCGCCAGCGGCTTGCCGGGAAGCCGCGTCGAGGCGAGGCGCGCGGGAATGACGACGATCGGGTTCATCGCAGCGTCCAGGACCGTTACGCGGGGGAGCATTGCGGCGTTATGCCGCACGATGCACGCACCGAGCGCTTCAATCACATTTCGTTTGAGTTGTCAGCGAAAATTGGCTTCTCTCCAGGGGCGAAACGATCATTCCCTGCGCTTCGCGGGGCGTTCCATGACCGCGAGGGGGGGCGCATGTCATTCGAGGCAAACAAGATCGCGGCCGCGGTGCTGGTCGCGTTGATCATCGCGATGGTGTCAGGCATCCTCGCCGATCATCTCGTCGAGCCGCACATGCTGGCCAAGAACGTCTATCAGGTCGCCGGCGCCGCCACTGCGAGCGCGCCGACCGAGGCGGCGAAGCCCGCCGCGCCCGAGCCGATCGGGCCGCTCCTGGCCGCGGCCAACGCCGAGGCCGGCAAGAACGACACCAAGGTTTGCCAAGCCTGCCACACCTTCGACAAGGGCCAGCCCAACCGCATCGGCCCCAATCTCTATGGCGTCCTCGGCGTCGGCATCGCAGAGGATCGCAACAACTACAGCTTCTCCTCGGCGCTCAAGACCGCCGGCGCCGGCAAGACCTGGACGGCCGACCTGTTGAACGAATGGCTGTTCAAGCCGCAGTCGTTCGCGCCCGGCACCAAGATGACCTTCATCGGCGTGCCCAAGGTGCGGGAGCGGGCCGACATCATCGCCTATCTCAACTCCCTGAGCGACAACCCCAAGCCGCTCGCGAGCGCGGCGCCGGCAGCGGCGCCGGCGGCGCCGCCGGCAGCAGGCGCGAAACCGCCGGCGGCAGGCGCGAAGCCGCCGGCGGCACCCGAGGCCGCCCCGCCAGCGGGCGGCAAATAGCCGCATGAGCGACCGGGTGAGCGCGGACCACATCGCGCTCGCCCATGCGCTCGCGGACGCCGCCGGTGCGGTGGCACGGCGCTATTTCCGCCAGAAGATCGCGATCGACGCCAAGCCCGACCTCACGCCCGTCACCATCGCCGACCGCGAGGCGGAGGCGGCGATGCGCCGCCTCATCGCCGCGACATTCCCCGCGCACGGCATCATCGGCGAGGAAGAGGGGCGCATGCGCGCGGATGCCGAGTTCGTGTGGGTGCTCGACCCGATCGACGGCACCAAGAACTTCATCAGCGGCATTCCCCTGTTCGGCACGCTCATCGGCCTCGCCCACCGCGGCCGGCCGGTCCTGGGCGTGATCGACCAGCCGGTGCTGCGCGAGCGCTGGGTCGGCGCCGCCGGGCAGGACTCGACCCTGAACGGGACGATTGTGCGGAGCCGCGCCTGCGCCGCTCTCGCCGACGCGACGCTCTATTCGACCTCGCCCGACATGTTCGCGGGCGACGATGCAGCGCGGTTCCAGCGGCTCAAACAAGCGGTCAGGCTCGCCCGGTTCGGCGCCGATTGCTATGCCTATGCCCAGCTCGCGACCGGCTTCATCGACCTCGTGGTCGAGCGCGATCTCAAGCCTTACGACTATTTCGCCCTGGTGCCGGTAATCGAAGGCGCGGGCGGTACCGTGACCGACTGGGACGGACGGCCGCTCGATCTCGGCTCGGACGGACGGGTGATCGCCTGCGGCGATCACCGCCTCGCGGCCCCGGCGCGATCGCTCCTGGCCGCGTGAACCGGAAACGGCGGCATCGTGCTGCCAAGCTGCGCCGATTCCTCTAGAGTGGCGTTCACTTCGTGGCAGGGTTGAGGGGCGCGGCATGGCGTCTTGGGATCATCGACAATCCGGTGCCGCCGGCATTGCGAAAGCGGCGCCGCGGCGGTTTATCTTTGCCCGGCGGTCGCTGCTGCTGGCGCTGCCGGCGCTCGCGGCCCTGGGGCGCAAGGGCTGGGCCGCGGCGGCGGACGGGGCGCCGCTGCACGGGCTCTCGCTCTTCGGCGATCTCAAATACGGTCCCGATTTCAAGCATTTCGATTACGTCAACCCGAACGCGCCCAAGGGCGGCACGGTCAAGTACAGCGCGATCGGCACGTTCGACACGCTCAACCCGTTCACGCTGAAGGGCGTGCCGGCCGATGGCATCGGTGCGATCTTCGACACGCTGCTCGCGCCCGCCTATGACGAGCCCGATTCGGCCTATGGCCTCATTGCCGAGAGCGTCGCGGTCGCGTCCGACCGCAGCTCGGTGGTTTACACGCTGCGCAAGGAGGCGCGGTTCCACGACGGCAGTCCGCTCGGCGTCGCCGACGTGATCTGGACTTTCGAGGCACTCAAGACCCAGGGGCACCCGCGCTATCGCCTTTACTACGCGGATGTCGTCAAGGCCGAGCCCGCAGGCGAACGCGCCGTGCGCTTCGTCTTCCGCAGCAACGACAATCGCGAGCTGCCGCAGATCGTCGGCCAGCTGCCGGTGTTGTCCAAGGCCTATTGGTCGCCGCGCGATTTCGCCAAGACCACGCTCGAGAAGCCGCTCGGCAACGGCGCCTACGCCGTCGCGAGCGTTGATGTCGGCCGCTCGATCGTCTATCGCCGGGTCGACGACTACTGGGCGAAGGACCTGCCGGTCAATGTCGGGCGCAGCAATTTCGGCGTGATCCGCTACGACTATTATCGCGACGCGACGATCGCGCTCGAGGCGTTCAAGGCCGGGCAATACGACATCCGCATCGAGAACGTCGCCAAGAACTGGGCGATCGGCTATGCGGGCCCCGCGCTCAAGGCCGGCCTCATCAAGCAGCAGGAAATTCCCAACAAGGTGCCGCAGGGCATGCAGGCCTTCGGCTACAACGCGCGCAAGCCGCTGTTCAGCGACCCGCGCGTGCGCCGGGCGCTGGGCTATCTCTTCGACTTCGAATGGTCGAACAAGAATTTGTTCTACGGCGCTTATACCCGCACCAAGAGCTATTTCTCGAATTCCGACCTCGCCTCGTCGGGCCTGCCGCAGGGCGACGAGCTGGCGCTTCTACAACCGCTCAAAGCCGAGATACCGGCGACCGTCTTCACCGAGGTCTATGAACCGCCCAAGACCGACGGCAGCGGCGACATCCGCCCCAATCTGCACGAGGCGCTGCGTCTCCTCATCGCCGCCGGGTGGACGTTCAGGAACGAAAAGCTCGTCGACGCGCAGGGCCGGCCTTTCGCCTTCGAATTCCTGCTGGTGCAACCGGAATTCGAGCGCGTCGTGCTGCCGTTCGGACAGAATCTCGCCCGCGCCGGCATCACCATGAACGTCCGCACCATCGACCCGGCGCAGTACGAGAACCGCATGCGCAATTTCGATTTCGACATGTCGGTGCTGGCGTGGGGCCAATCGCTTTCGCCCGGCAACGAGCAGCGCGATGACTGGGGCTCGGCGGCGGCGGACGAGCCCGGCAGCTCGAATCTTCTTGGCATCAAGAGCAAGGCGGTCGATACGTTGATCGACCGCGTGATCCATGCCCGGGACCGCAACGGCCTCGTCGCCGCCACGCACGCGCTCGACCGCGTGCTGCTCCATGGCTATTACGTGATTCCCAACTGGCATTTGAATTATTTCCGGGCCGCGGTGTGGGACAAGTTCGGCGAGCCGAGAAACCCGCCGCCCTATGCGCTTGCGCTCGACACCTGGTGGATCGACAAGGCGCGCGATCGCGACGTGGAGACGAAAAAGCAGCAGGTGCAGAAGTAATGCTCGCCTATGCCGCGCGCCGGGTGCTGCTGATCGTCCCGACGCTCTTCTTCATCATCCTGGTCAATTTCGTCATCGTGCAGGCGGCGCCCGGCGGGCCGGTCGATCAGCTCATCGCCCAATTGAAGGGTACCGCCGGCGGCACGCTCTCGCGCGTCTCGGGCGGCGGCGGCGAGCTCACGAGCGCCGCCACCTCCGCCAACCAGACCCGCGGCGCGCGCGGCCTCGATCCCGAATTCATCAAGCAGATCCGGAAGCTCTATGGATTCGACAAGCCGCCGGCCGAGCGCTTCCTCTTGATGCTCCGCAATTATCTTACCTTCCATTTCGGCACCAGCTTCTACAGCGACCAGCCGGTGATTCAGCTCATCGCCCAGAAGCTGCCGGTCTCGGTCTCGCTGGGATTGTGGACGACGCTCCTCACCTATCTCGTCTCGATCCCCCTGGGCATCCGCAAGGCGGTGCGCGACGGCAGCTCCTTCGACGTGTGGTCGAGCGGCGTCATCATCGTCGGCTACGCGATCCCCGGATTCCTGTTCGCCGTTCTCCTGATCGTGCTCTTCGCCGGCGGCAGCTATCTGTCGTGGTTTCCGCTGCGCGGCCTGGTGTCCGATAATTGGGCGAGCTACGGCTGGCCGCACCGCATCCTCGACTATTTCTGGCACATCGCGCTGCCGGTACTGTCGCTGGTGATCGGCAGCTTCGCCGGGCTGACCATGCTCACCAAGAACTGCTTCCTCGAGGAGATCAACAAGCAATACGTCATCACCGCGCGCGCCAAGGGCCTGTCGGAGCGGCGCGTCCTCTACGGCCATGTCTTCCGCAACGCCATGCTGCTGGTGATTGCCGGTTTTCCAAGCGCCTTCATCGGCATCCTCTTCACGGGCGCGCTTCTGGTCGAGGTCATCTTCTCGCTCGACGGCCTCGGCCTCTTGGGTTTCAACGCGGCCATCGGGCGCGACTATCCGGTCATGTTCGCGACGCTTTACATCTACACGCTCCTCGGCCTCGTGCTGAAGCTGGTCAGCGATCTCACCTACATGCTGGTCGACCCGCGCATCGATTTCGGAACCCGCGGCACATGAGCACGGCCACGCTGGCCGCCCGCGCCAATGCGCCGCGCGTGCTGGGCATCCGCGTAACGCCGCTGACGCGCCGCCGTTTCGCCAATTTCCGCGCCAACCGCCGCGGCTTCTGGTCGTTGTGGCTGTTCCTCGCGCTGTTCGGCGCAAGCCTCTTCGCCGAGTTCATCGCCAACGACCGGCCGCTGGTCGTCGATTACGACGGCAGGCTCTATTTCCCGGTGCTCGCCGACTATCCCGAGTCCACCTTCGGCGGCGATCTGCCGATCGCGGCCGACTACCGCGATCCCGTCATCCGCGGGCACATCGTCGCCAAGGGCTGGATGGTGTGGCCGCTCATCCCGTTCGGCGACAACACGATCAATTATCATCTTCCCTCGCCCGCGCCCGCGCCGCCGTCGGCGGTCGACTGGCTCGGCACCGACGATGAGGGGCGCGACGTGTTGGCGCGGCTCATCTACGGCTTTCGTATCTCGGTGCTGTTCGGGCTCGCGCTGACGCTGTCGAGCTCGGTGATCGGCGTTGCGGCGGGCGCGATCCAGGGCTTCTATGGCGGGCTCACCGACCTCATGTTCCAGCGCTTCATCGAGATCTGGGCGAATCTGCCGGTGCTCTTCCTCCTCATCATCCTGTCGAGCATCATCGCGCCCAATTTCTGGTGGCTCTTGGGCATCATGCTGCTGTTCTCGTGGATGTCGCTCGTCGATCTGGTGCGGGCCGAGTTCCTGCGGGCGCGCAATTTCGATTATGTGCGGGCGGCGCGCGCCCTGGGCGTGTCGAACCCGGTCATCATCTGGCGCCACGTCCTGCCCAACGCGATGGTGGCGACCCTCACCTTCCTGCCCTTCATCCTCAACGGCTCGATCACCACCCTCACCTCGCTCGATTTCCTCGGCTTCGGCCTGCCGCCGGGATCGCCCTCGCTCGGCGAGCTTCTGGCCGAGGGCAAGGCCAATCTCCAGGCACCGTGGCTCGGCCTCACCGCCTTCTTCGTGCTCGCCCTGATGCTGAGCCTCCTCATCTTCATCGGCGAGGCCGTGCGCGACGCCTTCGATCCGCGGAAGATTGGTGCATAATCGGGCGTCACCCATCGGGAACCCATGTCGCTCCTTTCGGTCCGCGATCTTTCCGTGAGCTTCGACACCTCGGGCGCGCCGGTGGCAGCGGTGCGGGGCGTGTCGTTCGATCTCGACAAGGGCGAGACGCTGGCGCTCGTCGGCGAATTGGGGTCCGGAAAATCGGTGACGGCGCTGTCCATTCTGCAGCTTCTGCCCTATCCGGTGGCGCGCCACGGCGTCGGCAGCCACATCGTCTTCGACGGCGAGGAACTGGTCGGCGCGCCAGAGTCGCGGATGCAGCGCATCCGCGGCAACCGCATCGCCATGGTGTTCCAGGAGCCGATGACCTCGCTCAATCCGCTCCACACCGTGGTCAAGCAGATCACCGAGACGCTCTATCTGCACAAGCACATGGCCGCGCGCGCGGCGCGCGAGCGCGCGATCGAGCTGTTGCACCTCGTCGGGCTCGCCGATGCGGAGAGCCGGCTCGACGCCTATCCGCATCAGCTTTCCGGCGGCCAGCGCCAGCGCGTGATGATCGCCATGGCGCTCGCCAACGAGCCCGACATTCTCATCGCCGACGAGCCCACCACCGCGCTTGACGTGACGATTCAGGCGCAGATCCTTAACCTTCTCGACGACCTCAAGGTGCGGTTCGGCATGGCGCTCCTGCTCATCACGCACGACCTCACCATCGTGCGCAAGATGGCCGATCATGTCTGCGTCATGACCCGGGGCGAGATCGTCGAGGCCGGGCCCGCTGCCGAGCTCTTCCGCGCGCCGCGCCATCCCTACACGCAGCATCTCATCGCGGCCGAGCCCAAGGGCGAGCCGGTGGCGAACACGCCGCGTCCGCCGGTGCTGCTCGCGGTCGAAGGGCTCAAGGTGTGGTTCCCGATCAAGCGCGGCCTGCTGCGCCGCACCGCCGGCTACATCAAGGCGGTCGACGGCATCGACTTCGCGGTTCGCGGCGGCGAGACATTGGGCGTCGTCGGCGAAAGCGGCTCGGGCAAGACCACGCTGGGGCTGGCGCTGCTGCGGCTCGTCGCCAGCACCGGGACGATCCGCTTCGACGGCATCGCGCTCGACCGGATTTCGAGCGCCGCGATGCGGCCGCTGCGGCGCGAGATGCAGATGGTATTCCAGGATCCCTATGCGAGCCTCTCGCCGCGGCTTTCGATCGGGCAGATCGTCGAGGAGGGGCTCAAAGTGCACCGCGTCGGCGGCGGGGCCGGCGAAAGACGGCGCCTGATCGAGGCGGCCCTTGAGGAGGTCGGGATCGAGCCCGGCGCCGTCGATCGCTATCCGCACGAATTCTCGGGCGGGCAGCGGCAGCGCGTCGCCATCGCCCGCGCGCTGGTGCTGAAGCCGCGCTTCGTCATCCTCGACGAGCCGACCTCGGCGCTCGACATGTCGGTCCAGGCGCAGATCGTCGATCTCCTGCGCGAATTGCAGGCGCGCCATCGCCTCGCCTATCTCTTCATCAGCCACGATCTGCGCGTGGTGCGCGCGCTCGCCCATGATCTCGTGGTGATCAAGGACGGCAAGGTGGTCGAGGCGGGACCGGCCCACGCCGTCTTCACGGCGCCGCAGCACGCCTACACGCGCGCGCTCATGGCGGCGGCCTTTGCGCTCGAATCCGTGAGCGCGGCGTGAGCATGCGCGCCGCGTTTCTTTCCACCGTCCTTTCCTTCGTCGCCTGGGAAGCGGAGCTGAAGCGTCATTTCCCCGAACTCGAGCTCCGCTGCTGGCCGGACCTGGGCGATCCCGCCGCGATCGAGGTCGCGTTGGTGTGGCTGCCGCCGCCTGGTGCGCTTGCCGCGCTCCCGGGCCTGCGCCTCATTCACGCGCTGGGCGCGGGCGTCGAGCATGTCCTCGCCGATCATGGCCGTCCCGCCGCGGTGCCGATCGTGCGTCTCGTCGATCCCGCCATGACGGCGGCGATGGGTGAGTATGTGCAGTTTCAGGTGCTGCGCCTGCATCTTCAGGACTTGAAGCTATCGCGAGCAGCAGGCCGCACGCGCATGGCGCGAGCACGCCCAGCCCAGTGCGCGCGAACGGCGCGTCGGCGTGCTCGGCCTCGGCGTGCTCGGCAGCGAGGTGGCGCTGCGGCTCGAGGTCTTGGGCTTCGACGTCGCCGGCTGGAGCCGTAGCCGCAGGCGCTTGAAGGGCATTCCCTGCCATTCCGGTGCGGACGGGCTTGCGGCGCTCGCCGCGCGCAGCGAAATTGTGGTCTGCCTCCTGCCGCTCACGCCCGAGACCGAGAACATTCTCGATGCCGATCTCTTCGCCGCCATGCCGCGCGGCGGCGCCATCGTCAATTGCGGGCGCGGCGCGCATCTGATCGAGGCCGATCTCCTCGCCGCGCTCGACAGCGGACAGCTCGCGGCGGCCGTGCTCGATGTCTTCCGCGACGAGCCCCTGCCGCCCGGGCATCCGTTCTGGCTGCACCCCCGCATCGTGGTGACCCCGCACGTCGCGGCCGCCACCAATCCGCGCACCGCCGCCCCCATCGTCGCGGCAGCGTTGCGCCGCTTTGCCGCGGGCCAGCGCATCGCCAACCTGGTCGCGCCGGCGCGAGGCTATTGAGCGTCAATCGGCCTCGATCCGCCACAGCCGGAGCGTGCGCTTGACGCCGGCGTCGCGTGCGTTATCGGCAACCCAGCCGCGGGCACGGCAGGCGCGCGCGGTGAGGGCATTGCCGTTGATGCCGAGCCACACCTGCAGGCCGAGAAAGGCGGCGAAGAGCACGACCTGGCCCGGCACGAAGAGCGCGCCGGGGCCGGCCCAGCCGAGGAACAGATCGGCGATCCACAGCGCCAGAACCGCGGCACCCCAGGCCGGCAATCCGCGCAGGAACAGCGGGATGCCGAATCCACCCGCGAACAGGAACAAATCCCACGCGAAGCCCGGCTTGACGCGCTTCGCCCGCTAGCCCCGAAGGATGCTTGAAGAGGACGCTTGCCGCCGCGGGCGGGGCTTCCGCCTGTTCCCGCCGCCGACGCGGCGCCGCGCGCTCGACGGCGGTCGGCATCAGCGCGTGCTGCCGCCGTAGCGTCGCTCGATCGACGGCCAGGAGCGCGCGCAGCGCCAGCGCCTCGCCGCCCTCGGGCCGGCCCGGCCGGGTCTTCTGGTTCCAGGCAAAGGTGTCGATATGCGCCCACGGCGTTCCCGCCGGCACGAATTCCGCGAGATAGAGCGCCGCGGTGATGGCGCCGGCGAAGGCGACCGTCGGAGACGTTGTTGATGTCGGCGATCGGGCTCTTGAGCATGTCGCGATAAGGCCGCCACAGCGGCAGGCGCCACAGCGGATCGCCTTCGTCGCGCGCCGGCGCGCGAGGAGATCGGCGGCGAGCGCGTCGTCGTTGGCGAAGAGCGCCGGCAGCTCGGGGCCGAGCGCCACGCGCGCGGCGCCGGTGAGCGTCGCCATGTCGATGACCAGCGCCGGCTGCCTCGCGGCACGCTTCGGTCAAGCGCATCGCACAGGATGAGCCGGCCCTCGGCATCGGTGTTGCCGACCTCGACGGTGATGCCCTTGGCGCGTGCGGATCACGTCGAGCGGCCGGAACGCATTGCCGGCGACCGAATTCTCCACCGCCGGCACCAGCACGCGCAGCCGCACCGGCAGCCGCAGCGCCATCACCGCCTGCGCCAGGCCCAGCAGCGTCGCGGCGCCGCCCATGTCCTTCTTCATCAGGCGCATGCCCGAGGCCGGCTTGAGATCGAGCCCGCCGCGTATCGAAGCACACGCCCTTGCCGACCAGCGTCAGCTTGGGCGCCGCGCTCGTCGCCCCAGGTGAGATCGACGAGCCGCGGCGCGCGCACGCTGCGCGCGCCCGACCGCATGGATGGTCGGATAATTCTCGTCGAGCAAGCTCGTCGCCGACGATGACGCGGCAGCGTGCGCCGTGCCGCGCCGCGAGCGCCTCGGCCGCGCCGGCCAGCTCGGCCGGCCCCATGTCCTCGGCCGGCGTGTTGATGAGGTCGCGGGCAAGGCAGAACGCCGTCGGCCAGCCGCCTCGACCCGGCGCGCGGTCGCAGCCGCTCGGGCCAGACCAGCCGGGCCGAAGCCGCGCTCGCGCCGCTTGTAGCGGGTGAAGGCATAGGAGCCGAGCGCCCAGCCCAGCGCGAAGCGCGTCGCCTGCGCCGGCGACCCATGCGCCGTCGAGCGCATAGGTCCCTTCCGGCAGCGCATCCGGGCAGGCCGGCCAGCGCCCACAGCGTGTCGCCTTCGCCGATGCCGACCAGCACCCGGCCGAGCCGGCCGCGTTCGTCCGGCAGCAGCAGGAGCTTGCCCGGCTCGGCGGCGAAATCGCGTCGCCTCGGCCCAGCGCTCGACTGCGGCGTCCAAGCGCCGCGAGCGCGGCCGCGAGCCCGGCGGCGGTCACCGGCGTGATCGGCACGGCGCCGCCGCCGGGCGGCACGAGACGTCAGCAGCGCAAGGGCACCTCCGCACCGTCGAGGGTGGTTGCGCCGCGCCCCGGCGTCTCGGCCAGAGTCCGGGCGGGGCAATCGAGCGTGAGGATAGCCGATGGCGGACTTCACCATCTATATCGGCAACAAGAATTATTCCTCCTGGTCGCTGCGCGCCTGGCTGATGCTGAAAGCGTCCGGCGCCGCCTTCGACGAGGTGCTGATCCCGCTCTATGAGCCGGCAAGCCGCGCCGCGATCCTGCGCCATTCGCCGTCGGGCAAGGTGCCGGCGCTGCGCCACGGCACGGATCACGGTCTGGGAGTCGCTGGCGATCGGCGAATATCTGGCCGAGCGCCTGCCGGCGGCCGGGCTGTGGCCGGAGGATGCCGCGCGCCCGCGCCGTGGCCCGCGCGGTGAGCGCCGAGATGCATGCCGGCTTCGCCGCGCTGCGCCGCCACCTGCCGATGAACATGCGCGCGAGCATTCCCGGGCCGCGAACTGACGCCCGAGGTGCAGGCGGAGATCGACCGGATCGCGGCGCTGTGGCGCGAATGCCGCCAGCGCTTCGGCGCCGGCGGGCCCTATCTCTTCGGCCAATTTCACCATCGCCGACGCGATGTATGCGCCGGTGGTGAGCCGGCTTCAGGACCTATCAGGTCGCCCTCGACGGCGAGGCCGGACCTATGCCGAGGCGCTCTGGGCCTATCCGGCGCTTCAGGAATGGGTGGCGGCGGCGCGCGCGCGAGCCGATGACGCTCGAGCAGTTCGAGGTCTGACCGCGGCGCGCCCACGGAACGCCCAGACGCAGCCCAAGCGCTAGGCAAAGCCGCCTCCTCGGGGGCGTCCGGCCATGGAAACTGGCGCGTTCCGGGCTGGCGCGATTTTCGCATGCCGGGGGTGAAGACACCGTTGGGCGCATTGCGGGCGTCGCCCGGACGCGTTCGCGGCACCAGCCAGAGGAGAGATGACGTGGCCAACGATGTGCTCGAAGCGCCGACCAAGACGGTATTCTCGCACGTCAAGGAGGGCGACACGCCGTGGCGGAGCGGGGGTCTGCGCGACTTCTTCCGCTATCGCGATCTCGGCATTGCCGACGCGACCGGCGGCCAGGTCATCGCCCAACTGGTGCGCGCCAACGACGCCGCCCGACCGAAGGCACCGGCTGGCACCGCCACGAGGCGAATTTCCACATCGTCATCATGCTCAAGGGCTGGGCGCGCTTCATGTATGAGGACAAGGTGACGCTGGTGAAGGCCGGCGACTGCGTCCACCAGCGGCCGGGGATCGTCCATTTCCTGTTCGATTACTCGCCGGACATGGAATATCTGGAAATCGCCGGCCCGGCCGATTTCAAGACCATCGAAATGCCCGGCCCCTGCGAGGTGCCGCCGCCGACGCCGTGGACGTGAGGGGCCGCAGCGGAGGACGGCGATGGGCGGCGCGGACACCGACGAAGTAGGAGTTGACGAGTTGGCTCCGGGCGCGCATTCTTCACTCTGCCCGCCGGGCCACCCGCAACCGCGCGAGGGAACGATGGCAAACGCAGCGAGCATGCCGCAAGGCGTCGAAATCCGCGCCGCGATGCGGCCGGGCTACGACGCGGTCCTCACGCCCGATGCGCTCGCCTTCGTCGCCGCGCTCGAGCGCAAGTTCGGCGCCGAGCGACAGCCGCCTCCTCGCCGCGCGCGCCGAGCGCCAGGCGCAAGCTCGACGCCGGCGCCCGGCCCGAATTCCCGGCCGAGACCCGCGCGCATCCGCGAGGCCGACTGGACGGTGGCGCCGCTGCCCAAGGATCTGCTCGATCGCCGCGTCGAGATCACCGGGCCGACCGACCGCAAGATGGTCATCAACGCGCTCAATTCCGGCGCCAATGTCTATCATGGCGGATTTCGAGGACGCCAACACGCCGACCTGGGACAATCTGATCGACGGCCAGATCAATCTCGTGCGACGCGGTCCGGCGCACCATCACCTTCGACGATCCGCAGAGCGGCCGGCATTACGCGCTGCAGCCGCAAGATCGCGACGCTGCTGGTGCGGCCGCGCGGCTGGCATCTGCCCGAGGCGCATGTGCTCGTCGATGGCGCGCCGATGTCGGGCTCGCTGTTCGATTTCGGGCTTTATTTCTTCCACAACGCCAAGGAGCTGCTCGCGCGCGGCACCGGGCCCTATTTCTATCTGCCCAAGATCGAGAGCCGGCACGAGGCGAAGCTGTGGAACGACGTGTTCGTCGAGAGCCAGCAGCCGGCTCGGGCTTGCCGCGCGGCACGATCAAGGCGACGGTGCTGATCGAGACCATCCTCGCCGCCTTCGAGATGGACGAGATCCTCTACGAGCTGCGCGACCATTCGGCCGGGCTCAATTGCGGCCGCTGGGACTACATCTACAGCTTCATCAAGAAATTCGCCGAAGACCCCGGCGCGATGCTGCCCGACCGCGCGCAGGTGACGATGACGACGCATTTCCTGCGCTCGCTACAGCCAGCTGCTGATCAAGACCTGCCATCGCCGCAACGTCCATGCGATGGGCGGCATGGCGGCGCAGATCCCGATCCGCGACGATCCGGCGGCCAACGAGGCGGCGATGGACAAGGTGCGCGCCGACAAGCTGCGCGAGGTCGGCGACGGCCATGACGGCACCTGGGTCGCGCATCCCGGCCTCGTGCCGCATCGCCAAGGAGATCTTCGACCGCGCAGATGCCCGGCGCCCAACCAGATCGCGCGCAAGCGCCAGGACGTGAACGTCGCCGCCGCCGATCTGCTGCGCGTCCCGACCGGCACCATCACCGAGGCCGGGCTGCGCCAGAACCTCAATGTCGGCATCGGCTATCTCGAGGCGTGGCTGCGCGGCACCGGCTGCGTGCCGCTCTATCAACCTGATGGAGGACGCGGCCACCGCCGAGATCAGCCGCGCGCAGGTGTGGCAGTGGATCCGCCACAAGGCGAAGCTCGCCGACGGGCGGATGGTCGACCTCCGCTCTGCCGCAAGCTGCTCGACGAAGAGCTGGCAGAAGCTCAAGGCGGCCGTGGGCGCGGACGCCTATGAAACGGGCCGCTTCGGCGATGCGGCGGCGATCTTCCGCGCCCTCATCGAAGCGCCGCGCTTCCCGGAATGGCTCACCATTCCCGCTTACGAGAAACTCATCGCCGAGGGCGCCTGAGCGCCGCCGCCGCGGCGCGGGCGGTCACTGCACCCTGAGGACACGGAAGCCGACATTGTTCTGCCGGCGCGGGATGGGGTGCCGCAGGCGGCGGGCGGCGCGAACAAGCCGCGGCACTTCGACCCACGAACCGCCGCGCAGCACGCGGCCGCCGCATTGGCCCGAGACCACCCTCACCGAGGCATCGTTCGGCGCATGGTCATAGGAGTTGTTCCAGCAATCCGCTGTCCATTGCCACGCATTTCCCAAGACGTCGTAGAGCCCGAACGGATTGGCAGCAAAGCTCCCGGCCGGCGCGGTCGATTTCGCATCCCAGCGGCTGCCGCAGCCGCCGCAATCGGCGTTGCCGCTGCCGATCGGATTGCCCCACCAGCGGAGCGTCTTCGTCCCCGCCCGCGCGGCATATTCCCATTCTGCTTCCGTCGGCAAGCGATAGGATTTCCCGGTCGTCTGCACCATCCAGGCGATGAAGGCGTCGACGTCCTGCATGTTGACGCAGACAACCGGGTCGCGCTCGGTCTGCGCGAAGCCGGGATCGCGCCAGGATTTGCGCGCGTCGAACGCGTAGTCGCCGACGGTCCAAAGATAGCAGCCATTGGCGCCCGCGTAACCGGTCGCCGTGACGAAATGCGCGAATTCCTCGCGCGTCACATCGAATTTTCCGATCGCGAGGTTGCCCTGTACCGTCACCGCATGCTGCGGCTGCTCCATCGCCCCGACACGGTCGAGCAGTCTTTCGCGGCGCGCCGCCGCCGCCGCCGTCCCCATCATGAACCGGCCGGGCGGGAGCGCCACCATCTCGGGACAGCCGGGGCAGTCGCGGAACGCGGTTCCCGGCGCCGGCGCCGGCGTTGACGGCGGACGCGGCGGCGGCGTTGCGACGACGACCCGTTCCCGCGGGGGCGATACCGGCGACGGCGCGGGCTGCAGGACGGAAATGCGATTGCGTGCGAGGTCGGCGAAATTGCCCTGGGGATATTTCTTCAGATAGGCCGCGAAATCGGCCACGTCGCTGCTGTTCTTGATCGAGTTCCAATAGGCAAGCTCGATCTCGCCCGCAGCGACCGAAGGCGCGGCGGCCGGCGCCGCGCCCGCGGCACCGGCCGCGCCCTTGGGCAGTCCCGAGAAATAGAAGTCGCCGTCGATCGGCGAGTTCGACACCCAGGGCTGCTGCTCGCCGCCGGTGACGCGCTTCACCTCCAGCCCGACGTGTTGAAGAGCTGGAAGACGTCGAGCCCCGGCCTGCGCATCGTCTCGGCCAACGCTTTCGCATAAGGGCTGTCGCCCGCGCGCCGTCGCGCGCGACGTTGCCCGGCTGCGTCGCATAGGAGATCAGCGTGCCCTCCGGCGCGCTGCATCTGCGCGAGGCCCCCCGCCGCGTCGCGCATCCCCTGCCCGCCGAACGGGTTGTTGCGGCAGGCATCGAGAATGACGAGATTCAGCCGCGTGCCGCGCCGCCTCCATCTGCTTCAGCACGAGCTCGGCATCGACCATCTCGGAATCGAGATCGGTGACGGTCGGTCGGGTTCGCCGATCCGGCACGAGCCAATTGGTCCCGTGCACCTGCAGACCGTGGCCGGCATAGTAGAACAGCGCCACGTCGGCGCCGCCGATCTGCCGGCCGAAGCTGCGGATCGCGGCCTCGAAGGCCTTGTCGAGGTCGATCTGCGCGCCGCCGCCGACCAGGGTGAAGCCGAGGCTTGTGAGCGTGGTGGCGATCAGCCTGGCGTCGTTCTGCGGATTATCGAGGGCGGGAATGTATTTGTAATGGCTGTTGCCGACGACGAGGGCGAGGCGCTTGGCAGGCGCCGGCGCCGGCGCGGGGACGGGTACGGTGTTGTGAAAGCTCGCCGTCTGCGCCCTCGCCGTTAGCGCGATCAGGACGACCGCGAATGCAACGACAGCGCCTCGAAAAGTCCTGGTCACGATGCGACAATCCCCCTGGCCGATGGCATCGCCATGCGTGCGCCAGGATTCCACCGTCGCTCGCGCCAGGCAAGATCGGTCGCCGCGCCGCGCCTGGACAGCGCGGCGCCGGCGCCGCACACTTGGCGCCGGACGGGAGACCGGAATTGGCCACCATCTACGTCGCGCGCAGCGCCAAGCTCGGCAAATGGGCCTCCGACGTCGGGCTGGGGAAGCATGTCTACAAGGTCGGCTGCACCGACGCGCCGGTGAAGCCGCTGGTCGCCGCGGGCTGGGCCGGGGAAAGCGACTGGCTGCTCGTCAAGTCCGAGCCCGCGGATGATCTCACCGAAGAAGACGTGTTCGCCCGTCTCGCGCGCAAGGAGAAGCTCGTCGACCCGAATATTATCCGCGCATCCGTGAGATCCCCGGCCTGTTCAAGGTCGATCCCGTCCATGTCGAGAGCCACATCCTCGTCACCCGGGCGCTCGCCGGCGACGCGGCGCGCGAGGCGGTCAAGCTCAAGCCCGCCGATTTCGCCGCCTACCTCATCCACAACGCGCGGCGGTGACGCGGCCCCGACGTGTCAGCGGCTGCGGCCGGCGATCTCGGCCTGCCACGGCGCGACCCGGTGCTCGATCACGCCGATGAGGGCGTTGAGCGCGGTCGCCAGCACCATCAGCACCACCACCGGCACGAACATGTTCGCCGTGTCGAAATTATTGGCGGAGTTGATGATGATCGCGCCCAGCCCCGAGATCGCGGTGAAGAACTCGGCGATGATCATGGCGACGACGGCGCGGCCGACCGAGAGGCGGATGCCGGCCATGATGTAGGGCAGCGTCGCCGGCAGCACGATGCGGCGCAGGATGACGTGATCGGGGGCGACCAGGGACTTGCCGACATCGATGAGGCTCTTGGGCACCGCGGCGACGCCGCGCCAGGTGTTGATGCACACCGGGAACACCGACATCAGCATCACCACCGCCGCCTTCACCGCGAAGCCGAGCCCGAGCCACAGCATCGAGAGCGGCACCAGCGCCACCAGCGGCATGGAATAGCCGGCCGTGACATAGATGCCGATCGCCGCCTCGACGGCGCGGAAGCGGCCGACCACCAGGCCGAGCGGCACGCCGACGATGATGGCGAGCCCGAAGCCGACAACGAAGGGCTGCAGGCTCTGGAACAGCGCGCTTTGCGAGTTCGCCCGAGACCGTCAGGTCCCAGAACGCGACGGCGATGGCGCTGGGATAGGAGCCGAAGACCGGATTGATCTTGCGGCCGAAATATCTCCCACAGCGCGGAGCACGACCACGAGCGAAGCGGTCGTGATCACCCAGCGCGGCAAGGCGCCGCGCCGCGGCGCGCACGACGTCGCCGGCCAGCCTCGCCTGCGGCAGCGCCGGCGAACGCTCCGCGGTCTCAGCCATGTCAGCCTCCTCGCGGCCGCATTTCAGTGCACCGTCTCGGGCAGGTCGTGAACCGCCCGCCAGATGCGATACCGGGTCTCGGCGAATTCCGGCCGGCCGCGCACCGTCGCCGTATCCTCGCGCGGGCGCGGCAGCGGCACCGGCACGGTCTCCCGCACCCGGCCGTCGCGCATCACCACGACGCGATCGGCGAGCAGCACCGCCTCGTCGAGATCGTGCGTGACGAAGAAGATCGTCTTTCCGGTCCGGGCGTGCAGCTCCAGCAGCTCGCCCTGGAGGCCCTCGCGCGTCTGGGCGTCGAGCGCGCCGAACGGCTCGTCCATCAGCAGCACCTTGGGATCGATCGCCAGCGCGCGGGCGATGCCGACGCGCTGCTGCATGCCGCCCGAAAGCTGATAGGGACGCCGGCTCCATGAATCGCCGAGACCGACCAGTTGGAGATACTGCATCGCCGTGTCGCGCAGCACGCGTGCCGCGGATGCCCTTCATCTCCAGGCCGAACATCACGTTCTGCAGCGCCGTGAGCCAGGGCAGAAGCTCGGCGTGCTGGAACACCATGCCGCGGTCATAGCCGCAGCCCTTGACCTCGCGGCCGTCGACGGTCACGCGCCCGCCGGAGGCGGTCTCGAGCCCCATGGCGATGCGCAGCGCCGTGGTCTTGCCGCATCCCGACGGCCCGATCAAGGCGACGATCTCGCCGTCACGCACGGTGAAGCTGACCCGCTCCAGCGCGCGCACGGTCTGGACCTCGCCGCCGACGCGCAAGGTGAAGTGCTTGGTGACGTCGATGAGGCTGACCTCGCCCACGGTCTATTTTCCGACCAGCTTGAGCGCCGCGTCGCGCACGCTGCCGTCGAACATGGTCTTGACGTCGAAGGGCTTCTTGAATGTTGCCCAGCGTCACCAGCTCCTTTTCCATGTATTCGAGCTTGGCAGCCGGGATCGCCATGTCCGGATCGACCGCGTGGCTGTTGACGGCCCAGTCGTAGATATAGCGCGGCGCGCGGATCGTCCGGCTTGCTCGTGCGTCAGTTGTCCGTCAGCTTCAGCGCCTCGGCGCGGTGCGCGACGGCATAGCGCAGGGCCGAGATATCGTCGGCCGCGACATAGCGGATCGCATCGTCGCGCCGCGCCGCCAGGGTCTTGCCGGTGACCATGGTGCACAGGCGGACATCGTTCGGCATGGCCTCCTGGGCCGAGACCAGGAGCGTGACGCCCTGGCTTCTCCGCCACTGGCTCGAACTGCCGCGATACGACCGTCGCCTGGGCGATGCCGGCGACGACCGCCTTGTAGCGATCGGGATCATTGCCGAGATTGGCGAAATGCACGTCCGAGACCGGAACATGATGCTGGTTCAGCACGGCGCGCGCAAAGATGTCGGGCAGACTGCCCGGCGCCGAGACGGCGATGGTCTTGCCCTTGAGGTCTGCGACCGATTTGATGTCTTTCGCGACGAAGAGCGCGTGCGGCAGGACCGGCCAGTTGCAGCCGATGATCTTCACGTCGGCGCCGCGCGAAGCGGCGAGAATGGCCGAGCCCGGACTGCTCTCATAGCTGTCGAGGTCGCCGGCGAGG
This sequence comes from uncultured Alphaproteobacteria bacterium, assembly GCA_963721625.1. Lineage (GTDB taxonomy): Bacteria > Pseudomonadota > Alphaproteobacteria > ATCC43930 > CGMCC-115725 > DATJLY01. The sequence continues at coordinate 79,111 of CAVRKF010000021.1, forward strand.
AGCGCCTGGATTTCGACGATGTCGTTGTGGAACTGCACGATCTGGAGCTTCAGACCCTGCTTCTCGGCAAATCCCTGGTCGATCATGAAGAGGATTCCGGCATCGCTCTTGGCGTCGAGCGTGCCGTGGCGCCATGGCTTCAGCGTGGCGGCCCCGGCCGATCCGGCGGCGGCGCCGAGCACCACGGCCGCAAAGAAAAGCGCGAATACGCGTTCGATTCCAATCGTCATAACTGCCTGCCGCCTCGTCTTTCTTGGTCGGATTCCGTTACGAATTCGGCAGTATATAGGAAGCGCCTGCCGCCGCCTAACCCAACCTGGCGGCCAACCTGAAGCGGGAGCGGCGACGGTCAGCGCTCGATAACATAGCCGAACCGGCGCAGCGCCGGGCCGGTCACGGTGACCTGCTCGAGTACGATCGCGCCGCCCAGGCAATGGTCGGCGTTCCGCAAGGCGGCATCGGGCGCCGCATTGACAATGCGGACGTCCTTCAGCACCAGATTACCGGGATGACGGCAGGAAGCGGTGGCGAAACGGAGGATGTCGTCGCTGCCCGCGTCCCTGCCCTTCTCGATGATCGAGCGATAGATCATGGCGTCGCCGCCCGCGGGCAGGTCGAGAGCGGCGAGCCCGGCGGAGCTGGTGACGGTAGAATCCGTGATTTCCGTGCTCGAACAACGGGATAGAAGCTCGTCGCCGTGCCGTGCGTCGCGCACGATGGTGCCGCGGATGGTGGCGATGCAGCCACCGTCGAGCGCGAGGTTGCTCGACCCGGCGGTCCAGCCATTGTCGTAGAATTCCGAATCCTCGATCACCACGGTCCCACCCGCCGCAAGGAGCCCGTTCTCGGCGCCATGGCAGAAGATGCGGCGCAGCCGGAAGCCGATGCCGGGCGCATTGGCGACACACGCGGCGGCGGCGTCGGACGCCGCCGGCGCTGCGCCGCTGATCTCGAGATTGTCGAGCACGATGCCAGCAGCGGCGAGGAACAGGCAGGCCCGGTCGCCGGCCAGGGCGACTCCGGCGCAGTCGATATGCGGCCGGCCGCCGATGCCGCGGAGCGTGAGGTCGCGGCGGGCGATGGTCGCGCTCTCGCGATAGAGGCCGCCCGCCAGTTCGACGAGATCGCCGTCACGAGCCAGCGCCAGCGCCGCCGCCAGCGAGGCATAGCGCTCCCCCTTCCCGACGCAAAGCGCGCGCCGGTCGCAGCGCGCCGGACCGGCATCGTGGCCGGCGGCGGGACCGATCACTTCGATCGCGCCATCGGCACCGCGGCGCAACGGACCGATCGGCGGCCCCGCGTCAGGCAGATGCGGCTCATCGGCCGCGACGGCGGCGACGGCGGCCGTGGCCACGAGGAAGACGATGACGGCGAGACGACGCAGGATCATCCGCCCCCGGGATTTATCATTCCGCACGGGGAAAACTTCCTGCATCCCCGGTTGCCCGGCAAGGCCAACGACCGGCGAGAAAGTCGGAGCCCTTCCGCCATCACAGCGACGCTCTTGGTCTCGCGCGCGGTTGCCCCTCAAGCGCCCTCACATTCGACGCTAACAGCAGGCGCGTCGCCCGAGGCGGGGTCCGGCGCGCCGGGGGCAACGGTCACGACATCCCTTGTCGAGGCATATATGCTGGATTGCGGCATCGCATGGGGGCATCGATGAGGGTCGATTACGTCGTCGTTGGCGCGGGAACGGCGGGCTGCGTTCTCGCCAACCGCCTGACCGAAGATCCCGGCATGCGCGTGCTGCTGCTCGAGGCGGGCGGGCGCGACTGGAATCCGCTTATCCATATTCCCGCCGGGTTCATGAAGCTGCTCGATCATCCGACGCTGTCGTGGCAGTTCCGGGCTGAGCCCGATGCCGGCACCGCCGGGCGCGCCATCATCTATCCGCGCGGGCGCGGCCTCGGCGGATCGAGCTCGATCAACGGCCTCATCTACGTCCGCGGCCAGCCCGAGGACTACGATCATTGGGCGCAGCTCGGAAATCGCGGTTGGTCGTTCGACGACGTCCTTCCCTATTTCAAGAAGACCGAAGATTGGGAAGGCGAAGAGAATGCGTGGCGCGGCAAGGGTGGGCCGCTCAGCACCGCGCGCATGACCGACACGCCGCCTCTGTGCCAGGCCGTCATCGCCGCCGGGCAGGAAATCGGCTTGGCGTACCGCGACGATGTGAACAGCCTGCCGCATGGCGGCATCGGCTATTGCCAGCAGACGCGCCGCGGCCGCTTTCGCGCCAGCGCCGCGCGTACCTATCTCAGGCCGGCGATGCGGCGGGCCAATCTCGATGTCGTCCTCAAGGCGCTCGTCCATCGCGTCCTGTTCGATGGACGCCGCGCGACGGGGATCGAATATTCGCGCGGCGGCGCCGTCCACCGCGTCGATGCGGACCGCGAGGTCATCCTGGCGGCGGGCGCGGTCGGCACGCCGCATCTCCTGCAGCTTTCGGGCGTCGGCGCGCCGGAACATCTGAGCCGCATCGGCGTCCCCGTCCGGCACGCAATTCCCGGGGTCGGGCAGAATTTGCAGGATCACTACGTCATCCGCATGACGCACCCGGTCAACGGCCTGCCCACCGCGAACGAGCGCTCGCGAGGCTTGCCGCTGGCGGGCGAGATCATTCGATACTTCGCCACCGGTCACGGCATTCTGAGCTACAGCGCGTCGCTGGTAGCGGCATCGGTCAAGGTGTTGGAGGAGTCCGCCACGCCCGATGTGCAGTGCTCGTTCGCGCCCGGAAGCTTCAAGGCAGGCCAGATCGGTGAAATGGACGATTTTCCGGGGTTGACCGGCGGCTTGTGGCAAATGCGACCGCTGAGCCGCGGCTATGTTGAGGCGAAATCGGCCGACCCGGCCGAGGCGCCGGCGATCAATCCACGCTACCTGAGCGACCCCACCGATTGCCGCGCGGTCGCAGAAGGTCTCAGGTTTTTGCGGCGCATCTTCGCGGCGCCGGCCCTCGCGCGCTATCTCGGTCCGGAAATCCTGCCGGGCGCCGAAGCGTGCTCGGACGAGGATCTCGTGAATTACGCGCGGCGAAACGGGTCCACTGTCTATCATGCGACCTGCACCTGCAAAATGGGCAACGACGCCATGGCCGTCGTTGACGATCACCTGCGCGTGCGCGGGCTCGATCGCCTGCGCGTGATCGATGCCTCGATCATGCCGACGATCACCTCCACCAACACCAATGCGCCTACCTTCATGATCGCCGAGAAAGGCGCCGCGTTGGTGCGCGCCGACGCCCGCCGCTGACGCGCGCGGGGTCCCGGGCAGGTCGCGCAACGATGTCAGCCCAACTCGGTTGCGGTACCGGCAAAATACGGCGCCACCCACACCCCGGTCGGGGCGGCGCGCAATCGGCGGAGTTAAGCCGCAATCCCCGGCGGTAGCGGGTCAACCTGGCCGAGCACGGCGGTACGGTAGATCTCGGTGATGCAATCCCAGCGCGTCCGCACCGCGGTCTCCGCGACCTCGATCGCGCGTGCGGCATCGGATTCCGACTGGATAAGCTTGGCCACAAGATTGATCTGACGGCTGGAATGGTCCGCGTCGGCGACGTAGTGCTCGGCAAAGAACCCGATCGCGGGATGGTCCATCTCGAGACCGTGGTGCCGCTTGAACGCCGGCAGCATTCGCTCGCCGTTCAGCGCAGGCTGCTGCCCTTCCTGGGTGGACTGCATCGCCACGATCACGCCGAACGGCTCGTCGCGTATCGTGTTGATGTAGAAGTACGAGCGTGCACGCCAGGTCGTGAGCTGCTTGGTGTGCTTGACCTGGTCTTCGGCGATGCCGGCGAAGCGGCAGAAGCCGAAGATCAGCTCCATGTGGTCTTGGGCCTCGCGCCCCTCGCCGGGGCCGGCGACAAGCCCTTCCTCCTCGGCGAGGTTCTCCAGGATGAAGCGCCGCGCCTCGCCCTCGGCGGCACGGTAATAGGCGATGCCCTGGCTCGGCAGAACGCGCCGCACGTGCTGATAATGCTGCACCATCATTGCCGCCACCGGGCCCAAGCCGAATTTTCCGGCGGCGAAATCGAGGAAGAACGGATGGTTCTTCGTGTGCCACTGCTCGCGGATGGCAACCACCTTTGCCGCGGTGTCCCTGCCGATGCTGCTGGTCACGACGCCCTCCTGCCTCCGAGTTGTGCGGGCGCAAGCGACTTCGCCCGCGCGGCCGGGGGCAATCTTAGGATTGGCGCGACGCGGTTGACAATCGGCGGCACGCGGGGGCGTCGCTGCCGGAAATGGCGGCACGACTCGACCCTTTCCAAAGCGGTTCCCAATAGGCCTGTCGCACCGTGGCGGCCGCGTCGCGGTCGTCGACGACGAGACCACGGGCGGGACGCTCGAGGAACTCTCGCCCTGAGTTGCGTGCGGGTTTGCGGCCGACGCCCTTGATGCGGTCCGTTGCCGGATCAGCGATACGGCAAGCCCGCGGCGCTCGGCCCAACGGAGCCGCCCATCAGCCGCTCCCGGAGCGCCGGCGCCATGGTGCCGGCGTTCGAGCCGCTGCTGCCGTTGATGCTCAACGTCGTGTTGCCAAAATGCAGGATCGACCCGCTGCTCGCGGCGCTGTCGCCGGCGAAATGCGCCGCCATATTGTCGGTGGCAACGTCAGGGTCGGTGAAGTTGGAACCGCCGCCGGACGTTGTCGGCGCGCTATGCACTTCGAATGCCGCGGCGAACGGCGATGCGACGAAAATCGACGCGGCCGCGGCTAAAGCGATGTAGCCAACACGCATCACAAACTCCATCGTCTGAACGAGCCGGTAGCAAATGGACTATACCCGGCACGGGGATATTTATCCACCTTCGGCGGATCGCGCGTGCAAGTGACTGCCGCGGGCCCGGACTCCGTCCGGGAAAGTCTTTATAGTCCCGAGCGCTCGCGTCGACCTCGGGTACGAAGCAGAGGAGGCATCATTGACCATGCATTATCACGCCGTGATTTGGATCGACCATCACGAGGCTCATGTCTTTCATTTCAACGTCGATCAAGCGGATGCTGCGATCGTTCATTCCACTCATTCGCCGCGGCACCTTCACAGCAAGGCGGGAAGCGCGTCAGGAACGCATGTAACCGACGAGCCGGAATTTTACCGCGATGTTGCAGGGGCGGCGGAAGGCGCGCATGAGATTTTGATCGTTGGCCCGTCATCGGCGAAGACGGAATTTGTCAAGTATCTGCACAAGCACGCTCCCGGCACTTTCGACCGCGTTAGCGGCATCGAGACCATGGCGCGTGTGACCGACAATCAGCTTCTTGCCGAGGCGCGCAGCTATTTTGCCGTGGCCGATCGCATGCGGCCGCAAAAGGGTTGACATGCCGGCCGAGAGCCGATCGCCCGTTCGGATCACCCTCAATGCTTTTGCCGCGCCTCCAATAACGACTTGGAGCGCAGCGCTGCTCGCGCCGCGGGGGACGCGCTACGATGCGGCTCTGCCGCAGCGCGCCGGCGACATTTGGTAGGCAGCAGGAAAAAGGATGAGCCCCATGTCCGCACACGAATTCGAATTCAAGACCATCGACGGCGAAAGCTTCACGCTCGCGCGCTATGCCGGCAAGTCCATCCTGGTCGTCAACACGGCGTCAGAATGCGGCCTGACGCCGCAATATCGCGGCCTGCAATCGCTGTGGGAGCGCTATCACGACCGCGGCCTCGTCGTGCTCGGCGTTCCGAGCAACGATTTCGGCGGCCAGGAACCCGGGACCGAGGCGGAGATCAAGAGCTTCTGCGCGACGAACTACCGCGTCGGATTTCCGATGACCGCGAAGAATTCCGTCGTCGGCAAGAATGCGCACCCGTTCTACCGATGGGCCGTCGAACAGGCGGGCGCCGCGTCGGCGCCCAAATGGAATTTTCACAAATACCTGATCGACGCCAAGGGCGATCTCGTCGCCACGTTCGATTCGCGTGTCGCACCCGACGACAAGACCTTGGTCGCGGAAATCGAAGCGCACCTCGCGAAATAGGGCGCGATCGTCGGCCCCGTGGCGGGCGGCATGCCGCTCGCCGCCCGTTTCAGGCCGATCAACCGGTTCATCGCCATCGCCGTGCCGGCCCTGATCGCGGCGACCGGCATTTCGGGCGAAACGCCGCAAAAGCGGCGCGGCGTCGCCGTCGATTACCCCCGAGATGCGGCCGCGCGCCCACCCTGGTAAGCCGCTTTCTCGCGCGTCGGCATCCGGCTCGGTCCTTGATCTGCATCAGGGCGGTGCGGCTGATTTCCGCCGAGACTTGCGCCATCAGTCTTTCAGCCCGCTGTGCGAAGGGAAGGTTCCAATGATCCGGAAACACGCTAACCGGGCGGCCGCCGCGCTTGTCGCGGCGCTTGCTTGCGCCGCTGTCGCACCACCGCCGGCCGCCGCCCAGATGCCAACTGGCGCGCGTCCGCACGATCGGACGGATGTTATGCGGGGCCGGCTGCCCGGTCTGCATATCGAAGGCCGTATCGCCTTCCTCAAGGCGGAGCTTGGGATTTCCGACGCCCAGGCGCCGCTCTGGAACAAGGTCGCCGCCGCCATGCGCGAGGACGGCGCGCGAATCGCGCCCGTGATGGCACAGGCTTCGGCTGATTGGCAGGCGCCCGAGACGGCGCTGACGTACCTCGAGACAAGAGCCAAACTTGCCGCGCTCCGCGCCGATAGCGAGGCGCGCTTTCTCGCCGCCTTCCGACCGCTCTATGAAGCGCTCTCCGCCGACCAGCGGAAGACCGCCGACGAGTTGTTGGCCCATGACCGTCCCTGATCCCGCAGGTCTGGCGGCCGCGCCTTCGGGGCGTGCCGTCCGCAAAGGAGCGCCGACATGGCGATGAGACAGTTATCGATGGCGCTGGGCGCCGTGTTGTTCCTGTGCAGCGGCTGCATCGTCGCCCCGGCGCCGGCGCCCATGGCGGCGGCGCCGGCGCCTTCCGCCGCCTATCCCAACTACCCCTACTACGCCTACTCCCCATACTACGCGCCCTATTACGACTTCCCCTGGTTTGTCGGCCCCGACATCACGATCGGCCTTGGCGGATGGGACGGTTGGGGCGGCTGGCGCGGCGGCGGCGGCTGGGGGCGCGGCGGCGGCGGCTGGGGGCGCGGCGGCTTCGGCAGGCGTTAGGCTTGATGAGCGTGCGCGTTGAACGGCTCCCGATCCAGCGCCGAACTCGGCCGTGATCTTGAGCATTCCCTTGCCGCCGGCTGCGAATTCTGCCCGGATCGCCCGTACTCTTGGCATCGTGGACCCGCTCCGCCCGGTCTGATATAATTTCCGGCGCATGCAGGCGTGGCCGCATGAAGTGTTTCGATGATTCCAAGGGGGCCATCATGGCTGTTGGCACTGTCAAATGGTTCAACGCACAAAAAGGCTACGGCTTCATTCAGCCGGATGACGGCGGCAAGGACGTGTTCGTTCACATCTCCGCGGTGGAGCGGGCCGGCCTCGGCTCCTTGAATGAAGGGCAGAAAATCCGCTTTGACATAGTAACAGACCGCGGCAAGCAATCCGCGGGAAACATCTCGCTCGCCTGACGCCCGCGGGCAGTTCGGTGGGCCATTAAGCAGGAACTTGGGCGCTCTCGTTGAACCCGCTCTGAGGGGTGCGGCATGCTGGTTACCGTGCGTGACAACGACGTTGCTGCTGCATTGCGCGTTCTCAAGAAAAAGATGCAGCGAGAGGGGATTTTTCGGGAGATGAAGCAGCGCCGCTCCTACGAGAAGCCATCGGAAAGAAGGGCCCGCGAGAAAGCCGATGCCATTCGTCGCACCCGCAAAATGCTGCGCAAGCGCATGGAGCGGGAGGGCTATTGAGCGGGCGTTCCATCCGACAGAGCCGTGCTCGATCCGAACGAGCGGCGCGGCATGCCGATATCGCTGGCCATGCTTCGGCTATCCCCGTCCGGGATGCGTCCACCCCACCAGAATTCGTCCTCGCTTGTCATTGGGACGAGGATTGCGCCAGCGGCGCCGGGTTAGGCATGCCCTTGGGATAGACATACTTGCCGAGCGGCAGGAACAGCGCGGCGGCTACCACAAGGACCCCGAAGAACACCCACAGCACCGGATCATAGGAGTGGAACCGGTCGAAACCGAATCCCAGGATCGCCGGCCCCAGCCCGATGCCGAGCGCGAAGAGCGCGAAGATCAGCCCATAGAGCGTGCCGAACGAGCGGCGCCCGAAATAGCGGCTGACGAAGAACCCGAGCATGTCGACCTCGGCGCCGATCGCGAGCCCGAAGCAAATCGCCGCCAAGAGCGGCGCCGGGCTGCCGGCGTGGCTGAGGAGCAACCCGACGCCGAGCACCGGGAAGAGCATGGTGAACGCCGAAAACAGGGGACCGTGCACCCAGTCGAGGCAGAAGCCGACGATGATTCGCGCGGCCATCGCCGCCAGACCGGACACGCCCAGAAGCGCCGCCGCGGACGCGGGCGTATAGCCGCGATCGGTCAGCATCGGTACGAAATGGCCCGAGAGGATGCCGTTATTGGCGGTGCCCTCCATGAGAAAGATGGCGGCGAGCAGCCAAAATTGCCGTGTGCCCGTGATCGCGGCTCGGGTGGAGATCCCGAGCGGCTGCGGCCCGCGCGCGACGGCGGTGGCCCGCGCCGTGCGCATGCGCTCGAAATAGCCGGGCGGCTCGCGCACAAAGATCGCGATCATTGTGAAGGAGATGAGCCACGTCACCGCGCCGACCGCAATATAGGCGGCGCGCCAGCCAAGGGAGGTGATGACGTGCTCGGCGAGCTCCGGCAGAACGAAGGTTCCGAGCCCAACGCCCGACGTGGCGATGCCAAGCGCCAGCCCCCGCTCCTTGTCGAACCAGGCCGTGATCGACTTCGAATAGACGATCGGCCCCATGCAGGCGCCGAAGCCAGACGCGCACGCGAACATCAGATAGATCGGCCAAACATGGGTCGGGCTCAGCAGCGAAAAGCTGCACAGCGCCAGGCCGTAGAAAAACGTCGTCGGAAGCGCCACCCGGTGAATGCCGAACCGGTCCATGAGATGGCCGAAGAGCGGGGTCATGATCGGCGATGCCACCGCGCTCGCCAACAGCCCCGATGAAAAGAGGCCGCGCGACCAGCCGAGCTGCGTCGTCACCGGCACCATGAACACGTTGACCGTGAAGATCACGGCCGGCCCGGGACCGACGATATTGCCGATGAGCGAGGCGGCGACAATCCACCAGCGATTTTGAAACGGCGATCGGTCCTCGACGACCCCGATACTCGCCATGGCTTCCTCCCGTTGTTTATTGGCGGCCATGTTAAACGAATGCCGCCTCTGGTGCAAAGCCGCCGGTGTCATTTCGCGTGATCGCGCGCAAGGTCGATCCACGCTTCATGGCCACATATCCCGACCCGGGCGCGCTCCGGCGTGTCGGCGACGGCGTAACCAGAGTCTCGGCGCCCCTTGAGACCTTGGGAAGGCCAAAATGTTGCGGCCTTGTCGAAGCGCAAAAGAAGGCGCAACCTCGTGCCGTCCAATGCCTTCGATTGACAAAATTAAGAAGAATGAAACGACAATCGTCATAGACAAGCCATCGCGATCCGACTGACATCCTCCTATGATCAAATTACGTCACGACCCGAGGGAACGCGCCAAGGGCGGCACCAATTCCGCATCGACTCCGCGACGCGAGGACGCGATTGTCGCCGTGGTGCTGGTTGCTGCTTCCCTCGCTCTCTTGGCAACCGCGCCGGTGAACGGCAACTTCTCCTGGAGCGACGCGCCGCGCCACGCGCTGAACGGCGCTTTCGTCAAAGACCTGATCGCGGCGTTCCCGTGGCGGGACCCGAAGACGTGGGCGGTCAATTACTACCTGCAATATCCCGCACTGACGATCCTGTTCTATCCGCCGCTGTTCTATTTCGTCGAGGCCGGCGTCTTCGCGGTGCTCGGCGTAAGCGACTTCGCAGCGCAGGTCACGGTGACCCTGTTCATCGTGGTGCTCGCCTTTTCCGCCTATAGAATCGCGCGCTTCATCCTGCCGCGGTGGTCGGCCGTGGCGGTCGCGTTGCTGGCGATCGGCGCCCCCGAGGTCGCGTACTGGGGCCGCCAGGTGATGCTGGACATTCCGGCCTACGCGATGCTCGTCACCGCCGTTTTCTGCTTCGCTCGCTATCTCGAGAAGGGACAGCGGCGCGATATCTATTTGACCGCCTTGTTCGTCCTTGCCGCCATCTATATCAAGCTCGAATCCGCCTTCATCGCGCCGGTTCTGGCCGCCGTGTTCGTCGCCGCCAAGGGGCGCACTGCGCTGCGCGACCGCCACGCTCTGGGGGCCGCGCTCCTGGCCGCCGTCGGGGTGATCCCGGCCGTGCTGCTGACCTTGCGGTTCGGGGCGGTGAACATGCAGTCGGTTGCCGGCCGCAGCGTCGATCTGCCCCGCGCCAGCATCGGCGCCTGGATCTTCTATGCGCGGCTGATGCCACATTATCTGGGCTATGTCGGCGCCGGTCTGGCCGGCGTCGGCTTCGTTCTGCTCGTCCTCCGCCGCATCGGCCCGGCCGAACGGTGGTTCGCCTGGCTCCTGATCGCGTGGTTCGGCGGGGGATATCTGTTCTTCTCGGCGATCGACGTACGCGAGCCGCGGCACGGGCTGGCGATGGTGCTGCCGCTCGTCCTGTGCGCCGTGTTGCTGCTCCATCGGCTTCTGCCCGATCGCGCGGCGCAGGCGGCCGCCCTGGCGCTCGGCGTCGTCACGCTCGGCTACAGCCTCTTCTTCTATCCGCCTCCGGTCATCAACGGCTACGACAAGGTTGCCGATTACGTGGCCGCGCACGCCCCCAAGGACGCGGTGATCGTGTTCGCGGGCTATCGCGACGGGAATTTCATCTTCGACCTGCGCACGCACGAAGAGCGGCGCGACATCGCGACCTTGCGCGCCGACAAGCTGCTGCTGAGCATCGCCGTCGAGCGCGTCCGCGGGGTGGAGCAGCAATCATACACCGCGGCGCAGATCGCCCAGATGCTGCGCGATTACGGCGTCAGCCTCGTCGTCGACCAGCCGGGATTCTGGACCGACCTCAAGGAAATGCGGCGCTTCAATTCCGTCCTGCACACGCCGGATTTCGCGCGCGTCGCGCGGTTCGACATCACCGGAACGGAAGGACACCAGGACAACCTCATCGAGATCTACCGTCCCACCTACCCGGTGACGCAGTCGCGCCAGGGCCTGAAGCTCGACATGCCGATCATCGGCGGCACGTTCCAAGGCAAAATCCGATAACGATGGCCCTGGGCGACGGCGTTACGTCGGGTCGGCTTGCCAGCAATTCTCGCCCATGCAAGGATCGCGTCATGGACGAGGGCTGCGAGCTGACCATTCTCATGCCCTGCCTCAACGAGGCGGAGACGCTCGCACGCTGCATCGCCAAGGCGCGCGGGTTCCTCGCGAAGAGCGGCGTCGCCGGCGAGGTGCTGATCGCCGACAACGGCAGCACCGACGGGTCGCAGGCGATCGCCGAGGCGTCGGGAGCCCGCGTCGTCGCCGTGCCGCAGCGCGGCTATGGCAGCGCGCTCCAGGCCGGCATCCGCGCCGCACGCGGAACCTTCGTCATCATGGGCGACAGCGACGACAGCTATGATTTTTCGGCGCTCGATGCTTTCGTCGAAAAACTGCGCCAAGGCTATCAGCTGGTGATGGGCAATCGGTTCCGCGGCGGCATCAAGCCGGGCGCCATGCCGCCGCTGCACCGCTATTTCGGCAATCCCGTCCTGACCGCCATCGGGCGGCTGTTCTTCCGCAGCCCGTGCGGCGATTTCTATTGCGGGTTGCGCGGCTTTCGCCGTGACGCGATCCTGGCGCTCGACCTGCAGGCCGCCGGCATGGAATTCGCACACGAGATGGTGGTCAAGGCGACCGTGTCGAAGCTGCGCATCGCCGAGGTGCCGACCACCCTGTCGCCCGACGGTCGGAACCGGCCGCCGCATCTCGAAGCTGGCGCGACGGCTGGCGAACGCTCAGCGTTCCTCCTGCTCTTCAGCCCGCGCTGGCTGTTTCTCTATCCCGGTTTCGCCGTTTTCGTGGTCGGGCTTACCGCGACTGTCTGGCTGCTGCCGCATGAACGAAGGGTGGCGCAGGTCAATTTCGATATCCATTCGCTGCTTTACGCCGCGGTCGCCATGGTGGTCGGATTCCAGTCCATGCAGTTCTGGGTCTTCGCCAAGATCTATGGCATGCGCGAAGGCATCGTCCCGCCCGATCCGTGGTTCCACCGGGTGATGGAAGCCGCCACCGTGGAGACGGGGCTGATCGTCGGCGGCCTCATGCTCCTGGTCGGGCTGGGGCTGGGCGTTTATGCGCTCGGAACATGGAACGCCGCCGGGTTCGGCGCGCTGCAGCCGAGCGAGACCATGCGCCTCGTCATTCCCTCCGCGCTGCTGATCCTGTTGGCATTTCAGACGATCTATGGCCTGTTCTTCGCGAGCATGCTGGGCATTCGCGCCCGCCCGCGCCCCGGCGACGCGCCGGCGACGACGCCGGTTCAGCGACAGTGACATCGCGCGCCCCCGGGCTCAGGGTCGGTGGTCGAAGGGTTCCTGGAGATGGAACGCCACCGACGGAATGCAAATTCCGCGTCGGTGGTAAATGCAAATCGGCACGCAGAGTCTGGGGTGTGAAACCTGCATTTGCGGCACAGCTCTCGCGTTGAAACGGCGACGCGACGCCGGGCTGGTTCAGCGGCGCGATCACATAGTTGAAGGCCGCCGTCTGTTTTGCCGCTTGACTGGAGGGAAGCGCGTACATGGGAACGTCGCGGTGCAGATAGGTATACCCGCCCGTGCGCCAATAGGGCACACCGACGATGCCCACGCCACAGAGATCGCTCATTCTTCCCACGCTTGTGAACGCCTTGAGAATTGCCCCGTCCTTGTTCAGATAGACCTGCATGTGGTCGTCGATCAGCAATGCGGCCGATGTCACGGTCCACCCGACGACAGCGACTCCCGCAAGGATATGCGCGCGGCGCGGGAAGGCCTTGCCCAGCCAGGCAACGGCCTCGCTCGTGCCGATGCCTGCGAGAATGACAATGAAGGGCAGAGCCGGGTAGATGTAACGATAGAGCTTGAGGCCAAGCAGGGAATAAAATCCCAGCGTGAACGCGGCGATGACGGCGAGTACGGGCATACGCTGCGCGCCAAGCCACGCCGTGAGCAGCAGCACGCCAATCGCACCCGACCAGTTGAGCGTGAGAATGCCGAAGTAATAATACCAGGGTGACGACTCATGGGCCGCATAGGCGACGTGCAGGGCCGTCGCCAAAGGCACGATCATCGACTGGAACGGGATACCCCAGGTGACGGCGTCGAGCGCACCCGACGCGAGAACGGGGACAGCAGCGCCGCAGATCAGCGGCACCCACCGGTCCCTGATCCGCATGCGGCAGACCATGACAGCAAAGAGGGCATAGACGGGCGCAATCTGAAAACGTATGACGAATGCGAGGCCCAACAGGAAACCCGCGAGAATGAAGGCGCGCCGCGGCCTTCGGTCGCTGTCGGGATAAACCGCCAAGGCCGCGAGAACGAACGCATCGGTTCCGATCACGTCCGTCAGCGGTTTCGGTGCGAAATAAACCAGCTCCGGCCATGTACCAGCGATCGTTGCCGTTATGAGCGCGCCCGTCTTGCCGAAAAATCCGTAGCCCCATCGAAAGGCCGCCACCACCACCGCCAGCGACAGCGCGGACATGACGGTCGCGATCGCGCCCAGATAAATCCTTGGATCGTCCGAGACGATCGAGGCCGCCTTCATGATGCCGGCGACCACTCCGGGGACGAGCCATGACCGTCCGCCTTGCTGGAATTCCCAGGCTTCGATGCCATAGCCGAAGACGGCGCCGTGCGCCGGTTCCATGTATTGAAAGATCTCGTCGGTATGGTTGAGATTGATGAAGTGCAGCCCGCAGACCATGCGAAGCGCGAAGGCGGCAAGCAGAACAAGGGCCAACAGCACGTTCGGGGGCGGCGATGGCAGCCGGCTCGCCGCGGACGGGACCTGCATCGTCCTCAACTCCGAATTTGGATCGCGCATTTCTCGCTACTTCTGCACGCGATAGACTTGCGCCCATCGGCCTTGCCTGACCGGGCTGAGCAAGGGCGTCGGCGGCACCCGGAAGGGCGTCCCGTCGGTGACGAAGACCACGTAGTCGAACCGGCGCAGGGTTTCCAGTTGGTGCCGGTCCGGCTGGCCTTCGATCCCGTCCTTGCCGCTGGCGACAAAGCGCCGCCACACCGCGTCCCCGGGCCAAACCTCCGCGAGCTCGCGGTACTCCGGCTGCAGCACCACCGGATTCTGCGTCGGAAAGGCGAAGAGCGGCTGGGAGAATCCGCCGTGCTCGACCGCGTCGCGCAGCGGCAGATAGAACACCGCGATCGCCGGCGCACCGCCGCTGTCGAAGCTGTCCACGGGATAGGCGGTCGCGACCGCCGCACTCGGCGGCAGCGAAGCGAGCGCGTCTTCGACATCGGCATAGACAGGATCGAAGGACGTCCACGCAGCGTCGATCGACCACACCCTCACGCCGGGCACGGTGACGGCCACCGCGGCGAAAGCCCATTGCGCACGCCGCGACACGCCCGACAGGTCGCTGCCCGCCAGCGCGAGGAAACAAAGCGCGATCGGAATCCGATGATCGGCGCCGAGCGCGGTAAAAAGCCCGTTCGGCATCAGGAACTGCGCCACCACGAGCAATGAGACCGCTGCGGCGAGCCCCGATGCGACCCGCGCCTTCGCCTTGAGTGCAAGCACGCCCGCCACCGCGGCGATGACGGCCATCAGAAGGACGTCGAGCGAGGCGTCGTAACAGATCGGCGCGCCGAAGGCTCTGATGCGGGCCGCGACATCGCGGTAGCTCAGCGCGACTTGGGCATGTCCATGAGGCGTGAGAAAAAGGAAAATGAGAACCGGAACGACGAAGGGGATGCCGGCCAGCGCGAAATTGCGGACCGCTCGCGCGGCGCCCCAGCGTTCCCTCGCGGCGCGGACCAGCTCGACAGCGAAAATGGTCAACCCCAACAGCCCAAGGGCGAAGAGATGAGCGAAGAAAATGGCGAGTGCCAGGATGCTCGAACACGTCACGCGCCAAAGGACGCTGCGCTCGCGCTGCCGGACCCACAGGGCGACGGCGTGCAGATAGAGTCCGACGGCGGCCAGAAAGGTGGCGAAGCCGAACAGAAACGGCCGGTTGAACAGGAAGAACGCGGCGAGAAGCGGCCAGCACGACCATCTCCCGAATACCGCACGATGCAGGTGGACGACGCCGCTGAGAAGGAGGACGAAGGTCGCGGCGATGAACAGCTTGCCCGTCATGTCGAGGGATACGAACCGCCCGACGACGAAACCGAATGCGTCGATGGCCAGGTTGGGCAGCATCTGCCAGTGGACGCGATAGAATTGGTGAATGGCCGGCAGGTCGCCGTAATGCAGCAATATCCAAACGCGCGCCAAATGATTCTGCAAATCGTTGATCGAGGGGACGTGGTGCGCGAAGATCGGATAGAGCGATCCTGCCTGCACGATCACGAAAATCGCCGCGAACCACGGCGCCGGCAGGTTGAACACGTCGAGCCGCCGGGGCGAAGCTACCGGTAAGTCGCTGTCCCCGAAAGCCGCGCGCCGCGCCTCCCGCCGCCGGTCCGGCGGCGCGCGATGACTCAGAGCGCCCAATAGGTGACGCCGCGCGGCAATGCAGTGCGATCGAGGGCGGATTTCACGTCGATCAGGACGCCGCCCGGAACCAGCATCGCCGCGATGAAGGCGCCGCCGCGTTCCCTGAGGCTCTCATGCGGCACCGCATAGATGACGCCGTCGAGGCCGGTGAAATGTTCGGCGCCGACCAGCTCGACGCCGTATTCGTGCAAGGCCTCGGCGGCGTCGGCCATCGGATCGTGCACGATGGGCGTGATGCCGAAGCCGCGCAGCTCGGCGATGATGTCGGGGACCCGGCTGTTGCGCAGGTCGGGCACGTCCTCCTTGAAGGTCAGCCCGAGAATGCCGACCCGCGCGCCCTTGATCGGACGCTCCGCCGCGATGAGAAACTTGACCAGGCGCTGCGCCACGAAGGCGCCCATCCCGTCATTGATCCGCCGCCCGGACAGGATCACCTGCGGATAGTACCCGGCCGCCTCGGCGCGGGCGGTGAGGTAATAGGGATCGACGCCGATGCAGTGGCCGCCGACCAGGCCCGGCGTGAAGGGGAGGAAATTCCATTTCGTGCCGGCCGCCTTGAGAACGTCGGCGGTGGCGATGCCGAGGCGGTCGAAGATGATCGCCAGCTCGTTCATGAGCGCGATGTTGAGGTCGCGCTGGGTGTTCTCGATCACCTTCGCCGCCTCGGCCACTTCGATGCTGGGGGCGCGATGAATGCCGGCTGGGACGAGCCGCGCCATAGACCGCCGCCACGCGCTCCAGCGCCGCCGCGTCCTCGCCGGCGACGACCTTGGTGATGGTCTCGAGCCGGTGCACATTGTCGCCCGGATTGATCCGCTCGGGCGAATATCCGAGCTTGAAATCCACCCCCTGCCGCAGCCCCGAAGCCGCCGCCAGCAGCGGCCCGCACAGCTCGCGCGTCAGGCCGGGATAGACCGTCGATTCGAACACGACGACCGCGCCGGGCTGCAGCGACCCGGCCGATCATCGTGCAGGCGCCGAACGCATGGGCGCGAGGTCGGGCCGGCGCCCATCGTCGATCGGGGTCGGAACGGTGACGATGAAGAAGCTCGCCGCCGCCAGGTCCTCGACACGATTGGTCAGCCGCAAGCTCGATTGCCGCAGCGCCTCGGGTGCGACCTCGCGGGTGCGGTCGCGCCCGTCGAGCAGTTCGGCGATCCGGCTCGCCGAAGACATCGAAGCCCCAGACCGGATCGAATTGACGGGCGAGCGCAAGCGCGACCGGCAGACCCACATAGCCCAGCCCGACCACGGCGAATCCACGCTCGCTCATCCCGACCTTCCCGTCTCAGGCGACCGCCGTCCTTGCCTCATAGGGCAACGCCCGAGCGGCTTCAATCGCCCGAGGCGATGCCGTGATAGGCCTTGTACCAGCGCACGAAATTGCCGATGCCGATGTCGATCGGCGTCTTCGGCTCGAAGCCCAGGTCGCGGCGCGAATCCTCGATGTCGGCAAAGCTCTCGGGCACGTCGCCGGGCTGCATCGGCAGAAGGCGCTTTTCCGCGGTGCGGCCGAGCGCCTGCTCCAGCACCGCGATGAAGCGCAAAAGCGGCTCCGGGTGATGATTGCCGAGATTGTAGATCGCGGTGCGGCACGTCGCCCGCCGGGCGGGCGGTCGAGCGCCGCCACGGTTCCGGCGACGATGTCGTCGATATAGGTGAAATCGCGCGCCATCCGCCCTTCGTTGAAGACGTCGATCGGCCGCCCGGCCAGGATGGCGTCGGCAAAGAGATAGGCGGCCATGTCGGGCCGCCCCCACGGTCCATAGACGGTGAAGAACCGCAAGCCCGATCGCCGGAAGCTGTAGAGATGGCGCATAGCTGATCGCGGTCAGCTCGCAGGCGCGCTTGGTCGCGGCGTAAAGCGAGACCGGATCGTCGACCCGGTCGGCGACCGCGAAAGGCTGCTTCGTGTTGCCGCCATAGACCGAGGACGAGCTGGCATAGACGAAGCAGTGCAAGCCGCTCGAGCCGGCGTGCCGCTTCGAGCATGACGACCTGCCCCATCACGTTCGACTGCACATAGGCGTAGGGATTGACGAGCGAATAGCGGACGCCCGCCTGGGCGGCGAGGTGGACGATCCCGGTGGCGTCGGCGTGACGTGCGTTGCACGCCGCGACCGCGTCGCGGTCGGAAATGTCGATCTCGTGGAAGTCGAAGGCGGGAGACCGCGCGAGTTGTACCAGCCGCGCGCGCTTCAGCGCGACCGAATAATAATCGTTGACGTTGTCGATGCCGCACACCGTCTCGCCGCGCGCGAGCAGCGCCTGCGCGACATGGAAGCCGATGAACCCCGCCGTGCCGGTGACGATGACGCTCATCGCGCGGCGATCACGCGCCGCCCCGCCGCCGTGCCATGCACGGGGGTAGAACGAAAATCTCGGGTCGGCGCCACGGCATGTTGTGCCGGCGCAGAGTGCGTTCTCGACCTCGCCCTGTCAAGCGGACCCGGCCCCTGTGCCAGCCCTATTCGGGCGTCCCGGCGGGGAAGAGCGCCAGTTTTGCCGCCTCTTGCCGCGGCGCGGCGAGATAGCGCAACCGCCGGCGAAGGAACGGCCGCTCGACGACGAGATAGCTCGCCGACGCGAGGGCGACCATCGCGAGCGCGAAAACGGCGTCGTTCACGCCGGTATCGATGAGAGGGTTTCCCGTCGGCCGCAGCAGCCAGCCATGGCTGATGACGACGTAGACGCTGGCATAATGCAAGAGGTAGAGCGAGAAGCTGATCGTTCCGATCCAGCACAGGACGCGCGATGCCGCACCGCGCGGGTCGCGGAAGGCGCCGACATAGGCGGTGACGAACATTCCCCACGCGGTGGCCTCGACAAGCGGATAATAGGCGCGCCATCCGCGCCCCGCCCAATCGCTCCGCTCCAGCCCGTTCAGCCCTTGCAGGGCGCAAAGGACGACGATGAAGGCGGCGGCGGCAAGCCACCCCGGCAAGGGGCCGGCTTCGCGCCGTTTCAGAAACATGGCGCCGAGCATGCCAACCAGAAATTGGTCGAACCGGCCGGCGATCGTGAAGTATGCCACGCCCAGAGGATCGTACCCCGCGTGCAGGAGAACCGCACGCGCCAGGACGGTGGCGCCGATCAGGAGCACAAGCGGTGCCGGCCCGAAGCGATGGACCGCCAACAAAAGGACGGGAAACGCGAAATAGAACTGGAACTCGGGCGAAAGCGTCCAGAACATCCATGTCCATCGGCCCGCTTGCACGTACGGGCCGATCGTGACGAGGCCGCCAGGAAGCTTGAACGGGAACATGATCGTGTGCAGCAGCGGCGCCACGGCAAGGCTGCCATAGGTGAAGCCCGCGACCACGGTAATGGCGAGCACGAGCGGATAGATGCGCAAGACCCGGTTCATCAGGAAACGGGGATAGTTCAGCGTCCGCCCATAGGCGACATGGGTGAAGATGAAACCCGACAGCACCATGAATAGCGCAACCCCGCTGCGGCCCTCGACGAGCAGCACGGTGAGCGGGTTGGGCGACGGCATGACGAAGAAGTGCTGCTCGAAATCCGCGTTGCCATGGGCAAGGGCGTAGGAGAACCGCTCGGTGGCGTGCAATTCGAGCACGAGGAACGCGGCGAGCGCGCGCAGATGATCGATCGCGGGAAGATATCGAATGTTCGGGCTTTGCACGGTTCCCAACAATAAAACCATGCGGCTTTAGGAATAGTGTCGGCGGCGCGATTTTGCAGCTAGCGGCAATTTTTTATTGAGCTTCCGTCATGATATTCTTGCTAAAGGTGAGGCGGGACGCGGCCGCGTCGCCGGCAAGCCTGATTGGAAATGCCGGTGACCGCGTTGGCGATCTTGCCACGGCAAGATAGGATGCCCGAAGCGAACGGCATCGGGCACCGAGCGGCCCAGATGTGTCTTGGCCGTCACCGGACCCGTGCGAAAGATCACTGAACGAGCGGCCCCGAAATTGCCTTCCCGCGCGTCGGCGATGGCGGCACACGCCTTCTTTGGGCTGCTGCTCCTGCTGAACGCCGTGCGCATCGCCCGGCACGCGCTGTGGCGGGACGAGGCTCAAGCATTCCTGCTGGCCTTACATGCCGGCAGCCCGCTCGAGCTTTTCCATGAGCTCCATTACGAGGGTCATCCGGGTTTGTGGCCTATAGCGCTGTGGGGCCTGACGCACTTCACCGCAAACCCCGCGGCGATGCAGGCGCTGCAATTCGCCATCGGGCTCGGCATCTGGCTGTTGATCTATCGCTGCGCGCCCTTTCACACCGCCGAGAAGTTTCTCCTTCTTCTCAGCTACTACCTGTTTTTCGAATATTTCGTTCTCAGCCGCGGCTATGGCCTGATGGCGCTGGTCATCTTCGGCTATGTCGTTCTCAGGCGGCGCCGGCCGCAGGACTTCACGCTCGCGTGGTTGACGCTGGGCGTGATGGCGAACACCGAAGTGTTCGCCGCGATCTGGTCCATGGCGCTCGCGCTCGCGCTTGCCGTCGAGCAAAGGACGAAGCCGCGCGGTCTCGCCCTCGGCGCGGCAATGTATCTCGGGCTCTTCGCCCTTTCCGTCACGACCATGAAGCCGGCGCCAGATCTCGTGCCACCGCCCGGATTTGGCGGCGGTCTTCTCGTTCTCGGGTTCAGCAGGGACCGGCTCGAAGCACTGGTTTCGGCGGTCGCCAAGGCGTTCCTGCCGCTCGATGCGGGATGGCTGTCTCAGCGCGGCGCGGCCGGCGCGGCGCCATGGCCGCCGTTCATGGACCCGAGCCCGCTCCATGTTCTGACGCTGCGGCCCGATCTCGTGCTGCCTGCAATTCTGGGCGCGTCGCTGATCGCCGCTGGCGGCCTGTGGCTCTTGCTGCGTGATCGCCGCCGCGCCGCGCCGTCGCGCGCCATGTTCACTCCGGTCGTGGCGTCGTTCGGCCTCGGTTGGCTGGGCGTGCTGCTGTTCCTGTATGTTTTCCGCATTCCGGTGGCGACGCGATATGTCGGCATTCTTTTCCTGATGGCGGTCGCCGCGGCATGGCAGGCTCGTTATGAGCGGCCGGGCCGCGCCCCGCGATGGTGGATTGCGCTTCTGGCGTTGAATGCGCTGGCGGGCATCTATTCGCTCCGCTCCGAGTTCGTGCCATTTTCCGATTCGCGACGGGCTGCGAACTGGATCGAGCGGAACCATCTCGATCGCGCATTTCTGGTCGCCTATCAGGACTGGTTCGCGACACCCGTCGCAGCCTATCTCGAACAACCCTTCTACGGCCTGCAATGCCGGTGCAACGTGACCGAGGTCGTGTACGACGTCCCGCGACCGCTGCTTGATGCCGGGCAGATCCTGCGCCGGACCCGTGTCGCGATGACGCAGGCCGGCAGGACGGAAGCGATCCTGCTGGTCGGTGAAGGCGGCCTCGGGAAAATCGACCGAGCGACCGCGCCGCCCGGCCTCGCGGTGACCCTGCTCAAGCGCTTTCCGGCGGCCGCCATAAGCACCGAGACATTTTCCCTCTACCGCCTCGGGGCGCTACCGCCGTGATCGGGGCTCGTCCCGAACCCTCACGCACGCGGCGAGCCGGAACCGGTCGGAATGTCGGGCGCCGCCGCCGGCCGTGGCAGCGCCCTGCCGGCGACGTCCCAATTGCCGATCCAGACCAGGCCGCCGGGCAGGCCGACCACGATCTGCGACAACCCGATCGCCAGCGACGCGGCGAGCGCCGCCGCGGCCGGAATGCCGTAGACGGCAAGGATGACGACCAGCGCCACCTCGCGTACGCCCCAACCGGCAAGCGAGACCGGGACCAACTGGATGAAGATCACCGGCGGCAGGACGACGAGCCAATCGGCGACAGGAAGCCGCACGCCGACGCTCTGCGCCGCCAGCGCGAAGCTGAAAATCGACAGTCCCATGCCGATCGCGGCCAGACCCAGCAGGTAGACGCTGCGGCGATCGAAAAAGACCCGGCGCGCCTCGCGCGACAACTCGGTCAGCGGCCACAGCAGGCGCAGGCGCACGAGCGGCCGCGGCAGGAAATCGATCACGAACAGCGCCACCAGGCCGCCCGCGGCAAGGGCGAACAGTCCGATGAGGGTGACGCGCTGCAGCGCGTCCGGAAAGCGCGGCAGCAAATAGGGCAACCCGACTGCATAGAGCAGGACCAGCACCGAATAGCCGCAGGCCCGATCGAGCAGAATGCTGCGCACGGCGGTGCCGAGACTGATGCCGAAGCGGCGGCAGCGCCAGGCGCGCACCGCATCGCCGCCCACGCCCGACGGCAGCACCTGGTTGAAGAACAGGCCCAGCCACAGCAGCTTCAGCAGCCTCACCCATCCCGGCGAGACGCTCTTTCCCAGGATCGCATGCCAGCGCCAGGCATTGACCAGCGTCGCCGCTGCCAGCGCGACCACCGCCAGGGCGAAGGGCACCAGCGTCGCCTGCGCCAGAACCGCGCCAAGCCGCGCGCGATCGACCTTGGCGACGAGAACCGCCAGCAGGCCCGCGGTGACGACCACCCGGACGCCGGAAAGCAAGACGCGGACGCCCGGCGATTTCGACGCTGGCGACAAGATGGGGAGTGTCGTTCGAGCTGGATCGGTCAATGGACGAGCATTTGATCAGATCAAGGTTAAAATCAATCGCCGAATGCCGCGCGGTCGCCGGGCGCCTGCACGACCCGTGGCGCGACTCACCGGCAAGTTGCTTGCTTGCAATATCAAATTGGCACATTCTGGCAACCGCGAAGCCGGTAACCCGGAAAAGTCGTTAACCAATACCAACTGTACCGAACATGACCAAGAGCGCACAACCATCTGTGATTTGTATCGGCGCAGGGCCCGCCGGGCTCACGGCTGCCTATGTTTTGAGCGCTGCCGGCGCGAACGTGACCGTGGTCGAGGCAGACCCCGTCTATGTCGGGGGAATTTCCAGGACCGTTCAGTATAAGGGCTTCCTGTTCGATATCGGCGGTCATCGCTTCTTCTCCAAATCCGCCGAGATCGAGAATTTCTGGACGGAAATTCTCGCCCGGACATGCTCAACCGGCCGCGGAAGTCGCGCATCTATTACCGCGGGAAACTGTTCGATTACCCGCTGAAGGGTCGGCGAAACGGTTCTCAAGCTCGGCCTGGTCGAGGCCACCGCCTGCGTGCTGTCCTATGTGAAGCAGTTGGCCTTCCCTTACCGGCAACCGAAGAACTTCGAGGAATGGGTGACGAACCAGTTCGGCGATCGTCTGTTCCGCATCTTCTTCAAGACCTACACGGAAAAGGTGTGGGGGATGAGCTGCAAGGAGATCTCCGCCGACTGGGCCGCGCAGCGCATCAAGGGCTTGTCCCTTGCCGCCGCGATCCGCACCGCCATCTGGCCGCAAAAACCGCAAGCCAGGGCCGACAGGTGATCAAGACGCTGGTGACCGAATTCCGCTATCCGCGGCGCGGTCCCGGAATGATGTGGGAAGCGTCGCGGACCGGGTCAGGCAAGCCGGCGGCCGCATCGCCATGGGCGTCAACATCGATGTCATTGCGCGCGACGGTGCGACGGGCGGCTGGAGCGTCGCCGGGACCGGGCCGGGCGGGGAGAATGTCCGCTTCGCCGCCGACCACGTGATCTCGTCGATGGCGATCAGGGACCTCGTCGCGGGATTGCGGCCGAGCCCGGCGCCGGAGGTCGGCGCAGCAGCCGCTTCCTTGCGCTATCGCGATTTTCTCGTCGTCGCCCTCATCGTCCGGGACCGCCGGAGCTTCGACGACAACTGGCTCTACATTCACGATCCCGCGGTGAAGGTGGGGCGCATCCAGAACTTCAAGTCGTGGTCGCCCGAGATGGTGCCCGACCCGGCCTTCAACTGCTATGGCATGGAATATTTCTGCACCGCGGACGACGCGACCTGGGCCGCGCCGGATGGCGGCCTCGTCGCGCTGGCCCGGGACGAACTCGTCCGACTGGGTCTGGCGGAAGCGGCGGACATTGTGGACGGGCGGGTAATCCGGCAGGCGAAGGCCTATCCTGTTTATGACGACGGCTATGAGGAGCGGGTCGGCCGCGTGCGCCGCGCGGTGGCGGCGGATTATCCGAATCTGCACCTGGTCGGCCGCAACGGGATGCACAAATACGACAACCAGGACCACGCCATGATGACCGCCATGCTGGCCGCGCGCAACGTGCTGGCCGGCGCCGTGGCGCATGATGTGTGGTCGGTCAACCAGGACGCCGCGTATCACGAAGCGGGCCGCGCCGGCACGCGCGCGCCGATCGCGGAAAGGCTGGTTCCCCACCGCGCGCCGGGGTGAGAACGGCGCCGGGTGGCGTGGCGGCAGCCGATCAACGAGTTCTTCAATCGCTATCGGCGATGCTGGGGCACTGCACGTGTAACCGCGGGCCCGGCCCCAACCCGAATTTTCATGACCGCAAAAATCGGCATCGCGCTCGGCAGCGGCTCGGCCCGGGGCTGGGCGCATATCGGCGTCCTGCGCCAGCTCGAGGCGGCGGGGATCGTCCCCGCCATGGTGTGCGGGACCTCGATGGGGGCGATCGTCGGCGGTTTTTATGCGACCGGCTACATCGCCGAGCTCGAAGCGTGGGCGATGAAGCTCACCCGGCTGCGGATGAGCCGGCATTTCGATTTTCAATTCGGCAGCGGCGGGATCATCGCGGGACGGCGCATCACCGACACGCTGTCCCTCGGCTATGGCGACATGCTGATCGAAGATCTGTCCTGCGGCTTTGCCTGCGTCGCCACCGATGTCGATAGCGGCCACGAGGTGTGGCTGCGCACCGGGTCCCTCGCCGAGGCGGTGCGCGCGTCCTATGCGATCCCCGGGATTTTTCCGCCGGTGCCGCGCCACGACCGCTGGCTGGTGGATGGCGGGCTCGTCAACCCGGTGCCGGTGTCGCTGTGCCGCGCCCTTGGCGCCGACATCACCATCGCCGTCGATGTCCGCGCCGACCGGTTCGGGCCCGAGCCGGGCGAAGACGGCGAGAGCGAGCTCACCCGCCGCGCCGGGCCGGCGCAGGACCGCACGAGCCGCGGCTTCGTGCGCAGTTATTTCAAGCGGCGCAATGGCGGGCTGAGCGCTTTCGGGGTGCTCACCCGATCGCTCGCCATCATCCAGGACCGCATCGCCGACACGCGCCTGGCCCAAGATCCGCCCGAGGTGGTGATCCGCCCCAAAGTCAGGACCATCGGCGCGCTCGAGTTCTTTCGCGCGGCCGACGCCATCGCCGCGGGGGCCGACGCGGCGCAGCGGGCGCTGCCGGAGATCCGCCTTGCCATTGCCGGTCTCGGCGCGACATCGCCAGGCCGCCACGATCCCGGCACGGTGGCCGAAGCGGCGCAGTGACCGCCGCCGGCATCATGCCGGCGCGCGGTGCTGGACTCCATGACGGTGGGGAATGGACAGGAGCAGAACACCGGGGCTGCGCAGTCGGCACGCGTCGTAGAGATTTCTTTCCATGTCGCTGCACAGCGCGTGCACGTCCGGGAGCAGGGTCGGCGGCGCGTCCTTGCCGACCGACCGGCCATGGGGAATGCGCCGCATGCGAGCGGTCGGGGATATCCCGGCGAAAGCGGCGAGCGAGGACAGGCAAGCCTCGGGCTCGTGGACCAGCGCCTCATAGGCGATGGGCAGCACGCGGCCGTCGGCGGCCAGGCCCTGATCGAAGAAAAGCTGGTTGCGGTAATACCAGAACAGGGCATTGGCCGAGGCGGCGTCCATGCCGGTGCGGTAGTGGCGCCGCAGGATGCGATAGGTCTCGTCCGTCATCCCGCGCGAGCGCCAACCGCCGGCCCGGCGATCGGCCGCGATTTCATCGATGTCGTTGGCATAATCGGGCCAGCGGCGGACGATAGAATTGACGACATCGTGGAAGCGCCGCACCGGCCAGATCGCCTTGGCCGGCGCGAACCGGTCCATCAGCTCGCGCAGCTTGTGCGCCTCGTGGAGCGCCTTGACGACGACGGTGTCGGCGCGCGAGCGCGCGACGAGCCGCTCGATCACCGCCACGTCGCGCATCACGTAATTGTCGAACGCGCGGCTGTCGCTTTCGCCGAAGACGTCGGTCCGCATGCTGGCATCGAGCACGTCCAGGACCATGTTGGTGCCCGAGCGATGCACGCCGGCGACAAAGATGACGACCGGTCTTTGCGATCGGGGGCGGGTCAGCAAGCGACGCGAGCGCTTCGCCAGGGCGAGCGCCCGTCCCCCGATCCCGGACGCCACCATGCGCGACGCCCGCATGATCAGGACAGCGGCGGCGAATTTCGCCGCGCGACGGCCGTATGTTTGTGACCGCAAATCTCAACGATCATGATTATATGTTATAATACAACTGTCGCCCTGATGAAAAGGTTAAAATGTGTGATGCCGCGTGATCGGCGAAGAATTTGTGACCCCAAACAGCCACAGGTATGCCCATCCCGCAGGCAAAGCCCCGTTAGGCATACCAGCGCATTCAGAGCGCGAGCACCGGATTGAAAACGTGGTTAACGCGGCGCGGCGGAGGAAATTGCAATTTTCTTGATGTGCCCTCCAGCACCATGGAAAATGAAGCGTGTTACATCCTGTCTGGGTATTTTTCTTGAGGAGATGATTGATTGCGCGGGGGGACAAACGTCATCAGTTGCTCGCGAAGAACCTCGAGATACGCATGTCCCCACCGAAGATCTGGCTCCAGATGATTACCCTCCGCCCATTCGTTCCAAGATTTTATAAATAGCAATGGGGTTTCTCGGCGTTGACTTTCAATTCGCCCTAAGGCCTCGCGCAGGTGTATTCGAAACGCTTCGGGAGTTGACCCGTGCAATACCATTCCGTTGACGCCACTACGCGGCGTATTATCCCAATTCGGAATGACGCAAGGGTGGCTTCGAATACCCTCGACCGGCGTTGTAATCATCTGCTTCACGACCATGTCATATCGCTGAACGGTTGGTCGCCCGATCTTTTCTAACACTTTGTTGTGAAGTCTGCGCAGTGGTTAACTCCAGGGCACCCAGTCTCGACGTTTCGGCGGGAGCCGCACGATTACGGAAGCATCAAAGCCCAATCGCCGCGGATCAAAAAGCGGGATCCTCGATGCTCGCAGACGAGATACAATCCTGAAAGGCCTGCGC
The DNA here is from genome assembly GCA_963721625.1 of uncultured Alphaproteobacteria bacterium. Lineage (GTDB taxonomy): Bacteria > Pseudomonadota > Alphaproteobacteria > ATCC43930 > CGMCC-115725 > DATJLY01. The sequence goes on from CAVRKF010000021.1 coordinate 105,840, forward strand.
GACTTGCGAGTAGCCGCCACAGATCGGTAACTCGTTCGGCTTCAGGGAGACCTTCGGGTTGGAATACCGCGAACAAGGGCTTACCCTCGACCCGGAAGTACCGAGAGTCACAAAATGCGGGCAGGAGTGAGTTCGAAATGTCGGCGGTGGTCTTCCTCGCCGGGATAAGTTTGCTTTATGAGTGCACGGTTCCGGAGCCCATGCCACACGCCCTCCCAGCTCTGATTAGCCCAGCATAGACAAAATCCGAAGTTCGGCTGCTTGCTCGCGAGGACCTCAGCGAACGGACGTTCGAGAATTCGGCGGCCGGCGAACCAATAGTGATAGTAACAGAACGCTTCAATGCCGTAGCGACGAGCTATTTCCGCTTGGGCAATACGTGTCTCGGGAAGCCGCAAGTCGTAATACCCAAATCCGCGGTCGTGTCCGAGGAGTGGTAGGAAATTGAAGGCGGCGTAATCTCCGGATTGGACTTCAACCCAAAAGGCGGCCTGCCAGCCGCCAGGAGATCACGCCATGGAAGAGACTATCGCAACGACCGAGACGCAGCCATTTCTGAGTGAGGACTGGTTCGACCCGCTGGAGACGGCGGTTCGCGGTCGGATTCGCGGCTTCATCGAGGAGATGCTCGAGGCGGAACTGCATGCGGCCTTGCAGCGTGGCCGCTACGATCGACACGGCACCGCGCGCGGCCACCGCCATGGCCATCGCGCGCGTCAGCTGGTCGGCACCTTCGGCCCGGTCACGCTATCGGTGCCGCGTGCGCGTCTTGCCGGGGCGGACGGTCGGACATCGGAGTGGCGCAACCAGACGATCCCGGCCTACAGGCGGCTCACCAAGCGGGCCGAGGCGCTGATCGCCGGCGTCTATCTCTCCGGCACCAACACCCGGCGCGTGCGACGGGCGCTCGGTACGCTGTTCGGTGGGGCCATTGGCAAGGACGTGGTAAGCCGGGCCTGGCACAAGGTGCAGACGGACTGGGAGGCGTGGCAGAAGCGAGATTTGTCGAAGGACGACATCGTTCGTCTCATCCTCGACGGCACGGTCGTGCGCGTTCGTCTCGACAAGCGCGCCACCGGGCTGTCGGTGCTGGTCGCGCTCGGTGTGCGCCGCGATGGGCAGAAAGTGCTGCTCGGCCTCAAGAACATGGGCGGAGAGAGTGCGGCGGCTTGGCGTGCATTTCTGGACGGTCTGGCCGCCCGCGGCTTGCGCACGCCGGAGCTTGCCATCGTCGATGGCGCAGCGGGTCTGGAGGCGGCACTCGCGGCGCTGTGGCCGCAGGTGCCGGTCCAACGCTGCACGGTGCACAAGCACCGCAACCTGCTGGCCCATGCGCCGAAGAAACTCCACGACGAGCTCGGCGCCGACTACACCGACATGATCTATGCCAAGACGGTCAAGGAGGTGGACGCCAAGCACAAGGCATTCGTGCGCAAGTGGCGGCTGAAGTGCCAAGCCGTCGTCGATAGCCTGGACGAGGCAGGGCCGCGCCTGTTCACCTTTCTGCGCTATCCGCCCGAGCAGTGGAAGTCGATGCGTACGACCAACGCAATCGAGCGCCTGCACGAAGAGTTCAAGCGGCGCATCAAGACGCAGTGCTTGCTGCCATGTGCGGAAACCGCTTGCATGCTCTTCTGGGCGTTGCTCGCCAGCGGTCAGATCAACCTACGCCGCGTCGATGGCTGGGACACTTTCCATGTGCCACCTGCCGAGCAGAACCTTGACCTCGCAGCCTGACCTTACGATGCTCGTGAGCCGGAGACCACGTCGTCAGCGCTTTCCTACCAACTTCACGACACGATCAGATCCGCCGGGATATGTGGCTGATAGTGTCCGCGAAAAAGGGGGCGAGCGCGCGCTGTGTTTGTCCACTCGGTGAAGCCCGGGCCCCACCAATCGTCGTTTTCAGGAATAGGATGGAATTGGGGTAGGTAAAACGCGATAGCCCTGGCACGCCCTGAGATAGGGTTATTGATTCTCGGGCCCTGCCCGGCCAAATCCTCGGCGACCGACGGATCCATTCGTGCTCACTTCACAGACTGACGGATGAAAATGCGTGCTTTTGGATTCCACGGCAAGGCACAGGCGTAATGATTCGCCCGCCTCCGGAGCGACTTCGCGCAAGAGCTTTTGCCAACCCTCCGCGTGCCGTCATCGTCGGGCGAGCAGCACGTGTGCGGCATCGACGACAAGACCCGGCTTTTTCCGTACGTATTCGGCGACCATCCTCCAATTCACCGGCTTGCGATGGCGTACCAAATGCGCGACGTTTCGCGCGAAATCGCGTCGTAGCGCGCGCTCCCAAGACGAATTCCACTGCCGCTGCTCGGGAGTGAGTGGGTAGGTGCTTTGCACCAAATTGTGCATCTTGGCGGCGTTGAAGATGAGCGTCAGCGCGGCGGGCGTGCCCCAGACCGCCGCTGCGTAGATGTTGACGCCGCGCCCATAGGCGGCTTCCAGCCGGGTCGAGAACACCGCGCGCCGCGAGCGCGCGACAAGCGCGAGCCAGAAGTACGTATCTTCACCTGCGTAAAGGGTCTCTAGGAAGCGCAGCTCCGGTGCGACCGCATGCCGGTAGACCATTGTCGAGGTCCCCACCGGCGAGCGCCTCAAGATGGCGTCGAAAAGATCGTTTCGGTATCGGTAGAGATCCCGTGGGAGTCTAGCGGTTCATGTCCCTCCGGCCCGAGGTTGCATTCGCCAAAGCGTGACGGCCCATCCCCGGGACGGCGATGATCGGCGAAATAAATATCCGCCCCGGCCCCGAAGGCCGCGATCGCCCGTTCGAGGTGGCGGTTCTGCCAAGCGTCGTCGGAGTCGAGGAAAGCGACGAGCTCCGTGCCCGCGGCAAGGCTGGCGAGGCCGCGGTTCCGGGCCGCCGCGGGGCCGGCATTGGCCTGTTCTATCAGACGGACGCGGGCGGAATTCCTCGGGTGCAAGCGCACTCAACTCGGACCGCGCAGAAACGGGCGAGCCATCGTCGATCACGATGATGTCGGCGGAATCCGCGGCCGGATCGGCGAGGACGGACGTCACCGCGTGGCGCAAGAGGCCGCCTTCTCGCTGGAAGAACGGAATGATGACAGCGGTGCGCATATTGGCCTGATGCTAAGTTACCGTGAGGATCGCGACCCGGCAATCGTCTTTCCATTAAGAACCGGTGCTGAAGACGAACTCAAGCAGTTCTGAGCAAACCGGCTTAAGGATTATTGCGCCGCCGGGCGCCGCGCCGACCTCCGCCAACGCGCAGCGGCCATGCACCGTAAATGGTTAATTACGATATTTGTGATACTTGGCATTGACGGTTTTACGGAGTAAGGACCCTTGATGCAGGTCATCGAGACGCGGCTGCCGGGGGTCAAGGTCGTGGTGCCGGCCCGCATCGGCGACGCGCGCGGCTTTTTCTCCGAGGTGTGGAACGCGCGCGACTTCGGCGCGGCGGGCATCGCGGCGTCCTTCGTCCAGGACAATCACGTGCGCAGCCCGCGCCAGGGCACGCTGCGCGGCCTGCACTATCAGGTCGAACCGTCGGCGCAGGGCAAGCTCGTGCGCGTGAGCCGGGGCGCCATCTTCGATGTCGCGGTCGATGTCCGGCGCGGCTCGCCGAGCTTCGGGCGCCATGCCGACGCGGTGCTGACCACCGAGAACTGGCACCAATTGTGGATTCCGCCGGGCTTCGCCCACGGCTATTGCACGCTCGAGGACGACACCGAGGTGCAATACAAGGTGACGGGATTCTACGATCCCGCCTGCGACCGCGGCATCGCCTGGGACGATCCCGACCTCATGATCCCCTGGCCGGTCACGGCCGCGAGCGCGCTCGTGTCGGAGCGCGACCGCAAGCTGCCGCGCCTGGCGCAGCAGCCCGACCTGTTCGCGTATCGGCCATGACCGTCCTCGTCACCGGCGGCGCCGGCTTCATCGGCTCGGCCCTGGTGCGGGCGCTGGTGGCGGGCGGAACGCGCACCGTCACGGTGGACAAGCTCACCTATGCCGGCAATCTCGCCAATCTCGCCGCGCTCGCGGACGACCCGCGCCATGTCTTCGTGCGCGCCGATATCTGCGACCGCGCGGCGATGGCGGCGGTCTTCGCCGAGCACCGCCCAGACGCCGTCTATCATCTCGCCGCCGAGAGCCATGTCGATCGCTCGATCGACGGCCCGGCGGAATTCGTGCACACCAACCTGGTCGGGACCGCGACCCTGCTCGACGCCGCGCTCGCCCATTGGCGCGCGCTCGACGCGGCCGGGCGCGGGGCGTTCCGGTTTCTCCAGGTCTCCACCGACGAGGTCTATGGCGAGCTGGGGGCGGACGGCGCGTTCGCCGATGACAGCCCCTACCGTCCGAACTCGCCCTATGCCGCGACCAAGGCCGGCGCCGATCATCTCGCGCGGGCCTGGCATCGCACCTACGGGCTGCCGGTGCTGATCTCCAACTGCTCCAACAATTACGGCCCCTACCAGTTTCCCGAGAAGCTCATTCCGCTGATGGTGCTGAACGCGCTCGCGGGCAAGGCCCTGCCGGTCTATGGAAAGGGCGCCAATGTGCGCGACTGGCTCCATGTCGAGGACCATGCGAGCGCGCTGCAGGCGATCGTCCGCGCCGGCCGGATCGGCGCGACCTATCTCATCGGCGCGCGCAGCGAGAGGTGCAACCTCGAGGTCGTGCAGGCGATCTGCCGGCTGCTCGACCAATGCCGGCCGGCGGGGGCGCCGCACGAGCGGCTGATCGCCTATGTCGCCGACCGCCCCGGCCACGATGCGCGCTATGCCATCGATCCCGGCAAGATCGAGCGCGAGCTCGGCTGGCGCCCGCGCCACGGCTTCGAGCGCGGCCTGGCCGAGACGGTGGACTGGTACATCGCCAACGCGGAATGGTGCCGCACCGCCGCGGCCCGCTACCAGCAGGAACGGCTCGGGCTCGAGCGGGGGGCCGCATGAATTTCCTGGCCGCCGGGGCCGGCGCGTGAAGGGCATCATCCTCGCCGGCGGCACCGGCAGCCGGCTGTGGCCGATCACCCGCGCCGTCAGCAAGCAGCTCCTGCCGGTGCACGACAAGCCGATGATCTATTACCCGCTGTGCACGCTGATGCTGGCCGGCATTCGCGAGATCATGATCGTCACCACGCCCGGCGATGCGGCGCAGTTCGGCGCGCTCCTGGGCGACGGTGCGGGGTGGGGCGTCGCCTTGTCCTATGCGGTGCAGCCCAGCCCCGACGGCATCGCCCAGGCCTTCCTCATCGCCCGCGACTTCATCGCCGGCGACCGCGTGGCGCTGGTGCTCGGCGACAACATCTTCTACGGCCACGGCTTCACCGAGAAGCTCGCGCAGGCCCAGGCGGCCCGCTCGGGCGCGATCATCTTCGCCTATTGGGTGCGCGAGCCGAGCCAATACGGCGTGATCGACTTCGCCGCCGACGGCAGGCCGCGCGCGATCATCGAGAAACCCGCCGACCCGCCCTCGCATTACGCCGTGACCGGGCTTTATTTCTACGACGAGCGTGTCGCCGACATCGCCGCGACGCTGACACCGTCGGCCCGCGGCGAGCTCGAGATCACCGATCTCAACAACGCCTATCTGCGCGAGGGACGGCTCGATGTCGAGACGCTCGGCCGCGGCTTCGCGTGGCTCGACACCGGGACGCCGGAAAGCCTGCTCGCGGCCGCGTCGTTCATCGCCACCGTCGAAGAGCGCCAGGGGCTCAAGATCGCCTGTCCCGAGGAGATCGCCTGGCGCCAGGGCTGGATCGACGAGGCGCAGCTCGCCGCCGTTGCCGCCAGTTTCAAGGGCAATGCCTATGGCCGGTACCTGCGCGGGTTGCTGACGCAACGGTGAGCGGGTCCCGCTTCCGCAGCGGCGGAGCGGGTGCTAAAAGCATCCGTTAACCAAAATTGGCCAAGATGGCCGGCTGAACCCTTTCAGTGGCGCATGAGTTGCGATGGCCGCCGTACTCGCCCCTTCGATGGCTTTGTCGCCGTCCGTACTTGCGGTCGTTCTCAGTTATAAATCGCGCGACGACACGCTCGAGTGCCTGGCGAGCCTGCGGACGCAGCAATATCCGAAGCTCGACATCCTGGTGATCGACAATGATTCGGCCGATGGGTCGGCGGAAGCGATCCGTGCGGCCTATCCCGAATTCGAGCTCGTGGCGCTCCCCAGCAATTCGGGCTGGGCAGGCGGCAATAATGTCGGCATCCGGTTGGCGCTGGAGCGCGGCTACGATTACGTCTGCCTGCTGAACAACGATACGGTCATGGGGGACAACACGTACCAGAGCCTGGCCGATGCCGCCGCCTGTCTCGGCCCGTGCCTCCTGCATCCGACCATCTATGCCTATGACGACGGCGCGAGAGCACAGCTCGACCCTTCGGCGACGGCGGTGCGGCAGCCCGGCACCCCCTGCGGCGTCGTCGAGATGAATTACGCCTACGGGGCGTGCCTCATGATCCACAATTCGATCTTCCGCCGGGTCGGTTTGCTCGATGAGCGGTTTTTCCTGCAGCTCGAGGAGACGGATTTTTTCGCGCGTGCGCAAAAAGCGGGGTTTCGCTCGTTCTGCTGTCTCGACGCCAGAATCCGGCACAAGATATCGCGGAGCTTCGGCGCGGAACGGACGCCGTTGAAGACCTATTACATCACGCGGAACAGCCTTCTTCTGGCGGAAAAGCACAACCGCACCTGGCGCGGGTTCTTTCTGGCGAGCCGACAGATCTATTGGTCGCTCTCGGGGCGCATCGGCGAAATCGGCATTCATGTGCCGTTCCCGACGTTTCTGCGGTGGCTCGTCTCAAGAGACCCGTTCGCCGCAGCGGCGCGCCTGGGGATCAAGGACTATGTGCTGCGGCGCTTCGGCCGCATCGGCCAGGGTTCTGAAAGCGCACTCGGGCGTTGCAGCTATCGGCATTGACGACGACGAGGCATCCCCGTGCGGTTTAGAGCCATCCTGCGTGCGCTTCTCAACAGGCCGGGCGGTCGGTTGACCACCTACCGCGACCGTCACCGAATTGCGGCGCTGCTTTCCCTGGTCCCCATTCCTTTGCCACGTCTCCTCCTGCTGTTCGGGACGGACAAACAGAAGCCCGCGGGGCACAGTTATGGCGAAACCTATCAACGACTGTTTCGCGGTCGCCGCTACCGGCGGCTCAAGATGCTGGAAATCGGGTTGTTGGGCGGTGACTTCGCTTTTGGCGTGGCGGGCCTATTTTCCCCGTGCCGTCACGGTGGGAATGGACATCGACGACAAAACTGGCCTGGCGGCCGGGAATAATACGCGCATTTACCAAGGCGACCAGAGTTCGACCGCCGACCTGAGCCGCCTATGCGCCGCCGAAGGTCCGTTTGACATCGTGATCGACGATGGTTCGCACCAGTCTCGGCATCAATTGATCTCATTCCTGCACTTGTTTCCGTACCTCAAAGACGGCGGTCTATATGTGATCGAGGACGTGCAGACCTCGTTCTGGTCGGGATACATCGCAGGGAGCGAGTGGGATGGGCGACCCATCGCCGACCCCCAATTCGCCGGCACCTGTTTCGGCTGGTTTCTTGATTTGGCAAAATATCTCAACCATGCGGAGTTCATGACGCTTGATGGCGTCGACGGCGAGAAATTGAAGCTTGCCGAGCAAATTCGGTGGATTGTCTTTGAGCACAACATCATCGCGCTCGAGAAGGGCCCGAACATCGAGCCTTCCAATATCTTGCGGCGCCCGACCCCGTAGGCGGGCAGAGGCGTAGCAAACAATAGCCCGTGCCGGCGATCCGCGGTTCTCGCGCCGGCTATCAACCTCCCGTCACGGTCGCGTGCCGCCGTCCAGCGCGGCGGTCGATCGTGCCATCCGGCGCCGGGCGCGGGCGAGGACGGAGCCGGCGGCCTCGACGGCGTGAGCTTCCGGTCCCCTGGCGCGCCCGGAGGCAAGCCAAAGCGCCGCTTCGAGCCCGATGAACAGGACGGCGCCGGCGATGGTTTCGGCCGTCAGATGCAGCGCGATCGACGACGGGCCGCCCGGCACCGGCCAAAGCCAGGCGAGCAGCAGCACGCCCGCCGCCATGCCGCAGGCGGATACGACGATCCGCCACGACACGAGGGCGACGTCGCCAAAACTCATGCGCAGCAGCGGCGCGAGCCCGACGAACAGGCTGACGGCCATGAGGACCGAGGTGACGAGAATGACCACCGCCGCGCCCATGACGCCGTAAAGGATGCCGATCGGGATGAGCAAGGCGACCCGGAGCGCCAGCAACACGCCGAAAATCGCGGCAAACCGCGCCTGGGCGTGCCTGACGATATAGAGATGATGGGTGAAATAGGCGATGTTGTCGAACAGCGCGAACATCGAACAGATCGCGACGAACGGCGTGGCGCCGAGCCATTTCGGGCCGAGAAAGAGCGGCGTCGCCAAATCCGCGGTCACCGCGAGCCCGACTGAAAGAGGCACGACCAGCATCAGGACGATGCCCAGCCCGTCCAGCGCCTGCCGGCGCAGCGCGTCGACATCGTCCATCAGCTTGACATAGGCCGCGTACATCGGCTGCCGTATCGGCGCGGCGATCTCGCTGGCCGGCAAATAGGCGATTTCCTTCGCCACATTGAACAGCCCCAACGTGCTCGGGCCGGCAATCCGCCCGATCAGGAAGGTCATGACGTAACTGTCCATGGTGCCGAGCAGGTTGCTGGCCATGAGCCATTTCGAGAAATGGAAAAACTCCGCCCAGGCCCAGAAACTGAAGCGGGGCCGATAGGGACGGAGGGCATAGCCGACGCCGACCAGGATAAACCGGGTTCCCAAGGTGCCGACGATCAGTGCCCAGTAGCTGCGCAGTATGAAGGCGGCCGGCAGGACGAGGCAGAAGCTGATCCCCTTGCCGAACACCTGAAGCCAGAAAATCCGGTTGAAGTTGAAGTCGCGTTTCCAATCGACGAGCGTGATATTGCCGAAGCTCTGGACCAACGGCGATAGCGCAAGGACGTAGATCACCGGCTGAATGCGCGGCTCGGCCATCGCCTCCGCCACGAACGGCGCGGAAGCCACCATCAGGAGCGAAATGGCGGCGCCGCGCAGGAGGCCCAGCGTCCAGGCCGTGTCATAATGGCGCCGCTCGGGCGCTTTCAATTGGATGAGGACCAGTTCGAGCGAGAACTCGCTGAGGCTGTCGAGCAAGCCGTAGGCGACGCTGGCCATGGCCACGATGCCGAAATCCCGGGGCGTGAGCAGCCGCACGAGAATCAACGAGCTGACCAGCCCGATGAACCGCATGGCGAAGCGCAGCATCACCATCCAGATCGCGCTGGAGGCAACCCTGCGTCCGAGCGCGTTGGGCGGCGCGACCGGTAGCGGTGTGCCCGGCCCCGTCGCCAGTTTTTCGATCGGGCCGTCGTCACCCAGATACATCGGTTCGAAATCCGCTTCCGGTCCGTAACTGGAGTGGTCACCTTAATAGTGATGTATAGTGAATAGGGAATAAATTTGTCGGCGAGAAGCAAAACCAGGGTTTACACCGCCCGGTTTGAGTATGGGTGTCCCTCTCCGGGGTCGCCCGCCGCCTCGGCATTCGTTGCCTTGACGGGAAATTTCGCGCTTGCGACGGCGGCCTCGCCAACTGTCCTGGCTTTATGTATGCTGAAGCTGTGCGGCACCGGAAGCAGCGGGCGCCATTACCGCAGTAAAGATGGCACTTTATGAACGCAGTCCGGCTATCCCGAGCTGGCGGCCTCATCGTCTTCGCGTGCGCGTCGAATCTCTATCGGCCGGTGCGTTATGCTCGTCTCGCCATTGCGGATCGCTGGGGCGGATCGCGGGGGCAGGTAGGCGGAGGAACATGATCCGGCGCAATCGCCCGTTGGAGTTCCGGCTCGGCGTGCCCGCGTTCCGCCCCCGGGCGGTGCTCGGGCGCACCCGCTTTCCCGGCCGCGCCGCAGGATTGCTTTCGATCGATGCGCCATGATGTTGCTCGAGCGGCATCAGGCGCAGGCCGGGGCGCCCCAGTTCTTCGTCGGGACCTCGCCCGCCGTCCCGCGCAGCACGCAGCCGATCTGCACCGTGATCCTCGATGCCGAGGAGGATTTCGACTGGGGTTCACCGATCCAGGGGACGGTTCACTCCACCTCCCATATGAAGGACGTGCGGCTGCTTCATACGATCTTGGCGGCCTACGGGATCGTCCCGGCCTATCTCATCACCTATCCGGTGCTCGAGAATGCCGACGTGGTGCGGATCGTCCGGGCGCAGGTCGAGCGCGGCCATTGCGTCGTGGGCGCGCAGCTGCACCCGTGGGTAACGCCGCCCTTCGACGATGTTCTCGGTCGGCGCACCTCGTTCCTGGGCAATCTGAAGCCGGATCTCGAGGAACAGAAGCTGGTGGCGCTGAAATCGAAGTTCCGGGAGGTGTTCGGCTTCGAACCCACCATCTACCGTGCCGGCCGCTACGGCCTCAGCAGCCACACCGGCAACCTGCTCGAGAAGCACGGCTTCCTGATCGACACCAGTGTCGCCCCGCGCACGACCTTCGCGATCGAGGGCGGTCCCGACTATACCGGCCATGACTACGAGCTGTTCTGGTTCGGCCAGCGGCGCGCCCTGCTTGAAGTTCCCTTGTGCCGCGCCATCGTCGGATGGGCGGGTCGACAGGCGCCGGAACTGTATCGCCAGCTCTCGGGACCACGCCTCTCGCGGATGCATGTGCCGGCGATCGTCTCGCGCCTGCACTGCGCGGAGCGGATCACGCTGTCGCCGGAAGGCAACGACGTGGCCGCCATGCGCCGTCTCGTGCTCGGTCTGCGCGCCCGCGGGCAACAGTTCTTCGCGCTGAGTTTCCACAGCTCCTCGTTGCAGGCCGGGCACAATCCCTATGTCCGCTCGAAGGCCGAATTGCACGCGTTCTATGACCGGCTTTCGGCGACGCTCGATTTCCTCGCCTCCGACATCTCGATGCGCTTTGTCAGCATATCGCGACTGCCGGAGTTCCTGATCCAGCCCCGTGCGGGCGAGGCCGGGCCGTGACGCCCTCCGGCAAGGTCATCCTCGTCGCCAACAATTTTCCGCCGGTCCGCGGCGGCTCGGCCGTGGTCTATGACAATCTCGCCCGTTGTTCGGGCGGCCAGATCATCGTCGTGGCGCCCCGCATTTCCTATGCCGACGGGTTGCCGCTCATCGGCTGGCGCGAGCACGACCTGCGGGCGCCATACCAGGTTATCCGCCTGCCGCTGCTGCGGACGGTGCTGCAGCCGATTCCGCGGCGTCGAACGCTGGCGCGGCTGTTGTTTCGCGCCTCGGACCTGGTGATCCGCCTGCGCCTCCTGGTCACGCTGCTGCGCCTCGTCCGCACCGAGCGGCCGCCGGCGATTTGTATCGGCGAATTGCTGGCCAGCGGCTGGCTGATCCACCTCTTTCGCCGCCTCACATCGGTCAGGACCATCGTTTACATTCACGGCGAGGAAATCACCACGACCGATCCCTATGACCGCGAGCACGTGCGCGCCCGGGGAGCCCTGCTGGCCTGCGACCGGATCGTCGCGGTCAGCCGCTTCACGCTGCAGGCCATACGCGCCCTGATGGGCCCGGCGGCCGACCATAAGATCAGTCTGATCGAGAATGGCGTCGATACCGCGCGCTTCCGCCCCAACGGCAAGCGCGCCGATCTCGTCGATCTCTATGGCCTGAACGATCGCTTCGTGTTCGTCTCGGTCTGCCGCCTTTTGGAAAAGAAGGGCATCGACAACGCCGTGCTGGCCTTCGCCAGCATCGTGCGCCGCCATCCGGAATGCCGATACCTGATTGTCGGCACGGGTCCCTACGAGGACCGGCTTCGCCAACTGGTCGGACTGGCGGACGTGGCCGACAAGGTCATCTTTGCGGGCGAGGTCACGGACGAGGATCTGGTCGATCATTACTGCCTTGGGGACGTGTTCGTGATGCCCAACCGCGAGTTGCCGAATGGCGACACCGAGGGTTTCGGTCTGGTGTTTCTCGAAGCCAATAGTTGCGGCCTCCCCGTCATCGCGGGGGCCGATGGCGGGAGCCGCGATGCCGTCGCGGACGGCGTCAATGGTCTGGTCGTGGATGGACGATCGGTCGATCAGATCGCCGCCGCCATGCTGGCGCTGCGCGAGAACGATGACTTGCGCAACGCGATACGGCACCGCGCCTTGGCGGTCGTGGCGACGGCGGATTGGCAGAACAAGGCCACGCAGTTCCTGCAAATCTGCGCCGGGCTCGAGCCGGCCCGGGAAGCAACCGCAAGCGAGCCGGCGATGCCGGCCGGTCGCTCAGTGCCGGCCGAGCATCCGCGACCGGATTGAACCGAGCGCCAGCAGAAGCCCGGCAGCGGCGCGGCCGATCGGGTCCGGAAGTGCCGCCACCAGCCGCTTGACCTTCGTGCGCCGCGAGCGCTGCGCCGGCGTCATGAGGGCGTCGATCGCCCGCACGCCGGCGAGGTCGCGCTGCGCAAAGGCATGGTCGAGGGCATCGCACCGGCGCCGGCCGATGCTGGCGCGGATCGCCGCCGCATAGGGCATCATCGCCGGGCGGGTTGCCAGCACGTGCTCCAGCACCAGGCTGTCGCCGAGATTCATCGCCTGCACGTCGGCCGAGATATTGCCGGCATGCTTGCGGATGCCGACGAGCGCGCGCTCGACCACGCCCAGCGGCGCATGTTCGGCAAGACGCAAGGTGGTGGCGAAATCGCAGCCGACGATGCGGCTCACCGCCTCGTCCCAGCCCCCGATCTCGAGGAAGAAGTCGCGGCGTACCGTAAGACAGGACGGGAAGAACGGCTGAAATTGCACGAGGCGCGCCGCGATCGGCTGATCGAAGACGCCGAGTCCGGGCCCGACCCGGCGCAGCCCGTCCCAGAACCCCGGCGGCGCGGCGGCGAATTTTTCATCCCGCTCCCACTGCCCGTCGCGCAGGATCACGAAATTGCCGTAAGCGGCTTTGGCGGCTGGTTCCGCCTGCCACAGCGCGACCATGGCCGCCAGGAAGCCGGGGCGCCACAGATCGTCGCTGTCGCAGAACGCCACGAGTTCGCCCGATGCGGCGCGCAGCCCGACATTGCGGGCGACGAGATCGCCCGAATTTTCGATGCGGATCGCGTTCACCCGTGCGGCATACCGCGCCGTGACCGCGGGCGTGTCGTCCCGCGATCCGTCATCGACGACGATCACCTCCCGCGGCCGCGGGGTCTGCGCCAGGATGGCGTCGAGGGTGAAAGGGAGCAGCGCGGCGCGGTTATAGGCCGGAACGACAACGCTGATACTGGGTTCGGTTTCAAGCACGAGGCGACGGTCCGGCCAATCAAGCGGTCTTGGAGCTTTGGCAGTGTAACGGCCCGCACCTGACGTGACCAAGCAGGCTTAAATCGTCGTCGGCAGGCGAAGGCCGCGGCAAAAAAGCCCATGCCGGCTCGCACGTAACCGCCGCAAGAGGGACAGCGGATCGCATTTCGGGCTTCTTCGTCGAGGTCGTATACTATCCGCCACGCGAAAACCTGTGGATCGATCCATGTTATACAGATTTCAGCGGCTTATTAAGCGTATGGGCTTCAATCACCAAATACGCGACATCGTCAAAACGGACCCAATCCGCATTGTCAATGCACCGTGGATGATTTTCAGTATGGTCGGAAACCGGGACGTGCCGATGTTTTTGTTGAGCATGAAATCATTCTACGCGAGGTTACAAAAGGGCAAATTGACTGTCATCGTCGATCATGACATGCCGGAACCGCTTCGTGACGTCATTCGCCATCACTTTATTGGTGTGGAATTCGTGGAGCTCGAAACCCTCGATCCCGGCAGATGCCAGCGCGGCGGCACGTGGGAACGACTGGTTCACCGGTGGACCATTCGAAAGAGGAATACGCCATTCAGGTGGATCGGATACGCTCTCCTGTGGCGGCGATGTGAATGAAGTGTTGGAGTGTGTCACGACCAACAGGGCGTTTTGCTACAGAGACGGGTGGCCGTTTCCGGCGATGATGACGCTCCGCGAGACCGCCAAGGAGGCGCAAAAGAGCACAGTGAATCATATTACCATCGCGGCCAATATTTCGAAAGCTGCCGGATTGCGACGGCTCACGTATATCCGGGGTCGTCCGGCCTTGCCGGTTGCGAAAGGGGGATTTCACCGGGACCGCTGAGGAGTTCCATGGTCAGATGGAGAGTTTGCTTGGGGAGCGTTGGCGGGAGTGGGGCACTGAACAGTGCGGCTCCAACTACTGTGTCGCCAATTCTCCTGGTGCCGTCGCATTGCCGCACACGGAATACCGAACATATTCGGCAGGCGATTTACAACAACAATTGGAACGGACCAAGTTCTTGCATTTCATCGGATCGGTGCGGTTCGATAATGGGTATTTTGCGCGCAGAGGGATGGAAGTCATAAGGAACGACCAACAGGCGCGACTTATGTCCCCGAATTGAGATGAGATTGCAATCTCAAGGAAAAGGCGGCCGCGTGCCGCAGCGGGATCGGCGGTCGCCGTCACGGCGCCTGCCCGGATGTCCGTTGCGCGCAAGAGAAGCACGTCCACGCCCCCGACCTCGTTGCTCGATACGACGCAGCTGCGACCGCAGCACCGCCAGCGAGACCAGGATGGCTGATCGCGCGGCAGGATGACCAGTCTCGCGGGCGCGCAGCGCCGCTTCGGGGCTGCGTATCAGCCGGTGGAAGTCCCACTCCGATGAAACGTCGAGACCATCCGGCATCCGCGCGCCCTCATGCCGCAGGTAGTACGCCAATCCCCAGCGCATGGCGGTATTGTCGGCCAAGATCACCCCGTCGCCGGGCTGCATCCGCTGCCGGATGATCGCCGCCACTTGTTTGATCGGCTGGCTGGGCGAGAGGTAGTAATTGCGCAGCCCCCAAACCTCGCCCAGCAGGATCAACCCCAGCACCCCAGCGCCCAACAGGCGCGGCCGCAGATGGACGATCGCGTAGCCAAGAAGAATGGTGTACGGGATCCAGATGAATACGAAAGTCGCGATCACGTAGCCGAATACCGGGTGGATCATGAGGAAGCCCAGGACGCAGGCGGCAATCGGGACCAGGATCGGGACCAGCACCGGGATCGCCCGCCGCTCACGGACCAACAGCCCTGCGCCGATGGCGGCGGTGCCAAGCAGCAGCACCAGGAACGGCGGCGCCGCGCGCCATAGGCTGCCGATGCCGAACACCCCTTCCAGATTGCCCACGAGGCCCCAGCCGTCGATCAGAAAATTGGTGTGCCTCTGGGCGATCCGTTCCGGCGTCAGGTTGATCGCGATCTGCTGGCGGAACCAGGGTAGCCAGAGCAGCCAAAGGCCGATCATCGCCAACTGCGAGACCGTCCAGTTAATCAGCCAGCGCCGATTGGCGCGAAGCCGCGGCAGCGGCCCGAGCAGCGCCGCAGCATTCAGGCCGAGGAGGAAAAATCCCGCCGGCTGTTGCGTCAGCATCGCGAGCGCGGCACCCAGTGCGCAGGCCAGCCAAGCGACGTCCGTCCGCGCCGGCTCGATCCGGCGGGTGCGAAACGCCCGCGCAATTCCGTGCCCGATCCATTCCTCACGCGCCGCCGCGGCGCAGTACACTTCGGCGAAGCCCCAGAACGCAACCGAGAGGAAAAAGGTCTGCAGCGCGTAGGGCCGCGCCCTCTGCGCCCAGAATGCAACCGTCGGCGCCAGCGCGAAGAGCAGCCCGGCAATGGCGGCGGTGGGCGCATCGCACAGCCGCCGCGCCGCGCCGTACAGCGGCAGCACCGAAAGCGCCATCGCCAGCACGGACAATCCGCGCAGCGCCAATTCCCCGTGCCCGAGCCGCAGCCAAAGGCTCAGCGCCAGGTAATAGACCGGCGGCTGGGTGTCCTGCGCGATGAAGCGTACCGTCGCCATCGGGCCGCCACGTGCCACAAAGAAGCTGAAGGCTTCGTCGTTCCACAGCGAGTTGTGGGCAATCCGAATTGACATCGTCAGCGCAGCGAGCAGTACCAGCGCAAGCGGCACAAGGCGGCGGTCCAGGCGCATGTCGGCGGTCGTCCCTCAGTCTTACGGTGTCGCACTCTATCCTGAATTTTCCGCTGCTCGTAGCGCGCGATCGGCGGAATTCAGCGGTTGGCGATACGTAGCGGCGATGAGGGGCAAAGGGGGGATTGGGGATGGCGCGGACGGGATGACAGAGGCCGTGCCATAAAACCGCACGATTTGGTGGAGAGGCCTCCCGTCCGATCACGTAACGAACGATGCGTCGAATCTTGTACCCGAAACTCCGCGGCTCACAACTTGCGCAGGTCGTCGCGGAGGCCGCGGGCCAGCGCGTATGCCGTCGCGTGCGCGCGATCGAGCATCGCGTGCGCGAAGGATTTCATCCATAACAGAATGAAACCGTTGGTCGAGACGAGATCGCTGTCCCGGCCGATGGTGTTGTTTGTCATGTCCGCCGGCGCGGTACTCAGATTGTGGAGAAGCGACAGGCTTCGGCCGCTGTCGTTGGTGAACCGGTTCCCGGCCACGATCAAAGCCGCGATCGGCCGCGACCCGAACGGCGCCTCGACCGAAACCGCGGCCGGCACGTCGGCCGTGTGCGGGCCCTTTTCGAGAAGATTGTCGCGCATCTCGAGCGAGCCCCCGTCCGGCATGTGCACGAGGTAGCGCGCGGTGCCGGTCGGCCCGTCGGCGATGTCGTCGCCCGCGAGCTCGGTGCGCACCGCATAGGACAAGATGTCATCGCCGCCATGCGTATCGCGAAAGGTCGAATGCTCGATATGCAGCAGCGCGATCGACGCGACAGAGATGGCGCTGTTGCAGCGCGTGTCGGTGCAGTCGCCGTTATCGATGAACTGGCTGTCCGTGATCGTGATCCGGCTGCGGGGGGAGTCGGCCGCCAGGATCGCGACTTCGTTATCGACGAAGCGGACATTGTCGACCTGCAGATCGGTGCCCTCGGCGCGGATGCCGGCGCCGTTGCGATCGGGCACGCGGGCGCGCGCCAGGGTGAGATGGCGGATTGTGACGTCCGTGCCGTCAACGACGAGGATCGCCTTGCCGCCGCAGGTGAGATCCGTGAGGACCACGCCATCCGCCGTCCCCTCGATGGTCAGATGACTCTGCTTGACGATCGCGCAGTCGAAATAGCCGCCTTTGAGCGGTTCGATCCTGATGGTGTCGCCGTCATGCGCCATCGCAATGGCCGCGCTTGGCGCTTTTATGCTTTGATCGGGACCGACGACATACGTCGCCGCCGCGGCAGCGGCGGCCTGACCGAGCAGCGCGGCCGGCAACAGGGCGGCCAGGCGCCAACGGAAGATCATGAAGACCGCGTCTGCCGGCGCGGCTGCCGTCAATCCACCGTCCCGTCGCCGTCGATCGGCTTGATATCGCCGATGAGCTTGTTTCCCTTGAGCACCGCCGGGGTCGCCGTCAGGTTCCGCACGAAGATGGTCGGATGGCTCATGTCATTCCGTAACGTATTGTCGGTGATGGTGATTTCCTTCGTGCGCTGGGTCACGCCCTCCTCGCCGATCGTCACCGCGCATGAATGGTTCTCGGCATCGGGCCCCTTCTCGAGCGTATTGCCCTGCATGATGAGCGTCCCGCCATTCGGAATGTCCACGAGATAGCTCGAATTCCCGGTCGGGCCGTCTTCGATCGTGTTGCCGATGAGTATGGTCTCGGCGGCGCGCGATTTGATCATGTGGCCATGATGCGTGCGCTTGAAGACCGAGTGCTCGACGCGCAGCAGTGCCGAGTCATTGATGTAGATGCCGTGCGCGCAGCCGCCGCTGCCTTCGCACGTGCCGTTATCGACGAACTCGCTGTTGGTGATGATGAAGTGGCTGGCCGTCAGGCCCGTGTTGGAAAGAATGCCTTCCTCGTTATTGATGAAGCGGCAATGATCGATCGTGAGATTGGTTGCCTGGGCGCGAATTCCCGCGGCGTTATGGTCCGGAACCCTGGCCCTTTGGAAGGTGAGGTTTCGCACCGTGACGTTGTTGCCGCTGATGATGAAGAGTCCCTTGCCCTCGCATGCCTTGTCCGTGATGACGACGCCGGGACCCTTGCCTTCGATGGTAAGATTGTTCTGATGCCAGTCGGCGCAGTCGAAATAGCCATCCTTCACCGGCTCGATCTCGACCGTGTCGCCGTCCTTGGCGATGGCGGCGGCCGCGCTCGGAACCTTGATCGGCTGGTCCGGTCCGACGAGTATCGTCTTCGCGTGGACCGAAGCGAGGGGCAAAGCCAGAGCCGCGGAGAGCACGATGCAGCGAACCCAACCGGTCATGAGAAGCCTCTTCGTAAATCGGGGTGGCTCGATCCGAGCCGTTCGTCCAATTCGCCTTGGCACGGACCGGGATAGTACCATGCCGGCGCGCGTGCTGCCGCATTAATTACCTGACGGATTGCGGCGATCATCGCGTGATGACATAGCCGATCTCTCGCGGTGTCGTCCCTTCGACGGTGACATGCTCGAGGACGATGGGGTGGCCCGCGCATTTGTCGAAATTGTGAATGGCGGCATCGGGCGCGGAATTGATGATGTGCACGTCCTTCAGCACCATGTCCGCGGGATAGCGGCACGATTCGGCGGCGAAGCCGACGATTTCCCGGTTTTCCGCGCCGGGGGTCATGACCAGCGTCGAGCGATAGACGAGGGTGTCGCCGCCGTCGGGAATGTCGAGATCGCGCGAGCCGCTGTCGGCGCGGAAGGTCGAATCCGAGATATCGGTCTTGCGGCAGCGCGACTTGAACTCGTGGCCGATCCGCGCATCGCGGAAAATCGATCCCCGCACGATCACGCTGTCGCAATCGCCGCTGAAATAGACGTTGTGCGTCTGGCCGGTCCAGCCGTTGTTGTAGAATTCCGAGTTCGCGACGAGGATCGTCCGGCTGGCCGACAGAATTCCCTCCTGGGAATCGTGGCACTCGATGCCGCGGACGGTGAAGCTCGTATTCGGATCGGCGCGGATGCAGGCGCCGTTGGCGCCGAGCGAGTCCGAGACCTGCGCACCGCTGATCTCGAGATTCTCGAGCGTCACGTTCTGGGCCGAGATCACGAGGCAGCCCTTGTCGCCGCTCACGCGCAGCCCGGCGCAATCGAAATGGGGCCGCCCGGCGATCCCGCGGATGGTGAGGTTGTCCCGCGTCACGGCATCGGTCTCGTGATAGGTGCCGCCGACGATTTCGATCGTGTCGCCCTGGCGCGCGACGGCGAGCGCGGCACCAAGCGACGCGTAGGCCTGACCCTTGCCGACGCAGACGGTGCCCGCGCCGCAGCGGCTGGGGCCCGCGCCCTCCTGCTTCGTCGGATCGATGACTTCGATCTGGCCGTTCGCGGCGCGGCGCAGATGGCCGATCAGCGACGGCGCGCCGGGCAGGCTCGGCCCCCCCGCCTCAGGCGGCGCAGCCTTATCCCCGTCCTGCGCCGCCGCGGCGAGGCCGCCCAGCAGCACAAGCGCCGCGGCGCCGCCGGCCAGCATCGCCATCGGGCGCCACGCAATGATTTCCGGAAAGCGCATCGCCCAAGCCCTCCTGTACCAACTCGGTTACGCGGCGCGGCCCGTCACCGTGCCACGACCTGCACCGCCGCGGTCGTGCTCCTGCCGCTCAAAGCGTCGGTGACCCGCACGTGCCAGGTCCCGGCGGGATCGTTGAGGGCGAAGGGGATCCGCCACTCGGCGGCGCCGCGCCGCATGCGAAGGTTGCCGGAATACCCGAGAACGGTCTTGCCCGAAGGGTCCATGACCGCGACATGAAGCACGTGAAAGGCCGCACCCGACGCGCCGGCGAGTGCAAGGCGAAGCACGGCGGTGGCGCCGGGATGCAGAGGTGACGGAGCGGCCAGCGTCGGCGCCGGCAAAGGCTGCGGCGACAGGGCGAGGATGGTCGGCTCGAACGGATCGAGGCGAAGCTGCAGACGATCGCCGCGCTGCATCGGCCGTCGCGCGCGCAGATCATAGACGAACGACCGGCGCGCCAGGGACAGCACGACCGGCTCTTCCGCCGGCGCCGTCGTCGCTCGCTGCTGGAGGCCGAGGATCGTGACGCCGCCGTCGCGAAAGGCGTAGATGTCAACATTGGTATCGTCCGCGCCCGCCGGCGACCGGATTTTGACCGCCGGCGCCACGCCCTGCTGGTCGAAAAGCGCGCGCAGACGCATGAGGCCGTCCGGTCCGAAATGCGCCGGCACGCCGGCCACGGGCGGATCGGGAGCGAGATAGACGGCCTGGCCGTGCCCGACGGCGAAGCGCGTCTCTTTTCCTTCGGGCCGCTTCCGGAAGACATCGGCCAGGAGCGGACGGTCGAGCCGCCTGGCATGCGCATCGAACCGGCCAGGCTCGCTGTCGGCGATGACGGTCCCGCCGGCCGAGACGAAGCGGCGGATCGCGCTCGCGCCCGCGGGCGACAGCGCGATGGCGTGCGGCAGGATCAGGACACGGCAGTCGCCGCGCTGCAATTCGCCCTTGTCGAGCGCGGCGGCGGCGATGAAGCGCGGCTCGAAGCCGAGCGCTTCCATGGCGCCGGCATAGGCCCCCATCGCCCCGCGCACGGTATTGTCGTTGCCCGTGCCTTCCGCCTCGGAGCCGCGCCGCGTCCAGGCATCGCCCTTGTCCTTCCAGTCGAGCATCCATTGCGCGCGCATGCTGGCCGGCGAATAGAGGATGGCGACGGGACTGTTCACGCGGCGGCTGTCGATGACGATCGCGCCAAGCCCATCGCGCAGCGCGCGAAAGTAAGGCGCGTCCGCGTCGGCCCTGCGGCCCAACACGCCGGCGCCGTCCGCGAAATTGTGATTGTCGTCCCACAGGACAAGCCCGCGCGTGCCTTCGAGCCAACCGCGCCACACGCCCTGGGCATCGGCCTTGTCCGCGCCGGCCGACGTCATCAGCATGATCATTTGGGGCGCAAGCGATCGGACGAGATCGAAATTTCCGTCGAAGGTCTCGATCACATCGACGGATTTGACGAGCCGCGCATAGTCATAGCCGCCCCAGCCCGGCACCTGCACGCCTTCCATCGCCGCATAGGCATCGGGATCGGCCGCGTGGACGGCGTCCCGGCCCATCCTGAGCGCGCGGGCGAAAGCAACGTCCATCCACGCCTTGAAATCGGCCCAGGCGGCAAAATTTCCGTCCGTCCGCCGCATCGCCGCGTCCGTCGCCATCGGCACCACGCGGTCCCAGCGCGGGAAATCGGTCCCCCACTCGCGGTTGAGCGCCGCGAGATCGGGATATTGCGTCTTGAGCCATTGCCGCATGGCCGCAAGCGACGCGCCGGAAAAATCGAAATCCCAATAAGCGGCGAGATCGGCGATCCCCGTCTCGTCGCCGAGGCTGTAGTAAAGCGGCCGATAGGCACGATAGGTCGCGACCGTCGCGAGCAGCCGGTCGCGGATCGTCTTGAGCCAGCGCGGATCGGACAGGCTGGGATCGCGCTTGAACGCCGCCGGGTCGCCCTTCAGGTAAAGCTGTTGCGCTTCGAGAAAGCGCCCGTTGATGGGATGGCCGGGGACCCAGCGGTGATAGGCCGAATAGAAATCCGTTGCGATGTTCTCGACATAGAAGCGCAAATTGCTGCGCACGATCGGTGTCACTTCGCGGGCGACGAGATGGCGCGGCGCCTGGCGGTCCGCCTGCACCAGCCCGGCGCTGACGCCGATATGGGCGAGTGCGGCATAGGCGGCCGAAGTCTGCTTCTGCCACATGATGATCTGATAGTCCCACCAGGGACCGCTCGGCGGCGAAACGACGAAGGATGCGGTCACGTCCGCGTCGCGCCGATCGGGCGCGCCGGTCGGTTTGCGGCCGTCGAACGACAGATGAACCCGCAACCGGTTCTGGATCGCCACGGCACGCGCCGTATCGAGGTGAAACGCCACGTCGGTTCCGCCGTGAAGCGCGAAGCCGATGCGCCGCTGCGCGACGATCCGCCCGGTCGCGTCGCTCCATTCGAGATGCAAGACGCCCCGGCCGACGGCAGGAGCTTGCAGGCGGTAGATGACCTCGAGCTTCTGGCCGCGCTCCGCCGGCGGGGCGGGGAAAATGAGCGCATCGGCGATGGCCGGCGGCGGCGCCGCAATCGCCAGGATGAAAAGAAGTGCTGCGGCCCTCATGTCGTTCCCTGAAACACCGCATCGTAGCGCGCGACCATGGTCGCGAGCGAAAAATTCGCCTGGACATGGGCACGATTGGCCTCGCCGAGACGGGCGCGAAGGTCGGGATTGCGCAGCAATCGCGCGAGCGCGTCCACCGATGCGGCCTCGTCCTCGCGAGGCAATACGAAAGGAGTATTCTCGGCGGCGACGATCCGCCTCACATCGCCCACGTCGCTGGCAAGAATGGGGAGTCCGGCGGCCATCGCCTCGAGGATCGAATTGGGCATCTGCTCGGTATCGGAGGTGAGCGCGAACACATCGAAGCGGCCGAGCAGCCGCTCGGGATTCGCCAAGGCCCCCGCCAGCACCAACTGTGTCGCGACGCCGAGCCGCGATGCCTCGTTAAGGATGGCGCCGTGTTCCGGTCCCTCGCCGACGATCACCAGCCGCGCCTCGCGCGCGCATGGCAATGCGGCGAAGATGCGCACCAGCCGCGGCAGGTTCTTCTCGCGCCGCAGCCCGGCCACCGTGCCGATCACCGGCGCCCCCGCCGCGATGCCGAGCGTCGCCAGCAGCGCGGGATCGGGCGGCTGCGCGAAACGGACGCAATCGATGCCGTTGGGAATATGGATGACGCGTCGGGCCGGGAGACGCCACCGTCCGCGGGCGATGTCCACGAGCGTAAAGGACGGGACCACGACCCGCTCGCACCGCGACAACAACAGACGCCGTGCCATGACCCGACGCCGGTTCAGCACGCCGTCCGCTTCGTCCGGTCCGAATCCGTCCTCGACATGGACGTGCCGGCACAAGGGGAAAGCCCAATTGGCAAGCGCCCATTCGATCGCTCCCCAATTATAGGTCAGCAGCAGATCAGGGCGATGTTGCCGCAACAGGCGTCGCGCGCCGCGCAAATTGCCGAGACTGATGCCGCCCGATTTCACCACCGGCATGGCGACGGAGGTCCATTCGACGCCCCGGTCGAATCCCGCCGCCGCCGCGAGGTTGCCGTCCATCGCCAGCACCGTGTGGCGGTATTTCCCGCCGAGCGCATTGGCCAGGCTCAGAAGCCGCGCCTGCGGTCCGCCGACACCGAAGGTCGAGAACACATGGAAGAGGTGGCGGGCCGTCTCACTCCGCGCGCGCGTCAACGGCGAAGCCTTTGCGAAGGAACGCGTCCCGGTCCCGCACCGGCGTCCAGCCCAGATCGCGCACGGCATCGGAACAATCGAAGGTCGCCGCCAAGCCGCGCGACTTGAGATCGCGCAGGCTCGGCCACGGCGCGGCGCGGCGCGCAAGCCGCTTGAGCACGGTCTTGGCACATTCGATTATGTAGAGCTTGTGCACCGACTGCGGATGATAATGGAGCGGACGGCGCGTCACGCGCGCGAGCGCGGCGATATATTCCTGCGCGGTCAATCGGATGTCGCCGACGAGATTGTAGCATTTCCCCTCGACCCCCGGGGCGTCCAGCGCCCGCACGATCGCGTCGGCCGTGTCCTCGACCAGCACAAGCGGCAGCGGATTGCGGCCGCGGTTCCAGCCCAGGCAGTGATTTTCATGATTGTAGAAGCCGATTCCCGAATGGAACGGCGAACTCCCCTGCCCGATCACGACGCCGGGCCGCAGAATGCACAGCCGGATGCCGCGCGCCGCGCCCAGCCCGATGAGCGCAAGCTCGGCCAGCGCCTTGGCGCGGGCGTAATCGCCGCGCTCCTGCGCTTGCGGGTCGGGCGGCGTCGTGCCGACGACGACATCGCCCGCGTCGCCAAGATAAAGAGCGGCAATCGACGAAACGAAGACCAGCCGCTTCACGCCCGCCGCAAGACAGCATTCCGCGACCGTCCGGGCGGCGCCGACGAGCGCTTCTTCGACCTCGCCGCGTGACCCGCCGCCGCCGCCATGCGCAAGGTTGACGACATAGGGAACCCCGCCGATGGCGCGGTCCACATCCGCCGCGTTGCGCGCATCGCCGCGGACCAGACGCACGCGCGGGTCGGAATAAAGCGCCGGCAGGTTGTCCACGTTCCGCGCCAGCACGGTCACGCGGCGGCCGGCCGCAAGCAGCCGCCCGACCACGTGAGACCCGATGAACCCGGTGCCGCCGACCACGACAACGTCGCTCGGCGCGTCATCCGCCGTCGGTGAAACGGACGCCGCCGGACGGTCCGGCACGGCGGCGGTCCCGACAATGCGCTCGCACAGCGCCACCATGGCGCGGCCGTCCGCGCCGCCGAGATCGCCCTCTCCCCGCGCGAGATCGGCGTAAAACCGCTCGATCGAAGCCTTCATCGAGAGAAAGAACGGATCGGCGCGTGGACCGAGATTCAGGATGCCGGCGACGGTGCGCGCGAAATTGACGAGCGACTGACGCTGCAGCGCGAACGCTTCCACGACGCTCGTGCGTATGTCGTCCCAGGCATCGATCCAGCGGCCGCTCGTCTCCACGGTCGCCCGGTTACGCAGGTAGTCAACGCGGATCGTGCCGTCGGTGCCGATGATGGTCGCCTGCCACACCGGGAACGTCTCCCCAAGCGACAATTGGAGCTGCGCCGTCGCCCGCTCGCCCTCGAGGGAAACGAGCCATCGGTTGGCGACCTCCTGCCCCTCGCCCAGTCGCAACGGCGGCGATGCCAGCGCCGCAATGGCAGTTTCGGGGCCGATGAGATCGTGGATTTGCGACAGCGGATGCACCGCCTGCTCGAGCAGCAAATTGACCGGGGCATGGAACATCCAGTGCCCAAGCTGCCGCGCTGCGAGCTGGCGAAGCGGCACGTTGAAGCAGCAGCCGACATGACGAAGGGGGCCGATCCGATTCGCCGCGATGAGGCGCTTGGCCAGGACATGCGCCGGGTGATGCACGAAATTGTGATTTACCCGCAGCTTGGCGCCGCCGCTTTTGGCGGCTTCCTGCAACGCCTCGCATTCCGCCGCCGACTGCGCCATCGGCTTTTCCAGAAACACGTGAATGCCCGCCCGAAGCAGCGGTTCGGCCACCGCCTGGTGCAAGGGCGGCGGGACCAGGACATGGGCAGCGTCGATATCGCCTTCGGCGATGAGCGAGTCGAGCCGCTGATGGAACCGTTCGACCTGCCACTGCTTCGCGAAGGCGCCGGCCCGCGACGCTATCGGGTCGACGACCGCAACCAGCCGCAGCCCGGCAATCGCCTTGATCGAAGCGGCATGCGTCTGCGCGATATTGCCGGCGCCGACGAAGCCGATGCGCGTCACAGTCATTGCGGGACCGGGCGGTGCGAAGCAGTTGGACGCGGCCCGAAGCCATCAGCCATCGCGGCAGCGCCTCATTGAGGGGTCAGCCGCCGGCGGCTTGACGCGACAGCGCCCGCCGCTCTTCATGCTGCCGAACCTGGTTGCGATTTGTCGCTTCATCCAGCGCGCCGGGGGCGACGTGTAGAGCAAAAAGGCGATGCCGCGCACCGGCTTATAGCCCAAAAGCGCGGCCCGGAGAACGAGCATCGCGCCGCCGCAATAGTCCGCAGCGCAGGCGATGCGCCCGATCCCCGCCATTCGCTCGCCCAAGATGGCCCTGATCTCGCCCGGCGCGAGCCGGTCGCGGCGGGAGGCGACATGGTTTTCGACCATGCGCAGCGTATAGCGGACATGGTCGTGAAAGCGGCGGTCGGAAAGACTGTTCACGCGCGCGTACACATGAACGAGGCATTCCGGGAGATATCCGATCTCGCCGCGCAGGGCGAGGCGGATCCACATGTCCTGATCCTCGCCGATCGCGAGCGCCCGGTCGAAACCGCCGACGTCGATGAGATGACGGCGCCAGACCAGGACCGTCGGCGTCGCCACGGTATTGCACGCCAGAAGTCCCTTCCACGCGTCGCGCCCCGGCAGCGGCCGACGGCCTCGGAATGTGTCGCCAAGATCCTCCCCGAGCGGCGAGAACTCCTCCGAGGCGCAGGCGACAAAGGCGAAACGGTCGTCGGACGTGATGAGTGCGACCTGCTTTTCAAGTTTTGCCGGAAGCCAGGCGTCATCGGCATCGAGGAATGCGACGAGCTCGCCGCCGGCGGCCTCGATGCCGGCATTGCGCGCGCCGGAGGCGCCCGCATGCGCGGTGAGCCGCACGACGCGGATCAGCGGGGACCCGACCGCTTCGACGATTCGCACCGTCTCGTCGCTGCTGCAATCATCGACCACGACGATCTCGAACGGCGCCAAGGTCTGCGACAGCACCGAAGCGAGCGCCCGGCCGATGGTGTCCGCAGAATTATGGGCCGGGATGACGACGCTCACGCGGCACGCCGCGACCGCATTCCGTTCATCGCCACCCACCGCCATGACCTTGCACATCGCTCGTTCGGTGCCGGATCGAGATTAATGAATTTTCCGCGTCGTCACTATGCCGGTCCCCGGCGGCGCGCTCGGATACGGGTCGTCGCCGTCACGACGGTCGGGCGCGCGACCGCATCGGCCGCCATCGCGCAATGCTAATTTCATAATTATGATAATATATTAATGGCATGGAGTCGTGCTGGCCTGCAGTAATCTCGTGGCTTGTCTCCACGGCCGTCTTGGGGCAAGATTTCACGAATTTCTCCGGGGAAGTCCGTTAATCATTAGGCTGGCACGCTGATGCGGGTGCTTCTTCTCGAGTTCAACGAGATATGTCCACCGCTTCTCGACCGCTGGATGCGGCAGGGGAAGCTGCCGGAATTTGCGGCGTTTCACCGCGCGTCTCAGGTCTTCACCACGATTGCCGATGAGACCGATCCGGAGAATCTCGAGCCGTGGATACAATGGTACTCGATCCATACCGGGCTTCCCTACCGCGAGCACAAGGTCTTTCGCCTGACCGACGGGCCCAAGGCGCAACATCCCGACATATGGTCCCATCTTCATCTGCTGGGCCGGCGCGTGATGAATTGCTCAAGCATGAATGCGCGCAGGCTCGACGGCGCCGGCGTATTCTATCTTCCCGACCCGTGGTGCGCGGCGGAACCGACCGCGCCCGTGGAGCTCGAAGCCTTCAAGAAGGTCGTGTCCCGCGCGGTCCAGGAATACAGCCGCGGTGCCGGCGTGCTGTCGTGGCGCGATCTTGCCGCCTTCGCCTCGTTCCTGGCGCTGCACGGGCTTTCCAGCGCGACCGTGTGGGCCGTCATGCATCAGCTCGCGAGCGAGCGGCTCGTTCGGCGCGATGTGGCATGGAAGCGGGTTTCCCTGCTCGACCGGCTTCAAGCGGACATTTTCCGCCACTACTTCCGCCGCCTTCGTCCCGATTTCGCGAGCTTCTTCGTCAATAGTACCGCACACCTCCAGCACGCCTATTGGCGTTACATGGACCCGGGCCCGTTCGCCATGAAGCCTTCACCCGAGGCGCTGGCCGCGTACGGCGACGCCGTGCTGTTCGGCTACCAGGCGATGGACCGCCTGCTGCGTGACCTGTGCGCGCTGGCCGATGAGAACACGGTCGTGATCTTGTGCTCGGCATTGAGCCAACAGCCCTTCCTCAGGCGCGAAGCCTCCGGCGGGCAGCATTTTTACCGCCTCAGGGACGTCGACGGATTCCTGCGCAGTGTGGGCATCGTGCCGGAGCGGACCGAGCCGGTCATGACGCACCAATACGTGCTCCGCTTCGCGGACGGCGACAAGGCGGCCGCCGCGGCCCGAATCCTGCGCAGCATCAGCCTGGAGGGAACCCCGGTCTTTGCCGCAAATCCTTCCGGCGCGGATGCGCTCTATATCGGGTGCCAGCTCTTCCAGCGCGTCGATCTCGACGCCACGCTCGAGGGCGGCGTTCTCGGCGCCGGGCCGCGGCGATTTTACGACGCGCTCTATTCGATCGATGCGGTCAAAAGCGGGCGCCATCACCCCGAAGGGGTGCTATGGATCCGGACCGGCCGCCACGCCGTGCATGACGGTCAAGCTTCGATCCTGGACATTCTGCCGACCATCTACGATCTCATGGCCGTGTCTCCAAATGCAACGCTTCCGGGTGTCAGCCTGACGCCGCGCTTTGCCGGGGCCAAGCGCATGGCGAGCCGCGCCGCCTGATGAGCACGTTAGGCACTTGCCGCTTCACGCCTTTCGGGTCGCCCGCCCTGCCGTGGCATGCCGCGGCGATCGACAACGCCCCGACGGCGGGAGCACTGCAACCCGGGCAACATGCGCGGGTATGGGTTCCGCGCGGGAGATGAGCCGTGGCACAGGGGCTTTACTATCTGTTGACCATTATTGCCCTCGGCGTGGTGATGCGCTGGTACATTCGGAACGACGGCGTCGGCCCGGGGGAAAGGACCACGGGCATCCTCAGCATGGACCGACCACCTCCGGGCGAGACGAAACGGAGCGCGCGGTTGCCGCGCGCCCGATAGGGATGCTTTGGCGGTTTCCGTCCAAATCCGTCCCTACCCTTGCGATCGGTAAGGTGGGTGTCGTCCTTAACGTGTCATTCCTGCGAGAATGCTATCTTTTCGGACGTGACCTCGCTCTGGTCCGCAACCGCATGACCGTTGGCGCCGCCTTGGCATTTCCCTGGTATCGACCCGGTATCGACCCCGCTCGTCCATCGAGTTGGATGCTCCTCGGCGCCGCCCGGCGGCGCGGCGGCGGAACCATCGTGACCCGCCATGCGTGACATCATTCTTCTGCTGGCGATTGCAGCCGGCATCGTCACCGCGTTGCCCTATCCCTTCGTCGGTCTCCTGTTGTGGGCCTGGTTCGCGGTGATGTTCCCGAACGACAACACCTATGGCTTTGCGCAACGCCTGCCGTGGAACCTGGCAATTGCGGTCGTCGCGCTCTTGGCATGGTTTCTGTCGCGGCGGGAGCGCAAGCTGCCGGCCGTCAGCCTCACCATGATACTGGTTGTCGTCTTCCTGGGGTGGATGACGTTCAATTCGTTCTTCGCCGTCGATCCCGGCTGGTCGTGGCCTTATTGGGATCGCGCGTGGAAGATTTACCTGATGGCTCTTTTGGCTGCGGTCATGGCGACGAACCGCGTCCGGTTCCACGCCCTGATCTGGACCGTGGTCATCTCGCTTTCCTATTGGGGCGTGCGCGGCGGCGTCTTTACGCTTTTGACCGGCGGCGGCAACCACGTTTATGGCCCCAATGGAAGTGATATCTCGGACAATAACAATCTCGCGCTCGTCGTCGTGATGATCCTGCCGCTGCTCAATTACCTGCGGCAGAACACCGCCTCGCGCTTCGTGCGCATGGGCATCATCGCCGCGCTGGTGCTCAACGTCTTGACCGTCCTCGGCAGCTACTCGCGCGGCGGCGTCGTCGCTCTCAGCGTGCTGGCGGTCGCATTCTGGCTGCGAACGAAAAACAAGCTCGTCTATCCGGTGGTGGCCGTCGTCGCGATCATACCGATTCTCCATTTCATGCCCGAATCGTTCTGGCAGCGGATGAACACGATCCAAGACTATCAAACGGACGGGTCCTTCCAGGATCGAGTTACGGCGTGGATGGTGGCCTACCACTTCGCCGTCGATCATTTCCCGTTCGGCGCCGGCTTCTACGCGCCTCAGCTCCAGAAGGTATTCGATCAATATTTCCCCGGGGTGGGAGCTCACGCTGCGCATAGCATCTATTTTCAAGTGTTGGGCGAGCACGGCTTCATCGGCCTCGCCATATTCCTTCTGATGATCGCGAGCGCCTTTCTCAATCTCAGGGCGGTGATGCGCCTGACGGCGAAAGTGCCGGAGATGAAGTGGGCCAACGACCTCGCACGAATGATCCAGCTCAGTCTGCTCGCGTTCTGCGTTGGCGGCGCGGCGCTGAGCCTTGCCTATTACGACGTGTTCACACTGTGGATCTGCCTGAGCGCGGCGCTCCTCGAACATACGAGGAAGCAGCTCAAAGTCAGTCGCGGCCACGCGGCGGTGACGGGACGCCCCGCCCTGGTGCGGCCTTATCCGGTGGCCACGAGATATGGCGGCGGCCTCGATGCTCACGATTGAAGGGTGCCGCGGCCGCTGTGCGAAGCATCACCACGGCGCGAGCGGTCGGCACCTTTTGCCGGCTTGATCGGGCCGGCCAAAATGACGACAAACCCGCCGGACCAAGCCGCTTTGCACGATGCGAACAGCGATCGCACCGACCCGGCGGACGGAGCCGCGTTGCGGCGCATGGCGCAGGGCAGCGCCTGGATGGTGGCGGCGCGCTGGGGCGTTCGCGGCATCGGCCTCCTCAGCACGATCGTGCTGGCGCGGCTGCTGCGGCCGGCGGATTTCGGACTCGTCGCCATGGGCGCGGTGACGATGGGATTCGTCCAGGTCTTCGCCGAAGGCGGCCAGAGCCTCGCCGTCATTCGCCATGCCAATCCGACACGAGGACATTTCGACACGGCGTGGACGATGTCGGCCTGCGCCGGGCTGATCGTTGCCATCGTGATGGTGGCGATCTCGCCGTTGGCCAGCGCATATTTCCACGAAGCGCGGGCGGCACGCGTTGTCCAACTCCTTGCGCTCGTGCCGCTGATCGAGGGCTTTACCAGCGCGGGAGTCGTGATCGGCTTCCGCAGGGACCTGCTGTTCCACAAGGAGTTCCGATTCCTGCTCTTGCGGAAGCTTTTCCCGTTTGCGATCACGATCCCGCTGGCCCTGCTATGGCGCAATTATTGGGCGCTCGTCACCGGCATCATCGGCGGCGAGTTTCTCACGGTGGCCGCGAGCTATCGCATGCACCCCTATCGCCCGCGGCTGCGGTTTGCCGAGTTCCGGGAAATCTGGGCGTTTTCGGCCTGGATGCAACTGACCTCGATCGCCAATTTCTTCGGCAGCCAGACCGACCAACTCGTCGTCGGCAACCTCGCCGGAACCGCCCAAATGGGCAGCTACAACATCGCCGGCGATATGGCGACGGCACCGACGAACGAGATCGTGGTGCCGGCGGCGCGTGCGCTTTTCCCGGTCTATGCGACGCTGCTGCACGATCCCGCGCAACTGGCGCAGTCCTATCTCAGCATGCTTTCCATCATCGCGGTGATCGCCTTCTCGACGGGTACGGGCGTGGCGCTCGTTGCTCATGACATGGTCGCGGTGGTGCTCGGCGCGAAATGGGCATTCGTGGCGACGTTGATCCCGTGGCTGGCGGTGGGCGGTGGCGTATGGGGCGTCGCGACCAGCGTCAACAACGTGCTCAGCG
The DNA here is from genome assembly GCA_963721625.1 of uncultured Alphaproteobacteria bacterium. Classification (GTDB taxonomy): domain Bacteria; phylum Pseudomonadota; class Alphaproteobacteria; order ATCC43930; family CGMCC-115725; genus DATJLY01. Next base: position 137,024 of record CAVRKF010000021.1, read on the forward strand.
TCACCGGGAACACCCGCCTCGCCGCCGGACGGAATTGGGCCTTTCTTTTGCTGGTCGTGCCTGGATCGGTGATGGGCGGTCTCGGTTGGGGCCCGCAGGGCGTTGCCGCCGCGCGGGCGATTTCCTCGATCCTGTTCACGCCGATCATGTTCTATTCGTTGACGCGTGTCATTCCGGTGACGGCCGGCGATATCGTCGCGCGCGTATGGCGGCCGGCTGTTGCCGCCTTGGCCATGGCGGCGATCGTCGACCTGTCCGGGACCGCGAAGATAACCGCGATTGCGGTGCGTCTGCTGTTTAATGTCGGATTGGGCGCGGCCGCGTTCGCGGCGGCTCTGCTGACGCTGTGGCTCTGTGCAGGACGCCCGGCGGGCGCCGAACTCATGGTCGTCGAGCATGTTCGAAGCGCATTGCGCAGGCGCAAGACCGTGAGCGGCGTCGGTGCAACGCCCGGCCGGAGCGATGGCTGAACACTCTCCCCATGGCGCCGTCGGCGCGGATCGCCCGGAACGCGGAAACCTGCCCGGCGCGGGCGCTGCCGGCCAACCGGCGCAGGACCGTTCGGCTTCGGCAAATTCCCTGGCGGATCTGCTGTGGCTGCTGGACCAAACGCGACCGATTCCGCCGTGGCTCTATCCCGGCGGCCGCCGGGTCACCAAGCGCATTCGTGTCGCCCAACTCGCCTATGGTTGGGCACGCCTCCTCGGTTACCGGCTGCGAGGCGAATCCTGCGCCATCGTCGAAGGTTCGGGCCTTGCCTACACGGCCGGCTGGGTGACGGCCGGTGTCGCAGAGGGCTGGCGCAAGGCGGCGCGTTCCACCTCGAGGCTGGAGCCGTTCATTCCGGTCGCGTGTCGGCGCGCCGCTTTTGCCGATGTCTTCCGCACGATCGGAATCGATCCCGCCGCGGAATTGTCGGCGCTTCCCCATGAAAATGGTCATCTGGTTTTCCGTGGCCGCAAAGGCGGCGTGCCGTGCATCGTCCATTACGGGCGCGATCCGCGCTCCCGCGCTACGGTCATGCGGCACGCGCATGGCCTCAAGGCGGCACGCGACCGCCTCGGCGACACGCTGCCCGGATTGCTCCCCGAGCTCCTTGCGTTCGAAAATACTCCCCCAGCGGTGCGCTTCGTGGAGCAGGATCTCTCTGGTGTGGCGCCACCGATCGCGTCGCTTTCGGTCGCCGATCTGGACCGGATGACCCGGGCGGCCCTGGAGCCGCCCTACCGGGCCTATCAGCGTTTCTTCCCGCGCCGGCGGCTCTCCGCCGCCAGTTCCGTTCTCGACGATTTGGGCCAACTGATCGATGCCCTGCCGCAATACGGGGCTCACCTTCTGCCCAGTTTGGCGGCCCTGAAAAATTGGTCCGGTCTGGGACGTCTGACCGGCGTGCCCTCGCACGGCGATTATGCGCCGCGGAACGTATTGTTCTCCGAGGACTATTCCCGGGCCGTCGGAATTTACGACTGGGAGTGGTTTTGGGATGATGGCGTCGCGGGCTTCGACGCCCTGAAAATGACCTTGGAGATCCGGGCGGAACGCGAGCGCAAGACGCTCATTCCCGTATTGGCCGCGTTCCTGCGCGGACAGGGTCTCGATGATGCGGTTTCGCGGGATGTGCGCTTGGTTGGCGAATTGTTCGATCTGCCCGTCGCCGACTTATGGCATATTGGGCTGCTGATCTGGCTTCGCATTCTCTGGATAGCCTGTGTTGTGCAAGAGCCGGATTCTCCCGCGTGGTTGGAGCAGGCGGTCAGATTGCCGGCGCAAGCCGTTGCCGCGCGTGGCCCCGCCGATGCCGCTTGATCCGCGCCGCCGCTTTGCGAACGGGAAATCCGCGACGATCCGGTCGCGGTTCAACGGATGGCGGACCGTGTACCCGTTTGAGTTCTCCCCGAGAAGAGGAGATTTGCCGTGACCATGCCCGATGCTCCCGGCGCCGAGACTTCGCCAACGTGGAGCTTCGGACAATTCTCGCGGCCTTGCCGTTGGCTTCAGAAATTCACCATTTCCCGGCTCGTCCGATCATTCGGCACGTACCAGCCCGTCACGCTCGCCGGTTCGGTGCTGGCCGCCGGTGACCGCGGTTGCGTCGAGCGCTGGCTGATGATGGAGCGCGTGCTCTCGGGCGCCGATGCCGGCTCGGTCCTCGATCTCGGCTGCGCGGAAGGCTACTTTACCCGGCGGGCCGCGGCGGCGGTGAACGGCATAGCGCTCGGCATCGATGGCGACATTCGCCGCGTGACCGTCGCCCAAAGCATCGCGTCATACGAGGGCATTTCCGGTGTCGGATTTCTCCACGCCCAAATCGCTCCCGAATTCGTTGCCAAACTGCCGATGTTCGACGTCGTCATATTCCTCTCGGTTCTTCATCACGTCATGAGCGCCGACGGCGTGGACGCTGCGCGCCGCCTGATGCAGATATTGAGAACGCGCACGATAAAAAGACTGATCTTCGACATGGGCCAATCAAACGAAACCCAATTCGACTGGGCCAAGACGCTCCCGCCGATGGAGCCGGACCCGGTCGTGTGGATCGCCGATTTTCTGATCCAGTGCGGGTTCTCGTCGATTGAAGTGCTGGGTCAGAGCGAAGGCTATCAGCGCCTCCACCGCCGCGCCCTCTTTGCGGCAACGCCATAGCCGAGCCGATCACGCCGATCGCCGGCTCACGCGACGGCCGCCGCGGTCTCATAAAGCGCCGTGCGAGGCCCCGAGCACGCGCTCGTACACCGCCTGATAGCGCGCCACGCTCGCCGACCAGGTGCGTTCGTGCTCGACAAAGGCACGGGCCGCCTTTTGCATGCGCGGCCAGCGCCCGCGCGCCGCCAGCACCCCGATCACCGCCTGCGCCAGTGCCTCGACATCGCCGGCGCGAAACAGGAATCCGGTATCGTCGGCGCGGATGAGTTCGCGGTGGCCGCCGACATCGGAGGCAAGGACGATGCGGCCGCTCGCCATCGCCTCGAGCGGCTTCAGCGGCGTCACGAGCTCGGTGAGCCGCATCGAGTGGCGCGGGTAGACGAAGAGATCAACGAGATCGTAGTACCGCTTCACCTCGGCGTGCGGGACGCGACCGAGAAAGCGAATCTGCGGCGTGACCCCCAGCGTCGCTGCGAGCCGGCGCAGTTCGTTTTCCGCTGGGCCGCCGCCCACGAGCATAAGCACGATCTCGGGCCGGTCCTTCAGTATCGTCGGCAGGGCCCGAATCAGCAGGTCGATCCCCTCATAGGCATACCACGATCCGATGAACCCCAGCACCAGCTTGCCCTCGAGCCCGATCTCGCCGCACAGCGTCGCATCGATCGAGCGCTCAGCGGTGAATGCCGTGGTATCGACCGCATTGGGAATGACCGTGACCTTGTCCGCGGCGATACCGCGGGCGACGATGTCGCAGCGCAATCCCTCGCAGATCGTGGTCACCGCGTCGGATTTCCTGAAGACGTGAAGATTCGATCCTGTGGCTGAGCCGGTAGCGCAGGCCGTGCTCCGTGGCGGTGCCGAGATCGACGGCGGCGTCTTCCCAGAATGCGCGCACTTCGTACACCACGGGCAATCCGAGCTTGCGTCCCGCCCGAAGCGCGGCGAGGCCGTTCAAGGCGGGCGAATGCGCATGCAGGATATCCGGCCGCTCGATCCGGGCGACCGCCTCGATCCGGCGCGCGGTGGCAAGGACGTTTGCGCCCTCGCGAACGATCGGAACGCTGTCATAGGGCGCGATGGGCGGCGAGCGGTAGAAGGTCCAGCCGTCCACCACTTCGACCGGCATGGCGGTCGCATTGTGCTTGGGCGAGGTGAGATGCACCGTCTCCCAGCCCCGCGCGCGTTGCGCCTGAAGGATCGCAAGGGTGCGGAACGTGTAGCCGCTGTGCAGCGGCAGCGAATGATCGAGCACGTGCAGGATCTTCATGCGCGTTTGCTGCTCACGCGCGGATCTCTGCGCCTGCGTGTTGCATATATGGTTGTACCGCGGACGTCGTTGGCGATGGGTTCGATGGTGTGTCTGATGGCGCGTTCAGGGGAGTGAGTTGGAAGGGGAGGCCGCGCAGCCGGTAGAATTCGGTGTACATCGGCGGTCTCAGAAGGTCTTGCGCAGGGACACGCTGACGATGTCGACGAGGATGGCGCCGCCGCTGCCGCCGGTCTGGCGCGAGAGGGCGTAGTTGGCGCCGGCGGTGAGGGTGGGGGAGAGGGTGACGGTGACGGCGACGCCGAAGGTGAGGGCCTCGGTGGTGGCGGCGGCGGCGCCGGCGCCGTTCGAGCTGGTGGCGGCGTAGCCGGCGCTCATGACGCCGCTGGCGTCGGGGGTGAGGTCGCGGCCCCAGCTGAGCACGCCGCCATTGGTGGTCTGGCTGAGGCTGCCGGCGCTGAGGGCGGTGTCCTCGCTGCGGTCGAAGGAGGCCGAATAGCGGTTGCGCTCGCGGCTGACGGTGAGCGCGGCCTGGAGGTTCCGGGCGCGGAAGATGCTGTTCTGCAGCGCCAGGTTGGGGTTGGTGATGGCCTGCGGCAGGCCGGTGGTGGAATTGATCGGGCTCCCCGGGGTGAACTGGGTCGAGGCCCCGAGATTCTGCAGGATCTGCTGCTGCGCGCTCGAATTCTCCTCGGAATAGGAGGCGCTCAGGACGGCGTCGCCGGTGACGGCGTAGAGCATCGAGCCGGTGAAGGCGTTCTGGCCCTCGGTCTTGCCATAGGTCAAGGTGATCTGCCGGTCCGCGCGCGGCTGGTAGCGCCCGCCCACGCTCCAGTCCGGCCCGGAGAAATCGGCCTGCGGCAGCTGCGGGTAGGTGAGCTTCTCGTAGCCGCCGCCGAACAGGGCGGAGAAATAATCGGTGACGGCGTAGGTGCCGGTCGCGGTGCCGAGGGCGTGGCGCGAATTGAGCGCGCCGTTGCCGCTGATGAACTGGACGTAGCTGCCGAGGAAGCTGAACTGCAGGCGGGAGAACGCTGCGCCGGTGTCATAGGTGAAGGTGCCCGCGTGCTGCGTCGCGTTGGACAGCGCGCCGAGATTCTGGCCGGTCAGGCTGTCGGTGACCGGGCCGGTATTGCCGCTGAAATCGGTCTGCGCGAGGGTGTAGCGCAGCTCGGCGTCGCCGTCGTCGCCGAAATGGAAGCGCAGATAGGGCGAGCCGGTATAGGCGATGGTCTGGGTGCTCTGCGAGGTCGGGATCTGGGCCGTGTTGTCGAAGCCGCGGCCGCCCAGGCGCGACTGGTTGGAGATCGAGGCGCTGGCGTCGACGAAGAACAGATCCGGCACCGCGGTCAGCGTGCCGTTGCCGAACAGGTTCTCCTGGATCTGGTCCTGGCTGGTGTTGTCGGCGTATTTGATCAGCTGGGGACTGTAATCGAACACGCCCTTGAGCCGCGCGCTCGCGCCGGTGGCGAAGAAGTCGGGCGCGAGCGTGGTGATGAGATCGGCGCGGCGCTGCGTCGCGGTCGAGAACACGTTGTCGGTGAGGGCTTCGTCGAGCGCGACCGAGGGAATGAAGGTCCAGGCGGGGCCGCGTTCCGCCGCGCCGGGGGCGGCGGCGCCCGGCGGGCCGAAGGTGGCCGCGCCGGGGGCGGCGGTTTCGCCGGTGCCCGGCGCCGGGGTGCCGCCCGTGCCTGCGGCGGCGGGGCCGGCTTGCGTGCCGCCGCCGGGGGATGGCGCGGCGGGTGTCTGGGCGAGGCCGAGCGGCGCCCGCGCCAGGGCGATCACCGCGACCGCGAGGCCGAGATAGGGAAAGAAGTGATGATCCCCCGCCGGCCGCGCTCTGGCCCGCGCCGCCTTGCCCCGTTCTTCCACCCCGGCCACCGGTCCCTCTCAGTAGTAGCCATACGACCCGAAATGTTCCGACGTCGTCCCTTCCATCTTGTTCAAGACCAGGCTGATGTTCGGGCACGCGCTGATGAGGCGCAGCGATTCCTCGATCTCCGCCTCCTGCGTCCGGTTGGCCTCGACCACGAACACGATCTGGCCGACCATCGACGCCAGGATCGACGGATCGCTGGTGGCCAGGCACGGCGGCGCGTCGATCACGATATAGCGGTCGGCATAACGGTGCTCGATCTCGGCCAGGATGTCGCGCATGCGCCGGCTCGACAGCAGCTCCGGCACCCCGGGCCGCTTGCGCCCGGCGGGCAGCACGGTCAGGTTCGACACGTCGGTGCGCAGCAGGATGTCGCGCATGTCGAGCGTGTCGTCGGCGATGAGATCGACCAGCCCCTTGTCCGGCTCGATCCCCAGGACCGAGCTCATCGACTGGCGCTCGACGTCGCAATCCATCGCCAGCACCCGGAAATCGAGCTGCGAGGCGATCGCCAGCGCGATGTTGATGCTGGTGAAGGTCTTGCCCTCGCGCGGGCGCGCGCTGGTGATCATGATGAGCCGCGAATTCTCCGCCGGCTCGCTCGCCGCCTTGGCCAGGATCTGGCGGATGATGATGCGGAATTCCTCCGCCACCCGCGAGCGCTCGGTATTGGTGAAGATGATCCCCGCCTTGGCCAGGCGCTGGCGGTCGATCTTGATCTCGCGGCTGACGCGCTGACCCGCGTCCGCCGCCGCCGCCGCCGCCGGGGGCGGGGGCGCAACCGCCCCCGCCGCCGCCGCCGCCGGGCCGAGCGCCGGCTGCTGCTGGCGCAGCCGCTCCGCCGCCCGTTGGATGAGCCCGATCGGCCGCTCGTTCATCGCCTAGATCACCCGGTGGATGGCCGTGTAGTTGGCCAGAAGCAGCGCGCCATAGATCATCAGCAGCGCAAACACGCTCGCCGCCAGCCCCGTCGAATGGAAGATCGGCCGGTTGCGCGAGATCGGCAAGAGCGGCACCACGTCGGGATCGGCAGCGGCCAAGCGCGACCGCAGAGCGGCGAGCTTGCGCTGCGCGTCGCCGTTGCCGACGATGATGGAGGCGGCCTGGCCGATCGAGAGAAATTGCACCGTCCCCGCCGCGACCCACTTGCGCCGCCAGATTCCCTGCAAGTAGAAAAAGATCAGCTTCCTGTCCATGGCGTCTCGGTCTCGCCCCTGGCCGGATGACGGCGACTGCCGGTCGAGCCTAAAAAGCGCTCTGCGGAATGATCAGCGTGTCGCCCGGCTCCATCCTGAAGTTGTATCGGATTTCGCCGTCCTTGATCAAGTTGTCGAGCCGCACCGGAAAGGTATCCTCCTGGCCCTTTACTTTGCGAATCAGCACCGCGCCGTTGCCGTCCGCAAACTTGGTCAGACCGCCCACCTGGATCATCACATCGAGCAGCGTCATGTTCTGGCGATAAGGCACCGCCCGCGGCTGCACCGCCTCGCCGATCACCCGCACCTGCTGGCTGAAATCGCCCACGAAGCCCGACACCATCACCGTCACGATCGGGTCGCGCACGAACTTCTTCAGCCGCCCCTCGAGCGTGCGCGCCAGTTCCGTCGGCGTCTTGCCCACCGCCACCACGTCCTCGACCAGCGGCGTCGAGATCCGCCCGTCCGGGCGCACCGGAACCGTCGCCGACAATTCCGGATTGCGCCACACGAAGATGTTCAGATTGTCGCCCGGGCCGATCAGGTATTGCGCGTCCATCTGGTCCGCCGTCGCCGCAGGCGGAACCACCGCCGTACCGGAGCACCCGCCAACCACAACCAACGCCGCAACCACAAGGGCGCGTATCCCCACACCGCTCAATCCGCCCTCCACGCTCCGTGACCCGGAAAAGCAAAGCCGCCCCGGCCAAAAGCCCAATCCGACCAGACCCCGACCGACAACGCCATTACCACGAACGGCAAAAGCTTGCTAACGATATAAAAGCCGTTCGACTCTGACATCCCGGTCCGTTTCTCGGCCGAACGCAGGATCACGGCGAGGTCGCGAACTCATTCGCGCGGCGCCGCCGTGTCGCGCCGCCGCTCGACGGCGGCCTTGAGCGAGGCGCAAACACGCGCCGCCGTGCGGCCATCCCACAACGGCGGCGGCTCCGGCGGCGCGGACGGAGCGGCGAGAACGCTCGCGACCTGCGCCGCAAGCCGATCCCATTCGACCAGCCGATTGGTGCCGTGCGTCACGGTAATCGGTCGCTCCGTGGTGCGGCGGACCGTGAGGCAGGGGATGCCGAGATAGGTCGTTTCCTCCTGGATGCCGCCCGAATCGGTGATCGCCAGCGCCGCATCGGTGAGAAGGCTCATGAATTCCACATAGCCGAGCGGCGCGATCGGCGTGATGCGCGGCATCAGCGCCAGACGGTCGAGCATGCCGAACCGGCGCAGGCTTTCGCGCGTGCGCGGGTGCATCGGAAAGACGAGCGGCACATGGTCGGCCGCCCGCTCCAGCGCCGCGATCGCGCGTTCGAGGATCTGCCGGTCGTCGACATTGCTCGGACGATGCAGCGTGACGACGCCGTAGCCCCGGCTCGCCAGCCCGAATCGCTGCGCCGCCTGCGCCGCGGCGATCCTGGCGCGCAAGCATGACGAGCGAATCGATCATGATATTGCCGACGCGCTCGATCCGTTCGGCGGGAATGCCTTCGCGGCGCAGGTTCTCGTCCGCATCCGGCGACGGCGTCCACAGCAGATCGGCAAGAACATCCGTCACAATGCGGTTGATTTCCTCCGGCATGGTGCGATCGAAGCTGCGCAATCCCGCTTCGAGATGACAAACCGGCAGCAACAGCTTCTTGGCGGTAATCGTGCAGGCGAGCGTCGAATTGACGTCGCCGGCGACAACGACCCAATCGGGCGGCTCGTCGATGCACAGCGCCTCATAGGCGACCATCACGGCCGCGGTTTGCTGCGCGTGGCTGCCGCTGCCGGCGCCGAGATTGTGGTGCGGCTGCGGCAGGGCAAGATCGCGAAAGAAGGCGTCCGACATGTCCGCGTCGTAGTGCTGACCGGTGTGAACGAGAATCGGCCGGCACCAGCGCTCCTCGCGCAGCGCATGCCACAGCGGCGCCATTTTCATGAAATTGGGCCGCGCTGCGACGATGAGATGGACGGCGAACAATGGCTTTGCGGTCCTCAAGACGGACGACCCACCCCCGCGGCTTCTTTCGCGCGCCACCCTTGCGCCGTCATGCCGGCGGCATCGGCGCCGGTCCCGCGCACGGGTCGGCAGATGCGGGAGAAAACCCGCCACCCGAGGCCAGCGGCGCCGATCGCCGGTTCAGGGCTCGAGCGACGCCATTATTTTACGCTAATTCGTGTCATTTCGATTAACGGATCTTCAGAAGACCCGCCCGGCGCTGCCCAGCCCGATGACAGGCCGCGCTATCGCGCGGGGGGCGGGTATCCCGGCGGTGGCGGCGGATACCCCGGCGGCGGCGGCGGGTATCCCGGCGGCGGCGGCGGCGAGTATCCCGGCGGCGGCGGCGGCGCCATCGCGGGTTGATAACCGGGCACCTGATTGCCCTTGGCGTACATGCACTGGCTGTAAGCCAGGTTGTATTGCTGCTGCAGGGTCATTTCGGTCCGCTGCGCCGGTCCGGCCCCGACTATGGTGCCGCCGAGGGCGCCTGAGCCGGCGCCAATGGCAGCGCCGCGGCCGCCGCCGATCGCGGCGCCGAGTCCGGCTCCAAGCACCGTCCCGATCACCGCCGTTCCAACCTGCTTATTGTTGGCTTGATTGGCCCCTCCAGCGACCTGCTGGTCGGCGTATTGCTTGCAGACCGCCTGATCATCCTGGAAAGCGGAGAACGGCTTGTTCGGCGCGGGCATCACCCCAACCGTTGGACCCATCGGCGGCGAGACGCAGCCCGCGAGGAGCGTGAGACCGGCGATCGCCAGCCGGGCCTTGACCTGAACCATGACAGGAAGCCTCGTTATTTTTGCGGTGGAGCGGCCGGCGGGGCGGGAGACGTGACTGGCACTTGCCGCCAGGCGCCGTTGCACGATGCGACGTAGGGATAATAGCCCGCCGGATTGTCGCAGTAATACCAATATTGCGCCGGCGGCAGCCCGGTCGGCACCGGCGGCGCCTGCTGCATCACGATCGCCGGTGGAACGTAGGTCGGATAAGGATAAATTGGCGCCGGATAGAAATACCAGAAGCCGCCGACAAACCACCACCAGGCGTAACGGCCGTCATGCCAGCCGTGGACCCACCGCCCGCGACCCCATACCGCACGTTCCCTGGGCGTGAAGTGGGCGAAATCGCGGCCGTGAAAATCGGGTCCATGGCGGCGCGGCTGGGCCTGCGCGCCAGACACGGGCAATGCCATGACCGCAACGAGGAAAGCGGCGGCGGCCAGATGTTTCCATTTTGCCGGCTGCATGGAGGTGAACCTTCTCAAGTATTGCACGCGCCGTCGCAGCGCGGCAACCTGCGAACCGCGTTCAGCGCCACTGATCGCGTTCGCCAAGCTCGGGCGCGAGCCCGCCGCGCTCACGCCGCGCCTCGAGCGCCTCGCAGATCGACCGCGGATCGCCACCGTCCGCGCGCATCAGCGCATGCACGATCGGATCCCTCAAGACGTCGGCAAGATCGGGCTCGCCACTGAATCGGCACATGGTCCCTCGCCGCATCCAACGTTGCTTGCTCCATCAGTTCTAGGCGCCGCCGGTCAATGTCATCCCCGCGCGCGGGGGCGCGTGCGGCCGAGGCGGGAGACCCGGCCGCGTGCTGCGCCGCAATATAAGCCTTGGCGACACCGGCTTCGCGGTGATCAGCCCGAGGCCGCCTTGTTGATCGGATTGCGCCGCAGGAGCGCCATTACCGGGGTAAAAGGCGCCAGGATCGGGGCGAGCTTGTCGAGGCGCCGAAGTCGGGGATCGTGGCGCGACGAGAGTTCCGCATGCGCCGTCGCAACGACGACTGGCAATTTCGGCATCATTTGCCGAATACGCGCGGCGAGTTCGATGCCCGTCATCGCCGGCATCGCATTGTCCGTGATCACCAGATCAATGCCCGGCTCGGCCGGGATGAGCGTGGCCGGCGATCCGGATTTGTCGCGATCGTCGGTCCGAACGGGCGCTGCAGCATCTCGGTCATGCCATGGAAGTGACGCGCGATGTCGAGGGCCTCGGGCTCGAGCTCCTGCCGGCGCGCAAAAGTCAGCATGCGCGTGGTGATGTTGCGCCGCGCTGCGCCGCGCGCATCGCGCCGTCGATGAGGCGTTTCGCCGTGACCCTGTCGGAGTTCCCCAACAGGAGATCGAGATTGCCGATGATCGACTTGAGCACGTTATTGAAATCATGCGCGATGCCGCCCGTGAGCCGACCGGGGCTTTCGAGCTTTTGCATCTCGTGGACCCGCGCCAACGCCGTCTCGCGCGCGCGTCTTGCGCTCGAGCTCGGCGATCGCGCGCATCGGCTCGGTCGGATTGGCGGCCATGACGTTGACGCTGTCGGTCTGGTCCTTCCGCGTGTCGGCCCGTGTGCCGGCGACGCCCTTCACCTGCACCGGCCGCCGCGCTTGCCGGGCCGTGTTGGCGATGCTCGGGCGAAATGATGATGGGCGAACGCGCCTTGTCGCTTGCGCGCCGCAAACGGCTAGGACGCCAAGACCTGTCGAATGAATACCGCGAGCTCGTCCAAGCGCCACGGTTTGGCCAGGACCTGTTGGCCGAGCGCCGCCATGCGGGCCATTGTGGGCGGCTTCACATAGCCGCTGGTGAATACGACCTTCATGTCCGGACGCAGTTGGTGGACCCGTTCTGCAAGCCGCCAGCCGTCGATGTCCCCCAGCATGACGAGATCGGTCAAGACCATGTCGATCGAAGCGTCGCTCGTGATGAAGGCGAGTGCCTCGCTCACGCTATTGGTGGGGATGACCTCGTAGCCCAAGTCGGCGAGCAGGAGTGTTTCGATTTCCAGTACGTCGATCTCGTCATCGACGACGAGAATGGTCGCCTTCTTTTCCTGCACCGCGTCAGCCATGGGCACCTGCGCATATCGTTTCCGGACCGGACCGAGACAAGCTTTTTGCCACATGCGACAATTGCACCCTCCATCATAGTCGTGCCGGACCCGCACCGGTATGGCTATTTCGAGGCAGGATAATGCTTTTTCGGGCAAAAATTGCCCTGGGCCGCCCCCGGGATTGATCCTCGGCGAGCGTCACCGACGACGCATGATCGCGGCGCGACATGAACAAAAGCCCCGCCAGCGATGGCGGGGCACGGTGCCAGTGCAAGCGGGGGGATAGAGGGAGGCAACCGGTGCGTGTAGTGTGAACGCGTGCGCCCGCGGCGGGAAGCGGCTCATTGGAGCGCACTACGAAAGAGACACCGCGGCAACCGCAATGCGGTGGCCTGCACCGCCGCCGATGCTTGCGCTCGATCCGACTAATGACGACGCGTTGCGAACGCCCGTCGCGAGCGTAACGGCGCCTTGCGGACGGGCGTTCCCCGCGCCGGCGAGTCGCCGGGCGGTGTCCGCGCGACTTGCGGCCTCATCGTCGCCGTCACGCACCAAAAGCCCCGCACCGTCATTTGCGCTGCCGCTTCGATCGCCACCCAGCGATCAAATCGGCCGCGCGCGCGCCCTCGCCGCGCGAATGCGGTCTGCGCGTTTGCCGTTTCACATAACTGCAACGGTCCGCGGCTAGGTTCTTGCCACCATCCGATGGCGGCGGCGCCACATGTGGAACAGGCGGCAATCGACATGGAAATGACGGCAGAGCTCGACACCATCACCGTCAAGAAGGCATATGCGCGCTGGGCCCCTTTCTACGATCTCGTCTTCGGCGCCGTGTTCGCGCCCGGGCGGCGCGCGGCGATCGCTGCGGCCGAGCGGGTCGGCGGCCGGATTCTCGAAGTCGGAGTGGGCACCGGCATCTCGCTGCCTGGCTACTCGCCGCACAATCGCATCGTCGGCATCGATCTCTCCGACGCCATGCTGCGCAAGGCGCGCCAACGCGTCGAGACGATGGGCCTCGGGAACGTCGAGCGGCTGGAAGTGATGGATGCGGAGCATCTGTCGTTCCCGGACGCTTCGTTCGACGTGGCCGTGGCGCATTACGTGATTTCGACCGTTCCCGATCCGGAATCCGCACTCGACGAGCTTGCGCGCATGGTGCGGCCCGGCGGCGAGATCGTGATCCTCAGCCGAATCGGCGCGGAAACCGGGCTGCGCCGGGTGCTCGAGCAACTGTTTCAGCCCGTTGTCCGCCGTCTCGGCTGGCGAACGGAATTTCCGTGGGAGCGGTTTGCGCGCTGGACCGAACGGCGCGACGACGTGCGGCTGATCGAGCGCCGCACCATGCCGCCGTTCGGCCATTTCTCCCTCGTCAGGTTCGTGAAGTCGCAACCGGCGACGCGCCCATGACCGCCGCCGCGTCGCCCGCCCGGTCCCGGGCGCATCGGCGCTGATGCCGTGCGACATCCCGCCCCGGTTTTCCCTCTGAAATAAGCGAGAGTCTCATGAAGGGTTTTTTGCAGGTGCTGAAGGTGCAGCGTTGGGATGACCATCGCTATTATCACCACAGCCTCGTCAACCAGTCGCTTCATCTTTTGAGCGCGACCAGCTTTCTCGTCGCTTATGTCGTGCTGGTCTGGAGTCCGGCCGCAGCGGCGTTCATTGCCTGGACGGTAGCGATGACGAGCCGCCAGATCGGGCACTTCATTTTCGAGCCCAAGGGATACGATACGGTCAACCACGCGACCCACGAATACAAGGAGGAGATCAAGGTCGGCTACAATCTGCGGCGCAAGCTGGTGCTGCTGTCGATCTGGGCCGTGTCGCCGCTGGCGCTTTATTTCGAGCCGACCATGTTCGGCCTCCTTCAGCCGCACGCCAATTTCGAAGGATTTGTCCGCCAGGTCGGGCAGATCTGGTTCGTCATCGGCATCTCGGGCCTGATCTTCCGCACCGTCCAGCTCTTCCTCATCCGGGACGTGCAAACGGGATTGGTGTGGGCGGCCAAGATCATCACCGACCCGCTCCACGACATCAAGCTCTACCACAAGTCGCCCTTGCTCCTGTTGCGCCGGGCGCTGGCGGACGACATCGACGGGCTGGACGAAATGGACGAGACGGTCGCGTTCGACCCGCGCGGCTAAGCGCGCAGCGGCGTTTTCAGCCGATGACGTCGCGGCGGCCCCTCGTCAGAAGATGAACCGTCATCTCGCGCAGGATCCGGCGCTTGATCGACGTGTCGGTGTCGCGCGGGTCGCGCCACCACCAGCCGCCGCGCTGCATCGCCTCGCCGGCCGCGACGAAGCGGTCCGCGACCGCCGCGAAATCGGCCTCGGTGTAGTTCAAGCTGAATATCAGCCGCCCGGTGCCGACCCAGCTCAGCGCCAGCCCCTCGGCCCGCAGATAGTACTGGAACAGCCAGTTATAGGGGGACGGCCGGGTGTAGCAGACGGTCCAGATCGACGAGATGTTCGCCACCTGCACCGGCACCCCCGCGGCGCCGAGACGCTGATCGAGCGCCCGCGCCCGCCGGTCCCAGGTTTCGTCGAGATCGCGATAAAGCGCGATGGTCGCGGGTTCCCCGAGACGGCGCAGGAATTCGTTCATCGCCGCCATGACATAGGGATGCGAATTGAACGTGCCGCGCGCAAAGCAGATGTCGGCCGGCCGATCGTCGCGGAAGCGCTTCATGAGATGCCGCTTGCCGCAGACCACGCCGATCGGCAGGCCGCCGCCCAGCGTCTTGCCATAGGTCACCAGGTCGGCGGCGACGCCGAAATATTCCTGAGCGCCGCCGGGCGCGAGCCGGAAGCCGACGAAGACCTCGTCGAAGATCAGAACGATGCCGCGCTCGGTGCAGACGGCGCGCAGCCGCTGCAGCCAATCGGCATAAGCCGCGCGGTCGAAATGGGCGGACCGGCCGCTGTCCATGAGGGTCGAATCGGAGGGCGCGGCGCGATTGGGATGCAGCGCCTGGAGCGGGTTGACCAGCACGCAGGCGATGTCCCGGCGCCGCCGCAGCACGCGCAGCGTGTCCTCGGACATCTCCTTGAGCGTATAGGTCTCGTGCGCGGGCAGCGGATTGCCGACGCCCGGCTGCACGTCGCCCCACCAGCCGTGATAGGCGCCGCAGAACCGCACCAGATGCGAGCGCCGCGTGTGATAGCGCGCCAGCCGCACCGCCTGCATCACGGCTTCGGTGCCGGACATGTGGAACGACACCTCGTCCATTCCCGCGATGCGCACGAGCCGCGCGGCGTTATCGGCGACCACGGGATGATAGAAGCCGAGGACGGGGCCCAGCCCGCGCACGCGCTCGAGGCCGCGATCGATGCATTCCTTGTAGAAGTCGTTGCCGAAGAGGTTGACGCCATAGGAGCCGGTCAGGTCGTAGAACGCATTGCCGTCGAGATCGGTCACCGTCACGCCGGACGACGCTTCGAGAAATGCGCCCACCGGCAAGTGCCGGCGCGCGAATCGGCTGAACTGGAACGGCACGCGGTAGCAAGCGGTGAACTGCAGATCCGAGATCGGCGCGGCGGCCTCGGCGGTGAGGCGCAGGGTGCGCGGCCAGCGCGCTGCGGTAGAGCGCGGCGAGTCGCTCGAAATCGGCCCGCCGCTGCGCCACCACGGCAGCCGGCGCGCCGTCGGCCGCGAAGAACCGCACGTCGTCGTATTGGTAGAACGGCACCAGCGCCGCCACGCGGCGGGCCAGGCGCGAATGGCCGGCGAGCGAGGCGTGCTTGGCCTTGGCGAGTTCCAGGCGCGACTTCAGCTTGACCGCCGATGCGGCGAGAACCAGGGCGCCCATTGCAACAGACGCCGCCGTCGTGATGGCCGGTTCCATGGCCGCAGTCCTTACGCGATCACCTTTACAGGGACATGACAGCAGCCTCGGAAATCGCGAAAATATTTCTCCGGGAAGACATCAACTTCCTGCTGACGAACCGCATCCCGCGCCGGCTCGCGACGAGGTTCTTCGGCCGGTTCAGCCGGATCGAGAACCCGCTGCTGGCCCGCGCGGCGATCGCGCTGTGGCGGCTGCTTCGCCGATCTCGATCTCAGCGACGCCCGGACTGCAGCGCTTCGACAGCCTGCACGCCTGCTTCACGCGGGAACTGATGCCCGGCGCCCGCGCGGTCGATCCCGATCCGCGGGTGATGACCAGCCCGTGCGACGCCATCGTCGGCGCGTCGGGCAGCATTCGCGGCCAGGAGCTGTTCCAGGTGAAGGGATTCACCTACACGCTGACGGAGCTCCTGGTCGCGCCGCCACTCGTCGCCCGCTATGTCGATGGACAATTCGTCACTCTGCGCCTCACCGCGAGCATGTATCACCGCTTCCACGCGCCGCACGACTGCACCGTCGCGCGGGTCACCTTCATCCGCGGCGACACCTGGAACGTCAATCCGATCGCGCTCAAGCGCGTCGCCAAGCTGTTCTGCAAGAACGAGCGCGCCATCATCGAGACCGTGCTGCACGGCTCGGGTGCGGTGGTCACCCTGGTGCCGGTCGCGGCGATCCTGGTCGCGGGCATCCGCCTGCACTGCCTCGATGCGTCGCTCGCCATGGCGTATGGCGGGGATGCCCGGATTCCCTGCCGCGCCTCGTTCGGCAAAGGCGAGGAGATGGGCTGGTTCGAGCACGGATCGACCATGATCGTGCTGGCGCCCAAGGGCTTCGCGCTGTGCGATGCGGTGCGCGACGGGACCACGATCCGCATGGGACGGCCGCTCATGCGGCTGCCGTGATGTGGCGGTTCGGGTGACCTTCCGCCCGCCGCGCAAGCGTGGCAGCATGTGCGATCATGCGGCGCGGGCATCTCTTCGACCTCGGAAGCGGCGATATGGCGGACGATCCGCTGGCGCGCAAGCGCCGCAGCGTGATCGTCGCCACCGCCGCATTCTTCCTGCTGGGCGTGCTGATGCTCGGCTTCGGGGTGCTGATGCTGGCCTCGGGGCTCGATTGCTATCTCGGCTACGCGCTCATCGCCGTGTCGTTCGTCCGGTTCCTGTCGATCCCCTTGCACCGGTACGGCCACGAGACCGCGGCGTTCCTCAGCAACATCATCGTCGGCGCGGCGCTCTATGCGGCGTTCTCGCTCGAGATCGGCCCCAATGCCGGGCTCGATATCTGGGCGCCGGCGCTGGTGGCGCTGCCGCCGCTGGTGGCCGAGCGGCAGCACCGCGGCCTCAGGGCCGGCATCATCGCGACGACGCTGCTCACCGTCTTCGGCACCGCGGTCGCAATGCGCATGCTGGCGCCGCGTCTCGTCGTCGCGCCGGAGACGCTGCTGCTCTTGCGGCGGATCAACCTCGCGGGTGCGGTGCTTTTCACCGCGACGATCCTCCTGATCTATCGCCGCCTCCTCGACCGCGCGGAACTGCGCATCGCCGCCGCGCAGAAGGTCTCCGAACGGCTTCTCGCCAACATCCTGCCCGGCGCCATCGCGGCGCGGCTGAAACGCGACGAGTACCCGATCGCCGATCAGTTCCTCGAGGTCACCGTGCTGTTCGCGGATATCGTGAACTTCACCGCCTACGCGGCGGCGCACCCGCCCGAACGAGTGGTGGAGATGCTCAACCGCGTGTTCTACGCCTTTGACGACATGGTCGGGCGACCGCGGCCTGGAGAAGATCAAGACCATCGGCGATGCCTACATGGTCGCGGGCGGCGTGCCCGGCGCGCGTGCGGATCACGCCGATTCCGTCACCGGTCTTGCCGTCGAGATGCTCGACTACGTCGCAGGCCTCGGGCGCGAGGATCTCGCGGTCGGATTGCGCATCGGCATCCATTCCGGACGCGTCGTTGCCGGCGTCATCGGCAAGCACAAATTCAGCTACGACATCTGGGGCGACACCGTGAACACGGCCGCGCGTCTTCGGACCTCGAGCGAGCCCGGCCGCATCCAGATCTCCGCCGAGACCGCGCGCCGGCTCGGCCCTGGCTGGCGTGCTCGAGCCGCGCGGCGCTATCGAGCTCAAGGGGCTCGGCGAGGTTGCGACCTACTTCGTCCGCGGCAGCGCCGCGGCGCGATGCGCAAGCTAGGAAAGATCAAGTCCCTTTCCGGTGTCGCCGCAAACAGTCATCGGCGCGCGGGCCAGCTCGCATTCCTGAGGCCCAGAAACATGGAAAGGCTCAGCACCGCGATCTGCCCTCCGATGGCAATTCCCAGGGCATGGCCATAGTCGGCGGGACTCGTTCCGTCGCCGAGGACCGCGAAGAAAATGCTGCCGATCGCCGGAACGCTGATCGCCGCGCCGATCTGCAATGTCGAATTCATCATGCCGGCGGCGAGGCCGGAATGTTCCCGCGGAACGCGGCCGAGAATGTCGTTGATCATTTCGGGCATGGCGATGCCTTGGCCGAAGCCGGCGGTGAAGATCGCGATGAAGAGAGCCCCGCCGCCGATTTGCAGGTCAGCGAATAATGCGATCCCGCCATAGCCGAGCAGTTCGAGCGCCATGCCGACGCCGAACAAATAGGGGCGCGCGGCCGCCGGGAAGCGCGTCGCCAGCATCGGGCCGACGAAATTGGCGACCCCGTATGGCAGAACGGCGAGCCCGGCGGCCAGCGGGGTTTGGCTCAAGCCGGCTTGAAGGTAGAGCGAGAAGAACACATAGAACGGCGTCGTGAAGAAGAAGAGCATGGCGACGACCAGCCCGCGCCGGAAGCTGCCGTTCTCCAACAAGGCCGCGTCGAGGATCGGCATGCCGCCGCGTCGCGCGAGCCAGCGCTCGAAGACGAGAAAGGCGCCGAGCAGCGGCGGCGAAGCGACGAGAAGCGCGAGCACCCAAGCTGCCCAATGCGCCCCCCGCCCGATCGAGAGCGGAACGATGAAGCAGCCGAGGGCGGCGGAGAGCAGGAGGACGCCGCCGTAATCGGGCCGCGGCCTCTCGCGGCTGCCGCTTTCGGGTACGAGAAATGGCGCTACCGCAAGCGCAAAGAGGCCGATCGGCAGATTGATGAGGAACGCCGTGCGCCAGCCAAGCCCCCACGCGTCCACGGTGATCAGCAGACCGCCGAGGAACTGCCCCCCGGCGACCGCGACCCCGAGCCCGGTGCCATAGATATTGAGGGCCCAGGGGATTTCTTCATGGGAAAAAAGCGTGCGCAGGCTGGCGAGGACCGGCGGCGCCATCAGTGCCGCGAACACGCCCTGAAGCACGCGCCCGCCAACCAGAAGCTCGATGCTGGGTGCGGCGCCGCACAGCAGCGACGTGGCGACGAACCCGGCCATGCCGATAAGAAACATGCGGCGGCGCCCGTAAAGATCGCCGAGCCTGCCGCCGGTGACAAGGCATACGGCGTAGGCCGACGAATAGCCCGAGACGACCAGGCTTGCGGAGGCGGCGTTGGCCGCCAAAGCCGCGCGGATGGCGGGAAGCGCAATCGTCACGACGAACATATTGAACGACGGCATGAACGCGCCGAGCAGCAGCAGATAGAACGCGATCCGCCGCCGCGCCGGCGTCAGCTTCGTTGCGAAATCTATTTCCGCCATGGCGCGGATGACCGCGGCGTCGCGGCCATGCCGCAGGGTCGCATGAGCCTGATCGCGGGCGCTAGGTTCTGTTGGCGCCGAGCGGCGCGGCCTCCGCCAAGGCCTTCGGCTCGTGCAGAGATCGGCCGGCTGCGGCGGCGCGCCCGGTCTGCGGATACATTCTGGGAAGCAGCTCGGCCCGCCAATCGACGTCCTCGCGCAGGACGGCCTCGGCGGCGCGCAACTCGTAATAGCTCGATCCGGTCCCGCGCGGATCGCCGTTGCGCTGCACCGTGTCGACGGCCTCCAGCAACAGCCGTCGCGTGGCGACCACCGCGCGATCCGCCGGCCCGAGATTCTCGCGCGTCCGATCGACGATGTGCCCCATGCTCTCCTGGACCGCCCGGTCCTGCTGATTGATGCCGTCGATGCCGGTAAAGGTCTCGGTCTTCTGCATCTGTCGATCGATCATCCAGTCATTCGCCTGGTTGCGGACGGGACGAAAGCCATTCTCGACATCGATATGCGTGCCGTAGCCGTTGCCGCTCTCGGAGGATCGAGGGCCGAGCGGCTCCTGCTCGTAGCTGCTGTAAAAGTTCCAGACCATGCAGGTCTCGTCGTCGATCGGAACCCAATAGTGCCCGTGGGTCTGGTTCTTGTCCGGCCCGGGCGGACGGAGCTGGGTGAACGGCATGATGAAGTGATAGCCGCGGACATAGTGCGATCCATCGCCCATCGGCCGGATCCCGAAATAGGCATAGCCGTAATCGGTCACATCGACCTCGAGCGTGGGCGCGCCGCCCCTTACACCGGGGCTGTCGATTTCGATGCCGGGCTGGCGCGAATTCTTCCTCAGCGCCCGGTGCATGATCGTGAAGTGCGACGTGTCGATGCCGCCCTCGAGCGCCTGTAGCCAATTGCAGGCCTGGACGACCTTGCTGACCTCGCGATGGGTCTCGGGAAGCCGGGTCCAGGCGAAGTTGGGCAGCGGCGGCTGCTTATCCTTGGGCCCCATATAGGTCCACACGATGCCGCCCGATTCGCAAGTCGGGTAGGCATTCGCCCGAATCTTTGCGCAGAACTGCCGCGGCTCGTTCATTTGATCGACGCATTGGCCGGTTACATCGTATTTCCAGCCGTGATAGACGCAGCGCAGGCCGTTCTCTTCATTGCGGCCGAGCCACAGCGACGCCCGGCGATGCGGGCAGAATTCGTCGAGAAGTCCGACCCGCCCGTCCGTCGCACGGAAAGCCACCAAATCCTCGCCCAACAGCCGCACGCGGACGGGCGCGCCATCCGGCTCCGGCAGTTCCCAGGACAATAGCGCCGGGAGCCAGTAGCGACGGATGGTCTCGCCCATCGGGGTCCCGGCACCGACCCTGGTGAGACGCTCGTTCTCGTCCTTTGTCAGCATGGTTCCTCCCGTCGCGCGGCTTTCGGCGTTTTCGCCCTTCGCGTGCAAAAAATCGTAAGCGAGCCGTTCCGGCGTGTCAAACGGGCGCGCCGGCGCGGTCCTTGGCGAGATGACGACGAGGACGCGCTGACAGGGGGCGCAGCTTTTGCTATCACGCCGCCATGCTGGTGTTGAAAGCGGTGACGGTGAGGCTCGGCGGCCGTGTCGTGCTGGACGCGCGCCACCGCGTCCATCCCGGGCAGAGCCGCGTCGGGCTCGTCGGCCGCAACGGCTCCGGCAAATCGACCCTGCTCAAGATCGTCGCCGGCCTCAGCGAAGCCGATGAGGGCACGGTCGAGACGCCGCGCGACACCCGGATCGGCTATCTCGTCGCAGGAGGCGCCGGGCGGCGAACGCGACGCCGTTCGACGCACGTGCTCGCCGCCGATGCCGAGCGCGCGCGCCTCTGGCGGAGGCCGAAGCGCGCCGACCGATCACGAGCCGCATCGCCGAGATCCAGGAGCGGCTCAGGCGATCGATGCCTATGCCGCGCCCGGCGCGCGCCGCGCGCATCCTCGCCGGGCTCGGCTTCGACGCGGCGGCGCAGCAGCGGCCGCTGCAATCCTTCTCGGGCGGCTGGCGCATGCGGGTCGGCGCTCGCCGCCTGCTGTTCTCCGACGCCCGATCTGCTGCTGCTCGACGAGCCGTCGAACCATCTCGACCTCGAAGCGTCGATCTGGCTCGAATCCTTTCTCA
The DNA here is from genome assembly GCA_963721625.1 of uncultured Alphaproteobacteria bacterium. GTDB lineage: Bacteria > Pseudomonadota > Alphaproteobacteria > ATCC43930 > CGMCC-115725 > DATJLY01. Next base: position 158,459 of record CAVRKF010000021.1, read on the forward strand.
AAACCTATCGCGGCGACCCTCGTGGTGGTGAGCCACGAGCGCGACCTGCTCAACAGCGTCGTCGATCACATCCTCCATCTCGAGGACGGCAAGCCCACGCTCTACTGCCGGCGGCTACGACGCGTTCGTGCGCCAGCGGCGCGAGCGCCAGGCCCAGAGCGAGAAGCGCAGGCGCAGCGCCAGGAGGCGAAGCGGCAGCAAGCTCGCAGGCCTATATCGACCGCTGGCGCTACAAGGCGCATACCGCGCGCCAGGCGCAAAGCCGGATGAAGGCGCTGGCACGCCTGGAGCCGATCGCCGACCGTGATCGAGGACCCGAGCATCGCCTTCGACTTTCCCAGTCCCGACGATCTGCGGCCGCCGCTCATCACGCTCGATGCGCGCCGCAGTCGGCTATGACGCCGGGCAAGCCGGTGCTGTCGCGCCTCGACCTGCGCATCGATCCCGACGACCGCATCGCGCTCCTCGGCCGCAACGGCAACGGCAAGACGACGCTTGCGCGATTGCTCGTCGGGCCAGCTGCCGCTCATGGCCGGCGCCATGAATGCGAGCGGCAAGCTGCGCGTCGGCTATTTCGCCCAGCACCAGATCGAGGAGCTGGAGCCCGAGGACACGCCGCTGCAGCACATGATGCCGCCTGCTGCCGGCGGCCACGGCCCGGCGCGGCGCGCGGCCAGCTCGCGCGCTTCGGCTTCTCCGGCGACAAGGCGGAGGTCGCGGTGCGCAATCTCTCGGGCGGCGAGCGGGCGCGGCTGGCGCTGGCGCTCATCACGCCGCGATGCGCCGCATCTGCTGATCCTCGACGAGCCCACCAACCATCTCGATTTCGACGCGCGCGAGGCGCTGGTGGAGGCGCTCAACGAGTATGGCGGCGCGGTCGATCGTGGTCAGCCACGACCGCCATCTGCTGGAGCTGACCGCGGACCGGCTGGTGCTGGTCGGGCGACGGCACGGCTGCCGAGTTTTCCGGCAGTCTCGACGAGTATCGCGATCTCGTGCTGAGCGAAGAGACTCCGGCCGATGCGCATGCGCCTGGCATGGCGAAGCGCGCGACCCGGAAGGATGAAAGACGCCTCGCCGCCCAGGAACGCAAGCGCACGCAGCCTCTGCGCGATGCGATCAAGGAAGCGGAAAAGGAGATCGCGCGCCTCTCGGCGCTGTGCAGCGGGATCGACCAGTCCCTGCTGAACCCCACCGACGGCGCGATCGGCGAATTGCTGCGCAAGCGCGCCGCGGTCCAACGCCAGCTCGCCGCGGCCGAGGCGCGCTGGATCGAGGCCAGCGAAGCACTCGAGCGGGCGGAGGCGGAGGTTTAGAATTCCGCCGCGCTCAAGCCCATGAGGGCATGCGCCTGGCCAAAGGTCGGCCGCTGTGATGACTGCCGCGGGACGGCGAAAATCCCGTCATCGTCACGTCGGGCCGAGGTAGCGATCGATCTCCGCCAAAAGCTTATTCAATGACGACGTCAAGGCTTCCAGTTGCGCTGCGTCCACAGCCTCGCCGCGGCGCCACTTGGCCTCGGCGCCGCTGGCGCAGGCGAACAGCGTCTTCGCTTCGATCTGACTTGCGGTGCCTTTGATATGGTGCGCGATCTTGAACGCCGCATCGAAGTCGCCCCGCGCCGCGCTGTCGCTCAAGCGGGCGGGGTCGTCCCTGTGCTCGGCCGCGGCGAGTTGCAAGAGGCGGCGGACAAACGCCGAGTCGTGCTTCACCTGGGATAGCAATCGCGGCACGTCGAGGCTCGGCAGCGCGTCCGGCCCGGTCGGCTGATCGGCCATCTGTTCCGACATCTTGGCGCGCATTGCGGCTTTGCGGCGACTTGCGGCGGATACCGCCCGCTGCTTCCCCAGCCAATTGAGCAACACTGCGAACAGATCTGCCGGCGCCGCCGGCTTGCCGAGATGATCGTTCATGCCCGCCGCGAGGCAGGCCGAACGGTCCTCCCCGAACGCATTTGCCGTCATTGCGATGATCGGCGTATCGGTCCATTCCGGCAGCATGCGAATGATCCGGGTGGCTTCGAGCCCATCCATCTCGGGCATTTGCATGTCCATGAGGACGAGGTCGTATTCATGGTGCTTTGCCTTCTCGACCGCCTCGCGCCCATTGGTCGCAATGTCCACGTGGAGTCCGACGTCGCGCAGGAGTTCGAGGGTCACTTCGCGGTTGATCGGATTGTCCTCGGCCAGAAGCAATCGCTTTCCGCGATGTTCGCGGCGCAGCGCGCGCTCCGCCGCAGACGCCTGGGTCGGCGAGGGTCGACGCTGGGATCCGCCCTCGACCATGGCGCTCAAGGAGTCGTAAAGAGTGGACGCGGTGACCGGCTTTTGCAGTACCGACGAAAAGCCGAGACGCCCCGCCTTTTCCCGGAGTCCCGGCTCGTCGAACCCCGTCACCATCACATAGTTGGGCGGCCGCGAGAGCTTCAATTCGGTGATGCGCCGCGCGGTGTCCATGCCGTCGAGCTCGGGCATGCGCCAGTCGATGATCAGCACATCGAACGGATCGCCCTGGCTGTCGGCCGCCGCGATCGCGGCAATCGCGGCCTCGCCGCCCCCCGCCGTGGCCACGCGCAGTCCGAGACTGGCCAGTATGTTGGAGAGAACCTCGCGTGCGTCGCTCGAGTTCGTCCACGACCAGCGCCCGCGCGCCGCGAAGTTGCGCGCTGACCCTCCGCATCACGGGCTCCGCGCTCTTCCGCAATTTCGCGGTGAACCAGAACGTACTTCCGAACCCCGGCCGGCTGGTGGCGCCGACCTCGCCGCCCATGAGCGCAGCGAGATGCCGGTTGATGGTAAGTCCGAGGCCGGTCCCGCCATATTTGCGCGTGGTCGAACTATCCGACTGCTGGAATATCTCGAACAGCCGCGGAATTTGTGCGGAATCGACGCCAACTCCCGTATCCTGAACTTCGAACCGAAGGAGAATCGTCGATCCGCTTTCCTCCAGGAGTCGCGCTCGAAGAATGATCGTTCCCCGCTCCGTGAACTTCACGGCATTGCTCGTGTAGTTGAGGATCAGCTGCGAGAACCGCATCGGATCGCCGCGAAGCGACTGGGGAACCGCCGGATCGATGTCGAAGATGACTTCCAATCCCTTTCCCTTGGCGCTATCGCTGACGAGATTGAAGACCCGGCTCACGAGCAGCGAATCGAGATTGAAATCGGTCTCTTCGAGCGTCAGCTTTCCGGATTCGATCTTGGAGATGTCGAGGATGTCGTTGATGATGGAAAGAAGATGCTGGGCCGCATCAGAGATCTTGCGCAGCTTTTCCTGCTCGTCGGGACCATGGGCGGTGCGGCGCAACAGATAAGTGAGCCCGACAATCGCATTCATCGGCGTTCTGATCTCGTGGCTCATATTCGCGAGAAATGCGCTCTTGGCCTGCGTCGCGGCCTCGGCCGCCTCTTTGGCGGCGGCAAGCTCGCTCGTGCGAACGGCAACCACCCGTTCGAGATTGGTGCGGTGGAATTCCAATTCCATTTCCGCCCGCCGGCGCTCGGTGATGTCGGTGGCGATGGTCCCGACGCCGCCGATGAAGCCGCCAGCATCGCGCAGCGGGAAGCTCGCGGCGAGGTAGGTCCGCCCCGGCGCGCCATACGCCAAGATCTCCTCCCGGACCACCGGTGCGGCCTGCATCGCCACCGCCCGATCGTTCGACAGCATGCGCGCTGCCACATCGGCGGGAAACAAATCCACCATGGTCTTGCCGACAATCGCCGCCGGTGTGGTGTTCAATGTGTCGGCGTAGGACCCGTTGGCGATGAGATAGCGGCCATCGAGGTCTTTGGCATAGACAATGGCCGGCGTGTTGTCGATCACCGACTGCAGCAGGTTTCGGCTCGCACCCACCTGTCGTTCACGTTCTTGAAGGGTGTCGAGCATGTGATTGAAGGAACGCGCGAGTTCGCCGATTTCGTCCTGCGTGTTGATCTGCGAGCGGGCGCGCAATTCACCCTTCACGGCGATCGTCCGGGCCACCTCGACCAAGGTCACGATGGGGTCGAGGAACATCCGCTGCACGACGACGCGCAGCAGGAGGGATCCGAATCCGAGAGCCATCAAGACGATGGACAATGCCACGGCGTCTTGCGGGAGGCGACTGACGAGCGACGGCAGCGCCATACTGATCTGCAACGATCCGACGCGTCGCCCAAGCGACACGACGGGCTGCGTGAGTTGGGCTTTGTCCGATGTGATGGCGAACGCGGCGCCGGTGAAATTCACCGTGCTTAGACATGGCGCGGTCTGCGCGCGCGCGAAGCCCGCAAACAGGGCGCCGGAGGCATCATACACGCACGCCGACCGCATTTCGAGACGTTCACGCAGCATCGACACGATCTTGGTCACGGCTTTCTTGTCGCCGAACTGCAACGCCGCCTCCAGGGTGGGGGACAGCAGGCCCGCCCGCTGCGAAAGTTCCTGCGCCGCCCGATCGTGAAACGTCCATTGTTCGTAGATGGCGATCGCCGCGGCGGCCAGCACCCAGGCAGCCACGCTGGTGAGAAAAACGGCGATCAGCAGCTTGCGGCGAAGCAGGCTGGCGGCGTTCGACGGGCTCACCATCGGTCCCACCCTATCCTTTCGCCTCGGCGCACGGGCTTCTGGAGATCGGCATGCGATTGCGACATCTGCTCATGGCCCCTCTTCGATCAGTTCCCGCGCTCGACTTCGTGCGCGCGGTTCACGAGCCTCGAGCCGATCTCGAGGCCGCCCGCACCGGTCTCGATCAGCGCAAAGACTGGGGTCCATTGCCGGCGCGGCGACGCCGACGATGCACCGGGCGATGGCCACGACGGCGGGACCAGGAGGCGCCAAAGGTCGAGGTCCGGCCGACCGGTGGCGGCACGCATTGCCGCAGCGCGCGCCCGATGTCGGGCGGCCATGGTCATGGGCGGAGGCAGCGGCCTCGGAGATTGCTTGCAGCACATCGCCTTCAGCATCTTATAGTAGAATTATAATTCAACAACTACCGATTTGAGGGTATTATGGCCGTGCCCGAGGATGCTCGGGGGAGAGGCCGAGTGGGCATGGCCAGATCGACAAGCCGCTGCCGGCCCGCGGCCGCGCGGCACCAGGAGGTAATCGCCGATGGCCCGGATACTCGTGGTGGAAGACAGCCCGTCCCAGGCCGCTCGTCTCGTTCACGCTCTGGAGGCGCACGGCTTCGAGGTCTTCTGCGCCGCCGAGGGCGAAGGGGCGCTCGGGTTATTCGCCCGCGAGAAATTCGACGTGGTGATTTCCGATGTGATGATGCCCGGCATGTCGGGCTACGAGCTCTGCCGGGCGATCAAGAGCCACCGGGCCAAGCCGCCGGTGCCCGTCGTTCTGCTCACGAGCCTGAGCGAGCCGATGGATGTGATCAACGGCATCGAGTGCGGCGCGGACAATTTCATACGGAAGCCGTACGAGACCGACGACCTCGTCGGTCGGGTCGATCGCATCCTCGCCAATGTTCAAACCCGGCAAACCGACCACGCGTCGCCCGGCGTCAACGTCGAGTTCATGGGCAATCGCTTCACCATCACCTCCGACAAGGCGCAGATCATCGACCTCCTGATCTCCACTTTCGAAGAGACGATCCGGGCGAACCGCGAGCTCGAACAGATCCACACCAAGCTCACCGACGCCAACGCGAAGATCCAGAAATATGCCGACGAGCTCGAAACCCGCGTGCTCGACCGGACCCGGGAACTGGCGACCGCCAACGAGGTCCTGCGATCTGAAAGCGAGGCGCGCCGGGAAGTCGAAACCCAGCTCGTGCACGCGCAGAAGATGGAGGCGATCGGCACGCTGACCGGCGGCATGGCGCATGATTTCAACAACCTGCTTGGCGTCGTCATCGGAAATCTTGATCTTCTGCGGCCACTCACCCGATCGATCCGCGAGGCCGACGAGATGGTCAAGGACAGCCTGGACGCCGCGCTCCGCGGTGCCGATCTGACCCATCGGCTTCTCGCCTTTGCGCGTCGTCAAACGCTCAATCCGGTGCGCATCGACATCAACACGCTGGTCGGGGAGACCACCAAGCTACTCGGCCACATCCTCGGCGAATCGATCAATGTGGTGCTTGAACTCGAGCCGGATATTTGGCCCGTGGAGGTGGATCCCGGACAACTGGAATCGAGCCTCATCAATCTCGCGACGAATGCGCGCGACGCTATGGCGAAAGGCGGCCGCTTGCGTTTTGCCACGCGCAATCGCGAGCTCGACGCAGATTATACGGCGCAGTATCTGGACGTCACCCCCGGAGAATATGCGATGATCGCGGTGTCCGACAGCGGTACCGGTATGCCGCCTGACGTTGTCAGCCGCATCTTCGAGCCCTTCTATACCACCAAGGAGAAAGACAGGGGCACCGGTCTCGGTCTGGCGATGGTATTCGGATTCATGAAGCAGTCGCATGGTCACATTAATGTCTATAGCGAGGTCGGGACCGGGACGGTATTTCGCCTTTACCTCCCGCGTAGCGACGGCGTCGCCGCGCCGACCCGCGGGTCCATGACCGAAGCGGCGGCGCAGGGACGCGGCGAGGTGGTTCTGGTGGTGGAAGACAATGCGGCCATGCGCAAGATCATCGTCTTGCAGCTAAAGGCGCTCAATTACTGCGTCATCGATACCGATTCGGCCGTCAAGGCGCTCGAAATTCTCGAGCACGAGACGGTGCAGGTCGTTCTGAGCGACATCATCCTGCCCGGCGCCTATACCGGCATCGCCCTTGTCCGCGCCACGATCGCACGGTGGCCGCACGTGCGCGTCGTTCTCTCCTCGGGGTTTGCCGATCAGAAAATCCCCGCCGAACTCGGATCGACAGGAAGTCTGCGCGTCCTCCTCAAGCCCTACCGCAAGGAGGACCTGGCCCGCGAAATTCGCAATGCCCTCGACGGCTGATCGGCGGGATCCCGCCGGGCGGCGCGACGGTCGTTCAAGCCATATCGAAGAGCAGGATCTCCGCATCCGTATCGGCTTCGACGGCAATGGCAGGTTCGTTCGCGACGGCCGCGCCATCGCCCTCGCGCATCTCGGTTCCGTTGAGAGCCACGATGCCACGGGCGACTTGCAGCCAGATGCCGCGGCCGCGGCCGACATCGTGAGCGACGCGCTCGCCGGCGGTGAGATTGGCGACGAACAGGCGCGCATCCTGGTGGACGGTGACCGAATTGTCGCGGCCGTCGGGATCGGCGACGAGCCGCAGACGGCCGCGGCGTTCCGCGATCGGGAACGGCTTCTGCTCATAGCTCGGCGCCAGTCCCCGGCGATTCGGAACGATCCAGATTTGCAGGAAATGCACGGGCTCCGTCTTGGATGAATTGAACTCGCTGTGGACGATGCCGGTGCCGGCGCTCATGCGCTGCACCTCGCCGGGCCGGATCACGGTGCCGTTGCCGAGGCTGTCCTTGTGCTCCAGGGCGCCCGCCAGCACGTAAGTGATGATGTCCATGTCTTGGTGCGCGTGGGAAGGAAAGCCGGCGCCCGGGATCACGCGATCCTCATTGATGACGCGCAGCGCTCGGAACCCCATCTGCCCGGGATCGTAATACTCCGCGAAGGAAAAGGAATGCCGGCTGTCGAGCCATCCGGTGCGGCTTTGCCCGCGCGCCATCCGATCTCTGAAGGTGATCATGGGCTGCTCCTGACATCGCGTTGCCGAGACAGAGCCTACGGCATCCGGCGCGCCGGCGCCGCGGGGATTTGTGTCCCGGCGGCCCCGACGAGCCCTTCGCCAACGGGCGATCGGCTTCAGTCGAAGAGTTCGAACTCTCCCTGAATTTCGACAACCATCCCGTTCGTCAGCTCGGCGACGCCGATGGCGGTACGAACATGGCGCCCGTTCTCGGGTCCCCAGAGCTCGAAGAAGAGATCGGAGGCGCCATCGATGACGGCGGACGGCCGAAGGAAACCTGGCGCGACGTTCACCATCCCGAACAAGCGCAAGACCCGCTGCACGCGATCGAGGGCGCCGGTGTGGCGGGCGATCGTCGCAAGCATCATCAATGCCGTCGCGCGCGCGGTGGCATATGCCTCTGCCTCGGTGACGTCGGCGCCAACCTTGCCGCGATGCCTCACCGCGGGAAGCGCGGGGAGCCGGGCGCCATGCCCCGACAGCCAAAGCACGTTGCCGAGCTGCGTGCATGTCTTGCGGTTCGGGGCCGGCGGGTCCGTCGCCGGCGGCAGGACAAAGCCGAGTGAAGCGAGCTTCGCCTCGATACGGCCCATGCCGCGTCAGGCCGGGGCGTAGGGGTTGTAACCTTCCGGCACGGCCGCCTCGATCTTCTCGCGAAAAGCTGCGTCGCGTTCGGTGGTCTTGGCGTATATCTCGATGGCATTGCCGTCGGGATCGCGGACATAGACGTGATAGGTGAGATCGCCCAGATGCGTTGCGGGCCCACGGAAAATCTCGACGCCCTTCGCCTTCAGCTCCTTTGCGAAGTCGAGCACCTCCTGCGGCGTCGCGAGTTCGTAGGCTGCGTGATTGAGGCCGGTCGTCTCCCAATAGTCCACGTTCACCTTCGGCACCTGGGTCAGCGCGATCTCGTGATAGGTCTCGCGCTGATGCTGCGGACGCTTTTCGAAGCTCAGCCAAGCCTTATCCGGCTCGCGCAGGCCGCTGACGTGAAAGCCCAAGATCTCGGTATAAAATTTCAGCGATTGCTTCAGGTCCGACACGTTGAGATGGACGTGGCCAACCCTGGTGTATTTCGGCATGAAGTCGCTCCCTTGATATCCTCGCTATTCCGCCGCCCTCGTGCATACGTCCCGCGCCGGCGCCTCGACGCCGAAGAACCGGGCGGCATTCCGCCAGGTGATCGCCTCGAGCGTCTCCTTTGGCAGCGACGACAGTTCCTGCACATGCTGCGCCACATGCATGTGGGCATCGGGATGCGGATAGTCGGTGCCGATCATGAATTTGTCCGCGCCATACCGCTCGATGACGTGCGCCATCAGCTTCTCGTCGAGCCCGATCACGTGATGGAACCGGTCGAAATACTCGTTCGGCGGCCGCTTGTTCGCCGGCCGGCCGCGAATGGCGAAGTTGTTGTGGGCCCGCGGCGCTCGGAACGTCTCGACCGTATCCATCAGGCGATCCTCGAGGAATGGAAGGTAGCCGACGCCGCCTTCGGCAAACAGGATCTGCAGCTTCGGGAACCGGTCGAGCAGCCCGCTATAGATCAGCGTCGTGATCGCCATCATGTAGTCGAATGGGAAGCCGAGACAGACATAGAGGCGCCAGCGCTCCATCCGCTCCCAGCCGAGTATCTTCGAATCGGCGTCGCCGTGGAAGCACAGCCGCACGCCGAGCCGCTCGGCCTCGGCATAGAAATCCCAGAGCGGCATGGTCGTCGATATTGGCGCCCGTCGACATTGGGACAGATCACAACCGCGCGCAGGCCGTGCGTCGCAACCACGCGCTGCAGCTCCGCGATCGCTTCGTCCGGATGCTGCAGCGGCATCATGGCGGTCCCGATGAGTCTCCCGCCCGAGCGCGCCTCGACCTCGGCCATGCCGTCATTGTGGTTCCGGCAAAGCGCCGCCGCCGCCTGGGGATCGTCGATTTCCTGATAGAGACCGGAGTGGCTCGGAAACAGGAGCTGCCGATCGATCTGCAGCTTGTCGATATCCTCAAGCCGCCGGTCGAGACCGCATGTCTGTTCCTCGGGAAAGGAATGAGCGACCCGCGGATGCTTGCGCCCGTTGAAATAGAGTGCGGTCCCCACGCCGTCGGTCACGATGCGCGGGCCGCCAGTGCCGGAATTCGCCGTCCATCCGGTCATAGGCGAATTTCGGCATGAAATGGGCGTCGACATCGAAGATCATCGCCGAACTCCTGCGGGCAACGCGGTCGCAAGGTCCCATATTGCGGCGCGGCCTGTCAACAACAAACAATCATTATTGATCCTAACTTGTCGATCGGCATGCGCTACGGTACCGGCGCGAGCACGGCGACGAACATGTCCCGGATCAACCGGAACTCGATGTCGGTCGCCTCGGACTGGGTCCCGAGCAGTTGGCCGATCGCCAGGCCGCGCAAGGCGCTGAACAGAACGCGGCGCGCCGCGAGAAGCCGCTGCTTCGAGAGCCGTGAATCGCCGACGACCTTCAGCCACATTTCATCGTTCATCCGATAAAAAGTGACCATGTGACGCTGCAGCGGCCGGTAATGTTCCGGATCGCTCTTGACGCCGAGAAAGATGTTGAGAACGGCGTGAAACGTGTTGCTGGTGTAGATCGACCAATAGGCACGGATTGCTGCGTCGATCCGGCTGGAAAGCGCGTGCTCGCGCCCTGGCAATGCCTCTGCCAGTTCCAGCATCCTGCCCGATATCTCCTTCGACAAGTGATCGATCACCGCGGCAAGCAGATCGAAGCGGGTTCTGAACTGGTGTTGCAAGGCGCCCCGCGAGACGCCGGCGCGTTCGGAAACGAGACTTGTCGTGAGTTCGGCGTAGCCGTTTTCGCAAATGAAGATTACGGCAGCCTCGACCAGCCGCCGCTTGGTCTCGGCGCTGCGTTCCTCCTGGGTACGACGTCGTACCTTGCGCGCGCCGCTCGTTCGTGACCCGTCGGGCATGGTGACCTTCACAGCTTGCCTCTGCGACCCGATTTTATCATAAGATGCAATCCTGATTGTTTCTTATTGACGCATTCGCGAAAACCCTGCAAAGGTTAGGCGTTCGGCGCGAACCCAAATGACGCCGGTTGGCGCCGATGGCCCGCTGGTCGGGGAGAGGCAGATGCTGGGTGGCTATCGCTTGTTCGACGCGGATGCACATGTGCTGGTGAGCCCGAAAATGTGGCAGGATCTGCCGAGCGAATATTCATTGCGGCGTCCCCGGCCCGTCAAGTTCGGCGATGCGGGCGATCTCGGCGATTGGACGACCGCGTGGTTCTGCGACGGCCGCATCGAGCCTCCGCCTTTTGGCCCGGGCACGCATGCGGCCAACACGCCGCACGTGGTCATGGAGGAATATGGTGCGAACCCGCAGCGCGCCGGCCGCTTCACGTCCTTCCCCGTTTCCACCGGCGCTCTCGATCTGAGCGATCCGCCGGCACGGCTCGATGCGATGGACCGGATGGGCATCGATATTCAGATGCTCTTTCCCAGCACGATCTATGCCTCGATGAGCGCCGATGCCGGGCTCGAGGCCGCACTCTTCCGCGCCTATAACCGGTATGTCGCCGCGCAGGTGCGCCATGCGCCCGAGCGTCTCAAATGGGCGGGCCTGGTGCCGATGCGCGATACGCGGCTCGCGCGCGAGGCCCTGGAAGACATGCAGCGGCTGGGCGCCTCGGCCGCCGTTGTCTTCGGCACGGTCGGGGAGCGAATGCTCTCCGACACCGCCTTCGCGCCATTTTGGGCGGAATTCGCGCGAAGTGGCCTGCCGCTCTGCGTTCACATGGCGATGAGTTATCCGCCGCTTCGAGATATCTGCCATTCGATCCAGGATTCGAACCTGATCGGCAAAGCGATCCCGGGACAGCTTGCCTTCGTCGCCATCGTCGGTCACGGCATGCTCGACCGCTATCCCGGGCTTCGTGTCGCCTTTCTTGAATTCGGCGGCGAGTGGATTTTCTATTCCGTCGGCCGGATGTCGCATTACGCGGCGCTCAACCGGGGTCGCATGCTTGACCCAAGCGTCCTGGCGAAGAAAACCGCGGGGGATTACGTCAGATCCGGCCGCATTTTTCTCGCGCCGGAATCGAGCGACACCATGCTCGCGATGGAATGCGATCTCCTCGGCGACGGACAAATCCTCTATTCGTCGGACTTCCCGCACGGCGAGGGTCGCGAGAGCGCCGCACAGGAAATTATCGACCGCAACGATCTCAGCCAGGATCGCAAGCGCAAGATCCTCTACGAGAACGCTGCCCGCTTCTATGGTCTGACATGATGTCCATGTTCGCTTGCATTCGCACCGCGGCGGCCGCCATCATCCTGTCGGCGATTGTCGCGACCACCGCGTACGGCGCGGATCATGTCACCGTCGGCACCATCGGAACGATCACGGATTGCGGCTTCTACATCGCGGACAAGCTCGGCTATTTCAAGGATGAGGGGCTAAACGTCTCTTTCATCCGCTTCGATAATGCGGGCGAAATGGTGCCGTCCCTGGGGCGGGGACAACTCGATGTCGGTTCGGGCGCTGTTCCGGTCGGTCTCTACAACGCGGTCGAGCGCGGCATCGGCATCAAGATCGTGGCCGACAAGGCACGGAACGCGCCGGGCTATCCGCTGGGCGCTTTCATGGTTCGCAAGGCACTGATAACCAGCGGACGCTTCAAGACATTGCACGATCTGAAAGGACTTCGCGTCGCGATCGTCGACCGCGGGAATTCGGAGGAGTGGCTCTTGAGCCGCGTTCTCGCGCGGGCCGGATTGACCTTCTCCGATATCGACGTCGTGCATCTTCCGTTCGTCCAACAGCCGGTCGCCTACGTCAATGGCGCTATCGATGCGAGCGTCTCGGCCGAGCCCGCGGTGACGCGGATCGTCGAGACGGGAGCGGGCGTTGCATTCGAGCCGGAGAGCGACTTCGCGCCGGGCGGCATCTTGGAGAGCGCGGTGACGATTTTCAGCGACGAGTTCCGCACCAAGAGGCCCAAGGTCGCGCAACGGTTCCTGCGCGCACTGGTTCGCGCATTCCGGTTCTACGACGGCGCAGTGGCGGGCGGGCATCTTGCCGGCCCGAACGCGAGCGTGGTGATTTCCGCGCTGACCGAGTACTCCAATCTGAAGGATCCAAAGCTTTTCCGCAAAATCGGCGCCTTTACCGTGGACCCCAACGGCGAAGTCGACCGCCAGGCTCTGCAGACCGTCTGGGATTTCTTCAAGGCTACCAAGCAGATCAGCGGCAAGGTCACCGTCGCCGATGTTGTCGACATGAGCCTCGTCAAAGCCGCCGCGGCATCGCTCGGCCCCTATCCCGCGAAGCCATAGGACACGCGCGCAAGGACAAGGTCACTCTGGCACTGACGCTGCCGAGGCCGGCACGGCGTACCTTCACCGTCTCATCATATCGAGTTTCACCGGCACGGCGCTCGAGCCGTTCGATGGTCAGATCCAATCGCCGTTCGAACTTTTCGGCGGCGCGCGCTGCACAATCGACGGACCGGCGATCTTGTGCAATGCTTACGACTGGGTGAGCCAAAACGGTTGACGTTGAGCCGAGCGAGGAGGCGCCATGGCGGCAGTGAGACTTGCCATTCTGGAGAGACTGATCGGCGAACTCAGGTCGATCTGGTCGACGGAGCCCGATCTCCCGACCCGGATGCAGCACGCCAGAGCCGCGCTCGAGCGCGCGCTCGCCGACCGCGATCTGATAGCCCGTTCGCGGTCCTGGCCCTTTACGGTCGGACAGAACCTTCTCCTCTATGAGGATCCGGATTTCGGCTTCGTCCTCAACGCCACGGTGCGCCCGCTTGGATCGCGCGGCCTCGTGCACGACCACGCGCATGCCTGGACGCTCTATGGCCTGCTTGACGGCAGCGAGCGGCTGGAGCGCTACGAACGGATCGATGACGGCACCCGCCCCGGCCACGCCGCGCTCAAACTGGTCAGCGACACGATCCTGCTCCCGGGCGTGATCGACGTCGTCGCGCCGTACGAGATCCATGCCGAGCGCGGCGGCGCCGGACGTTCGGTCGCCCTCATCATCCGCAGCGAGCGGCTGGTCGGGCGCGTTCTCCAATCCGGCTTCGATCCCGAGGCGCAGACCGTCCAGGCGATATCCGGTCCAACCCAGGTTCCTTACGATCTGGTCGAGGCCGAGTAGCGGCGCCTGCGGCATCCCCTGCCGCGAACGAGCGCAGCCGCGGCAGACAATCAAGATAAGGTTCAGGGAGGGCGTTCGCGCTCGGCGCATGGAATTTCTGCTCGAGCAGCTTCTGAATGGCGTCGTTTACGGAATGCTGCTGTTCCTCATGGCGGCGGGGTTGTCGCTCATCTTCGGGCTCATGAACGTGGTGAGCCTGGCGCACGGCTCGTTCTTCATGCTCGGCGCCTTCGTCGCGCTCACGATCTTTCGGATAACACACAGTTTCTGGCTCGCCTTCCTGATCGCGCCGTTGCCGATTACGGTGCTCGGGATGATCTTGGAGACGGTATTTCTGCGGCCGCTCTACCGCCGAAACCCTCTCGACCAGGTGCTGCTGACTTTCGGCTTCACTTTCGTTTTCCTCGATGCGGTGCAGACGTTCTGGGGACGCGACATCTTCAGCCTTCCGGTGCCGGCGAAGCTTCAGGGCGTCGTCGATCTCGGCTTCGGCGTCTATCCGATCTACCGGCTGTTCCTGATCGTGCTTGGTGGCGTACTGGCGCTGGTCCTGTGGTTCGTGCTGGAGCGCAGCCGGCTTGGCGCGATGGTGCGGGCCGGCGTCGATGATAGTGCGATGGCCGCGGGTCTCGGCGGCAACGTCCCGGCGCTCTTCACCGGCGTGTTCAGCGGCGGCGTCGCGCTGGCGGCGCTCGGCGGGGTCGCCGCGGCGCCGATCCTCGGCATCTATGCCGGGCTCGATGCCGACATACTCATTCCCGCCTTCATCGTCATCGTGGTGGGCGGGATGGGCAGCCTCCGCGGCGCGTTCGTCGGCTCGCTTCTCATCGGCGTCGCCGACACGTTCGGCAAGGCCTATCTGCCGGACCTCTCGCTCTTTTTCATATACCTCGTCATGGCGGCGGTGCTGCTGGCACGGCCGCAGGGCCTTTTCGGCATCGCCCGCACGCCCTCCTCGGCCGCGCCGGCAATCAGCGCCCCGGCCCCCGCCCCGGCGCGCAGCAAGCTCGTCATGGGATTGATCGTCGCCGCGGCCTTGGCCGCCTTTCCGCTGTTCGTCACCGATTACGGGCGCGCGCTCGTCGGCGAACTTTTCATCTTCGCGATCGTGGCGATGAGCCTCGACCTGCTGTTGGGGTATACCGGACTTCCCTCGCTGGGACACGCGGCGTTCTTCGGGATCGGGGCCTATTTCGTCATCGTGCTCGCGGTGCTGTTCGGCGTGAACTCATGGGTGGGCGTGGCACTGGGCGTCGTTGCCGCGGCGGCCTTGGGGGCGCTGGTCGGATATTTCTGCGTCCGGGTCAGCGGCGTCTCCTTCCTCATGCTGACGCTCGCATTCTCGCAGCTCGTTTATTCGGTCGTGCTCAAATGGCGCCCCGTCACCGGGGGCTCTGACGGCCTCGGCATTCCCGAGAGGGCGAGCTTCTTCGGCTTCGATCTGTCGAATTCGCTGACGATGTACTACATGCTGCTGTTGTTCCTCGCGGCCTGCTACGCGGCGTTGCGCCAGATCGTGAATTCGCCGCTGGGCCTCGTCTTCGTCGGCATCCGCGAGAACGAAGGACGGATGCGCGCCATCGGCTATGCGTCGCGCGCCTATAAAATCCTTGCCTTCACCATTGCCGCGGCCTTCGCCGGGTTGGCCGGCGGACTCTACGCGCTCTACAACGGATTCGTGTCGCCGGACACGGTCTATTGGAGCGCGTCCGGCGACGTGCTGATCATGGCCATGCTGGGCGGCACCGGGACGCTCGTCGGCCCCGCGATCGGCGCCGGCGTATTCCTCCTGATGAAGAACCTCGTCAGCTCCTACACCCAGCATTGGCCGATCATCATCGGCGTCGTGTTCATCGCCTGCGTCCTCTATTTTCCAAGCGGCATCTGGGGCGCGCTCAGACGGGTGCGCGTGGGCGGGCGGCGATGAGCGTGCTGCGCATCGACCATCTGCACCGCTCGTTCGGCAGCCTCGTCGTGACGCGCGACGTGACCCTCACGGTCGAGGACGGGGAGCGTCACGTCATCATTGGGCCGAACGGCGCCGGCAAGACCAGCCTCATCAACCAGATCGGCGGGCAACTCGCACCGAGCGGCGGCCATATTCGTGTCGCGGACATCGACATCACCGGCTGGCCGCCGGAGCGGATCGCCCGGCACGGCGTCGCCCGCACGTTTCAGCGCAACAACCTCTTCCAGAACCTGACCGTCGCCGAAAATCTGCGGCTCGCGATCCAGATCAAGCGCGGCAATCCGCTCGATTTCTACCGGTCTGCGAAGCGCGACGCTCGCGTCGTTTCGCATGCCGAAGCGCTCCTCGACAGCGTGCATCTCGCGGGAAACGGCGACCGTCCGGTCCGCAATCTCTCTTATGGCGAGCAGCGCCAGCTCGAGATCGGCATGGCGCTGGCCGGCGACCCGGTTCTCCTGCTGCTCGACGAGCCGACCTCCGGCATGTCCCCGGCCGAGACCGAACGCATGATCGAACTCATCTCGACCTTGCCGCGAACGATCGCGCTCTTGATGATCGAGCACGACATGAACGTCGTGTTCAGCATTGCGGACCGCATCACGGTCTTGTCGTTCGGCGAGGTGCTGGCGAGCGGCAGCGTCGCCGAGATTCGCGCGAATGAACGCGTTCGCGACGTGTATCTCGGCGTGGATCACTGAGCCATGCTCGCGCTCGAGAATGTCCATGCCTATTACGGCGACAGCCATGTGCTGCGCGGCATCTCGCTCACCGTGGACAAGGGCGAGGTCGTCTGTCTCCTGGGGCGGAACGGGGCCGGCAAGACCACGACCGTCCTCACCACGATGGGCTATCTGAAGCCGCGCCCCGGCCGCGTCGCCTATGACGGGCGCCGGATCGATGGGCTCGCGCCGCACGTCATCTCGCGCCTGGGCATCGGCTTCGTCCCGCAGGAGCGCGGCATCTTCCCAAGCCTCACCGTGACCGAGAACCTCACGGTGTTCGCGCGCGGGGGGTCAAACGGCGGCTGGACGCTGGCGCGCGTGTACGAGATGTTCCCCGTCCTTCAGGCGCGCGCCGGCAATTTGGGATTCCAGCTTTCGGGCGGCGAGCAGCAGATGCTCTCGATTGCGCGCGCCTTGATGCTGAACCCGTCGCTCCTGGTGCTCGACGAGCCGTCGGAAGGGCTGGCCCCGATCATCATCCAGCAGATCATCGATTTGCTTCGGCAGCTCAAGGCCGAAGGGCTCTCGATCCTGCTCGTCGAGCAAAATCTGCGCGCGGCGCTGGCGCTCGGCGACCGGCACCACGTGCTCAACAAGGGCGAGATCTGCTATAGCGGGAACTCCGCGGAACTCGCGGCGAACGACGATGTCCTGCAGCGCTACCTCGCTGTTTGAGGCGGTCGATCACCCAAGGGCCAGAAGCGCGCGCACGCCATCCGCGATCGTCGCTTCGTTCGGCGCCACCAGCGGTTCGAGCGAGCGCGCGAGCGGTACCGGCACCTGAGCCGCGGCCATCCTCTTCACGGGCGCATCGAGCCAGTCGAAGGCTTCGTCGGCAATGGTCGCGGCAATCTCGCCCGTGACGCCATAGTCTCTCGGCGCGGCGTCGACGACGAGCGCGCGATTCGTCCGCTTCACCGATTCGACAAGCAGGTCCTTGTCGAGCGGCACGAGCGAGCGCACGTCGATCACCTCCATCTCGATCCCTTCCGCGGCGAGCCGCGCCGCCGCCGCCTCGGCCTCGTGCACCATGCGGCCGATGGCGGCGACGGTGACATCGCGGCCCGGCCGCGCGATCCGCGCCGTGCCGAGCGGCACGATGTAGTCATGTGCCGGAACCTCGCCCAGCCTTGCGTAGAGCCCGCGGTCCTCGAACACGAGAACGGGGTTGTCGTCGCGGATCGCGGCCTTGAAAAGCCCCTTGGCGTCGTAAGGCGTCGCCGGCACGGCGACTTTGAGACCCGGCACGTGCGCGGCCCAGGCGTAGAAGGCTTGCGAGTGCTGCGGGCCGAGATTGGCGCCGAGCCCCATCGTGGTGCGCAGCACCAGCGGCACGCGCGCGCGGCCCGCCGACATGTAATGCACCTTCGCCGCCTGGTTCACGAGCTGATCCATGACCAGCGTCATGAAATCGCCGAACATCACTTCGAAGACGGGACGCAGACCCATCATCGCGGCGCCGATCGCCATGCCGAAGGCGCCGGGCTCGGAGATCGGCGTATCGATGACGCGCTTCGGGCCGAATTCGGCAAAGAGCCCTTCGGTCTGTTTGAACACGCCGCCGGCCGCGCCGACATCCTCGCCGATGACGACGACATTGCCGTCGGCGCGCATTTCCTCGGCGAGGGATTCCAGAACCGCCGCGCGGTAGCTGATGCGGCGGTTATCCGGCATAAAGATGCGCCGCGAGGAGATCGCTGCCCGGCTCGGCCGAGGCCCGGGCGAAATCGGCTGCATCGCGAATGGCGGCGGCGACCTCGGCGTCGATCGCGGCGAGAGCCGCGTCGTCGGCGCCTCCCGACGCGATCAGCGAGCGCGCGAGATTGAGGATGGGGTCCCGCTGCCGCCAAGCCTCGGCCTCGGCGCTTTCCTTGTAATCCTGCTTGTCGCCAACATGGTGGCCGCCGAAGCGGTAGGTATTGCAGATCAGGAACGACGGCCCGCCGCCGCCGCGGGCCCGGGCGACCGCGGCACGGGCCGCATCATGCACCGTCAACACGTCCATCCCGTCGATCATGCGTGACGGGATGTCGAAAACCTCGCCCCGCGCGAGCAAATTGCGTCCCGCGGTCACGTCCTCGAGGGCGGTGAATTCGCCATAGCCGTTGTTCTCGCACACGAAGACCACGGGGAGCGACCAGATCGCCGCCATGTTCATGCATTCATGCACGAGCCCCTGGTTGAGCGCGCCGTCGCCGAAGAAGCACACCGACACGCGGGTTTCACCGCGCGTTCGCGCCGCGAGCGCCGCGCCGGTCGCCAACGGGATGCCGCCGCCGACGATGCCGTTGGTGCCGAGATTGCCGTGATCGAGATCGATCACGTGCATCGAGCCGCTGCGGCCGAGACCATAGCCCGACACCTTGCCGAGAATCTCGGCCAGGAGCAGATCGGGCCGCGCGCCGCGCGCGAGGCAGTGTCCGTGCCCGCGGTGATGGCTCGCAATGACATCGGTGGGCTCGAGTGCGGCGCACACGCCGACATTGGTCGCCTCCTGCCCCGCACACAAATGCACGAGACCCGGCACCGCGCCCCCCGCGGCGAGGCGGCGCACCGCCTCCTCGAAATGACGGATGACGAGCATCTGTCGATACATGGCGAGATGAAGCGCGCCAGTTTCCTCTAATTGTCGCATCAATCGGCCGTCGCGTTCGGCATTTCGATGTCGGCAAGATTGTCGTAGAGACGGCGGAGCGTCGTCTTCAAGTTCCCGACCTGTTCGCGAGACAGGCCGTGAATGGCCAGACGGTCGTAACGCAGCGCGATTTCGGCGGCGCGCCGCGCGATCTCGAATTCCCTTCGGCGTCAGGCTGACGCGAACGGTGCGGTTGTCCCGGTGTTGCCGCCGCTTGGAGATCAGTCCCAAGCGGCTCAGCTTGATCAGGGTATGGGATACCGTGGATTGATCAATCGACGTCGCTTGGCAAAGATCGCCGACCTTTGCACTCGTGTCGCGCAGCAGCACCAACAGGATCCGCGAGCACATCGTATTGATGCCGATCACCTTGAGCTCGGCGTTGGCTTCGCTCACGATCCGGGAGGCGACGCGATAAAGCAGGAACGGAACGTGTTCATCGAGATCGAGTATCATGATCTTGCTTCGTTTCCCCCGGGCGCCCCTGCGGCGGCACGTTCGTCTGGCTGGCCATGATTCTTATCGGACCGCGGCGCGCAGGCGCGAGCATATTATATGGATTGACATCATATGAATAATCATAGATCGTTTTGCCAGGCGCGATGACGGATAACAGTCCGGGCTCCGGCGGTACGGAAGGCTCTGGCGCCTGTCACGGGAGGGGCAAATGACGGGCATCGCCGACGGCGTATTTCGTTGTTGCGGATGTCGCCGGCGAATCGCGTGCCCAAGCCTGCGGCAGTGACAATGGCAATCGGCGTTGCGACGGCGGCCAGCAATTTGCCGGCTGAGGGCTTTCACGTCAAGCTTCCCACCGGGCACCGCACGGACCGGATCATCGAAGCGGTGGCTCGGATCTGACCGTTCTGCGCGGGGGAATCGTCGATGGACGCCGGTCGAGGACTGAAACGTTGGGCGCAAGTCCACTCCGATCTCGGAACCGGTCCGATCCCGATCGAGCCCGATGTTTCGCCGAACTATTTCGCGCTGGAATGCGCCAACATCTTCCGCTGCGTGTGGCTCAATGTCGGGCGCGATGGGGAGATTCCTTCGCCCGGCGATCATTTCGTCAAGGAGATCGCCGCCGCGCTTATGTCGGCTGTCGTCGTCCGCGGCGGGGACGGCGTGATCCGCGCCTTTCACAACATGTGCTCGCAGCGCGGTAACAAGGTCGTGTGCCAGGATCGCGGCCAGTGCGAGCGGTTCGCCGGCACGTTCCACGGCCGGGCCCATGACCTCGACGGGCAATTGCTGCATGTGCCGGACGAAGACCGGTTCCACGATTTGAGGAAGAGCGAGCTTGGCCTGACGCCCGTCGCCGCGACGCTCGGCTAGAGCGGGTCGGGGACGAAAGGCGATGGCTACCGCTCAGGCCGATGGCAGTTACGACTTCATCGTCGCGGGCGCCGGCTCGGCCGGCTGTGCGGTCGCGGCGCGCCTGTCGGAGTCCGGTCAATATCGCGTTCTCCTGCTCGAGGCCGGGGAGGAGGACCGCAATCCGTGGATTCACGTCCCCCTCGGCGGCGCGCGGCTCTTCAGCAATCCGCGCTACAGCTGGCTCTATGACAGCGAGACCGAACCCAATCTGCGCGACCGTGTGCTCTATCAGCCGCGAGGCAAGGTGCTCGGCGGCTCGAGCTCGATCAACGGCATGGTCTATATCCGCGGCAATGCCACGGACTATGACGGCTGGCGGCAGCGCGGGTGCGAGGGCTGGGGCTATGACGACGTGTTGTCCTATTTCAAAAAATCGGAGAACCAGGAGCGCGGTGCCGACGCCTTTCACGGCGTCAACGGTCCGTTGTGGGTGTCCGACCAGCGGGTGAAGCACGAACTCGCCGATTCGTTCGTCGCCGCGGCGCAACGGCTCGGCATTCCCTACAATCCCGACTTCAACGGCGCGCAGCAGGAAGGCGTCGGCCATTTTCAGACCACGACCCGGAACGGCCGGCGCTGGAGCACCGCCACGGCCTATCTGCGGCCGGCCCGCGGGCGCAAGAATTTGACGATCGAAACGCGCGCGCTCGCCACGCGCGTCCTCATCGAGGGCGGCCGGGCGACGGGAATCGAGTTCCGCGGCCCTGCGGGTCTGCGCACGGTGCACGCGCGCGGCGAGGTGATCATCTGCGGCGGCACCTTCAATTCGCCGCAGCTTCTGCAACTTTCAGGCGTCGGGCCGGGCGATCTGCTGCAGCGCCACGGCATCCCCGTCATTCGCGACCTGCCCGGCGTCGGTGCCAATCTCCAGGATCACCTTGCGGTCGGCATGGTCTTCAAGTGCCGCTCGCCGATCACCTTCAACGACCAGACGGCCGGCGCCTGGCGCCGCGCGGCGCTGCTGCTGCGCTACGGCCTGTTCCGGACGGGTCCGCTGGCGAGCAACGGGGTCTATGCCTGCGCCTTCCATCGCACCGACCGGCGCCTGGACCGTCCCGACATCCAATCGGTCCTGCTGCCCTGGAGCACGCTGGAGCGGACCAGGACCGGGCTCAAGATGCATCCGTTCTCGGCCTTCAGCATCTTCGCCGTTCACATTCATCCTGACAGCCGCGGCTGGGTGCGGCTGAAGAGTCCCGACCCTGCCGCGGCACCGGCGATCCGCTTCAACTTTCTGGAGACCGAGCAGGACCGCCGCACGATCGTCGCCGGCATGAAGCTGTCGCGGCAGATCGCCCACGCGGCGCCGCTCGCCTCCGAAGTCCTCGAAGAGTTCCAGCCCGGTGCCGCCTGCGCCAGCGATACGCAGCTTCTGGATTACTGCCGCGAGCGGGCGATTTCGCTCTACCATCCCGTCGGCACTTGCCGCATGGGGCGCGATCCCACATCCGTCGTCGATCCGCGGCTGCGCGTCGTCGGGGTCGAGCGCCTGCGCGTCATCGATGCCTCGGTGATGCCCGAGATCATCTCCGGCAACACCAACGCGCCGACCATCATGATCGGCGAGAAGGGCGCGGCGATGATCCTGCAGGATGCGCAGGCTGTTTAGGCGATCGAGGCCGATCATGCAGAGCAGGCAAGATCCGGAAGAAAGAGTGCGGAGATGAGCCGGCAGGCGACGCGCATGTTCGGCGCGAACAAGTTCAAGCTCGGCATTTTCGGCACGAACTGCTCGGGCGGGCTGACGATGACGCGCGCGCCCGAGCATTGGAACGCGTCATGGGACAACAATCTGCGCATCGCGCAAATGGCCGACGAGGCCGGCATCGAATTCCTGCTGCCGCTGGCGCGCTGGCTGGGGCAGCACGGCGCGACCAACACGCAGGAATCGACCTTCGAGACGCTGACCTGGGCTGCCGCGCTTCTCGCCGTGACGCGGGGCATCTCGGTGTTCGGAACGGTGCACGTATCGTTGATCCACCCGGTGTTCGCGGCGAAGCAGATGGTGACCGTCGATCACGTCGGCAAAGGCCGCTTCGGACTGAACGTCGTGTCCGGGTGGAACGAGGGCGAGTTCGGCATGTTCGGCCTCGATCTGCTCGAGCATGACGAGCGCTATGCCTACACCGAGGAATGGGTGACGATCGCCAGCCGCATCTGGAGCGAGCGTGCGCCGTTCGATTTCAAGGGACGCTATTTCGATCTGCACGGCGTCCTGGGCGAGCCCAAGCCTTACGGCGGCGAGCGGCCGCTGTTGATGAGCGCCGGCTCGTCGGTGGCCGGACGCGCATTCGCCGCCCGCACCGCCGATTGCCTTTTCATGGTCATCGTGGATGTCGCGCGGCTTGACGCGGATATCGCGGCGCTGCGCGCGGCGGCGGGGCGGCGTGTCGGCGTCTATGCCAGCGGCCACCTCATCGCCCGCTCGACCCGGCGCGAGGCCGACGACTATTACCGCTATATCGTTCACGAGATGGGCGATTGGGACGCCGCGGAATTCATGCTGGCCTCGCGCGTCGGCGGGCAGTCGCATTCCGTGCCGCATGAAAAGATAACGCAATTCAAGGAGCGCTTCATCAGCGGATCGGGAACGTTCCCGGTCATCGGCAGCTTCGACGAGGCCGCGGCGACCTTCAAGCGCCTGAGCGATGCCGGGCTCGACGGCATGGCGCTCGGCTTGGTCAATTACATTGCCGAATTTCCGTTGCTGCAGAACGAGGTTCTGCCGCGGATGGAACGGTTGGGATTGCGCGCGCCGGCGGTGGACTGAGCCGTCGCCGGAACAATGAACTCGAAAGGGAGGATGGCGATGAGTGAGGGTAAGAAAAATAGCGGCGCGACGACACGGCGCAAGTTCCTGGGCGGCGTCGCGGGCTCGAGTGCCGGACTGGCGCTTGCCGGCAGCGTTCGCTTCGCCGGGGCGGCAGAGCGGCCGCCGGTCAAGATCGGCTTCCTCAATAGCTTCAGCAAGGCGTTCGGGCAGTATGGCAAATCCGCCTTTGATGGCATGAACCTCTATTTCGATCAGATCGGCTGGCAGAGCGCGGGACGAAAGATCGAGATCGTCAAGGAAGACGACGAAATCAATCCGCAGGTCGGGCTGGAAAAAGCGCGCAAGCTGGTCGAAAGCGACAAGGCAAACATCATCTGCGGCCCGCTCTACACGCCCGTCGGCATTGCCATGCTGCCCTATATGGGGCACGTGAAGACGCTGTGGATCGTGACCGGCGCCGGCAGCGTCGCCGCCAGCGCCGCCAAGATGCCTTACATGTTCCGCAGTTGCTGGTCCACCTGGCAGGTCGCCGCGCCGATGGGCAAGTATGTCTATGATAACGTGGCCAAGGAGGCCGTCTTCATCAGCAGCGACATCAATGCCGGCCACGACGTGATGGGTTCCTTCAAGAAGACCTTCGTCCCCGCCGGCGGAAAGGTGATGAAGGAGATCTACGTGGCGATGGGGAGCAACGACTTCTCCTCGTATCTCACCGACATCCGCTCGATGAATCCGCCGGCCGTCTATGCCTTCTTCGGCGGCACCAATTCCGTGCGGTTCGTCAAGCAGTTCGCCGAATTCGGATTGAAGGACAAGTGCCGGCTGATCGGCTTCCAGTCGCTGCTCGATAACGACACGCTGCCGGCGGAAGGCGATGCGGCGATCGGCGCGTTGTCCTCGACCGTCTACACCGCCAGCCTCGATACGCCGGAGAATCGCGCCTTTGTCGCGGCTTATCGCAAGAAGTACAACGCCGATCCCGGAATATTTGCCGAGGTCTGCTACACGACGGCGCGCATCATCGACGACGCGCTGAAGGCGACCGGCGGCGACATCGAGGACAAGGACAAGTTCGCAAAGGTGGTGGCCGCGACCAAGATTACGGCACCGAGCGGCCCCTTCCGATTCGATCCCAGGAATCACCTTGCCATCGAGAACGTCTATATCCTCAGAGCGGACAAAATCGACGGCCAGATGCGAAATACCATCATTCATACGGTCAAGGACGTTCGCGACCCCAATTCCATGGGCCTCTAGCCGCGTCGGCGGATCGAATGTCAGGAGAAAATCATCATGCCCGTTAGCCTCACGCGTGACGAGGCGCTCCGGATGTCGGAACGCATGCTCACCATGCGCCGGTTCGAAGAAAAGGTTTACGAACTGGCGCAGCGTGATCTTCTGCTCAGCATCTATCACCTCTACATGGGACAGGAAGCCGCCGGCACGGCGATCCTCGAGGCGCTGGGGCCGGGCGACAAGATCGTCTCCAATCACCGCAACCACGGCCACATCGTCGGCCGTGGCGCCGATCTCGGACGGTCCATGGCCGAGTTGCTCGGCCGGTCGACGGGCCTGGTCGGCGGGCGCGGCGGCTCGTTCCATCTTTGCGATGCGGCGCTCGGCTTCCTCGAGACCTCGGCCGTCCTCGGCGGCAACATCTCGCTGGCGACCGGGGCGGGCTATGCCCTGCGCCGGCGCAAGCAGAAGAACGTCGTCGCCGTCTTTTTCGGCGACGGCTCGCTCGAGGAAGGCGTTGCCTACGAGGCGCTCAACGTCGCCGCGATGCTGAAAGTGCCCGTGCTTTATATTCTCGAGAACAACAATCTCGGCGCCGTCGGCCTGCACGAAGGCGGCCTCGCGGCGGCCAACACGTCGGTCAAGCGGTTCACGCAGATACCCGAGCTCTACGGCATCAAGACCCGGCAATTCGCCGACGGCAACGACGTGGCGGGCATTCTCGCCGCGGCGCGGGAGGCGATCGCCCAATGTCACGCCGGCGAGGGGCCGGTGTTCATGGAGATCATCACGCGGCGCTGGCCGGGCGGCAATACGGTGATGCCGCAACTCGCGACCGGCATCACCGACCTTGCCATGGCCTGGGGCGAACGGCCGATCACCGGGGAGCACGCGGCTTGGATCGAGCGGCACGATCCGGTCATTCGCCTGGCACGCGACCTGACCAGCGCGTCGATCGTCACTCGATCGGAGCTCCGGCAGATCGACGACAAGGTTCGCGGCCGCGTCGAGGAGGCTGCGACATTCGCCGTCGGCAGCCCGTTCCCCGATCCGGGCTCCGCCTTCGATCACGTCTTCGCGTGAGGGTCACGCCATGAAACAGATGAGCTATGCCGCCGCCTTCGTCGACGGTCTTTATGAAGCGCTGGCGGCAGACGACCGGGTCAGCGTGATCTCCGGCCACCTCCTGGGATTGGGGCCGCACCGGCTGCTCATGGACCGCATCTACAAGGACTTTCACGAGCGCATCTTCGATGCGCCGAATTCCGAGGCCACCATGGCCGGCTTCGCCGCCGGAGCGGCGATGGCCGGCGACCGCCCCCTCGTCAATCTGACCTTGGCCAATTTCGCGTATCTCGCCTGGTCGCAGATCGTCAACGACGCCGCCGTCGCGCATCACATGTCGAACGGAACCATCACGACGCCGGCGATCTATTATCTGCTGCACGGCGTGCGCAGCGGCGGCGCGGCCCAGCACAGCGGCAGCCCGCAAGCGATGCTATGGAACTCTCCCGGTCTCGAGATCGTGCTGCCGGCATCGCCGGCCGACGTGAAGGGTCTTCTCGCCAGCGCCTTCAAGAGCAACAACCCGACCATGTTCCTGACGCACGGGAAGCTGCTGGGCATCGAGGGACCGGTGCCGGAGGGACCTTACGAAGTGCCGTTCGGCCGTGCCGAGATCAAGCGGCCCGGCCGCGACGTAACCATCGTTGCGACGTCCTACATGGTCGTGGTCGCCCTCGACGCGGCCGCTGCGCTCGCGCGCGACGGCATCGAGGCGGAGGTGGTCGATCCCCGCACGCTCGTCCCGCTCGACGAGGCGGCAATTCGCGAGTCCGTCAGGCGGACCGGGCGGCTCGTTGTCATCGACGAGTGTCCGCTGCGCTGCGGCGTGGCCGCGGAGATCACCGCGATCGTCGCCGAAAAGGAGTTGCGGTCGCTCAAGGCGCCGCCGCTGCGCCTGACCCGGGCGGATGTCCCGATGCCGTTCAGCACGCCGCTCGAGGAGGCGCTCATGCCGAACGCGGACAAGGTTGTCGCCGGCGTGCGAAAGCTCATGGCCTAGCGCCGAGGTCCCGCATGGCCCCCAACCCGCCCTTTCCGCCGACCGCCAAGCCCTTCCCTGCGAACGCGCGCGCGACCCGGGAACTCCTGAAATACGTTCCCCAGGTCTCGCTCGAAGAGCGCGACCGGCGCTGGGACCAGGTGCGAAAGCGCATGCTCATGGCCGGGATCGATGCCCTGGTGTTGCTGGGCAACGACATCTACTGGGGCATGGGCATGGCCAATATGCGCTACCTGCTTCAGGTCAATTCGCAGCTTGGCGGCTATGCCGTCTTTCCGCTCGCGGGCGACCCGGTCGTGTGGCAGGGCGTCGTCCATATGAACCGCCCTACCAGCATGTATCTCTCGACCCAGGCGTGGTGTGCCGATGTGCGGATCTTCGGCGGGCTGGGGCCGATCGTGGACGAGTTGAAAAGCCGCGGGCTCGATCGGTCGCGGCTCGGTCTCGTCGGATTTTCCTCGACCATCCAGACGACGCCCACCTTGCTGCACGACGACGTGGTGAACCTCGAGCGGATGCTGCCGCAGGCGCGGCTCTCGGATGCCAGCGCGATCCTGCAGCAAATGCGCATGGTCAAGAGCGAGGAGGAGATCGACATCCTGCGCCGCGCCGGCAAAATCGCCCGCAAGGTCGTCGACGCCATGATCGGCTCGGCCCGGCCCGGCGTCACCGAGGCCGAACTCTATGCCGACATGATCCGGGCGCAGATCGCCAACGGCGGCGAGCCCAACATCTTCAACCTGCTCGCGTCGGGGCCGGTCGAGCATCCGCCCGAAGAGCTGTGGCACTTGCTGCACGGCTGCGAACAGCCGCTGACGCCCACCACCCGTCCGCTGCAGCCGGGCGACATCGTCATCGCCGAATGGCATACGAAGTATTGCGGCTATCGCTGTCACACCGAGTACACGGTCTATCTCGGCAGGCCGGCGCCCAAGGAGTTGCGCCGCATCTGGGACGTGTCGGTCGAATGTCTCGAGGCCAGCAAGACCGCCTTGACCGCCGGCCGCACCATCCGCGAGGCGGTGGCGATGATCCGGCGGCCCGCCGAACGCGCCGGCCTCGATTTCGTCGAACTCGGCTTCCATGCGATGGGAACCGCCTCGCCGGAATTCCCGACGGTGATCTATCGCGAGGGCTTCGGTGCCGACGCCCTCAACGGCCACAATATCGGCGACTTCCTGCTCGAAGAGGGCATGACGTTCGGCAACAATATCGATCTGCACAACTCGCGCTGGAAACCGGATGTCGGTTGCATGCTGTCGGACTTCATGGTCGTCCGCCCGCGCGAAGCCGAATGCCTGATCGGTACCCCGACCGAACTCGCGCAGATCGGATGAGGTCGAGGCAGGCAACGCTGAGGGGAGGAACGGCTTATGCGCGTCAATTTCGGTTTGTTGGTGGCGGTCCTGGCGATGGCGATGAATGGCTGGCCCGCGATCGGCGCTCCGGTGAAGATCCGCCTGGCATGGATCGCGTCGCCTCCTGAACTGGAGCCGGTGCTGTTCGCGGAACCCGGCGTGGCGAAGCATCTCGGCCGAACCTACACACTCGATACCGTGCATTTCCAAGGGACGTCGCCCATCATTACCGGACTGGCGTCGGGCGATGTCGATATCGGTCCCTTGGCTTATTCTTCCTTCGCAACCGCGATCATCAATGCACGGATGAACGACCTGCGGATCATTGCCGACGAATTCCGCGATGGCGTCGACGGCTATTTTTCCGCCGAATATATGGTCCGAAGCAACAGCAACATCGCCTCGCCCAAGGATCTCAAGGGCAAGGTGCTGGCGACGAATGCCATCGGCACGGCGAACTACATCGGCATGGTTGCGCTCCTCGAGCGGTATCATCTTTCTCCGCAAAGGGATTTCACCGTCATCGAGGCGCCCCTGCCAAGCATGAAGGCTATGCTGTTGGCCCAGAAAGCCGACCTGATCGGCACGTCGCCGCTGATAGCCTACGACCCGCAATTGCGATCGAACGCCCGCGTTCTTTACACGCAAAAGGATTCGATGGGCCCGACGCAAATGACTTTCTTCGTGGCACGTGCGCCCTTCCTCAAGGAGCATCGCGCTGCGGTTGTGGATTTCATGGAAGACGAGCTCAATGCGTTGCACTGGTACCTCGATCCGGCGAACCGCGAAAAGGCCGTCGCCATTCTTGCGCAATTCACCAAGCGGCCTCCCCAGCTTCTCGACGGATGGGTATTCACCAAGAAGGACTATTACCGCGATCCGGACGGATTGCCCGACCTGGATACCTTGCAACATAATATCGACACGCAGCTCCAACTCGGCCTGATCAAGGACAAAATCGACGTCAAGCAATATGTCGATCTCTCGATCGTCAAGGAAGCGGCGCTGCGTCTGAAGTGAAAACAGCAGCCGCGTGCCTGCAAGCCAAAATCCGGCGACGCATGGCGGGGTTGGAATGGAAGATTCATATCCAGAACCCGCAACCGCCGAGACCGCAATATCGTTCGGGTCGATCTCCAGGTCGTGAACCCACAAATCGGGACCGGCAGCAGCCGCGAACGTCCGCCTTTGACTGAAAGCGGTCCGCCTGCTCTTTGGCGTGTAACGCGGCGAAGCGGACGATGGGGTCGGGCATGCTGCATCCGGCTTCGCAAGACGGGGCACATCGTCCTGGCTGGAACCAAAGCAGAGATCAACCCGCCCCCTCAGTGCCGGGCGGCCGTGAGCTTGTCCTGCGTTTTCGTTTCGAAGTCGCTGGCATCGTGCCGCTCGTGGAGCTGATCCGCGGGATCGCCGCTCAGCCGGTTGACCTTGCGGCCGCGCTTCACCGCCGGGCGTTGGCCGATCATCGTCGTCCAGCGCTGCAGGTTCTTATAATCCTGAACCTGCAGGAATTCGGCGCCGCCATATTGGTTGTGCTGCGCCAGGCCGCCATACCACGGCCAGATCGCGATGTCGGCGATCGTGTAGCTATCGCCGGCGATGTATTCGCTTTCAGCCAGGCGTCGGTCGAGCACGTCGAGCTGCCGCTTCGTCTCCATGGCGAAGCGGTCGATGGCATATTCGATCTTGGTCTGCGCATAGGCATAGAAATGACCAAAGCCGCCGCCGACATAGGGCGTGCTGCCCATCTGCCAGAAGAGCCAGGACAGGCATTCGGCGCGCGCGGCGCGCGCGGTCGGCAACAAGGCACCGAATTTCTCGGCGAGATAGACGAGGATCGCGCCCGATTCGAAGACGCGCACCGGCTTGGGTTCGGAACGGTCGAGCAAAGCCGGGATCTTGGAATTCGGATTGACGGCGACAAAGCCGCTGCCGAACTGGTCGCCCTCGCCGATTTTGACCGGCCAGGCGTCGTATTCGGCGCCGCGATGGCCGAGCGCCAGAAGCTCTTCCAGCATGACGGTGACCTTCACGCCGTTGGGCGTCGCCAGGGAATAAAGCTGCAGCGGATGGCGCCCGACCGGCAGCTCCTTCTCGTGGGTCGGCCCGGCGATCGGCCGGTTGGTGTTGGCGTAGCGCCAGCCAGTGGCATCCTTCTTCCAGGTCCAGACCTTCGGCGGCGTGTAGGGTGTGTCGGTCATCATCGTCCTCGTCGTGGTGGCGCAGCCTTACCTCTCCGCGAGCCTACGCCCTACAGGCCTCGCGCGTAAGGGCCCTTCAACTCGGCACGGTCGCGGGCTGCTCAGGCCACGCCTTGTGCAGGAGGCGGGCTCTGGCGCCCTATCTTTGCGCCCGGGCGGGTAGTACGCCGGAGCGTTCCGCTCATGGCACTCCGCTATATCTTGGCGGTTGCGATGACCGATACCCTTAAATACCGGATCTGCCTCGGCTGCGGCTTCGCCTATGACGAGGCCCTCGGCCTGGCCGAGCTTGGTCTACCGGCCGGCACACGCTGGCGGGACCGCACGCGCGAACGGCACGGTCCCGCTCCGGCGACGGGAGCGACGAGATGCCGATTATGCAAGTGTCCTGCCCGGAAGCTGCGCTCGACGATGCTCGCAAGGCGAACCTGGCGCAGCGCCTGACCGATATGTTGATCGCCATGGCGGGCGGCAGGATGACCATTTTGTCGGTCCGCCGGGCCGCTTCCTGGTCCACGTCACCATCCCTGAAGGCTGCATGAGCGCGCGGCACAAGAGCGAGGTGCACGCCTGGATCAACGCCGCGATCATGGCAGCCACGAGTCCCAGCGACGCGCCCCACATGGGACGAAGCGCGCTTGTTGTCATCGACGAGGTAACCGAAGGAAACTGGGGTGTGGCGGGGCGGACGATCAGTCTGAATTCGGTCGCCGGCGGCGTCGGGCTTCCTCGGGATGGTGATCGGTTTGCCTGGGTGCAGGCTTATTTCGCCGCGAAGAGACGGCAACTCGCCGCCGCCGGCTTTCCGCCCGATGTTGGAGGGCTGATGGCACAGGACATAGTGGGATCGCAATAACAGCTCGATGCGGCCCGCCCACCAATTCCGGCGGCGCGACACCATGGGCATATCGGACGCTTCCATCTGCCAGGAGACTAGCTTTTGCTCGAGATTATAGCGGCTTTGGTGGTCTTCGCCCTCCTGTGCGCGAGCGCAGGTCTCGGTATCGTCGTCGGGCCGCGGCTGCCGCAGCGCCACCAGACCCGCGAAACCATCGAGTTGATGCAACTGACGATAGGCCTGCTCGCGACATTCGCTGCCATCGTCCTCGGCCTGCTCACGGCCTCAGTGAAGCAGGACTACGACAACGCGGCGCTCGACCGGCAACAATATGCGTTGGAACTGAATGCGTTGGACGCGTGTCTGCGCGAAGAAGGCCCGGCTGGCGCTTCAACCCGTGACGACATTCACAGCTATACCGCGGCCGTCATCGCCAGCACTTGGCCGCACGAGCCGCCGCCGGTAGGGGTCTCTTATCCCGATACTTCGCACATGCCGCTCGTCGGCGCATCGCCCGTGTTGGAAAGGCTCATGAACAAGATCAGTCTCGAGGTGATCCAATTCGCGCCCGCCGACCCGCAACTGTCGGGCGTCGCCGCATTATGCCGCGAGCGATACGAGGATGTCTCGCATGCCCGTCTGACCGTGATTGAAGCTGCCAGGGACTCACCTCTTCGAGCCGTTCTACGGGGTTCTGGTCCTCTGGCTCATGATCATCTTCGCCTGCTTCGGACTGATCGCGCCACGCACCAGCCTGTCGATCGCTGTCATCGTCCTCTGCGCAATTTCCATGAGTAGCGTCATGTTCGTGATCGTGGATCTCAGTCGACCCTATGGCGGCTTCTTCAGCATACCCAGCGCCGGCATGCGGAACGCGCTCGATGAAATGCTCGGCAGGGGACCATAGCCGCCTCATCGAACGGTGCCGATGTCACGGCGGCTCGCTTGGCCAAGGGATATGTTTGGAAGCCGAACCTTTTCGACACCGCGTCAGGATCACGAGTTTCGCGCCGGTCACGCGCCGCGTTCCCTTCTTTGTCGGTGGTCCTGGCCATGGCGCCGCTCATGCGGCACGGTCCGGTCGAATATTGCTCCTCGCCCGGCATCCACCCCGCGAAGGGATATGTTTTCGGCGCCAGCATCTCGACGCGGGATCTTATTGCGGCGTCGGTGCGCCATCTGCAACTCAAGGGATGGAAGCGAACTGTAGGTGGACGGTACGCGCGCCGTCGGCTTGGGTGACCCGTTCCGTCGAGCGGAAATAAGGGCTATGGGAAACGGCGAGCGCCGGTATAGGGTTTCCCGGCAGGCCGGACCGAGTGCAAGGAAAGGAGATGGGTGCGATGAAAGCAGAGACGGTTCTTGCCAAAATGGACGAGGTTGTGGATGCCTACGTGCGACGCACCCGTCCCTTCAACGAGCCTTTCACGCTCGGCCGGGCCCGCATGTTCGTCAAGCAGCACCGGATGAATACGAGGCAGCGCAACTCGGTGTTGAAGCTGCGCGTTGCCACCAACTGCCCCGACTGGGATACGAAGCTCAAGATCATCGGCGCCTGCACCCAGGAAATCATTGCCGACAATGAATTCGCTAGCGGCAAGCCGCACTGGGAAATTCTCGAGGATCTCGGCGTCGCCATCGGCATGAGGCGCGAGGAGATTCGTGCGGCCAAGCTGACGCCCACGACCGAGATCGCCTGGGCGGCTTGGGACGGCCTCATGTCCAACCGGCATTGGCTTGAAGGGATCGTCGCCAATACATGCGCCGAGCGAACCAATGTTCCCGGTTATGGTGCGGGGACGATGCGCGACCATGGCTGGTCGTGGGTACAGCGCAAATCCTGGCCGCAACTCTTCGGGCTCAAGGATGAACAGCTCGCCTTCTGGAGCATACACGAGGCAGCCGATCTCGAACACTCCAATATGGGCTGGCAAGCGGTGGCGACTTTTGCCGAGCAGTACGCCATGGAGGACGCGGTGGTGCATGCCTGCGAGATCAATCTTCGCGTCTGGGAGCTCTATTTCAACGGCATCTTCGACGCCGGCGACCGGGAAGGCGCGTAAGAGTGTTGCGCGCGCGCCGATCGTCGGATTGATCGATCAATTCGCCCCCTTGCTCCGACCGGGCCTTGGCGCCGCCCATCATGCCGTGGCGCCGTCGGCCGGATGCGTGTGGCGAAGTACATGGCGCGACGGCGGCGCCCGCCGTCTCAAGGCTGTCGAGATGCCACCGATCATGCGCTACCGGTCGCCCACGCCTGACGTTTCGCGCGACAACCGGCCCGAATTTCATTCCCCATCGCCGGATGGTCTCGTTGCCGATTCCCAACCCGCGCTCTGCGAACAGATCTTCGACATCGCGATAGATCGAGGTGAAGCGCAGGCAGAGCCAAACCGCGTGCCGGATAACACCTGGCGGGAAGCGGCGGCGGGCGGAGGAAATTATCTGCATGCGCGAGGGTGGCGCCGTTCGACGCTGACCGATGGGTTAATGTGTCAATGCCGCGCTGCGAGCGGTATCAATGCGCAGCGGCACCCGTCTCGGGGCGCTCGACGACAAAGCGCTTGTCGAGGACCGTGGTAGCAAGCAACTTGCCCTTGATGGCGCCGATCGAGTGATACCAGTCGATCTGGCGCTGGATCGCCGCCCTATCGATCCGCGCGTCGCGATCGAGATAGGGGAGCCCGAGTTTCACGCGCGCGGCCGGTTGGTTGACCCACTTCGCGATGATGTCGAGAACCGCGGGCGCGGTCGCCCCATCCTTGCGTATGCCCTGCGCATCGGTGAAGGCGCCATAATAGACCTCCACTGCCTTGCGATAGGCGGCCAGGAATCGCCGCACCACGTCGCCATGATGATCAAGCATGTCGCGCGACGCAAACATGAGGAAGGCCGGCGTGTACCCGGTCAAATCGCCGACCCAGCCGATCACCTTCACCTTGCCCTCCTGGATGAGAGGCAGAGCGTTGGTCGAGTCGAAAATGGCGGCGTCTGCCCGTCCGCCGGCCAGCGCCGAGGCGATGTTGGGGTTCGATTGCAACGGCAGGAGCTTTACGGTGCTCATGCTAAAACCCTCTTTCACCGCGATCTGGCCGAGGCTGTATTGCAGGCCCGTGCCCATCTGCGTCAGCGCGAACGAATGTCCGGGAAGGTCGCGCGGCGATTTGAGCCCCGCCGCGTAGGCCTTGTTCGAGGCGATGACCGCGAGATTGTGGAAACTCGGCGCCTCGGCGGCGCCGCTCGCGATGACGCGCACCCGTCCGTCCGCGCTCAGATTGTAAAGTGCGGCGGTCTCGGCGGCGTCGCCAAAGTCGAGATCACCCGACGCCACCGCGACGGCGATCGGCGCCTGCGATTGGAAGATCGTGAGTTTTGGCTGAAGCCCCTCGGCCGCGAAATAGCCCTTGGCGAGCGCGATCGCGACCGGCGCGCAATTCGCGATCTTGGTCACGCCGAACCGGACGGTCTCCGCCGATGGACGCGATCCCCACCCCGAGACAAGAAGGACGAGCGCCGCAAGAGCAATGGTCCAATTCCGTCGCATGCCGTGCCTCCCGTCATGGTTACTGCACAGAGATGTGCCACACCGTGAGCACGCTGCCAAGTCGTGTCTGATATTTGCTGCGGTGAGCGGCCCGGGGGCGAGGGTCATGGCCGATGACGATGACGCCTCGCGTCACGCTGCTCGAACGGGCGTCTCGGGCGCAGCGAGGATCAAGATACGATTGCCGACACCGCCGATGAAATTCCAAGATCGCGCATCTCGACGCGGGCAAGTTCGGCTGGGGCCCGGTTGCAGCGATGATGATGCAGCATTATCAGCATGTGCGCCGTGCGCTGCCGAGCGAGGGCTTCGCCCATTACCGTGCCGCAGAGGGCGATGCGCGTCGCTTCACCCTGGAGAACCGCGCCGGGGAGGAGGGCTTCGTCGCCGGTCCCGGCGACGGTCGCGAGGCGCAAGGCCACATGGACTTGATCTTCGGCTTATGCCGTTTCGCCGGCATCTCGGACCAGCAGGTCAGGCCGACGCGCTGGGACTGCATCACCGAAATTTACCGCACCGCGGTGCTCGGGCAGTTCGATCCATTACGGCCGGGGATTGCAGCGTAGGTTTACGCGTCAGTTCAGCGTCTCGCCGGGGTTGCGCTCGCGGCGCCTGAGCTCCGCGATTGCGGCGACAATCCGCATCCAACTGTGGCATGCGGTGATGAAGGAGCATCGCATGTCGAAGATGGATATTCGTCCCCTTGTTCCAAGCGGCTTGAACGTTGTCGGGGTTGAGGTGGGTAGCGCGGCGATCACTCCGACGGTCCGACGTCTTTCGCAGGAAAGCGCGTGTCCGATCTGCGGTCGCATATCGCGACGTATCCATAGCCGGTACGGGCGCTCGGTGGTCGGCCGGGCGCGCGTTTGGCGCGCCGGCTCGTGCTGCCGGTGGGCAAGGACACGCTGCTGCGGTCGGTTCGCCGGCATTATCAGCCACCGCCGGATTCGCCACGGGTGGAGGGGCTCGATGATTGGACCTGGAAGCGCGATCATCGCTACGGCACCATCGTCTGCGATCTGGAGCGCCGCCGGGAGATCGGCGAAGCGATCCGCAACGCTCGCGGAAAAAGGCTGGCGATCGAGCAGATCGCGCGTCGCCCGCGTCCCGCAGGTCGCCTTCCTCGCGCCCGACATCGTCGACGCGATCAAGACAGCGTTGGAATAGACCTCAACCTCTTGATGGTCTTGCCGCCTAATTCGTCGATCGGGCCGATGGTCATGAGAATGGGTCCAAGGTGGGTCGGGGGAAAATCTGTTCGGACTAAGTTCCTTAAGTCAACCTCGTTCATTCCGAATGGGAGGATGTCGGGATGGTCGCGAGGGGGCTGGCGGCAAGATCACTGACGAAAGCTACGGCCGAGGCAAACAGCTTCGAGAAGCACGACAGGCGGGTGTCGGACGGCTGCGCCGCAAGCCTCGCGAACGCTCTTTTTTGCTTTTCTCTGTTCGGACGAATGCTAACGTTTACGTCAATTCGCGGGCATGTGGCGATGTCTGATTAATAGTCGTTGTGCGCCGCAGCCCGTAGCATGGTATTTGGCGTAGCATGGAATTTATCATCGCAATCGTGCAACGAGATCGTCACTGATGGCCCGTAAAGCGCGAGCCGGCGCTGCTGACATAGCGTACGGCATTAATAACCGGTTTCTGGCCAAATTTCCGGTCAGCGAATTACGCCGACTGATGCCGCGCGCGACGAAGGTCGCGCTGGTTTACAATGATCGGCTGTTCGCGCGCGGCGCGGCGGTGCCGCACCTTTTTTTCCCCGGGCCGGGCACCGTTGCGCTGATCCATCGCCTTCCCGACGGCGGGACGGTCGAAATCGCCGCGGTCGGCGATGCTGGCTGCGTTGGCATCGTCGCCGCAGTGGGCATCGAGTCCCATACTGTCGACGCCATCGTCCAGAGTCCCGGCACGGCGTTGCGGTTCGACGCCGCCGATTTGCTGCAAGCCCTGCGGCGCAGCCCGCGCCTTTCCGAAATTGTCATGCGCTACCTCGCGTGTACCTGCCTCGAGACCTCGCAGAACATTGCGTGCTATGCGCACCACACCATCGAGCAGCGCCTGGCGCGTTGGCTCGTCGCGGCCGATGACGGCGTCGAAAGCGGCGCGGTTACGGTCTCCCATGAATTCCTGTCGAACATGCTCGGCACACAGCGCACCGGGATCACCGCGACGCTCGGCGGGCTGAAGCGGGCCGGGCTGGTGGACACGGGCTATAACGGCGTCACCGTGCGCGATCGCAAGGGGCTCGAGGCGGTCGCCTGTTCCTGTTACCGCAACGTGCGGCGGATCTATCATAATACGTGACCGCGCTCACGCCGATCCGGCGCACGGCAGAGGTGTTTTTGTGACGCAAAGTTGAGCCGGTCGGCGCCGCTTGACACGGCGAAATTCCGTTCACAGGTTTTTCATGTTGAGAGGGGACGATCCTCGCCACACCCACCGATGGCGACTCGCAATCGCTGGGGATGGACGCGGCCGATTGCGACGCCGAAGCTCATTGTGAATTCAGCTCGATGGCCATTGATGGACATGGCCTCGGTATTCGGCGCATGGTCACATCGGCGCACATCAACGTATAGCCGTCGCCGTAGACTCAAACTTTTCTCCGCCAAACGGGCGCCATCTGGACCGACGACAAGCGGACGGATCTCATCGATGACGTCGCCCGTAACCTGACGGATGGCAATATTGATACGCCGAGCGGCGGCGGAGTGCGGGGGCGCTATTTATGACTTTGTGTATGGCTACCTCGCCTGGAACCCACGCGCCGTTCCCTGCGAACGATTAAGCAGCATTGCCCACGTGGCTCCGGCCGCCGGCAGTGCACCATTTTCCGCATCGTACGGCCAGCAGGTAGAAGATGGGGCGGCCGCGCGGTCCAAGGTTGGGGCAAGCTCAACGCCCGCCGCAACCGCGCTAAAGCGCGGTTCCGGTCAGCTCGGCAGTCGCGCGCCCTTGAGGTTGGCGCCGTCGAGCTTGGTGCCGTGGAGATTGGCCTCGTCGAGGATGGCGCCGCTCAGATCGGCCTCGGTAAGATCGGCACCGCTCAAATTGGCCATGCGCAGATCGGCGCCCGCAAGGCGCGCCCGTTTGAGGCACGCCTCGGTGAGATTGGCCGGCCAGAACCGGCCCGAGGGCGAACCGTCGCGGTTGCGGATCTCGACGGGTCCAAGCTGCACGCAGCTGAGATCGGCGTCGGAAAGGTCGGCGCGGGCAAGATTGATGCCGGTCATGACTGCTTTGGTACAGTCGCAGCGAATGAGATCGGCGGCCGAGAAATTCGCCATCGACAGTTGCGCCTTGCAGAAGACGGCGCTGCCGAACTTGCAATCGACCAAACTCGCGCCGCGCAGATCGACGTTGGAGAAGTCAATTCGGACGAAATTGCGCATGTGCAGGTCGGCGCGCGCGCCAATGGCGCCGTGGCTGTCGGCCCAGAGAACATGATCCTGTATGATCTTCTGAATATCCGCATCGAGCGACGAGATTGAAAGGGTGATCTTGGTGCCGCTTAGACTGGAGCCCGAGAAGTCGACGCCGTCGATCTTCGCTCCGGTCAGGTCGCTGCCTTCGAAATTGGCCCCTTCCACCTTGGCACCGGTGAGATCGACGTTCGTGAGTTCGGCGCGCAGGAGATTGGCATTGGTAAGATCGGCCCCCCGCAGCAGTGCGCCGTCGAGCCGTGCGCCCGAGAGATTGGTGTTGGTGAGATCGGCCCCCCGCAGCAGCGCGCCGTCGAGCCGCGCCCCCAAAAGCGACGCGCCGACGAGCCGCGCGCCCGAGAGATTGGCGTTCGTGAGTTCGGCCCAATTGAGCGTCGCGTCGTCGAGCCTAGCGCCGGAAAGATCGGCGCCCGTCATGCCGGTCGCGCGCAGGTCGACCTCGCCGTTGGCGGCGCCGACGAAAGAGACGATGCCGTTCGCCGCCGGGCCGAGCAGCGAGCCCTTGCGGAGATCGGCCGCCTCGAGCCGAGCGCCCGTGAGATTGGCATCATGCAGGTTAATGCCGCGCAAATCGGCCTCGCTCAGATTGGCATTGGTGAGATCGGCACCATGCAGATCGGCCGCGAAAAGATCGCACTTGCGCAGGTCGGCCCCGTTGAGGCGGCTCAGTGAGAAGTTGCAGCCAGTGAGTTTGGCGCCGCGCAGGACGATGCGCGCAAGATTGGCCCCCGACAACACCTGCATCGTCAAATCGGCGCGCAAGCCGCCCAGCTCGTTGCGCAGCCAGCGCTCGTGCTGCTCGATGATCCGCACGATCTGCTCCGGCGTCTTTGCGAGAGGCTTGGGATCACCGTCGAACGCCTTAGCTTGGTTTTGCATTCTTGCTAACCCAGTGGGTTCGTGGGAATGACCGTGTCGGGAGGCAATGTCTCTCTGTAAATTAACAACATATCGACGTTTTCGCCGTCCGAAGCGAGGGGAAGCGACAAGGTCTCGTGCCACCATTTGCGATTGCCGATGAGAACCTTTCCCGTCTCATGGAAAGGAGCCCGTCGTTCAAGAGCAAGTTCGTAGAAGGCGCGAAGGAACTCGCGCATTGCCAACTCAGGTATGTCATCGACATACTTGCCGGTCATCTCGTAGCCAAGATGCGCGGTAAATCGCGTCGCGACGAGGCGGTGGTAAAACCTGAGCGGACCGCGATGGATCTCGATCACCGAGACGCGGCCCAGAGCGTATTTGAAGTCGACAGGGCTGATGTTGTCTCGCCCCGGAAATCTTCGACTGCCCCGGCGCCCGTTCCAATAGTGATAGAGCCGAAGGAGCCGCTGATCGGAGGTGGACTCTTCAAGAGACGGCACCCGCTCGGTCATCTTGCGATCCTCCCGGTGCCGCTCTCCGTGCCTTCACGAGGATTGTCATGCGATTTCTGCGAGATATTGATGTGGTTAGGGAGCGGCTGGCGGCGCATTGCCGCCACGATGATTCCCTGCATCGCAGTGCAGAAATTCGCTGCCGGAGATTGACCAATACCGCCGTAGGCAAATGTCACGAGGCCTTTCCACCGTCTGATCGACGCGAACCCGCGCCGGTGCTCGGTGCGTGCGCACCGTTCATGTCCGCGCCGTCAAGGCGCGCGTCTTCGACACACGCGCCGTCCAAACGCGCGTAAGACAACTTTGCATCGCGCAGATCCGCTCTCGCGAGGTTCGCGTCAAGGAAATCCGCTCCCGCAAGACGGGCGCCGCGTAGATCGGCCTGCGCGAGATCGGCGCCAACGAAATTGGCCAATTCGCAGTTTGCGAAGAAATCAATCCGGCCCTGGCCCACACCGTGAAGGGGCCCGAGCCGTGCGCCGGTCAAATCGGCCCCGGCAAGGGTGGCCCGGCATAAAGTGATCCCACGCAGATCGGCCCCGGCAAGTTGGGCCTTTTCGAGGTCAACCTCGGAAGCCTCGCACATCGCAAGCGTTGCCGCGCGCAGATTGCTCCCTTGAATGTTCGCGTTGGAAAGTATCGCCATGCTGAGATCGGCGCCGGCCATGTCGCGGCCGCTGAGATCGCATTTGCTGAAATCTGCGCGCGCCCCGGCCTTGCCGGCGCTCTTGAGCCAAAGTGAGTGGCGCTCCAGCGCGTCCTCGATCTCGGCGTCGGTTTTGGTGGTGTAGGCCGTCGTTACCAGATCCTTGAACTCCTCGGTCGACAGTGCGTTTTGGTCGAGAACCGCATGGGTGATATCGGCGCCGGCAAGATTGGTCCGAATGAGGGTCGCGCCCTTCAACACGGTGCGGCGCAGAACCGCGCCGGTAAGATTCGCGCCAGAAAGATTCGCGTTTCTCGAGAACCGCACCACTTAGGTTCGCGCCGCGCAAATCGGCATCGCGTAGGTCCGTGTGGCGCATGCAGGCGTTCGTGAGATCGGCACGGATCATCGTAAGGCCGCCGAGCCGCGCGTTCGAGAGATCGGCGTCCTTGGCATGTACCATCGTGAAATCGGTCTTGACATATTCGGCGACCGCCCCCCGACCTTCGCCGTGGCGAAGGACGGCAACCTCACGAAGATCGGCATTAGCGAAGATGGCCTTGTCGAGCATTGCGCCGCGAAATGAGGCGCCGCGGAGATCGGCACCGGAGAAATCGGCCCCATTCAAGTTCGACAAAGATAGATCGGCACTGGACAACGTGGCCTCGCGAAAGCACGTGTGTACGAGGCGGGCACGACGAAACTGCGCCGCGGTGAAGTCGGCGCGCGACAAGTCGCGGTGGCTGAGATTGAACCCGGACAGGTCATGATTCGGAAGCACCGCACGGCGTCCTTGCGCCTGACCGGTCAGAAATCGGCCATGCAACTCCAGGTGTCTTTCAACCTCCTCCGACGCGAGTCGGTCTTTCAGCGCAGCCGCCGATCCATTTGGCATGCTAATGTATGTATCCGCAATGTATTAAAACATTCCGTCGACGGCAAAAATTGTCTTGAACTAAATGTGGTATTCCGTACTTCCGTTCCGGGTTAGATCGCGATCGGCCGGCGGCGAATAGGCACCGAACATGACCTGCTTGCGACACCGAATCTCATCGTGAAATCAGCCTGATGGCATTCAGGGACGTGGCCTCGGTATTCGATGCGTATTCACAGTTATCGCAGCAGCGGGGGCATCTGACCTGATCTCTTATGCGCCGCCTTCGCCGAACGAGTCGATTGGGGAGGGCCGAACGCGGCGCTCAGTTGGCTTCGGTCAGCGCGGCGGCGAGACGATCACTCAACTGCCCGAGACAGCGGCTCATCGCTGCGACGAGAGCGGAGGTGTCCTTCTTGCCGGCGGGGAATGCGATGTGCGCCGATCGGGACGCGCGCGGGCCGCCGCGCGAGCCTGCGCAGCTTGTCCACCACAACTGCCCTCGTTACGCCTACTATCCGTTCGAGGACGGCTGGCATTTCGACGCGCCGGACGGCCGGCGGTTGCCGTCCGCGTCTCCGGAAACTTGATTTCGGCCAGCGCAGAGACGCTCCGGATTACGACGCTGGCCGGTCAAGGCATCTTCCTTGCGCCGGGGTTCATCGTTGGCGACGATCTCACGACCGGCGACCTCGCACCGATCATGAGCGAATATAAGCCCGTCGAAATAGCGACGAGCGCGGTCTATCTGACGTGGCCACCGAATTTGGGACCGGTTGACGAATTGGAAAGGCGGCCGTTCCGTCACATCAGACGGAGCGGAACATGACGCAGAGAACGAGACCGGGGATTGACGCGGCGTTGAAGGTGATCCTCGCCTTGGAGGCGGTGCGGGAGCAGGCGAGTGTGGCCGATCTGGCCCAGCGTTGCGAAGTCCATCCGAACCAGATTTACGCGTGGAAGAAGCAGCTTCTGGAGCAAGCGGCGCGCGCCTTCGACGGTGGGGTGGGTGCCGAGGCGGCGTCGGATCGCGCGCGCGAGATCGAGAAGCTCCATGCCAAGATTGGCCAGCTGACGGTGGAGCGGGATTTTTTAGCGCGGAGGTCCGGAAGATGAGTGCGCCGGACCGCAAGGCGTTCGTCGATCGCGATCACCGCGAGCCGTCGATCCGCCGGCAATGCTGCAGGCGGACGGGTGGTCGCTCAACCGCAAGCGCGTGCAGCGGCTCATGCGCCGGATGGGCATCGCGGCGCTGGGGCCTAAACCGCGCACGACCAAGCCGCAGCATGGGCACAAGATCTTCCCGTACCTCTTGCGGAACATGGCGATCGACCGGCCGAACCAAGTCTGGGCGGCGGCCATCACCTATGTGCCGATCGGGCGCGGTTTCCTGTACCTCGTCGCGGTCATCGACCGGGCGAGCCGGGCCGTGCTGGCGTGGCGGCTGTCGAATACGATGGACGTGTCGTTCTGCGTGTCGGCGCTCGAGGAGGCGCTCGCCCGCTTTGGCAAGCCGGACATCTTCAACACGGACCAGGGCAGCCAATTTACCGGCGCCGCCTTCACCGGCACGCTCGCCGCGGCCGGCATCCGCATCTCGATGGACGGGCGCGGCCGGTGGATGGACAACGTGTTCATCGAGCGGCTGTGGCGCAGCTTGAAGTACGAGGACATCTACCTGAAGGGCTACACCGACGGCCGCGAGGCCCGCGCCGGGATCAGTTTGTGGATGGCGTTTTACAATATCCGCCGTCCGCACCAGGCGCTTGGCAACCGGACGCCGATGGCGGTCTGGCGCGACGGTGTCGCCGGCGCGCTCGGCAACACGGCCGTGGACATGACGCTGCGCTTGGACAACGCTGGCGCGTTGCCCACATGTCCACCGCCGCAACAGCAGCAACAAGAGGTTCGCATAGCATGAGGGATTCAAGAGATCGGAGCGGCCGAGATTCCAATTAAGAAACCGGTCCGGCTGGTCCCACCGATGGGGTCCACTTCATGGTCCAGTTTTCCGGGAGCAGGTCAAGTTGGCGGAGGGAGCGGGATTCGAACCCGCGATAGAGTTGCCCCTATACACGCTCTCCAGGCGTGCGCCTTAGACCACTCGGCCACCCCTCCGGCCCCGCTCCGATCGGGCGCCGAGACTAGCCGAGGCGGGGTCTCGCACGCAACCGAAGCGCCGGCACGGCGCGAGCGTTGGCAAGGTGGCGTTTCTCGGCGATGATGCCGCGGCACCGGCGGCCGGCCGATCCGCTTCGACCGGGCAACGCCGGCACGACAAGACCTGCGGGAGGGAATGCAAGATGACGCTGCGACGCGATTTCATTGCCGCTGCGGCCGCGACCGGTGCGGCTTTCGGCCTGCCCGCGTTCATCGGCCGGGCCACGGCCGAGGACGCCATCGCCTTCACCACCCCGCTGCGTTTCGACCCGACCTTCATCGACATCATGAATGCCTATTCCGGCGGGCATTTCGCCAAGGAGGGGCTGGCCTGCAAGGTTCTCGGACCCCCGGGCAGCGCCGCCGCGTTCGAACTCGTGCTCGGCGGCCGGGCGCAATTCGGCTACATCGCCAGCGTCGATTTCATTCGCGCGGTCGGCGCCAAGGGCGCGCCGCTCAAGGCCTTCGCCACGCTGTCGCAGCGGGTCGGCTTCCACATCGTCAGCCTCGCCGAGAAGCCGGTGCGCACCGGCGCCGATCTCAAGGGCAAGACCATCGGCACGATCTCGGTCGGCGGGCTGTCGGAGACCATGATCGACGCCGTGCTGCTCAAGGCGGGCCTGCCCAAGAGCGCCGTCACCCGCGTGACCGCCGGCAACAGCCCCGGCGAGGTCGAACTGATTCGCAAAGGCCGCATGGACTGCTTCATCTGCAATTTTCAGGTCGCCGTCACGCTCCAGCG
Source organism: uncultured Alphaproteobacteria bacterium (assembly GCA_963721625.1). GTDB lineage: Bacteria > Pseudomonadota > Alphaproteobacteria > ATCC43930 > CGMCC-115725 > DATJLY01. Next base: position 202,201 of record CAVRKF010000021.1, read on the forward strand.
CTCGGGACAGAAGCTCGCCTTCCTCGATATCGACGAGGTGATGCCGGCGCCGGGCGCGCTCTACTACACCACGATCGAGACGATCACCGCGAAGCCCGAACTGGTGTCGCGCGTCATGCGCGCCATGAAGGCCTCGGTCGAGGAGCTGATGACGGCGCCGCTCGCGCCCATCTTCCGGCGCGCCGCCAAGGATTTCGACATTCCCCGCATGCGGGACCTCGACACCATCGTCGCCGTGCAGAAGGCGTTCATGGAGCGGCAGTGGCTCGCCGAGGGCAAGCAGAACCTGCTGCGCAACGTCCCGCCTTTGTGGCAGCGCGGCGTCGATGCGCTGCGTCAGGTCGGCATCGCCGACGTCAAGGACGCGACGACGCTCTACACCAACCGGTTCGTCGACGCGGCGATGAAGACGTAGCGCCTATGGCAGCGGCAGGAAGGCGGCGAGATCGGTTGCGGCGAGGTTCTTCGGGATGGCGCGGGCGAAATCCTCGCGCGCCTTCGCCTGAGTCAGCGGCGGCATGGTGGAATCGATGAACCAGCGCGTGCCGACGCGCGCGCCGCTGGCATCGGCGGGCGCGGCGAAATCGTGGGAATCCGCGCGCAGGCCGTCGATCATTCCGACATCGCGCTCGGCATGGGTGCGGCTCGCGATCGACCAGAACACGTCGCGCAGATCGGCCGCATTCACGTCCTCATCGACCGCGACCGCGAGCTTGAACCGATTGGCGGCGCCCGACAGCGCGCCCATCAGCGCCGTCTTGGTCTGGCCCTCCATGCGGCCGCGCAGCTTCACCACCACCACCTGCCCCCCGGCCTCCGGCGGCACGCGGATGTCGATGAAATCGAGCCCGCCCTCGATGTTGCGGATATGCGCGGCGACCAGCGCCTCGGCGGCGAGCGCGAGCGTGGCGGCGAGATCGCCGGGCGCGCCGACATGCATCGCATAGAAGATCGGATCGGCGCGGCATAGGAGGGCGCCCGCCGTGAACAGCGGCACGGCGCCGGCTGCCGCCGCGGTGCCGAACGCGGTTGCAAGCCGCCCCGCCGCGACCGCCTCGCCCGGCGCGATCGCGCCGGCGATGACGAGTTCGGCCTCGGCCGGCAGCGGCGGCGCGACGGCGTCCGCCCGGAAAAGCCTGATCGGGGCCCCGGCAAGGCTGCCGGCAAGCGCCATGTCGGCGTCGCGCCACGTCCCCAGCGCGGCGGCGAGGTAGAGCGCCGGATCGGCCGCCCACGGCCACGGCGAGCGGCATCGCCTTGCCGTCGCGGTGCCAGCGCTGCCGCAGCCCTTCCAGCACCGGGCTCAGGCCGATGACGCTCAACTGGCCCGGCGCCACCACGTGATGGCGCGTCAGGCCGATGCGGTCGGCGCCGCTGTCGGGATCGATGGTGATCGCCACGGCCGCCATCTGCGCGGCGGCGTCGTCCGCGTTCGCGCATGGGATCGGCAGGCGCTCGAGGGCAATTTTATCGCCCGCATGATGCCGCGCCGCGACCGGCGCCCGGGCGGCATCGACCAGCACCGGCGCGACCGCCGCGCCGAGCCGTTTTCCACCTGCGCGAGCAATTCCTCGGGCGGCACGTTCAATGCCGTCTCCCATTGTGCGCGGTCGGCGAGAAGCTGCGCCGCGCTGCGCCATCCGGCGGCGCTCTCGAACAGCACGGCGCGGCCGCGTTCCTGATGCGCCCGCAATCCGACGGCGGCGAGTTCCGTTGCCGGATCGACGGCACGCGCGACCCGGGCGAGACGGTTCCCCGCGGCAAGCGCGGCGATGAGGGCGCGGATCGATTGCTCGTGCATGCGCGCGCCTCAGGCGAGGTAATCGGCGAGGTCGATCGTGGCGAAATTAGGCGGCAGCGCGCGGTCGAAGCGGCGCCGCTCGGCCGCGGTGGCGGTCGACGGCCGCGTCGCATCGATCGCCATCTTGGTGCCGACGCGGTACATGGCGCTCATGCCGGGCTCGATCGGCGAAGCATTGTCGAGGGTGAAGACGCGGGTGGCGTTGACGCGCTGCACGTCGCGCGCGGCATGGGTGCGCGTGGCGATCGCCCACATCACCTGGCCGACATCGCTCGGGTCGATGTCCTCATCGACGGCGACGGCGAATTTGGGGTGGAGATAGGGGCTCGACAGCGCGGCGACGAGGGCCGCTCGCGCCTGGCCCGGATATTTCTGGCGCAGCTGCACCACCACCATCATCGGCGACATGGCGCCGATGCAGCGGATGTCCAGGAGCTCGAGCTCGCCGCCGTCGATCGCGCGCATGTGCTCCCACAGCTTCATCTCGATGGTGGTGCAGATGAGCGAATGCGCCTCGCTCGGCGCCAGACCGCATTGCATCGCGTAGAAGATCGGGTCGCGGCGATGCGTTATAGCCTTGATGCGGAAGACCGGCGTCGAGCCTTCCTGGGCGTAGGTGCCGGTGACCTCGCCGAACGGGCCTTCCTCGGTGCGCTCGCCCGGATGGATCTCGCCCTCGAGCACCAACTCGGCGTCCGCCGGCACTTCCATGTCGATGGTCTCGCATCGCACCATCCGCACCGGATCGCCCAGAAGCCCGCCGGCGATGGTCAGCTCGTCGGTGCCGTAGGAGCGCAACGAACCCCGCCGCGAAGGCGATGAGCGGATGCGCGCCGATCACCATCGCCACCTCCATCGGCTTGCCGCGCGCGCCGTACATCTCGAAGATCTTGAAGGCCTGGCGCGGACAGATGAGGAAGCCGGTGCGGTCGGGCCCGACGATCTGGGCGCGGTGGAACGACATGTTGCGGATGCCGGTCTCGGGATCCTTGATGATGCACATGCCGGCAGCGATGAAGCGCGCCGGGTCCTTTTCCGACGTCCACATCGCCGGGATGCGCGCGAGATCGACCTCGTCGCCGATCATCACGACCTCCTTGCAGGGCGCGCCCTCGCGCGGGACGGCGACGGTCGGAACCGGATGGGCGATGCGCTCGCCCAGCGTCGCGACCACGTCCTTCTCCTCGACGCCGAGCGCGATCGCCCATTTCTTGCGGTTGGCGACGATCTGCGCCACCGCGCGCCAGCCGGGATGGCCCTTGATGTTGTCGAAGAGGCAGCTCTGGCCGAGCTCGGCAAAGCTCTTCCACGCGATCGCCGACATGTTCGTGTCGGGATCGACCTCGGCGGCGAAGCGGATCAGCTCGCCCTGCTGCTCGAGATTGGCGATGTGGGTACGGATCGATTGGTCGCGCATGGTTCAGGTCCGGACGCGGATAGGCGGCGGCGGCCGCGAGTGCGGCATAGTTGCGCGCCAGCGAAGCGGCGGGACTGGCATCGTCGCCGGCGCAGGCCGCGCACATGTTGACGCTGGTGGCCGGCGCCGGCGCGATCGCGGTGAGGCGGCGATAGTCCTGCCATTCCGCGGCCGAGGCCGGCAGCGGCGCGACGCCCGTTTCGATCAGCCGCGCCATGCGGCTTGGGTCGCCCTGGGCGAGGCGCGCGGTCATCGGCGACAATGAGCTGCTCGAGGCCGAGCGCCTGGCCGATGATGCTGGGCGACGCAGCAGGGAGGATAGCCCAACAGCGCTGCCTCCTCCGCGGCGGCGACGCGCCCCTGCGCGGCAAGTGCCGCCGCGGCATCGCGCACGCCCGCATCGCGACAGAAATAGACCACGCGCAGTGTGCCACGCCGCCGCGCCGTCGCGGCGAGATACCAATCGGGCAGACAGCCCGGCGCGGCCTGCGGCTCCCACGGCGCGGCTTCGAGCACGGGAAGCGATGAAGCGGCCGCGGTCTCGACCAGCGCCATGCGAAATTCCGCGTCACAGGCGCCGCCGCGCCCGGCGAGGCAGAGCGGCTTCAGCCCGGCGATCACCGCGAGCAGGTCGAGCCCGTCCTGCGCCGCTGTCGTCCGGAGTTCCGCGGGCCGGCGCGCCACTGCCTGAGCCAAGACGGCGGCAGCGTCGCGCAGCAAGATGCTGCCGCCGCGATCGGCGAGTCTCGGCATGGATTGATTCATGGCGGCAGCGGCTCTCTCGGGTCGGCCCCGGATACAGAAGCGGCGCTGCATTGTCAAACCGGACGCGCCGCCGTCACATTGACGCGGCGACGCGCGGGCGCTTAAGTTTCATCGCGGACGCGCGAAGGAGCAACGGATGGATTCGGCCGACCAAAATCTCGGGGCATCGCCGCAGGAGATCGATCGGCTGAACCAGCGCTATGGCGATCCGCGCACGGCGGCGCTCCCCTACCCCGACCTTCACCGCCACATCCTGCGACTGGCCGAGCGCGGGCGGCTGTTCTGGGTCGACCGGCCGATCAACAAGGACACCGAGATGCACCCGCTGGTGCGCTGGCAATTCCGCGGCGGATTGGCAGAGCCGCAGCGCAAGGCGTTCCTTTTCACCCGGCCGATCGACGCCAAGGGGCGGCGCTATGTCGGGGCCACGCTGGTCGCCGGCCTCGCCGGCAATCGCGAGATCTATTCGCTCGGCATGGGCGTAGCGCTGGCCGAAATCGGCGACGCCTGGGTGCGTGCCATGGCCCGGCCGATCGCTCCCGTCATCGTCAGCGATGCCGTGTGCCACGATGTCGTGGTGATGGGCGACGCGCTCAAGGCGCCGGGGGCGGCGCTCGATGGGGTGCCGGTGCCGATCTCGACCCCGGGCTGGGACAACGGCGCCTATTTCAGCGCCGGCCATTTCATCACCAAGGATCCCGACACCGGCATCCAGAATCTCGGCAATTACCGCGGCCAGGTGAAGGACGTGCTGCGCGTCGGCATGAATCCCTCGATCGAGCAGCGCGCCGGGATCTATCTCCACTGGCTCAAATACAAGGAACGGCGCCAGAAGATGCCGACGGCGATCGTCGCGGGCTGTCCCCCGGTGGTTTCCTACACCGCGGTGCAGAAGGTGCCCGAGGATATCGACGAGCTGGCCGTGGCGGGCGCCCTCGCGGGCGCGCCGCTCCGGGTCACGCGGGCGAAGACGGTGGACCTGCTGGTGCCAGCCGAAGCGGAATGGGTGATCGAAGGATTTATCGACACCGAGCTGCTCGAGCCCGAGGCGCCGTTCGGCGAATTGCACGGCTATGTCAATCTCAGCGAATACAACGCCTTCATGGAGGTGACCGCGATCACCCGTCGGCGCGATCCGGTGCTGACCTCGTTCATCAGCCAGGTGACGCCCAGCGAATCGAGCACGATCAAGCGCGTCGCCTACGAGCCCATGGTGCTGGACCATCTGCAGCGCGGGCTCGGCATTCGCGGCATCAAGCGCGTGTCGATGCACGAGCCGCTCACCAGCGTCGTCGCGCTGATCGTCCTCATCGTCGAACGCGCCATGCCGGCGACCGAGATCTGGCGCGCGCTCTACGCTGCCTCGCAGGTCCACCGCTTCGCCGGGCGCTGGGTGATCGCGGTCAATGACGACATCGATCCCGAGAACAGCGACGCGATCTGGTGGGCGGTGTGCTACCGCGCCCAGGCGCAGCACGATATCCGCATCCTCGACCGCAAGGACCCCGGCCACGGCCCGCGCTTTGCGCGCGACAACGGCGAGACCGCGTCGGTGCTGATCGATGCGACGCTCAAGGACAAGGTGCCGCCGGTGGCGCTGCCCAAGCGCGAGTTCATGGAGCGCGCGCGCGAGATCTGGCGCGAGCTGGGCCTGCCCGATTTCACGCCGCAGCCGCCCTGGCACGGCTATTCGCTCGGCTTTTGGCCTGAGCATCTCGAGGAGCAGGCCCGGCTCGCGACTGCGGGCGAGTCCTTCGCCCTCGGCGAGCGCCTGCGCCAGCAGCGGCGCAGCGACGTCGCGATGAACCAGCCGATCGACGAATGAGCCCCGGCCTCGGCTCCGTCGCGCTGGCCCGCGCCGGCGCGCGCCGGTTCGAGGCCTGGCACGCGCCGCCTGCGGCGGGGCACGGCCCCGGCGTTCTCATTCTCCATGACATGTTCGGCCCGGGCCCTGCGTTCCAGCGCCTTGCCGCCGCGCAAGCCGCGCGCGGGCGCCCGGCGCTGCTGCCCGACTTGTTCTGGCGGTCGGAGCGGCGCGGCGTTCTCCCTATGACGAAGCGCACGATGAAGCCTGGGCGCGCGCCCGCGCCTTCGACGTCGATGCGGCGGTGGCAGACTTGCAGGGCGCGATCGACTGGCTGCGGCGGTCGCCCGGCTGCAACGGCAAGGTCGCGGCGCTGGGCTTCTGCATGAACGGCACTCTGGCCTTTCTCGCCGCCGCGCGCACCGACATCGATGCGGCCATCTCGTTCTATGCTCTGGGCATCGCCGACCGCCTCGATAAGGCGCCGCGCATCGCCTGTCCGGTCCAGCTGCATTACGGCCTTGCCGATGCGCACGTGCCGCAAGGCGAGATCGATGCGGTCGTGCAAGGCGTCGCCGGCAACGCCGCGATCGCGGTCCATCTTTACCCGGGCACCGGCCATTCCTTCTTCAACCCGGTACGGCCGACCTATGACGAGGCCGCAGCCGCGCTCGCCGCCCGGCGCATCGATGCGCTCCTCGATCGGCTCGCCTGAAGGGGGGCACTGATGGGCAAGGTGATCGATTCGGCATGGTGGAGGCGCGGACGCGAGGCGCGGGCGCCGCGGTCGCGCCCGTGCTCGGCCGGCCCGATGCCGCCGAGATGATGGCTTCGTTGATCCGGCTGGCGCCCGGCGGCCGCCATGACGGCACGGTGCCGGCGGGCTCGGACCAGTATCTCTACGTGCTGTCGGGCGAGACCCGGCTCGACTGCGACGGGCGCGGCGCCGCCGCTTTGCCCGGATAGCTGGGCGATCATCGAGGAGGGAAAATCCTTCGCCCTGAGCGGTGGCGCGGCCGAGGTGCTGAGCATCACCGTGCCGCCGCCGGATGCGGGCCGCTCGGGCGCGGGGTTCCGCGGCGGCTTCAAAGCGATGGCGGTCGCGGACCTGCCCGTCATCGATCTGCCCGAGGAAAAGAAGCGCCGCACCTATCTCGCCAACAAGGAGCTTGCCGCAGGCTCCGAACGCGGCCACGCCATGATCGTGCGCTATACCGGCGAAACGTTGACCAAGAGGCATCACCATCCCAATGCCGAAAGCCTGTTCGTCATCCTTACCGGCAAGGTCAGGTTCCTGGTCGACGGCAAGGAGCGCGTGCTCGGCCGCGGCGAGGCGGCATTCTTCCCGATCGACGACAGCCACGGCCTGCGCAGCGCCGACGGCGCCGCGCTGAGCTTCCTCGAACTGCACGTCCCGGGCGCCTTCCGCACGCAATACGACGAATAGCCCTCGCACCGCGAAGGCGTCATGAAAAAAAGTCGGCCTGCTTACTGGATCGCCGCGGCGGTCGGCATCGCGCTGCTGGTGCCCATATGGATCTATTTGAACATCCTGCAAAACACCCTTGCATCGCGGCCCCATCAACCCGATCCGGCGCGGGGGTGGACCGCGCCTTATGCGGGAAAAGGCGGCACCATCTATGTCACACCGCAGGAGCAAGAGACCGTCGTCTGGCTATATCGTATCGATTTCGGGCTCATCGTGCTCATCGCCTTTTGCGGCATCATGGGGGCCGGAGGCGTGGTCCGTCGGCCGCCGGATTGATTCACTTGCCTGCACGGCCGCTTGCTGGACAAGCGCGCGGGTCCGGCGCACCATCGCCGGCCGAAGGAGGATCAGGCCGATGCTGAGGTCGGGCAGGAACATCTCGAACGCCTGCGCGACGGCCGCATCGTCTATGTCGGCGACGAGCGCATCGACGACGTGACAGCGCATCCCCTGTTCCGCAACGCCGCCGCGCACGGTGGCGGCGATCTACGACATGAAGGCCGATCCCGCCCGTGCGCGAGACGATGTCCTATCGTCGAGGACGGCGAGCGCCACAGCATGTATTTCCTGCATGGCGCGCTCGCAGGAGGATCTGCGCCGGCGCATGCGCGCGCACAAGGCGATCGCCGACATGACCTATGGCCTGCTCGGCCGCTCGCCCGACCATGTCGCGAGCTTCGTCACCGGCATGGCGACCCGTCCGTCGGTTCTCGGCGCGCGCTATGCCGACAACCTCATCGCCTATTACCGCTACATGCGCGACAACGACATCTATGCGAGCCTATGCCGTGGTGCCGCCGCAGGCCGCGCGCAACCCGGAATTCTATCAGAAGCAGAACCTGCCGGTCCCGACCCTGCAGGTGGTGCGCGAGGACGATGACGGCGTGGTGATCTCGGGCATGAAGATGCTGGCGACCGCGGCGATCTTCGCCGACGAGATCTGGATCGGCAACCTCATCCCGCTCGCGCCCGACCAGATCAAGCAGGCGGTGACCTGCGCCGTGCCGTGCAACGCCGCGGGCCTGACGCTGTGGTCGCGCCAGGCGCTTCGCCGCGCGCAACGAATTCGACAGCCCGCTCGCCTGGCGGTTCGACGAGACCGACAGCATGGTGATGTGCGACAACGTCAAGGTGCCGTGGGAGCGCGTCTTCGTCATGGACGACGCCGTGCTGGCGCGCGAGATCTATATCCGCACGCCCGCCCATTGCTATGGCAATCACCAGTCGAACGTGCGCTTCTGGTCGAAGCTGCGACTGATCGTCGGCGCTGGCCAGCCGGGTCGCGCAATCGACCGGCGCCGAACGAGGTCCCGGCGGTGCGCGAACTGCTCGGCCGGCTGGCCGCGCTCGAAGCGACGCTCGGCGGCATGATCCACGGCCAGATCGAGGCGTGGGAGGCCTGGCCCGACGGCTTTGCCACCTTCAACCGCCGCCACATGTACGCGGCGCTCAACTGGTGCACCGAGATTTATTCGCCGCTCATCGACATCCTGCGCGAGCTGTCGGGCGGCGGCGTGTTCCAGATGCCGGCGAGCATCAGCGTGATGCACGATCCCGCGCTGAAGCGTCTGTTCGAGACCTATTGGCAGACGCCGCAACTGGCGGCGGTCGACCGGATCAAGCTGTTCAAGCTGGTGTGGGACCTGGTCGGCTCGGAATTCGCCGGGCGCCACCAGCAATACGAGAAATTCTATGCCGGCGCCTCGTTCATCGTCCGCAACCACAATTTCCGCGAGGCGCCGTGGGACGAATTTCACCAATACGCCGACGATCTCCTCGCGAGCTACGGCGTGCCGGAAGCGTGAGCGCGCCATGGCCCGCGTTCGCATCGGCAATACGTTCATCGGCAGCCCGGTCGAGCGGATCGAGGATCTGCGCTTCCTGCGCGGCCGCGGCGAATATGTCGACGATCTCGTACGCGCCGACCTGCTGCATGCAGCGATCGTGCGCAGCCCGGTCGCGCACGGCCGCCTTCGCGGCATCGACGCCCGCGCGGCGCTCGCCATCGCCGGCGTGCACGGCGTCGTTACCGCCGGCCGACATCGGCACGCCGATCCCGACCATTCCGCTACGCGCCGAGCATCGCGCTGCCGGGGATCGCTCATTTCCATCAGCCGGTGATCGCGCGCGACAAGGTGCGCTATGTCGGCGAGCCGGTCGCCGTCGTCGCTCGCCCGGACCCCGGCGCTCGCCGAGGACGGCGCCGATGCCGTCGCGCTCGACATCGAGCCGCTGCCGGCGGTGGCCGACCGCTACGAGGCCGCGCGCGATAAGGTGCTGCTGTTCGAGGCCGCCGGCACCAACCGGATGGTGGTGCTGACGGCGGTGATGGGCGATGCCGACGCGGCCTTCGCCGACGCGGATTATCGCCGGCGCGAGCGTTTCACCGTGCAGCGCCACACCGCCGTGACGATGGAGCCGCGCGGCCTTTTGGCCGAATGGGATGCGGCGCGCGGGCCGGCTCACCGTTTCGGGCGCGGCCAAGCTGCCCGTTCACCAACCGGCGCGTGCTCGCGCGCCAGATGGGGCTCGCCGAGGACGCCGTCGCGATGGTCGAGAACGATGTCGGCGGCGGCTTCGGCGTGCGCGGCGAGTTCTATCCCGAGGATTTCCTCATCCCCTTCGCGGCGCGCCATTTCGGCCGGCCGGTCAAATGGGTCGAGGACCGGCGCGAGCATTTCCTCGCCAGCAACCATGCCCGCGAGCTCGATGGCGAGCTCGAGATCGCCTGCCGGCGCGACGGCACCATCCTCGGCATGCGCGGGTGGCTCCATGCCGACATGGGCGCCTATATCCGCACCAACGGCGCGACCGCGCCGCGCAATTGCGCGCAGATGATCGCCGGCCCCTATCGCATCCCCAACATCCATGTCGAGGCGACGCTCACCGCCACCAACAAGACGCCGATCGGGACCTATCGCGCGCCCGGCCGGTTCGAGGGCGATTTCTTCCGCGAGCGGCTGATCGACATGGCGGCGCAAGATCTGGGCATCGACCGTGTCGAATTGCGCCGCCGCAACCTCATCGCCGACGCCGAGATGCCGTGGGCGCATGCCGCGGATGGCGCCCTATGGCGGCGGCGAATACGACAGCGGCGATTACCGCTGCACCTTCGAGCGCTGCCTCAAGGAGTTCGGCTGGAACGACAAGGCGGCGCTGCAGGGACGGCTGATCGACGGGCGCTATCACGGCCTCGGCCTCGGCTGCTATATCGAGGGCGGCGCCACCGGCCCGCGCGAGACGCGCGCGCATCGCGCTCGAAGCGGACGGCACGGTCGCGTCTATGTCGGCTCGTCAGCGGTGGGCCAGGGGATCGAGACCGTCTTCGCCCAGATCGCGGCCGACGCGCTCGAAGCTGCCGATGAGCCGCATCAGCGGCGTGTTCCACGGCTCGACCGCCTATGTGAGCGAGGGCTTCGGCTCGCACGCCTCGCGCTCGACCGTGATGGGCGGCTCGGCGATCGTCTTGGCGGCCGCCGCCTTCAAGGACCGCGCTGCGCGCGGCGGCGGCACAGCGGCTCGGCTGCGCGCCGGATGCGGTCGCGCTCGCCGACGGCAAAGCGCGCGCATGACGGCGCCGCGGTCGATTTCGCCGAACTCGCCGGGCTGCTCGGCCGAGGCGGCCTTCGTCAACGACAAGCGCACCTATGCCTATGGCACGCATGCCGCGCATGTCGCCGTCGATCCCCGCACCGGCGCGGTCGAGCTCGTCGACTATGTCGCGGTCGAGGATGTCGGGCGCATCATCAATCCGCGACGCTGCACGGCCAGGTGATCGGCGCGATCGTGCAGGGGCTGGGCGGCGCGCTGCTCGAAGCAGCTCGTCTATGACGCGGACGGCCAGCTTCTCACCGCCTCGCTCGCCGATTATCTGATGCCGACCGCCGACGATTTCCCGCGCATCCGCGCGATCGCGCTCGAGGAGAAGCCGTCGCCCAACAATCCGCTGGGCGCCAAGGGCGCGGGCGAAGGCGGCATCATCCCGGTGGGCGGCGTCATCGCCAACGCCGTCGCCTCGGCGCTCGCCGCGCTCGGCGTCGAGCCGCGGGCGCTTGCCGCTGTCGCCGCCGCGCGTGTGGCGGCTCATCGCCGACGCGCGGCGCGGCCGGCTATGAACATCCTCCTGACGCCGGCGCGGATCGGCGCGGTCGAGATCAGGAACCGCATCGTCATGCCGCCGATGACGACGCGCACCGCCGACGCGGACGGCTTCGTCACCGACGACACGGTCAACTACTACATGGCGCGGGTGCGGGGCGGCGTCGGGCTCATCACCTGCGAGATGGCGTCGCCCGAGCGCGCGGGCCGCCATCGCCGCCACGAGCTCGGCATCTATGACGACCGCTTCCTCCCCGGGCTGCGCCGCCTCACCGCCGCGATCCACGGCGGCGGCGCCAAGGCCTCGATCCAGCTCGGCCATGCCGGCGGCCATACGCGGCGCGACATCTGCGGCGAGACGCCGATCGCGCCCTCCGCCATCCCGCACCCGGTCTACGAGATCACCGACGAGACCATCATGCCCGAGGCGATGACCCAGGCGCGCATCGCCGAAACCATCGCCGCTTTCGCCGCGGCGGCGCGCGGGCGCGCGCGGCGGGATTCGATTGCGTCGAGATTCATGCCGCGCACGGCTATCTCATCTCGCAATTCCACACCCCCTTCGAGAACCGCCGCACCGACGACTATGGCGGCAGCGCTCGAGAACCGCGCGCGTTTCGGCCTCGAGGTGCTGCGCGCGGTCAAGGCGGCGGTGCCAGGCATGCCGGTCATCTACCGCCTGTCGGTCGAGGATTATTTCCCTGGCGGCATGCCCTATGCCGAGGGCCGCCAGATCGCGCGGTGGGCGGCGGCGGCGCGGGCGCCGATGCGCTCCACATCGCCGCCGGCCATTACCGCTCGCTGCCGTCGGCGGCGATGCAGCTCCCGCCGATGGCGCTGCCGGATGCGCCCTGGATCGAATATCGCCGGCCGGGATCAAGCGCCGAGGTGCGCGATCCCCGTGATCGCCGTCGGGCGGCTCGGCGATCCCGGCGCATCGCCGACGCGGCGGTCGCCGGCGGCAAGGCCGATTTCATCGCGCTTGGGCCGCAGCCTGCGTGGCGGATCCCGAATGGGTCGGCGAAGCTCGCGCGCGGCGAGCCGCCGCGGCGCTGCCTTGCCTGCAACACCTGCATCAACGAGATGCGCGGCGGCGCCCGCATCGGCTGCGTCGTCAACGGCGCGGCGGGCAAGCGAGACGCAGTTCCTCGCGGCGGCGCCGGTCGCAGGGCGCGCGCATCGCCGTCATCGGCGCCGGTCCGGCCGGGCTGAGCTATGCCGCGCTCGCCGCCGCCGGCAACAGCGTCACCGTGTTCGAGCGCGACGACCGCGCCGGCGGCGCCTTCCGCTATGCCGGCAAGGCGCCGCTGTTCCAGGAGGTCGAGGCCAATCCGCATTCCTTCGAGCGCTATATCGCGTCAGCTCGTCGCCGCGTGCGAACAGAAGGGCGTGACATTCCGCTATCGGCACCGATGTCGCGCGCGCGCCGGCAAGTGCTGGCGCCGTTCGACCGCATCGTCATCGCCACCGGCGCGCGCTATCGCTTCGGGCTCGGGCGGCTGCTGGCGCTGCGCTCCTCGATCATCGGCGCCGCGCGCTGGCCCGGGCTGCGGCGGCTCTTCGCGTCGGACCGGATTTCGCGACTGGTTCTATTACCGCGCGCGGGCCGGCACCGCGCGAGCCGTTCCGCGCCGCTCGCGCGCCCGGGCCAGACCGTCATCGCCATCGGCGATGCGGCGCCGCGCCGGCAAGAGCAAGGAGGCGATCGCCAGCGCCTTCGCGGCGGCGCTGCTGCCGGAGGGGGCGTGACGCTGCGCGGGTTCAGCATTGCTCATCCCGCTCGTCCATCAGCTCGAACCACATCCCGTTGAGGACGGCGAAGGCGCAGGCGAGGCCGAGACCCAGGACCCAGGCGAAATACCACATCGCGCGCTCCCTCAATACGTCCCGTCATGCGGCTCGAGCTCGGCAAGACGAACCCGGCCGCGCAAAACGCGGAACACCCAGCTCGTATAGATCAGGATGATCGGCAGGAAAATGAGCGCCGCGATCAGCATGATGAAAAGCGTCAGGCGGCTGCTCGAGGAATCCCACACCGTCAGGCTGCTTCCGGGATGGCTCGACGATGGCAGCAGGAAGGGAAAGAGCGAGACGCCCGCGGTCGTGATCACGCCGGCGATGCTGACGCCGCTGGCGAGAAAGGCCGACAGGTCACGGCGCGCGCGCGCGAAGCCGATGGCGAGAAACGCGCCGAGGAACGCCACGCCGGGGACCGCCGCCAGCCGCGGGAAATTCTGGTAATTGGCGAACCAGGCGCCGGAACGCTCGACCACCGTCTTGCCGAGCGGATTGGATGGCCCGTCATGGGCCATGGCGCCGGCGAGCGCGTAGCCCGGCAAACCATCGGCGATCCACAATCCGGCGAGCGCGAAAAGCACGATCAGCACGATGCCGGCGGCCACGGCGGCACGGGACGCGCGCTGCGCCACCACCCCGTCGGCCTTGTATGCGATCCAGCAGCCGCCATGCATTGCCAGCATGGCGATACTGACGAGGCCGGCGAGCAGGGCGAAGGGCCGCAGCAGGCCGAAGAAGCCGCCCTCATAAACCGCCCGGAGATCGCCATCGAGGTGGAACGGCACGCCCAGCAGCAGATTGCCGAAGGCCACCCCGAAAATGAGCGCCGGCACCAGTCCGCCGACAAACAGCACCCAGTCCCACACCGACCGCCAGCGCGGGTGCGGCAGCTTGCTGCGGAAGTTGAAGCCGACCGCGCGCAGAATCAACGCCGCGAGCACCAGCAGCATCGCCACGTAGAAGCCGGAAAAGCTCGTGGCATAGAGCAGCGGCCACGCGGCGAAGGCGGCGCCACCGCCGAGGATGAACCAGACTTGGTGACCTTCCCAGGTCGGCTCGACCGTCTCGAGCGTCTGACGCCGCTCGGCGTCGTTGCGGCCGACGAAGGGGAGCAGCATGAGCGTGCCGAGGTCATAGCCGTCGGTCACGGCAAAGCCGATCAGCAGCACGCCGAGCAGCGCCCACCAGATCACGCGCAGAATGTCATAGCTGGGCATGGGCGCGATCCTCGCGGCCGCGCGGCCGCGCAAAGGCATGGGTGTGGTCGATGGTCAGCGGTGTCGGCGGCGGCCCGCGCCGGATATAGCGAACGAGCAGGAAAACATCGACGATGGCAAGCACCGTGTAGAATCCGACGAACCCCACGAGCGACAGCCACACCTGGCCCAGCGAGGTGGACGAAACCCCGAGAAAGGTCGGCAGCACGTTGTCGACCACCCAGGGCTGGCGACCGACCTCCGCCACGATCCAGCCGAGTTCCGCCGCGATCCACGGCAGCGGCAGGCTCCAGAGCGCCAGCCGCAGGAACCATCGTTGCTCCGCCTTGCGCAGCGACGCGACGGTGAAGGCGACGGCGTAAAGCGCAATGAGATAGAAGCCGATCCCGGCCATGAAGCGGAAGCTCCAGAACAGGACCGGCACGTTGGGAATGAGATCGTTCGCCGCCGCGCTGATCTGCGCCGCGGAGGCATCGACGACGCGCGGCGTATAGCGCTTCAGCAACAGGCCATAGCCGAGATCGGCGCGATGCTGATCGAACGCGGTGCGCGCGGCCGCATCGGCGGGGTCGCGGTGCAGCGTCTGCAGGGCCTGATAGGCGAGCATGCCGCTGCGAATGCGCAGGGCGCCGCCTTTCACCAGTTCGTCGATGCCGGGAATGGGCGTATCGAGCGACCGCGTCGCGATGATCCCAAGCAGGTCGGGGATTTCGATCGCGTCGCGGGTCCGGTGCTGCGCGATGTCCGGCAGGCCGAACACGGTGAAGCTCGCCGGCGCCGGCTCGGTCTCCCACATCGCCTCGATCGCCGCGATCTTCATCTGCTGGTTGGCGCTGGCGGTGTAGCCGCTCTCGTCGCCGAGGACGACGACCGAGAGCGCCGAAGCGAGCCCGAAGCTCGCGGCCACCGCGATCGAGCGCCGCGCCAATTCGATATGCCGTCCGCGCAGCAGATACCACGCGCTCACCCCGAGGACGAAGCTCGCACCGGTGACGTAGCCGGCGCTCACGGCGTGGACGAATTTCGACTGCGCCACCGGATTGAAGAGCAGCGCGTAGAACGAGGTGAGCTCCATCCGGTTGGTCACGGGATCGAATTTCGCCCCGACCGGATTCTGCATCCACGCATTGGCGATGAGAATCCACAGCGCGGAGAAACTCGTGCCCAGCGCCATCAGCCATGTCGCGGTAAGATGGCCGACCTTGGACAGCCGGTTCCAGCCGAAGAAGAACAGGCCGATGAAGGTCGATTCGAGGAAGAACGCCATCAGCCCTTCGAGCGCCAGGGGAGCGCCGAAAATGTCGCCGACATAAGCCGAGTAGAAGGACCAGTTGGTGCCGAACTGGAATTCCATGGTAATGCCGGTGGCGACGCCCATGGCAAAATTGATGCCGAAAAGCAGGCCCCAGAATTTGGTCATGTCGCGCCACACCGTGCGCCCGGTCATGACGAAGATGCTTTCCATGATCGCCAGCAGCAGCGAAAGCCCCAGCGTCAGCGGCACGAACAGGAAGTGATAGAGCGCCGTGAGGGCGAATTGCAGCCGCGACAGATCGACGACGTGAAGATCGATCATGTCCCGCTCCCGAACGCGAGCAGCGCCGGGGACCGGTACCTTTCCCCATCGTGTCGCGCGCGTACGATGCAATCCCGCGCCGCGTGCGCCTTGATCCAGATCAACGCGTCACCCCGCTTTGCACCCCCGCCTACTCTGCCGCCTTGGTCCGCGCGAGCGCCGCGTTCACCGCCGGCATCACCTTCTCCGCCATCAGCTCCATCGATTTCCGGGCGAGCGCAGGATCCGTCCAGTTCTTGCCGCAATAGAGGAGCGTGCCGAAGCCGCCGGTTTCCTCGTGCAGGGCGAGAAGCTGGTCGACGACGCTGTTGACGCCGCCGGCAATGACGAGATTGTTCATGATGTAGTCGACGGTCACCGCCTCGTCGGTCATCGCCTCGTCGCCTTTGAAGGCCCCGAGCTTGCGGCCGAGCCGGAGCTTGGTCGAGAGCTGACTCATGTAGAAGCGATAGGGGCTGTTGGCGTCGGTTCTGCCGTAACGCTCGGCCACCTTGTCGTCTTCGGCGACGAAGATCGAGCGCGCGACCCGCCATTGGGCGCGATCGGGCTCGCGCGCCCGCCTCGGCGGCGCCGCGCACGTAGTTGGTCCAGTGGTTGCGCACCCATTTGGCGTGGAGATAGTTCGCCGTGACCGGCCACCAGCCGCGCCGGCCGAGCGCGACGATGCCCGGCGAGTTCGGATCCGTCACGGTGCCGACGATGGGGGGATGGGGCTTCTGATAGGGCTTGACGATCGATGCCGACGCCGAGCGCGGGCGACAGCGTCTTGGCCGTGGTCACGTTCCAGAACTGGCCGGTGATGTTGTAGGGCGCTTCGCCGGTCCAGAGGGCGATGACCTGGTCGATCGCCTCGACGAACATCGCGCCGCGGTCCTTGTCCAAGAGGCCCAGCGCCTCGGCGTCCGAGCGCAGCACGCCCGCGCCGACGCCGAGAATGAGCCGGCCCTCGAGCAGATTGTCGAGCATCGCCGCGTTCGAGGCGACCACCACCGGATGGCTGAACGGCAGATTGGCGACCGCCGTGCCGAGCTTGATCTGCCGCGTCGCGTCGATGAGGCTCGTGAGAAACATCATGCTGTTGGGGATGTTCTCGCAGGCATCGGTCAGATGCTCGCCGCAATAGGCTTCGCTGTAGCCGAGCCGGTCGGCGAGAATGAACGCCTCGCGGTCTTCCTTGAGCGTCTCGACATAAGGGCGCCCCTGAGGGTGGACCGGCATGGTGAAGAAGCCGAGCTTCATGTCGCCTCCCGCGTTACGCCGTCCGGTCGGGCCGGAACTTGGTTTCGGGCTTCACGCCCTTGCGGCGGTGCTGCGCGCTGATGCGGCCGTTCTCGAGATAGCGGCCGGCGACGGCGCGCTCGCGCCGCGCGGTCCCATTCGGGCAGCCAGTCGCCGAGCGAATAGCCGAACCAGGGCGGCTGCGGCCGCAATTCGGGCAGACCAAGCTCGTCCCAGATCGCTGGCGCGCCCGCTCCATGAAGGGCTGCTTCGGCAGCGCCAGCGGCGGCATGTCGCCCTTCATCGTCGCATCGATGAGAAGCGTCGAAGTCCTCGTCGCCGCCATGCTCGCGCTTCGGCCCGTGGCCCTGGCCGCGATGGCGTAGCGTCTCCACATCCTCGACCGGGTTCATGCGATAGGCCATCGCCCACAGCATCGCGTCGGCATTGTCGGGATCGATGTCCTCGTCGACCGCGATGCAGATCTTGCCGCAATCGCCCTTGAAGGAGGCGGCGCCTTGCAGCGCCCGCCAGATCTCGGTCGGCGGCGTGCCGCGCGCGACCGTGATCGATCGTGACGCGCAGCAGGCCGGTCAGCGGCTCGTGCAGCGCCACCCGCGTCACGCCGCGGATGCCGAGCGTGTCGCGCAGATGGGCGAGGAACAGCGGCTCGTAGGCGACGCGCTTGATGACGCTCGATTCGCTCGGCGCCACCTGGCTGATATAGGAGGGAATGATCGGATTGCGCCGGTGGGTGATCGCCGTCACCCGCATCGGCATGTTGAACTCCTCGAGCGCGACATGGCCGTGCGATTCGCCGAACGGCGCCTCCGGCTCGAGATATTCGGTGTCGATCAGCCCCTCGATCACCAGCTCGGCCTCGGCCGGCACCAGAAGGTCGACGGTGCGGCCGCGCACGACGTTGATCGGCGCGACCGGCGAGCCCGCCGGCGACGGTGAACTCGTCGATGTCGAGCGGCAGCTTCTGCGGCCCGAGAAAGGCGACATAAGGCGGGCAGCCCAGCACGATCGCGCACGGCATCGTCTTGTCGCCGCGCTTCTGGTGCTTGAGGTAATGCTGATAGCCGCCGGCGCCGCCGACCCGCGTCGCCATGCGCACCACCAGCCGGTCCGGCGCTTTGAGCGCGGCGCGATAGGTGCCCATGTTCTGCACCCCGGTCTCGGGGTCGCGGGTGATGACATTGGTGGCGGTGAGCGTCGGCGCGCTGTCGAATCCGGGCGTCGAGATCGGGATCGGCAGCAGGTCGAGCCCGTGTCCCTCGCCCTGAAGCGCCGCGCCCTCGAGCACCACGTCCTGGCACGGCGCCTTGTTGACCACGCGCGGCGGCACCGGATGGGCGATGGCGCGGTCCCATTTCGCCTGGATCTCCGCCACCGGCGCGCCCATGCCGATGCTGTAGATGGCGCGGTTGGCGGCGATCGCGCCGACCACCACCGGCATCGAGAAGCTGCGGCCGCGCCCGTCGCGGATGTTGGTGAACAGGAACGCCTTGCGCTCGGCCTCGGCGAGACCGCCGACGAACTGCCACCGCACCAGGGGATGCAATTCCGAATCCTTGTCGATCGGCCGGTCGATGGTGCGGAGCAGCCCCGCCTCCTGGAGCGCCGCAAGGTGCTCGTGGAGATCGGGATAGTCGCGTTGCGGGTCGGCCACGCTATGCGCTCCTCACACCAGCTCGAAATCCAGGAGCTCGACCGGCGCCTGGAAATAGGCGCGGCGGAAGCTGTCAAGATCGGGATAGTGCTGGTCCGACAGACGCCGGCTGCTCAACTGTACGTGGACCGGCCGCGTCGCGAAGGGATAGGGATCGAACGCGATCTTGCGTGGCGTGAGCGGGTTCATGGTGAGCCGCACGCCATCCGTCCGGCTCGCGCTCGGCGCCAGCGGCACCGGCTCGATGCGGTCCTCGCGCGGCTCCTGGCAGCAGAAATAGAGCCCGAGCAGGTCCCAAACCTGGAGCAGGCGGTAGTTCGACCAAACCTCGGCCGCGTCGCGCGTCTGGCGTTCCGTTTCCTGCCACGCCTCGTGGCGGGCGATGAAGTCCTCGATCCCGGGCCCGAGCGCGCGCGGATTATAGGCATCGGGATAGGCGATGGTGCCATAGCGGCCCTTCCACAGCCCGGTGCGGTGCATGCTGACGAGCAGCCCCGAATAGCGATCGATGCCGGTCATCCAGTCGACGCACCATTGATAGGCATCGAGCTGGCGTCCGCCGACCTGGCGGAAATCGGGCGTCTCGCCGGTCTTCTCATCGAGAATCGGACTGGTCTCGTAGCGCAGCCAGCCATAGTCGTGATAGACGGCGGCGCGCACCACGGAATCATAAGGTCGCGCGGCGGCGAACCTTGCATTGCCCCAATGGGCCGCCAACTGGCCGACCAACCGCGAATGCTCGGTCTGGCCGATCATCAGCAGCGTGCCGTCGGCCTCCTTGCGCACGATCATGGGATGCCTCCGCCGCCATTCGCGTCCAGCAAAG
The DNA here is from genome assembly GCA_963721625.1 of uncultured Alphaproteobacteria bacterium. Classification (GTDB taxonomy): domain Bacteria; phylum Pseudomonadota; class Alphaproteobacteria; order ATCC43930; family CGMCC-115725; genus DATJLY01. The sequence continues at coordinate 221,884 of CAVRKF010000021.1, forward strand.
CAGGAACTGGCGCCATGTCAAGGCGCGCGCCAGCGAAACGTGGCGGCGAAGCGTTGCCCGGCACCGTGGAACGTTGCTAGGCTTCGCGCGCGGCGCGGGAGGGCCGATCATGCTGTCCTATCTCTGGGCCTATCTCGCCAGCCTCGTCACCCTCACCGCCTGCGACTTCATCTGGCTCAGCACCGTCGGGACCGGGGTCTATCGGCCGCGCATCGGCGCATTGCTGCTGGAGCGGCCGGTGTTCGGGGCGGCGGCCGCGTTCTATCTCGTCTATGCCGCCGGTATCGTGGTCTTCGCCGTGACGCCGGCGCTGCGCGCGGGTTCCGCGTGGCCGCGCGGCCTGTGGCTCGGCGCCCTGTTCGGGTTCTTCGCCTATGCGACTTACGATCTCACCAACCTCGCGACGCTGCGCGGCTGGTCCGGCTTCGTCAGCGTTCTGGACATCGCCTGGGGCACGGTTCTGAGCGGCGCCGCGGCGGCGGCGGGATGCCTCGCCGCGCAGCGCGGCGGCGGCTGAGAGCCTGCCGCGTCGTGCCAATGCGTGCTATAACCGGGAGCGAATGACGCCAGGAGACAAGCGATGTCGGAGTCCGGATCGGCGGAGTTTCAGGCTCCCGTGCTCAACACGAAATTCTTCTCGCACGCGACGCTGACGAGCCGCGACCTCGCGCGTTCGCGCCGGTTCTATACCGGTTTCCTCGGCCTCGACGTGGTGCAGACGAGCAAGATCTCGCTCGCCACGCGGCTCGGCGGCGACACCGTCATCGTCGTGGTCGAGGTGCCCGGCAAGACCGAGATGTCGCGCCAGAACCACAACGGGCTCGACGTCGCCTCGCGCGAGGAAGTGGACCGCAGCTACCGCCTTGCACTCGAACAGCAGGAGGCGTGGGGGATCAAGCGCGTGACGCGCCCGGTCGAGCAGCACGGCACCTATAGCTTCATGATCGTCGATTGCGACGACAATTGGTGGGAGATCCTGGTCAATCCCGAGCGCGGCTATAGCTGGATGTTCGCGAAAGGCGAGGATCTCGACGATTTCAACGCCGCCGAGGGCGCCGACCTCAATCCCAATTCCTTTGTCCGCCGCCGCCGTGGCGTTACGGCGCCCGAGCACGGCTGAATTCATCGCGTGCGCAGCGGCTCGTCCTTGAGCGCGAAGGCCGGCACCACCGACACCGCGAGGATCAGGGCGGCGATCCAGTAGAGATGGGTGAAGGCCCGCCCGATCGTCGCATCGAGCGCGGCGCGCAGCGCGGCCGAAACGTGAATTCCCGGCTCGTCGAGATGGAACAGCGCAAGCCCGGGATTGGCGCCCAGGACTTCGTGGCCGGGCACGGTCAGCGCGCCCGCGGTCAGGGCCGCGATCAGAATGGTGCTGAGCAGCGCCACCCCGAAGGCGCCGCCGATCAGCCGGAAGAACATCAGGCACGACATGCCGATGCCGGTGTCCTGCGCGGTCAGCGCGTTCTGCGCCGCGACCGTGAGCGGCGAGAATTGCCCGCCCCAGGCGAGGCCGAGCAGCGTCGTCACCGTGAAATCGAAACCCGTCGAATGGCCGAGACCGACGACGGCGATCGCGGCGCATGACAGCGTCGCGCCGACGCTGCCTATGATGGGGTAGAGGCGATAGCTCCCGGTGCGGGAAACGAGCGACCCCGACGCGGCCGAGCCGATCACCGACCCGACCGTGATCGGCAGCAGCCGGATGCCGATCTCGTCCGGCGTCATGGCGGTGACGAGGTGGTAGTTGAGCGGCACGAGAATGACCAGCCCCACCATGACGATCGACATGATGAGCGTGATGAGGATCGAAACCGAAAAGACCGGGCTCGCGAACAGCCGCAGCGGCAGCATCGGTTCGCGCGCGAAGCGCTCGCGCAGCAGCAGCGGTATGGTGAGGAGGATGCCCACGGCGATGGGACCGAACGCTGCGGGCGACTGCCAGCCGCCGCTGCGCTCGGCATTGCCGACGCCCAACAGGATCGGCGTCATCGACGCGAGGATCAGGACGGCGCCCCACCAATCGATGGCAGCGCGCCGCGACGGCCGATGCAGCCGCTTCAGGACGCGGCTCGACATCGCGTAGGCGGCGATCCCGAGCGGCAGATTGATCCAGAAGATCCACTGCCAGGTGAGGTATTCGGCGAAGAACCCGCCGAGCACCGGACCCAGCGCGTTCGAGACGACGAAGACGGTGGCGAAATAGCCCTGATACCGGCCGCGGTCGCGCGGCGCGATGATGTCGGCGAGCGCCGCCTGCGACACCGAGCGCAAGCCGCCGCCCCCCACGCCCTGCAAGGCGCGCGCGGCGATGAGCTGCGCCATGCTTTGCGACAGCGCACAGAAAACCGAGGCACCGACGAACAGGCCGATCGAGATCAGGAGCAGCGGCCGGCGCCCGTAGAGATCGCTGAGCCGGCCGTGAATCGGCGTCGTCACCGTGGTCGTCACGAGATAGGCCGAGACGACCCAGGCCATCGATTCCCAGCCGTCGAGCTCGCGGGCAATGGTCGACAGCGCCGTCGCCACGATGGTCTGGTCGATGCTGGCCAGGAACATCGCCAGCAGCAGCCCCGAGAGGATCGTCACGATCTCCCGGCGCGTGAAGATCGCGAAATCTTGTGCCTGCTCTATCGCCATCGCGCAGAAGGCACTGGCGCCGCGATCCGGCGCGTCCGATCCGCGGTGACGGCGCGCGCATCGCGTATCGGGAGCAGGGCGGAACCGCCGGCCGGAACGATGATGCGAGCCTCCTTCGGATGCGCGCTAATTTCCTGCGCCGTTTTCGCCGCTGTCAAGGCCTTGCGCCCGGGTCGCAACGCCGAACTCGATTCGGGCGGCGGGAGCGCCTATGCTTGCGCCCGCTTTCGCGGAGGACAGGGCCGTGCGGCACGTGCTCATCGTCGATGATGAGGCCGAAATCTGCCGCATGGTGCAGACGGGCCTCGAACGTGCGGGCGAATTCCGCGTCACCGTGGCCCGCGAGGGCGCCGCCGCTGTGTCGCTCATCGAGACGGCGCGCCCCAACCTTGTGCTCGTCGATGCCGTGATTCCCGGCCTTTCCGGGATCGATCTGGCGGCGCTTGCGGTCGAGCGCCGCATCCCCTTCCTCGTGACGACCGGCTATGACGACGTGGCGCGTCTGCTGCTCGACGAGGGCTGGCCGGTGCTGCGCAAGCCGTTCCGGCTCGCCGTGCTCGTCCGCGACGTCGAGGCCGCGATCCGCGACGGCGAGGCCAACGCACAGCGCGTGCGCGCCTCCCTCACACAGCCGGGACGCCTGCGCGCACTGCATAGCCTGGTGCGGCGCCACCGCGAGGCGTGCGCGGCGCCGTCCACCCCGGCGCGCGAGGCGCAAAAGAAACGCGCGCTGCTCGAGGAGGATCCGGACACCTTGCGCGCCGCCTTTCACATGATCGAGAATTTCGGCGCGCGCGCGGCCGACGTGGCCGAAAGGCGCGCCCAGAGCGCGAGCAACGAGGAGGTGATGAAGCGATGGCTCCTCGTCGCCCGCGCCATCCGCAAGCTCGCTCCCGGGTGACGGCCGCGGCTTGCTGGACGCCGGGGCGGGCGCGGCGATATTTCTAGGGCCAGGCCAGGACGGCCGGCACGTCCGCGGCGGCAGGGAGATCGGGCGTCATGAACGTGTTCATGTTTCATCTCATGCCCTATGCCTATCTCGACATGAGCTTCGACGAGCGCTACCGCTCGTGCTGGGTGTTCGTGCCCAACAGCGAATACGATCCCAAGAAGGGCCACGAGCTCTACAACCGCTATCTCGACGAGCTCGAACTCGCGGCCGAGCTGGGCTTCGACGGCATCTCGGTCAACGAGCATCACCAGAACGCCTATGGGCTGATGCCGTCGCCGGTGGTGATGGCGGCGGCGCTTGCCCGCCGCACCCGCCACTGCAAGATCGCGATCCTGGGGAGTGCCTTCTGCCTGCGCGAGCATCCGCTCACGCTCGCCGAGGAGCACGCCATGCTCGACGTGATCACCGGCGGGCGGCTCATCACCGGCATGGTGCGCGGCATCGGCTCCGAATATTATTCGCTCGGGGTCAATCCCGCGCTGTCGCTGTCGCGCTTCCAGGAGGCGCATGATCTGGTGGTCCAGGCCTGGACCCGGCCCGGACCCTTCGCCTTCGAGGGCCGGCATTATCACTTCGAGTACGTCAATGTCTGGCCCCGGCCCTACCAGCAGCCGCATCCGCCGATCTGGTGCCCATCGACCGGCAGCGCCGAGACCATCACCTGGGCGAGCCATCCCGCGCGCAAATACGTCTATCTCCAGAACTACAGCCCGATCGCCTCGGTGCAGCGCTATCTCAACCTCTACCGCGAGACGGCCGAGCACGTGCACGGCTATACCGCGCGCTCGGAACAGATCGGCTGGGCGGCGCCGGTCTATGTCGCCGACAGCGACGCCAAGGCGCGCGCGGAAGCGCAGCCCCATATCGAGACGCTGTTCAACAAGCTCCTGCGCATGCCGTTCGAGCAGATCTTTCCGCCCGGCTATCTGACGCTTACGACGATCAAGAACATGCGCACCCACAAGCGCACGGTCACGGAGGGCAAGCTGACGGTCGATCAGCTCATCGAGCTCGGGATCATTCTCTGCGGCAGTCCCGACACCGTCCGCCGCCGGCTCGAAGAGAGCCACCGCCAGCTCGGATTCCAGAATTTCGTCGGCCTCATGCAATTCGCGACCTTGCCGCGCGATCTGACCGAGCGGAACTTGCGGCTGTTCGCGGCCGAGGTGATGCCGGCGCTGCAAGCGCTCACCGACAAGCAATATGCCGGCATGGCCCCTGTTGCCGCGCAATAGAGAGGAGACGTCGATGTCCTTGGACCTCACCGGAACCACCGTCATCGTCACCGGCGCCGCCGGCGGGCTCGGCAGCGTGATGAGTCTCGGGCTCGCCGCGCTCGGCGCCACGGTCGCGGCGTTCGACCTGCCGAGCGCCGACGCCCGCATCGCCGAACTCCTTGCCGCGTCGCGACGGCAGGGCAACCAAGCCCGCATCCACGCCTTTCCCTGCGACGTGACCAACCCGGACCAGTGCGACAGCGCGGTGGCCGCTTCGGCCGCGCAATTGGGCGCGATCCACGGTCTCGTCAATTGCGCCGGGCTCGGGCCGCAGGACCTCACCAGCCGCGATCCGGGCAAGCGCCTCAAATTCTTCGAGATCAGCCCGGAGATGTGGCGCAGCCGCATGGAGACCAACATCAACGGCGCCTTCTTCATGGCCCGCGCGGTCGTGCCGCGCTTTCTCGCCCAGCGCGGCGGCAAGGTCGTCAACGTCACCACCAGTTACCACACCATGGTGGCGAGCCTGGGTTCGCCCTATGGGCCGTCCAAGGCCGCGCTCGAGGCGGCGACGCTCGCGTGGTCGCGCGACCTCGAAGGCACCGGCGTCACCGTCAACGTGCTCATCCCCGGCGGCGCCGCCGACACGCGGATGGTGCCGGTCCAGCTCTCGCCCGATCGCGCCGCGCTGGTGCAGCCCAAGGTGATGGTGGCGCCAATTCAATGGCTGATGTCGCGCCAATCCGACGGCGTTACCGGCCGCCGCTTCATCGGCAAGGACTGGGACACCGCGCTCGATCCGTCCGCCGCCGCCGCCAAGGCCGGCGGCCCGGCGGCGTGGTAGGCACCCTCAGCCGGCGGCTTCGAGCAGTTCCGCGAGCGCGTCGGGCATGTCGACCATGACGTCGTGCCCGCATGGCAGCGTATGCACGCTCCAGCCGGGATCGGCCTTGGTGCGCTCATAACAGGCATCGAAGGCGGGCGACGGATACTCGGCCGCACGGATATAGACGCGGCGCTGCACGCCGCGATAGGCGCCGGTGAGGCCGAGCTTCTCGGTGATGCAGGCGATCGGGTGCGGCGTGCATTGCCGGTCGACCCAGGCGCGATCGCGCATGTTGACGCGGAACGTCTCGGCCTTGATCGGCGGCATGACCAGGCCGGGAGGAAGTTCGCGCGGGCGCAGATCCTGCATCGACTGGCCGCTCTCGGGGATGAAGGCGTCGAGATAGACGAGCGTCGCGATGCGCTCGGGTGCGCGGTCGGCGACGCCCGTCACCACCATGCCGCCATAGGAATGGCCGCACAGCACGACATTGTTGAGCTCTTCCCAGCGCAGCACGTTGATGATGTCGAGCACGTGGGTGCTGAGATTGACCTCGGCCGACAGCAGGTGCGAACGCTCGCCGAGCCCGGTGAGGGTCGGCGTGAATACGCGGTGCCCCCGGGCGGTGAGCCGGTCGGCGACCCGGCGCCAGCACCAGCCGCCGTGCCAGGCGCCGTGGACGAGAACGAAATCGGTCTGCGGCATGATTGTCCCCTCGACACTTGCGCAGGCGCCAATGCTACGCGCGCGCCCCTCCCTCTGCCAAGGCCCGAGGCTCAGCGCGGCTTGAAGGCATAGGCCGAGGGTCCGCGCACGGTCGCGTCCACCACGAGGCGATGCTGCAGCGGCGGAAAGGCGCGCTGGCGGCAATCGCTGCGCTCGCACAAGCGGCAGCCGATACCGATCTCGGTGGCGGCGTCGAGCCGCGCGAGATCGCGCCCATCGGCATAGACGAGTTCGGCCGCGCGCGCGAGATCGCAGCCCAACGCCACCACCTCGTGCGTCGACGGCGCGTGGAAGCGTCCGCCGGGCTTTTCCACCGTGCGCGCGATGCAGAAGAATGCCGCGCCGTCCGGCAGCACCGCGATCTGCGTGCGGATGAGGCCGGGCGTCGCGAACGCCTCGTGCAGCGACGAAGCGCGGGCAGGCGCCGCCATAGCGCGAGAAATGAAACCCCGCGGCGGAGAAGCGCTTGGTCAGGTTGCCGGCGATGTCGACGCGCGCGAAGAAGAACGGGATGCCGGCTTCGCCCGGCCGCTGCAGGGTCGTGAGCCGGTGCGCCGCCTGCTCGAACGACACGCCGAAGCGGTGCATCAGCACTTCGAGATCGTAGCGCGCCGCCGGGCCGCCGCGAGGAAAGGTGCATAGGGCATGAGCACCGCGCCGGCGAAATAATTGGCGAGCCCGACGCGGACCAGGGTCTCGCTCTCGGGCGCGGTGAGCTTCGCCGCGTGGATCGATCGCGTCGATCGCGTCGCGCGCGGCAATGAGGCCGATCTGATAGGCAAGATGGAAATGCCGGCTCGGCGGCGGCAGGACCTCCGACAGCAGCGAGCGCGCGGGCCTTCGGGTCATAGCGCCGCAGCGCGCCGGCCATGCGCTCCACCGGGGCGATCGCGACGCCGAAATGTCGTGCGCGCTGCGCCAGCCGGTCGGTCAGACGCCGGCCGAGCATCGGCCTGCGTCTCGCGCGCGAGGCCCGCCGCTTCGGCCGCCGCCTCGATCGCGGCGAAATGATTGGCGTGCGTCTCGAAGAAGTCGCGCGCCTCCTCGGTCGGCAGCACGATCCGCCGCGTCCTGCCGCCCGGCAGGTCGAGCTGCAGCGCCTGCGCATCCTCGCGTGCGGCGCGCCAGGCGCGATAGAGATCGACGATGGCGCGCCCGGCCTTGGGTGCGTTGGCGACCAGCCGCCTGATCTCCTCGCCATCGACATCGGCGGTGCCGAGGCCGGCATCGGCGAAGACTCTCGCGCAGCGAGGTCGCGAGCCGCCGCTCGGCATCGTCCGACAGCTCCTGGAGATCGATGCCGAAGGTTTGGCCGAGCTTCAGCAGCAGCGCCACCGTCACCGGCCGCTCGTCATGCTCGATGAGATTGAGATAGCTGCCGCTGATGCCGAGCCGCTCGGCCATCTGCTGCTGCGTCAGCTCGCGCTCCTGCCGCAGCCGGCGAATCTTCTGCCCGAGCAGCGCTCTTTTTCATCGCCATCTGACGCGCACCGCACCCTGTTTTACAAATTTACAACATACCCGGCATGGTCGCAAGAGATTTCAACGAGTTTGCAGCAATGAACGCACGATCTGTCGCTTGGCTTTCGCGCTCCGATCGAAGGATTGGCAGTGCTTCCTCGTATCTGCCCGGAAAGGAGTTGCCGCATGAGCGAAACCCGATGAACCCGACCACGCGCGCTGGCGCGGGATCAGGCGCGACTTCACCGCCGCCGAGGTGCGGCGGCTGTCGGGCTCGGTCCGCATCGCGCACACGCTCGCCGAGCGCGGCGCCCAGCGCTGTGGGCGATGCTGCACGAGGAGCCCTATGTGCGCGGCCCTCGGCGCGCTCACCGGCAACCAGGCGCTGCAGCAGGTCAAGGCCGGGCTGAAGGCGATCTATCTCTCGGGCTGGCAGGTGGCGGCCGACGCCAACAATGCCGGCGAGATGTATCCGGACCAAAGCCTCTATCCCTCGAGCTCGGTGCCCGAAGTGGTGCGCCGCATCAACCGCACGTTCCAGCGCGCCGACCAGATCCAGGCGCTCGAGGGCGAGAGCGCGATCGATTTCTTCGCCCCGATCGTCGCCGATGCCGAGGCCGGGTTCGGCGGTCCGCTCAACGCCTTCGAGCTGATGAAGGCAATGATCGAGGCGGGGGCCGCCGGCGTCCATTTCGAGGACCAGCTCGCCGCCGAAAAGAAATGCGGCCATCTCGGCGGCAAGGTGCTCGTGCCGATGCAGCAATTCATCCGCACCCTCAATGCCGCGCGGCTGGCCGCCGATGTCGAGGGCGTCTCGACCCTGCTCATTGCGCGCACCGATGCGGAATTCGGCGCAGCTCATCACCGCCGATGTCGATCCGCGCGACCGCAAGTACCTGAGCGGCGAGCGTACGAGCGAGGGGTTCTTCCGCCTCAATCCGGGTCTGGGGCGCGACTACGCGATCGCGCGCGGCATCGCCTTTGCCGAATACGCCGATCTGGTGTGGTGGGAGACGTCGGAGCCCAATTTCGATGATGCCAGGCGCTTCGCCGACGCGATCCGCCATCATTTCCCCGGCAAGCTTTTGGCCTATAACTGCTCGCCGTCCTTCAACTGGCGCAAGAAGCTGGCCGCGCACGAGATCGCGGACTTCCAGTCCCGCCTCGCCGCGATGGGATACAAATACCAGTTCGTGACGCTCGCCGGATTCCACCAGCTCAATCACGGCATGTTCGAGCTCGCGCGCGGCTATCGCGAGCGCGGCATGGCCGCCTACGCCGATCTGCAGGAGGCCGAATTCGCGGCCGAGGCGTTCGGCTACAGCGCCATCCGCCATCAGCGCGAAGTCGGGACCGGATATTTCGACGCGGTTGCGCTCGCGCTGTCGGGCGGCGCGTCCTCGACCACGGCCATGGGCGGCTCGACCGAGATCGGCCAGTTCTATGACGGGCTTCATCCCGAGGAGGCCGTCGCCGCGCAATAACAACGCAAACCGCAGGCGGCGCCGGGTCGGCCCGGGCAACCGGGCCGGCCTTTTTCATGGTACGGTTGTCATTGCGAGCGCTGCGAAGCATTCTCCCCGTCCAAGGAGGGGCGTCCATGCCGGCGCTCGACCATGTCGTGGTCAACGCACGCGAGCGGCTCGCGGAGGCTGCGGCGTGTTACGAATCGCTGGGATTCGGCCTGACGTCTCCCAGCCGACACACGCTCGGCTCGATCAACCGGCTCGCGGTGTTCGCCGACGACTATCTCGAGCTGGTCGGCATTGATCCGGAGGCCGCGGCGCCACGGCGCGAGCTGCTCGAGTTTCCCGCCGGGCTCAATGGCATCGTGTTCGCGACCGCGGATGCCGCCGCCCTTCACCGCGCCCTGGCAGCGAAGGGTGCGCCGGTCGCGGCGCCGGTGGAATTCTCGCGGCCGGTCACGCTCGCGGGCAAGAGCGACACGGCGCGCTTTCGCGTCGTTCCGGTCGCGGCTGCGGCGGCGCCCTATGGCCGCGTCTATTTCTGCCAGCATCTGACCCCGCATCTCGTGTGGCGCGAGGAATGGCGCCAGCACGGGAACGGCGCGGTCGGCATCGCCCGAGCGGTGATCGCCGCAGCCGATCCCGCCGCGACAGGCGCGCTTTACCGCGAGCTCTTCGGCGACGATTGCCTGCATGCCGCGCCAGGGGGGCTCAGTCTGTCGATGGGGGCGGCACGGCTCGACATTCTGACGCCGGCGGCGGTCGCCGCTTCCTTCGGCGCGGCGGCACCGGCGGCGAACGGACGCCCCGCCGCCATGGCCGCGCTCGGCATCCGCGTGCATGATCTCGGCCGCACGCGCGCAGCGCTCGGCGACCGCGCGCGGGGTGACGCCTCCCGCCTCATCGTCGCTTCCGCCGATGCGTTCGGCGTCGCGCTCGAATTCGTGGAATAGGTTAGGGCCGGGTCGGGTCCGGACTCACCCGGACGACGAGCTTGCCGAAATTCTCGCCGCGCAGCAGGCCCAGGAAGGCGCGGGGCGCGTTCTCGAGCCCGTCAACGAAATCCTCGCGGTACTTGATCCGGCCCTCCGTGAGCCAGGCACCGACGTCGCGGAGGAAATCGCCGTGCTGGGCCGCGAAATCGGAGACGATGAAGCCGCGGAAGGTGAGGCGCTTGCTCAGGACCGTGCGCATCATCCCCGGCACCCGGTCGGGACCCTCGGCCACGCCGGTCGCATTATATTGCGCGATCAGGCCGCAGACCGGCACGCGCGCGAAATCATTGAGCAGCGGCAGCACCGCGGCGAACACGGCGCCGCCGACATTCTCGAAATAAACGTCGATACCGGCAGGACAGGCCGCGCCGAGCGCATCGGCGAAATCCGGCTGGCGGTGGTCCACCGCCGCATCGAACCGCAACTCATCCTTGATATAGGCGCATTTGCGCGCGCCCCCGGCGATGCCGACGACGCGGCAGCCCTTGAGCTTGGCGATCTGGCCGACGACCTGGCCGACCGCGCCCGAGGCGGCAGCCACGGCGACGGTCTCGCCGGGCTTGGGCTGGCCGATATTGAGAAGCCCGGTATAGGCAGTCATGCCGGGCATGCCGAGCACGCCCAGCGCGGTCGAGAGGGGCGCCGCGGCCGGGTCGATCTTGCGCACGCCCCTGCCGTTCGAAACGGCGTGGCTCTGCCAGCCGGTCCGGCCTTCGACGATATCGCCGGGCTTGAATTGCGGCAGGTTCGATTGCACCACCGCGCTGACGCCGCCCGCTTCCATGACGCCGCCCACCTCGACCGGCTTGGCGTAGGACCGGCCTTCGTTCATCCGCCCGCGCATGTAAGGGTCGAGCGAGAGATAGATCGTGCGCAGCAGCATCTCGCCCGGACCCGGCACCGGCACGTCGCCCTCGACGAGACGGAAATTGCTGGCGCTCGGTTCGCCCACCGGGCGCGCGGCGAGCACGATGCGGCGGTGCCGTTCGTTCGACATGCGGGATCTCCTTCGTCTCGGGTTCAGCCCGGCGGCTTGGCGGCGAAGCGCGAGCCGCGCACGCACATCCGGCCCTTCTCGTCCTGCCACAGCCGCTCGGTCCGGTGCAGATGGCCGAACGCGCGGGCGACCGCCTGGAAATCATGCTCGGCGAAGCGCTCGGCGATCTCGGTGTAGTAGAGCGGCGCGGCGGCGATGACGGCGACGATTTCCTCCGCCAGCGCCGGGACCGTCGCCGCGTCGGCCGCGCGTCCGGGCTGGTCGGCCTTGCCTTGGACGTAGTCGCCGATCTTGGCGCGGTCGGCATAGGCATAGGCGATGCGCTCGTAGCGCTCCTTCGGCACGCCCTCGGGGATGGTCGCGTCGATGCCGATCTTGGCGGTGGTCGGCACCACGCCCGGCGGCGTCGGCGGCAGGCTCGGATCGAGCGGCTTGCCGCGCGCGTTGCTGACGATGACGATGTCGCGGTCGGCCTGGACGCGGGTCGCGATCGCCCACTCGACATCGGCGCCGTTAAACACGTCGATGTCGTCGTCGACCACCACGACATGCTTCAGGTCCATCACCGAGAGCGCCGCCAGGAGCGCGTTCTTGCCCTCGCCCGGCTGCTTCTTGATCGAGATCACCGCGTGCCAGAAGGCGCAGCCGCCCAAGGTCACGTTGATGTCGTGGACCTGCACGCCCGCGGTCTTGAGCGCCTGGCGGATCGCGGTATAGCGCGTCGGCGCCGCGAGCCAGGTGTTCTCCCACGGCATATGCAGCGCGTAATAGACCGCGTCCTTGCGCATCGCGACCGCCTTCACCCGCACCAGCGGATTCCAGTGCAGGCCACCCATGAGCCGGGTGAATTCGCCGAACCTGCCCTCGGGCCAGGTCCATCCGGTCGGCAGGATCTCGGCCTCGAGCACGATCTCGGCATCGGCGATATAGGGCATGTCGATGGTCTCGCAGGGCGCCAGTTCCACCGGCCGGCCTCGCGCAGCCCGCCGGTGATCGCCATCTCGTCCACGCCCAAGGGCGCGCGATAGCCCGCGCCCATGATCTCGATCGGATGTGTGCCGATGCTGATCGAGATGGGGCACGGCCGGCCCGCCTTGTAGGCCCGCTCGGCGAAGAGCCGCATGTTGTTGGGCGTGACGAGGTCGATGCCGGTGAGGTTCTTCTCCTTGACGATGAAGCGGTAGATGCCGCTGTTGAAGCCCAGTTCGGGATCGCGCGCGATGGCGATGCCGGCGGTGATCATCGGCCCGCCGTCATAGATCGAGGACATCGGGATCGGCAGGCGGTAGAGATCGACCTCGTCGCCCTGCATCATAATTTCGCGCGTTGCCGAGGTATTGACCGGCCGCGGCAGAATCGGATGGTCGAGCGCCGCTTTGAGCTTTGCCTCGATCTCCGGATAGTCGCGGCAGCCCATCGACAGGATCGCGCGCTCCTGCGAGCGGATGATGCCGGAGACCACCGGCATGTCGTAACCGATCACGTTGTGGAAGAAGAGCGCCGTCTCGGCCTGATCGACCAGCGTCGCGATGTGGCGGATATCGACCGGCTGATGCAGGTCGACGAGCTGCCCCAGGCGCCGCAGCCGGTCGAGAAAGCCACGAAACGTCTCTTCCACCGGCGATCTCCCTCGCTTGCCGCCGCCAGCCTAGTGAAGTCGCCGCCACAGGGGAATGGCCCAGCCTCTGCGAATTTGCGGTGACGACGTCTGCGCGTGGTTCGACGTTGCCGCGCTTCGCTCGCCATGAGGGCGGCCCTGATGCCATCGCCGCAGCGTCCTCACCCTGAGTTCGCCGAAGGGCGCAGGATGCCGATGCAGCGTGAAGGCCGCTTGCCGGGGCGGGGCGGTGCCGATAGCCTCTCTTCCGGACAGCGGCGACTTGCGGGAGCGGCGCATGAGGATCATCGACGGCGACGGCCACGTCGTGGAGGATGTCGCGGCGATCGAAAAATTCCTGCCGGGGGAGCTGGTGCGGATGGGCGCGCTGCGCTCCCTTTTCCCGCCGCTCGACCATTTCCACGGTTTCGTCGGGCAGACGCCGCCGGGATCGTTCCGGCGCGACGTCGGACCCGCGGAATGGCTCGAGTTCCTCGACGATCTCGGCATCGAATCGACCGTGCTCTATCCGACCGCGGGTCTCGCCTATGGCCGCATCTTTCATTGCGACTGGGCGATCGCGGCCTGCCGCGCCTATAACGACTGGATCCACGACCAATATCTCGCCCGCAGCCCGCGCTTTCAGGCGGCGGCGCTTATTCCGATGCAGGAGCCGGCAGAGGCGGCCAAGGAACTGCGCCGCGCCGTCGCCCGTTTGGGCTTCTGCGGCGCGATGCTGCCCTCGACCGGCCTGCCGGAGCCTCTCGGCGCGAAAGCCTATTGGCCGGTTTATGCCGAGGCCGACCGGCTCGGCTGCGCCCTCGCCGTGCATGGCGGTTCGCATAGCGGTCTCGGCATGGACCACATGAACGTCTATTCGCCGGTGCAGTCGCTGGGACATCCGATGGGGCTGGCGATCAATTTCGCCGGCGTGCTGTTCAACGGCGTCCTCGACCGCTTCAAGAACGCGCGCTTCGGCTTCATGGAAGGCGGTGTCGCCTGGGTGCTGATGTGCGACGAGCGGTTCGAGCGCGGGCACCGCACCCATTTCCAATACAACCCGCGGGGCGAGCTTGCGCCCGCCGGGGATCAAAGCGTCAGCGACTATGTTCGCCGGCACGTGCGCGAGGGCCGGCTGTTCTTCGGCTGCGAGGGCGACGAGCCGATGATGGCCGAGGCGATCCGCGCCTTGGGCGGCGGCGCGTTCGTCTATTCGAGCGACTTCCCGCACGAGGTCAACAACGAGAGCTGCCGCCGCGAGATCGCGGAATTTCTCGACAACCCGGCGATCGCGGAAGCGGACAAGGCAGCGGTGATGCACGGCAACGCCGAGCGCTTCTATGGCCTCAAATCCGCCCGCGCCGTGCCGGTGCAGGGAGCGGCGGAGTGAGCCTGCCGTCGGCGATGCGCGCGCTGGTGCTGCGGCGCCACGGCGGGTGCGAGAATCTGGCGGTCGTGGGCGACCACCCCGTGCCGCGCCCGCAAGCCGGACAGGCGCTTGTCCGCGTCCGCGCCGCCGCGTTCAATTATCACGACGTCTTCACCATGCGCGGCATGCCGGGGATCAAGGTGCCGCTGCCGGTCGTCATCGGCCTCGACATGGCCGGCGAGATCGCTGCGCTTGGGGCCGGGCGTCAGCGGGTTCGCGCGACGGCGACCGCGTCCTCGTCAATCCGCTCAACAAGCGCAAGGGGCTGATGGGCGAGATGCTCGACGGCGGCATGGCGGAATATTGTCTCGTCGATGCCGACCAGCTTCTCGCCATGCCGCGTGCGGTTTCCTTTACCGATGCGGCGGCGCTGCCGGTCGCCTATGGCACCGCGCACCGCATGCTCGTCACGCACGACACGGTGAAGCGCGGCGACCGCGTGTTGGTGCTGGGCGCGTCGCGGCGGCGTCGGCACCGGCACGGTCATCCTCGCCAAGCTTTTGGGCGCCGACGGTCATCGCCTGCGCCTCGAGCGCCGAGAAATTGCACCGGCTCAAGGAGATCGGCGCCGACGAGGCGATCGACTACCGCACCGTCGATTTCTCGAAATGGGCGATCGAGCGCTATGGCAAGCCGCAGCGGCGCTCCTACGAGGGCGGCGTCGATGTGGTTGTGAACTTCACCGGCGGCCCGACCTGGCTGCCCTCGCTCAAATGCATCAAGCGCGGCGGCAAGCTCCTGGTGTGCGGCGCAACCGCGGGCCACGATCCGCAGGAGGATCTGCGCTACATCTGGACCTTCGAGATCAAGATCATCGGCTCGAACAGTTTTTACGACGAGAATCTGGTCGCGCTGATGGACCTCGTGGCCGATGGCAGGATGAAGCCGGTGATCGACACGGTGCTGCCGCTCGAACGCGCCGCCGACGGCGTACGCCTCATCGAGGAACGCGCCGCCATCGGCAAGATCGTGGTCACGCCGTGAGAGGTTGAGATGACCGAGCCCCTCACGCCTGAGCGCGTCGAAGCGATGATCACGCGCGGCCCCTATCACCAATGGCTCGGGCTCAAGGTGGTCGCGGTGAGCGAGGACGCGATCGAATTGAAGGCCGCGTGGCGCGAGGAATGGGTGGTCAATCCCGACCGGCGCTATACCCATGGCGGCATCGTCGCTGCGCTGATCGATCTTGCCGCCGATTGGGCGATGGTGACGCGCACCGGCCGCGGCGTGCCGACCATCGATCTGCGGGTCGATTTCCATGCCGCCGCCATGCCCGGCGACCTCACCGCCAAGGGCCGCGTGGTGCGCTGGGGCAGCCAGTTCGCGACCGCCGAGGCCGCGGTCTATGACGAAGGCGGCAAGCTCCTGGCGAGCGGGCGAGGAACGTATCTCACGTCTCCCCCGCCTCAACCCCGCGCCGCGGGAGGGTGAGGGCGCGCGATGTCGCGCTTCGTCAATCTCGGCGATCTAATCGAGCGCGGTCGCGATCAGGCCAAGGTGGCGCTGATCGATCTCGGCGGCGAGACGGGGCCGCGCGAATTCACCTTCGCCGCGCTCGACGCGCATGGCCGGCGGCGTCGCCCGCGGTCTCGCCCGGTGCGGGCTCGCGCGCGGCGACCGGGTCGCGATCCTTGCCGCCAATCGCGCCGAATACCTCGCCGCCTGTTGCGGCATCGTGCGCGCCGGCCTCGTCGCGGTCCCGGTGAATTTCAAGTTCCCGCCGGCGACCATCGATTTCATCTTGCGCGATGCCGGCGCGCGCCTCGTCTTCTGCGACGAGCCGCGGCGCGCGGGTGTCCCCGCCGACATTCCCGCCATCGTGTTCGGCGCGAGCGGCCCGGGGTCGTTTGCCGCCTTCGCCGATCCCGGCCCGTTTACGACGGTGACGCCGGCTGCGGACGAGGCGGCGACGTTCCTCTACACCTCGGGCTCGACCGGCCGGCCCAAGGGCGTCGTGCTGTCGCATCGGGGCCAGATCTGGGTGGTGGAGACACGCCTCGGCGGCGAGGATTTGTCGCGCCACCGCTATCTCATCGCCGCGCCGCTCTATCACATGAACGCGCTGGCGCTGAGCCAGCTCGCGATGCGCCGCGCATGCCAAGCATCGTGCTGCTGCCGCAATTCGCCGCGCGCGACTATATCGAGGCGATCGGCCGCTATCGCTGCACCTGGCTGACCGCGGTGCCGCCGATGATCGCGATGATGCTGCGCGAGGCCGAGCTCATGGCGCGCAGCGATCTCACCGTCGGTCGAGTACGTGCGCATGGGCTCGGCGCCGGTGAGCGCGAGCCTGATGGCGGCGCTGCGGCGCGCGCTGCCGCAGGCCAAGGTGACGAACGCCTATGGCACGACCGAGGCCGGCCCGGTGGTGTTCGGCCCCATCCCGGCGGGCTGGCGCAGCCCGAGCTCTCGGTCGGCTATCCGCATCCCAAGGTGGCGCTGCGGCTCGTCGCCGGCAGCGACCGCGACGCGGCCGAGGGCGTGCTCGAGATGAAATGTCCCGGCGGTGATGCTGGGCTATCACAACCGCCCCGATCTTGCGCGATGCCATCACCGCGGACGGGTACTACGTCACCGGCGACGTGTTCCGGCGCGACGCCGACGGGTTCCATTATTTCATCGGCCGCAGCGACGACATGTTCGTGTCGGGCGGCGAGAACATCTATCCGGGCGACGTCGAGCGCATGCTCGAGCGCCATCCCGACGTGGCGCAGGCCTGCGTCGTGCCGATCGACGACGAAATCAAGGGCCAGAAGCCGGTCGCCTTCATCGTCGCCAAGCCGGGCCGCGACGCCGACCGAGGCGGCGGTAAAGGCGTTCGCGCTCGACCAGCGCCCCGGCCTATCAGCATCCGCGCTTCGTCTGGTTCCTCGACCGGCTGCCGCTGGCGTCCACCAACAAGATCGACCGCGCCGCGCTCGGGCGCCTCGCCGCCCAGCGCGTGGCCGGCCAGCGCCCATGACGCTCCATCCGATCTTTCTTATACCGGTGTCGCTCCTGCTCGTGCAGGCGCAGTTGCCGACCAAAGCCGAGAGTCTGGCCGAGCTTTATGGCCGCACCCTCGGCGCCGCGGCGGCGTGCGAGAAGATCGGCCGCCCGCGCATCGATGCGGCCGCGGCGGCGGCCTCGGCACACATCAAGGCGCTGGCCAAGGACGATGTGGGGCGCACCGCCGCCGGTCGGATCCTCGCCGATAATGTCGATCGCGGCGGCCGCGACGTGCAAGACGGTCTCATCACCTGCGCCCAGGCGGAGAGCGAGCTGAGCAATCTCGAGCACGAGCTTGCCGCGCCCCGGTGAGGCGACGTATACCGTGCACGGCACGTCATAAGCAAAAAGGGGGGAAACATGCGCCCATTGATCAACCGGTTCGCGTCCGTCGCCGTCGCCGTCGCGCTCGCGCTGGTGAGCGCGCAACCCGCGCTTGCCGCCGACACCGCGCCGGTGATCCTGGCCGTGCCGGCGCTGAGCTTTTCCTTCACCATGGAATATCTGGCGCAGGATCTCGGCTTGTTCGCCAAGCAGGGCGTGACGGTCAAGGAGGTCAACATCACCGGGCCTCGGCGCGATCAATTCGCTGATCTCCGGCAGCTCCGATTTCGCCGTGGCGTCGGGCGCCTCGCTCACCCGCGCCGCCGCGCACGGCCAGCGCCTCCTCGCGATCGTCGCGCTCTCGAACCGGCCGTTCGTGCCAGCTCGTGCATGCGCAAGACGATCGCCGAGACGGCAGGGTTCGATCCGCACGCGCCGCTGGCCAAGCGCGCGCAGGTGCTGAAGGGCCACATCATCGCGGTCGAATTCGATCAACGCCGTCGACGCACGCCTATCTCCGCCTCGTCGCGCATCGCGGGCGGGATCGATCCCGAGAGCATCCAGATCGCGGTGATGGCGCCGCCGAGCATGCCGGCCGCGTTCGCGACCAAGCAGATCGACGGCTTCGCCATGACGCCGCCGTGGCCGCAGAAGCCGCTGCTCGACGGCACCGCGGTGCTGGTGGCGAGCGGGCCCGACGGCGATCCGGCCGAACCTCGTCCCGTTCGCCAACATCGGTGCTGCTGACGCGGCCCGACGTGTGCGAGAAGCGCCCGTCGCTGTGCGAGAAGATGGGCCATGCCTATGCCGCGGCGGCGGCGGTGATCCGCGACCATCCCGATGCAGGCGCTCGCGGCGCTTGGAGAAGCGCTTTCCGAGCGCTCGATGCCAAGACCATGGAGGCCGCCTTCGCGGTGCTGCGCAAGATCACGCCGGTGCCGCCAGCGCCCACGCTCGACGGCGTGCGCAACAACGAGACCTACAACGTCGATGGCCGGGCTCCTGAAGCCCGACGAGCAGCTCAAATCCTTCGACGGCCTCTTCACCGACAAGTACGTGCGCTAGGACAAGCAGCGAACGGAGAGGGAGACGATGGACATCAGGCTCGACGGCCGCACTGCGCTCATCACCGGCGGCAGCAAGGGGCTGGGGCTGGCGATGGCGGCCAAGTTCGCGCAATCGGGCGCGGAAGTGGCGATCCTGGCGCGCGGCGCCGAAGCCCTCGCCGAGGCCGAGCGCAGCATCGCGGCCGCGGCGCAGACCAAGGTGCGGGGCTTTCCCGTGCGACGTCGCGAACGCGGCCGGCGCTCGCGGCGCGCCTGGCGCGCCGTCATCGACGCCTTCGGCAAGGTCGACATCCTCGTCAACAATGCCGGCACGTCGCAGACCGGCAAGTTCGAGGAGATCACCGACGCGGTCTGGCAGGACGATCTCGACCTCAAGCTGTTCGCGCGCGATCCGGCTGGCGCGCCTGGCGCTGCCCGGCATGAAGGAGCGGCGCTGGGGCCGCATCATCAACGTGCTCAATATCGGCGCCAAGGCGCCGCGGCCGGCCAGCGCGCCGACCGCCGTATCGCGCGCGGCCGGCATGGCGCTGACCAAGGTGCTCGCCGGCGAAGGCGCGCCGCACAACGTGCTGGTCAACGCCATGCTGGTGGGGCTCTTCGCCACCGACCAGCACGTGCAGCGCTTCCGCCGCCACGGCGGCAACGCGCCGCTCGACGAGCATTACCGCGAGATGGGGACGCCGCATGCCGCTGGGCCGGGTGGGCGATGCCGAGGAATTCGCCAACCTCGCCTGCTTCCTCGTCTCCGATGCCGGCTCCTACGTGACCGGCACGGCGATCAACGTCGATGGCGGCATGTCGCCGGTGGTGTAAGCGGCAAAGTCGCTCGCGCGTCAGCGGGAGCGGCCGGCGGCGATGAAATCGGGATTGAGGAAGCCGGGCTTCGCATAGCGCAACGGCGCTCCGTCGAGGGTGGTCACGCGGCCGCCAGCGGCTTCGAGCACCGCCTGGCCGGCAGCCGTATCCCACTCCATCGTCGGCCCGAAGCGCGGATAGAAATCCGCCTCGCCGGCGGCGACGAGGCAGAACTTGACCGCGCTGCCGCAGATCCGGCGCGTCGCGCCCGGGAGCAAAGCCATATAGGCGTCGAGGCGCCGGTCGTCGCGATGCGAACGGCTGTGGGCGACGACGGCGCCCTCGCGCGGCGGCCGCCGCGCCGCAATGGCAACCGCGGGCGCATCGCCGTCCTGGCGCGTCGCCGTACCGGGGCCGCAGGCCGCGTAGATGGTTCCCGTCACCGGCACGAGCACGACGCCGAGCACGCTGCGGTCGCCTTCGACGAGGGCGATGTTGACCGTGAACTCGCCGTTGCGCGCGGCGAATTCGCGCGTGCCGTCGAGCGGATCGACCAGCCAGAAGCGCGGCGGCGCCGCGAGCGGCGCGCCCTCCGCCGGCGATCTGCTCCTCGGCGATGGCCGGGATCTCGGGCGCGGCACGGGCGAGCGCCGCGACGATGATCGCCTCGGCGCGCTCGTCGGCGAGCGTCACGGGCGAGCGGTCCTCCTTGCGCCGGACCGCGAAATCGGTGGCATAAATCTCGAGGATCGCGGCGCCGCGGCTTCGCGCGCGGCCGCCGCGCGCGGCTTCGAGCAGTTCTCGATAATCGCCGGTCACCGCAGGTCGAACCCCTTGGCACGGACGAAGGCGCCGAAATCGGCGCGCTCGGGTCTGCCGTACTGGCGCGCCTTGTCCTCGGACCAGCCATAGAACTCGACCGGCTCGTAATCCGCGTCGTAACGCTGCCGCCGGAACGGCTGAACCGCGGCACGGCGATGGTCATAGGCGTCGACGCGCTCGCGGATCGCGGTCTCGTCGAAGCGGTCGCGGTGCACGGTAAGCGAGAGCGGCAGGCGCAGGCTGACCGTGCCCGGCTCCGACGGCCAGCCGAGCGTCATGCCTGCGACCGGAAAGACGTGCGGCGGCAGCGCCAGGATGTCGCTGACCTTCGCCGCGTGATTGCGGATCACGCTGATCGGGCAGCAGCCGAGCCCCACCGCTTCCGCGGCCGCGACGAAGGTGCCGAGCACGATCGCCGCATCGACCGCGGCGTTGAAGAAGGCGTCGAGATGGTCGTTGGCGAATTCGTGCCCGTGCCATTCGTGGAATTGGCGCTGGCGGCGGTTGTTGCCGCAGAACACGAGAAAGCAGGGCGCGGTGTCGATCCAGTCGTCGTTGAGAAGCGTGGTGACGCGGCGCCGCTGCGCCGCATCCTCGAGGACGATGATGTCGCGCTGCTGCAGGTCGCTCTTGCTCGGAGCAGCGAGCGCCGCGGCGCAGAGCAGCCGGACCAGCGCAGGAGCGACCGCCCGCCCGGTGTCGTAGCGCCGCTGCGAATGCCGCTCGAGCAGGCGCGAGAGGACGTCGAGGCCGGGCAATGCGGGGTCGAACGCGGGCGCGTCCTCGCCGTAGCGGTGGCGGACGGCAGCGGCGATGCGCGCGGCGGTGTCTTTTGGCATGCGGCTTCTCCTTCCCGTCAGCCGAGCTGGCGGGCGACAAGGGGACCGAGGGCGTTGGCGACGGCGAGCGGCAGCCGGCGCCAGGTCTCGATCATCAGGCGGTATTTCGGATTGAGCGGATTGACGTCCGGTAAAGCGGTGCGGCGCACGAGGTGGAAATCGTAATGCAGCGGCTCGGGCGCGAAGCCCCAATAGGTCTTGTAGTCATAGGAGCCGGTGCCAGCCTTGCTGCGCCCGAAATCGAACAGCGTGGCCCCGCGCGCGGCGGCGCGCTCCATCAGGCTCCAATAGAGCAGGTCATAGGCATGAAGCCGCCGCGCGGCGGCGGTGGCGCCGCCGAAATAGGGCATGACCCGGTCCCTGAAATAGAAGGTCATGAGCGCCGCGACCGGACCCTCCGGCCCGTGCACGGCCGACAACTCGACCGCCGCGCCGAATTCCTCGACGATGGCGGCATAGAAGCGTCGCGGCAGGACCGGCGTCCCGAGATTGCGCAGGCTCTCCGAATAGATGTGGAAGAACGTGGCCAGATCGGCGCCGACCTCGACCTTGAGCGCGGGGTTGTCGATCGCCTTGCGCAGATCGGCGCGCTTCTTGCGTGGGATCGCCTTGAGATTGGCGTCGCGCGACGGCGCCAGCCGGCGGCAGAAGGTGAAATAGAAATCGGACTTGGTGCGCCAGCCGATCGCCGCGGGCTGCATGTGGCGCAATTCGACATAATCGACCCCGAGTTCGGTGCCCAGCGCCGCGGCATCCGCCGCCAGCGCCTGCGCCGCCGCATCGTCGGCGGCGACGATCCCGCCATAGACGCCGAAACCCGTCGAAATCAGGGCGGAGCCGAAGAGACGCGAGCGGACATGGACGAGCGGCAGGATACCGGCCAGCCGGTCGCCGCGCCAGGCGCAGCGGTAAGGGCAACGATGGCCCAAGCCGCGCTCGACCGCGCGCCGCCACCCGAGGCCGTGAAAGAAGGTCGCCGCGGGCGCGGCGGCGGCGAAGTCCTCCCACGCCGCATCGTCGCCGGCGACGAAAGGGCGGACGGCGAGCGTTGCTCTCGCATCCTCCGGTGCGACCTGCGTTGCAAATGCCATCCCAAGCGACCGCATCGATATGAGCCACAGAATATAGCAAACGATAGCACGCGCACGGCCGCTGACGCCGGCCGGCGCGCCGGTTCAGGTCGCCGTGCGCCGCACCGATGGCGGGGTCTGCGTCGAGATCTCGTCGAGCAGTTCCTGCAGCTCGTCGTTGAGTTCGGCCGGGTCGGAAGCCGGCGCGACGCGCGTATCTCCGGTGCGATCGGCGACGGCGGCTTGGGCGACGCTCCCCAACCCGGCGCTCATCGCGTGCAGCGCGGCGGCCAATTGGTTCCATCGCGTGTTGATGGCACCGACGACATGTTCTTGCCGTTCGAGCACCGCGAGCAGGCGGCGGTCGGTCGCGCCGAGGAGCTGCATCCGGCGCAGCACCGGGTCGGCAAGCTTATCGACCGCCACCGCGAGCGCGGCCATCGCCGCGCTCAAAGCCGACGCGTCGCCCTGGTCGGACCGGGCGGCCTCGGCCTGTTGGCTCATGGCGACCCCTTGCGCGGCCACTTGCTCGCCCAGGCGCTCGATCGCCTGGCACTGCTCGCGACCGGTTTCCTGCAACACGACATTGAGCCGCTCCACCGCGGCGGTGGTGCCGGCGTTCGACTCGGGCGTGCCCGGCGGGCGCAGCGCGAGCGCGGCGACGAGGCGTTCGACGGCGGCGATGAGATCGTCAGGCGTAGCGCCGGCCAGGCGCGCCGCCACGCCCGGCCGCCCGTCCAGTCGCTCGGTCGAAAGCGGCGCCGCATCGGTCCATTCGGCCGAAGCCCGCGTCATTGTCCGGGCCAGTCGTCCGACGGCATTGTCCATGGCGAGCCACGCCGCCACGAAGATGACCACCGCGATCGCCGCCGCCAAGCCCTGCCACCGGCCCACGGCGGGCGGAACCGACAGGGCGGGCACCGGCGCCAGGCCGAGCGCGGCGACGGCGCCGCCAAGGGCAAAGGCAATGATGACGGCGCACAGCAGCCGCTTGCCATAGACGCGCCACATCTCCGTGCGCAGCAGCCGCAGCAGTGACAAGGGCGCGGCGGCAAGCTCATAGGGTGTCAGCTGCGCCGCCATCGCGGCAAAATCGGAGTTGGCGAAGGCCTCCTGCCAGTGCCGCTCCGGCGCTTCGATGCCGGCCGCTTCCGCGCGCGCGATCCGGCCGTACGCCGTGGCGAGGTCGAGATAGGCGAAACTGGTCACTAGCGCGAAAGCGAAGACAAGATAGCACAGGACCAGAATGCCGCCGGCGCCGGCGAAGGCCACCCAGGCCGTCGCGATCGGATCGCTTTGCCAAAATGCCGGTGCCGCCGCGTGCTCGACGACGTAGCCGTAGAGGACCGCCGCTATGGCCGCCGCACACAACACGCTGGCGCCGATACTCACGAGGAGCCGCATCGTTCGAACCCTAGCACAGCCGGCGGGCGAGGTCCGTCGCTTCCGCCGCGACCGCGCGCCCGGCACCGATGGCGCTTGATACTATCCATACGATTGGTAAAAATCATGGAACTATTCGCTCGTTCATGAAAATCCGTATAGAAACATCCAAAAGCTCTTCGTCCGGGCCGCGAACCGAATGCTTCCGCCGCGCCCTTTTTATTAGCCTTAATGAGACTGTGCCCCCACGATTTCGCCCATTTTGATGCAATGAAACCTTAACTTTCACACATGATAATTCCGACTTGGCGCCTCGCGAACGCTATGGTATGGAATCTGAAACCATCTGAGAAACCACTGGTCACGCGGGGGGCGCCGCTCGTTATCATGAGCAACGGGCGCTGCGCATCCGTTCTTGGGGATGGCTATGTTCAGAGTACGGGGCCTGTTCGTACCCATCCGCACGCTCGCATTGCTGCTGAGCGAAATCGTGGCGATGGCCCTCGTGCTGTACCTTTTCGCCGCGCCGCCCGACAGCCGACTGTCGGCGCCAGACGGAACTGTTCGGGATTTCGGCGCAATTCTCCATTCTCCTGGCGCTGTCGACGATGCTGACGATGGTTGCGGTCGGGCTCTACAATTACGATGCGTTCCGCGACTACCGCGCGACGCTGGCCCGCGCGGTGCTGGCGCTGGCGCTCGAGGCGCCGCTGATTTTCGTCGCGATGCTGCTTTACAAGCAGTATCTGTTCGCCCGCGGTGCCCGCCCCGGTGGTGTGGTATTGCAAGGTGATCTTCCGCCTGTTCGCCTGCGTGCTGATGACGCGGGCGGTGGGCTTTCTTCGTCATCGGCACGGGCGCGCTGAAGCGCCGCATCATCGTCATCGGCGCCGGCGAGCGGGCCATCGCGCATCCGGGAGCTCAGCGCGCGGGCGAGCGCGCATTTCATCGCGGCCGCCTTCGTCGCACTCGCCGATCGCCCGTCGACCGAGGACTGCGCCTACACGCTCGACGAGACCGTCGATGCCGAGAAACTGGTGGGATTCACGCGGCAATGCGGGGCCAGCGAAATCGTCATCGCCACCGACGACCGCCGCGGTCTGCCGGTGCGCCCGCTGCTCGGCTGCAAGCCGCGCGGCGTCACCATCACCGACTTCCTGTCGTTCTGCGAGCGCGAGAGCGGACGGGTCGACCTCGATGCGCTGCAGCCGAGCTGGCTGATCTTCTCCGACGGGTTCCGCATGAGCTGGACCGCGCGCGCGGTGAAGCGGGTCTTCGACGTCGTGGTGAGCGCGGCGATGCTGGTGCTGACCTTGCCGCTCCTGGCCTTGACGGCGCTCGCTCATCAAGCTCGAGGATGGCGGGCCGATGTTCTATTCGCAGGAGCGCGTCGGGCTGTTCGGCCGGCGCTTCACCCTGCACAAGTTCCGCAGCATGCGGGTGGATGCCGAACGCGGCGGCGGCCCGCAATGGGCGGCCAAGGAAGATGCGCGCATCACCCGCGTCGGCGGCTTCATCCGCCGGGTCCGCATCGACGAGCTGCCGCAGCTCATCAACGTCCTCAAGGGCGACATGAGCTTCATCGGGCCGCGTCCCGAGCGGCCCTATTTCGTCGAGCAGCTGGCGCCGGCATATTCCCTTTTACGACGAACGCCTGCGGCGTCAAGCCCGGCATCACCGGCTGGGCGCAGATCCAGCTATCCTTATGGCGCGTCGCTTCAGGACGCCCGCCAGAAACTGTCCTATGACCTGTTCTACCTGAAGAACCACACGCTGCTGATGGACTTCCTCATTCTCATTCAGACGGTGCGGGTGATTCTATTCCCCGAAGGCGCGCGCTGAAGCGGCGATGCGCGTCATTGTCGTCACACACCTGATCTGCGCCGCGGCGCTACGGCACCCTGGCGGTGACCCTGTTCGCGCGGGGCGCGCAGGGTAATGTCGGCAAAATCCTCGGCGCTGCCTGCCTTGCCACGTTCGCCTGGGCGCTCGCCGCTGCCGGCGAAACGCTCCTGCCCTTCGGGCTCGTCGCCATTGGCGAAAGCGTGCGCAACGCCGCCTGGCTGCTGTTCATGTGTTCGCTCGTTACCACCGGTTCGGGCGAACGGGCGGCGTCGTGGACGCGGACGGCGACCATCTGCGCCGTTGCCCTGGCGCTTGTGGCGATCGCGGTCGATCTCCTCTACGTGGTGTTTCCGCCGGGCGATGGGACGATCACCCATCCCCAGATCCTGGCGCGCATCGCGGTCGCCGTGCTCGGCCTTTCACTGGTCGAGAACTATTACCGCAACACCGATGCCGATCGGCGCTGGTACATCATTCCGCTGTCGATCGCGGTCGGCGCGTCGTTCGCGTTCGACCTTTTCTATTACGTCGATGTCTTCCTGTCCAAGCCCGACCCCGCTCTCGGCGCGGCGCGGCCGCTCGCCGAGGCCCTCACCGTCCCGCTTCTTGCCGTGGCGATGGTGCGGAACCCCAAGTGGCAGACCGACATCCGCATCTCGCATAAGGCCGCCTTTCACGCGCTGACGCTGGTATCGAGCGGAATTTTCCTTGTCTCGGTGGCGCTCGTCGGCGCGCTTTTCCGCCGCTATGGCGGCCAATGGGGTATCGTGCTGCAGGCGACATCGCTCTTCGGCAGCGCCGTCGTCCTCGCCACGGTGATGTCCTCGGAGACCGCGCGTTCGGGCATCCGGATCGGGATCCTGCGCCATTTCTTCGCCTATCGGTACGATTACCGGGTCGAGTGGCTGCGCTGCATCGAAGCGCTGTCCGCCGGCGACGCCGCCGTCGATCTGCCCGAACGGGTCATCCGCGCCGTCGCCGACAGCGTCAACTCGCCCGGCGGCGTGCTGTTTCAGCGCCGCGACCTCGCCTATGTTCCGTGCGCCTATTGGAACGCGGAGATACCTGCCGACGTGCGCGAGCCGGTCGATGGCACGTTCGCGGCCGGGTTCCGCGACGGGCGCTGGATTGTGGCGCTGCGCGCAGCGGCGGACGGTGCCGAGCCGGCGCACCTTCCCGCGTGGGCGGGGAGCGAGAACGCGTTCTGGCTCGCGGTGCCCCTGCCGCACGGGCGCGAGATCGTCGGCTTCGTCGTGCTGTGCGCGCCGCGCGCGCCGGTCAGCCCCGATTGGGAGGTCTATGATCTGCTGCGCATCGTCGCGCGCCAGACGGCGAGCTATCTTTCCGAGCAGCAAGCCCAGCGCGCACTTGCCGACGCGCAGATGCTGCAGGAATACAGCAAGCGCTTCGCCTTCGTGATCCACGACATCAAGAACCTGTCGAGCCAGCTCGGCCTCATTCTCTCCAATGCGCGCCGGCACGCCGGCAATCCCGAGTTCCAGGCCGACGTAATGCGCACCGTCGAAAATTCGGTGGCGCGCATGAACAAGCTCCTGTCGCAGCTCAAGGCGGCGACCCCCGCCCCGCCGGCCGCCGCCGCTGACGCGGGCGCAGCCGCCGCCGCCGCCGACGCCCACGCCATCCTGCGCGAGCTGGTCGCCGCACACCCCCATTCGGCCCGCATCGACACCCTATGCGCCGGCGACGATGCCGTGGTGCAGATGGAGGCCGAGCCGTTGCGGTCGGTTCTGGCGCATCTCATCGACAACGCCGTCGAGGCGTCGGGCGCCCAGGGGCGGGTCACGGTGAACTTGGGCGGTGACGACGGAAGGATTACAATCGAGGTTGCCGATCAGGGCAAGGGAATGGAAGCGAGCTTTGTCAGGGACGAGCTGTTCCGCCCGTTCCGTTCGACCAAGGACAGCGGCTTCGGCATCGGCGCGTTTCAGACGCGCGAGCTGGTGCGGGCCGCCGGCGGACAGCTCGACGTGGTGTCGCGGCCGGGGGCCGGAACGACCATGCGCATCGTGCTGAAGCGAGGGAGCCACCACATTTCGGAAGTGTCTCCAGCCGCATGAAGACAATGGCGAATAGCAAGCGCCGGTTGCTCATTCTCGAAGACGACGAAGGTCTGCGGCGCCAGTACCGGTGGGCGCTTTCGGACCAGGACCTGCTGCTGGCAAGCACCCGGGACGAAGCGATCGCGCTGGCGCGCTCCACGCCGCCCGCGGTGGCGATTGTCGATCTCGGCCTGCCGCCTGATCCCGACGGCGCGAGCGAGGGCCTGGCCGCGCTCGAGGCGCTGCGCCTGCTCTCGCCCGACACCAAGGTCATCATCGCCACCGGCAACGAGAACCGCGAGCACGCCCTGCGCAGCATCGCCCTGGGCGCCTACGACTTCTTCCAGAAGCCGGTGGACATCGACACGCTGCGGCTCATTATCGAGCGCGCCTTCCGTCTCTACGAGCTCGAGACCGAGAACCGCAGCCTTGCCGCGGCCATACCGCGTTCGCCGATCGACGGCGTGCTCGGCACCAGCGACCTGATGATCCGCCTGCTGCGGATGGTCGAGAAGATCGCGCCCACCGACGTGGCGGTGCTGCTGCTGGGCGAGAGCGGCACCGGCAAGGAATTGCTGGCAGCGGCGATCCATCGTCTGAGCGCGCGCGCCAAGGGACCGTTCGTCGCCATCAATTGCGCGGCCATTCCCGAGACGCTGCTCGAGAGCGAACTGTTCGGTCACGAGAAGGGCGCGTTCACCGGGGCCGTGCGCCAGACCATCGGCAAGATCGAGAAGGCCGACAAGGGCACGCTCTTCCTCGACGAAATCGGCGATCTGCCGCTGGCGATGCAGGTCAAGGTCCTGCGCTTCCTCCAGGACCACGTGGTCGAGCGCATCGGCGGCCGGCAGCAAATCCATGTCGACGTCCGGATCGTCTGCGCCACCAACCAGGATCTCGACAAGCTGATCGGCGAGGGCCGGTTCCGCGAGGACCTCTATTACCGCCTCAACGAATTGAAGCTCAGCATTCCGCCGCTGCGCGAGCGCAGCGGCGATGCGCTCCTGCTCGCGAGCTACTTCCTCAAGAAGTTCAACGACCAGTATGGGCGCAGCCTCAAGGGATTCACCGGCCGAATCGATCGCGGCGATCCGCCAGCACCCCTGGCGCGGCAACGTGCGCGAACTTGAAAACCGGATCAAGCGCGCGGTGGTGATGTCCGAAGGACCGCTGGTGACCGGCGCCGATATGGATCTCGCGAACGGCGAGGTCACAGAGCTCTCGCTCGACCTGCGAAACGCCCGCAGCCGCGCCGAGCGCGAGGTGCTGCAGCTCGCGTTGACGCAGAGCGGCGGCAATCTTTCCACGGCGGCGAAGCTCCTGGGCATCAGCCGGCCGACGCTTTACAGCCTGGCCAAGGAGCACGGCCTGGCGATCGAGACCTGAGCACGAACTCCGGACGCAGCGCGCCTCACGGCGAAGGAGCGAAACATGCCGCCAAAAATACCGCGATATCGCGTGGCGCGCGCCGCCCTCGTCGCCGCCGCGCTCCTCGCACTCACCGGCCCGGGCCACGCCGCCTCCAGCAGCGCCAGCACCTATCTCGACGCGGCAAAGAAACTGATCGACAAGGGCGACTTGCGCGGGGCGGAAATTCAACTGCGCAACGCGGTGCGCGACAATTCCACCGATCCCGACGTCCATGTCGCGCTCGCCCGGGTCTATCTCGAGCTGGGCAACCTGCCGGCGGCCGAGGCCGAGGCGCAAACGGCGCGCGACGAGGGCGGTGACGAGGACGCGGTTGCGCCGGTTCTGGCGGAGGCCATGCTCGGCCAGAACCAGCTCAGCCAGCTGCTCGATCAGGTCAAGCCCGCCGATCGCGATCCGAGCGCGGAATCCGTCGTCCGGATGAGCCTGGGCCTCGCCCATATGGGATTGCAGGAGTTCGACCAGGCGGCGCCGCTGCTGCAGCGACGCCGCGCGCCTCGATCCCAAGGCATGGCGTCCCAAGCTGGCGTTGGCGCGCCTCGCGATGATGAAGGGCAACACCGCCGAAGCGAAACAGGAACTCGCCGCCGCCACCGCCGTCGCGCCCGATAATGTCGAGGTCATGCGCTTCAGCGGCGAGCTTCTGCGCAACAGCGGCGATCTCAAGGGTGCGGTCGCGGTGTTCCAGAAGATCCTGGAGAAGTCCCCCAACGATCTCGCCGCCCGGCTGAGCCGGGGCAACGTCCTCCTCGTGCTCGGACGCCTTGGCGATGCGCAGAAGGACATCGATGTCGCGCTCAAGGTCGCGCCGCGCAGCATCCCCGCAAACTATCTCGAAGCCCTGCTGATGGCCCGGCAGGGAAATCTCGACAAGGCGGACGACATTCTCGGCAAGATCAGCCCGAGCTTCATCGCGCTGCCGCAGGGCTACTATCTCCAAGGCGCGGTGAAGTATGCCCTCGGCCAGTACGAACAGGCGGAAACGAGCCTCACCAAGTATCTGGCGCGAAAGCCCGACCAGGCCGGCGCCAAGCGCCTGCTGGCGCTGATCGCGCTGCGCAAGAAGAATCCCGCGCGAGCGATCACGCTGCTGAAGCCGGTGGTCGCTGCCAATCCCGCCAACACCGCCGCGCTCGCGGTCCTCGCCCAGGCCTATGTCGCGAGCGGCAAGCAGGACGACGCGGTGGCTCTTTACGAGAAGGCCGCGCACGTCAATCCCAACGACACAGCCGCCCAGACGCGCGCGGCACTCATGAACGTGCGCTTCGGGGACGCGACGGAAGGCGTCAGCGACCTCGAGAAGATCGCCGGATCCGACAAGGGCGCCGATGTCGCCGGGCCCATTCTCGTCTTGAGCGCGCTCGAGCGCGGCGACGTCGCCAAGGCGGCCGCGAGCGCGGAGGAACTGGCCAAGCGGCAGAAGGACGACCCGATCGTGCAGAACTTGCTGGGATCGGTGCGGATCGCACAGCAGCGCTTTGCGGACGCGGCCGCGATCTTCGCCGCGCTGGTGAAGAAGGACCCGAATTTCCTCGCCGCCCGCCGCAATCTCGCCGTCGTTCAGCGCGAACTGAAACACCCGGACGAGGCAAAGGCGACCTATCTCGACGTGCTCGCGAGAAAGCCGGACGACGTTGCATCGCTTCTCGGCCTGGCGCAACTGGCCGCGGCGAACGGAGACACGCGCGAGGCGGTCGATCGCTTGAAGCAGGCGATCGCGGCGGCACCGCGAGATCGCGTCCCGGCAGAGGAGCTGGTGCGGGTCTATGCGTCGCAGCGTGACTGGGACGATGCGCTCAAGACGGCGCAGGCGCTCGAGACGCAATTCCCGGCCGATCTTCCGGTGGTCAATCTCGCCGCCAGCATCCGCGCGGAAATGGGCGATACCGCCGGGGCGGCGGCGGAATTTCGCGGGCTGACGCAGCGTCTGCCCAATTCCGATTCGGTGTGGTGGCAATATGCGGGCTATCAGGACCGCGCGGGCGATAAGGAAGGCGCGCGCGGTTCATTGGTTAAGGCGCTGTCGCTCGCCTCGGACAATCCCACCTATCTCGAGGACCTGGTCAAGCTCGATTACGAAACCAAGGGAGCCGGTGCGGCGATGGCGACCGCGCGCTCCTATGCCGTCCAGCAGCCGGCATTCTCCGAAGTGATGGTGGCGCAGGTGCTCGCCTACGACAAACGCCTGCCCGAGGCGATCGACCTGCTGCAGAAAACGCAGCAGCAGCACCCCGCGACCATCGTCATAGTGCGTCTCGCCATGCTGACCTACGCCGCGGGCAAGCACGATGCCGCGCTGCAGTTGCTGACGTCCTGGGTCAAGGACCACGACGACGACATCGCCGCCCGCATCGGCCTCGCCGACATGCTGATGGTCAACCACGACTACGATGCGGCGCAACAGGATTACGAGATCGTGCGTCAGCACGCGCCCGGCAACGTCGTCGCCCTCAACAACCTGGCGTGGATCTATGCCCGCAAGCACGATCCCAAGGCGGCCGATCTCGCCCGCGAGGCCTACCGCCTGGCGCCATCGCCGCAGACCTCCGATACGCTCGGCTGGGCGTTGGTCAGCGGCGGCGACGCCAAGTCCGGACTTCCCTATCTGCAGCGCGCGGGCGCAGCGCTTCCCGACGATGCCGCCATTCAGTACCATCTGGCCGTGGCGCTGCACGACACCGGCGAGCAGGGGCAAGCGCGCGACCTGCTCGAACACTTGCTCAAGGCCAAGGCGACATTCGACGGCAAGGGCGATGCCGAGCGGCTTTTGGACCAATTGCAGCATGGATGACGCGGCGGCGGAGCGGGGGGCGGCTCGGGCGACACGGCGGTGACGAGGGAGTTTGTCATGACGATGAAGCATCGATGCGGGCACGCGGCATTCCGTGCCGCCCTCATCGCGGCCGCGCTGGGCGTGGCCGCTTGCCCGCCCGCGGCCCATGCCGAGGACGCAAAGACCTATATCGCGCAAGCAAAGGCGCTTCTGGCGAAAGGCGACGTCAAAGGCGCCGTGATCGAGCTCCGCAACGCCGTGCGCGAGAAGCCCGACGATCCGAACATTCACGTCGAGCTCGCCGGGCTCTACCTCAAGCTCGACAACCTGCCGGCCGCCGAGGCCGAGGCGCGCATAGCGCAGCAGCAGCATGGCGATCCCGATACGGTCGATCCGGTCCTCGCCGAGACGTTGCGACGGGGAGGGCAAGTTTCTCAGCTTTTTGATCTGATTCAACCGGCGAACGCGCGCCGAACACGGCGGAATTGGCGCGTGCGTCTAACGTTTGGGCTTGCGCATATGACGCTCTGGTGAGATCGAAGGGGCCGAACCGCTTCTGCGCGAGGCGGAGCGGCTCGACGAGGGGGCAGTCGGCCCAAAGGTCGGAATGGCGCAACTCCTGATGAGCAAAAACGATATCGATGGTGCCGAGTCTGAACTCGCGCGCGCACGCGCGATTGACCCCAATGACGTTTCGATGCTGCGCTTGTCGGGTGAAGTCCTGTTGGGCAAGGGCGATGTGCCCGGCGCGATCCGGGAGTTCGGCGATGTTCTGACCGCCCATCCGAACGACGTTCCGACGCTGCTGGAGCGCGCTCACGCATTCCTGGATGAAAACAGACTCGCCGATGCCCAGCGCGATCTCGACAAGGCGGGTAAGCTGGCCCCCAACAACATCGGGGTTCCTTTTCTGGCGGCGCTGCTCGACTTAAAGAAAGGCAATCTCAGCGCTGCCGATGACAAGCTCACGGGCATCAGCCAATATTTCAACACCTTTCCCGCTGGATATTACCTCGAGGGTACAGTGCAATACGCGCTCAAGGAATATGCCGGGGCCGAAGCTAATCTTTCCAAATATGTGGCGCGCAATCCGAGCTTTTCCCCGGCACGGCGCATGTTGGCGGAAATGGCAATGCGCCGGCATGACTACAAGGGTGCCATCGACATCTTGACGCCAGTCGTCAGCGCGACGACACCTGATGTCGCCGCCATTGGCATCCTGGCGCGAGCCTATGTGGCGACGGGACGGCGCAACGAGGCCGTAGAACTCCTGCAGAAGGCCGCGCAAGCGAAACCGGACGACAGCATTTCGCAAACGTCGCTTGCACTAATCCGCATGCAGATCGGGCAGACGAAGGAAGGCATGGCGGAGTTGGAGAAGCTGGCGAATACGGAGACCGGCGCCGCCGCCGCCGCGCCGATCCTGATCGTCACCGACCTGCGCGCCGGCAAGACTTCCGCCGCCGCGGCCGAGGCCGAGGCGCTGCTCAAGCGCGATAATAAGGACGTCGTCGCGCGGAACCTCTTGGGACTCGCCCGAATGAACGAGCACGATTACGAGGGGGCCGCAAAGGCATTCGGTGACATCGTCCAGCAAAATCCCAATCTTGTGCAGGTCCAGCGTAATCTCGCGGAAGCATATATCGCGATGAAGCGCGTGGACGATGCCAAAAAGCTGCTGCAAGGAATCTTGCAAGAGCAACCGAACGATTTGCCGTCGATGCTCATGCTCGCCGGCATGGATATCGGCGCCAAGCAATACGCGGACGCGGACGCGCTGCTGCAGAAGGCGCAGCGGGTCTCGCCGGACGATCCCTCTCCGGGCATCGAACGCATTCGCATCTGGGCGGCGCAGAAGGACTGGAACAAGGCGAAACTTGTCGCTCGCGACCTCGAAGGACAATTTCCAGCCAACGCCAGCGTGATCGACGTTGTCGCCCAGATGCGCGCTGCCTCGGGCGATGTTGCCGGAGCCATGGAAGAATATCGGCAACTGACCGAGGCGCATCCGAACTTCGCCGAGGCGTTCGCCAGCTATGGGTCACTGCAAGCACGTAACAATGACGTCCCGGGCGCGCGCGCCTCGCTCGAAAAGGCAATCGAGCTGTCGCCGCCGCAGAGCCCGATTGCCTATATGACAGCTCTCGTCGATCTCGACTATCGCACGGGGGGACTTACGCCCGCGCTCGCGACGGCGCAGTCCTTTGGCCCGAAATATCCGATCGAATCGATCGTCGTCCAAGCCAACTTGCTGGCGACGGCCAAGCGGGTCGACGATGCGATAGCTCTTCTCAAAAAAGCGATGACGACGCAGGCCGACCCGCACATCGTCTTGCGCCTCGCCGAGCTGATCTATCAAGAAAAGAAGCCGCAAGAGGCCGAAGCTATGCTGCAGCGATGGCTGAAGGATCACGGCAGCAATCAAGCGGGGCGCGTGCTTCTGGCGACGATGTTCATCAGCCAGGGTGATTATGACGATGCCCAGAAACAGTATGAACTTGTTTACAAGGACGACCCTTCTGATGCGATCGTGCTAAACAATCTCGCCTGGCTTTACGCGAGAAAAGGGGACGCCCGTGCGCGCGGCATGGCCGAGCAGGGATTCCAGCTCGCTCCGACGGCCAAGGATGCCGACCTGCTGGGTTGGCTCATGGTGAAGGGCGGCCAGGCGAAGGCCGGTGTTCGCTACCTTCGATGGGCGGCCGAGTTGGAGCCGAAGGACATGTCCGTTCAATACCACCTCGCTTACGGTCTGAAGGCATCCGGGGAAACGGACCAGGCCCGCACACTCCTCGAGCGTCTCGTGAATTCCGACGCCGTCTTCGATGAGAAGAACGACGCGCGGCGGCTTCTCCAAGAGCTTCAGCATGGCTGAGGGCCGCCATCTGATGCGCATAAAAATTATGTAAAAGGAACAAGGACTCTGGCATAGTCAAGTTGTAGCGGACTGCGACCGGAGCACCCCATGGTCAGTATCATTGCCGGAGTTTTGGTTGCCGGCTCCGCCTTTGGGGTCGCGCTCTATAAGGGACGAACGGGCTGGCATTGGTTTGTGGCAACGCTGTTCGCGTTTTCCACGCTGTGGGTAATGAGCGCGGCCGCCCTTTACCTGGCCGGCATGCACCCGCCGTTTGCGCTCGTTGACACGGACCTCGCCGCGTTCGTCGGCGGACTTACGGCGATCGTCGTGCTGATCATTCTTGTTGCCGTACCGCAGCGGCCGCGATCTCATACTGCTTCCGTGGCAGCCGTTCGGCGCGGCCCAACGACCGGAGACGCAACCTGAAACTCAGTTCGCGTGCTTGAGCCTCGCGACCGCGGGACCCAGCCGTCCACCCTCCGTCCCCGCTGCCCACATGTCTTCGCGAACCTCCCGCACGCGGGCAATGAGATCCTCGATCGCGGCAGAGCACGGTTGGCGAAGCCCGTGAAATTCGACCAGTTCGCCCTCCGCCTCGAAGCGCAGACCGAGCCGCGCGATGAGGCGCATGAGGGCAGGTTCCATGACGGCCGCCACGTGGGTAATTCCGTGCCTCAGGCTCATCAACAGACAGGCGCGGATCAGACCGTAGGTGATATGCGGCAACAGGCGCCGGTCTGGAACACCGTCCGGTGACGCCTGTGCTGCACCGACATCTGGATAAAGGTCTTCGCCGACGCGACGGCGAAACGATTTCGAGACCGCGAAACGGGAAATCTCCGCCGTGCCGAACCGAGGCAACCGCCGCATCATGGCCGCGGCGGAAGCGCTGACTTGCGCGATCGGGAACGAACTCGTCGGATGGTCCCTGTCCGGCAGGATCAGCCGGATCGTCCCGCAGGTCGCGCCGCTCGCGCGGTGAATGAGAAGCGCGTGGGCAGAATGACGATCGAACGCGTCCGTTTCGCGGCCGCCGGGGTTTTGCGCGGCGTCAAGGAACGGGTGCTCGACGCAATAGACTTCATACCGAAGGCGGAACGCGCGTTCGAGCAGGTCCGACGACTCCGCCAGCACGATCGCGAAGTGCTGCTCGTAAACATCCCTCAGCAGGTCGGGCGCGTCGGGCAAACCTGTCATCCTCCGTCTCCACCTTCTCTCGCCGCAATGATGGCAGGACGAAGATTGACAACTCGCTTATTAACCATAGGGGATTTTCTGAGCTTTCCCTGAAGTTCCTCGAATTTTGCCGGCGCGGCGCCAAAGGAAAGCGGCACGTTAACAAATCATCGTCGGATTTCTTTGCAATTGCATTGGCTCTGATCGGCCGCATGCAGCTAAGTTATTGTATTATCGCCGTTTTCCCATTCTGGCATGGATGTTGCTGATTGGTTGCCGTTGCTTCTGGCTGCGTGGGCGCCGTCAGAGGGGATTGAAACGGAGGTACATTCGCCATGGCCCGCAGACAGTTGATCGCCACTTTAATGGGAGCCGGGCTTGCCGCCTTCGTTTCCTCGGCCGCGTTGGCCGACCCGGTGCCGCCATTCACGCTCGATCCGAGTGACGCGAGCCCGGCGCTCAGCAGCCAGGGCGCGTTCGCGGCAAACTATTTGCTGTTATCGGGGAACGACCTGCTCCAGTTTTCCGGGGCGCCTTTCACCAGTAGCTCGTTCACGTCGCAGTTTGTCGCACAGGGCACGATCTTCGAGAACTCGGGCGGCATTCCCATCGCCGGCAATGGCGGGTTGAACACGTCGTATAACCTCTTCATCGAAGCAACCGTGTCGGGGACGCCAACCGGCTGCACGTCCACGCAATGCGGATGGAACGTGACCATTGCGAACTGGACCTTGGTCGGCGACGTCGGAACGGGCGATTTCCATGACGACCGGATCGGCGACTTCTCTCACCAACCCGACGATAT
Source organism: uncultured Alphaproteobacteria bacterium (assembly GCA_963721625.1). Classification (GTDB taxonomy): domain Bacteria; phylum Pseudomonadota; class Alphaproteobacteria; order ATCC43930; family CGMCC-115725; genus DATJLY01. The sequence continues at coordinate 258,425 of CAVRKF010000021.1, forward strand.
CGGGTACCGACACGCTCGTGCCGCTCGCCACGGGAGGCATCATTAATGGAACCGCGACGTACAGCATTTCCACGAAGCAATTCTCCATCAATCTCGATTTCGAGCCTTATCACCTGTACGGCGGCGGCGCAGGCTCTCCTTGAGTCGGTGAATGGGATCACCGCGTGCAACGACAACGAGACCGGCCCGACCAGCTTTTTTCAGGCGCCGGTGCCGTTCTTCAACGTTGCCTTCGATGCGTGGACCGCCACCGGGGCGACCGAGGAAGGCCCCTCCGGTTGTTCGGGGTCGTCATGCACGGCCGTGTTGCTTACCAGTCAGCCCGGCGTCTTTAATTTCGTACCCCTCGCGATCCCGGAGCCGGCCTCGCTCACACTACTGGGTGGCGGTCTTCTGGGATTTGGCCTGGCTAGTTTCCGGCGGCGCAAGAAGAACCAGCAAAAAGCGGCGTAACGGCAAGCGACAGCGACGACCCGTCACGGACGGCGCCGGGTTCCTCAAACCGCCGAAGCCTCGAAGCGGCGCCCGCGAAAGCGGGCGCCGCTTCGTCACGACAAGTCCTCATCACTCCAGTGTTGCGGGTATCCTGCCGCGGTCGCGTCAAAGGAACGCGAGCCGTTAAATAGTGTCGGATTTCTTTACAAATGTGGACCCGCCAATTCCCCGCCTTAGGGTTAACCCGTTGTATTAACGTTAATTTTTTGATCTGGCATGGAGTTTGCTTATGCTAGCGTATCGCTCTGGGCGCGTGGGCGCCGTCAGAGGGGTTTACGGAGGTAGAATGCCAATGGCCCGCAGACAGTTGATTGCAACTCTCACGGGAGCCGCGCTTGCCGCCCTCGTCTCCACGGCCGCGTTTGCCGACACCGTGCCGCCGTTCACGCTCGATCCGAGTGACGCGAGCACTCCGCTCAGCGGCCAGGGCGCGTTCACGGCAAACTATATGCTGTTGACGTCGAATGCCCTGGTTCAATTTGCTGGAACGCCGTTTAGCTCCAACAGCTTCACCGAACAAGTCGTCGCGCAGGGCATCATCTTCGAGAACTCGAGCGGCATTCCCATCGCCGGCAATGGCGGGTTGGGCTCGACGTATAACCTCTTCATCCAAGCAAATGTCACGGGAACGCCATCGGGATGCACGGCCACGCAATGCGGTTGGAACGTGTCCATTGCGAACTGGACCATGGTCGGCGATGTCGGCACCGGTGATTCCATGACGACCGGATCGGCAACTCCTCCGACCAACCCGGTGATATCGGGTACCGACACGCTCGTGCCGCTCGCCACGGGAGGCGCGATTAATGGAACCGCGACCTACAGCATCTCGACGGATCAATTTTCGCTAAATTTCAATTCGAGCATTATCACTTGCACGGCAGCGGGGCAGGCTCTGCTTGAGACGGTGAATTCGATGAGCACGTGCAGCGCCAACGAGAGCGGCCCGACCAGCTTTTTCCAGGCGCCGGTGCCATTCTTCAATATTGCCTTCGATGCGTGGGCCTCCACGGGGCCGACCCAGTTAGGTCCCACCAATTGTTCGCCGGGCACGACATGCACGGTCGTGTCGCTGACCGGTCAACCGGGCGTCTTCAATTTCGTCACCCAAGTCCCGGAGCCAGCGTCGCTCTCGCTGCTTGGCACGGGTCTTCTTGGGTTTGGCTTGGCTAGTTTCCGGCGGCGCAAGAAGAACCAGAAGACAGCGGCGTAACGAATAGCAACGGGGACCCCGGCCGCGAGCAGCGCCGGGGTTCCTCGAACCTCCGAAGCCCCGAACTGCGCCCGCGAAAGCGGGCGCAGTTTTGTCGTGCGAACCCTTATCCCAGGATCAATTCCTCGAGCGGCCGCCGCACCGAGCGGCTGAGGCGCGGCGCGGCGCGCGGCGTGCCGATCCGCCCCATGAAGACGACGGGTGCGCAATCGCCGAGGGCCTCCTCGAACGCAGCGGCGAGCACGCCGGCGCGCCGCCGCGTTCCTGGATCGAAGGAAAATTCCGGGTCAAAGGCGCCGTAATCGGCGAAAATCAATGTCCCCATGGCCGGTTGCAGCGCCAGTCCCAGCCGCGTCGCCGTGAGCCAGAAGCGCTGGATGCTCCGCCCGGCCTCGAGCCGCTGCTCCGGGTGCGTCCGGTGCGTCGCGTTCAGCGGCTGCTTGTGCCGCAGCGTGAAATAGGCGGCGCTCATCATGCCGGGCAGGTAATCCATCTGCGTCGCCGCGAAGAAGCGGCCGCCGACCGCGTTGAGGGCTTGCATCCGCCGCCAATCCTTTAGCGCCCAGCGCATCGGCGCCAGACTCGCGCGCCACAGCCCGGCCGCCGCGGCGGGAACGCGGTCAGGGCTTTGCCTGCGCTGCCAATCGATGACGCGCTGATGCACCGGAAAGGCCTCGGGCGCGTTCAATCGGACACCGGTCGCCTTGCCGCCGAGCCGCGCCAAGCGCCAGCGCTCGGCCGCCGTCTCGTGCCAACTCAGGGCCAGCGCGCCGCCGAGCGCCGCTTCGAGCGCCTGCTTCTGCGCCGCGGTGAGCGGGGTGAGCCGAAACCTGCGCCGGTCGACCGACCGTAACGGTACATAGGAAAAAAGCGGGTCGGGTAGGATTCCGGCACGCCGCGGCAGGCGGAGCGCGATCCGGTGCCGGCTTCCCTCGCTGCCCTCATAGCGCCATTCCAGCGCCCGGCCGCGAACGCTGGCGGCGATGGCAATTGATTCGAGCAACATGCCGCCGGCGAGAAGGCTCGGCTCGCCATCGCGGTAGTCGTAGATGTCGTGGGCCGACTGGTTGGTGAGGTGAACCACGACGGTATCTTCGCCGCTGAGCGCAAAGCGCCAGGGCTGGGTGTTGTCGCCGCTTGGCGCCCAGCGGGCGTGGTCGAGAATGGCCTCGATCTCGCTCATCGGCTCGGCGCGCGACGGCGGCGGGACGGCGTGATCGGAAAGCGCCGTTGCATACCGGCGGGCGACAGCGATCTTGAGGCGCTGCCATGGGTGGGCGTTGCCGCCGCGAAGCCGCGCCACCACCCAGCGCCCGGCGAAGGGATCGAACTGGTGGTACCAGGGCGCTGCGCGAACCCGGCCGCGGCCCAGAAGAAGCTTGATGGCTTCGACCGCGGCCACCCCGGCGCACAGCTCACATGAGGCCGGTGTCGATGGCCCACGCTGGCCGCGCAGATCGACGCGACTGGGATCGGCGAGGCAATCGCGATGCAGCGCCCTGGGCGCCAGCCCGAGGAGAAAGTTCACGGCCTGCTGTTCTTCCGAAAGCCCGTCGAGGCGGAAATAATCCTCGAAGCTCATCCCGCCCGGCCGGAACACCAGGAAAGCCGAGCCCATGCCCAGCGGCGCCGCGATGATCGCCGGAATGCCAAGCACCGCGCAGCGCGCATGAACGCGCCGCCGCATCTCGAGGACGAAGAAATCGAACCCGTCGATGAACAGATCCACGCCGTCCAGGAAAGCGTCGATATTGTCGTCCTGTACCCCCTCGCCGAAGCGCGTGAGCTTCAGCTCCGGATTGATCTGCCACGCCATCTCGGCCAGGACGTCGACCTTGGCCCGGCCGATGGTAGCGAGCGTGGCGCCGACTTGGCGGTTGAAATTGGCAAGTTCGAAACGGTCGAGATCGGCGATGTGAAAGGCGCCAATGCCGAACCGAGCAAGCGTCAGCAAATGGACGCCGCCGACCCCTCCCATTCCGGCGATCGCGATGCATTTCCCTCGTAGTGCCAACTGCTCCCACTCGGTGATCCAGCCGATGTTGCGGCTGAACGCCGTCATGTAGTCGAAATCGGATGGTGCAGGGCGCGCGTTGAACGATACCTCTGCCGAAGCGGCTCGGGCTGTCGCATGCCGTCCGTTATCGGGAGCCGCCACGCGTCAGCTTTGCGGCACGGTGTCGAACATCGCGGTGACGCGGAGCCCCATGGGCAGCGGCGGGTGCCCGTCGAGCGCCACCATCGCCTCGAGCACCTTGGTGTCGAAGCGCTCGCCGGGCGCATCGGTCCTGATGTATTTCGGACCGAGCCGCGAGCCGATCTTGACCACGGTGCCGCTGAAGCGCCGCTGGCCGAAGGCATCGGCCGTGACGGTGACATGCTGGCCGACATGAACGCCCGCGATATCGGCCTCGTCGATCTCGGCCCGGACACGCAGTTGCGAAACATCGCCGACGATGGCGACAAGGGTCGGCGGCAGCTCGGACACGGTCTCGCCCGGCTCCTTATAGCGCTTCAGGACGATGCCGTTGATCGGCGAGCGCATGCGGGTCTTCTCGATCTTTGCATCGAGATCGGCGACCTGGGCCTTGGCTGCGGCAAGGTTGGCAGTGGCGATCGCCACGTCTTCCGGCCGCGGCGGCGCGCTGATCAGTGCAAACCGCGCCGCCATGAGATCGCGCCGCGCCTCCGCGGACTGATAGTCGGCGCGCGCGACGTCGGTCGAATTCGACCGAGGCGATGCCTTGTCGCACGAGGGTCTCGCGGCGCCCGAAATTCTTTTGCGCGAGGTTGAGTTGGGCCACCGCCTGTTCCAGCTCCGCCGCCGCCGCCTGGCGTTCCTCCGGGCGCGCACCCGCCATCAGCCGGTCGAGCTCGCTTTGACGCATGGCGACTTGCGCCTCGGCAGCGCTGCGTTCGGCCTTCAAATCCTGGTTATAGACCTCGGCAATGATGTCGCCGGCGGCGACCTTCTGCCCTTCGGCAGGCATGGGGCCTTCAGCGTGCCGGTGACGGAAGCGGCGATGTTGCGCTCCTCGGTCTCGGGCTCGACAATGCCCGGCGCCACCACCAGCGTGCGGCGGCAGGGGCGCCGGCGGGCCGCTGTCCGCCAGCGCCTCGTGATGCCCGTCGCCGAGGCGAGAGCGGAATCGTGACGGCCCCGAGCGAGGCGGCGACGGCCAACAGCCAAAACCTGTGCATCATCCAAATCCTGCTGCCAAGCGAAGCTCCGATGCGGGCGCGGCGTCGGGAGCGATCCGGCCGTCTTCGAGGAGGATGGTGCGATCGGCAAAAGCGGCGAGACGCCGGTCGTGCGTGACGATGACGACGGCACTCCCGTCCTGGTGCGCGAGATCGCGCAGCAACTGCCCGATGCGCTCGCCACTCTGGGTGTCGAGCGCGGCCGTGGGCTCGTCGGCGAGAAGGACTCAGGGATCGCCCGCGAGCGCCCGCGCGATCGCGACGCGTTGTCTTTGGCCGCCGCTCAATTCATGGGGAAAGGCCTCGGCGCGATGGGCGATGCCCATGCGCTCCAAGAGCTCGAGGCTGCCGCGCTCGCACGCCGCGCGGCAAGGCCCAGGAGCTCGAAGGCGACGGCCACGTTTTCCCACGCGCGCAGATTCCGGAACAGGTTGTAGTGCTGAAAGATGAAGCCGATCCGGTGCAGCCTCGGATCGCTCAGATCGTGTTCGCCCAGCGCACTGATGGACCGGCCATCGATGAGAATCCGGCCGGCCGAGGGGCGGATCAGCCCGCCGATCATCTGCAGCAGGCTGGTCTTGCCGCTGCCCGACGGCCCCATGAGCACCAGCAATTCGCCGCCGTGGATCGCGAGCGATACCCGATCCACCGCCTGAACCGCGGCCGTACCCCCGCCATAGACAAGCGAGGCGTCGGCGACCTGGATGAAGGCGGCGTGCGGTCCCGGTCCACGGCGGCTTACTGAAGACCAGGGCCGGCTCGGCGGTGACGGCGCGGCGGATCGAGGTGATGGCGGCGCCCGAGCACATCGCGACCGTCGCAATCGCCAGCCCTATCACCAGCGGCAGCGGCAGCAGCATCGCGGCATTGGCGTCGTGCGCGGCATGAACGATGGTCTGGGCGATCGAAAGGCCGATGGCAAAGCCGATGGCCGCGCTCATGAAACCCTGGCGGAGAATGATGCCGTAGAGATAACTCGCCGGCGCGCCCATCGCGCGCAGCGTCGCGTACTCGGAAATCCGCTCCACCGTCGCCGCATAGAGCGTCTGGGCGACGACGATCATGCCGACGATGAGCCCCAGCAGCGCCGCCAGCACCAGGCCGCGCCCGCGCCGGTCGAGAACAGCCAGTAGGAGCGGGTCTGCCAGGAAAATCCGGTCGTGCTCCAGACATCGAAATTGGGAAACTGCGCCGCGAGCGCCGCGTGGACGGCGATAGATCGGCGCCCGATGCGGCCGAGACCAGCAGATAGGTCGTGTCTCCCGGCACCTCGTTGGTCAAGATCGCCGCCTCTTTCGCTCGAGGCAAAGACGTAGGGCGCCTGGGTGAAGGTGCGGATGCCCTGGGTAAATCCGACGATGCGGGCGCGATGGCCATAAATCTCGACCCGGTCGCCCACCGCGTGGACGCCCAGCTTCTGCGGCATAGAGCTTGTCGATGACGATGCCGTCCGGCCGGCGCAAATCATCGACGCCGCCCGCCGCGAAGTTCCACGGAACGAGCCCGGGATGTTCGAGATCGACGCCGACAACGATGACCGTCTCGGTCCCGCCATCGGGTCGTTTCCACGGGGCGAAGCGGACGACGAGCGAAGCGGCGGCCTCGACACCCGGCACGGCAAGGGCGCGGTAGCGGTCGCGCCCGGGAATGTCGCCGGACTGATCGACGTTGCGCGCACCGACAGCCGCGACCCAGAAATCAGCATCGGCATGG